>NZ_CP058379.1:0-1671558 GCF_049244145.1 Gardnerella sp. DNF01204 | reverse complement strand
TAAGTTCGTTTTGCAGAGCTTGCTGAGTCTCAATATTAGAAACGCATAAAACAATTGTTGTTCCAAAAATAGCTTCAGGTTTTACACTCTCAAACCAACTTTTATCCCGATTGCTTAGAAGTGCATTATGGCGCAACACGGCGAGAGTATTAGACCATACTATGGCGGCTTGAGCACTAGGATCCTCAAAGGCTTCAGACATGTTACACCCCCAATCAAAAGTAATTTCCTTTTCGCATTAACAACTCAGTGTATTTTTTTAATACACATTTATGTGTGAAAAGAGTGCTAGTAGAATATGTTTACTCCGACCCTAAGAAGTTATCCACAGCCTAGCGTGTTGAAAATACTTGTATGTTAATAACATGTGTGTAATTTGTGGATAATGTAAAACTTAGTAATCCACATTTTCCAACGATTTTAAGACGAATTATTTACGTTTTTTAATAGATTTATAAAGTTATTTAGAGAATAAGAATTATTCTAAAAGTCCTATTTAGAACACGATAATTAATAAAATTTTAGCTCTTGGTGAGGGGTGATAGTAATTTGGTATAGCTTGACTCATACGGAGCCATGCTTTTGCATGGCTAAATACAGGAGCGTTAGTTATGAAGAGGACATTCCAGCCTAACAACCGTCGTCGTCACATGAAGCACGGCTTCCGCGTTCGCATGCGTACGCGTGCTGGTCGCGCAGTGATTAACCGTCGTCGTGCCAAGGGCCGCAAGACACTTTCTGCCTGAGCTGGGACGCGTCGTAAAGCATGGATAGGCTGAAAAGCCATCGCGATTTTGTTGCGGTGCTCAAAAAACGACGCAAAGTGTGTTCACGGGATATAGTCGCGCATTATGATATGCGTGTATGTGTAACCGTATTAGACGCGCTTAACGAAGACAGAAAAGTAAGTCCAGATGATATTGCCACGGGTTTTGAAAACACTCCCGCGGCATTTTGTGATACCTTAAAGCAACCTCAAAAAAATGATGTTGCTTTAAGGTTAGGTCTTGCTGTATCTAAATCAGTTGGAAAAGCTGTTATTCGAAATAAGGTAAAACGACGTTTTAGAGTAATAGCAAAAGAGCACGAGTCGTTGCTTCCATATGGTTGCGATGTAGTATTGCGTGCAAAACCTACTGCTGCACAATCTTCGTTTGATTCGTTGAATGAGCAAATCAAAAAGATTTTCGGCAAAATAGCTAAAAATCTTCAAGATCAAAATCAATTCATGCAAACTATGTGCTTAAAAACTAGCGAAGATAGTGATAGTAAAGCAAGCTCGCAGGAGCAGTGATGAATCATGAGCGGTAGAAATAGTGTTGTAGCGAATTTGATTATAAAAGCGATTCGCTGGTATCAACGCGTGATTTCTGCCAAAAGACCTGCTTGCTGTCGTTATTATCCAACGTGCTCAAGATACGCTATAGAAGCCGTTAGCCGCTATGGGGCGTTTAAGGGTGGTATTCTAGCCGTTTTACGTCTGTTGCGCTGTAGACCATGGACTAGCTGCAGTATTGACGACGTACCACGAAAATATTCAATTTTTTATCGTTGCGCCTGGTCTAAAGCGCATGAAGAGCCACGGTTAACTCCCTTGGCTGACGAAGACAAGGATAACTAATGTTTAATCAAGATCATTTCTTACTTGATAACGGAATTTGGGGATGGTTTTATAAAATCCTTACGCCAGTTGAATGGCTTATGACTCAAGTAATGTCACTTTTCCACAAGCTATTTGTTCTTATTGGGATGAATGAAATTGGATTCTCTTGGGTACTTTCAATCGTTTTCCTTGTGCTTGTTGTGCACGCGTGTATATTCCCTGCCTTTATAAAAAGCATTAAAGGTATGCGCAATATGCAAGCAATCGCTCCTAAAATGAAGAAAATTCAGCAAAAGTATAAGGGTAAAAGCGATCCTGCTAGCAAAGAAGCCATGCAGCGAGAAATGATGAAGCTGTATCAAGAAAACAACGCAAATCCTGCAGGAAGCTGCCTGCCAATGATGATTCAAGGTCCAGCGTTTATGAGTATTTGGTACACGCTTTCCGTTATACCATTTATTGCTAGAGGCAAGCATACTGCTCTTGGTGCTTTTGATGTTGCTACAGCACAGCAATTTGTTAAAACTCATGTGTTTGGCGTTGGTGTTTCCGACACGTTTATGACGGTTCAAGCGGGCGGAAAAGTTGTTATTGTAATCTTTGTTATATTGATGTGTGCTGCAATGTGGTACATGCAATTTAACAATATTCGTAAGAATCTTCCGCCAGAATCGAAGCAGGGTCCCCAGTATACGATGCAAAAACTTATGATGTGGGGATTCCCATTAATCTACGTTTTCTCTGCATTCGCTCTTCCATTTGCAATGCTTGTTTATTGGCTTGTAAACAACATTATGAATATGCTTCGCTCTATTTGGCAGGTATATGCTTTCCCAACTCCAGGTTCTCCAGCTGCGGAGGAAAAAGAAAAACGAGATTATAAGAATGAATCCGAACGTCGTAAACGTGAAGGATTGCCATCTATTGAAGAAGAAAAGCTTCAAAAAGCTCGCGAAGAAGCTAAGCGTAGAGAAGCCGAAGGGTTTCAACGTAAGCAGCCTACGCGTAAACGAAAAAATAAATAGATAAAAATATGTGAATAAACAAGTAGGTAATTTTGGATTTATCTTCAGTTACACTTGTAAACAGAATTGTGATTCTTGACATTTATTGCAATTAAGGAGTATGTAAATGGCGCAAGACGAAACTAGAAGCATTGACCAGCTCAATGAGGAAGCTGATATAGCTGCCGATTACTTAGAAGGACTTCTAGATATTGCTGATTATGAGGGCGATATTGAAATGGGTGTTCGTAACAATAGACCGATGATTCAGATTGTTGCGGATGATGATTCCGATATTAAGCATTTGATTGGCAGGGATGGAGAAGTTGTTGACGCATTGCAGCAGCTTAGCCGATTAGCTATTCAACAAAAAACTGGTGAGAGATCTCATTTAATTGTTGATGTTGATGGATTCCTTAAGCGTAAGCGTCAGCATTTGCGTGATATTGCTTTGGATGCTGTTGATGAGGTTCGTGAGACTGGGGATCCAGTTGAATTGAAGCCGATGAATTCATTTGAACGTAAAGTCATTCATGACACTGTGCGAGATGAGGGTCTGCGTTCTAGGTCTCATGGAGAAGAACCACATCGTTATGTAACCGTTTATATGCCTGTAAGTGCAGTTGAAGACGAAGATCTTGATGATATAGCTGTTGACGTAGATGAAGAGTATATAGAAGACTGATTTAAGATTTTGCAATTTTCATGATTGCACGAGGCTGTTGAAACACTATAAAAGTAACACAATGAAACAAAAAATGTTTTATTGTGTTACTTTTTATTTGATAAGCGCGGGGAAGTATGGAAGAAAATTTAAATAAAGATAATAACGATAATACTCAAGAGACAATTGATGAATTAGAAAATTCACCATTGCTAAGCGAAGTTTTAGGTGATGCTCTTGATAAATGTAAGATGTTTCACGTGAAACTTCAAAAAGAGGGCTTGCTGAGAGGATTAGTTGGACCTAGAGATATGAGTATTCTCTGGGAAAGACATATATTAAATTCTGCAGCTGTTGTTCCTTTTATTAAGGAAGCTATTAAAAAGTCTAAGAAAAAATCTATAGCAGACGTAGGAAGTGGTGGTGGATTCCCTGGTATTGTTATAGCAGCATGTTTGCCTGATTGTGATGTAACATTAATTGAACCTATGGAAAGACGCGTTCTTTGGCTAAAAGAATGTGTAGAACTTATGGGATTAGACAATGTCACTATTTTTCACGGAAGATCAGATGAAATTATTGAAAAAATAAAATCTCATGATATATCACCGTTTGACGTTGTAACGTGTAGAGCTGTAGCACCTATGACAAAACTAGCAGGGTGGACTATCCCTCTATTAAATACGCATGGTCAACTGATTGCGTTAAAGGGAAAATCTGCCCAGGCTGAAATTGAGAAAGCCGCAAAAATGATCAAAAAAGCGAAGGGTGTGAATCCTAGGATTGTTGATGCTCCTGTTGCAAATGGTCTTCAATCTACGACTGTTGTATTAGTTGACAAAGCATAATTCATATTATTAATTACACATAAAATAATTCGTTTCACGTGAAACTTTAATCTTCCAGTGTTTTACGTGAAACAAATATTTTTATGTAAAGATATTTGTATAAAATACGTATAATATAGTTTATTTTGTTTTCTATTTTTCGTCATTTTCCTTTATATTTAGCACGTGTTTCACGTGAAACTTGTGCTCTTTTTGCTGTGTTTTATGTCCATAGAAGAAACGAAACTTGAAAATACTAAGGTTTAAATTGGTTAAATTATGGTAATTTTCCCATAGGTGGTCGGGGGTGGATGAAGTTATGGTGGAGTCAGCTGAAGATACGATTAAGCGTATTTTTGGAGATTATGGATCTTCCTTAGGTAGTGAATTGGCTAATATATCAAGCCGATTTCATGCCATTGATGGGGTAGTTTTTCCTAAGCCTAAAGAAACGCGATTTATTGCTGTTGCGAATCAAAAGGGTGGTGTTGGCAAAACCAGTTCGGCTGTAAATTTATCTGCAGCTATGGCTATTGGTGGTTCAAAAGTTTTGTTGATTGACATGGACCCTCAGGGTAATGCTTCCACAGCTATGAATATACCTCATTCTTCAGCAGATCCCTCTGTTTATGATGTTATCGAGGGAAGAAAAACTATTGCTGAAGTAAAGAAAACTTGCCCAGATATTGAAGGACTTGATGTTGTTCCTGCTTCTATTGATTTAAGTGGAGCAGAACTAGAAGTTGCGCAGATGGAAGATCGAAATAATCTTCTTAAAAATGCTGTTAATGAGTTTCTTGGCAATAATAATGAGCACTACGATTATGTGTTTATTGATTGTCCACCATCTCTAGGTCTTTTGGTAATTAACGCGATGTGTGCTGCTCATGAAATGCTAATACCAATTCAAGCTGAATATTATGCACTAGAAGGATTAGGACAACTCATTAGGACAATTGGATTAGTGCAACAACATTACAATCCTACGCTGGTTGTTTCAACAATGTTAGTAACGATGTTTGATAAGCGAACTCTTCTTGGTAGAGAAGTGTTTCAAGAAGTTAAAAACCATTATCCAAATATTGTTCTAAATACTACCATTCCAAGAACTGTCAAAATACCAGAAGCACCAAGTTTTAATCAAAGTGTTATAACTTATGATCCACACGGAACTGGAGCAGTGTCGTATAGGGAAGCTGCGTTAGAGATAGCAAATAAGTCTGATGCTATTTTAGCTGTAATTGACGCTAAAAGAGAGGGTAATGCATAATGAGTACAACTAAATCTCGTTTAGGCAAAGGGTTAGGGGCGCTATTTCCTGCACTACCTGGGGAAAATGCTCTTGTTAATGCTGAGGCAAAAAATAATGAAAATGTTTCACATGAAACATTAATACAAAAAGATGTTTTTAACGATGTTTCACGTGAAACTAAAGTTCCTAGTATTGATAAAGCAATTTCTCCACATGAAGGTCAAAATAATGTTCAAAAAACCACCGTTTCACGTGAAACAGTGCCGCCGATTGCTAATAAAAATAAGCATTCGTCAAAGCGATCTTCTATGCCATCAATTGACGATGTAACTAGACCAATTGACTTTTTCTTTGGTGATTCTGCGTCTAAAACGTTTGTGTCTTCAAAACAAAAAACTGAAGAAAAGAAAATTTTTAATAAAACAATTGATGAAAAACACAACGCGGAAAATAAAGAATTAAAACCTGTTGAAGGCGGCTATTTAGCATATTTAGATCCAACTGATATTGTTCCAAATGCTCACCAGCCGCGTACGATTTTTGATGAAGAAGAGCTTCAAGAATTAGCTGCATCAATCAAAGAAGTTGGAGTTTTGCAGCCTATTGTTGTGCGAAAAATTAATAACGTAGATCAAGAGGATACGCATAATGCTCATTATGAATTAATAATGGGTGAGCGCAGATGGAGAGCAACTCAATTAGCTGGTCTTAAAAAAGTTCCAGCAATTGTTAGAACAACTTCTGATGAGAATATGCTTAGAGATGCTCTTTTGGAGAATCTGCACAGAGTTGCTTTAAATCCTTTAGAAGAAGCTGCAGCGTATGCTCAGATGATTGATGATTTTGGATTAACACAGGTTCAACTCTCAAAATCTGTGTCTAAATCACGTCCGCAAATAGCAAACACTTTACGTCTGTTAAATCTTCCAGCTAGCGTGCAAAAGCATGTTGCATCTGGTGTTCTTTCTGCAGGTCATGCTCGCGCACTTCTTGCTTTGCCTACATCTGAAGAAATGGAATCATTGGCAAAACGAATAATTGCAGAAGGCTTATCTGTTAGAAGTACTGAAGAGATTGTGTCTATTAGAGTAGACAATAGTGATGAGTCTTCTAAGAGAAATAGGGTTCAAAGAAATAATAAGTGGGCGCATTCTCCTATTAGAAAACAACTTGAGAATATATTTTCTACAAAAGTTGCAATTAAGGGCACAGAAAACCATGGAAGAATCGAAATTGTATTTTCATCTCCAGAAGAAATGCAAAGGATTTTTGACATTTTAGTAAACAAAAAAGATTAGCAACATAAATTAACATAATACAAACTGAAAAGCTTCAATGAATTACTTTAAAAGTAATTCATTGAAGCTTTTTGTTTCACGTGGAACATAATTTATTATTCGCTTAAATCATTTAAATAAGCTTGAGCATCAAGAGCAGCGCGGCAGCCCATTCCTGCTGCAGATATTGCTTGCCTATAAACGCTATCTACCACATCTCCTGCAGCAAAAATACCAGGAATAGATGTTTTAGTAGATGCACCCTGTACTGAAATAGTTCCATCTTCGTTAAGAGCTATAGAGTTATTTAAGAATGAGGTTGATGGTAGATGACCAATAGCAACGAAAATACCAGATGCTTCAATATCTTGAGTTTCTCCAGTTACAACATTTTTTACAGTTACAGACTGAGCATCTTCATTGGAACCATTTATTGATTGAACAACAGAGTTTAAAACAAATTTAATCTTCTCATTTTTGCGAGCTCTATCAATCATGATTTTAGAAGCACGGAATGAATCGCGCCTATGAATCAATGTTACAGAAGAACCAAATCTAGTTAGGAACAATGCCTCTTCAAAAGCTGAATCGCCTCCGCCAACTACAACGATTGGTTTTCCTCTAAAGAAGAATCCATCACAAGTTGCACAATATGAAACACCTCGTCCAGAGTATTCTTGCTCTCCAGGAACCCCCAATTTTCGCACTTGCGAGCCTGTAGAAATGATTACTGCATTTGCTGTATAAGTTTCTCCATCGTCTGTTGTAACTGTCTTCAAATCATCCTTAAAATCTACAGACACGACATCGTTTAATATAATTTGTGCTCCAAATTTTTCTGCTTGCTTTTGCATAGCTTCCATTAAATCTGGTCCAAGTATTCCATCTACAAATCCTGGATAATTTTCAACCTCTGTAGTGTTCATGAGTTGTCCACCAGGAGTTAATGCTCCAGCAATGACCAAAGGAGTGTAGCCTGCGCGTGCTAAATACAATGCCGCAGTATAACCCGCAGGGCCAGAGCCAATAATTATTACTTTTTTGTTTAGTTTTTCCATAAAATATTCCTAATATTCTCAATAATCTTAATAAAATTTAGTAAATTTTTACGTAATTAATGTATAGGCTGTTTTGAGGCATAGAGTCCTCTGGAACCCACAAAATAAAGTCTTGTGCCGTAATAGGTTTTTTGAACTTTACATCTGTTACACCACTGGCATCAAAGGTAAAATCAGCAACTTTATCTCCAGCACTAGGATCATTTTTAGAATTCGCAATCAAATAACCATGTCCTCCAGAAGAACGAATTGAAACAACAAAACGATATGCTTCTTGAGGTTGAGCCAAATGCATGTAATAGCCATAACCTCTCTGGTTAGCCGTGTAATCCAAGAATTGTTGTACATCTATAGGATAAGGCGTAGTGTTAGTAGGCATTTTAGGTTTTGGAACCTGCTTTACCTTCTTACTCTTATTAAGTTTTTTATGCTTACTTTTATTTGATTTGTCTTCTTTATTTAATTTGTCTTTCTTTGCGTTTGCATCAGCCTTAGAAACAGCATTGGAATCAGATTTTGCTTTATTCTTAGACGAATCACTTTTATCTTCTGGAAGAACACCTTGACTTCCAAAAGGAACATTTTCTACGCTTTGAGAATCCCACGAGTTAGATTTTGTAAAACTAGAAGGAGCATCATGAGAATTAAAAAGACTATGCAAAGATAATGCGAATACCACTACAACCAATATTGCAACAACACTGATTGCAAGAACCTTTGTTGAAATACCGCCAAAAATTTTTGCGTCTGCTATATCCACGCCATTCTGCCCAGAATTCTTTTTGGACTCCAGAGATTCCTGACGCTCATGAGGCTGGAAACTAGGAGGCATTGAAGAATAAGATGACTTTAAAGAACCGCCATCATAATCTTCATAGTCACCATTTTCCAACTCTTCTTCACGCAAAGCGCGTGCAGATTCTTCTCCAGGAGCAATAAAACGCCCATTACTATCTACAACTGGAACCCTACCTGTTGATTCTGCTTCCAAAGGTAAACTTTGTGGTCTAGACATCAGCTCAGTGTGTTTAGTGTTATCTGTGAGAAGGTCTTCAAAATCAAATCTTCTAGGCATTAATGGGGAAGCTAAATTATCTTTTTGTGAATAATCGTTTTTAGAATCTGATTCGTTTTCTATATTGTTATATTTTTCTGCTTCTTCATTATTTAACGCATCAGAAGACTTGCTTTCTGAATAACTAGGAAAACTTGTGTATGTGGAAGATAGGTTGTGGAATATAGAATCATCTGCATCAAGTTCCGTAGGTGCTAAAATATTAGCCATTTCTGCGGCAGCAATATCATGGAAGTCATAATCTGTTCCAGTAGAGTCAGTTTCTGTAGAAGAATCTGAATTATTATCTAAATCGTTCTTATTGTTTCTTTTAAGAAGAGCGCTTAATGCTCCTATAGTTCTTCCAGCATTTTTTAAACCAGCTCCTGCTGCAGACAATCCGCCTGTAAAACCAGCATTTTTATTGGATTTACCCTGTTTACTATCATCTAGTTTCTCAACAGAGTCAAGACTGTTATTGGACTCCTGTTCTGATAATTTATTTTCGAGCAAGTCCTCATTTTGGGCTAATCCTTCTGGAAAATCAAGAAGATTTTTATCGTCTTCTGGAAGCAATAACGCATTTTGAACGGAGGCTTTACTTGTAGTTTTATCAAAAATAATATCTTTATCAGAAAGTTTTCTAACAGGAGTATAAGATCCAAGTAATGCTAATAGCTCTCCTATTGATGCCATAGGTATAATATTGGAATCTTCTGTAGAAGAAAGTCCTCTTCTACAAATCATAGAAAATTCACTAGGCACTCCATCTGTAAGCCTAGAAAGATTAAATACAGAATTATTCTGAGTGTAATTTGTTCTAGTTAGTAGAGCATATAGCAATGCTGAAAGTTGATGCGTAGCAATATTTTCTATGCTCTTATTTTGAGCTTTAGGATGGTTAAAATCGTTACCTGAACCTTCGTCGGCAGACTCTACAGCAGACTCCCCATCTTCTGCTGACTTTTTTGGCTTTTCATCTTCAATAGTCACATCTTTTAAAAGAGGGCTTATCGGAGCATCTGCCAGTTCTACTCCAGAATCAGTAAGCCTTACGGTATTCGTAGAAATAGCATAGTGTGTTATTCCATCTGCTAACAGTTTACTAAGCGCATTAGCTGTTTCTGCAACTATGGAACGTATTGCTTCATAGCTAAGTGTTGAACTATGTAGCTTCATATAATCGCTTAAAGTTACTCCAGAATCCAGCTCGGTTATAATAATAGCGACATCATCTATATGATGAAGCTTCAAAACTGGCGTAAATTTGCGTATTCTGGACAGAGCAAGAGTAGAAGATATAGTGTTGACTTCTGGAAGAAAACGAGAATCACGTACTATAAAAAGCTGACAATCGCGAGCAAGTATACGATCGCTAGCATGCCATGCTTGAAGACCCGCTTCTTCGCGCAAAGGTGATACTAAAGCGTAGCGATCAAGTATAATATCTCCCAACTGAGGTTTCATCTACTCCCCGTCTTCCTACATGAGTAATGAATAATAATGCGTTACATAATAAATCCCACAAATTATTGTAACTGTAGAATCTAGTGAAACGCCCTGAGTTACTGCATTTAATTATCTTGATTTAATTATCGCTCACTGTGTTGATTTATTTTCGATCTAATAATCCTAGTATGTGCATTCTTATTATTTTCACTATGATTAGTCTGTTTATTATTTAACTTGCTTTTATTGATGTTTTCAAGATTCAACAAAAATGGCAGTTTTACACCGATTCTTCTAAGAATTGGATTAATAAGACCTGCCAGTTCACTCGTTCTTAAAAGTAACAAGATAGATATGTAAATAATCGCCAAAATAATGGTGATAATTGCACAAACAAAAATCGCAAGCAACCAACGACTAACACCATGGAGGTTTGATGAATCTAAAGAAATCCATTTGTAAATAAATTCTCTAAACAAAATTCCAACAAGAATAGATACTATAGAAGCTGCAAGCACCTTTAGATGCGTAATAACAAGCTGCTTATCGTCTAAATCGTTGTTAAAACGAGATCTAATCATTTTAACAAGCGAAGGAAAAGTGAGAATATAACTAAAAGATGCGGCTGCAGCTAAAGCGGTAACCCAATAGTTTGGCGGAAGGAATTGTATGCAAGAAAATACAATAATAAGTTCCACAAATAATTGTGCTGCACAAAACATAAACGGATGTTTGCCATCTTCAAAAGCGTAGAATGTGCGTTGAATAATCAAATACGCGCTAGATAAAGGCAATCCAAGCGAAAGCATCATAAGCGGATTTGCCATAAGATACGCTTCTTTTATGCTGATTGAAGGTAAAAGAGCCAAAGATATAGGCATTGGAATCACAATAAAAGCAACACTAAAGAAGCACATTAAAATGCTTACATTTCTAAGACAAGAGCTTAAATCTGCACGAACTGTTGATAAATCATGGTTTGTTATTGATCTAGAAATTTTAGGGAAAACAGCGGTAGCAACCGACACAGCGATAAGCGAATAAGGAAGAATAAACATTGTGTATGCGTTTTGAAAAGTAGCATTTCCAGCAACATCAAATTGACTTAACCCCAACGTTTTTTCTGCTACAGAAGGAGCGCTTGTAGTTATGTGAGTAGTTGCCATTGTAGAAAGCTGACTAACAGCCACTATTGCAAAACTCCATGCTGCAACAGGGCCCATTGAACGCAAACCAATGCCGCTAATGCCGAAACTTGGTTTGTATTTTAATCCGATTTTTCTAAGAGGAATAAATAAAACAAGCGCCTGAGCTGCAACACCCAAAGTCCAAAATCCTGCAGTAAGAAGCATAGTAGTGTTGTTCCAAAAACCCACTGGCTGCCTGCTTGCTCTGCCAAAAATTGCAATAAAAACGCCGAAGCCCACGCAACTGACGATATTTGCTGCAACGGAACTCCACGCATACATTGCAAACTTGCCTTTTGCGGCTAAAACTTGACCGAGCACGGTGTAAAGTCCATAGAAAAATATTTGAGGCATACACCATAACGTAAAAGCGTTAGTAAGAGCAATCATGGATTGGTTTGATCCAACATAGAGCCATGTTAAAACAGGTGTGGCAATTGCCATTAAAGCGGTTACGCCTAAAAGCAGAATAATCGCAAAGGTTATAAGCTTATTTAACCTATCTTTTGCATCTTGTTTTTCCAGAGTTTTAACGATTTGTGGGACTAAAACAGCATTGAAAATGCCACCAGACACAAGAGTGTAAATAAGCTGAGGGATCATGGACCCAGCCTGATATGCATTAGCTGCTAGACCTGTAGTACCAAGGGCTGCAGCAAGTAATATAGTTCTAACCTGACCAGTTATTCTTGAAGCTGCCGTGCCGCTTGCCATTATGATTGAGTTGCGGCCTACTGAATTCATTCGTCTGGATCCTTTTTACGGTGGAACTGCCTCCAAAGCCCTAAAATTCCAAGCGCGAAGGCAAATATTATAATAATCGTACCGCTTTTATCGCTGATTTGCAGCGTGCTTGTAATCATTGTTTCTTTATGATTGTAGAAAGCGCGATGGCTTCTATCTTCTAGTCCGAAAATTGCTCTAGCTTTACTAGAAGTTGTAGATCTAAGTGGCAGAATAATTTGTGTTTCACTATTTGCAGCAATCTTAACTGGAGTTTTTCTAGGAGTTACTATCTCCATTGAATTAGTGTAAGAAGTAAGATATACGCTAACAGGGTATGGATTAGTATTGCTGATCGTAATCGGCATTGTTGCTGTTTCGCTTACAAGCGTTACATCTTTTGGAGGAATAATATGTATTCCAGAAATTAAAATTTTGGATAGATTATGAGTGCCTTTAGAATCAACATTATTTGGTCTACTATCATTTACTTCTCGTTGAGCCATAGCATCAAAAAGTTTAAGAAGATTCTTACTCCAAATATTGCTGTTCTGGTTAATTTTCAGTTTTGCGTTTTGTTTTGCAAGAGATTGAACATCTGACTCATTAACGTGATGATTATTTAATTCACCGTGGTCAAGAATATCACTTATGAACTGTTTAATGTTTTCTCTATCTGAAGATAGTTGATTTAGAATTGACTTTCTATTGATTATAGATTCGTTTGATATCGCACTATCTTTAGGAACTGGATTGTACCCAAGATATTCTTTAGAAAAAGATTTTGCGTTAGATAAAGATCTTAAATCTAGCAGGGAAATCCACGGAGATTTTTCCAAATTGCTTATAACAGAATCGATATAAGAAGATGGCGTATCTTGGTGGAATGTTATAAGCAAGTGTCTTGAAGAATACGGTTGTTCCATCTGATAAAACGCGCTTTGAGCAATAATCCTGTTTAGTTTTCCAGCATTAGTGTTTTCGCCAGTTGACCTACTACTTGTTGGTTTTTCGTTTGCCAAATCACTAAGAGTTTCTTGCGAGGAAAGCACTTTTACGTTTCCAAAAGAAGTCTGAACGTCATACACGCCATTCTTAACTGCAAAACGGTGCGCTAAAGCATCAAATCCGTTTGTTGCCACAACGGTCTTATAACCATTGCTTTTAGCCTGTTCTAGTGCCTTTAAGGTCCATTTTCCGCCTGTTTGAAAAGCGTATGACTCAAATTTTGGCGCTTTACCTGTATGATCTTTTGGAATTGACGATTCTTCACTCCAAGACTCAGCGTCAATCCCAGATGATTGGTAGTAAGAAGAATTACTTGTTTCAGCATATTTACTTATGTCAAAACCGTTATTTTGCATAAATGCAGAAGGAGTGAAGCTAATTCCAGAAGATTTAAGAGTATTTAAATCTGCTATCGTTTGTAATCGAGGATGCTTTTGTGCAAGAGATATCAAAGAAGCAATATGCTTTATGCTCTTTTTGCTTAACCTTATTTTTCTATTGTCTTTAAATTGGTTTAAATCTTTGCTTACTTGGGAAGAGTCGCCAGCAACCGTTTTTGTGTTAGTTTTGTCCGAATTTTCTTTTTTAGTATCTGCTTTAGATTCCTCTTTAGAAACAATATTAGATTCGCTAGGTGGAATATTCATCGAAGGAGAAATATTCTGCTTGTTAATTTCATAACGCCAGTCAGATGCTTTAGCGACTATAGGAATAAGCAATGTGACATTAATCGGAGGTGTTTGTATGTTTTTAACGCCAATATTTGCTCGTGTTACAAACGATTTTACAGAAGAATAATGCTTAAAATCCGATGAAGAATACGTTACAGAAAGAGGCTTTGGTCCCCAATAAAGGATGTTAGAAAGATTAGGGCTGTTTGAGTCAACATCAATTTGCGCGTTATAAGATTTGCCACGAGCAAGAGCTGGAACGCTAACTTCGCCAATTAGCTGAGGAGTAGGGATTCTGGACTCGGCTTGACTCCATTTTTGCAAATCAGTCCTAGACATAAACGTGTACCAAGGGTTAAATGCAACCTGAATTTTTCCATCTGGAAAATCTTGAGAACCAGTATTTTTAACCAAAATGGTTATATGGTATCCGCTTTTGTCTGTAAGAATTGAAGTTGATTTAACTATTTGTAAAGAAATACCCTTATCCTTGGAATTATAAGATTCGTAATATTTTACAGAAGCTTGATTAACGTTAGATAAATGGCTTGTATTCTGCGATGATTCGTAAGCAAAAGCTGTATTTGAAACACAATAAAGCGGTGTAATAGCAAGCAAAAGTACTACAAGAATTAAAGTAATACTAAATTTAAAACAAAATTGAGTAGGATTTTTAAAATAAAACATTTTACGGGCGATTTTATTAGTGACTTTTTGTAACTCCCGTAATTGGTTGTTTGCAAAATCAATCACATTAATCACGATTAGACCGCCTATTTGCCTTTTTAGCGTACATCCACGCTATCTTGCGTTCATTAGGATAGCTTAAAACATCATTAAGCTCTTTGAAATCCACCCAAATTGCATCTTCTGCCTCATGGTCTGGATCTCCAAGAACAGATAGTTCTCCACTAACATATTTCAAAGCAAAATGATGAACTAGCTTATGCACACGTTGACTTGTTCCAGTAAACCAGTAGTCAATAGTAGCAATAGAATCCACTACTTCTCCAAGAATTCCAGTTTCCTCATGAATTTCCCTAACAGCTGTTTGCTGAGGAGTTTCGCCTTTTTCTATATGACCCTTCGGCAAGCACCATTCCATATGCCCACTTCTTGAATGACGAGCTATAATCGCGACACGCCCAAGGGTGTCAAAAACTAGTCCTCCAGCGGAATATTCTCTCACAATAGGTAAGTCTTGAGCATCTAAAGAGGCAAAAGTTTTAGGACCGTCGTTAACTCTTCTCTGAGGCATTAAAGCTGGAGAAGGTGCCTCTAATGATGTTATTTGTTGGCGAGATTCCGTTATATCAACATGAATATTTTCAACGTGATAATCGCTCGAAAAGCTTGAAATATCAACGAAAATTGACTCGTCTTCTTCTGCCTGTTGAGGCTGTATTTTGCTTTTCATTCTAGCGATATCAAGTGGTGTAACTCGAATATCTGGCGTATTTTGGGCATGATTATCCGAGGCTCTGGCGAGCATGCGTCTTAAGTCTGCTGGGGTAACCATACACTCCACCTTACTCAATCCGCTGTGCATTGGGGTAACGGTATGCTGGAATATAGTTTGATTTTTGTTGAAAGGGTGTTTCCAAGCGTGTCTGTGAACTTTGAAGTTTGGCCTGAAGCCATGGAGTTGGGTAGATTATTCGCTAAACATAATTATGAGCTGGCTCTTGTAGGCGGTCCTGTACGAGACATGTTGTTGCATAGAACGTCGCACGATCTTGATTTTTGCACTTCTGCCAAACCAGAAGAATTTGAGCATATTCTTAGGAGTTGGGGGCACGATGGCTTTTGGGATATGGGTCGAAAATTTGGCACGCTTGGAGCTGTGCGTCGCAGAAAAGACGGAACAGAAGTAAAAGTCGAGATAACAACATACCGATGTGATGACTATGAGCCAGATTCTAGGAAACCAGAAGTAAAATATGGCGATACTTTGGAAGGTGATCTTTCTAGGCGTGATTTTACTGTGAACGCAATGGCTTTGCGTGTTCCAGATTTGGAATTTGTAGATCCATTCGGTGGAGCGAATGATTTAGCAAAAGGTATTCTGCGTACTCCAGTAGATCCTCGTCAATCTTTTGACGATGATCCTTTAAGAATGATGCGTGCTGTTCGTTTTGTTGCTCAACTTGGTTTCACTATTGAAGCAAATACTGCAGAAGCTATTTTAGATATGGTTTCTAGGTTGGATATTGTTTCTGCAGAGCGCGTCCGCGATGAAATAACAAAAATGCTGCTTTCTGCTAATCCTCGTGCTGGTATTGAAGCTATGGTCGAGTCTGGTATTGCAGATAGGGTTTTGCCAGAAATTCCTGCATTGCGCTTAGAAATTGACGAACATCACAGGCATAAGGATGTTTTTGAGCATACAATGATGGTTCTTGAACGAGCAATAGCATTAGAAACAGATAACGAAGGCGCGGTTCCTAGACCCGATTTGACTTTGAGACTTGCTGCTCTTTTGCATGATATTGGCAAACCTCGTACTAGAAAATTTGAAGAAGGCGGAAAAGTAAGTTTCCACCATCATGATGTTGTTGGAGCTAAAATGACTCGCAAACGCATGAAAGCTCTTCATTTTGATCATCATATTATTGATGATGTAAGCGAGCTTGTGAATCTGCATTTGCGATTCCATGGATATGTTGACGAGCCTTGGACTGATTCTGCTGTACGCAGATATGTTAAGGATTCAGGACACTTGTATGAGAGATTAAATCGTCTAACCCGCGCGGATGCAACTACACAGAACAAGCGTAAATCGCTGATGTTTGAGCAGGCTATGGATGAGATGGAAGAGCGAGTTAAAGAGCTTAAAAAGCAGGAAGATTTTAACGCGATTCGTCCAGACCTAGATGGCAATGAGATTATGCAATTGCTTGATTTGAAACCTGGTCCTATTGTTGGTAAAGCATATAAGCATATGTTGGATTATCGCCTTGATAACGGTCCAGTAGATCACGATATTGCTGTTGAGGAATTAAAGAAATGGTATTCCAGCTTAAATAAGTAGCTTAAATAAGTAAAGTTTTATTATTCTAACTTTATTTTGCTTTATTTAACATCATGTTGTTGAATAAAACTTATTGAACTGGATTATGATTTGCGGATTTTGGAAGATTTTTCATAGAGTTAAAATCAGCGCATCCTTTTATTTCAACTATTGTTGCACCTGCTGCAGGAACATCAGTCTTAGGTTTAAGATTGTTGAATGTTACGCCTAAAACCACGTCAATTAGCTTATCTTGTCTATCGTCCATTCGCAAAATAGCGTCTTTAAAGTTAGCAGCTAAAGTATAAGCTTCATTAATTGATTTCTTACCAAAGTAGATTGTTGTGCGTTTTACACTTTTTTCGCTATTTCCAACTTCAATCAGGTTAAAACCGCGGTTTCGTAGTCCTTCTCCTACCGCTCTTGCGAATCCACGGAATTTTGTTCCGTTTAGTACTCGAATAGGAACAGCACGATTATCGATATAAGTAGCCTTATTCTCATCTTTATTTTTTGTAGGGCAAGGCGCTTGAACTCCATAATTTGGGTCGATTTCTGGAGTTTTAGAGGCAGCAATACCAAATACATGGCATTGCACTAGAACAGCAAGAAGAAACGCTGCTCCAACACAAATTCCAACAGTAGTAAGTACAAATCGTTTCTTTTGATACATGAACTCTCTGCGCGCCAGCCGCTCGTCGTAAAATTGCGTCATGCTAACTTCCGATCTGTACTATGTTTCTGTTGCGTATCTTATTGTACGAGACTTGCAATTATGCATAAATCATAATGTTTTATACACAAAACAATACTAGCAATTTTACTTACTATGTATGACTGTGTTTTTAAAAATAATTCATATCTGCGAAGCTTTATAAAGAGCCAAGAATTCTGCGCATGTAAGGGTCTCTCCACGCCTAGTTGGGTCTATTCCGGCAATATCGTACGATTCATTAGAAATAATGCCTTTAAGAGCAGAATGCAGTGTTTTTCTTCTCTGTTGGAACGCTGCATCAATAATTTTAAACACTTTTTCTCGCTCTTGCTCATCTTCTCTTATCTCGTTATTTCTTTCAAAATAAACGAGAGCAGAATCAACATTTGGAGCAGGCCAGAATACATTTCTACCAATTAAACCAGCTTTTTGAGATTCGCCATACCAAGCCAACTTTACACTTGGAGTTCCATATGTTTTTGTGCCTGGTTGAGCGCAGAGGCGATCTGCCACCTCTTTTTGAACCATTACAAGGAAACTTGTAAGATTATTAAACTTTTCAAGAAGTGTAAGAATAATAGGGGTTGCAACGTTATAAGGAAGATTGGCAACAAGAGTAAAGTGTTGTGCATTTGCTAAATTGGGAACGTCTTGAGCGTTTAATTCGAGCGCGTCTTTAAGAATCACATTAAATCGTTCTAAGGCGTTAGGCATAAATTCTTTAACGGTACTCGGCAAACGTTTAGCAAGCGGAGGATCTATTTCTACAGCCGTAAGATTTGCGCCAGCTTGAAGAATCGCAAGTGTAAGAGAGCCAAGACCAGGGCCTACTTCCATAACAAAATCGTTTGAATTAATTTTTGACGCAGTAACGATTTTCTTAACCGTACCAGGGTCAATAACGAAATTTTGACCGAATTTTTTAGTAGGAGTAATACCCTCTTCTGCTGCAATCCTACGAATGTCAGCGGCTCCAAGAAGAGAGCCTTCTTGCTCACTAATATTATTTTGTGTCAATTTAATACCATCCAAACTTTAATACCATCCAAACTTTTCTGAATGCTTCCATGCTTCGCTAGGATTCCCGTATTTGCTTTTAATGTAATTAATTCCCCACGTTATTTGTATTGATGCATCTTCGTGCCAATTTGCTCCTGCGCTCGCCATTTTGTTTGCTGGAAGAGATTGTGGTATTCCGTATGCGCCAGAGCTTTTATTTTCTGCGTTCCAACGCCAGTGAGATTCTCTTGTCCACAAATTAACAAGATCTTCCCACATTGCACCAGTCCAACCAATTTGAGCACATGCAGCTTGAGCATATAGCTTTGCTTGCTCAGGAGTGGCGTGAACCATGCCATTGGGATTGTTGGCTGGTGGAGCAGGTGCTGGTGGGGCTGCAGGAGCGGGAGCTGGCGTTTGTGATGCTGGCTGTGATGCTGCAGGTGCTTGTGTTTGAGAAGAGGAAGAAGGATTTTGCTGATTATTCGCATTAGATTGATGCTGATTTTGTGAATTACTATTGTTATGGTTTTGAGAATTTTGCACACTTTGTTGGGATTGACTATTTTGAGAAGGTTTTTTAGATTCTTGTGGTTTTATTTCTTGTTTAGTGTTAGTTTTATTCAAATTAGTATTGCTAGAAGGTTTTTGTGAAGTCTTTCCGTTAGTGTTGTTACTACTTTGCTTATTCTGCTTAGGGGCTTGATAATTAGGTTTGCTACCTACAGCAACAATCTGATCTGTTGTAGGAGTAATCACGTTTTGTTTTATTAATACAGAGCTTTCTGCTTTACCATCAACATAAGTCACATTGTATAAATCTGTTCGCTCGCCATTTATTCCAGATTGTCTAACAACTCTCACTCCAGATGGCAAATTTGGATCATTTATCGTTCTAGTGTTAAAAGGAACGATGACATTTCTAGATTCTTTTCCATGAGTTACGCGAAGAATGCGTAATACGGTTTGTGATCCATTTTCGCTTACGGTAACTCTATCTTCTTTTCCCAAAACGATTCCTAGAGAATCGAGAATAGAACTTGCTGGAAGTGTTCCATCTGGCGCTATCCTAGATTTGCCATCGCAAATAACCTCTACAGGTCCTTTTTTGTTAATAGACAATCCTCCAGTGAGTTTGTCGTAAATATTCTGCAAATTTACTGTGATTTTTGCAGCATGATCTGCATTTGCTTGGAAGAATCCAATTAGTTGATCTACGCTGGTTGCAACAGTCCAAAATGGTATTGTTATGCCATCTACTGTTACAGAAGTTTGGTAAGCGCTCCTAACAGTTACAGTTGTGTGATCTGCAAGAATTTCTCCCGAAGTACTAATAACTTGATCATGCGTTTTAACGGGTATTTTTTGTTCCTGCAGAAGTCTTTGTGCAGTAGACGCATAGGTTGTTACAATTCTTGTTTTACCATTGACAATTAGAGCTACAGATTTGCGCGCAGAAAGAGTAAAAATCCCAGTGCTTGAGATAATAAGAGCCAAAACGCATACAAGGATGCGTATTCTTCTCATTACAACAAACCTCTGAGGCGTCCATCTGCGTGCCATTCAACCTCACTTCCAAAGTAAAACTGAACTTTAATTATATATAATGCTCGCAACTGAGCTAAAAGCTTCTAAATGTTGATGAAATCTATCATAAAAATGGGGGCGGGAGAGAAGGGGATTGTTCCCGCCCCCGTAGAGGAGGAGCTGGTTGGGGGACGCTCCACCCTCTTACTCGGAAATCCTGAGTTGGGGGAAGATTTCCGAGAACTTACTCAAGCAAAGTCTACAATGCAAATCTTTTGTAAGTTTTTATTTTATGTTTTATGATGAATAAGTCTTACTTTTTATAAATTATCATACGACAAATCTATAAACGTATTTGCTTTAATTCTAACCCTTTAATGCAAATTTTACTAAAATTGCCAAAAGCCTTCAACTTAACACTATTAACGATCGTATTTTAACAAGTAGAAGAATAAAACAGAGCCTCCTGCCGGGATCGAACCGGCGACCTGCCGCTTACAAGGCGGCCGCTCTGGCCATCTGAGCTAAGGAGGCACGTCTCTGCGTGCAATAACTAGCTTGCGCGCAAAACATTGATTAGTGTACCAGCACCCAATGCCAAAATGCAACTTGTTTGCGCTGAAACACTAATCAACAAGAACTAGTCAATAGGATTTGGCTGATCTTTGTC
This sequence comes from Gardnerella sp. DNF01204, assembly GCF_049244145.1. Lineage (NCBI taxonomy): Bacteria > Bacillati > Actinomycetota > Actinomycetes > Bifidobacteriales > Bifidobacteriaceae > Gardnerella > Gardnerella sp. DNF01204. The sequence continues at coordinate 1,650,860 of NZ_CP058379.1, read as the reverse complement.
AGTTATTTTTGGCATAACACCTTCAACTCCAACCTTAGATTTGTCTAACCCAATAGACTTAAGAATTGCATCTGGTGTACTAAGCTTCTTCTTGCTAACTTCAACCATATCAAGAAGTTTCCCGTTGATAGTAGTTGTAGGAGTTGTCATAGCTCCCTTATTTTGTCCGCTAACATTCCACAAAGCTTTACGATTTGGAGTATCGGAATTAATAGCGTCTTGCCAAGCGAGATAATTCCTATCAAACGCTTTACTTGCTACCTCTTTGCTAACTCCAGCCTTAACTGCCTGTTCAATAAGCTTTTCATTGCTTACAGGTTTATAATCATCGCCTTCTTCTGGCTGGAAATCTTCAGCAAAAATGTTGTTAATAAATTGAAGCAAATGCAAAGGATTGTCGTCGTTAGACGAAATGTATGCGATTGCGCCAGTTACACGTGTTGAATAGTGGTCGCTAGAAATTCGATCTAAGAATGACATTGGGTGAATCTCAAGGTTAATCTGACCAGCCTTCATCATGGCAATAAGCATTTGATCGGAATCGCGATTAAAATTACCGCACCCAGGGCATAGTGGATCAGCATAAACTGCAATGGTTGGAGCATTCTCAACTGTTGTTCCATAGCCGTTTTTGCTGATTAAAATTCCGCCCTCGTTGTTAGCGTACTTAGGCTTTTGGTTAGTCGTAAGTTTTTTAACAGCGCGTCTTGCTTGTTGAGCCTGCTCAATTTTCTTTTGATTTTCCATATTGTTTGCATTAAGAGCCGTAATGCCAATCGCAGCAATCATGCCAAGTAAAATAACCACAACAACGATTCCAACAATAGTTTGCTGGCGTAACTCTTTAGCCTTTTTGTCTTTAAGATCCTTACCATTGTGATTCTGCATGCTGTTTTGATTAATGTTTGGCATGTTGTTCCTTTCTTCACAGGTTTCTGTACAAGCAAATTTGGTGATGTTCTCGTGGAATAAAAATATCTGCAGAATAGTCTAGTTGACGGTATCAACTGTCTATATTTCTTGCTCGTTTGAGATTTTTCCCGCTCCGAGAATTGCTCCTGCCCCGATTCTGAAGATCTTAGTTTTCCCTAAAATAAAAGCAATAATCCATCCTGCTATAAAACCAATAAGATATCCAATTGATGTTTGAGAGAAAACCTCTGGAGAGTAAGTTGGAAAATGTATGGTAATAAACCATATTTTGAATTTAATTAATTGTGGAGTTGCATGAATCATAAGTGGGTAGATGTATGCGCCAATAACACCTGTAATTATCATTGTGACTAATCTAGGTATCGTGTAAATAGACGCTCGTACAAAATGCCAAGGTATACTCCCGATTCTTATTAGCCAATCTTTTCCACCGGTCGAATCATTTGCGGATTGTCTGCGTAATTGCGCGCAAACATTGTATCCTATTGTGGCTGTAACAAGCATAAGAATAATGTTTGCAGACAGTGCGTCAATAATAGAGAATACTGAAATAGATGAGGAAAGTATTGCAAATATTATTAAAAAAAATGTTCCGCGAAACATGTATTTGCTTATTTTAGGATGTATGTTACACTGTTCAGAATTTTTTGCGTATTCTTGCTTATTCTCGTATTCCTGTTCATCTTGATAAACATTATTCTGCTCATCAACATCTTGTTGATTGAAATTTTGTCTATCAACAATTTTTGTAGAGTCATCAGAATCTGTATTAAAACGTGTTGTATTAACAGTTGTTGTAAAATCACTTCTTTTAGTATCTTCAGAAACCCACATTTTTCTAGGATTTTCTGACATAATCCGAGTTTGTGTTAGCTGATTAGGTACGGTTAACCCATCAGCCGTATAGTCAAAAGGGTAGTTAGATTCCTGTAAAGACAGGGGATTTAACGCATCTTGGTAAATAGCTTGCTCAAGTTGTTCGGGAGTACAGCGTTCGCTTCTTTTAGGACTCAATGCAGATCTAAATGCATGCATAGTATTTATAGGGAGTCCATTAAGATTAGCGTTTCCTGAAGCTGCCCTTTCCAAAACCGCCATTATTGGTTTTGTTCCAAAAACAGGCTTTCCTGTTGCAGCAAAAGCAAGAACTGCAGCAACACTCCACCAATCCGTAATCTCGTCAGAGTCTGATCCTTCAATGATTTCTGGAGCAATAAAACCAGGGGTGCCCATAACTAAACCAGTGCGTGTTACATGTGATTCGCCCTGACCCATAGATATACCAAAATCAACTAAAACTGGTCCTGTTGTAGAAATCATAACGTTTGTAGGCTTAATGTCTCTGTGTATTATTCCAGCGTTATGAACAGCTTTTACTGCATCGATTAGCTTATGAGCGAGTCGTTCTAAATCGTCTGCGACATATGGACCATTAATAGCGACATCTTCTTTAAGATTGTGCCCATCAATTAGCTCTGTAACTATAAAGGCTATGGAAGCATCAAGCTCCATATCTACTATTGAGCACACGCCTTCGTGATGAATTTTTTGTAAAGCTAGAGCTTCTCGTTTAAGTCTAAGTCTTGCTTGTTCTTGAGGATTAGTGTTTTCTAATGAATCTAAATCTTCACTTTGATCTTCTAACATAGATGCGCGCAGAATTTTCATTGCGTAAAGTTGGCCACCATCATCGTGAACGCGCCAGACAGACCCCATAGCGCCTCCGCCTAAGCGTTCAATTAGCGTGTATCCGCCAATGTTTTGACCAGAACGCAAATCAAATATGCTCACATCTTCCATAATGCATTATGGTAATGGGAGAGTATGCCAATTATGCGTTTTGGTGGAAAATTTATACAAAATTTTATAAACAAATGTTTATATATTTAATGCATATTAATGCGTGTTTGTTAAACATTGTTTATATGTGATTTATCTGTTCGACACGCCGAAATGCTAGAAAATACTGTAATTTTGCTGTTTTTACTAAATAAACATGATATATTAGAGCATGGCTCAACGAAGAGAACCTTCAATGAACCATGTAAGTAAATGTGGACGATTGACGCCGCCGACGTAGGACTTGGGGTCTTGAGTGCACACCCTTCACAACGGATCGTTCGGCACGTACCTGCCGATGAAAGGAAAATATCATGGCAGAAGTTGTATTTGATCATGTCACCCGTATTTACCCTGGCAATGACAAGCCATCGGTTGATGATTTGAACATGACTATTAAGGATGGCGAGTTCCTTGTACTCGTTGGTCCATCTGGTTGCGGTAAGTCAACTACATTGAGAATGTTAGCTGGTTTGGAAGAGGTTAACAAAGGTCGCATTCTTATTGGTGGTCAAGATGTTACTACAATGCAGCCAAAGGATCGCGATATTGCAATGGTGTTCCAGAACTACGCATTGTATCCACATATGACTGTTGCAGACAATATGGGATTTGCTCTTAAGATTGCAGGCGTAAGTAAGGAAGAAATCCGCAAGCGTGTTGAAAAGGCTGCTGAGGTTTTGGATTTGACTGAGTACTTGGATCGTAAGCCTAAGGCACTTTCTGGTGGTCAGCGTCAGCGCGTGGCAATGGGTCGTGCAATTGTTCGTGAACCAAAAGTCTTCCTCATGGATGAGCCTCTTTCCAACCTTGATGCAAAGCTTCGTGTACAGACTCGTACACAGATTGCAGCATTGCAGCGTCAGCTTGGCGTCACTACCCTTTACGTGACCCACGATCAGACTGAAGCTTTGACAATGGGTGATCGTATTGCTGTAATCAAGCTTGGTGTTTTGCAGCAGGTTGGTGCTCCTACCGAGCTTTATGATCGTCCAGCGAACGTCTTCGTTGCAGGCTTCATTGGCTCCCCATCTATGAACATCAACCAGCATCCAGTTGTTGATGGCAAAGCTCAAATTGGCGAAGATTCCATCACTCTTCCAGCAGAAGCTGTTGATAAGCTTACTGAAGAAGATAAGGGTCAGATTATTGTCGGCTTCCGTCCAGAAGATGCAAGCTTGGCAACTTCTGATGATCCAAATGCCTTCTCCTTGAAGGTTGTGAACGTGGAAGATCTTGGCTCTGACGGTTATATTTACGGAAACATCATCACTGATGGTTCTCCAGAAGAAGCGTCTACAATGATGAGTGACCAGAACAAGCTCACAACGATTCGCGTGAACCCACGTGCGCTTCCAAAGGTCGGTGACACTGTAAAGATCAAGATTGATCCATCCAAGATGCACCTGTTTGCACCTTCTACAGAGCTGCGTTTGAACTAATTGCTGTTTTCTTGGGTGCTTTGTCTAAAGTGCCCAAGATTTCTGTATAAGGGTATGGCGGGGTTCGCTACGCGAGCCCCGTTTTCGCATCGTTTGAATTATTTACGATTAGTTATAATGCGATTAGTTATAATTTGATTGCGATTTATTATTCAATTATTGGCGTTCGAACTTAACGGGTAGATTAAAGTTTATGGAATGGAACGATACTCCTTTATTGGATCCACGTGCTATGCAAGCAACATCAGTATCTGCGCAGGATGAAACTGTATCTTCTGCAGAGCCTCAAGCTTTGAAGATTACTGCCGCAAGCTCTAATCCTCAAATGTTTATGCTTCCGTGGGAGCTTCCATTATCTCAATGGCCTACGAATCTTTTTGTAAACTTGCCGCGCGGTATCTCTAGGCACGTTGTGCGCTTTGTGCACGTAGGTGACGAAGTGTATGCAATGAAGGAAATTACTCGTCAAGTTGCTGAACGAGAATATGAGCTTTTAAGGCGTTTGCGCAAATTGGAGCTTCCAACCGTTACTCCTATAGCGGTTGTAGCTGGTAGAAAAGATAAGAACGGTGAACCGCTTGAGGCAATGCTGGTAACTCGTCATCTTAAATTCTCTCTTCCATATCGCGCTCTGTTTGCTCGTACCTTAAGACCTGATACTGCAGAGCGTTTGATTGATGCGCTTGCTGTGCTTATGGTTCGTCTGCATCTTTCGGGATTCTATTGGGGAGATGTTTCTCTTTCTAACGTTCTATTTTTAAGAGACGCGGACGCTTTTACAGCATTTCTAGTTGATGCTGAAACAGGTGATTTGCATGGAAGCCTTACAGAAGGTCAGCGTGAATACGATATTGATTTAGCTCGCACAAACATAATTGGCGAACTAATGGATTTAAGTTCTGGTCAACTTTTGCCTGGTGAGGTTGATGAGATTAGCATTGGAGATAGGCTAGTTGACCGTTATCATTCTCTTTGGAGCACGCTTACAGATGTGGACAAATTTAGCCCAGACGAAATGTGGCGTATTGAAAGACGAGTCAATAGGCTTAATGAGCTTGGTTTTTATGTTGACGAGTTGGAAATGAAGACTTCTGTGGATGGGCGAAGAGTGTTGGTTCGTCCACGAGTTGTGGATGCTGGTTATGCTTCACGTAAGCTACTTCGTTTGACTGGTCTTGATGTTCAGGAGAATCAGGCTCGTAGGCTTCTTAATGATTTAGATGCTTATCGTACGTCTACGTGGCGCCAGGGCGAAGAGTTGGAGATTGTTGCTACTGATTGGATGCGTGAGGTGTTTGAGCCTACGGTACGCATGATTCCTGCTGAGTTTAGATCGCAAATCCAACCTGCACAGTTCTTCCATGAAGTATTAGATCATCGTTGGTTTATGGCGGAACGCGTTGGGCATGATGTTTCTATGCAAGACGCTGTAACAAGCTATATTAAGAACGTTTTACCGCAATATAAGATGGACAAGCGTGTTTTGGCCGCGATTAATGCGGATGCTGATTCTGGTGTGGTAGATGATGAATACACGTATTCCACTTCGTCTCCTATGACTCGCGATATTGATGAAGATGACCAAGACGCTAGTGTTTGGGCTAGTTGAATTCACTCGTTAGTTCATATTTTTCTTTAATCAGCAAAGAATATTTTGCTATAATTATGGAATTTTTTATTAATATCGTGTGATATTATTCAACCTATTAGTTGCCAATGATTGTCAACTAACGGAAATAGTTATTGTGTAAATCAAAGGAGATTTCTATGTTAAAGGGCATTGATCCCATTATATCGCCAGAATTATTGAAAGTACTTTGCGAAATGGGACATGGAGACGTTTTGGTTTTGGCAGATGGAAATTTTCCAACCGAATCGGTAGGAAAAGATGCAATTGTTGTTCGTTGTGATGGTCATGGTACTTCAGAATTGCTAAAAGCGATATTGAAGCTTATGCCTCTTGACCAGTACACATCTAAGCCAGTTACTCTTATGGAAGTTGTTCCAGGGGATTCTTGTGAAACTCCAATTTGGAAAGACTATGAAGATATTATTTCTGGTTTTGATAAGCGCGGCGCTAATACCATAGGAACCTTGGAGCGTTTTGCATTTTATGATGAAGCGAAGAATGCGTATTGTGTGGTTGCTACTGGTGAACGTGCTCAATATGCGAATATTATGCTTCGAAAAGGTGTGGTTTTCGCTGGAGAATAAATAACCCTTATACCAATAAACCCCACCAGAGATTCTGATTAGAGTATTTTTTAACACTGTATCGTTGTAAATAAGATTTTTGTAATTTCTTATTTTGCGCTGCAGTGTTTTTAGTTGTGTATTGATAAAACTTGTGGTTTTGAGTGTATGGTGTTTTTTGTTAACTTAGTATACAATTAATTCTGGTTATTATAATGAGTGTAAACAATACGTATATGCGATGCATATTGTTGCTCTTGATTATTTATAACTGTGGCTGGCAGCGATGGCAGCCCGTATGTAATTCAGTCATTTGTGCATTAACCGCACAAATGTGTGTGCGTTTTTATCGATTTTATCTTTGTTTGAGGTACACATATTTACATTTCGATGAAGAGATGTGGATGGCTGGCTTAATGAAGAAAGGAATCCCATGAAGTTTCGACGATTGTTGCAAGGCGGCGCAATATTTGCTTTGTCGATCAGTATGGCTAGTCCGATGATTGCACAAGCTTCAGTGCCACAGGAAGATTCAATTGATCCATTCCATCCCTCAATACTGTGGGCAAGTTCTGAAGAAAAAAATGGTGAGAAAAAGCCAAATGGTACCATTTCTGCGCTTACTGATAGCGATGGGAGCGTGGATAGTGCTAAAACGTTTTGGACAACAAAATGGCAAGGTGGATACGATAATTTCCCACACATTCTCGCTATAAAAAATAATACTAATAGAGAGGTTTGTGGAATTCAGTATACTGCGCGGCCATCGTATGAATCAGTGCAAGGTAATTCGAATGCGCCAGGTGTTTATAGTGTTTTTGCATTCGATAAAGATCCAGGAAATCCATCTGATAAGAAAGATATTAATTGGCGTTCTAAAGTTCATCAAACGAAATTTAATAATGGCGAATTGATTGCAACTGGTGGTTTAAAAGGTATCAATGAGCCGCAAATTATCTCGTTTAAATCTACCAATAAGCCAATATTGACGTTGGTTGGTTTTAAAGCAGTTGATAGTAGCAAAAAAGATATGTCGGCTTCAGACATCAAACTTGTTCCATGTTTACCAGTTGAACATATGAAGAAACAAGGACGGGGTGATGCAACAGCTGCGCCTATTGATTTCTTCATTGATCAATTGCCATTTGGTGCTCCTGGTAAGCCAGTTACTTTCAGTCCATCGCAATATACTTATGAATCTACTGCATACTATCATACAACCTCTGTGTCTGCCAGAGTTAAGTTGCCCACTGGGGCTACGGCTACTATCAATGGCCGCAAGGTGGATTCTGATGGAAGAGTATCGGGCATTCCGTTAACAAAAGGTGTTAATGCTATAGTTGCAAAAGTTGTTGTTGGTAATGCTGCAAGTACATATGTTGTAAATGTGACAAAGGTTGACACAGATTTCCGTGGCAATGAAAAAATTAATGCAACTGTGAAGATAAATGGTGCAAATGATAATGACAATCTAATTGTTACGGATGGTATGCGTGCCACTTCTTGGAATACTACGAGTTTGAAAGATAGCGCTGAATGGTCTAACAAATCAACTGGTTTTACAATTCATTTAAATAGCCCTCGTTATGTAGGACGTATACAAGCTTATGGTTGGCCGACCATGCCAGCTGGCTCCCCTGGGTGGCAAGGAGGGCATTCTGTTGCTATTGATGTCAAAGCTGGTGACAATTGGAATACGGTTGTCACCAATGCAAGCCTTACGCGTGATAGTGATGGCTTATGGTATTGGGATTTGAACGGTTATCATAAAACACAAGATATACGTGTGTGGCTTAACAAGCCCAAAATTCACGATCCACAGCAAAACGGAATAGGTGCCACTGGGATGAGATTGGAAGAAGTAGAAGTGTGGGGGTTGCCTGAGGGTCAGAATCCAAAAGAAATTAAAGTACCTGATGAAAAACCTAAATATACCAGTTTTAATGCAAATGAAAATAAATATGGTGTGAATCGTGCACAAGCATTGGCATTGCAATACGGTGTATTATTGCCAACTTGGGTACCTTCTGAAGGCTATGGGCGTGGAGTTTATAACGATGCAGAACGCCGTTTAACTGGCGGATCGTTCCCTATGTTCTATGATAAGCCTTTATTTAATGCTCCATTGATGCGGCAATTAGGGAAAGGTGTGCCTTGGTCACTTGCTAAAGCTCCAAAGGGTGGCAATAGTATGGGTGAAAATAGTGTACCTAAAGATTTTTTGACTGAAGAAATGAAGCCATATGCTAATAGTCTTGTTGATATTCAATATGGTGATGAGGGAGGTTATAGCGAAAGTGAAGTACAGAAATTTAATCGATGGTTCAGTTGGTCTAAGAATAGGTATCCTGGGGCAATAGTGCATTCTAATCAAGCTCTTGGTCTTGGTTGGGAAACGCATTCCAATATGAGTCATTTTGTCAAAACAGCAAAGCCTGATCTTGTTTCGTGGGATACATATTATTATGGTGCAGGTCAAGGTCCAAAGCCAAGTAAAATTGTGGCAAACATGTTGCAGAATAAGCTATGGACTTCTCAGAGACAAGCAGCCCTAGAGGGTTTGACAGGTGATTGCAGTCAGCCAGTTCTATTTGGACAATATTTAGATTACAACTGGGATGCTAATGTTTCTGCTTCTCAAAAGTCGATTGTTCCTATGATAGGATTAGCTACTGGCCAAAAATGGTTTGGGCTATTCCGTATGGAATATAATGCTTATGATCGCAGTTCGATTATTGACCAAGATGGAGCTCCAACGCGAAGCTTCTACGAATTTTCTAGCATTTTCAAAGATGTGCAGGGCCTTGGGAAATACTTGGTTGCAATGAATAATGAGTATGCAGGATTGAAATCTGGCGTATATGCAGATCGTGCATCTGCTCCGAATATTCAGGGATTCCGTATGGGAGCTTTTGACAGCACGGAGGGAAAGCTAGCGAATGCAGAATTTGGGTTGCAAAAGATTACCGTAAAGAATGTCGGAACTGTTAATAACGGAAAACCTGGAGATGTGCTTGTCGGTCATTTCTCAACACTAAAAGATCTTAATGAGGAAATTCGTAAAAAGATTTTTGGTGAAAGTAAATATGCACCAAAGGCATTGTTGGTAGTTAATGCTTTAACTGGTGATACTCGCTATCCATCATATTATTTATCAACACGTAATGATAATGGTTCTTATGCTGAAACGGCACAGGATATCACGCTTACTGTAAAAAGACCTTCTAGAAATGCAATACTCATGCAGGTTGATCCGCGTACATACATAGCTAAGACAGTTCCGCTTAAAGATGGTGATGATGAGCAGGATGTAAAACTAGAACGTGTTGGCGGAGGTCGTGCTCGATTGCTGTATTGGTTGGAAAATAACGCAGCTTATGAACGTAAAAAAATTGAGGATATAGAACCAAAGAACATTGCGAAAGATAAGAATGTTATAGCAAGTCAATCACGTACTGAGCCGGAGTATGCTGCTAAATCCTTAACTGACGGTGACATATCTACGCGTTGGGCAGCTCCAGATAATCCAAATTATCCAGTGACGCTTGATATCACATTAGGGTGCAATGCTAAGTTCGATGCTGTGCAAATTGAAGAATTTGTTGAGGGTAACGTGAACCATCGCATTAAAAAATTCTCCTTATGGACAAAAAATCAGTGTGATCGTTCAGCGTATAGTGAGAGCTCATGGGAAAGAATATATGGAAAAGATAATGCTGCAAAGGAAGATCTCAGTGATATCAATTTCGAGAATTCTCAATATGCTAGCGAATTGCGTGTGCAGATAGATGAGGTATATCCGAATGTTGATATGTATAATGGGCATCCGGGTAGTCCAACTATTAGTGAAATTAAAGTGATTTCTAAGACTGAGCAAAAGAAGACTCCAAAATCTAAGCATGGTTCGTCTGTTCTTGATTCAGGTGGTGTTTCTACTGATTCAAGACAGTTGGATAATTCTTATGGTCCAAGTGTGACGTTGGAGTCTGGTGATAATCATGATGGTATGTCAAAGGCTAAGCGGAATAAGTCTATGTCTGGTCCGTCTGTTCTTGATTCAGGTGGTGTTTCTACTGATTCAAGACAGTCGGATAATTCTTATGGTTCAAGTGATTCGAATGTCAGTGGACTGAGAATGAGCGAAAATAAGCAGCCTACTATTCGTAAGAATGGCTTGTGTCAAAAACGTGAGAAGTGCTCTCGTGGCATGTTGGTTGCTGGAGGTAGTAGTGTGACTGGCGTCTCGGTGCTTTCGTTAACATTTTTTGCTTTTCATTTACTTGTTAGACATAGTAGGAAAGTGCGACAAAAATAGCCATTATAGGTGTATATAATTAGTCTATTCTGTTAGTGTATCCCCATGTGTATTTAGTGTTTATGCCTATTTGTGCATGGGGATTTTTTATGTCTGAAAGACTTTAGAATACTGCTTTTTGAATATGCGGATAATGATTTAACTGGCGCACATCCTTGTTTTTTGTTAATATAGTAAACAATTGATTGTTCGATGTGAAGTTGCATTGATTGCTAAAGCAGGGTGGCAGCATGAATGAGGATTATTTAGCAAATGTAAGGCCTACAGCACGTCAAATTTCTTGGCAGCGCATGGAAATGTATGGTTTTATTCATTTTGGAATGAATACTATGACAGATCGTGAATGGGGGCTTGGTCACGAAGATCCGAAGATATTCAATCCAGATAATTTAGATGTTGACCAGTGGCTTGATGCTCTACAATCGGCAGGTATGACCGGCGTGATTCTAACTTGCAAGCATCATGATGGTTTTTGCTTGTGGCCTTCAAAGTACACCAAGCATACCATTGCGTCCTCTCCATATAAAAATGGAAAAGGAGATATTGTGCGCGAAGTTAGTGAATCAGCTTATCGACATAATATGAGATTTGGCGTATACCTTTCACCATGGGATCGTACAGAATCATCATATGGCACTGGCAAAGTTTACAACGATTTTTATATTAATCAACTTGTTGAATTGCTAACGCACTATGGTCCTATTTTTTCCGTATGGCTTGATGGTGCTTGCGGCGAGGGTGAGAATGGTAAAACGCAAACTTATGACTGGCAACGAATCTATAATACAGTCCGGGCGCTGCAGCCAGATGCTGTTATCAGTGTTTGCGGTCCAGATGTGCGTTGGTGCGGCAATGAAGCTGGTCATACGCGCTCTAATGAGTGGAGCGTATTACCTACAGAATTACGTAGTGCTGAATTAACCTCTTCAAAATCACAACAATCAGATGATGGTAAGTTCTCTCGCAAATTTGCGTCTACTGATGAAGATTTAGGGTCTCGTAAGGCGCTTGCACACTACGAAGGCGATTTTGCTTGGTATCCAGCAGAAGTTGATACCTCTATTCGCAAAGGTTGGTTCCATCACGATAATGAGGATAATAATGTTCGCAGTTCTGATGAATTATTTGATATATGGTGTAAATCTGTAGGGGGTAACTCAACACTTTTGTTGAATGTGCCACCGACACGTCATGGTTTGTTAGCAGATTCTGATGTTAAAATTTTAAAAGAATTGGGCGATAAGATTCGTAAATTCCATGGGCGCGAATTACGAGATCATGAAGCATTATCAATACAAGTTTTAAGTCCTAATACATATGAAGGAAATCCAAAGTACTTGGTTGACAGAAAACAGGGTACAGCATTGTCATCTTCTAAGCCGATTGATTTTCGTATGGTATTTACTGAACCTACTTATATTGATGGCTTAGTTATTGAAGAAGATATTAGTAAAGGACAACACGTTGAAACAGCTGAAATTCACGTTGTTGATGAATGTGGAGTAAATCATCATGTTTCAGATGTTCATGCCATAGGATATCGCAAAATTCTACGTTTTGACGCGATTCGTGCAGTATCGTTAACTGTGAGAATAACTAGTATTCGTCAATATGTAGCTCTTCAATCATGCTATCCACTAGTTGCACAAGACGAGTAGTAGAAAAGAAAACTCTGATATAAATTTATTTCAATAGCAATAAAATACCGCTGACATAGAAACTTTTTTGTAACTATATCAGCGGTATTGGCTATAGGAGGGAGGGTTAGAATAATTGCAAATCCACATTTAGAGAATATGGTTTATTGGCAGGCAAATGATATTCGGGATGCACAGGCGAGCCCCACGAATCATCGCCGCCGACTCCCATTTGTGCTGCAAGAATTCGCAAGAACATATGTTTTGAGTCACCTAAATCACTTATATGTTGTGCTTCCTCTATCATAGTGCTGCTGTATGGAAGTAAACTTACGCAGAAGTTGCTAGTACTATTATGCCGCTGAATACGCATGCCATGCCCAGAATCGTCTGTTACGTTTGCCCATCTTACTTTTTCATGATTGCCAGTTTCTTGTGGAACAAGATATGGCATAAAATCGTCAAAAGCATTTGTTTTCCAAATCCCTAAACGTCCCGCACTGGTGCGGTCTGCATATGTTTCAACAGGACCAATACCGTAGAATTCAAGGTTTCTGTATTCTATTGGTAGCATCCATTCCAATCCAAATGCTGGAATGGAAGGTAAATCTTTTCCAGAAGGAACATAATTTAGTTCAATGTGTAAATCTCCTGATGTTTTAGACACATATGTTAAATTCACTATTGTATGATCTGCGTTAGCAAGTTCATATTTGTATACAATTTGTAGCGTATTGTCGTCGAGCTTCTCAGCTGTTTGATCTACGCATTTAGCATATTTACCTGCTACATACCATTGAGCACGCTCAAAACCATGCTTGCAACCGCGGTCATTGTCTGTTAGTGCTCGGAATGTAGTGATCAAAGGACGTTTAATCACAAATTCTCGTTCGTCAAGACGGTATGAAATAAGCCCGCATTGTGAATATGAAAAAAGCGTTTCGATCGAAGAGTTACGTGTTCCTGCGTTCCAGCGTCCAATAGTAACAGTGCCATCTTTATGTAATCGTGCATTTGATATTTGCTTAGCTTGTGATTCTGAATTTTTAGTTAATATTGTGTATTGTCCGAACGATAATTCGTATCCTTTTTGTGCCCAACGTGTAGATTTTGCAAGCGTGCACGAAACTTCAAAAGTAATTTCTTCCCCACTGCTTTGATACTGTTCTAATGGCCACTCTATGGGCATTTCAAAATCATTTTCAGGTTCCACATTACACGTATATGTTTGAGACCACATAATTTTGCCGTCAACGCGTAATTTTGCCAAGAATACGTAATTTTCAGTATTCATGAAAAGCTGATGATTTTCTATGCGAACACCATTTTCGTTTGGATATAGTCTTATATTTGCATATTGTTGTTTAGCCTCAATGGCCTTAGGACTTGGTTTTCTATCTGCGAATAATAGACCGTTGCCGCAGAATTCATAATCGGTAGGTCGATCATCAAAGTCGCCACCATATGCCAAATGCGTGCTTCCGTCTGGTAGGGTTTGTTTTATTGCCTGATCGATGAAATCCCAAATAAAACCACCTTGGTAATGCGGATACTTTTCAAGAGCAACATACTCGTTCATGTTTCCCAATGAATTCCCCATAGCATGCATGTATTCGCAAGATATATAAGGTTTATCTGGGTTGTTTGACACGTATTTTTCTATTTCATCTGCGTGAGCATACATGCGTGTTTCAATGTCGCTAGTATCGCGCCAAGACTTATCCATAGTCTGCCCTTCGTAATGCACTGGGCGATGTGCATCTAGAGCATGAGCATGATGATACATAGAACGAAATACGTCTCCACCAAAGGATTCGTTTCCGAGAGACCAAATAAGCACACAAGGGTGATTGTAATCGCGTTGAATCATGTTATCGACGCGATTTACGCACGCGGCACGCCATTCATCTCTACTTCCAGGAATAACGCATTCTGGAGTTATGTTTCCGCGCCCATCTGACCACGTTCCATGTGTCTCTAAATTAGTCTCGTCAATAATATATAGCCCATATTCGTCGCATAAATCGTACCAAGCATCTTGATTAGGATAGTGAGAAGTTCGTACAGCGTTTATATTGTGTTGCTTACAAAAAAGCACATCGGAAACCATGTCATCATATGTTATTGCTCGGCCTCTGTCGCAATTAAATTCATGACGGTTTACGCCTTTGAAAATAATGCGTTTTCCGTTTAATCTCATTATGCCGTTTTCAATATCAAAATGTCTAAAACCAATCGGCTGCACTACATGTTCAATAATATTTGATTCTTTGCTTACAACATCAATATGTAAGTCATATAGCGCAGGGTATTCAGCACTCCAAGGTAGTGCTTTAGTAATAGTAGTCTGTTTTAGTTCAGTAATCGTTTGTGCAGGTAGCGTGCAGTCCCACAAAATCTCATTATTATTATTATTATTTGTGAATTTATCGTTGCTGTATTTATGATTTGTAATGTAAGCGTGTAGTGTAATATCTTTTAAATTGTCTCCTTCAATGTTTGCTCTGAATGCGAGTTTCCCAGTATTTGTATCATTAATATAATCTGCATCAACATGAAGATTTGATATATGGTTGGAAGGATGTGCACACAGTTCAACGGAACGGAAAATGCCGTGTAGTCTCCAATAATCTTGATCCTCTAGCCATGATGCGCTAGAAAATTCGTAGCACGCTACAACAATACTATTTTCAGAATCTTTTAAAAATTGAGTAATATCAAATTCACTCGGCGTAAAAGAGTCTTCACTATATCCAACAAACTTTCCGTTAATCCATACATAAATAGCTGTTTGTGCTCCATGGAAGGTAATAGTAGCTTTACCTTCTTCGTTCAAAATCTGTTTAAGATTATTTTGTAAAACAAAATGTTTCTTATAAATTGCCACGTGATTTAAGGAAGGAACATTTGGTGCTTTAACGTCCTCATGACCATCCCAAGGGTACTGAACGTTAACGTATTGCGGTTTTAATAGACCATTCATCTGTAAGTGAGATGGAACTGAGATTGTTTGATATGAAGAATCTTCGTAATTTTTAATATCCTCATCTAAGTTTTCAGGGTTGAATACGCGGGAAGAAAGTAGCTTTACTTCCCACGTTCCATTAAGTGACTGTATTGGTATGGTGTCATTTATTGTGTAATGATGATGTGAATGCGCTGAAATAGTGTTAACGGCAAAAACCTGAGGATTTGTTATCCAATCAGTTTTTGCATAGTTGGAAGATATGCAAGTATATGTTGGCTCATCCCAACAAGTATTGTCATTATAAATAGATGGCCTAGCCATTACATGCTCCAAATCGTGTTAGTAAAAGTTAAGAATACGTATAGATTAATTATGCTTCTGACAGCATAAAACTGTCAGAAGCAATAAAAGCAGATTTAGCTGGTTACCCTTTTGTAGCTCCAATTGCTAAGCCTGATTGCCAGTAGCGTTGCAATGCCAAGAAGAGCAGAATCAGTGGGAATACGACTAGCAAAGATGCGGTAATGACTAGGTTTGGAATAATAGGCATATTGCCACCTTCATTGCCTTGAGCATTCCACTGTGCAAGACCTAATGCCAATGGATACCATTTAGAGTCTTTCAGCATTATCAATGGAAGGAAGTAATTGTACCAAATAGAAACAAATGCGAACAATGACACTGTTACCAATGATGGTTTCATAAGTGGTAATGCAACTTGGAAGAAAATGCGTCCTTCTCCAGCACCATCGATACGTGCTGCTTCTATAAGAGAAGTTGGAACACTTTGCCCTGAAAATGTCCACATTAAATATAGACCAAATGGGTTTAGTAGAGATGGAATTATTACAGCCCAAGGAGTGTTTGTTAAACCAAGCTGCGAGAAAATCAAGAACTGTGGAACTACAAGCAGTACTCCTGGAATTGCCATAGATCCTAAGATGGTTAGCAAAATAAAGTGTTTGCCTTTAAAATTGAGTTTTGCTAGAGCATATCCTCCCATAGTTGCAAACAATACAGAAATGATAGTGCCAATTATTGTGTATAGGACCGTATTTAGAATCCATCGTGCAAAAATGCCATTGTTATATGTAAATACCTCTACTATGTTGTCCCATAGAGCGAATGAGGATCCAAATGATAGACCGAATGTAGAAGCAAAATCAGCCTTAGTTTTTGTAGCATTTATGAATAGCCAAACAAATGGAACGAGAGCGTATAATAGATATAGATACACCCAGAATGTCATCATTGGACTCTTCTTTGGATGTTCAACAGTGTAGAACCTCGTGAGTGGAGGCATCGCTGCCTGATTATTTGATGATTTTGTTGTATTAATCATTTGTTCTTCCTTTTGGATGCTTCGTTGCATATTTCGTCTATGGTTAATCAGCGGTGACATTTTTGCGCATATTGCGAATTTGAATCGTAAATGTAACGACAATGACAATAATTGCCATAATCAATGCTGCTGCAGCAGCATATCCCTGTGAAGAGTCACCAAAAGCTAGATTGTAAATGTATAAGTTTGGTGTCCAACTGGTTGTAATGCCAGTGCCTCCAACCATTTTTGACAAAATTTGCGGCTCGTTGAAAAGCTGTACACTACCTATTATTGAGAAGATAGTAGTTATAGCCAGTGAGCCTCTAATCTCTGGAAGCTTGATATAACGATCTATTTGGCGATAGCTTGCGCCGTCAATTACAGCAGCTTCGTAAAGATCTGGTGAAATAGCCTTTAATGAAGAATAGAAGATGAGCATGTTATATCCAATAGCAGCCCAGCTAATCATTACTCCGATAGAAATCATGATAAATGAAGGAGAAAATGGATTTATATCAGTATGAGATATCTCATTAAAATTCTTGAACAGACCATACCTAGTTCCAAGGATGAACCCCCACATTAATGTGGAGATAACACCAGGAACAGCGTATGGAATGAATATTGAGATTCTGCACCAGTTTGTACCATATAGACGTTTCGAATCGATAGCAAGCGCTAGACAAATGGAAATTATTAACATTAGAGGGACTTGGATTGCTGTAAATATGAGGACGCGTGCAATACCCTGCCACAATAGTGGATCTCTCAAAAGTTCGAGATAGTTTTTTGCGCCGACAAACACGGTTCCGCCAATTAATTGGTGTCCAAAGAAACTAATGTACATCGAGTATACAAGTGGAATAATAAACACGAAGGTAAAGAGAAGCAAAAATGGAAGCACGAACATCCAACCAGCAGCTCCTTCGCGTTTAATTCCATTGCGTTGCCGTGTTAAATTCGCTCGTTTATTTTTAGAAGTGTTCAATATCATTGCTTTCCCCCAATGTAAAAACTTTTCAGTTAAATTAGGTGCTGTTGGTGTTGTAGCACCAACAGCACCTTAAATGGTAATGAGTTTATTTGCTATTATTAGTAAACATTATTTGCTTACTGTGAAGCCCTGTTTGTTTCCATAGTCGATGCACAGCTTAGCCCAGTTTTCTAGCTGAGTTTGCAGTGATTCGCCTTTGGCTACTTTTGCATAATCCATATTGTCACCATATAGATCACGCACTTTTTCCATGAACGGAAGGTACTGCCATCCTTCTCCTACTTTTTGAGCTGAATCGGCAATAGGCTCACGGTACTTCTGGTCTCCGAAGTAAGGGTCAGTAGAAGAGAGGAATTCGTTATTCTTAAGTACGGAAACATTTGGAGGGAATACTCCAGCATCAACGCGTGCTTTTACGCCTTCCTTATCGTAGGCAAGGAAGTGCAAGAATTTCCAAGCCCATTGATGATTCTTTGCTTTCGCTGGAATAGCAAAGCCAGAGCCGCCGTTTTCTGCGCTCAACTGTTCGCCCGCTTTCCATTGAGGCATAGGGGCAACACGGAAGTTTCCAGCTTGTTTTGGAGCGCGATCTTTAATGCTAGAGGTGAACCATCCTCCTATGATTTGTGTGGCAATAGTTCCATCGTTTAAAGCTCTGTTCCAATCATCGGACCAAGTTTTGATATTAGTTGCAATCAATCCTTCTTGAATCATCTTCTGATAGTAAGATACAGCTTCCTGCATCTTTGGATCTTTTACGTTAATATGAGCAGTGGTTCCGTTCACCTTAAATGGATGCCCTCCAGCTTGCCATACAAGAGATAGCAATGTGAAGATATCGCTTGCGTCATTTGTTATGTAGTACTTGTCTCCGAGCGCTTTTACTTTCTTAGCTGCTTGGTAATATTCTTCCCAAGTTTCTGGTACTTTGCTTACTCCTGCTTTTTCTAATATTGCCTTATTGTAGAACATAACGCTTGGACCGTAATCCATTGGAATTGCGTATGGCTTATTGTTGAAGCTGATGTCCTGCCATGCGCCTTTCACAAATGTGCCTTTATCATTATTTGCGCCAAGAGTGCTTAAATCTACAAGTTTGTTTTGAATTGCGAAATAAGGAACTGTCAAGTACTCAAATTCCATAACGTCTGGAATTCCCGATCCAGCTTGAATGGCTGTATCCAGAGCCTGATAAGCGTCTGTTACAGTTTCTACTTTAATTTTTACGTTTGGATATTTCTTTTCAAATATTGCTGCTGCTGCTTTTGTTGGTGTTGTATTACCAGTCCACACAGTGAGGTTAACAGGTGTTTTAGTATCAACTTGCGCTGATGAACTCGAGTTATTGGTGTTACCGCATCCAGCAAGCGATAGTAGAGCGGCGCTCGCTGCTGCAATGATGCCAATAATTTTCTTTCCACTATGCATGGCGCTTCCTTTCTTTGAAGCTTTACTTGTCGACTTTGACGAGTTGTGTATTGATTGCCGGCGGCATCTATGTCGTAGGAACATTCAATGTTAACTATCTTAACAAATTATTTATTTGTTGTAAAGTCCAAGAAATATACAAACACTTGTGTGTATATTGGGATGAAATTGTTGTTAATAATTATGGTAATTATGCCTAGCGCGTATGTGTTACAGCTGGCTACAATGGTTGAGAGTGTACAATATAGTTTATTGTGAAATTTTGTTGTGAGTACATGTGCTGACAACATTTTTCCTGATGATTTGGCCTATTGGTGGGATGGTACGATGTAGTACTTACTTTCAGTATGCTGCAACAGCCCTATACTTGAGGAGTGTCATGTTTGGAACAACTGATGATAATGCCTTGTCTTGCTTTCTATCACCTTCTATGACAGTTACTAAAAAACATGAACCCGCTGATGTACGAATCAATAATCGCATGATGGTTTTTGGACAAATTTTTTCATCATGTCCTATGTCTAGAGCACAAATTGGTAGGAAAACTGGATTATCGCGAGTTGCTGCGTGCGAAGTCGTGTCTGACATGTTAGATAAACACTTTCTGATGGAAAATGGATATGAACAACCAACGCGACCTGGTAAAAAAGGAACTTTAGTAAGTGTAGATGATCAATATTGGAATGTGGTTGTTCTGGACTTATCAATGCCATTTTTGTTGCAAGCTGCTGTAATGAATTTACGCGGTGAAATTGTAACTAGAGTTGAAAAATCCTTTGATAAAATTACTGCTATTACGCCTGAAACTGTAATTGCTTTGGCTGAGTCACTACTTGATGGTGCCTCACATATACTTGGTTTTGGTGTTGCTGTCCCAGGTATTGTTGATGAAGATGGTGTAGTAGTTGAAACTGCGAATTTTGGGTGGAAGAATGTGCCTTTGCGCAAGATGTTTCAACAACATTTTGGTAAGTTCTGTACGGTAGATAATGATGCGAATAGTGCTTTGATCGGTGAACGTTTTTGTGGAGCTGGCAGAGCAACTGGCATTTTTGTTCAAATCGCTGTTGGCGTAGGCGCAGCATTGTTAATCGATGATTCGCTCGTTTTGGGGAGTCATCATGCTGCAGGCGAAATCGGTCACGTAGTTGTTGATCCAGATGGTCCACAATGCACGTGTGGTAAGCGTGGTTGTTTAGAGACTTTTATATCTGCAGCAAACTTACGAAGAAGAATTAATGAGAATCCTTTAGACAGGACGACAATGCTACAGGAAGCAGGTCGTTCACTTGGACATGTGCTTGCTCCGTCTGTTAGCTTACTTGATTTAGATGATGTTTTTGTATACGGTTCAAAAGATATTGTTGACGATATATTTTTAGGTGCGACTGAATGTGCAATTAATGCCGAAGCCGCCTCAACATTACAAAACCATTCTATTCGTGTGCAACAATGTTCTTGCGGTGATGACATAGTTTTACGTGGTGAGAGCATTGCTGTTGTGCAGGCAGTGCTTCGAAATGCAAATGAGTATAAAAAAGTGCCCCCTGTGGGACTCGAACCCACAACCCAAGACTTAAAAGGACTCTGCTCTGCCAATTGAGCTAAAGGGGCAACAAATGCCAAGTATACTACATTTTGTAGACTAATACAACTTATGGCTACATGTAGCGTGTGTCTTGTGGCAAGTTGCTGCAAAATTGCAGGCAAAAATCACAAATTGATCTGTCCTAATTCTTCAAGTTTTTCTTTAATCTGAGTTGCAGTCGGCTCAACCATAAAACTTCCATCGCTAAAAGTAACGACAGGAATATGCTTCTGCCCACTAATATCAATAGCCTTTTGTTCGGCGCCTTCTTCAGATTCAATGTTATGCCAAGTAAAAGCAGCATTAAACTTATTAAGCGCAGCTTTAGCTCTGATGCAATCGCCACACCAATCTGCTCCATAAACATCAATCAATGGCGAGTTTTCCATACGCAATACCCCAATTCAATTTCTGATTACAAAATTAACTTACAAAAGCATTGTATTAAAATGCTAATATTTACGTGATTTTTGCTTACTGTAGCAACAGTCTTCGTTACATTCTAATCAACTGTCCCTTTAATTTCATAGTCTTTATTATATGAATATAGTTATGGATTTAGATTTGATTATATGGTCCACTGTTGGCACAGTTGTTTTAGCAGTGCTTTTAGTGACTGCGGCAGTTGTGCTGAGAATTATCAGTAAGTCGCGAGGTCCTTTAATACCTACTAGCAAAGATAATCCACTGCCTAGCGTAGCTAAAAGTGATAGTAATGTTGATCAATCTGCGCCCGAAAACGTTGCCTCTCGAGTTACAAGATTGCGCTCTAAACTTGCTAATAGTGCGAATCCTTTTGGTCGTGCTCTGTTCAATATATTGAGCAAAGATAATCTTAGTGAAGACGATTGGCAAGATGTAGAAGATACGCTTTTAATGGCAGATGTTGGAGCACAGGCAAGTGATGAGTTGGTTGAATCACTTAGAAAAGATGCTAGGATTTCTGGAACAGCAAGCGCACAAGATGTACGTGAAATACTTCGTGCAAAATTGCTGGATATCGTTGGTGCCAAAACAGATAGAAGCCTAAATGCGGATTCTTCTAAAGCTCATAAGCCAAGTGTAATCATGATGGTTGGTGTAAATGGCACTGGTAAAACCACTACTGCTGGAAAGCTTGCGCGACTAATGGTTTCTAAAAATCGTTCTGTAATATTAGCTGCAGCAGATACTTTCCGCGCTGCAGCTGCCGACCAGCTTGAAACTTGGGCAAATGCTGTAGGTGTTAAAATCGTTCGATCCGAAAAAGACGGTGCAGATCCAGCTTCTGTAGCATTTGACGGTGCCGCCAAAGCTAAGGAATCCAATTCAGATGTTTTGATTGTAGACACGGCTGGAAGGCTGCAAAATAAGGCAAATCTTATGGACGAGCTTGGCAAAATTCGCCGAGTTATTGAAAAAACTGTTCCTGTAGATGAAGTCCTTTTGGTTCTTGATGCTACAACTGGTCAAAATGGCATGGTCCAGGCAAAAGTTTTTGCTGAGGCAATTGGAATTACAGGTGTGGTTTTAACTAAGTTAGACGGTTCCGCGAAAGGCGGTATCGTGGTTTCTGTTCAAAAAGAGTTAGGCGTTCCTGTGAAGCTTGTCGGATTGGGAGAAGGTCCAGACGATCTAGCTCCATTCGATCCAGAAAGTTTTGTGGATGGAATATTGGATTAATCTATCGTAATTAGTTATTAATCACGCAGCGCCAGTTGAGTAGAATATAAAAGAACATATAAAATAGAATATTGAAGACATAACCGCCGAGGGTTGTGTATTGTGAGGTGAAAGATGACCGCAATGGATCCGCAATGGGCATTATTGGCCGCTGCTTTAGTGTTTATAATTACGCCAGGGATTGCTCTATTTTATGGCGGTCGCGAACGAGCAACATCTATGGTCAATATGATGATGCTTTCTGCTGGAGCTATTGCGGTAACAACCATAGTTTGGACGCTATGGGGATGGTCAATGGCTTTCGCTGGTAAAGACATGATTGGCGGCGTTGTGGGTGATCCTGTGAGTGGTTTGCTTCTACGTGATTCAATGGTTGCAGATCATGGAATTTTTACTTCTATGGACGCAAACACAGGCTTGTCGGGCGGAGGTATTCCAGCAGCCTTTAGATTAGCGTGCGCTGTCGTAGCGGTTGCTCTTATTACTGGTGCGTTGGCTGGACGCGTAAAATACGCAATTTGGCTTATATTCGTGGCGGTATGGGTCACTTTAGTATTTGCTCCTCTAGCGCATATGGTTTGCGGAGGGGGATTGCTTTCCCCTAATGGCGCAATATCACAAGCTTTAGGAATTCAAGTACATGATTTTGCTGGAGGATCGTTGCTGCACCTGACTGCAGCAGTTTCTGCGCTTGCAATCGTGCTAATTATTGGTGGTCATGCGCACTTCCCGTTAAAGCGATTTGTGCTTCATACCAAATCCTCTACTGTTCAAGGTAACAGTAGTAATAATTTTGAGCATAAGGGAAATTTGGTTCGTGCATTGTGGGCTGACGTTGCGAGATTTAGTAAATTAGAGACTAATACGGGTTCATCATCTTCTAAGGCAGAAGATTCTAATGGTTCTGTTGAAGCTGTTAGTGATGTTGCTGATAATTCTGTAAATGTTCTAAAACGCCATCCGCATAATGTACCGTTTGTTGTTCTGGGAATTTTTATTATTTGGTTTGGCTGGCTTGGCTTAATGATTGGATCTTCTGTAGGTCTTCCTGGAGTTGCTGGATATGCTTGGGTTTCATCCACTATTACAGCATCTGCTTCTATGCTTGCTTGGGGGGTTACAGAGCGTTTGCGTTCAGGTTGTTTTACTGCTGTTGGCGCCGCGTCTGGAATTATGGCGGGTTTGGCCGCTAGTTCTGCCGCTGCAGATGTGATTGCGCCTTTATGGGCAATGGTATTAGGAGTTATTGTTGGTGTCGTTACATGCCTTGCAACGCATTCTAAGACTTTTGCGCGTTATGATGGAGCGCTTCATGTTGTGAGCGTGAACGGCATCGCTGCTCTTATCGGTATTTTTGCAGTGGGATTATTTGCTGATAGTAGCGGACTGTTTTGCGTTGGTGACTGGCATCAGCTTATCGCTCAGATTTGTTTACTTGTAATCACTGTTCTTTATTCCGGTGCAGTTACTGCCTTAGTTGCATTTGGTTTAGAGAAGCTTTTTGGTTGGAGAATATCGGAAGCTAAAGAGCGTAAGGGTGTTGATTTGGCAGATCAGGGTGAGCGCGCATATGACTTTTCGAGTATTGCTCAAGCTAGAGCTGGAGCTGTTGTAGAAGTTGCTGATTCTGAAGAAGGGAAAACCCAAGTGGCAGTTCTTACTCCAGTAGCTATTTCTGTTGATGAATCAGTTGTAGATGCAGATGGTGATTCTGTAGATGCAGATGGTGATTCAACGGTTGCTGGCGATAATTCAGCTCATTCTGATGATAATGTTTCTGCTCAATCGCAAGACGAAGTTGAATTGGGCGAAGAGAAAATTGAAACTGAAAATGATGGAAAAGAGTCAGAAAATTCAGAAGAATCTGATTCTAGTTCTGTGGAAAATAAGTCAGATAAATCTAGAAGTAATTCTAAGAAATCTCAAAAGAAGCAATAAAATATCAAAGTTTGTGTAAAGTAATCCCCCATTGGTGTGAATATCTCAAGATTATGACACACACGGGCTAAGTGATGTGGATAAAAACTTTGAGTTATCCACATTTTAGGCGTGTTGCTGTGTGTATCTCAAAAAGTTATACACAAATGGGGGATAACATTGTGGATATCCTGCGGATAACTTTTCCAAAAACAATTTTGATTTGCAATTGGCAAATATTTATGATAGCGAAATAAAAAGGAAAAGTCGCAAGCTACCGAACATCAGATTTAGAAAAGTAATGTAATAAGTAATAAAAATAATAAAAGTAATAAAAATAATAGTTTTATTAAATACTTAATCTAATAAGTTTTTTCGACAGTACAATAGTGCATTATGACAATAGCCAAGAGTAACGCAGCTACCAATAGACAAGAAGATAAAGAATCTGCTATAAACAAAAAAGATTTACTAAAGCATATATTTTCTCTAGCTATTCCTACATTTGGACAGCTTATTGCAGAGCCAGCGTTTGTTTTAATAGACACCGCAATAGTAGGTCATTTAGGCAAAACGCAACTTGCAGGGCTTTCAATAGGATCAACTGTGCTTTTAACAACAACGGGACTATGCCTGTTTTTGGCATACAACACCACAAGCCAAGTCGCGAGACTATTGGGTGCTGGGAAAAATCGTCAAGGACTAAGCGTTGGAATGGACGGTCTATGGCTGGCTCTTGGGTTAGGTGTTGTTTTAACGCTTGTTTTAATGGTGTTCGCAGGTCCGCTTTGTCAAAGCTTTGGTGCAAGTGGAGATACGCTTAAAAACGCGATTATTTACACTCAAACTGTTATGCCAGGATTGCCTGCGATGCTACTAATTTACGCGGCAAATGGCATATTCAGAGGACTTAGCAAAGTAAAAATCACACTTTTTGCTGCAATAAGTGGAGCTGTGCTAAACGCTATTTTAGATATTCTATTTGTGTTTGGAATGAATCTTGGCATTTTTGGATCTGGAATAGCAACAATGATAGCGCAATGGTATATGGGTATTGTTTTAACGCTTCCAGCGATTTTTTGGGCAGCTCGTGAAAAAGCACGTTTGCGTCCGCAAGCGCATAGCATACTTAAAAGCGCTGGAAGTGGTATTCCGCTGTTTATACGCACATTGGCGTTGCGCGCGTGCATGGTTGCCACTGTTGCAGCGGCTGCTCGTCTTGGAACAAATACTTTAGCTGCATACCAAGTTGCAAATTCTTGCTGGAATTTTGTTATGAACATATTAGACGCTATAGGGATTGCTGCTCAAACAATAGTCGCCTCTGCGCTTGGAGCTGGATTATTAAAACGCGCTAACATAATCACAAAAATATGCGCACAAGTAGGAGCATTAAGTAGCGTAATCGTTGGAATTTTAATGATATTTGCAGGATGGCTACTATCCCCGTTATTTAGCCCAAACGTAGAAATACAACTTTTAGTTTCAATAGGAATGACGATTCTTGGAATTTTCTTGCCGTTATCTGGATTTATGTGGGCTTTAGACGGAGTGCTAATCGGAGCTGGAGACCACAAGTATTTGGCCAAATCGTGCTCGATTACAGCTATTGTGTACCTTCTTGCGATTAGTGCAATGTGCTTCGTAAATATAGCTTTCTGCTCTACTGACATAATTAGAACCGTGTCATTGTGGGTGGCTCTGAACCTTGTATACATTGGTGGAAGAGCTTTAGGAAATTCTCATAGGGTTAAAACAGATGATTGGATGAAGTCTGCAAGTCTGTAAGTATGTAAATATGTGAAATATTCAAATATGTGAAATATTCAACTTGCGACTTGTGTTGGTTTATATCAACTTTTGTTGGTGTGCTCCGTGCGGGCGTTTATACTCGATTCTATGGCAGGTAATGATATGTGGAAGTCAAGTAGAAATGACGCAAACCAGTCAGGCAACGCATCATATAACAGTATTTTGTTTGACAAGGTTCCGCCTCACGACGAAGACGCGGAAATGGCCGTTTTAGGTGGAATGCTAATGAGCAAAGATGCCATTGGCGAAGTTTCGCAAATCCTAGAAACAGCAGACTTTTATGTGCCAAAACACCAAACAATTTACGACGCGATCATAAGCTTATTTTCTGGTTCACAACCAGTAGATGTTGTTTTAGTCGCAAACGAGCTTCTAAAAGACGAAAACCTGGAGAAAATTGGTGGAGCAGACTACCTGCATAGTCTAGTTGCATCAGTTCCAACAGCTGCAAACGCGTTATATTACGCGGATATTGTACACAAAAATGCGATTTTGCGAAATGTGATTGCTGCTGGAACAAAGATTGCGCAAATGGGGTATTCTGCCACGGGAGATCAAGCAGAAGACGTTGTAAATCTTGCACAATCCGAAGTTTACGAGATGAGTTCTGGCAAAGTTCACCAGGATTATTCTGCTATTGGTCCTGTTGTTCAAGATGCTCTTGAACAATTAGACAAGTTGCAAAGTAACGAGATTGAAAAAGGCGTTCCAACAGGATTTAGAGATATTGACGACATGACTCAAGGCTTGCAACCAGGGCAAATGGTAGTCGTAGCTGGTAGGCCTGCAATGGGAAAGTCAACTCTTGGAATCGACTTTGCGCGTTCTGCAGCGTTGCATCACAATATGACAACAATCGTGTTCTCGCTAGAAATGAACAAATTGGAGCTTGCTCAAAGAATAATTGCAGCCGAAACGGATATTCCAATGACGGCAATGCATCGCGGAACTTCAGAAGACATTACAACAGATAGATGGACTAAGCTAAATGCGTTTTGGTCAAAAATGAAAGACGCTCCGCTTTTTATAGACGATAGCCCAAATATGAGTCTTATGGAAATTCGCGCAAAATGCAGGCGACTAAAGCAAACGAACGATCTAAAGTTGGTTGTAATCGACTATTTGCAACTTATGACTTCTGGAAAGAAAGTCGAATCGAGGCAGCAAGAGGTCTCGGAGTTTTCGCGTGCATTAAAGCTTTTAGCAAAAGAGCTAGAAGTGCCAGTTGTTGCGCTAAGCCAGCTAAACCGCGGACCAGAAATGCGAAACGATAAAAAGCCTCAGCTTTCAGATTTGCGCGAATCGGGATCTATTGAACAGGATGCTGACGTTGTGTTTCTTGTGCATAGACCTGATTTTTACAACAAAGAAGATCGTCCAGGCGAAGCAGACATTATTATGGCAAAGCATCGTAATGGTCCTACAGAAACGTTCAATCTAGCTTTTCTTGGAGCAACGTCTAAGTTTAAAGATATGCCGCAAGGATACCAGCCGCAATCATATTCGCAAGGTAATGATGCTCAAGGTTATGATTCGCATCAGTCTCAGGCATATCAGCAGTAGAGTTAATAGGGGGATTGATGATCGTCAAAAATAAAGTGGTAAAACGCTGTTGTTTTGGATTCATAATGCCAGCTGTAGGGAAACTGGTTAGGATGATTTCGCGCGCGACAAACCACGGAGGAAGTGCTTTACCAGGCAAAGTTGTGGAAACACTAGACCCTGGGTTTTTGGCTAGAACGCTAGGAAAATTACCTTATGGTGTTGTGTTAATTTCTGGAACTAACGGTAAAACCACTACAACTCGCATGGTTGCGTCTATGCTTAGAGATGCTGGATTGCGCGTGTTTACAAATCCTACGGGATCGAATTTTACACGCGGAGTTGTAGCAGCATTGGTGCAAGAAATGCCTGTTTTTGGCACAAAGTTAGATGCGGATATAGCTGTTTTAGAGCTTGATGAAGCTTATGCGGTGCATTTTGTAAATCAAATAAAGCCGCGCTATTCGCTTCTTCTAAACGTTATGCGAGATCAGTTAGATAGATTTGGCGAGATTGACACTACAGCTAAATTGTTGAGCAATGTTGCGCACGCAACTAAGCGAGTAGTTGTGTTAAATCGCGAAGATCCGCGAATTTCTGCGCTTTCTAAAGATGTTTTGCCGTCTTGTAAGGTAAAATATTTCGGTTTGGACGAATCGCTAAGAAGCATGTTTCCAACCGACGACGATTTGCATAATGATTTGGCTGGCGATTTTAATGGCGATTCGCGTAATCTTCCGCATGCAGATGTTGTTTTGGCAAAAGTTGCAGATAATAAAGCCGATTTTTTGATTGATGGGCATAGAAAAACCACTAGCGTTAAGCTGCGAGGCGTGTATAACGTTTTTAACGCGGCTGCTGCGTCTACGATTGTGCGCGCTATTTTGGCAGATGCTGCTAAAAAAGATGCAACACTCGCAAAATTCGACGACGATGCGCTTATGGAATCTATTTCTCGCGTAACGCCAGCATTTGGTCGAGGCGAAGTAATCGAAGTTAACGGCGCTCCTGTGGAGCTTGTTCTAGTGAAAAATCCTATTGGATTTAGACTTGCGCTCGCTTCGGATAAGCCTGCAAATCATGACACAATGATTGCGATTTGTGACGAATACGCGGATGGGCGAGACATGAGCTGGCTGTGGGACGTTGATTTTACATGCTTTAGTGGCACTGGAGTCACTTGTGTTTCTGGCACGCGCGCGTGGGATATGGCTTTGCGTTTACAATACGACAAAGTTGCCTCTAGAAATGTGAACACTGATTTAGAAGAAGATGTTAAAACCTTTGTAAATGGCGATTTTAGTAGTGATGCTAAAAATGCTAAGCGCATATATTGCACATACACTGCTATGCTTCGCGTGCGATCTACGTTGGGGCAAATCGCAAGCGTTAAAGACGTTGGAGTTGGAAAGTAGCAAGAAAGTAGTCGTCATGAATGATATGAGTGATGTTAATTATATTAGTCAAGCGAATGCTACTAATAAAGCCGAAAATCGTGTATTAGATATTGTGTCGCTGTACCCGAAAGACATGAATATTTACGGTGACTATGGCAATGTGCTTACGATTATGCGTCGAGCGGAATTGTACGGTTACAAGCCTGTGCTTCACGAGTACAACGTTGGCGATGATTGGCCAAAGCGAGTAGATATGATTCTTGGTGGCGGCGGTCAAGATCATGGTCAAAGTAGAGTTACGGATGATTTATTTGCGCGCGCGGGCGCGATTCGCGAGCTTGCAAAAAATGGCGTTCCAATGCTTATGATTTGTGGGCTTTACCAGCTTTTTGGAGAGTACTTTGAGACTATTGAAGGCCAAAAGCTTAAAGGCATAGGCATACTCGGAGAGCATACGGTTGGTCAAGACGTGCGCATGATTGGAAATCTTGTTGAGCATAGCCGCGATTTTGGAGATATTGTGGGATACGAGAACCATTCTGGTCGCACAAGTTTGGAGAGTGGTACGCAGCCACTCGGCTCAGTTGATGGCGAAAATTGCGGAAATAACGGCGAAGATCATACGGAAGGTGCGCGCAAATACAACGTTATCGGCACTTATATGCACGGATCAGTTTTGCCAAAAAATCCGCGTTTGTCTGACTTTTTAATTCGTACAGCTGCGCAGAATCGTTACGGAGAATTTGCACCAAAGCAGACTAATGCTCAGCGCGCGGAGCTTGAAAAATTGGACGAATTGGCAAATCGCGCTCGCGAAGTCGCCATAACTCGTCCGCGGTAAATTAACATAGGCGTATGCGCGATTTAGTAAAAATTTGATTGATTATTTTATTTTATGCGCATAGTGTGTATAATCTTTTTATGAGATACAAAGAGATTGAAAAACGTCTTAAGAAGGACGGCTGGATACTTTTTGCACAGCGTGGAAGTCATTGCCAATTCGTACATAAAACTAAAGCGGGTAAAGTCACAGTGCCTAAACATCCAGGTGATATTAACCCATCTGTTGTTAAGTCAATTTGGCGTCAGGCGGGAATTAGTGAAGCAAAGGTGAAATGATGAAATTAGCGTATCCTGTTATTCTTACTCCATACGAAGATAATAGCGGAGGTTTTGTTGCAGAAGTCCCTGATTTGCCAGGGTGTGTAACTGGCGGTAGTAATCTTGCAGAGGCTCTGATTATGGCAGAAGATGCAGCAAGTGGATGGGTTCTTACGGAACTCGAAAGTGGTAAAACTGCGCCAAAAGCTAGCGATATTAGTGATATTGTTGTAGAAAATCCTAATTCAAAGTTGTCTATGGTTGCGCTTGATATGGATTCCTATGCTGCAAAATACGGTTCTCAGGCAGTTCGTAAAAATGTTACTGTTCCAGCTTGGCTTGACACTTGGGCACAAAAAGCTGGCATCAGCTACAGTGGAGCTTTGCGAGATGCTTTAGAAGCTTTATATGCTAAAGGAGCTGTGAATAAAGCTTAGTTGTATTATTAGCTATATTATCTGATTTGTTATGCAATATTGCAGCAATCAATTAATACAAAATAACCTGCTGAAAATTGCAAAGTGTTGCAAATCAGCAGGCTATTTAAATGTAGAACTGATGAGTATATGATTACATAGCCGCTGTGTATATTTGACAACTGGTATTTATTGTGATAGAATAGTAAAAAGGAATTTTATATAATAATGGAGTTATATATGAAAAACAAAGTTGTTTTGCATTATGCATTTATAGCTGCGCTATTTTCTATTATTTTAATATTGTCATTTGCTAATGTTGCTCAAGCTGAATCATCTGACTATAAATCAGAGACTTATGTAGATTTTCCCAAAAAGCAGCATAAGACAAAATTTCAGGGTATGTATTTTTCTTTACTAGATACTTATGAAAATCCAGAGTTAGTAAAAAAGTTCTATATTTCAAAATATTTTACAGAATTACAAAGAATACAGAGCGAAGCTATGCTTCCTTCTCTTAGTGAAGAAACAGCTACTATTTACAAGAATTCTCTTTTTAATTCCTCGCATAAAGATAACAATAATGTAACAAAAATATTGCAATTTCTAGATATATATGAGAATAAATATGAAAATAATCAGATTCTATCAGAATTGCATAAATTAGAGTTAAAAGTATTAAAAAATGAACTAACACAAAAGGAAGCTATTAATATTGCAAAATTGTGGCTTCCATCAAAGCAGGAGGTTACACCTCGCAAACCTTTACCTACTGAGAGAAATTCAGGCATAAATCTTGAAGCGGCCAGAGCATATGCGCGAGAATGGGCGTGGAAAATAAATCCAAAATATGGTGAAGAAAAAAGTAAGTTAATATTTCCGGCAGATTGCACAAATTTCGCTTCGCAAATTCTATATGCTGGTGGTATTGGTATGGATAAGCATAATGATGTATTTAAAGGGTGGTGGTGGAAAGCTAGAGGAGATCGTTCGGTTTCTTGGATTAATGCCAATGTTTTTAAAAATTATATGGGGTATGGATTTAGTACAAGTTATTGGGGAATGTTAGTAGATAATGTTAGGGATGGAGATTTTATTGGTGTTGATGAAAGTAATGATGGTACTGTCGATCACATAGGGTTTGTATTCCTAAAAAGCAACGGTAGATTGCGTATAGCTCAACACACTGAAAATTATTTAGATTGGGATAAGAATTGGTATTCATTCAATGGTGAAGGAGCTTATTATCGTGTTCGTCGTTAAATATTGGAAAGAATGGTTTTTACCATTATCTTTTGTATTTTTAGCAGTTTTATTGCTTATTAAAATGCCAGGAAAGTATCCAGCAGATTTTGATTTAAGTCTTTTGGGTGTTGTGTTAGTTTCAATTATTTCACCAATAATTCAAATGATTGTTGGGTTGTGTAATATAGGATTAATTCGTAAGAAAATATTAATTATTATTGATAGCATATTAATACTTGCTGGCTTTATTGAAATATTCTTTGGCCAATTTATTGTTGTACATGTTTTGAATCGTGGAATGGTCAAGTACACAATGGATCGTGGACCGCAAGTTAATGTTGCTACTGTTGCAGCTGCATCTATCGTAGTTGTCTCAATGGTGTTATGGAGTATTCACGAACTGGAATTTAATAGTAATAAAATTAAACGAATATGAGACCGGCAAATAATTAAAGATGTAAATACAAAAGCCTGCTGAAGCTTGCAAAGTGTTGCAAATCAGCAGGCTATTTTGTAGTTTTATTTCTAGCTTTTGATTCTAGTTTTCGTTTGATTCGGTTAGTAACTATTAATCAATTAAACCATACAAGCGATCGCCAGCATCGCCAAGACCAGGAACGATATAAGCCTTGTCGTTTAAGTGCTCATCAACAGCGCAAACAACAACCTTAAAGTCAATAGAAGGATCAATCTCCTTCTCCAGGCGTTCCAAGCCTTCTGGAGCTGCCAAAATGTTAATAGCAGTAACATCCTTAGCGCCGCGCTCTGCCAAATAATGCGTAGCAGCAATAAGAGTGCCACCAGTGGCAAGCATTGGGTCCAGTAAGAAGCACTGACGACCAGTCAAATCTTCTGGCAAACGGTTAGCATAAGTGACGATGTCGAGAGTCTGCTCGTCGCGCTTCATACCAAGGAATCCAACCTCAGCAGTTGGAAGAAGGCGAGTCATGCCGTCAAGCATACCCAAACCTGCGCGCAAAACTGGCACAACCATTGGGCGTGGGCGGTTCAAATGCTTGCCAGTCATCTTGCAAATAGGAGTTTCAATCTCGCGATCGCTAACTTCCAAATTGCGGGTTGCTTCGTATGCTTCGAGAGTTACCAATTCGGAAACTAACTCGCGGAAAATATTAGATGGTGTATTCTTATCACGCAAAACGGTGAGCTTGTGGTCCACCAGCGGATGATGTAAAACATGAAGATCCATACCTTCTAGATTAGTGCAAGTGCGGCATGTTAAGCTATCGGCGTGCCGTGACTATTTAGAAAAAATATAAACAAGTGTTAATGAAGGTTGAATTTTGTGAATTGCTGGAGAATTAAAACATACTTAAAAACGCTGACTTGCGAAAGCGCCTGTCGGCGCAAACGCCGCTCGCAGCGGCAAAAAATGGAGCCCGGGGCTTAAACACAAGCCAGCGTCACTTCCCGAGTATACATGCTTTTAGATTTCAGCGCGCCGCGCTGTTGTATAACAAATAAACGCAGTGTGATAACAAATAAACTAATCGAGTTTTCCAAGTCTCCACAATTTAGCTCCATTAGCGAAGCATAAGGAAAGTGCATGCATGTTTGCGGATTTGTGTAAAACGCTAGCAAGACGCTGTGAATCATCTCTTTTGGAATCGTTCATCTTCTGTGTTAATTTTTTCGCGTAAGAACGCATTCCGCACGAAATAATCGCAGTAAACGCAGAAGCTCGATATAGAGCAACAGCAAAATCGCCCGTAAAAGCACCAGAAAGAATAGAATCCGCGAGTCGCGCAATATCTTCTCCTGTAGGAGATTCGTCAATTCCAGTAATTGCGGAAGCGCTAGTTGCAGAGGGTTCTCCAAGATTCCAATACTCCGCATATGCTTCTCGCTGCTTACGCAAAGACTCCCTAAGCAAATATAGCCTAAAAAGCATTCCAGGAAGCGAATCTGGTTGCGCTTGACTCCACAAGTCTGCGATGACCTCAATACCCTCATTCTCAACCAAATTCAGTACGCGTTCCACAATCTCTGGAGATTGTGTTTTATGCACGCGGTTAAGCAGAACTGCTGCTGAAGTGTGGCTGATTTCGTTTACAATTTGTGGATCTGTGCCGCCTTCAATTTGCGCGAGCATTGCAGGATCCATTTGTGCAGGTCTGCTTGGGCGACTTGCACCTATTGGACTTGGCATAAAAGCAGATCTGCTCGAATGGATAGAACTCGATTGTGAATTAAGGCTAGTAGACAATTGGTAACACCTTTTCAATATCAATAATGCGAGCGCCTTTAGAAGTATTGCTAATATGCAAAACTATTGCGCTACCAGTAGGCATGTATGGAGATTTTTGGCTAAGTATACGTTTATGTGCTCGCGGTTTTGTGATTCCTCGCAAATAGTCAAAGAAAGTGCCGATAATAGGGCGATGCAAACACATAACTGTTGAATTGTTAATATTTGCTTCTGTGTTTTTTGCGTTGCAATCAAGATTTTGTATTTCACTTATAAGAACAGATAATGTAGATTTTGGTTTATCCTCATGATGGTCTTCAGTAAGTTCCGCAATCTGTTCTATAGAAAGAGAAGAATCGTGTGCAAAAGTTGCAACAGTTTCCACGCAACGTTTCCAAGGTGACGAGACAATTCGATTTGGAGCATAGCAAGCAAGCTCACGACCTAGAGCGTAGGATGCTGCAGATCCAAGAGGAGTGATTGGACGAGTTGCTTCGCTGCCTTGCCATGATTTACGTGATTCAGCTTTTCCATGTCGTACTAGTATCAATGTCTTATATTCAGTTTGACTAGCGTGTAGCTTTTCAAGAAAAGCATCTAAAACTTTTCTATCGCTATCGTGTGTGAGTTTTTTGCGAGCTTTAGAAGGAGTAAGCCATATAACATTGCCAATTTCAGTAGGTTTTGCTGGTTTTATTGGACCAAATGCTGGTAGTCGCTTCATTGCGGCATTCTCGTCTATTTCGCGCATCATCCAGTAGTGAATTCGCTTAACTACTTCTGTTTTGTTGTTGTTTTGTGAACTGTTTTTCGCACCGCTTTTTGAGATTGATTTTTTGCCTTCGTTTTCAAGCGGATATTCTATTTGTGCAATGTGAGGTCCTAGTGTTACTGCGTAGCCTGTTTCTTCCCCAACTTCGCGCACAGCTGTGTGACGATGCGATTCTTTTGGCTCATTCTTTCCTTTTGGCCAGCTCCAATCGTCATATTTAGGACGGTAGACTAGGCAAAGCTCAAAGTCGTCATCGCTTATCATGTTCGCTTGATTGCTTGTTTTTTTCAAGTCACTTGTGTTTGAGCTGTCTATTGTATTTCGCTTGCGATAAATAATTCCGCCAGCCGCCTCAACGTATCGCGTCGTTACTACACTCATATTCACTATTTTAGCGGTTTTCTTTCGCAACTTTTAGTTGTGCCTGGTTATTTATTACGATTCGTTTATTCGCTTATTTGGTTAGAGTCAATTTAGTTGCTGGTTTTCGCATATTTACGTTGCTTACGTTTATCACAGTTATGATAGTGATAAAAGCGCTGTGACTGTCATTTTAACTTCCGTGACTGTGATAATTCACTCCATAGACGTGATGACTCATCAATATTGCGCCATCATCTCACCCACATCTAGATTATTGCTGTTAATAACAGTAATGAAGACATATGTAGTTACATCATTAATTCACAATTTTTCTGACAAATCTATTCCTGATACACGCTTGCATTCATTTAATATTGTTTCTACTATTTCTGGAACATCTGTCCAAGGAGCGTAGTTTGACTTTTGAGTTACTGAAGGGTGATTTTTGCGATTTTCTATCTGTTCGGTTTGCATATGCTGCTTTGCGTTTTTAAAAGCATTCTTATAGTTTCCAGTTAATTTTTCTAATTGGATATGCTTATTTTTATTCCCAGTAGTGTTGTGAAGTAGCCCAAGTTCTTTTGCTTCTTTTTGGCAATCTCGCGTTTCTGTGCAAGAAAGAGGACAGCTTTTTATATGGTCAATAAGCCATACTTCGAAGCAAGGGTTGGAAATTACTAATTTTATCTTCCCACAAGTTGAATCCGACTTAGATTGAGCTTGTTGAATTTTTTCTCCAAATTCATCAACGTCTGTTACAACCCATACCAGTGTAAACGGATTGTAGTTTTCTTTTTCGCTTCTTTGCAGTCTAATCTCTCAAGTTTAATCGCATAATTTGTTAAAGTGAGTGGATCTACGCCCTCTTTTTCTATGTTAATTGATTTATGAATATCCCATGATGTAGCACAATATTTACTTACTTCTGATTTTATATAGCTAAAATACTCAAACTCTGTAACTACACCGCCACAAACAATGAGGAATCTTTTATTTCGTTTCGACTGTTTCTTCGAACGGCCGTGTGATGGAACATGAACCATAGCCCGCTCCTCATGAATACTAGTGTTTTATATAGTTTTGAATACTGGTAGTGTTTTAGATTCTGTTAGTATTTGTAAGTATTTCCGCAAAAACATCATATAGAGACGGTTGTGGTGCTGAAGCGTATATGTTGTGTTGATAGTTTTTACCAAAGTTTACATTGCGGTTTTCCCATTCCGTAAGTGGATGTAATGAAGATTCGCCTAATGTATTTTTCTCTATAAACCAAATTTGATCTCTGTCGAGAATAGTTTTGTCGGTTCCAGAATTACTAATAAGACTTAAATCGTGAGTAGTAAAAATTAATTGCGATTGGTTAGGATTCGTTTCTGGATTACTGTAAAGCTTGAGTATTTCAGACACGAATTGCATGCTTAGACTTGTGTCGATTTCATCAATTAGAAGTATGGAATGTTTTGATAATGCATCTATAACGAAAGCAAATAGCAATAATGCTGTTTTAGTTCCTAAAGATTCAAAATCTTCAGGAAGTTGGCAATCTTTTTGACCAGAATGTGTAAACATTAAACGTGAAACACTGAATTTTTGCAATTTTTCAGTGTTTTCAGAAGTGTTATCTGTAAGTTTATTGTTGTCTCCGTCAAGTTCATTAAGAAGATTTGCGAGTCTCGCTAGTTTTTCTGATTGTTTAGCATCTAGCTGTTCGGATTGGACTGTTACACCTTTTAATCCTAAATCTGCATATTTTAGCAACTTGCTAATATTGGATGCAAAATCTGGATTTTCTTGTAAAACTGTTATCAAATTATTGGAATACTTATCAAAGTCAACTGTTCTGCATTGCTGTGTAGAAGTTATTTCTTCGTATGCAGCTTGCAATGTTTGTACACCTGATGCTGCAGCTGCAGATAGAAATAATGCGTTGTCTCTTGTAATTTTTTCTACAGTTTTTCCTATGGCTTTTAGATTTGAGCCAAATCGCATTGGCTTGCCATGCTCTCGTTCAAACAGCACAGTTTTTCTATTTGTTGTAGAGCGGAAAAGCCATAGTGCCTCTTCAATAATGTAATCATTATTGAAGGTAAACCAATATTTATATCTGTTGTTATCTTTTGCAATAAATTCTATAAAGAATGTTGACGGTTCATTTTCAGACTCTTTATTTAAAAGAAAAGGGAGTGCATTTATTTTTGAATTTGAGTTACCGGCCTTGAAGCTTCCTTCCACAAAATTTTTTAGAAATGTTATGCATTTTAGCAGATTTGTTTTCCCTGAGGCATTTCCTCCGTAAATGGCTGCAAGAGTTGATACATCTGGATGGGGCCACGAACTGTTTTTTGCATGTACGGTTCTTTGCATGCTGAATTGTTGCGATTGACGAAAACTTAGCGCGTTTTCTACGCTAAAATTAAGCAACATAGTGGTCTCCAGTGCTAAGTTTGCTATTTAACCAAAAATAGCATCAATTTTTTGATTATTATCTACTATCTACAGCGATATATCTTATATAAGAATATCGTAAAATATCATATTTGCAATCTACAAATAGTTTTTTGTATAAAATGTACATAAAAGTAGTTGAAAATTTAAAGAATAAGATTATTGTTCTCGCGCGTGTAATTGACTTGTACTAAAACATTGGCAACACTAAATTCCCAAACTTACAAAAACTGGCAAATTATGGCGTAAAAAACATGCCAAAACTGGCAAATAATTGCTCAAAAAACCTCCTAAAACTGGCAAATAATGCTATAATCGTTGTAATATCAACATTAAAAAGAGTAAGCCATGGAACGACTAGCATTACAAAAATTAATCGCCTGGAATAGCAAGCCGAATCGCAAGCCGCTAATAATATGGGGTGCGCGCCAGGTTGGCAAAACGTATCTAGTAAAAGAACTTTTTGCGGAAAAATATTATAAAAATAGTTATATTTACATCGATCTTAAAAAAGAAGATGAGGTTCGTAACTTTTGCGAAAGCACAGCAAACGCAGAAAAGATTATAGAATACTTGTCTTTGCGATTTTTCAAGGCTATAGATGAAGGCACTTTGCTGATTTTTGACGAGATCCAAGAATGCCCAAATATTATTTCGTCGCTTAAATATTTTTGCCAAGATTTTAGAAAAATTCACGTAATTGCAACGGGTTCAATGGTGCGAATTAAATTGCATCGCGAAGCTCACAAGCAAAATTCGTCGAAATCAGCAGTTGGTCAATTCCTCTTTCCAGTAGGCAAAATTGACCAGATAACAATCTATCCAATGACTTTTGGTGAGTTCCTACTAAACAATAATAGTCTTCTATATTCAAAGGTGCGCGAAGCCTATGATTCTAAGCAAGCGCTGCCTACAGAAATTCACAATCTTGCGTTAAATGAAGTGTATAAATATTTGCTGATTGGGGGTATGCCAGAAGCAGTACAGGCATACATTGAACGTAAAGATTTACTAGAATCGCGTGAGATTTTGCGCTCGCTTTATGACAATTATCTTGCAGATATGGAGTTGTACCAAGCAAGTAGCGAATCGATTTTAAGATCTCGACTTTTATTTGAGAATATTTTCAGAGAGCTTAACAAGGAATCAAAAAACTTTTCAGCTGGTCTTATTAAAAAAGACAGTAGAACTAGAGATTTTGCGACGTCCATTCAGTGGCTGCTTATGACTCATATTGTTAATCAGTCATTCCAACTCAAAGAGCATATAACCACGCCGCTTATGCAAGAAAACGAAAGTAATTTCCGACTATTTTTGTGCGATATTGGCATGTTCTCATATCAAAGCGGAGTTAATGCAGCATCTTTTATTTCAAACGAAAGAGACAATACGCTATCTGGTATTTTCTTCGAAAATTACGTTGCAAACGAACTTAGCGCAAATGGTTTAAAACTGTTTTATTGGCGCGGAAAATCAGATTCAGAATTGGAATTTATAATTGAATCAAATAACAAACTTTTTCCGATTGATGTTAAAAAAGGCAGAGGAACTCTTAATTCTCTAAATAAGTTTGCAATGCACAACAAGTTTGAGTTTGCAATAAAAGTTTCTAAAAATAATTATGGCTATGATGCAAATCAGAAAATCGCGACTATGCCATTTTATTTTATGACGTTCGTGGCTAGCGATTTGGCTGAGGGAACGCTTGAGATTTAGTCAGATTAGAAGGAGCAATAAATACAACAAGAGCCAGAATCATATTTCTGAATCTGGCTCTTTGCCTATTGTTTATTAGTTACTCGCAATCAGTTCACACCTCGAGGTTTGCGTGTGTGAGTATGAATTAGATATTCCTGACTGTCGACTAGAGGACGACCTTCGGAATCGCGAGAATGTAGCGTGTATGTGCCATCTCCATCCATCCACCAAGAAACTGTTGAATCAGCCATTTGCAAATCAATGTATTGAATCAACGCCTCCACCTGGTCTGGAGCGCTTATGCGAACCAGTGTTTCAACGCGGCGATCAAGATTTCGATGCATCAAATCGGCCGAGCCAATCCACACTTCTGGGCCACTTGCAGGACCATCGCCAATTTGCGGACCGCAAGAATTAGAAAAAGCATAGATTCGGCTGTGCTCAAGGAATCTGCCAAGAATAGAGCGAACTCGAATATTCTCGCTCAATCCTTCAATGCCAGGCTTTAGCGAGCAAATTCCACGCTCAACAATGTCAATCTTTACTCCAGCTTGAGCCGCGCGGTACAAAGCGTCAATCGTCTTTTCGTCAACAACAGAATTGACTTTAATCTTAATCCACGCTTCTTTTCCAGCAAGAGCCGCTGCCTCTTCCCTGCGAATTCGCTCAATAATGCCCGTTCGAACTGTGCGAGGAGCCACAAGCAAGCGATGGAAACTAGACTTTGGAGCGTAACCCGAAAGCTGATTAAACAAGCGAGTCAAATCTTGACCAACTACAGGATCGCAAGTAAGCAAGCCCAAATCTGTGTAAAGGCGAGCCGTCTTAGGGTTATAGTTGCCAGTACCAACGTGGCAATAGCGGCGCAATCCTTCGGCTTCTTGGCGAACCACAAGCGAAAGCTTGCAATGCGTCTTCAATCCAACAATGCCATACACAACGTGAACGCCTGCGCGCTCAAGCTTACGCGCCCAAGCAATGTTGGCGTCCTCGTCGAATCTCGCTTTAATCTCAACAAGCGCAAGAACCTGCTTGCCAGCGTGAGCTGCGTCAACAAGAGCGTCAATAATTGGCGAATTGCTAGACGTGCGGTACAGCGTTTGCTTAATTGCAAGCACCTTTGGATCTGCCGCCGCTTGCGCCAAGAACGCCTGAACAGAAGTAGAGAACGAATCATATGGGTGATGAAGCAAAATATCATGCTCGCGAATCGAAGCGAAAATATCTTGCGCATGGCTAGTTTCAACTTCTGCAATTTGGCGATTTGTAGTAGGAATAAACGGACGATACTTCAAATCTGGGCGATCCAGCGCTTGCAACTCAAAAAGAACCGTCATATCTAGCGGCGAAGGCAAACGATATACTTCTTCTGGGCTTACGCGCAACTGATTAGCCAGCAACTGAGACAAGAATGGGCTAGCTTCGTCGGAAATCTCAAGACGAATAGGCGGCCCAAAACGACGACGCAAAAGCTCCTTTTCCATAGCGTTGAGCAAGTTTTCTGCATCGTCTTCCTCAACGTCAATATCTTCGTTACGCGTAACGCGGAAAGATCGCGCTTCTTTAATAATCATTCCTGGGAAAAGCGATTCCAAATGTGCTGCAATCAACTTTTCCATAGGAATAAAGCCGTAGCGCTCTTCGCGACCCTCTTCGTCGGTTAAATCGTCAACTGGAACAAGACGATTCAAATTATCTGGAATCTTTACGCGAGCAAAATGCGATTTTCCAGAATTTGGATTCTCTACAATAACAGCCAAGTTAATAGACTTGCCAGAAATATATGGGAACGGGTGTGCAGGATCCACTGCAAGTGGCGTTAATACTGGGAAAACCTGCTTGCGATAATAGTCTGAAAGTCTATCTTTTTCGGATTGCGTAAGCTTGTCCCAACTGAGCATAACAATGCGCTGCTTAGCAAGCTCTGGCAAAATGTGGTCAATAACATAATGCGCATGCTCATCTTGACGACGATGTGTAACCTCGCTAATTGCTCGCAACTGCTGACGCGGGCTAAGCCCACTTGCAGCGGTTACTGCGATTCCTGAGTCGATTCTGCGCTTTAAGCCTGCAACTCGGACCATAAAGAACTCGTCTAGGTTGGAGGCAAAGATGGCTGCAAAATTAGCGCGTTCAAGAAGTGGTAAATCGGTATTTTGCGCTAACTCAAGCACGCGACGATTGAACTTTAACCAGCTTAATTCTCGGTCAAAGAAGCGATCTTTTGGCAACGGTAGCTCGCCCTCACGAGCTTCACGCTTTTCTGCCTTTTCGTCTTCGGCGATGTGCTCTGCAATTTGACCGCGCAGAATCGCCTTTGAGGGAGCGTCAAAAATTTGTACCATACTCCGTAATTGTATGCACTGTAAGGGATGTGCGCGACTGAGTGTCGGCAGCTATGCGGCTCGACACGCCGATAATTGCAATATGTGAACGCATCTGAACATGACAACCATTGCATATTCACAAAATGATGCAAAACCATCTATTTTTTATGTGCGAATGAACACTAATTACAATATGCGAACAAAGATGATTTTGTACTTTACTAAAGAACAAAAAACAGTAATAATAAGAATCACAAGAACAAATTAAAAGAGCGGTAGACCACAGAAAATGTATGGATGTTAGATTCCAATTACGTTGGACGGATACATAAGACTTTACCGTTGCAACGAGGATGTTGTGCAGATAGAACCGCTGAAGATTGTTTTTGTAAGTAAGAGGCTCGCCAGTGTGGCGGGCCTCTTTTGATATATGACTATTTGATATTTACTCGCAGTGTCGTGTTCATAGGGGAAACTATCAAAGAATAATTGTTGGAATAATAATTGCTGGATTCATTTTCTTAGCTTCTTTGAAAATGAGATGTGGTACAAAAGCAAAAGCAGCAAAACAATTAAGAAGGATCGAAGGACCATGCAACACTCATTTACAGTAATGTTGGCAGCTGAGTTTATTGGAACTGCCATTCTTATGATTTTTGGCAATGGAGCCGTTGCCAATGTTGAACTTAAAAACACTAAAGGTCATCACGCAGGCTGGCTAAACATTGCTATGGGCTATGGTTTTGGCGTTATGTTCCCAGTGCTAATGTTCGGTGGAATTTCTGGAGCGCACATAAATCCTGCTATGACAATTGCGCAAGCTGTTTGCGGAATGTTCCCTTGGTCAAACGTACTTCCGTATATTGTGGCTCAGCTTTTGGGCGCATTGGTCGGTCAGCTTATTGTGTACGTAACTTATTTGCCACATTACAACGAAACCGAAGAGCCAGAGGCTATTCTTGGCACGTTCTGCACTACGGATGCTTACAATAACAAGCTTAACTACTTCCTAAACGAATTCTTTGGCACGCTCGTGCTTGTTTTGTCTGCGCTTTGCTGCCTTACTTCTCCTTGGGGAGAGAAGAATTTGGCTGGAGCATCAATCGTAGTTGGCTTTGTTGTTTGGGGATTGGTGACTTCTATGGGTGGTCCGACTGGTCCTGCTTTGAATCCTGCTCGAGACCTTATGCCGCGTTTGCTCCACGCCATTTTGCCTATTCCACACAAGGGTTCTTCTCGTTGGGGCGAGGCGTGGATTCCAGTCGTAGCCCCTATTGCCGGCGCAATCTTGGGCGTGCTTATGTTTAAGTCGCTATTTGCATAAAACAGTTGCTTTTAATTGTTATTGATTGTGATTAATTGCGGTTGTAAGAAGCGCGTGATGCTAGTATGAATGCGTTACGCGCTTCTTGTTTTGCAAGTTTATGCTTTGCAAACTTGTGCTTATTAAGAAAGATATTAGAAAGACGAAATCATGTTTTCTAAGTCACCTATTGCAATTGGTCGTTTTGCGCCGACTCCTTCTGGGCGTATGCATATTGGCAATATGGTAGCAATGTTGGCTGCTTGGCTTTCTGCAAAGTCGCAAGGTGGAAGCATGATTTTGCGCCTGGAAGATCTCGATATTGCTAGAATGCCAAAAGATGCAAGCGCGCGAGTGATTGACGATTTGAAGTGGGCTGGGCTTGATTGGGTTGGTGAGCCGACTTATCAGCATGAGCGCACTGCACTCTACCAAGAAGCTCTTGATGCGTTAGAATCTTTG
Organism: Gardnerella sp. DNF01204; assembly: GCF_049244145.1. Taxonomy (NCBI): domain Bacteria; kingdom Bacillati; phylum Actinomycetota; class Actinomycetes; order Bifidobacteriales; family Bifidobacteriaceae; genus Gardnerella; species Gardnerella sp. DNF01204. Next base: position 1,607,531 of record NZ_CP058379.1, on the reverse strand, counting down.
CAAGACGGAGACGGGAATTCCCTGATTTACCCGTGTTTTTGCTCGCGTTCCGATATTCGCGCGATTGCAGCGCCGCAAGAAGGCGACGGCTTTATACGCTATCCCGGTACGTGCAGAAATCTTCGCAAAAATGCGCAAGGCTTGGCGCAAATCGAAAAGCGTTTGCAAAATAATCAACAACATTCTTTGCGGCTTGCTGTACCGACTGCTGATTTAAACCAAGCGAATGTGAGTTTTATAGACGCGATTTTTGGTGCGCAATCGTTTAACATTAATCGCGACTTGGGAGACATGGTGATTCGTCGCGCGGATGGCGTGTTTTCCTACCAGCTTGCGGTTGTTGTTGACGATGTGCTTTCGGGAGTAAACGACATTGTGCGCGGACGCGATTTGCTGCGTTCGGCGGCTCTTCAAATTTGGATTGGTGAATTGCTTGAAAAATCGGGATTTTTTGCGGCTAACGGCGTGCATTACGTGCGTCCGCAATTTGCGCACTTGCCACTAATTGATAACGCTCAAGGCGAGCGACTCGCAAAAAGCAAGCATTCACTAGATGTTGGCGCACTTCGTGAATCTGGCTGGAGCGCCGAGCGCATGATTGGTTACTGCATGTATCTTTTGGGATATAAGAATCCTGAGCAAACTCGCCCAGCAGATATGAGCGCTGCAGATGCGCTCGCGTTATTTAAAAGCGACGAAACGCCGTGGAATTCTGTTCGCGCAAACTTAGCAGACAAATCCGTGCCCTTCCTCGACTAAACTATGTATTTAGAATGATAGATTGGGGCAATAAATGGCATATATGACGCAAAAAGATTTAGCGAATACTGAGGTAGATTGTGTTCGCGCGCGTCAAATTGCCGACGGCGTGCACAGCGTGCAAGACGCCATTGCTCAAGCCGAATCGCGTTACGGGCGCAAAGCTGGGTCTGTTACGCTGCTTGCTGCAACTAAAACGCGAGATGTTGGCGAAATTATGGCAGCGCTTAAAGCTGGAGTGCGCGTAATTGGGGAAAATCGTCCGCAAGAAATTGTTGCAAAAGCAGAAATTTTACGCAAGGAAGCTGCGCGCGAGAATTTAAGCGTTGGTGTAAACGGCGAAATTCCGCTCTACTTAATAGGTCAGTTGCAAAGCAATAAAATAAACAAAGTCTTGCCTCTTGCAAATGGGATTCAGTCGGTTGATAGCATTGATCTTGCGCAAAAAATATCTGCTCGCGCTCAAAATTTGGGACTTCGCGTAGACGTTATGCTGGAAGTGAACGTTTCGGGAGAAGTTACGAAATCCGGATGCGCGCCAGAATGCGCGATTGACGAAGCGCTCGCTATATCTAGCTTGCCGGCGCTTAATTTGCGCGGATTTATGACGCTCGGAGCGCGCGTGGATGATGAAAAAATAGTGAGAAGTGGTTTCGCAAAATTGAGAGAAATTAGAGATTGCGTGAGTGAACAACTCGCACAAGATTATGATGAAGACTCTGCAAAATTAGAGCTTTCAATGGGAATGTCTGGCGATTTTGTGTGGGCGATTGCCGAAGGTTCGACGATGGTCCGAATCGGTTCGGCAATCTTTGGCCCGCGCGCATTTGTGTAGTATTAAGTTTTGTCTAGCTTCTGATTTTCATCTTTTACTTTTATTGCCGTTACGCATGCATAATCACATTGCGCAGCGAACCAATACCATTTACATGCACAATCGCTTCGTCGCCAGCGTGCAAAGTTCCTGCTGGATACGGCGTTCCAGTCAAAATAACATCTCCTGGAAGAAGCGTTGAGAAGCTTGAAATCGCAGCAATTTGCTCTGGGATACTGTGAATCAATCGCGCTGTAGTGCCGTCAGCTTCCGGAACATTTTCGCCATTAAGCGTAAACGAGATATGCGCGTCTCGCCAATTTAGCTCGGTTGTAATCCATGGACCAAGTGGGCAAGACGTGTCGAATCCTTTTGCGCGCGTAAACATTGGATCGCTGCCTGCGCAATCACGCAAAGTCACGTCGTTTACACATGTAAAGCCAAAAACGTAGTCCATTGCCTTATCTACCGACACATTTTTGGCGATTTTGCCCATAACAACAGCCACTTCTGGCTCAAAATTCATATCGTTCGAAAAAGCCGGAATAACAATCGGATCGTCAGGTCCTATTACAGATGTGCTCGGCTTTGTAAAAATCACCATGTCTGCTGCCGTGTGACTTGACAACAAAGCAGAAGATGCGCGCTCTTCAGCAGAACGCGTATCGTAGTTTTTTGCCAATCCGTAAACTTTTGAAGGAATTACTGGTGCAAGCAGGCGCACGCCATCGGCGTCTAACTCGTAGCGCTTACCTGTTGGTTTAACTCCTTGAGGGCTTAGTGGATGGCCTTCTAGCGCTACTAAATAATCCTTACCGTCTGCTTCGTCTTTTTGAACGAAAGCGTACTGCGGAACTTCATTATACGAAAAACGTGCAATTCTCATATTTTTAAGATTACGACATATTTAATACTTAGGAAAATACTTAGGAAAAGTCGCAAGCAACCGTTGTATAAGGAAACGCCACAAACATCTTGAAAACAAAACTTGAGTGTAGTAGACTCAAGTTTTAGAAATTGACGGAATGTGGTTTGAGCGTAATTGCAAAAATTGCACGCAAATCACCTAAAATCCGCTAGATAGCGGTGCAAATGGGGGTAAATATGGAACAAAAGTTTACAACCTTAGCGCAAGATGCATTAAGCGATGCTGTGCAAAGCGCGGCGGCAGCTGGCAATGCGCAAGTAGATACGTTACATTTGGCAGATGCCTTACTTCGCCAAGAGCAAGGCGTAGTGCGCGCGCTTATTGCACAGGCTGGTGCAGATGCGCAACAAATCGGCGCTGAAATTCGCAACGCATTAGTGGCACTGCCTTCATCTACTGGCTCAACTACAACTAAGCCAGACGCAAGCCGTCAGCTTTTAGCTGCTTTAAGTCAGGCAGAAAAAGAAATGCGCGCAATGGGAGACGAATACGTTTCTACAGAGCACATGCTTATTGGCATAGTTGCAAGCGCGCCGAATGCTGTTGCGGATATTTTCAAAAAGCACAATGTTTCTGCAGACGCGTTGCGCAAGGCTGTGCCAACTGTACGCGGAGGCGCGAAAGTTACAAGCCCAGATGCGGAAGGCAACTACAAAGCGCTCGAAAAATATTCGGTTGATATGACTGCGCGCGCTCGCGAAGGAAAGCTCGATCCAGTAATTGGACGAGACCAGGAAATTCGTCGCGTGATTCAGATTCTTTCTCGCCGCACGAAGAATAATCCTGTGCTAATTGGCGAGCCAGGCGTTGGAAAAACGGCAGTTGTAGAAGGATTGGCTCAGCGAATCGTTGCAGGAGATGTGCCTACAACTTTGCAAAACAAGCGTCTTATCAGTCTCGACTTGGCTTCGATGGTTGCAGGTTCGAAGTATCGCGGCGAATTTGAGGAACGCTTAAAGGCAGTGTTGAAGGAAATTCAACAATCAGACGGTCAAATTATTACGTTTATTGACGAAATTCACACTGTTGTTGGCGCAGGATCTGCAGAAGGTTCAATGGATGCTGGCAATATGCTTAAGCCAATGCTTGCGCGCGGTGAGCTGCGCTTGGTTGGCGCAACTACGCTTAACGAGTATCGCGAGCATATTGAAAAGGATTCGGCGCTTGAGCGCAGATTCCAGCAAGTGTTTGTTGGCGAGCCGTCTGTTGAAGATACGGTGACGATTTTGCGCGGACTTAAGCAACGTTACGAAGCACACCACAAGGTGACGATTAGTGACGATGCAATCGTAGCTGCAGCAACGCTTTCAAACCGCTATATTACTGGCAGACAACTTCCAGATAAGGCGATTGATTTGGTTGATGAAGCGGCAGCTCACTTGCGTATGGAGCTTGATTCTCAGCCAGAAGAAATCGACGAATTGCAGCGCAAAGTTACGCGTCTTGAAATGGAAGAAATGCAATTAAAGAAAGCGGAAGATGCTGCTGCTAAAGAACGCTTAGAAAAGTTGCAAGAAGAATTAGCAAACTCGCGCGAAAAGCTTACTGGTTTGAAAGCGCGTTGGGATGCGGAAAAGGCTGGTCACAACAAGGTTGGCGATTTGCGAGCGCAACTCGACGCTAAGCGCGTAGAAGCCGACAAATTCACGCGAGAAGGCAATTTGGAGCAAGCAAGCCGTATTTTGTATGGCGAAATCCCAAGCATTCAAAAAGCTTTGGAAGAAGCGGAATCACAGGCTGCTAATGCTAAGAGTGAAGCGAAAGAGCCAATGGTCCCAGACCAGGTTGATGCCGATTCTATTGCAGGAGTTGTTAGCGAATGGACTGGCATTCCTGTTGGTCGCTTAATGCAAGGCGAAAATGAGAAGCTGCTCAACATGGAAAAGGAGCTTTCTAAGCGCGTTGTTGGCCAAAGCGAAGCAATCCGCGCTATAGCGGATGCTGTGCGCAGAAGCCGTGCTGGAATTGCAGACCCGAATCGCCCAACTGGTTCGTTCCTATTCTTGGGTCCTACTGGCGTTGGTAAGACGGAGCTTGCAAAGGCTCTTGCCGACTTCTTGTTTGACGACGAGCGCGCAATGGTTCGCATTGATATGAGCGAGTACATGGAAAAGGCTTCCGTTTCACGGCTTATAGGTGCTGCTCCTGGTTACATTGGCTATGAGGAAGGCGGCCAGCTTACTGAAGCCGTGCGACGCCGCCCGTATTCTGTAGTGCTTTTTGACGAAATTGAGAAGGCACATCCAGAAGTATTCGACGTTTTGTTGCAGGTTTTGGACGATGGTCGTTTGACTGACGGGCAAGGTAGAACAGTTGATTTTACGAATACGATTTTGATTATGACATCAAACTTGGGTTCGCAATTCCTTGTGCAAGAAGGCTTGGACGATGCTGCTAAACGCAAGGCTGTTATGAATGCTGTTCACGCTGAGTTTAAGCCAGAGTTCATTAACCGTTTGGATGAGCTTGTTATGTTCCATCCGTTGAGCCGCGAAGAGCTTGGTGGAATTGTGGATATTCAAGTTCGCCAAGTGGCTGCACGCTTGAGCGACCGCCGCATTAGCTTGGATGTGAGCGATTCTGCTCGAGCTTGGCTTGCAGAGCATGGCTATGATCCAGTTTACGGTGCTCGTCCGTTGCGTAGATTGGTTCAAACGGAAATTGGCGATCAACTTGCGCGATTGCTGCTTTCTGGCAAGGTGCATGATGGCGCTCGCGTAGTTGCGGATTGTGAGAATACTAGCGACCATGTAACTCTCAAGATTGCGTAATATATGCACTATTTAATGTAGTCAAATAATGTAGTCAAATAAAACAAAGCGTGCTGTTTATTGGATTATTTTCCATTAGACAGCACGCTATTTTTGTATCTAAATAAAAAATATTTGTAGAAGGAACTTGAAATAAAAAGGTGGAATCCCCCTTAATTTTTCAAGTTATTGCTGATAATTGGCATTATAGGATATGCATATCTTTTAAAATTTTAATTGGTTTTTATAAAAATCTATTTTTTTTTCATATTAAATTATCATAAAATATATGTACTTATTCAAGGCTGAATACGTTATGAAGCAGATTGAAAATGGAGATACGAATATGTTCGCAAAGAAAGGATTTGCAATAGTTGCGCTTGCTACTATTGTTTATACTGTGCCAATTTCAGCTTATGCTCAGATGAGTGGTTCTGTAGTTGGAATAGACAGAGAAAATATACGAAGTTGTAGGTAAGTAGTCTAGTTATTAAGTGGTGAGATATGCAAGAATCATATACGGGCTCAGATGTGCAACTTGTTAATGTGAATTTTTCGTATGGGAAAAAACAAATTTTGCATAATCTTTCTATAGATTTATCTTTTGGCATATGTGGTCTTTTGGGGCCAAATGGTGCTGGGAAAACTACTCTGCTTAACGTTATAGCGACGATTTATGCTCCCTCTAGTGGGAAACTTTTTGTTCATGGCTTTGATGTAACTTGTCGTGCGGAAAGGGCTAAAGCTCGGTCAAATATTGGTTATTTGCCACAATCATTTGAACTTATGAATGCATCGAGTGTGTTAAAAAATGTTCAATATGCCGCATGGGCGCGAGGTTTATCGTGGAGCGCTGCGTATCAAGCTGCTTGGAATGCTCTCAAACAGGTTGGCTTGGAAAAACAAGCACATCGCATCGTTGCTAAAATATCAGGAGGTCAGCGTCAGCGTGCTGGTATTGCTTGTGTGATTGCTAGTCAGCCTGCAGTACTAATACTTGATGAGCCTACTGTTGGTTTAGATCCTGAGCAGCGTATTGATATTCGTAATTTTCTTAAGTCTTATTCGCAAAAGCATACTGTTATTGTTAGTACACATTTAGTAGAAGATTTAGCAGTAATTGCGGATCGGGTTATAGTTCTTAATGAAGGAATTATATTGCTTGATGGGAAAATGGATAATCTTCTTCAGTATGCTAATCGTGAAGATCTTATGGTAACTCCATGGGAATCAGGATATAGGCATTTGCTATCTAAATTTCATAAAAGTGAGTAGTAGCAGTAACTGGATATGTATAGTTTCTTATTTTGTTAATGTGGTAGTGAGTAGGGATGTGATTAAATATGCGTCAATATTCTAACTTTTTAACTGAATTCAGATTTTTTACGAAAAGTCATAAGAAGTGCACGATTGTTTCACATATTATGTCCCCATTATCTCTAATAAGCAGTTGTATTTTTAGCTTATTTTTGATTGCATATCCTATTTTTTTGGGTGTGGCAAATTTTTTAGCGCATAATAATAATTATGCGCTTTGGTTAAGAATTGATGTCACATGGATGCATTGTTTGTCTGATATTGTTGCTTGCATTTTTGGCGCATGGTGTTCATGTAAAGCTTGCTCGCCCAGATGTTTGGTCAATTCTGCGTGGTGTGCAGGAAAATCAGCCAGTCGTTACGCTATTCCTATACTAAAAGGCGCTATACTGTGCAGTTTGTTATATTGCGTAAGTATATTGCCAACAGTAATTCAGAGTGATGTAAATATTACAAATTTTCCGTATTTTCCACTATTGTGTGGAGGCGTGACGCCGAGTGCATTTTTTGCAATTGGTTTTACTTTAGGGGTAATTATTGGCAATCGTTGGGCAATTGTATTATCAGCTTTATTATCTTTTGCAATAATTTGGTGCTGTATTTATGGCGTCATTATAATGCGTAATGGCGTTATCCCTCAGGGAGATATTTTTCCTAGATATTGGGGTAGTAGTTTATACGCAATACTTCCAGTGTCGGATGCTGGTATTGGTGCTGAGCCTGGTTTGCGAATGAACCCATGGTTGGTGACTTTGCGCATATTCTTTGTGTGTGTTTTTATCGTTTCATGCATTCTTTGTTGCGCGCATATTAGATATTTTTGGCAAAAGGGATCTTATTGGTGCATAAAAGCAATAAGTATTTCTTTAATTATGCCAATAGTATGTGCTTGTTGTATAGCTATGTGGGGTCCAAAACCTTGGATTCGCTCTGGACCTTTTGTGCCTCAGTGTACGACGTTTAAAGATACTGCTTTTTCTGTTTGTGTACATCCTGAAGAAGCTTATATTCGTAAACTTCGTGCTGTTAAACATTTGAAAACTGTTGCTTCTTGGTTTCCTAAGAATCAGAGAGATTCGCAAGGCAAAGGAATTGTGCTTGTGCTTGGAAATGCGTTTACTCCAACAAATACTGAAAAATCTTGGAATCTTACTAATAGTGGTTTAATAAAGTTACGTAATCTTAAAGCTACTGTTATTCAACAACAAACAGATACATTTGTTAGGCGTTCTGAGAAATATGGTGATATGACTGGTATCGCTCAAGAAGTGTTACAAAGATTTGTGCCTGCAAAATGTGCATCAAATGCTATGAAAGAAGTATATGTAAAAAAGAATCTTGATTCAAACGCTTCTGTTACAGCATTTTTGCTTGCTCAGCTTCCTTCTCGTATAAGTAATGATGTGTATGGGTCATATGGATTTATTCCAGGTGAAGCAAACGATAAAGTGGCTATGAGTATTAATAATGCTGATGATGCTAAGCTGAAACAATTTGTAAAAAATCATGTTAAAGAACTTAATCAATGCCGCATAACTCCACAACAAGTCTTATCGGAACTTGGTGATAAGCATGAAAAATAATTTTCGCGCTTGGCTTGAAGGTAGGCATTATATTGTTGCAATCGTTGCAATTTTATTGTCCGTAGTCCTTCCCTCTTTAATGCTTGTTATATTCAGATCATTTGTAACGCAGTTGCCAGTTTATGTTGGTTATATTTGTTTGCCGGATTCTGCTAATGTGCATAATGCGGTAGGAGGTATAACGTTTCAATGTCAATCTGGTAGTAGTGTTGTTAATTTTGTTGTTCCTCTGTATGAAGTTATTGTAGTTGGGTTTATTGCCGCGGCATTCGTTTGTCTTGCTCCGATTATGGTATCGTGGGAACGTTTCGTGATGAAAAGGTTGCGAATATATGCATTGAGTGCTGCTTTATTGTGTTTGTTTGTTTCATTTGGCGCTTCAGTGTTGATTGTTCGTATAGTTGACTTGCAGCTATTTAGTACATTGCAGATGATTTTAGGTAATGCGTGGATTGATATTGTGCTCATAATGATTGGATTAGCCTGTTTTGGAAGGTTTTACGGTCTTGCATTTGGTGTCTTTTTAGTGGTGATGAATATTGCTACACAAGGTTTGCAAAGTAAAATTGGATTGATTTTGCGATGGTATCCTTATGGAACTTTGCCTGTAATTCCTGGACAATCCATATTGTTATACGTCATTGTTGTGCTTACTGTAATTGCAGTTTGCCTATGGAGCGGCACGTGTGGACGTGGATTGCTTTATTTTGAACGTGCTTAAAAGACGTGTCTAATTATGTTTCAAAAGTCAACTCAATAGTGTTTAATAGAACGTATGTTCGATAATATTGTGATGTTTGTTTTAATGGTGGTTGCTGTCGTAATAACCGCCATTGTTGTGCTGGCTATTGTTAAGCACAACAATGGAACGCAAGGCTCTAATGGCGTAAGCCAACGCGAATTTAACGAATTGCGCTCGCAGTATGAACAAGCGCGCGCTCAAGCGCAGGAAAATGGCAATCAAGCTATACGGTATCGTACTCAAGCAGAGCAGCTTGCTGAGCGATTGAAATTTGTGGAGTCTGAGCTGCTAAAAGCGCAGCAAGCAGAACAATTGCGAGTGAATCGCGAAGAACAATTGCGTGCAGAGCGAGAAGAACGCGAACGATTAAATCGTGAAAAAACTTTGAAAGAGCAAGGTAAAGTCTTGGAAGCGCTTGCTCCAGTAAAAGACAATCTTGAAGCTCTGAAGAATAAAGTTTCGCAGATTGAAGAAGGACGCAAGCAAGAAATGGGTGTGCTGAGCACTCAGCTTAAAGGCTTAAGCGAGCAGCAAACAAGGCTTGACCGCGAAACTAGTTCGCTTTCTGCAGCATTGCGTAATAACAAGGTTCGCGGAGCTTGGGGTGAGGCTCAGCTAAAGAATATTGTGGAATCTGCAGGTTTGCTTGAGCACGTTGATTTTGATACGCAGGTTGTTGTAACTGGAGTAAATGGCGAACAGCAGAGGCCAGATATGGTTGTGCATCTGCCAGGAGGCAAAACAATTCCAGTTGATGCAAAAGTTCCATATGCGGATTATCAGCGTGCTTGCGAAATCCCAGATAACGCAAGTGACGAAGAATTAGCTAGAAGGAGCGAGCTTCTAAAAGCGCACGCTAAGGCTTTGCGAGAGCATGTTAGAGTATTAGGAGCTAAAGCGTATTGGCAGGCTTTTGAAACAGCACCAGACTTTGTAGTTGCATTTATTCCAAACGAAGCGTTGCTTCAGGCGGCTCTTGAAGCGGATCCAACGCTTATGGATGATGCCTTTGCGCAAAAAGTAGCACTCACTTCCCCAGTTACTTTGTGGGCTGTGCTTAAGTCTGTTGCGTACGCATGGCAGCAGCAAAGTCTTACAGATGATGCGAAAGAACTTTTCGATTTATCTAGAGAATTGTACGATCGCTTTGCGGTTCTTGGAGAAAATGCTTCAAAACTTGGCGTATCTTTGGCAAGAACAGTTGCAGCTTACAATAAGTTTGCTTCCTCGCTTGAGTCGCGAGTGTTGGTAACAGCGCGTAAACTTCAGAAGTTAGATCAAAGTAAAGTTATTGCTTCAATAGATCTTATAGATTCTGATAAAGCTGATGTTAAAGAGCTGAGCGCTCCGGAAGTATCAGTAGAAGATCGTTAAGCATAAAAACATTAAAGCATCAAAAATTGAACAACTCTAAATGCTAAGGAGTGCAAAATGACAGAATTACAAGAAGAGCGCGCGGAACTTAAGCGCATGCTTTGTGCGGATATGAGTGCGAAACCATTTAGTGAACTGTTTTCTGTTACATTTGCTCAGCGCGGCTCCAAGTTGGTTGGTGATGTTCTTTTTGATGCAATTGAGAAAGCTGGGTATTCGTTAGAACGCGATGTTGACGCAGTTGGAGCGTTAACTGCTGCTGCAGTGCCTATGGTTTTTGCGCTTATTCATGCTGCAGAACGTAAAGGAATTGCACTCGACGGCTTTGTTATGGATTTTGTTTTCCCTGCAACAAAAGGTCCGTCAGTTAAAGGCAAGCGAGTATTGTTACTTGACTCTTGGCTTTCTGAAAAATCGTATGTTCAAACTTCTTCGCTTGTGACTTTACGACACGGAAATGAATTAAGTCTTGATTTTGGCATTGTTAATCAGCAAGGCGCGCAAATTCTTGCTATAGTTGCATTAATTGGTGGTGTTGACGCCGACGAACAAGGTACAAGGCATCTTCAATTAGTAAATCCAATAAGTAAGGAGAGTACTAAAATGGCATTTGTTCAAGCTTTCGGTGAAGAAGAATTACGCGCAGATGCAGAACACGAAGATTGCTGCAACGATCATTGCTGTGGCGGTCATTGCGAGGTTAAATGCACGGGTGATTGTGCTCATGATGGTTGCACTGAGCCTTGCTGTGAAGATAATTGCTGCGGTGGCCATTGCAAAGTAGAGTGCACTGGCGATTGCAAGCATGACGGTTGCACTGAGCCGTGCTGCGAAGACAACTGCTGTGGCGGTCACTGCAAGTCAGACTGCACAGGAGATTGCGTAACAGACGGCTGCCAAGACTAGCTGCAAAGACTAGCTGCCAATACTAAGCAAAAGTATTAAACGGAGCAAAACTTATACATGCACGAACCGAATCCAATTACTTTGGCTGCAAAAGCTTCCGATGAGCCAGAATTCCGACCTATAGGAGTTGGCCCATGGGAAGAAGAACATCCAGGTGAGCCTCGTCCAGATAATCCAGAATCGCCAAATTACGATGTGCGGTTTAGCGCTGAATTACTAGACGAAGGCGACCAGCGTAACGTCTTAGATTGCTACCGATACTGGAAAGTAGAAGATATAAAAGCGGATCTCGATTCTAAAGGCCGTCATGAGTTTGAAGTAGCTGTAGAAAATTGGACTCACGATTTCAACATAGGCTCTATGGTTCGCACTGCAAACGCGTTTACTGCGAAAAAAGTGTATATCGTAGGGCCTCATAAATGGAATCGCAAAGGCTCGTTAATGACTGAGCTTTACCAATACGTTGAGTGTTGCCCAACTATTGAAACTCTAGTAACTAATTGGCGCGAAAATATAGCACGAGAAACAGAAGAAGCGCATCAACTTTTGCTTAAAGCACAAGCAGATGGCAATAAAGAAGCCGAAAAAATCGCAAATATCAAGGAACAAGACGCTAAAAACGCTCGCGTTATAGCGCTCGATATTATTCCAGGCGCAGTTGCTATGGAAACCTACAAGTTCCCTAAACGTTGCCTTATGCTTTTTGGCGCGGAAGGTCCTGGTCTTTCTAAAAAAGCACTAAAAATGGCGGATGACGTTGTTTACATTTCGCAATTTGGCTCTGTTCGCTCGCTAAACGCAGGAGCAGCCGCAGCTGTTTCCATGCACGCGTGGATTGCGCAACATGCAGCACCAAATTGCTGAATATTAATTAAAAACTTAATTAAAATCTTAATTAAAATTTCAACAGCAGAATCTCATCAGTAATGTTAATTAAAACGCATTAGCCTGTACTCATAAACACTTACATTTTAGGTGTATTTTTTTTATTTGTGATATTGTTAATTTATGTTAGAATTTCAACATATTACAAAGCGTTTCGGCGCAAAAACAGCGCTTAACGACGTTTCTTTCGTCGCCGAAGACGGCAAAGTCACAGGCTTTTTAGGACCTAATGGCGCTGGTAAATCTACCACCATGCGTTGCGCGTTAAATCTTATTCATGCCAATAGTGGCACTTCTCTTATTGACGGAAAACCTTACGCAAAAATCGCATCCCCAATGACAGAAGTTGGAGCAGTTCTTGACGCAAAGTCTGCTCACAGGGGCCGTACGGCTTACAATCACCTGTATTCATTGGCTTTAACTCACGGAATATCAAAAAAGCGCGTTGACGAAGTGATTGATATTACTGGATTATCAAGTGTTAAAACCCGCAAAGCAGGATCTTTCTCGCTTGGTATGAGCCAGCGTCTTTCCATTGCGGCGGCTCTTTTAGCAGATCCGCACAATCTTATTTTGGACGAGCCAATTAACGGCTTAGATCCAGAAGGCGTTAAGTGGGTTCGCGAATTATGCAAGTATTACGCAAGCGAAGGCCGCGCAATACTACTTAGCTCGCACTTAATGAGCGAAGTTGCGCTTACTGCAGATAACCTTGTGATTATTGCGCATGGCGAAATTTTGAAGCGCACAACGGTTCAAGATTTTGTTGACGCACATTCGCAGCACGCTGTGCGACTTGTAACTCCAGAAGGCGAAAAGCTAAAGCAAGTGCTTGCTCAAAATCATCCTGAGTGCAAGATTTTGCCAGATAATCGCACACCTCAAGACGTTCAAGAAGGCGAACTTTTTAGAATAACAGATTGCGAACTAAGTCAGATTGCGCGAGAAATTGCGGATAATCAAATTTTGGTATATCAGCTTAATTACGAGCACGCGTCACTTGAGGAAGCATATTTGGCTCTTACACACGGTCAAGAGCAGTATGTAACGAAGGCTGTTCCTAGCAGCGGCTCGAAGCCGAGTGAACAAAAGCCGAGTGAACAAAACGTAGAGCAATCTAATAATGAGGAGAGTGCAAAATGAGTGAGCAAGTAGCAAATCAACAAGTGCAATCTTCTGAGTTCAACGCACACCAATCCAACGCGTACAAAACAGGCCGCAGCATGAACGCTCAACACTTGCGCCTAACATTTATGCACACGCTTAAATCCGAGATTGTTAAGTTGCGCGGACTTGCATCCACCTGGTGGTGCATGGCATTAACAATTGTTTTGCCAGTAATCTTTAGCTTTATTATAGCGATTGTGCAAAAAGCAATGTCTAAAGTTGACATTAAGAATGGAGCAAATCAAGGCAAATCAAGCGCTGCAATTACTGTTGGGCCGAGCAATAAAAGTAGCCTTATTGCATCTCAAGATAGCATTTTCCACTTAGTTATTAGTTTTGCTTCTGTATCTTTGATTGTTCTAGCGATTTTTGCAGTGCTTGCTGTAACCGCGGAGCATTCTACAACTTCGATTCAGGCTTCTCTTACTGCTGTACCTAGAAGGGGTATGTTCTTTACGGCTAAATTTATTGCTGTTGCAATCTACGTTTTTGTAGTGCAACTTATTGCAATGGCAGTTTCGCTAGGCGCTGCAGAATTAGCCTTTATAGGAGACAACACTTCTGGATTATCTGGAAGCAACGCGTGGAAATTGCCTCTTACGCTGTTTCTTGGCTCTCCTGCAATTATGGTTGTTGTAGCAGCAATGGCGTACGGCTTTGGCATGATTTGCAAGTCAACTGCTGGCGGAATTATGTGCGTTATTGGAGCCGTGATGATTTTGCCTAGTGTTCTTAGCATTATTATGTTTGCAAGCAATTTCGCGAAGTGGAATTCAATACTTATACAGCTTTTGCCAGCCACAGCGGTGGAGAAATTCTTGGGCGGCTCCCCTAATTCGGGTGCACAGCTTCCACCAAACGCATATGTTTTTACATGGTGGCAATCAGGCTTGGTGGTTCTTGCTTGGGGCGTAGTCATGTATGCAATTGGCCACGTTGTGGAAAAGCATCGCGATATTTAGCGCGATATCTAAAATATTTAAATATTCTGCAAATAATATTTTGCAAAAACAATAAGGGCTTTATCTCGTAACTGACTACAAGATAAAGCCCTTTCCTGTGTTTACTTTTCTATTTTTCTATATTTAATCATGTGTTATGAATTCAGTCGTTCTTTACAGTTTCAGCAACGCGAGGCCACAAGGTTGTGCCCCAATTGCTAATAGTACGCTGACGAACTAGTGGCAAATCAGAACGGTCATATACTGTGCGCCATGGTTCCCAAACCAAACCAGTCTTTTCAACCAACTTGATTCGTAGATTGCGTACATTTCCTTTGAACTGAATAGTGGTGTTGAAGTGAGCTGTACGATACTTACCATTGCCTTCCCAAGCGCGAGAACGCACGTAAGGAGTGCCGTCAATTTCGGTGCCGTACTCATCCCAGTAGATGTAGTAGCGAGCTACATAAGCTCCACGGTGGTCCAAAGTCAAGTAGCCATTGCGATAAGAAGAAACCTTCGTTTCAATATAATCGCTGTTGGATTGCAAAGTTGCTACTTCGTTATCCTTGACGAAGGAAGTGGTGTATGCAATTGGAACCGCTGGGCTAGAGGTGCTCAAATTTGCACCTTCCTGAATCAAAGCCTTAAGCGTATCGATATTGCCTGTAATAACTTTAGCTGCACCATTAGCGCTGCCACCAAGAATCACTGCAGTAACAGAAGTATTCTGGAGAATGCGATGGAATTCGGTGTTTGGCTTGATTTCTACGCCCTTAATTGCTGCTTCTACCGCAGCCTGGAAATCAGTGCTCTTGCTGGTGGTATCGAACTTTACGTACATTGAGCGACCATAAGCTACGTTTGACACGTAAACTGGTGGGCGCTTGTTGTCAACGCCACGGTTCTTCAAGCTGTCTGGCGTAGTGCAAGGAGCAAAGAAATCTGCTGGGCTATCTGGTGCATCAACGCTTACGGTGTAGTAAGTTTGCTTGAAGTTCACAATTTGAGTCTGCTTCTCACCCTTGTGTACTGCATCGAAATCAATCTTCAGCGGAACACCAATCTTGGCAAAATCAGCACCAAACTTAGCCTTGAGCTGGTTCATGCTTTGTGCGCTTGCAGAATCGTACTGCATGCGAGCTGCAACATGATGACTTGCTCCATATTGTGCATTCCACTTAGAAACTAAGCCGTTCACTGCGGAAGTTACAGAGCTCTTGGTTGGGCGCTGAACAGTTACAGCACTTTCGCCGCCGTGGAATCCCGGCAAATCAACGCTCAACGTTATTGGAGCGCGGTTTGCAGAAATCAGGCTTGGCATATTGTCCATCAAATTCTTATCAGCACGGAAAAGAGCACCTGGGTATACGCGATCATCGTTGGCGGAAGTAACCGACAAATTTGAAGTTGTATTGGTGATGTTCTTCTTCTGATGCTCAACAACAACGAATTCACCGTTCTTGTTGAAGCTGTCGCTGGAGAATTTGTTCTCAATGGTTTCGCCATGACGGGCGAGAATGTTTGTTTTATCGTATTGCAAATCCCACAAATAATTATTCAACGAGTCTTTCTTAGCTGCGCAAGATGTAGCTGGTTCAGAATCCTTAGCGGAAGGAGCGGCCATTGCTGGTGCTGCTAAGCATTGTGGAACAATAGTTGCGCCCGCGAGGAGCAACATTGCTGCATTACGGTAGAACTTTGTACTCTTCATATGTATCCTTATATTATGATATTTTCTGTTATTTTTTATGAGATACCGTAACTTATTTGCTTCTATGCATGGCATGCTTCGCTGCATTAGCTTAATATCTCATAGCATCTTATTATTACATGCTTTTTTATTTCTGGGATAGTGAAATAAAACAAATTTTTTTATTCTGCAAATAAACGTATGAAGAAGGTTGGAATGCCAACATTCTTTTATTGAATTATTTACATTTCATGGCGTGTTGACATGCATAGACCTTCGTTTTCACATACTTTTATACTCGTTAGTTTTATGAAAACTGTATGTGATAATAATTGTTATTTCGCTTATTGTCTCACTAATAAAATTTTTTTTAATATTACACATAATTTTCCCTAGAAAATATGGATCGACAATCATGTTCTAAAATTGGGAAAATATTTCTACAGTAACGTGTGTAAATCTTTTATCAATATTGCTTTTTTCTTCTATAAGAAGGTCACGCATCACACATATAGTTGAGGTTATGCCTACATTCACACGCGAAGAAATTGAGCATTTGGGTGTTTTGTCCCAGATTGCTTTAAGCGACGAAGAAATCAGTCGCTTGCAAGGCGAATTAAACGTCATTGCAGAATCTATTAACAAAGTGCAGGAAGTTGCTGGCGAAGATGTGCCACCTACTGCAAATCCAGTACCTCTTGAAGCGTATTTGCGCCCAGACGAGCCTGCTACGCCATTGACTCAAGAAGAAGCGCTTTCTGGCGCTCCTAGAAGTGAGTCTGGCATGTTTGTAGCACCTCGAATTTTGGGGGAGGAATAAAACATGACTAATACTCAAGATTTAGTAAAGCTTTCTGCTGCCGATATGGCAAAGGCTGTAAAAGCTAAAGAAGTCTCTAGCCGCGAGCTTGTTGAAGCTCACTTGGCAGTAATCGAAGCAGCCGAGCCAGAAATCAAAGCATTCTTACATGTTTCTGCAGATGTTGCACTTGAACAAGCAGATGCTTTTGATAAAAAGAACGCTAATGGCGAAGCCGAAGGCTTACCTGAGCTTGCAGGCGTTCCAATTGCCATTAAAGACATGATTGTTACTAAGGGCATTCCTACTACTGCAGCATCTAAGATTCTCGAAGGCTGGGTTCCACCTTACGATGCTACCGTTATTGAAAAGCTCAAGGCAGCTGGCATGCCAATTCTTGGCAAGACTAATTTGGATGAGTTCGCTCAAGGTTCTTCTACCGAGCATTCCGCTTATCAAACTACTTGCAATCCTTGGGATACTGAGCGCGTTCCTGGCGGTTCTGGCGGCGGTTCTGCAGCTGCTGTTGCTGCATTCGAGGCTCCTATTGCTTTGGGTACAGATACTGGCGGCTCTATTCGCCAGCCAGGCGCTTTAACTGGTACTGTTGGAGCAAAGCCAACTTACGGCGGAGTCAGCCGTTTTGGCGCAATCGCTATGGCAAGCTCGCTTGATCAGATTGGCCCTGTTTCTCGTACCGTTCTTGACTCTGCACTTTTGCAGGAAATCATTGGCGGCAACGATAAGCGCGATTCAACTTCGATTCCTGCTCCTGTTCCTCCAATGGCTCAGGCTGCGCGCGAGGGTGCTCGCCGTGATTTGAAGGGCGTAAAGGTTGGTCTTGTTAAAGAGCTTAGCGGAGAAGGCTTCCAGCCAGGCGTTGAAGCACGCTTTAATGAGGCTGTGCAATTGCTTAAGGATATGGGCGCAGAAGTAACAGAAGTCTCCTGCCCTCATTTCCCTTATTCTTTGGCTGCTTACTACATTATTATGCCTTCCGAAGTTAGCTCTAATTTGGCTCGCTACGATGGCATGCGCTACGGTTTGCGCGTAATGCCACCAGCAGACAAGCCTCAAACTGCTGCAAACATGATGGCTGCAACTCGCGAAGCTGGCTTTGGCGACGAAGTAAAGCGCCGTATTATTCTTGGCACTTACGCACTTTCCGCCGGCTACTACGATGCTTGGTATGGCTCTGCACAAAAGGTTCGTACGCTTATTATTCGCGACTTTGAAGAAGCGTTTAATAAGGTAGATGTTCTAGTCTCTCCAACAAGCCCTACAACGGCATTTAAGTTTGGCGAGAAGATGAACGATCCACTCTCCATGTACATGAACGATATTGCTACGATTCCTGCAAACATGGCTGGCGTTCCAGCTTTGAGCCTCCCAGCTGGCTTAAGCGACGATGGTTTGCCTGTTGGTATTCAGATTATTGCTCCGCAATGCCATGATGAAAAGATGTACAAGCCTGCAGCAGCGTTGGAAGCAGCGCTCGAAGAAAAGTGGAGTGGCCCAATCTGGAAGTCGCTTAAAGCTGGTTGGCTCGATTCATTGGCTAAGTAAAGTGAAATAAAGCTTAAGTAAGAAGGATTCTCATGGCTGAAAAACTTATGAAATACGCCGATGCTGTGGAGCAATTTGACCCAGTTTTCGGCTTGGAAACTCATGTTGAGCTTTGCACGCGCACAAAGCTGTTCTGCCCAGCGGAGGTATCTTTTGGTGGCGAGCCAAATACTCAGTTAACTCCTGTAAGCCTTGGTTTGCCAGGCTCTTTGCCAGTTGTAAACAAGACTGCAGTTGATTACGCTATTAAACTCGGTTTGGCATTGCATTGCGAAATCGCTGAGTGGAGCCAGTTCGCTCGTAAGAACTACTTCTACCCAGATATGCCTCGTGATTATCAGATTTCCCAGTATGATAAGCCTACTAATGGCAATGGTTACTTGGACGTTGAGCTGGAAGACGGCACCGTGTTCCGCGTGCCGATTGAACGTGCTCATATTGAGGATGATGCTGGTAAGAATACTCACGTTGGCGGCGCTGACGGTCGTATTGAAGGTGCAAATCATTCTTTGGTTGATTACAATCGTGCAGGCGTGCCTTTAATTGAGATTGTAACTAAGCCAATCGAAGGTGCGGGTAGCCGCGCTCCAGAAATTGCTGGTGCTTATATGCGTGCTATTCGCGATATTGTTCGCGCTCTTAACATTTCCCACGCTCGTATGGAGCAGGGCAATATGCGTGCTGACGTGAACGTTTCGCTTCGTCGCAAGTCGACTGATCCATTTGGTACGCGTTCCGAAACTAAGAATGTGAACACATTCCGCGGTATTGAAAAGACGCTGCAATATGAGATTCGTCGTCAGGCTGCTATTTTGAGCGAAGGTGGCGAGATTTTGCAGGAAACTCGTCACTGGGATGAAGCAACTCAGACTACTGCTGGCGGTCGTGTGAAGTCGGATGCTGACGATTATCGCTACTTCCCAGATCCTGATTTGGTTATGCTTCATATAACTAAAGAGCATATTGAGCGCATGAAGGCCGAAATGCCGGAAATGCCTCGCGAGCGCCGTAACCGTTTGCAAAGCGAATGGGGTATTAGCGATCTTGAAATGCGAGATATTCTTAACGCGGATGCTCTTGATTTGGTTGAAGAAACCGTTAAGGCTGGTGCAAGTGCTGCTGGTGCTAAGAAGTGGTGGCTTGGTGAGCTTGCTCGCGAAGCAAACACTCGTGGCGTGACTTTGGAAGAATTGCCTATTACTCCGCAAGATGTGGCTGAAGTTGAAAAGCTAATTGCAGATGGCAATCTTAACGATAAGCTCGCTAAGCAAACTGTTGCATGCGTTTTGGCTGGCGAGGGTAAGCCTGATGAAGTTGTTAAGAAGCACGGATTCAAGGTTATGAACGACGACGGCGCTTTGGAAGCTGCTGTTGACGCTGCTCTTGCTGCTGATCCTGAAGTTGCAGAAAAGCTTAAGGCTGGAAATATGAAGCCGATGGGCGCAATTATTGGCGCTGTTATGCGTGCGACTAAAGGTCAGGCTGATGCTAAGGCTGTTACTAAGATCGTGATGGCAAAGATTAAAGGCTGATTTAAATTTTAGTTAGATTAAAATTTAGCTAGAAAAGAATAGTTTATAGATGCACTTTTTGCATTTTATGCTTTGCGTTTTAACCTTGTGTTTTATAGCATTGTGTAGAGTGCAAAAAGTGTAATCTTATATTGTAGTTGCTTACGCATTTGTATTTTGCTTATGCTTTTTGTAGAACTTTTTGTAACGCAAGGTCAATTAGGTACAGGAAACAGGTGAATATGCAGGAAGTCAATGCTGACTCTACAAACTCTCGAGAGTTACCAGAAAGTATTGTAATTCCGTCAATACGCGGCGAGATGGCTCGTCTTAGGCAAGCAACCATCGAAGATTTAGCGAGGATGGATTCATTACATGCTTTTGATGGTGCGGCTGTTATAACTGGCAAGGATTCACAATCTGAACGTGCTATGGTTCATGCGTGGGTTGAGCGTTCTGTGCAGTGGTCTTTGGACAATAATGATAAAAGTATGTCTGATTATGCTGGGGTTGTTGGAGATGCTCAATCACGCCCAACAATCGCATGGTCAATTGTGCCAGATCTTATTGATGACGCTAAAAATACCAATGGCGATATTATTGGAATGATTTTTTTGATCGACATTGATGGTTGGTCTAAATCCGCTAGAATTCAGGTGATTCTAGGACGCGATTATAGGGGTCGTGGGTATTCTAGAGATGCAATGCCTAGAGTTATGACGTATGGTTTTGCTCCAGACACAGTTGGTTTAGCATTGCATAGGATTTGGGTTGGTGTTCCAGCAGCGAATACGCGTTCTCTTTCTGTTTATCAGTCTCTTGGTTTTGTAAAAACTGGAACAGCTAGAGATGCTTTGTGGGATTCACAAAATCAAAAATATCAAGATTTTGTTGTTATGGACACTCTCGTAGATGAATATGATGCCATTCGTTCTTTAGACGCTTTTGGTCTGCACGTTATTGAAGATAATCCTGGTGTTTGTGAAGCGCTAAGTGCGCATGAGCATTCAATTGCAATACCTGTTAGCAAAGATAATTCCGACGAATCGTGGCCGTATAATGCGGCTACAGTCAAAGAAGATTCTTCTAAACGTGCATGGTGGCGTATTATAGGACGCGGTCGTAAGCGTAACACTAATGGCAATAATGCGGAAGGGAAGCGATGAGCGCTGAAGATCTCGACAATTACGAAACTGACGCCGAGCTTGCGTTGTACAAGGAGTATCGTGACGTTATTAAGCTTTTTACGTATGTTGTAGAAACTGAGCGACGATTCTATTTGGCAAACAAGGTGGATTTTAACGTGCGTTCTGCAGGTCAAGATGTGTATTTTGACGTGCAATTAACAGACGCTTGGGTGTGGGACGTTTACCGCCCTTCGCGGTTTGTGAAAAACGTTCGTATTGTTACGTTTAAAGACGTAAATGTGGAAGAAGTGCAGAAAACAGATATCGATATTCCAGAATCTATCGCATGATAAGAGTATGCTAGTAAAGCTTATGTTTAGATTTTAATATAGATACGTGCTTGCAATTTTGCGATTTTGACTTTATAAAGCGTCTTTTAGGTATGGAGGAAAATTGACTGATACACAATCCCAGAAACAATCTGTAGTGATTATTGGTGGCGGTCCGGCAGGGTTGACGGCTGCATGGGAGCTTGTAAAAGATGGCGGAGCTAGCCGCTACGATGTAACTGTTCTTGAAGCATCTAAAGAGTTTGGCGGAATTTCTCGCACTGTAAAATACAACGGAAACCGCATGGATATTGGCGGTCACCGATTCTTCTCTAAAGATGATCGAATTATGCAATGGTGGCGAGATATGCTGCCACTTCAAGGCGCTCCTTCTTACGACGACAAAAAACTTGGCAGACACCACGATTTAGAGAATGGCGGCCCAGACCCAGAAGTCGAAGATGAGGTTATGCTTAAGCGTCATCGCGTTTCTAGAATCTTCTGGAATCATCATTTCTTCGACTACCCTATCTCTCTTTCTGCGTCTACTTTGCGCTCTATGGGCTTTGTTCTTACTATGAAGGTTGGTTTTAGCTACCTTTGGTCTATGATTCACAAGTTGCCAGAAACAAATCTCGAAAACTTCTACATTAATCGCTTTGGCAAAAAGCTGTATTCTATGTTCTTTGAGGGCTATACCGAGAAGCTTTGGGGAAGGCATCCAAGTCAGATTTCCGCAGATTGGGGTGCTCAGCGAGTTAAGGGTTTGAGCATTGTTGAAGTTTTAAAGAATGCTTTCTCTAAGCTTATGCCGAAAAAGAAGGCAAATCAGGAAGTTGAAACTTCACTGATTGAAGAATTCTGGTATCCTAAGCTTGGTCCTGGTCAGCTTTGGGAGACTGTTGAACGTCGTTGCCGTGAAAATGGCGCTACTGTTTTAACAGATGCAAAAGTTGTTGCTATTAAACAGTGCGACGGTAAAATTTCTAGTGTTGTCGTTGAAAATCAAGATGGTTTGCAGCAAGAACTTCATGCGGATCAGTTTATTTCTTCTATGCCAATAAAAGATTTGGTTGCAGCTATTGAGCATGGCGCTGACGGAAATGAGTCTGTGCAGGTTCCATCCGAATTACAACGAGTTGCTAAAGGCTTGCCTTACCGTGATTTCGTAACCGTTGGACTTCTTGTTAAGCGTATGCGCTTGCGTAATACGACTGATATTCCAACGTTAGGTAACCCTCCTATTGTGCCTGATTGCTGGATTTATGTGCAGGATCCAGGATACAAAGTTGGTCGTTTGCAAATCTTTAACAACTGGAGCCCATATCTCGTTAAGGATGTTGACAACACTGTGTGGATTGGTCTTGAATACTTCTGCAATGAGGGCGATGATTTTTGGAATATGAGCGACGAAGAGGCTCGTAAATCTGCGATTGATGAGCTTACTCGTATGCAGGTTATTGATGGCGAAGATGATGTTTTGGATGCGCATCGTGAGCGTGTTCCAAAGGCTTATCCAGCTTACTTCGATACTTATGCTCAGATGCCTGAGCTTGTTAAGTATTTGGATGGTTTTGGTAACTTGTATTGTGTTGGTAGAAATGGTCAGCATCGTTACAATAATCAGGATCATTCTATGGCTACTGCTATTGAAGCCGTGTCTAATATTAACAGTGGAAAACAGTCTAAAGATAATGTTTGGTCTGTTAATACAGAAAAGTCATATCACGAAAAGAAGTAGCGTTTTTTCTTTTTGCCACGCCGTGTTGTTGTGAGTCGCATGAGTGTAGTAGCATACATTTATCAGCGATTAAGTCACATTGTTATGTGCTTATCGTTGTATTCACAACGGATTTTTCCGAAATCTTCCATGTAAAGCTCCAAGTAGTTTGTTTCTTGGGGTTAGGGAAAGGTATAACTGTGGCAACAAGCCAAAATCTTGATGATATGAAGCTTTCTGAGCTTAAGGATCTTGCGAAGCAAATGGGCCTGCGCGGTACGTCTACAATGCGTAAGCCAGATTTGATTGCTACGCTTACCGCTGCGCGCAATGGTGGGGATGCGCCAGCAGGAGTTAGCGTACATGTTCCTAAAAGCATTGTTAGGGATAGTCGTTCGTCGCTTAATGATGAGGATGAGTCTAAATACGATTCATCTTCATCTTTTAGGTCGCGTCGCAATTTTGATGATGATAGTGGTGAGTCTGCTCGTAAATCTGCTGATGAGGATTTGTTAGAAAATCTCGGCTTGCCTGATTCTGTTGAATCTTCTGATTCTGATGATTCTGTTGATTCAAATAGAAGCGGTAAGTCTAGGCGTCGTCGTGAGTTTACGCGTGATAATCAATCTCAGCGTCGTCGTCAGTCTGATTTTAAAGATAATTATCGCGGAAATAACTCGGATGATGCAGATGATACGGAAGATGATCTAGATCAGATTCTTGCTACTTTGCCAAGTGAAAAGTCTTCTGATTCTAACGCAAATCGTGATTCTGAATCTCGCAGGCAACGCGGAGCTTCGCGTTCTAATGGCGATGACGATTATGATACGCATTCAGATAGGAATGACAGGTATCAACGTCGTATGCGTGGTCGTGGACGCGATAGAGATGATTACGATTCCCGCTCGGATCGCTCTGATCATTTAGAGCGTGAAGATCGACCTACGAGGAATGATCGTTCTGATCGCAATGATATTCGTGAAGACCACGAGTCTCGTGAATCAGCTTCTCGTAGAGAGGAACCAAAAGAAGAGCTTGTTCCAGTTGCTGGTATTGTAGATGTGCTTGAATCTTATGCGTTTGTGCGCACTTCTGGATATTTGCCTGGTCCAAATGATGTTTACGTTTCTATGAGCCAAATCAAAAAGTATGGTTTGCGCAAGGGAGATGCGGTTCAAGGTTCTATTCGTGCTCCTCGCGAAGGTGATCGTAGGAATCAGCGCCAAAAATTTGTTCCTTTGCAAAGCGTTGACAGCATTAATGGCATGAGCGTAGAAGATGCTCAGAATCGTCCACAATTCGCTAAGCTCACGCCTTTGTATCCGCAAGAGCGCTTAAAGCAGGAGACTACGCCAAATCGTATGCTTGGCAGAATCATTGATCTTGTGGCTCCTATTGGTAAGGGTCAGCGTGGTTTGATTGTTTCGCCTCCTAAGGCTGGTAAAACAATCACTTTGCAAAATATTGCGAACGCGATTGCTGTTAATAATCCAGAAGTGCATTTGATGGTTGTCCTTGTAGACGAGCGTCCAGAAGAAGTTACCGACATGGAGCGCACTGTTCAAGGCGAGGTTATTTCTTCTACGTTTGACCGTCCGGCATCAGATCACACTACTGTTGCGGAGCTTGCGATTGAGCGTGCTAAGAGGCTTGTAGAGCTTGGCCAAGATGTTGTTGTTCTTCTTGATTCTATGACTCGTCTTGCTCGTGCATACAATATTGCTGCTCCTGCATCTGGTCGTATTCTTTCTGGTGGCGTGGATGCTCAGGCGCTTTACCCTCCTAAAAAGTTCTTTGGTGCCGCGCGAAACATTGAAAATGGCGGTTCTTTGACTATTATTTCTTCCGCTTTAGTGGAAACTGGTTCAAAGATGGATGAAGTTATTTTCGAAGAGTTTAAGGGCACTGGAAACATGGAGCTTCGCTTGAGTCGCGATTTGGCAGATAAGCGCTTGTTCCCAGCAGTGGATATTAATTCTTCTGGCACGCGCCGCGAAGAGTTGATTACTCCTGCTCAAGAATTGCCTATTATTTATCGCTTAAGGCGACTATTTGGCGGACTTGAGCCAGAGCAGGCTTATCAGACTTTGGTGCCACGCTTAAAGAAAACTGCGTCGAATCGCGATTTTCTCGCGGCGATTGTGCAGCAAGCGAATAACTCTACAAATGGCGGGTCGCCAGCAACCTCTGCTTAAGTAGGTTATGTTCGTGTAATTTTATAAATATAACTTTAAAAAATACACTTTAATTACCCCTTGGTTTGATCAATCGAGGGGTAATTTTTATTGTTTATTTTTTAATACTGTTTTTATTACAAACTCATTTTGTGTTTTAAAATAAAAAAATATACGTTTATATATAATTATTTTCCTATAAAATACACTATTCTTGGTAATTTTTACTATTGATAATGCGTATGCAAATAATAAAAATTAAATAATTATAATTACTTGTCAAAAGTTTATTCCTATAAACATTTGATATTTAATGTGAAAAACCGTGATTTTTTATATAATTTTGTTCTTTTTCGTTAAAAAATACGATACGATTGAAGAGACTGCAGGGTAGCGCAATCTGAAATCTACAACAGTATTCAGGAAGATGCGCTGTATGAGGATGGAGGTCGTATGACAGGAAACTCTCATAAGATTGAAAATAATATTCCTTCTGGCTTGAACGCTAATGTGAGCACAGTTGCTCCTATAGATTCTACAGATGCGATTATTGTAGATATTCTTGAACATGATGGTCGTGCAACATTAACCAGACTAGCTAAAGCATCTGGATTATCGGTTTCTGCCGTACAATCTAGAGTACAAAAGCTTGAGCGCAGAGGAATTATCACTGGTTACCGTGCGTTGATTGACTATGAGCGCAGAGGCTTGCCAGTAAGCGCATTTGTTGCTGTAACACCTCTTGACTTTGAGCAAGAAGCATCTGTTCCAGCCAAGTTGAAAGATATTGAAGGTATTGAAGCCTGCTATTCTATCACTGGAAGCCCAAGTTTCATGCTCGTAGTTCGTGTTGCTACACCTAGCAAGCTAGAAGAGCTAATTAACACGATTCATAGGATTGTGCCAGTTAGCACAGAAACAACTATGGTTTTGCAGACTTATTTCGACTAGAAGTAATATGTGTGAATTTCCTAAAGAATCGGTTGGCGCGCGTAAGCATCAGATTGAACCGAGTTGCAATGATTGTAACGATTCAATAAGCGAGATTTTTGCGTTGCGTCAATCGATTGACAATATTGACAATGCAGTTGTTTCACTTCTTGCAGAGCGCTTTAAAGTTACGGAAAAAGTCGGAGAAATAAAAGCTCGCGCAAATCTTGCTGCGGAAGATAAATCTAGAGAAAATCGCCAAGCAAATCGACTTAAAAAAATTGCTGAAGAATCTGGATTAAAAGAAGAAATCGCGCTCGAATATTTACATTTTGTTGTAGCTGCCGCAAAAAAGCGCCATCAAGAAATAAAAGATAGCCAGAAATAGTTAAAAATAGCCACAAATCTAATCAAAAATCTAGTCAAATTTAGTAAAAATCTAGCAAAATCTAAAAAAATATGCGCGCTTAGAGTCATAATAAAAATATGACTATTGCAACCGTTGAACGTTACGCGCAAATGCTTGATGCCGCCAGCAAAGGTGGATACGCCTACCCTGCAATTAATGTTACTAGCACGCAGACTTTAAATGCTGCACTACAAGGATTTGCAGAAGCGCAAAGCGACGGAATTATTCAAGTATCCGTTGGGGGGTCCGCGTATTTTTCGGGACAGTGCGTAAATAATCGTGTTGTCGGTTCGCTAGCGTTTGCTCAATTCGCGCATCAAGTAGCAGCGCAGTATCCAAATATTACCGTTGCCTTACATACGGATCATTGCGCAGAAGGCTATTTAGATGACTGGATTAAGCCACTTTTGGCTTATGAGGCGGATCAAGTTGCGCACGGCAAAGAGCCGATATTTCAATCGCATATGTGGGACGGATCTACAGTTAAGCTTGAACACAATTTAGACGTTGCGGAAGAATTGCTTGAGGCGTCGGCGAAGGCTCATACGGTGTTAGAGATTGAAATTGGGGCCGTGGGAGGCGAAGAAGACGGTCATAGAGCAGACATTGATGAAAAACTATACTCAACGCCGCAGGACGCTATGCGAGTAGTTGAACGATTAGGTTTGGCAGAGAGCGGAAGATATATGGCTGCTTTTACGTTCGGCAATGTGCATGGTGCATACAAGCCTGGTGTTGTTAAGCTGCGACCACAGTTGCTAGACAACATTCAAAGCGCTGTATACAACAAGTACAAGCTTGATTTATGTAATCGCAAGTTTGGTGTGCCAACAAAACCATTCTTATTGGTATTCCATGGAGGTTCTGGATCTACTCCCGAAGAAATTGCGCAAGCTGTAAGCTACGGCGTAGTAAAAATGAACATCGATACAGACACGCAATATGCGTTTACTCGAGCAATAGCAGATCACATGTTCCACAACTACGACTCAGTTCTTAAAATCGACGGAGAAGTTGGAGCCAAAAAACTCTACGACCCAAGGTCTTGGGGCAAAGAGGCAGAAAAAGCAATGGCTCAGCGTGTTGTTGAAGCCTGTGTACAGCTTGGCTCTGCCGGTAAAGCCTTATAAGTTCATCAAGTTGAAAATTAAATTCGGTATTGGCTTTGCGCTAGTCTTAACACGTAGGAATTGTGTTTATTTGGGCAACGTTAGCCCAAAAATGGAGGTTCAGCATGCCTGGAATTGTGCTTATTGGCGCTCAATGGGGTGACGAGGGTAAAGGCAAAGCGACTGATTTAATTGGTTCTAAGGTAGATATTGTCGCAAGATTTAATGGCGGTAATAACGCTGGACATACTGTTGTTGTGGGAAACGAGTCTTACGCTTTGCATTTACTTCCTAGCGGTATAATCAGCCCTAATGTAACTCCTGTTATTGGTAATGGTGTTGTTGTAGACCCAGAAGTTCTGTTTGAGGAGATTGACGCACTTGAATCTAGAGGTGTTGATTGCTCTCGTTTGAAAGTGAGCGAGTCTGCGCATGTGATTACACCTTATCATCGCGTAATTGACAAGGTTACGGAGAGGTTCCTTGGCAAGCACAAGATTGGTACAACAGGTCGCGGAATTGGCCCGACTTATGCAGATAAGATTAATCGCGTTGGTATTCGTGTGCATGATTTATTTAATGCAGAGCATTTGAGGGATAAGGTTGAAGCTAGCTTGCATCAAAAGAATCAGATGTTAGTTAAACTTTACAACCAGCATCCAATAGATATTGATGATGTTACAGCACAGCTTGTGGAGCTTGGAAAGCGTTTGAAGCCTTATGTTGCAGATACTTCGCTTATACTGAATCAGGCTATAGAAAATGGCAAAACCGTGCTTTTTGAAGGCGGTCAGGCAACCATGCTGGATGTCGATCATGGAACTTACCCATTTGTAACATCCTCAAATCCTACTGCAGGAGGTGCTTGCACGGGAACTGGCGTTGGTCCAACTCGTATTACGCGAGTAATTGGAGTTGCTAAAGCCTATATCACTCGTGTTGGTGAAGGTCCATTCCCTACGGAACTTTTGGATGAAAGTGGCGATTGGCTGCGTGAGCAGGGTCACGAATATGGCGTAACTACTGGTCGCCCTCGCCGATGCGGATGGTTTGATTCCGTTGTAAGCCGCTATGCTACTCGCGTAAATGGCTTAACTGATATTGTCCTTACTAAGTTAGATGTTTTGACTGGCTTAAAAGAAATTCCAGTTTGCGTAGCTTACGATGTAACTTTGTCTGACGGAAGCGTTGAGAGAATGAACGAAATGCCAGTAGATCAGTCTCTGTTTGCTAGCGCTAAGCCAGTTTACGAGATGCTTCCAGGATGGAGTGAGGATATTTCGCAAATTCACAAGTTTGAAGAATTGCCAGCAAATACTCAAAGCTACGTAAAGCGCTTAGAAGAACTTTCCAAGTGCCGTATTTCGGCAATTGGTACTGGTCCTCAGCGCGACCACATTATTAGCGTTCATTCGTTGATTGATTAGTGACTATTTGAATAGCTATTTAAGGCTATTTAAGGCGGCTAAAAACTATGAGTATTCCAAGCAGTAATTGCCACGACTTGCCTAAAAAGCATAAGCATAAATCACTTGGTGCAAAAACATATTTTGTTGTGTTTATTGGCGGATTGCTTGGCGCTTTTGTGCGTAGTGAAATAAGTGGTTTTACGCACGGCATGCATTGGGACTCGGGATATTCTATGCTTTTTAGCCGCTTTACTTTTGCAACTCTTTTGTCGAACGTTTTAGCATGTTTTATTCTTGCTTTAGTAAGTTCACTTGTTGTAAGTGGGAAGAGCTGCAAGAACAAAGACTTAATAAAATACGGTTTTTGCACGGGATTTTGCGGCGGACTTTCAACAATGTCTACTTTTGCTTTTGAGGGCGCGCATTCCGCATTTACTGCAATGAACATTGTAGAAGTAATTGCCATTATGGCGTTGTCTATGGTTCTTGGCGTTTTAGCAGTGCTTGTTGGGAGTCTAATTGGAGATAAAATTTTTGCTTTTAAAGGCAATGGCAGCGTAAAAAATGCTGGTGATTCAAACGTCATCAATAAAATAGACGCTAACAGGGGCGGTGCAAAATGATGTCTTACGCATATGTTCTTTTTTGGCTGCCTGTTGTTTTCGCTGGACTTGGCGCCGTTCTTCGTTGTGCAATATCTGACGCAATCGGGCGCGTTTATAACCATGATTTTCCAATCGCAACTTTGCTAATCAACGCTTTTGCGTCTTTTATAATGGGCTTAGTTGTATTTTTAAGTTCTTCGATTATATACGATTTAACTTTTGCTTCGACTATTATTTACACGTGCGCATTGGGATTTTTAGGCGGATTTTCAACGTTTTCAACCGCAATCTTAGAAATCGTAAGCCTGTTTAAGCTAAAGAAAATCAAGCTTGGACTATGGCTTTTTATTAGCGAACTAATAGTGCCATTCTTGTGCGCATTTATTGCATACGCTGGACCGTCATTTGTAATATTTATGCTTCTAAAGTCTTAAGTTTTGAATTTTATTAATTGACGTATTTTATTAATTTATATTTATTGTGTTATTAAAAATGTTAAAATGCTTGATGTATTTGTTTGCGATTTGATTTAAGAATAGGTTTATTGTGACTTTAAAGAACGTAGGCGGTTTTATACGCGATTTTTTGCGCGACTTTTCTGATCGCGTTCTTAAAACGCTTAAGCATCTTAGATGGAAGATGGTTCTTGCTGGCATAGTTGTTGGTCTTGTTTCTGGCGTGCTTGTAGCAACTTATAGACTTGGGATTGAGTACGGAACCGATTTTGCGCGATGGATGTATGCGCAAATATTGCAAAACATGCTTTGGATTGTGCCTTGCGTGGTTTTTGCAATTGCTGCTGGGCTTTTTATTGGCTGGATGAGTCGCAAAGAAAGTATGGCGTCTGGAAGCGGCATTCCACAAGTTGTTGGATACGTTCAACGCGGTCTAAAAATGTGTTGGAACACTATTTTGCCTGTTCGATTTGTAGGCGGATTGTTGGGTTCGCTATTTGGCTTGTCTCTTGGGCGCGAAGGCCCTTCGATTCAAATCGGAGCTTGCGGCGCGCAAATGATGTCTCGCATCTTTAGAAAGGGCAATAAAAACGATACGCAAGAGCATTATGTTGTAACCGCTGGAGCGGCAGCTGGCTTATCTGCAGCGTTTAGCGCTCCACTTTCTGGGCTTATGTTTGCTATGGAAGAAGTTCAACACGGATTGTCTTCTACAGTTCTTATGGGAGCTGCTGCTGCATCTATTTGCGCGGACTTTGTGTCTCAAACATGCTTTGGACTTCGACCTGTTTTAGACTTTGGAAGAATTCCAGACTTACCAATGACACTTCATTTTTGGCTGATTCCACTTGGCATTTTTGCAGGGCTTATTGGCTCTTTAATGAACAGATCCTTGCTTGGATTACAAACGCTGTATAAGTATTTGCCAAAGTGGGCTCCCGTATCTGTAGCATGCTTAATCGCGATTCCTGTTGGCTTATATTTGCCAGATGTTCTTGGAGGAGGATCGAATCTTGTTAAGCTCTCTGAATATGGAAAAGCAAGCATAGCGCTTCTGTGCATCCTGTTTGTTGCAAAAATGCTATTTACTTCTACAAGTTTTGGATGCGGAGCGCCTGGCGGAATTTTTATGCCAATTCTTGCTGTCGGCGCACTTGCAGGCGGCGTTGCTTCTCGCGCAATAATAAGCATTCCGATTCTTGGCATTGACGCAAAGCTAATGCCAATTTTTACAGTGTGTGTTATGGCTGGCACGCTTTCGGCTTCTGTAAAAGCTCCGCTCACTTCGATTTTGCTAACTGTAGAAATGTCGGGAACAATGATTCACACTCTTCCAGTTGCTGCATCTGCTTTTATTGCGCTTCTTGTATCCGATATTTTGCACACTAAGCCAATCTATGGCGAACTTCTGGAAAGATATATGGCTTCTAATCCAAAACTTGTGCGTTAATACAACAAAAACAGCAATGTGGATAACTTTTTGGCGGAATTGCAACGTTTATTGATCCTTTAACCACATTGTTTAAATAGTATTGCCTAATGGTTTAGTATGCGATTCAATAGCCACATGGACAATATGACTATTGATAATTACGATGCTCCTTCTTGCGTTCCGCGCATTATAGAAACGTACCCGCCTCAGGCGAGTGCGATAAAAAGTATGCGCAAAAGTACATCTGATAGTAATAAGTTGGAAGATTCGACTGTTATCGCATCTTTGAATCATGCGAATCATGTGGATAATGCAGATTACGCAAATCATGTAGATTACGCGACTGGTGTATCTTCTACTTCAGTTCATAGCGATTTTGATGCATTAGATAATCATAGTGTTCAAAAAAATATTGGTAGCTTGAACTATTCGCTAAAGCCTTTTCCAAAAAATGTTGTAATCGGTTCATCGGCAAATGATGGAGTTGGTTTAAGCACTACTCTTGCTCTTCTGGCAAGTCATATATCTAGTAAAAAATATGTTGTTGCACTAATCGACGCAGATATTTCTAACGGCGGATTAGATGTTTTGTTGGGATTGGAGCAGGACGAGGGTAGAAGATTGCAAGAGGTTCAAGCTCCTTTAGGACGATTAGACGGATATGTATTGCGTTGTGAACTTCTGCACTGGAATAACGTTGATATTTTGGCTTACGCTCCTTGGAAAAGTGAAGAGCCTAAACCATGGGTTATTGAAGCTGCTATTAGAGGTCTTTCCAACGCTTGTGATGTAGTAATTGTTGATATTGGATCTGGTTTTTCAGCAAGAAGGCTTTTAAAGAATCTTCCAACTTTAGCGCAAGTTCCAACCATATTTGCTGCAGAGCTTAGTGTTCTTGGTCTTGCCAGATTGCGCGCATATTGGCGAAGCCTAGAATCTGACCATAAAGATTACTCTAGAAAACAAACTTCTATTGTCGCAGGATTAAATCCGCGTGGTCTTTCTAAAAGGTTTTGCCCTGTAAATGTTAATGAAGCTTGTGATTATTTGCTTTGCGATGTAGAAGGCCCAATTGGTCACGATCCTAAAATGTACGAAGACATAATATCTGGTTACGGTATAAGAGATATTCCAAAATCCGCCAAAATTCCAATAGAAAAAATAACAACATGGTTGCTTGGAGACTCCTCTAATTCCTCTTTGAAAATATCTGGAAAACAATCTGAACAACAATATAAACAATCAAATTCACAATCATATGAATCTGAAAGATTCTCAAAAATATCAAGGGGTAAGCATGGTTTTAGAAGATATTGATTTTGGCATTCTGCAAGAGCTTGCGGATAACCCTCAAACAACAGATATTGTTGTTACAGACACAGGTCGCGTTTGGGTAGATAAAGGTTTTGGGTTGCAAGAGTACAATCCAAGAATTCCATTTGATAATCCTATGATTTTGCGAGAATATGCAGTTTGGCTTTGTGCACAATTAGGCAAAAGATTAGATGATTCATGCCCGATTGCAGATGCTTCTAGCCCAGTAGGAGTGCGAGTACACGCTCTTATTGCTCCAATAGTTTTAAGTGGTGCTGCTATTTCGATTCGTTTTCCCGCTTTAAAACGCTATTGTTTAACAGAGTTAAGTAGTAGAGGAATGTTTCCTATTGAATTATCTAGAATACTTTATTTATTGGTAACTCAACGTGCGAATATTTTGATTACGGGAAGCACTGGCTCTGGTAAAACAACGTTAATGAAGTCTCTTTTAGCTTCTTGTGATGAAAAAGACAGAATAGTTACTGTTGAAGAAACAAGAGAATTAGGTTCATTATCTAAGGATCATGTGTCTTTAGCTACAAGAGAAGCAAACGTTGAAGGAGTAGGCAGCGTTGGCTTGTCGGATCTTGTAAAGGCAACTTTGAGGATGAGACCAGACAGAATTATTTTAGGTGAGTGCAGAGGTCAAGAAATAGCTGATTTATTACGCGTTTTTACATGTGGTCATAAAGGTGGAATGACAACTTTGCATGCTGATAAAGTCCAAAAGGTGCCAGCCAGATTAATGTCTTTAGGGCTTCTTGCAGGACTGGAACCTTCTTCACTATGTGCTCTTGCCGCTGATGCTTTTGATGTTGTTATACATGTAGAAAGAGTAAATGGTATGCGAATTGTAAAAGAACTTGGAGTATTGCGTTCTACGGATTCTGGCGCGTTAGAAGGTGTGCCAATTTTAAGATTGAAAAATTGCGTTAATTCTAATGATAGTAATTTTTCTGCTCAGATAGAGGAAACGTCTGCTTGGAAAAATTTTGCTGTTAAATGGCATTTACCGTTGAATACAGGGTTGTTTCTGTAATTGATACCGACAGTAAAGGATTTTTTGAAAATGGGTATTGAAGAATCACTAGCTGCTCTTGTGGCTTCTTTGCGTTCTGGTGCTTCTTTTGAATCGATTATAAGAGGAGACAGCAATAATGAGAATCGCAATGGACTTATTGAAGAGACCGATAATGACAATAACAATTACAACAGCAATAACAGCGAAAGCTATTTCCAAGTTATAAACGTTGAATCGGTGTTTAAATGGATTGATTCTCGCTGTTCTAATAGGATTAAAAATCTTAGCGCTCGCCAAAGAAGTAAAGTTAGAAAAGACATGCGCAAGGTTGCACAATCGCTTATGTCTGTATACGAATTGAGCAGTTCTATAGGATGCTCTATGACTGATTGCGTTCAAGCTGTTTCTGACTCTTATCATGCCAATAAGAGGGTTAATGATTTAAGCTCAGAAGTTTTTGCGATGCCTAAAGCAACTATTAGATTGCTAACTGCTCTACCATTTTTGGCTCTTCTTACTGGACAATTGTTGGGTGTAAATCCAATATTGATGATTTTTACAAGTTCTAGAGGATACGCACTCTTAGGTATTGGCTTATTGTTTTATGTAATCGGTCTTTTATGGGTTACATGGATCATGAAGTCATCTAAAAAAGCAATGCTGAGTGCTGTTTCTAATGTCGATTGATGAACTAATGGTTATTAAGGATCGTGGAAAATGTTTAAGGCAATTATCGTCTGGATTATTTTAGTAGCTTATATAGTTACGTTATGCAAATTTTTTACTAGACAGATGATTCTTAATCCGTGCTATGAGCGCGCCTACAAGCCTGCGGTTTCTATGAGAAGCAATTACGATTTTAGGTGTAACAAAGTTGAAGATATAGATCCAATTTTGGGTTTGCAAATGATGATAGTTGCTTTAAAAAGTGGAGTCGCAATTACTAGAGCACTTGACGCTGTTGGGTCATCTATTCCTGGAGGAAAAGGGATTTGGCTAAGGAATGTTTCTAAAGCACTACTTTCTGGAGATACTTGGATAGAAGCTTGGAGTGCTCCTTATGTGTGCTTCGATAAAAAAGATAAAAATCCATCTGCATCTTTTGTGTTAAGTATGTGGCTTAGACAGTCACTTAGAGAGTCATGGAGTTGTGGAAGTTCTCCAGTTCCTGTACTCATAGCGATTTTACAAAATTATGAGCAATCTATGCGAAACGTGGCAAAAAAAGAAAGCTCTAGGCTTTCTGTTCGTCTGCTTCTGCCTGTTGGGTTATGTTTTCTGCCAGCGTTTATTTTCGTAGGAATTTTGCCGACAGTATCTGCATTTATGTATTAATCGCAATCTAAAAATAAAAAATTTGTATCCCAATATTGGGTACATAAATAAAAGAAAAATAACAATAAAAATAACAAAAAGAAAGGTAACGGTGAGTGATTATGAGATCAATTACTGCTGCATTGTCAACATGGTATTGCATGTGTTCAATGCGAATGAATGAAGGATTAATTAAAGCTGAACAAGCATGTAATAACATGCAGAATCGTTTGAGCAAAGATTTAAAGCAGTGTGATGATGGGGCTGTTACGGCAGAATATGCTGTTGTTCTTATAGCTGCCACAGCTTTTGCTACAGTGCTTATTGCTATTGCCAAATCAGATGCTGTTCGTACAGCTATCAGTGAGCTTGTTACAAAAGCTCTACATGTTAGCTAGCTTTAAGTAAATAGTCATTTGTAAAACTGTGAAACATTGCGTGAAACTTAAAACATACTTTGAAAAACGTGATATGAAATATTTATAAAGTTTTTTTGACCGTGATGTTTATGTGATTTGTTGTGGGATTTTAACTAATGCGAAAAGAAACGAGACAAAATGGAGAATCATGTATTTTTGAACATTTTAGATAAGAGAACGACTAAGAATAATTGTCATAAGATAAATAATTCAAAAGATTCTGGGGCTGTTACCGCAGAATTTGCGATTATTCTTCCTGCAGTTGTGGTACTTGCTTTAACGTTATTTTTTGTTGGTAAATCAGTAGTAAATACAATGAATTGCCATGATGCAGCAGGTCAAGTAGCATACTATGTTGCTTCGCACCACAATTCTAAAGATGCGCAAAATATAGTATCTAAAGTATCTGGAGTTAATAGTTCTGTAAAAGTCAAATATGTTGGGAATATGGCAGATATTGTTGTAAGCTGCCCAGTTGTGCCAGACCCTTTAAAAGTATTGCCATTGTCTGTGGAAGCTCGCATTAGCCAGGTTTTAATATGAGTCAAAAAATATGTAAGCGATTAAGCATTTTAAATACGCAATATTACAGTTTTAAACATTTGCGTAGAGCAGATTGTGGTTCTGGAACTATGTTAGGCATAGGATTGGTAATAGCAATCTGCTCTATGCTTGTTGTTTGTGCAACTTTAGGGTCAATTTTGGTGCAAAAACACCGAGCTTACGCTCTTGCAAACGCATCGGCTATATCAGGTGCAGTCGCTATGAGAAATATGCAAGATGATGCATGTCAAGTTGCAGAGCGCACAGCAAAGGCAAATAATGGGAAAATAGAATCTTGTGTTGAAAAAGATGATGATGTATTAATCAGTCTAAGTGTGCCTTTACGACTTCCTATGGTTAATAAGATAAATGTAACGGCTAGAGCTGGTTTAATAGATTGTGGCTAATAAGTGTGTGGAAAATATCAAGTATTCATGCGATTGGTCATAATGTAGCATGTTAATAGGCGATTAGCATGTTAATGTCTAAATGTTTAGAATAGAACAGAAACTTTGCTCAAGTAGAGTTGAGCTAATATTCAGGTGACGGTAGGTTATAGTTATGGCACTTGCATTGTATCGAAGGTATCGTCCAGACACGTTTGAAGGAGTGATAGGACAGAATCAAGTTACCGTTCCTCTTATGAGAGCGCTAGATCAAGGCAAAATAACGCACGCCTACCTATTTTCGGGTCCACGCGGTTGTGGAAAAACAAGCTCTGCGCGTATTCTTGCTCGTTGTATTAACTGCAAAGAGGGTCCTACTTCTAAACCATGCGGAAAATGCCAAAGCTGTAAAGATCTTGCAACAGGCGGATCAGGTTCAATAGACGTTGTAGAAATAGATGCTGCAAGCCACAATGGTGTTGACGATGCTAGAGAATTACGCGAACGTGCAGGTTTCGCTCCAGCGCGCGATCGATATAAGATTTTTATTCTTGATGAAGCGCACATGGTAACTCCGCAAGGATTCAATGCTTTGCTGAAGATTGTGGAAGAGCCACCTGAGCATGTTATGTTTATTTTTGCCACTACTGAACCAGATAAGGTGATTGGAACTATACGTTCTAGAACCCACCATTATCCGTTTAGACTTGTTCCTCCAGAAGTAATGGGACCGTATTTGCAAGACATTTGCAAAAAGGAAGGTATTCAAGCGCAAAAGGGCGTTTTGCGGCTTGCTATGCGCGCTGGCGGCGGATCCATACGAGACACATTATCTGTTTTAGATCAGCTTATGATTGGCTCAGATGATGGTGTTATCTCGTTAGATTCAGCAGTTGCTTTGCTTGGTTTTACGCCTTCTAATCTTATTGCAGATGTTATTGATGCCCTTATTGAAAAAGACGGTGCAAAATTATATGAAGTTGTACAAAAAGTGGTAGTCGGAGGATTTGACACTCGTAAGTTTGTGGAAGATCTTCTCGGACGATTGCGTGATTTGTTGCTTTTGGTTTCTGCTGGTCCAAATTGTGCTA
This sequence comes from Gardnerella sp. DNF01204, assembly GCF_049244145.1. NCBI lineage: Bacteria > Bacillati > Actinomycetota > Actinomycetes > Bifidobacteriales > Bifidobacteriaceae > Gardnerella > Gardnerella sp. DNF01204. The sequence continues at coordinate 1,570,006 of NZ_CP058379.1, read as the reverse complement.
AAAACTTGTTAGGCGATTTATCGCCAGAAGACATGCAAGATTTGCAACGACAATCAAGTCAGCTAACTTTGAGAAGCTTGTCCAAAATGGCAGAAATCGTCAATAATGCTTTTGCGGGAATGGCAAATGCGGTTTCTCCTAGAATGAATCTTGAGATTCTTATGGCTAGACTTCTTGCTGATATGCAATCTAGTACTACTGCGCAGGAACCATTTTCTAAAGCCACTAATCAATCTCTTGCAAAGTCCTCCTCGCATCCTGCATCTTCTGCAAGGCATTTTATTGGTTCAAATTCTGCTGTAAATTCAGTTAATCCTGTTAATCCAGTAAATCCAGTAAAAATTGCTGAAGCTCCTTCGGTAATTCTTGATGATAAATCTGAAATCAACAATAACACGCAAGCGAATTGGTCAACTGCAACCGTTGAAAAACAGACAACACAAGAGCTTGACGTGGACGAAACTTGGGATAATCTGGTTAAAAATCTGCCAGACGATGTTCGTGAATACGTAGAGAGAGATCGCGTTCCAAAAGTTAGATTAGACGATGGAAATGCATCAAAAAGAAGGCTTGTATTAACTTTTGACCAGCCTATAAGCCAACATGCTTTTGCGCTCGCGATTTGCACAACAGAACCTTACGATGGTAAAAAAGTGCCAGTTGTGGTTATGAACAAAGTAAAAGACGCATTTGGAAAAAACGTTGCAATAGCGCCAGATTTAGTAGCTGCAAACGGCGAAAAAGTGGAGTCTGTTGCAAGAATGACTCCGCAACGACTAGCACAAGTTAAGCGAGACTTGCTTATGCGAAAAGCTGGAATCGTAAAAGGATTCGGAAAAATAATCGAGAAAAGTTCTGATTCAAATTCAAATAATTCGAATTCCAGTAGCGATGATGCTGGCTCTAGTGACGATTCAAGTGCTGGTGCGGAGGCTAGCGATTTATCTGGTTCTGCAATTTCAGAAAGTGCTTTAGATTTAGATATTGAGAAAGATGACGCATGGGCAGGTATGGGATCTGCTCCAATGGGAGATGCGATTGCTGCATTACAGAATGCAGATTTTAATGCTGAAGTAGTAAACGATTCAGAAAACGCAGATAACGCTGCATCTAACGCGCAGCAATGGGGGCAAAAGTCGAAGATAAGCCAGCAAAATCCTCAGCGCGCAAATTCAGAATCACAGGCAGATAATGAGTCAAAAGCACGAATCTCTGATGGTGTAAACGGCGCGCAAGAAGACGAATGTTCAATGCAGGACGAATCGTTAGAGTCGGCAACCAATTTGAGCATAGATGATTTAGAGAAGATGTTTGAGGTGAAATCTGTAAAAGAATTCGCTGCAAGTGATCCAAAAAATCCTAAAAATGCAGGATTGCATAAGCGAAAGCAAGAGGAGTAAGTAAAAGTGCATAACGTGTCATCGTATGACGGTGCAATAGGCAGAGTTATTGATGCGTTCTCTAAGCTTCCAGGAATAGGACCAAAAGGCGCGCAGCGAATTGCATTCTATATACTTTCATCATCTGATGTACAAACGCAGGATTTAATTGACGCAATCAGTGACTTGCGCGAGAATGTGCGATTTTGTGAAATTTGCGGAAATGTTTGCGAGCAAAGTCCTTGTGTTATTTGCCAAGATCCGCGAAGAGATCACACAAAAATATGCGTTGTAGAAGAGCCAAAAGACATTATGAGCATTGAGAGAACTCACGAATACGCTGGCGTTTACCACGTTTTGGGCGGTGCCATTAATCCAATGGCAAACATTGGACCTGCAGACTTAAAAATAACGCAACTACTTGAGCGCTTAAAAGACGCGCAAGTAAAAGAAGTCATTTTAGCGCTTGACCCAAATATTGAAGGAGAAGCTACAGTAACTTATTTAGCACGTTTGCTTGAGCCGCTTGACATAAGTATTACGCGACTTGCAAGCGGATTGCCAGTTGGTGGAGACTTAGAGTATGCAGACGAGATAACTCTTGGTCGCGCATTTGCAGGAAGACAAGAAGTATAGAAGATTTGTGAATTCATAAGCAAACGCGTTTGATAAGTCGCAAGAAACCGCTTGTTGTATATACGCCACTCATAATATCTCTAAAACTAAAAATAAATAGAGCACAGTTGATAGTCTAATTTTAGATTAGTCTTATTTGGATTAATTCTTATTGCATTAGCGTGCTTTAGATAATAGTGACGGCTGAACATAAGGGGTTACAGTGGCTCTTATAGTGCAGAAATACGGTGGATCGTCCGTAGAAGATACGGACGCAATTCAGCGTGTAGCCAAAAGGATTCTTGATACAAAAGCTGCTGGTAACGATGTTGCTGTTGTCGTTTCCGCTATGGGAGATACCACAGACGACTTGATTGACCAAGCAATGAGTGTAAATGCGCATCCTCCTGCTAGAGAGATGGATATGCTTATGACTGCAGGAGAGCGTATTTCCATGAGTCTTCTAGCAATGGCTATTCATGCTCAAGGCTCGCACGCATACTCTTTTACTGGTTCTCAAGCTGGATTTATGACAGACGCGCAATTTGGAGCAGCTCATATTCGCGCTGTTAAGCCAGATCGTGTTCAGCATGCGCTTAAAAAAGGCAGTGTTGCTATTGTTGCAGGATTCCAAGGAATCAGCGAGATTGGTGACGACACAACGCTTGGTAGAGGCGGATCAGACACTTCGGCAGTGGCGCTTGCTGTTGCTCTTGGAGCAGATGTTTGCGAGATTTACACAGATGTTGATGGCGTATTTACGGCAGATCCTCGAATTGTTCCAACCGCAAAGCGAATTCCTGTTATCGATTATGATTCAATGCTTGAGATGTCATCTTGCGGATCTCGAGTGTTAGCTTTGAGATGCGTTGAATACGCACAAAGATTCAGTATGCCTCTTCATGTTCGCAGCTCGTTTTCGCACAGAAACGGAACATTAATTGTGCCGAGTGGAGTAAATCCAAAGAGCTTGCCGAATTTAAACTAATTATTTATTAAAGAAGACACAAGCATAACAACAGACAGAACGCATAGGCAATAGACATAAGGCGGCAAAAATGGCAAATAAAATAACAAATGTAGACATTCGCTCAACAATGGGCGATTTATTCCCAGACTTAGGCCCAGAGACCCCTGTGATTTCTGGCGTTGCACACGATAGAAGCGAATCTATGATTACTCTTCGAGGCGTTCCCGATAAGCCTGGAAACGCTGCAAAAGTGTTTACAACTCTTGCTGCTGCAGACGTTAACATAGACATGATTGCTCAGGCAAGCGCATCCACCGAAACGGCTGACATATCGCTTACGGCTCCAAGCTCGTCCCTAGACGCCGTTTGCAAGGTTTTGCAGGGCGCGCGCGGCGAATTGCAATTTACGTCTATGGACGTGGACCCTTCTGTTGGCAAAGTCGCAGTTGTTGGCGTTGGAATGAAAACCTATTCTGGTCTCGCAGCAACCTTCTTTACAGCGCTAAGCGATCACGGTATTAATATTCTGATGATTTCTACATCAGAAATTCGTATTGCAGCGATTGTTCCAGTAAAACAGCTTGACGAAGCGGTTCGTGCGCTTCACACAGCCTACGGATTAGACGCAAGCAAAGTCGAAGCCGTTGTTTATGGAGGAAGCGGACGCTAATCGCGCGCAAAAATCACGCTTAAATAATCGCAAAAATCAAAGAAAATCGCAAAAACACGCAAAATAAGGGAGACAAAATGGCAATTATAAGCAACAAAGGCGTAAACCTTGCGGTTTTAGGCGCCACTGGCCAAGTTGGAATGGTTATGCGCCGCGTATTAGACGAGCGCGATTTTCCAATTAAAAACTTGCGATATTTGGCTTCCGCACACTCCGCTGGAACTGTTTTGAAATATCGCAGCAAAGATGTTGTTGTAGAAGATGTAGAAAAAGCAGATTTAAGTGGAATTGACATTGCGATTTTCTCCGCAGGCGGCGGAACATCCAAAGTGTGGGCACCGCGATTTGCAGATGCGGGTGCAATAGTAATAGATAATTCTTCTCAATGGCGTATGCATAACGATGTGCCTCTTGTAGTTGCAGAAGTAAATCCAGAAGATTTAAATGATATTCCGCGTGGGATTGTTGCCAACCCTAATTGCACAACAATGGCGTGCATGCCTGTTTTAAAGCCGCTTTCCGATGCTTTTGGCTTAAAGCGACTTATTGTATCTTCTTATCAAGCGGTTTCTGGAGCTGGCAGAGCTGGAGCGTTGCAGCTTATGAACGAAGCGCAAGCTGCCTTAGATCAGGGCGCGGATAAGCTTGTGTTTGATGGGGATGCTATTGATTTTCCGCAACCAACAAAAGTTGCGCGCACAATCGCATTTAACGTTGTGCCATTCATTGGTGCGATTGTTGAGGATGGTTCGCAAGAAACCGACGAGGAGCAAAAGCTCCGCAATGAAAGTCGTAAGATTCTGCATCTGCCAAAGCTTGCAGCAAGCTGCACATGCGTGCGCGTAGGCGTTTTTACAGGTCACGGAATGAGCATTAATGCCGAATTTGAGTGCGATGTAACTCCAGATATGGCTCGCGAAGTGCTAAAATCGGCCGCTGGCGTTGCGCTAGATGATATTCCTACTCCTCAGCTTGCTGCAGGAAAATCCGCGAGCTATGTTGGGCGTATTCGCCAAGATCAAGCGGTTGATGGAAAGCGTGGATTGGCAATGTTTATTACAAATGACAATCTTCGTAAGGGTGCTGCTCTTAATGCTGTGCAATTGGCGGAAATCGTAGCTAAAAAACGACACTTTGTGGATTGATTAGACCTGCGCGAATTCGCTATTATAAAAAATTTTACGTAAAATGTAATTATGTCTATAGCTTCGCAAGAAATACAAAAGCAGCTTGATCGTATTGTTGCTCTTGGCTACCCAGATGTTGCAGATATGAGTGCTGCATCGTTTCGTGCTTTAGCTTTGCCGCTTATTCGCGCTCTTGATCAAAGCGATTTGGGTACTAATATTCTTCTTGTGCCTACTCGTGAGCTAGTTTCGCCAGAATCCTTAATTTCTAGGACGAGTATTGATCGTATGGCTGGTTTTACAACAATGCCGCCTAGAGATATAGCTAGTTTCCTGCCACAAGATGGTTTTGAGCCTCCAGAAGGTCCGTTTTACTTGGCATTAGACCCTCATACAGGTACATCGTATTTGAATCGTGAGCCAGATGTTGCCAGAAAACTTATAGATTCAGACGAGCGTCTTCCTTTGACTTTAGAAGAAGGATTGGCGATTGTTACTCAGCATCCAGATTGGCTTGAAATAAAAAATGGTTTTAATCTTCTTGGGTCTAAAAGTTCCGATGGAAGAGTGCCGAGTATTTGGATGAGTCAAGGTGCTCCTCGTCTTGGAGCTGTATGGCCAAATTCAAGGCATACTTGGCTTGGCAACGCGTATTGTACTGCGCGTCGTGGCGTATCTCTATTCCAATGAAGAGTATTAAATATTAATCTAATAAATTAAGAAGTTGATAGCAAAAGCATCATCAGGTAGTCAGTAAGCAAGGTGTATTGTGGCATACATAACTTTTGATCATGTTGTAAAAGAGTATCCATCTGGATCAAGTGTTGTGCGCGCTCTAGATAATGCTAGTTTTACAGCCGAGCGCGGCAAACTCACCGTAATACTAGGGGCTTCGGGTGCAGGTAAAACTACAGCCTTGAATATTTTAGGCGGTATGGATACGGCAACAAGCGGTAGTGTAACTGTTGGTGATTTAAATATTACAAAGCTAAATGGTCGTGGGCTTGTAAAGTATCGAAGAGAAGATATTGGTTTTGTTTTTCAATTCTATAATCTTGTTCCAAACTTGACGGCGTTAGAAAACGTGGAGCTTGCTTCACAAATTTGCTCAGATCATTTTGATCCAGCACAAACGCTTATTGACGTAGGTTTGGAAAAAAGACTTAATAATTTCCCAGCACAACTTTCTGGAGGCGAACAGCAGCGAGTTTCTATTGCGCGCGCACTTGCTAAAAAGCCTAAGTTGCTTTTATGCGATGAGCCTACGGGTGCGCTAGATTATGAAACTGGAAAAGCTGTTTTGCAATTATTGCAAGATATTTGCCAAAAAGAAGGAATGACGGTTCTTATTATTACTCATAATGCTGCTATTGCTCCTATGGCTCATAAAGTTGTGAGATTCCATTCTGGAAAAGTCGTAAGCGAAACAGTACAAGAAAATCCTACGTCAATTGCAGATATTGAATGGTGATTTGTAGAGTGGTGATTTGTAGTGAGTAGCGGAACTGTAAAATCTAAGAAAATCAAGCGCAAATATGCGATTCGTAATAAGCGCTCACGCTCTATTTTGCCAATGGTTTTTATTAGCGCCATTAGAATGTGGGTTCACGAATGGCGTCGTTTTTGCATACTAGCAGTTATAGCAATGCTTGGCGTTGCAGTTATGACTGGCATTTATGCAGGATGCAACGATATGCTTCTTGGAGCAAATGATACTTACTCTAAGCTCAAAGCTTACGACCTACAAATTATTTCTACGCTTGGTTTGACTGACAAAGATGTTAAAGCAATCAAAAAATTGCCATTTGTTAGTGAAGCAGAGGCGGGAAAGTCGTTTAAAGCTACTGCTCATCCTTCGAATAATGCCAATTTGTCTTATGCAATGAACGTTGTGCAATATAATCACAATGTTAAAAAACTGAATCGTCTGCATTTGATGCGTGGCGATATGCCAACAAACAATCGTCAAGCTGTGGTAACTGAACGATTTTTGCACGATAGCGGATTGCGAATTGGTAGCACACTGTTTTTGAGTATGCAACAAGTCACTAATCAGCCTAATTCGTCTAATCAACCGATTCAAAATCAAAAATATAAGCTTCTAATTACAGGAAGTGTGTTAGACGTAAACGATTTGGATAATCCAAACGGGTATCAATCAAAAGCTTTCCGCAATTCCGTAATATCACGCTACCCTATTTTTACCTCTGCGATTACTGAAAGCACAAATAATCTTCCATACACAGCTATATATGTGCGCCTAAATGAGGCTCGACGCGTTAACGATTTTTCGCAAAAGTATCGCGCAATTGTGGCAAATGCTTCAAACCAGATTAAAGACAGTGTGCAAAGCGATTGCCAAGAGGCGCGCACAAATCAGGTTGTAAAAGACCAGACTAATCAACAAGTAGATCAAACTATAGCCAATATGCCAATGCTTAAAAACGCTCCCGACTCGGTTTTAGCTAAGGCTCGCGCGCAAATTTACGCAAAAATTAAGCCAGAAGTGCAAAAGCATGTTCCTCAAGCAAGATGGCATATTTTTGCTCGCATATCAAACGGGAGCTATACTCGCTTGCGTTCTGATGTTGCCTCGATTCAATCTCTTGGATACGCTTTCCCAGTGCTTTTTCTTGTGGTGGCAATGATGATGAGCCTAACAGCCATGGCAAGAATGGTAGAAGAAGAACGAGGACTAATTGGAACATACTTAAGCTTAGGTTATGGACGTTGCGCAGCAATAACAAGGCACGCTTTCTTTGCGATTTTTGCCTGTCTAGTAGGCGGCGGAATCGGCGATATTCTAGGATTCTTAGCAATTCCATCTTTACTACTTAAGATTTTGCGCGGATTGTACACAGTTCCAGGAGTTGTTTTACGATACGATTGGCTTTATGGTTCGATTTGTGTACTCGCGTTTGTAATACCAGTTGCAATATGCACAATAATCGTAAGCTGGAGGGAGACAAGGCAAGTACCATCGGCATTATTGCGTCCAAAATCTCCAAAAGCTGGCGCTCGCGTGCTTCTTGAACATTTACCTTTTATCTGGAATCGTCTAAGTTTCCTCAACAAAGTATCTATAAGGAATCTGGCTCGTTTTAAAGGCAGACTATTTATGACGATTGGCGGTGTAGCTGGTTGCACGGCATTAATCGTGTGTGCTTTAGCATTAAACGATACTGTAGCCACTCTTGGAATCCGCCAATATGACGGCATTTACCGCTACGATATGATTTCTATTTCCACTCCAGATGCATTTCAAAATATGAAGAAAAGTGTGCAAAAAGATAAATCCAGCAATCTTGTTGATACCATTTTGCCTGCCTACATTAGCTCTGGAGAAATCGCAAAAAGCGATGCAGATAATGGTAAATCTAATAGCAATTCCAATAACAATTCGCATAATAAAATCGTTGGAGATTCTGAAAGCGTACAAATCGTAGTTGTTAAAGATGCCGCAGCTTTGTCTAATATGGTTCGTCTACAAGATGTTAACAATAATTTGCAAAATATTTCACTTAATGATGATGGTCCGCTTCTTTCACAGAGTGCAGCATCGTCGTTGGGAATTGCGAGCGGAAACTATATTACAATAACAAACTCCAGTTTTAAGCGCGCAAAAGTGAAGTTGCGTGCAGTCGTGCGTAATCTTATTGGTTCAAATATTTATATGACTTCTCGCTGCTATGAAAGAATATTCGGTTTTAAAAATGGGAAAAATGTTAAGAATAATGCGCTAATTATGCGTCTTCGTGGAGACGATGATGCAAGAATGCGTTACGCAGACCATGTGGCAGATAGGGATGGCGTGTTAGCTGTTATGAACATTACGCGCATGAAACATTCGTTTAGCTTTGATTTAATGAATGCTGTGGTTGCGCTTATAGTAACTCTTGCAGCAGGTTTGGCGTTAGCTGTGCTGTTTACATTGGCAAGCACTAATATTTCGGAACGTGCGCGAGAGATGGCAACTTTAAAGGTTCTTGGCTTTTATCGTAGAGAAGTTCATGCTTACGTGCATAAGGAGATGCTTACTCTTACTGTAATTGGTATTCTTGTTGGTTTGCCTCTTGGAAGATTGGTTGCAGGCTTGTTAACAAATGCTTTGCGCATGCCTTCTCTGTATTTTGAGGTTGAAGTGTCTCCATTAAGCTATGTTATTGCTGGCTTTGCAACGCTGATCTTTGCTTTAATTGTTCAATGGTCAACTAATCCCGCGTTAGACCGCATTGACCCTGTTAGTTCGCTTAAAAGTGTTGAATAAAGTTGAATAATGAAATTCAAATATTTACGGGTTCTTATAAAATTGAAAGCTCACGCCTAAAAGAATGGAGTTATAGCAATGAGTGATATTGACCAAACTAACAATGGTCACACTAACAAGATGGAGCGCAGCCTTACAAAAAGACACGTGCAATTCATTGCTATAGGCGGAACAATCGGCACGGGACTATTCTTAGGTTCTGGCAAATCCATTAGTCTTACGGGTCCAAGCATTATGCTTGTGTACATAATTGTTGGTTTAATCATGTTTTTGCTTATGCGCGGCATTGGCGAACTTATGTATAAAGACCCAAATCAGCACACTTTTATTAGTTTTATTACTAAATACTTGGGCAAAGGCTGGGGCGATTTTGCAGGATGGTCGTATTGGATAGTGCTTGTGCTTATTGGCATGAGTGAGATTACGGCTGTAAGTACGTATTGTGTTACATTTTTCCAAACTTTTGGCATAGACGTTAGCAGCTGGAAATGGCTTATAGAAATAGCGTTTTTGGCTGCTTTAGTGTGCATAAATCTGGTTGCTGTTAAGCTATTTGGCGAAACAGAGTTTTGGTTCTCAATGATTAAAATCACGTTGATTGTGGCTCTTATTGCAACTGCTGCAGTTATGGTTATTATTGGCTACCATTACCCTGCAACACAGATTAGCGGCGTTGCAAATCCTGCAGGCCACGCAGGCTTTGACAATATTTTCAACAACTTCTCGCTTATGCCAAATGGATGGTTGGCATTTTTGATGAGTTTCCAAATGGTGTTCTACGCATACCAGCTTATTGAGTTTGTAGGCGTTACGGTTTCGGAAACTAAGAATCCTCGCCAAGTTTTGCCAAAGGCAATCAACGAGATTATTATGCGAATCTTGATTTTCTACGTTGGAGCGCTTGCTTCAATCATGCTAATTGTTCCTTGGCAACAATTTAAAGCTACCGATTCTAAAGGCGTTTATATGTCTCCGTTTATAATGGTTTTCCAATATGCGGGGCTTCATTGGGCTTCGGCGCTTGTGTTCTTTGTGGTAATAACAGCCGCATCTTCTGCGCTTAATTCGCTGCTTTATTCTGCAGGAAGGCATATGTATCAAATTGCGCTAGAATCTAATTCTCCTGTTCTTTCACATTTGCGCAAAGTTTCGCGCACTAAAGTTCCTGCACGAGCAATCATTTTTTCTGCTGCGCTAATCCTGTTCTCTCCGATTATTAACTCAATTCCTGGAGTGCATGGCGCGTTTATTGTGTTTGCTTCTGCGTCTTCGGCAGTAATAATCATGATTTACATTTTGATTATGGTTACGCACAGAAAGTACCGCGCTTCTGCTGATTTTATGCCAGATGGTTTTGTTATGCCGCATTATAAGCTGCTTAATTCTCTTACTATTGCATTCTTTGTGTTTGTGTACATAACGCTGTTTATTAGCGAAGACACTCGCGGATCGGCAATTGGCGGCATTATTTGGCTCTTGCTTTTTGGAGGCTATTGCGCGTTGCATCAGCGCTGGCAGAATCGCGATTTAGCGGCGGCTTTGGGCAGATAGTTTTTGTGCAAGTAGTTACGCGATTTATGCTACGCTTTTTGTGTGCGAATTATTGTTGCGGATTGTAGTGCAGAATATACGGGTAGGCTTAATGCAAGTCTTCCAGTGGCTAAGCGCGTGTTGCTTATTAAGGCTGATGGTAGTGTACTGATTTTTTCAGAGTTAGGGTCCTATAAGCCACTTAATTGGATGGTTGCTCCTTGTACTATGCGCGTTATTGATGGAAATGTTTCTAAAGATAACGATTGTTCTTGTGAAGACGACGATTCGAGTTCTGTTTCTTCAGATGGTGCTGTCGGCGCTTGTAGCACGGAGGCTTTCGACTTTTCGCGCGTTTTTGGCGATGGAACTGTTTTAAAAATTGCTGCAAAAAAGGGCAATGACCTGCTTCGCATTGTTCTGCAACACGTTTATAGCGATTCTTCGTATGATTTAGGCACAGACCCAGGTCTTGTTAAAGATGGTGTAGAAGACCATTTGCAGCGCTACTTAGCTGAGCAAATTGAGCGTATTGGCGATGGTGCTACATTGGTTCGCCGAGAATATCCTACTGCTATTGGCCCCGTGGATATTATGGCGCAGGATTCAAACGGTGTTCATGTTGCTATTGAGATTAAGCGACACGGTGGTATTGATGGTGTTGAGCAGCTTACTCGTTACTGTGAGTTGTTGAATCGAGACCCGTTGCTTAAACCAGTTCGAGGTATTTTTGCTGCGCAGACTATTAGCCCGCAAGCGCGAGTTTTGGCTGAGGATCGTGGCTTTACTTGCTTAATCCTCGATTACGATGAAATGCGCGGTGTTGAGTCTAACGATCTTCGCCTGTTTTAGCTTAGCGATTTTTTGCTTTATCTGTAATTTATTACGAAATTTACGTAAATTTACGTATAAAAATGCCGCGCAAGATTTATTCAAGCGCGGCATGATTCGATTGGTAATTAATCACTAAGAGAATTAATCATTAAGAGATTAATAGATCAGGAAGCATAGAGAATATCTACAACAAAGTAAAGCGTTGAATTTGCAGGAATTGTTACATTTCCTTGTGCATCCTTCTTATCTTCTTTGCCATAGCCATCTTCTGGAGGAATTACCAAAAGAACTTGAGATCCGACTTTCTTCCCAGCTAAGCCTTTAGTCCATCCTGGAATCACTTGACCTGCAAGAGAGAAGTCTGCAGGCGTGCCGCGCTTCCATGACGAATCAAATTGATGCAATTTGCCGTCTTTATCGATAGTCCAGCCAGTGTAATGAGCGGTTACAGTGCTTTCTTTGGTCACCTCTTTACCAGTTCCTTCAATCAAAGTTTGAGAAACCAACTTTCCATCTGGCACGTAGTTATTCTTATCTAACGATGGTTCTCCAGATTTACTCAGAGTTACTTTCGGCAGATTTTCAGGGATATCCTTAACTTTATTGCCTGTTGCGCGTTCAAGAGATTTCATTGAAGAAACAAGAGTTAACACCATTACGTACGCATCTTGCTTAGTTTGCGGATTTGCAGGCACACCAAATGCAATCGTGGAATTAATTTTTCTTCCCTTAAACAGTGCATAATAAGGTTTACTCGTAACGCCTTTTTTAACAACGATTGAGCAATCTGGTTTGCCTTGTTTCCATGTGTTCATAAGCTCTTTGCCGTTTTTAGCATTGTACACAATGCCATTAGCGCATACGCGACTATTTTCTTGGATTTTAGCACCGTTTCCGTTTTGCAAAATGGCGTAAGAATTTGGCTTTACGTCTATAGGAGTAGTTATATCGACCTTTGGTTGTTTGCCTAAAGTTCCACTAGCCTTAACGCCGCCTAAAACTTGCATTCCAGCAGCATTCGCGGCTGGGTCTGCCATTCCGTTATCATTCGTGCTATTCCCGCTGCAAGATGCCATTGTAAAACACAAGGCTGCAGCGCTAATTGTGCTAATTGCGCGTATTGCAAAAGATTTGATTGTGTATAATCTGGTTTTTCTCATAGGTTTAAGACTATCGCTTGAGTCTGATTTTAATTATTCAGTAGCAAATATATTTAAATATTACGAAGAATTGTAAAAGATTAATAAATATAACAATCGATTAATTATAAAAGATTATGAAAGATTGTAGAATAGATAGGAGCAAATACGATATGACGATTATTAAGGCGAATATCAAAAAGAATTCATGCTCTGATTACAAGCATAATGCATGATTTATTGCTGATTAGGATGCAGAAAGAGGTTTGATGCAACGACCTACAAAACGAGCTAAGTTTATGCGAGGAATCGTGGCACCTATTTTTGGGTTGCTTGCTGTGCTTAGTATTGTTCTTGGTGTTCTTAATGCCACAGTTTGGAAGCCAAACTCTATTGTTTCGGCTCATACAAACGTGTATGGTTCAAGATACATTGTTACGGATCCAGGTGTTTTAAATCTTGTGGATTACCGCGTAAAAATTAGTGTTGCGGCTCTTAATACTCGTAAGCCGATTTGTGTAGCAGTTGGTTTGGCTAAAGATGTTCGTGGGTGGACTCGTGGCTACTCTGTACAGAGAATAACTGGTTTGCAAGATTGGGAGAATCTTTCTACTGTCCCTATGAAGGCGGATGATTCTGCAAAGTCAGATGTGAATAACAAAAATTCTGTAGATTCCGCGAATAACTCTGATTCTAAGGCTTCTAAAGATGTAGATTTTAAAGATTCAGATTTGTGGACTAATGCTACTTGCCAAATGGGTTTGGCTAAATTGTTTGTTAATGCGGAAGATTTTGAACAATCTGAGAACATTGTTCCTGGAGATTTGAGCAGTGGCAATGCTGTAAATCAAGCAAATCAAGCAAATCAAGAAAATAGCCAGTCGAATCATCAAAAAGTTTCATCCGCATTGCGTGCAAAGATTTCTCGACGCGTGCTGATTATTGACTTAGGTAAAAATTCTCCTGAAGCATTCGTAGAGTTTCGTTGGCGTAGACACAATCTTCCAGATTTTGCAACTCCTTTGTATTTTGTTGGAGCACTGTTTGCTCTGCTTTGTGTCCTTTCTGCTTCTGTGTTCGCTATGGCTCCACATCGCAGGCGTAATAAGCGTTTGGTGGCTAGTAGAAGTGGTCTTATTACTGTAGAAAGTGTATCCAGAGACGAAGAAGTTAAATTCTCAGATGCTTTTGCTGGCACAATGGCTAGTATTTTTGGCAGTTTTGCTAAAGATAAGAAGTCAAGGCATAAAGGTTCTTCAGCTTCTCATGCTCGTCATGGTTCTCATTCAAAAACTCGTGTTGCAAAGTCGCAAGCAACCGTGGATTTGTCTGTAAACGTAAAGTCTGGTTTAAATTCTTCTCCAACTCCATCTTTGGATGAAACTGCTGTGATTTCTAAAGAAGATTTGCAGTCTTATTTTGCTCGTTTTGCTAGTGAATCATTCTCGGATGTTTCCAAGAATAATAGCGATTCGTCTACTGTTTTAGAAGTTTCTGATGTTTCTTCTGATAAATCTTCCTATGATTCTTTTAAAGATGAAGATGCTATACGTGATTCCAAAGATTCTTTGAATGATGATTCTAATAAAAAGCAATCTTCAAAGGAATATTCAGGGAATAGTAGCAATAATAATTCTAGAAAGTCGAGTCATAGCAATCGCGGCAACCGCAATAGTAGATATGGTAGAAGAAATCGTGATTCGCATGACAATCAAGATGGTCGTTCTAGTAGTAGAGATGTAGAAAATCGCAAATATAGGGATAATCGTAGTAAATCAGCGGAGGCTTGCGACTCAAGCAATGAAAAGTCAAATAATCGCAGCAAGTCGCGAAATCAAGGGAATAATCGTGATTTGAGTAATCATCGCGACCAGCGTAAGAATAGTCAGAATAATCAGCATAGTCAGCGCGGGCAAAAATATGGCAAAAATCGTCGATCTAACGAATTAGATAATCGTAATAGAAATAGCGGCGAAAATAATGCAAATAACAGAAACGCTGGTGGCAACACGAATTCAAACTATAACCAGAATCGTAAGCGTAAAAATAATGCGCGTGGAAATGAGCAAAAGTGAGTGTGGAAAGTAAGTATGACTATGTTTTATGCGCATAAAATCAAATATTATGTAAGATTTACATTCGCTACAATAATGACGCTAATTATGTGTTTTGCTCTTAGCGCTTGCGATGGTCAAGTTCCTAAAGCCGCTGAGGGGCATAGCACAAAGGAACTTCCAAACGTAACGTCTATTAGAGAAAAAGATATACGTTTAAGAGTTTTGAGGTCTCTAGAGCGCGCGAATGAAGAGAAGAATTCTAGTAATCTTGATTGCTATATGAGTGGTCCTGCAATGCTTGTGCGAACTAGTGAGCTTGCGATTGCGGCTAAAACAGGAAAATTGGATCCAAAAACAACAATTCCTCGTGAAGTTGCTCAGACTATTGTGCCTACGAATGCAAACTGGCCTCGTGATTTGATGACGATTACTACTACAACAAAAGACCAGCAGTCTAAGCGATTGTTGGTGATCCGTCAGGATAGGGCACGCTCAAACTATAAATTGTGGGCAGTTGCAAGACTGTTCCCTGGTGTGCGTCTGCCAAAATTCCCTGTTTATTCAATCGGCGCTTCAATGGGTAAAGCAAATGATTCTGGTCTTGTTATGACTCCTCATGCGGCAGCAGCGGCTTATGCTGATGTTCTGCAGCAAGGAGAATCTAGTAAATTTGCAAAGAGTTTTGCTAGTGATTATTTGCGCGCAAAATTAGCAGAATTATCTAAGACTGTTCAAGCAGGAATGGAGCGAAACAAAGGTTCTCAGGAACAGGTTTTTGCTTCAGTTCCAAATCAGATTAGCGTTATGCGCGCAAGCGATGGTAGTGATTTAGTGGTTGCGCGTATTGACTCCGTGTGGACTAGGAGAGCTGGAGAAGGTCGAGAATCAAGACCAGCGTCTGACGAGGAGAAAGCTCTGTTTGGAAATGCTAAAGCTACTTCTACAATGCGTGTAACTTACGTAAATGTTGTAGCAATGGTTGTTCCACCAGCTGGATCTAATGCGCAGATTGTTCCTGTGGGAGCGGAGCGTCAGCCTATAAAGGTAGAAGCCCTGTAAGCAGTTGTATAAGCAATATAAGAAATGTAAGCAGTATAAGCAAAAGAGGAAATTATGGTTGATTCACAATCGATGGGTATGAACCCAGGCGGATTCTCTCTGGCTGGAGCAGTGGACTTGGAAGGTGTAAAGCGCAAAGCAGAAGCTCTTGCAAAACGAGAAGCGGCTGAAAAGTCAGGAAAACCTCAGTCTAAGATGCCGTCTGCTGGTGGGTATGTGATTGATGTTAATGAACAAACTTTTCAGGCGATGGTTCAGACCTCTGTAAGTTTTCCAATTATTTTGCTTGTATGGCAAAAAAGCGATGAAACTTCTTACGATTTAGCACAAAAACTTGCGGATTCTATTACTGCGTTAGATGGCAGAATGCAGCTTGCTCGTATTAATGCGGATGAAAGCCCATCAATTGCTCAAGCTTTACGTGCACAGCAGCTTCCAGCTGTATATGGATTGGTTGGAGGCAGGCCAATGCCTATTTGTCAGGGATTGCCTAGTGCAGATGAGTTGCAGCAGATTTGTAATGATATTCTGCCTCAGTTGGTTAAAGTTGCGGAAAAATCTGGTGTAGCTGGGATGGCTCCTTATGTTGATTCAGGTGATTCTGCAGGTGATTCTAAGGATACGCCAGTTGTTGGTGTAGGTGATGATTCTGCGGTTGCTGGCGACTCTTCTGACGTTCCGCCAGAACATAAAATTGCTCATGAGGCGGCTATGAATGGCGATTATGCTTTAGCTGCAAGTGAGTATGAAAAAGTATTGCAGGCTAACCCGAATGATTCTTTGGCATCTCGCGAATGCGCTAAAGCATTGCTTCTTGGCAGGAATACTAATACAAATGTTGATGCAGTTCGTAAGGCTGCTGGCGATAATCCTAGTGATGCTTCAGCTCAGCTTGCTGTAGCAGATGTAGATATGATTGATGGTCATATTGAAGATGCTTTTAGTAGACTTCTTGATTTTCTTGCTGGTCATCGTGATAGTGCAGATGTGATCAAAGAACGTATGCTTGAGTATTTTGCGATGCTCCCAGCTGGAGATGAGCGTTTGAATCGTGCGCGTCGTCGCTTAGCAGTTCTCCTGTACTGATATACCACGCAAAAGACTGCGCCAACTAAAAAGATTAAAAGAAAAGCCAAGATTCGCATTCGTGAGAAATATGCGACTCTTGGCTTTCTAGTAGCGGGGCATGGATTTGAACCATGGACCTCTGGGTTATGAGCCCAGCGAGCTACCGAGCTGCTCCACCCCGCGTCGGCTACTTTTAGCAGCTCTATCTACGATAGGTGCAAATTGTGATTTGTCAAGTTCTCGGCGTGTTTCTCTCGTAAATTTCTCGCGTAAATAGTTTAATTCTAAACAAATGTGGAGTATAATAAACAAGTGACTAAAGCGAGTTATTAAGAATTTGCATGTTTGCTATAATCGCAACACTCGTTAATAATCAGCAATATAACTCAAATATAACTCAAATGTACAAACTAAGAGTAGAATCAGCTTTTTAGAGATATATTTTCGTTTCGCGCATATATCAACGAATGAATTTACAGGATTTACGGTTTTACAAACTAGCTTGTGAATAACTTTATATTTAACGCAGCTGTATTGTAAAAGAGTCCTACAAGGAGGCACGAATGAGTGGAGCTATCGAAGTTTTAGCGAAAGCTGCGCATATAAATGTTGCGGCGCTGCTAGCTTCAGCAAAGCCAGAGATGCCAAGCATTAATGACTTTTTGCCGCCAGAGATTTTATTCCAAGGCACACCTTTTGCAATGAATCGAATTGTTATGGTGCGTCTTATTATGGCCGTAATCGTTATGATTATTTTTGGCATTGGCGCAGCCCGCGCAAAAGTGGTTCCAGGAAGATTCCAAAGCGTACTAGAAATTCTAATGGACTTTGTGCGATTCAATATTGTGTACGAAATGATTGGCGAAGAGCGCGGCAAGCGTTATGTGCCAATGATAACAACTCTTTTTATAACAATATTCTTCTTTAATCTTTGCTCAGTTATTCCAGGCTTAAATATGGCTGCAACAGCAACTATTACAGGGCCATTAGTGTTTGCTCTTTGGGTTGTATGCCAATACTTAATCACTGGAATTAGAGAAAAAGGATTCTTAACGTTCTTCCGCGAATCCTTGTTCCCAGCAGGCGTGCCATGGCCGATTTACTTTATTCTTACGCCGTTGCAGCTGCTGGAATTGTTGATTGTGCGACCACTTTCGCTTACAATACGTTTGTTTGCGAATATGATTGCTGGCCATTTGCTGGTGGCCACTTGCCTAGTATTCACCAACTTCTTTGTGGTGGATTCCAGCAATAAACTCCTTGCCTTAGGCGGTGCATTATGGCTGCTTGGTGGCATTCTGTTTACAGTGTTCGAAATAATAGTCGCAGGCTTGCAGGCGTTTATTTTTACCGTTCTTGCATCTGTATATATTTCGGAAAGTTACCCTGAGAAAGAAGAAAAATCTGCTGTTGCTATTGCGTAAATAGGTAAAACTAATTAAAGCAAACAAATAAGTCAGGTTTGATAATCTTAGGGTTTATAACTGGTTACTGTTCCTAAAGAAAGGAAACCAATGAATAGTATCATCGCTCTCGCAGGATTGACGGGCAACCTTAGCATTCTCGGCTTTGCCGTTGCTACTCTTTCTCCTGCTATCGGAATGGCAATGGTTGTATCCAAGGCTATGGAATCCACTGCACGCCAGCCAGAAGTCGGCAACCGTATTCAGTTGTTCATGTTTATTGGCTTGGCATTCATCGAGGTTCTGGGCTTGCTCGGATTCGTTGCATACATTATGGGAAGCTGAACCGAACGAAACAACTCGTTCCAACGCATACAAGTGTTGAAAGAATAGAAAGGACAAGCCATGGCATATGCAGCCGAAACTAATAAACTGGCGTTGTTCTTGCCGGAGCCTTACGACGTTATATGGTCGCTGGTTATTTTAGTTGTTCTTGCAGCGTTTTTCTACAAGTTCGTTATGCCTAAATTCCAGGCAATTCTTGATGAGCGTGCAGAGAAAATCGAAGGCGGAATGTCTAAAGCAGCAAACGTGCAGCGTGAAGCTGATGAGTTAAAAAGCCAGATGGAAGAAGAACTTGCCCAAGCTCAAGCAGATGCTGCAAAGACTCGCGAACAGGCTCGTGCACAAGCTTCCAAAATTGTTGATGAAGCAAGACAGCGTGCGGAAAAAGATGCTGCGAAGATTATTAGTGAAGCTCAGTATTCCATTGAGGCTCAGCATAAGCATGCCATGTCCAGCCTCCAAGGAGAAGTATCGGTACTCGCTGCAGCATTAGCTGGAAAGATTCTTGCGTCTAAGCTAGATGACGATACTGTAGGCTCTAAAATCATTGATCATGTTATTGATGAAGTGGGAGACGTTAAGAGTTCGGGTCAAAACAGGTAGTTAAAAGAGTAGCTAAAACGATTTTTTAGTATTACTTAATTGCTACTTAAGTTTTGCATGAATTAGGAGGTAAGAATGCCAGAAAAGGCATCGCGAGTAAGCGAAAACTTATCGCGTTCTTCGCTTGCGCAAGCCATTTCAGATGCTCATGACGAAGCTCAGCGCATATCTGATGAGCTTTCAACAATGATGGATACGCTAGAAAAGTACCCAGAGCTTTCTGACGCTATTACCGATCCAAATAGGTCTTCGGAAGATAAGTCACGACTGATTGACGAGCTTATTGGAGGTAAAGCGCATCCTGTTGTATTGCGCATTATGCACTATCTTGTAGGTACTTGGCATGGCGGTGCAGAAAGTGGCAAGACGGGCAGCTTTGGAGGCGCATGGTCTGGTTTTGAGCGCGAAGCAGGCGAAACTTTGGTTACGGTTACAACCGCTCAGCCTCTTACGGATAAGCAAATCAAGCGTTTGATTGAGATTTACAGCAACAAGTTGGGTCATCGTGCCTACATAAACCCAATTGTGGATCCAAACGTGCTTGGTGGTATGCGAATACGTATAGGCGATCAAGTAACAGACCGCACAATGTTGATGCAGCTTAAGCAGTTGCAGCGTTCTGCGCGAAATGGTGCTTGGACACAGGCAGTGAAATAAGTTAAATAAGGAGAATTATGGCGGAACTATCTATTGATCCCGCCCTTATACGCAAGGCACTTGACGGGTTCGTTGACTCGTATAAGCCGACAGACATGCCAACACAAGAAGTTGGTTATGTTGTTACGGCTGGTGACGGCATTGCGCACGTAGCTGGATTATCTGGCTGCATGGCAAACGAGCTGCTCACCTTCGAAAACGACACCCTTGGCTTAGCGTTTAACCTTGATGCTCACGAAATCGGCGTGGTTATTCTAGGCGATTTTACGGGCATTGAAGAAGGGCAGGAAGTTTACCGCACTGGCGAAGTGTTATCGGTGCCAGTGGGAGACGCCTATCTTGGTCGTACAGTAGACCCATTGGGTAATCCAATTGATGGTCTTGGTGCGATTGAATGCAAGGAGCGTCGTATTCTTGAAGCCCAGGCTCCAGACGTGATCCATCGTCACCCTGTGGACGAGCCTTTGTCTACTGGTTTAAAGGCAATTGACGCAATGACGCCAATTGGCCGCGGTCAGCGTCAGTTGATTATTGGCGATCGTCAAACTGGTAAAACAGCAATCGCAATCGATACGATTATTAACCAGCGCACAAACTGGGAAAGTGGAGATCCAAAGAAGCAAGTCCGTTGCATTTACGTAGCAATCGGACAAAAGGGTTCAACAATCGCTGCTGTACGTCAAAGCCTCGAAGAAGCAGGCGCTATGAAGTACACAACAATCGTTGCAAGCCCAGCTTCGGATTCTGCAGGTTTTAAGTACATTGCACCTTATACTGGTTCTGCAATCGGTCAGCATTGGATGTACAACGGCAAGCACGTTTTGATTGTTTTCGACGACTTGTCTAAGCAAGCAGAAGCATATCGTTCGATTTCTTTGCTTCTTCGTCGCCCACCTGGGCGTGAAGCATATCCAGGTGATGTGTTCTATCTTCACTCTCGTCTTCTAGAAAGATGCGCAAAGCTTTCCGACGATATGGGCGGCGGCTCAATGACTGGCTTGCCAATTATTGAAACTAAAGCAAACGACGTTTCTGCATACATTCCAACCAACGTGATTTCTATTACCGATGGTCAGATCTTCTTGCAGTCCGATTTGTTCAACGCAGGTCAGCGTCCAGCAGTCGATGTTGGTATTTCCGTGTCTCGTGTTGGTGGCGCAGCTCAGGCCAAGGCTTTGAAGAAGGTCTCTGGCATGCTTAAGATTTCGCTGGCTCGTTACAAGTCTTTGGAATCCTTTGCAATGTTCGCTTCCGATTTGGATGCAGCTTCCCAAGCACAGCTCACTCGTGGCGCTCGTTTAACCGAGTTGCTTAAGCAGAAGCAGTTCTCGCCTCGTTCCATGGAGCAAGAGGTTGTTTCTGTGTGGGCTGGTACACACGGAAAGTTAGATGACATTCCTGTAAAAGATGTTTTGCGTTTTGAAAGCGAATTATTGGATTATCTCGATAAGGGAACCGACATTTTGCAAGTGATTCGCGATACTGAAGATTTCACCAAAGAAACAGAATCGGAGCTTGATGCTGCAATTGACGACTTCCGTAGGATGTTTAAGACTTCTGCAGGTAAGCCTTTGATTGTTAAGGATTCTCTGCCTCCAGCTGAAAACCCTGCTCCAGTTGAAAAAGAGCAGCTTGTTGCAAAGCCGAAGTCGGATAATCGTGAATCTGAGGGGAAGTAGCGTATGTCCTCCCAACTTGCATTGAAATCGAGAATTATTTCCACACAGTCTTTAGGTAAAATCTTTAAGGCTCAGGAAATGATTGCGTCTTCTCATATAGCAAAAGCGCGTGATATCGCTCTAAATGCTAAGCCTTATAGCGACGCAATTTTCGATGCCGTGCAGGCGTTGGTAGCTCATCATGAAGCGAATATTAAGCATCCTATTTTTGGTAAAGAGCGTTCGGGTAATCGCGTAGCCGTGTTGGCGTTGACTTCCGACCGTGGCATGGCTGGCGCGTTTACATCATCGATTATTCGAGAAACCGAGGCGTTGCTCGCAAAGTTGGATGCGGAAGGAAAGCACGCTGAGCTGTACGTGTATGGTCGCCGTGGCGCAACCTATTACAAGTATCGTAATCGCGATGTTGCAGGCACTTGGGAAGGGTCTACTGATCATCCTGATGTGACTATTGCGGAGCGAATTTCCGATACTTTAATGGATGCGTATATGACTCCAGAAGAAGATGGAGGAGTTTCGGAGCTTTACATTGTATTCACCGAGTTTATAAACATGGTGAGGCAGAAGGTTCGTACGCTGCGCATGCTTCCAGTTGAGCTGGTTCCTTTAAAGGACGGCGAAGAATTTGCCATGCATCGTCCAGATTACGAGGCAGCTTCTGGTCCTTCGGCTTCGCTTTCGTCTACGGGTGCAGTTTCGGCTCGAGAAGAAGCGGTTAGCCGCAGTAATCCGGACGCTGTGGAATATTGCTTTGAGCCAAGTCCAAGCGAAGTGTTGGATTCGGTTTTGCCAAAGTATATTCAATCGCGTATACACGAATGCTTGCTTACTTCTGCTGCTTCCGAAACAGCTAGTCGACAGAATGCTATGCATACGGCTACAGATAACGCCCGCAATTTGGTGGAGGATTTGACAAGAAAGCTTAATGCTTCTCGCCAGGCTTCCATCACACAAGAACTTACCGAGATTATCGGCAGCGCTGACGCGCTGAATAATGAGGAGGAATAGGAGCATATGGCTGAAGATCAGACCACAGCACCTCCAGAAGATGCAAAGGAAAGCGACCCAACGGCCGGCCGCGTAACCCGTGTTCAGGGTTCCGTGATTGACGTTGAGTTCCCAGTTGGCTATCTTCCAGATATTTATAATGCTCTCAAGGTTGATATCAACACCGTTGGAAACACGGAGGGAGATACCGTCCACGAGATTACATTGGAAGTTGAGCAGCACCTTGGTGATTCAACTGTGCGAGCAGTGGCGCTTAAGCCTACGGACGGTTTGGTTCGTGGTGCTTTAGTGCGAGATACTGGTGGCCCAATTTCTGTGCCTGTTGGAGATGTTACAAAAGGTCACGTTTTTGACGTAACTGGTAACATTTTAAACGCTAAACCAGGCGAAGACATTGAGGTGACCGAGCGCTGGCCAATCCACCGCAACCCACCTGCTTTCGATCAGCTTGAGTCTAAGACTCAAATGTTTGAAACAGGCATTAAGGTTATCGATTTGCTTACGCCTTACGTTCAGGGCGGAAAGATTGGTCTGTTCGGTGGTGCAGGCGTTGGTAAAACTGTGTTGATTCAGGAGATGATTCAGCGCGTTGCACAGAATCACGGTGGTGTGTCTGTGTTTGCCGGTGTTGGCGAACGTACTCGTGAGGGTAACGATTTGATTGGCGAAATGGCTGAGGCTGGCGTTTTGGAGAAAACAGCGCTTGTCTTTGGTCAGATGGATGAGCCTCCTGGGACTCGTCTTCGTGTGCCTCTTACTGCTTTGACTATGGCTGAGTATTTCCGTGATGTTCAGAATCAGGATGTGTTGCTGTTTATCGACAACATCTTCCGCTTTACTCAGGCAGGTTCTGAGGTTTCCACGTTGCTTGGTCGTATGCCTTCTGCAGTTGGTTATCAGCCAAACTTGGCGGATGAAATGGGTGCGTTGCAGGAGCGCATTACTTCTACGCGCGGTCATTCTATTACGTCGCTTCAGGCTATTTACGTGCCTGCAGATGATTACACCGATCCTGCACCTGCAACAACCTTTACGCACTTGGACGCTACTACTGAGCTTTCGCGTGATATTGCGGCTAAGGGTATTTACCCAGCTGTGGATCCTTTGACTTCTACTTCGCGAATTCTTGATCCGCGTTATGTTGGTCAGGCTCATTACGATTGCGCTAATCGTGTGAAGGCTATTTTGCAGCGTAATAAGGAGCTTCAGGACATCATCGCTTTGATTGGTATTGATGAGCTTGGTGAGGAAGATAAGACCACTGTGAGCCGTGCTCGTAAGATTGAGCAGTTCCTTGGTCAGAACTTCTATGTGGCTGAAAAGTTCACTGGTCGTCCAGGTTCTTATGTTCCAGCTGATGAGACCATTGAGGCGTTTACGCGAATTTGCAATGGTACTTACGATGAGATTCCTGAGCAGGCGTTCTCTGGCATTGGTGGCATCGATGATCTTGAGCGTCGTTGGCACGATATGAAGCAAGAGTTTGGTGCGTGATTATGGCAGAAAAGCAAGTGAAAACGCTGCACGTTAGTGTGGTTGCAGCCAGGCATCCTGTTTGGGAAGGCGATGCCAAGTTTGTGGTTATTCCTTCTGTGAATGGCGCAATGGGTGTTCTTCCTGGGCATGAGGCTGTGCTTGCGTTGATTGATCACGGATTTGTAAAGGTTGACGATTTGAATGGCGTTCGTCATGTTTTTAAGGTGACTGACGGATTCTTTTCTGTTGACTCAGACAATATTACTATTGCTGTTGAGCACAGTTGTAACGTTGATAAGGACGGCAATGTGTTGCCTAACGCTAAGGTGATTTAATGTGATCTAAGTTAATCTAAGGCTGACTTTTGTAATAAGGTACGCTAGATAAGCAGGAGTTTGCGATTATTTATCGCGGCTCCTGCTTTTTGTTTCTTTTTGCCCGCGTTTGTTTCTATTTTGCTAAAAAGGGAACAAATGCGGGAATCTAGTTGTGAGCGATTGTATTGTAGCGTGGCATTTCGTGTGGTGTTGGTTTGACGTTGGTGTGGCGCTGCGTGGTGTCGGCGTGTTGCGTGTGTGATGTGTGTGGAATGTTGATTTTTCAATGGTTTTATAGTGTTAGTGTTCTTGCTTGAGTAGTTTCCTGAGAAAAGTCTGGGAAAATTCTTTAAAAACCTTGAAACAATGTGTTTTTACGGTTTTATTAGTGTTAATCCACAAATATTATGGTGAAAATAGTTTTTATTGTGGATTAGTTTGTGTGTAACATTATTTTTTTCTGTTTGTTTTATGTGGGTGCCTCTTGACTTTTTTAAACGGGGGGGGGGTATGTTAATAAGCAAACGCTGGCTGCTCCTAGTTTTGGCTGGTGTTTAAACCACTATTCACGTGTTGTGGATTGTGGAGCAAATTTTTCTCTGCGCCCCTAACGCAGAGGAGAAGAAGAAAGGAAATTAAAATGATGAATAAGAAGGCTATCGCCGCTTTCGCTGCTGGCGCTACTTTGCTTGCCGGCTTCGCAATGGCAACCCCAGCAATGGCTGAGTCTCTAATACCAATGTATAACCAGAATAATGGTTTTGCTGAGGTTTCTGATGGTACTGATGCTTCTGTTCTTAAGGCTACTATCGAGCAGGATAAGCAGGAAATCAAAGCTGCTGAGGACTGGAATGATAAGGTGAGCTCTGCTTACGCTAATGCTAACACTAATACAGCAACAGTTACTGTTGATGGTGTTGTTCCTGCAGATTCAAGCCAAGCAACTCATGTTCTTGTTCTTGGCAATGATGGTAAGTTGAGCGTAGTAGTTGAGGCAAACGCAGTTACCCAGGCTCAAGTTGATGCTCTTATGGCTGCTGCTAATAAGGCTGAGGCTGCTGTTGATGCTGCTAAGAAGAAGCTTGCTGATGATGAAGCTGCTTTAGCTAAGCTTGAGAGCAAGAAAGTAACTCCTAAGAAGGATGATAAGAATACTCCATCCAAGCCTGAAACAAAGCCTGTTGTTCCTGGTGTTCATGTGAAGACTGCTGATAAGGCTGCTGCTAAGGGTGAGCTTGCTGCTAAGGGTGCTAAGGGTCATGGTAAGGCTGGCGAGAAGCTTGGTAATGCTGGTGTTGGTGTTGCTTTGACTGCTTTGGCTGCTTCTATGCTTGCTGGTATGGGTGCTGCTGTTCGCAAGATGCGTCACTAAGTTAAAAAGGCTTGCGTTGAGCGTGTGATACGCGTGTTGTTTTGCTTCGCGCGTATCACGAGCTTTCAAATAGTGGCTTGGGTTTCGTGTGGTTTGCCGAAAATTTCCTTTTCTTACCATGTGGAGTTTGGGTTGCTGTTTGATTGTGCTTGATGCTTGTTGCTGGTTGGTTGTTTCCTGCTAGGGACGGGATTCTTCCTTCTGGTTTTAAGGGTTTGTTAGATTACTTCTAACAAACCCTTTTTATGTTTTACTCACTTTGCGTCAATTAGCCATTGTTCTATGTCTATTACGTGGATTCCTTCAACGTCGTAAGAATCGTGGCGAGTGTTTGCAAGTAGGATTTTAGTGTATGAGTCTTTTATTGCTTTTAGTGGCGAAAGTTCGCGCTCTAACGTTGCGTCGTCGCTAATGTTATCTTCAAGCTCGTAGTATTTTTACTTTTGAAAGCAAACACGTATTTTTACTTTCAAAACTTTAATATTTTTTAAGTTTTGAAAGTGGGGGCGTATGTTTGCGTAAAATCCCGAATCTTTACTTTTGCGTGCGTAGCATTGGTGTTGTCTGCGCCGAAACGAGTGGCGTTATGTTGATGTTACCGACGCTGCCGATGTTTCTATAGTGCGTTTTTGCCAAAATGTCGGTATAAATGAATGTTTTTTACTAGCTATGCCTTCATTTTGGCAAAATGTAGGTATAGAATAGATTCTTACGTTAGCTATGCAATCATTTTGTAATAAATGCATTATTTGCTTGTAAACAAAAATATCGCAAGCAAAACATTGCAAGACATTACTACAAAATCTTCAATAGCGTAAACGCAATAATGTAAACGTAATAACGTAAATGGAGTCGCATTATGGATTACAAAACAATACGCAAAATAGTTGCGATGTCTAAAAGTAATGCAAAACCTTGTGATATTGCGGAAGAAGAATATCGATTGCGCATTGATAATCCTGTGACGTATCGTTCTGGAATCGTATTTGATGGCCATGAGATTTTTGCAATGTGTGTAACGGATCTTGTAACGTACATAGATGATATTATGCGCGCTGAAAAAATCATTGAAAAAGCGTGGAACGATTTGCCATGGTTTGCTCAACGCGAATATTTAATGCAACTTATAGCAAAAGAAGTGCAAAATACCAACATTATTGAAGGTGTTCACAGCACTAGAAAAGAGCTTTCCAAAGCACTTGATGCCGCAAACGAGCAGAATAAGCATACTCGTTTTAGTGAATTTACTAAGCTTTTTCTCGAGCTTGCGGATTCAAGTGAATGTGACACTTCGATTCCACAAACCTTGCAAGATATACGAAAAATCTACGACAGTATTATGCAGGGCGAATTAGAAGCAAATAATATTCCAGATGGTGAGATTTTTAGGAGTGGAAAAGTAAGTATTCGTGATGGTGCAAATAATGTAGTGCACGATGGCGATGCAACGGAAGCGGAAATTCAAAAGCATATAACTGAGTTATTGCATTTGATGAATAGTGCCGAAGTTCCAACGCTTATCAAGGCGTGCATGTGCCACTATGCTTTTGAGAGCGTGCATCCATTTTATGATGGAAACGGCAGAACTGGGCGGTTTTTGCTTGCTTTGCAATTGCATGAGCAGCTTTCAATGCCAACGGTTTTGAGCTTAAGCTCCATAATTTACGCAGAAAAATCTGGATACTATGCTGCTTTTTCTAAATCACAAGAACTGTTTAATTGCAATGATTTAACTATGTTTTGTTGCACAATATTGGAATATATTAAAAAAGCACAGAGCGAAGTGTTTGAGAATATTAGTGTGCAATTAAAGCACATTATTTACTGTATGGGTAAGCTGCGTGAGCTTTTCCCAGAGGAAGAAATTTCTAAAGTGCAGCGTGAAGCTCTGTCTATTTTGTTGCAAAATAAGCTTTTTTCGTATAATCCAACTCCAATGACTCGCAAGCAACTAAGCGAATACGTTGGTAATGCAATTGATGAGAAGATTGGTGAGAGAAAGATTGTGAGCGCGCTTAACGGTTTGATTGAGCTTGAAATGGTTGATTCTATTGGCGAACGCCCTCTTCGGTATGAGCTTTCTAAAAAAGCGAATGAAATGTTTGCGTGAGGCAAGCGATGTTTGTTTCATTTCGCAAAATTAAAAAATTTTCAAATTTGCGAAATTAGATTTGCTCTGTTTTGCGAAATTAGATTTGCTTGGCATTAAAGCGCGTAAATCATGTTACGCTGAAACGATTGGCGTGATGTTACCCATGCTGGATTCGTCAAATCGCAGAATATCGTAGTCGCGTTGAAGGTTGAGCCAAAAGTCTGGGATTGTTCTAAAAGCTTTATATAGCTTGTATGCCATTGCTACACTGATTGCGCGTTTGCGTGAGCACGCATTAATAAACTGATATTATTTTTGACTACATTTTTGTTGTTTACATTCTTTTTTGTTTGATTATTAGATGTATGAGAAGGCAAATTAATCAATTAACCCTAATTTTGGTCTGGGAAGATACAATAGCAATTTTCCATTGTATAACACAAAAAGTTGGGTTGATAACTATATAGAGTATAATCAACCCAACTTTTATGCTATACGCTTAATTTTAGTGTATATTGAGTTTATAATAAACTATTCCAATCCAACTTCTTCTGCCGTAGCATAAGATAACTGTGTACCTCGTTTGGTTACAGCATCTCCAGCATATATGTTGGCTGCCTTTATAGATGCTTCTATGTCATGGGTCTTTACCCATGTATGGCTGAAACATCCAATGAACGCGTCGCCAGCGCCAGTTGTGTCAACTGCATTTTGCGCGGATTGTGCATCAGCTTTAAACATCTTTTCGCCTTCGCTATTTACCAATAGGGCTCCTTTGCTTCCTAATGTAACAATTACATTAGGAATGCCAGATTGTAATAGCATTCTAGCTGCATTAGTGATATCTTCACTAGTGTCAACAGGCATTCCAGTAAGGAGAGAAAGCTCGCTTTCGTTAGGCACAATAAATTCGCAATTGCGAATATTCTCTAGTGATAAAGCTGGATCTGCTGGAGCTGGATTCAGTAGGACTGGTACACCCAATTCCGCCCCCATTCTTATTGTTGCATATACAGTTTCTAGAGGAATCTCTAACTGTAGAACTATCAGTTTGCATTTTGAGATTTCACTGCGAGCTTTTTCCACATCATTTGGCTTAAGTTTTGCGTTTGCTCCTTTGACAATAATTATTGAGTTTCGCGATTGTGGATCTACAAAGATTGGGGCTACTCCAGATGTAGCGTCTGTTCTCATTACGAATTTAGAGTCAATACCATTTTTCTCAAAATTGTTAATTGTGTTTTCCGCGAAAACATCGTTACCAACCCTTGTTACCATCAATACTTTTGAGCCCATTCTAGATGCTGCTACGGCTTGATTAGCACCTTTTCCTCCACAACCCATGTGAAAGTCTGGGGCTTCTACTGTTTCTCCATCTGTTGGCATACGGTTTATGTAAGAAATCAAATCAACCATATTTGATCCAACTACTGCAATTTCCATTGTTACTTCTCCTTAATTCCAGTATGAACAGTGAATTTCTTTGTTTCGCCAGGATTTAATTGAATCAATGTGCCAGCTTTCCTAGCAGCTTCGCGCCCTTCTGGCCTAGATGTTCCAGGCAGAGCAAAAGCTGCAACTTTTTGATCTGCATTGTAAAGAATCCATCTGGTCACAACAGGGAATTCTTGCGTGGAGAATTGTGTTTCGAATGTAGTACCGTCTGGAGCAACCATATCAATAATTGCATTGTCCGTAATTTTGTTTACTCCATCCGCAAAGTAGACAATTTCTGGATCAAATTCTTCTGCTCCTACTAATGAATTAGCATCTTTTTTACCACTTAGTATGTCTTCATTAAGTTGTGTCCATCTTGGAGTTGGCTTTACGTGAGCAGGAATAGATGTTCGTAACTTGAATGTGTCATTGCCAAAGTTTTGTGTTATTTTAGCGTCCTTTACAAATGCATAGTTCATGTGGCACATGTACTGTAGTGGCATTGACGCATATAGCGACTTATTGGTTACTTCTAAATGAATATCAAACATTGAAGAACCTTCGTGTAAAGTTACTGAAGGTTTTGCAACATAGTGATCACCAAAGCCCTGTAAGTATTCGTAGGAAGATTCAATTGTTATAGATGTCTCGGTAACAATTAATTTTGCATTATCCATATGCGAGCATGGGAATTCACCGTGTAAAGGATGCGTATCTTCCGGAGAAGGGCACCCTGCAGCTAAAAGTCCAGAATGGAATGCAAAGCACCCGTATGTGTTAACAATTTGGTTTGCTGGTTTAGGTTTTGAGAACATGTTATCCATTCTCAAACTTTTACCATCAAAATTTGCATCCCAAATAATCTGTCCCATGAATGGGAGCACTTCAACATATCCTCTAGAATTATGTATTGTCAAGGATGCAATACCTTGAGGATATTGTTTCGTGGTAACAGACCATTCATTATTGTGTAATATTTCTTTTACTGATTCAGTGAATTGTGATTCGAAAAGATTAATATTAAATTCTGACATGACATTCAGCTTTCTTTTTTAGATTTTTTGTAGGTTAAGTAGAAATAGATGAATACCGCTGCAAAGCAGACTAAATCAACTATGAATGAGATTTGCATAGAGCCAGTGTGATCAGATACAAGTCCTTGTATTGCGGGAACAATTGCTCCACCGATTATTGACATAACAATTACCGCGCCGCCAGTCTCTGTGAAACGTTTGTCTTCTATGGAATCCAGAGTACGCGAGTAAATAGTTGCCCAACATGGTCCAAATAGTGCTGATACTAACACTGCTGCATATACGGCAGTCATATTTGGAACAAGTATTACATACACTAATGCAATAAATCCGCATGCTGAGTATCCAATAAGCACAAGATCTTGATTTATCTTCGTCATAAGTAAGTTTGCAATAAACTTTCCTGCGAAGAATCCAATGAATGAAAAGATCATGAAGTTTGCTGCGGTGCGTTCATTTAAACCATGATTTATATTGAGAGCAAGTCTAATAGTGAACGACCAAACAGCCGTCTGCATTCCTACATACAAGAATTGTGTTAGAATGCCGATTCTAAACCTAGAATTTTTTATTAGATAGCGTAGTGTTTCCACTATTGATGCATTATCTTTTGCATCCTCATCAGTGTGTGTAGGTTTGCAAGATGGGAATTGTGTTATAGCAATAATAATTAGCATTACTAACAGGATTAAAATGATAACCCTATATGGATGTAGAGTCCTTTGTAACATTTCCCTGGCAAACTTTTGGCTCTCTGCCACACTCATTTTTGCCATTTGATTATGTAAAGATTCACCTTCTGTGAAGATTAAATACTTTCCTAGCAGAATACCAGCGATAGACCCTAGAGGGTAGAAAGTTTGAGAAATGTTTAATCTCAAAGTGGAAAGTCGTTTTTCTCCAATCATCGATGAATATGTGTTGCATGATGTCTCTAAGAATGACAAACCTACTGCTATTGCAAATAAAGACACTAAGAACACAGAATATGTTGCCATAGTGGATGCTGGGAAGAACAATGAGCATCCAATTATGTATACGGTAAGACCTATCAGTATGCCAACCTTGTAGCTAGAATGCCGAATTACTCTAGACGCAGGTATAGCGATTAAGAAATACCCCCCGTAGAATGCTGATTGTACAAATGCTGATGCAAAATCGGACAGTGAAAACACCGACTTAAATTGAGTGATTAATACATCATTAAGACTTGCTGCGATTCCCCACATTGGGAAGCATATCGATAATAGCATGTATTGAAAAATAGGAGTTTTATTTAGATATCCATCTTTTAGTTGTATGGTTTTATCTTTTATAATTCCCCAAGTGTTATTAGTAGCAAATGTTTCTTCATTTGCTAAATCTGACTGCTGTGTAATCATGATTCTTCTCCTGAGAGAAGTTTCACTCCAGCAGAGGCTCCGATCCTGTTGGCGCCAGCTTCAATCATTTCGTTCATCTCTTCTGATGTATGAATTCCCCCAGCAGCTTTAACGCCCATATCTGGTCCAACAGTTTTTCGCATAAGTTTAACAGCGTGTACTGTCGCTCCTCCAGTAGAGAAGCCTGTTGAAGTTTTAACAAAATCAGCGCCAGCTTCTTGTGCGCATTTGCTGGCCTTTACTATTTCTTCATCTGTTAATAGACACACTTCAAGGATGACTTTAACAATAGCTTGGCGATTTGCACCTTCTACAACTGCCTCAATGTCCTTGGTTACATATCCCCAGTCGCCTTCTTTCGCGGCTCCTATATTAATAACCATGTCGATTTCATTTGCACCTTCTTTGATTGCAAGTTCTGTTTCAAACTTTTTGACTTCTGTACAATGCGTTCCAGAAGGGAATCCAATTACAGTGCAAACTTTCACGTCACTATCTTTAAGGAGCTCTGAAGCTAGTTTAACTCTGCATGGGCTTATGCATACTGAGCAGAATCCATACTTTTTAGCTTCGTTGCAGATTTTTATGACCTGTTCTGTTGTTGCATCGGGAGCTAACAATGTGTGATCTATGTATTTAGCTTTTTCTTCCATTTTGTCTCCTTTGACTTTAGAGAAACTACCTCAGTTTCTCTAGGCATAGAGTGTAGTAGTTCAGGAGACGTATTTGAACAAAATTTCAGAACATATGTGCAATTTTTAAGAATTGTTACTCTTTTTACATATCGACGCTAGTTTGTGCGCAGTTGGTACATCTATAACCAATCGATTTGCATATTTATAAGTCAATGCAACATAAATGGAGTCTAATTTTTCATTTCCGCCTGCTATTAAAATGCGTTGCTCTTTGTGCCGTAGTTCTGGCAAAGAAATCGTAAGAGTCCGAGCATTTAAATCTGGTAAGCAAACCCTACCATTTCTATCTACGAAATGTGAACAAATATCGCCGACAGAATTTTCAGTTAATTCTTTTTTCTCATTGTTTGTTATGAGTGGAGAAGACATAAGAGGCGATGTAGATTCATTTGAACCAACACTATAGACGACAATTCTTGCTTTTTCTGCATGAGAAATCACATTCCTTATGCCAGTTTGACGTTCTACAGCCTGTTTAGCTTCAACAGATTCAAAAATAATTGGATAAGCAATTGTATGTACAGTGGCATTTAAAGCGAGATGGAATGCTTTTAATGCGTTCATCATAGAAAGATCCATAGAAGGCAAAGACATGTCTCCGCGCAATTGAACAACATGTATGTTATTAAAATGCATCTCTGGCATTTGTGAAGCAACATAATCGATCGTCCTTGACCAAGATATTCCAATTGTATCTCCATCTCTCAGAAGGCTAGCTATGAGTTGTGAACCAGCTTTTCCTAATGATTTATGGAGATTTATATCGCGTCCTCTTATAGGAGAGACAAGTCTAACTTCATCAAGTTGAAAATATTTTTTTAATGTTTCTATAAGATGTATGTCTTTCTCTCTTGGATCTTCTACTGTAATTTTTACGAATCCACGTTTTTTAGCATGAGATAATAATTTTGACACGTTCGGCCTTGAAACATGTAAAACTTCGCTCACTTCAGCTTGAGATAATCCATTGTAATAAAGCTTTGCAACGTCTAAAGCTTGATGATCTTTGTGGGTCATGCCTAATTGATCTGTTTTCATCATTTTCCCATTCACGCATGATAATCATCTTTAGCTGCATAAGTTAGTAGACTAATTTTCGATTTTCATATACGACTGAATAATATGGGATAATTATATGTACAATTTAATAATAAATTAAGTGCTAAATACAAAAAGTAAGTTTATTTTTATATTATGAATACCGTTGTAATGTATTTTTAGCTAATAAAGTCATTGTCGGAATATTAATCTTTTTGCAATAATACAAAAGCTTTACCGGCATGTTGCAAGCATGTTGGTTGTTGTAGTAAGTCTTGTTTATGCGATGATAATATATTTGATTTTTTCCCTGAAGAGTCTTAATGATTTGCAATTACTATATCGAATGTCAATATTGTTTTTAATTTTTCTTATTCGACAGAATTCAATAAGTTGATTAATTTTTAGACAAATTCTACCAAGGTAAAGTACATAAATATTATATTTATATATTTTGTAAATATTTTTCGTTGGCAATATGCTGATGTGAAAATATTAAAGATAATTGCGATCTGGCATGTATATAAGTGAGGATTTGTGATTTATGCTGACTTTACCATCAATCTTAATATAGTTGTTGATACAGTATTTTTCCCACGATGTCGGTATAGATGAATGTTTTTTACTCGCTATGCTGCTATTTTTTAAAAATGTCGGTATAGAATGCGATTTTCTGTAAACTATGACGACATTTTGCTATTTTGTGGATTTTGTGGGGATATTGTTATGGTTTTTGATGATTGATAGAGTGTTTGATATTGGGAGTGAAGCAAGCGATGTTTAGGAACGTAATGGCGATTGAGCGTGCTCTTGGAACGGGGATTATTATCTCTAGCAGCAAGCCGATTTCGCAGCGCGTGCAGAAGCGGATTCGCGCTTTTGTTGACGAGTACGAATCGGTGCTTTCGCGCTTTCGCGCGGATTCGCTTGTTTCGCGCATGGCTTGTGCGGATGATGGCGGCGATTTTGAGTTTCCAACGTGGGCGCAGTCGCTTTTTACGCTTTATAGTGAGTTTTACGCTGCTACGCACGGTGCTTTCGACGCGTGTATTGGTGCAGATTTGCTTGCGCTTGGCTACGATAATTCCGTGCAATTCGTTCCGCAATCGGCAGTTAGTGCAGGTAAGAATGAGAATAGTAGCAGTGACAGTTGGGCTAATTATCGCCGCGCTTTGCCAGTTACGTGGGCAGATATTTCGCGAGATGACGGCGGCACAACGCTTCACACGAATCAGCCAGTGCAGCTTGATTTTGGTGCAGCGGGTAAAGGTTATTTTGTAGATCTTGTAACACAGATTATCAAAGAGGAGCTTAGTGGAGATTCGCGTGCCAATTTTGATTTTTTGGTTAACGCTGGCGGAGATATGCGCGCTTGTTTTAGCGAAGAGAATAATCAAATAAAAGTTGCTCTGGAAAATCCTTTTGACACAACTCAAGCAGTTGCAGTAGCATCAATCGCAAGCGGAGCGTTGTGTGCGTCGTCTAATGCGAGAAAGTGTTGGAAAGTAAAAGATGCAAGTTACTTAGGCAAAGATGCAAGTGGCTTTGAGTCTAATTTAATTGCGACTCATTTGATTAATGCGCTTGATGGTATTCCTGCTTGCGATTTATGCGCAAGCTGGGCGTATGCGTCTAGCAAAACGTGCGATTTTCCAACTGCTTACGCCGATGCGCTCGCAACTGCGTTGTTTGTATCGCAAGAAAACGATTTGCAAAAAATCGTGCAAACCACCAGTGCTGAGTTTGCTGTAATGCTGCCTAATAAAACGCTTCGCAAAACGCGTGCATTCCCAGCGCACTTTTTTGCGGAGTGATGCTGAGTAATGCTGAATAATTCCAACTAATGCCCAATAATGACTATGCGAGCTAGCTTGCTTGCAAGAATCGAAGCTAGACGCAAACAATACGGTAGCGTTGCAATCAGCTTCCACTTTCAAATGTGCATAGTAAAATTGTAAAATAAATTTTACTGTAAAGTAAAAAATTGCAGAGAAGGAGATTGTGTGTAATGTCTTATAAAACAGTTGATTCTTTAATGCGACATCTTAGAGATAGTGGCTTAATTATTTTTGGTAGTGTACAAAAAAGACAACTAATAAGTACTGGATATTTGGGTTATAGGCCAAAAGACCTATAACCCAAATTTTTTACTTGGCACTGTTAACTCAACCTTAAGTCCACCATGTTTGCTTCTGCTTATATCAACCGTTCCGTTATGAGAGCTAATAATCTGTTGAACAATTAGCAGACCCAAACCATGCCGTTGCTCTACAGTACTTGTATCGCAAATCATATAGTGCGGTGCATGATTAAGCTTTTCGATTTTTTCATCTGAAGCACCTATACCATTATCCTCAACGCAAATAATACAATTGTTATTATTTGCAGCAACGGATACATAAATCGTACACCCATTTTCATTATGAGATATGCTGTTCTGAATAAGATTAGATATTGCTCGTTTTAATAAATCTTTGTCTACATTAATATTGCAAACAGTCAATTTAGCATCTGTTTCCCACTTAATCGAAAACTCATCTTGCACACCCATATTCATAAAATCCACAACAACTTGCCTAACAACAGCAACAATATTTTCTTCTTTTTTCATAATGGGTTGCATATTATATTCAAGTTTTGAAGCCAAATTAAGGTCATTAATCAAATTCTTCATTCTTGCACTTTGCTTAATAATCATCGTCGCTTTTTTACGATCTTCTTGCGAAATATGGAGAGAATTTTCTAACTGTCCCGCATATCCCATAACCATAGATAACGGAGTACGAATATCATGCGAAACTCCAGCTATCCAATTCGCTCTTGCAGTCTCCTTTTTTCTCAATTGTTCTTTTTGTATTTGCAAAATATCGGAAGCAGAATTTATGTTAGATGAAATTTCTGAAAGTGCTCCTGTTTCTGGAATATGCACGCTTTCTCCACTAGATAAACGTTGTATCCCTTTTGTAATTGGATTAATTGATTTTAGTAGTTTTATATTAGCTATTAAATAAATTCCAAGAATAAGCAAAATGTTGATGAAGAATACGCTTAAAACAATCTGTGGAAAATTTGAGATTAAACTGTAGTTCCAACTTGGTTGCGTATGTTTCCAAAAGCTTTTGTGCGGAAATCCGACTACGACAACTCCATTCTTATTATCACCAGTGTAAGTTGGATAACCATCAATGTAGCCAACGCTCAAATTAGCTACATCAGACAAAGTATAATCGTTTGGAATAGTTGCAGGAACGTCTTTTGTTTTCCATACGACTCTTAACGTATTATTATCAATCAAAATTGCCCATGCGCCAGAATTTGTCAATTTGGAAGACATATTTTTTGATAATACATAATCCCCACTTGCGGATAATTGTAATGCTTCTCCCGTCTCTTTTGCTATGTTATAGGGAGACATCTCTTTATCGGGTGCGTAACTCCCTATAAGTACAACAAACGCAATAATATTCATTAATACTATGAGCACAGTGCTTAGTAGAAAAATACTTATAAAGCGTTGTATTAGTTTTGGTATGCTTTTCATTCTGCTTTACTCCACAATCAGCTTGTATCCTAAACCTTTTACTGTTACCAATGAAACAGGCTGCGATGGATTGAGTTCTATTTTTTCTCTGATACGACGTATATGCGCCATTAAAGAATTTTCATATCCAAAAGGATTATCACCCCATGCAGCTTCACATAACGCGTCAATTGTTACGATACGTCCCGCATTTCTATATAAAGCAGAAAGCAAATCGTGTTCTTTGGCTGTAAGTGGAATATGTTCGTTATTTTTTATTACTTCTGCAGAAGAAAAATCAATCTGACTATTTTTCAGTTTAACAATGGGATTTTCGCTCTTGTAGCTTCGTCTTAAAATTGCCATAATGCGAAACGTTAGCTCTTTTGGAAGAAACGGCTTTACAATATAATCATCTGCTCCTAAGTCAAATCCCTTAAACTTATCTTCATCCTCACCGCAAGCAGTAAGAAACAAAACAGGACAATCACTATATTGTTTTATCTTCTCCATTAACTCAAATCCATTACCGTCAGGGAGCATAACATCAAGTATTGCTAATTCTGGACGTAATGTTTGTGTTGCTTCTACAGCATCTTTCATGCTTTTTGCAGTAGTTATATTATGAAAACCGTATTCGTTTAATATGGATACAACCATATCTAAAAGTTCCTGCTCGTCATCAACAAGCAGAATATGCTTGTTCAACAAATAATCATCCTGATTCATGGAGCGCCCCCTAACATATATTATGCCATGTGAATATTCATTTTTTGACCTCGCATAAAAATGTAAGGTAGATGTAAGGTGAAGAGAATGTTGTAGAAAGGTTGACGCAATATCATAAATCCTGAAAGGAGATATTGCCATGAACAATATTGTTACAACAGAACATTTAACAAAAAAATATAAATCATTTACTGCTGTTAATGATGTTTCACTTCATATTCGAAAAGGTAGCATTTATGGCTTTCTTGGGCCAAATGGAGCTGGAAAATCTACAACAATGAAAATGCTCTTAGGGCTTACGGCTCCAACAAAAGGCGTATTTACAATCGACGGAAAGCAGTTTCCTGCCGACCGCATACCTATTTTGAAAGAAATAGGCTCGTTTATTGAATCGCCATCTTTCTATGCAAATCTAACAGGTAGAGAAAATCTTGACATTATACGTCGCATTTTAGCATTGCCTAAGAGTGCAGTTGATGACGCATTAGAATTAGTGGGTCTTTCTGAGTTTGGAGACCGTCTTGCAAAAAAATATTCGCTTGGCATGAAGCAAAGGCTTGGTCTTGCTGGAGCATTGCTTGGTAGACCACCTATTTTGATTTTAGATGAGCCAACAAATGGACTAGATCCATCTGGCATACATGAAATCCGAAATCTGATTAAGTCGTTGCCAGATCTTTACGATTGCACGATTCTTATTTCTTCTCATATGCTATCCGAAATTGAGCTTATTGCAGATGATATTGGAATACTTAATCACGGACACTTGTTATTTGAAGGTAGTTTAGATGAACTACGACAGCATGCTTTACAATCTGGTTTTGCTTCCGACAATTTGGAAGATATGTTCCTATCCATGATTGATGAAGACAATAAGATCAGGAAGCAGAGTGCAAGACTATGAAAACGCTTGTAATCGAACTAAAAAAATGCAAGAGAACTGGTTTTATAGCTCTTATGATTGCTATTGGCATTATGGGAGCAGCGTACGCTTTTGTGAATTTCATTGTACGAAAAAGTACATTATTAAACCTGCCTTTAGCTCCTATGGATATTCTTCTTACACAGCTTTACGGCATGATTATGGTGTTAAACATGTTCGGCATAATAGTCGCCGCATGCATTATCTACAACATGGAATTTAAGGGAAATGCAGTAAAAAAGATGCATATGCTTCCTATGAGTGTTCCTGCTATGTACCTATGCAAATTTATTCTGCTGACTGTTCTATTACTAATCGCTATTTGCATACAAAATTTAGCACTTGCAAAAATCGGTGTAACAGATTTGCCACAAGGCACGTTTAATGTAAGTACTCTTATATCTTTTGCTGCATATTCATTTATTACGTCAATGCCTGTATTGTCCTTTATGATTTTTGTATCATCACTATTTGAAAACATGTGGGTGACGCTTGGAATTGGTGTAGCAGGATTTTTAAGCGGCATGGCATTGGCTTCGTCAGACATCGTGCTTTTTATGGCATCGCCTTTTATCGTTATGCTAAAACCAGCAGTTGCCATGAGCGCGCAACCTAATACTACGGTCGTAATCGTATCAATAGTTGAAACACTTCTGTTTTTATGTTCTGGATTGTGGACAGCTAAGAACCTGCACTACGAATAAGGAGATTATGAAAATGAGATTTTTTGAACTTCTTAGAATCGAATTTAAGAAAGTAAAGCGTAGTAAAATTATTCCTTTGATTTTTATTGCGCCACTAATTGTGGTTGGATCTGGTGTAGCAAGCCTTCATAGATACTTCACTCCAGAATATACACACGCATGGGCTGCTATGTTTATTCAAAGCGCATTAGTCTATTCATACTATTTGCTTCCTCTTAGTATGATTGTTATTTGTGTGATGATTGCCGGACGAGAAACAAGCAATAACGGAATACTAAAAATGCTGGCACTGCCTGTTAGCAGATACGCGATTTCTGCTGCAAAATTTTGCGTACTGCTATTTTATTTGCTTATGGAAATGGTCGTATTTTTTGCCGTATTCGTTATAGCAGGATTGTTTGCAACCAGTAGCACAGGAGTTACAGAAACGCTCCCAATTATGTATCTACTAAAATGGTGTTTAGATCTGTTTTTGACTATGATTCCAAGCGTAATAGTCATGTGGGCGATTACTGTTCTTTTTGAAAAGTCAATGTTATCCGTTGGATTAAATATACTTCTTGTGATTCCTGGCGTATTAATAGCAAATACTCCACTTTGGGTAGTTTATCCTTATTGTTACAGCGGATATATGGTTTCCCGCTCTCTACATGCAGTTACATCAACAGGATTAGGAAACGGATTTAATCTTATACCATTTTTGCCATGTGCAATTGCAATATCTGTGTTTGTATTTTTGATTGCAATAACACAATTTGGCAAAAAAGAGATGAGATAATAAGGGGTACTAAATAACAATGCAGTGAAATAACAAATGCAGATGTGACTTGCAAAATCGCGTATAAGTTTTTAGCTATACACGAAACGCGTAAAACGTTCAAAACGCAGTATGGAAACAAATAGAACAAAAACAAAAAGCTTTCGGTTTTGAATGCCCCTAGTAGCAAACAAAACCGAAAGCAACACATTCAACACTCACCCCCCCCCCACGCACAACAAACGCCAACACAAATCAGAGATAAAAATATTCTTTCTTCTATTAGGGTGGAGATTGACGCTAGTCCGCAGTTGCGTAGTAAAAAGAAGCTTATTGAAGGGTTTATTGCGCAGCTTAACGAAAAAGAGCTTCGAGAGCTTGCGGATTATAGCAATGGCGCTGCGGCGATTGCGCGCGCTGAGAAGAAAAGTCGCATTGTAGAAAGTATGAGAAACATGTTTAATGAGTTTGTTGGGCTTATTGGCTTTTCTCAATACGATTCGCAAAAAGATTGATAATTATCATTATCAATATCATTTTTGTAATATTTGCGTGTTTTTTGCGTCTAACTATATCAATCTACTTGATATATCGATATTATGTTCATGGGGTTACTTGCGAAGCGACTTTAAACAGAATAAAAACGGAAATACAAACCGTGCAAAAGCCGCCAAAAAATTTGAACGATTAAAACTAAACGAAAATAGAAAAAATTGTGTGCGCTCGATGGGGGGATAGAGCCAAAGGAGATATGGAGACATTATGCACGCGTGTGCAAAAGCGCGCCAAAAAGTTGCGAGCGCATCGGCATTTTTGTTGTCAATATGCATTTTAATAAGTTGTGCAATGGGAGTAGTCGGATTAGTAGGATTAGTTGGAGAGCCAACAATAGCCTACGCAACTGACTCTGACAAAACCTATAACAGTTGGTCAGAAGTTTCTTCAGCAGTTACAAGCCAAATAGAACAAGGTAAAAACGAATACAATAGTGCAAATATGGCAGGAGCTGCAACCAGATTCCAAGCTGCATACAATTCGGTATACGTAGCATCAAACTTCATAACCGTTGTTAGAGACACAATTGGGCAAGATAAGGTGCAGTCGCAAAGTGACCAGTTCCAGCAACTGCAAACTTTGGTATATCAACAAAAACAAAGCGCACAGATTAGTGAAGTGGCATCTACTCTGGAAAGAGATATTGCGCAAACCGCTTCTCAACTCGATGCAAACACGCAGCTAGATAAGCCGAATGTTTATGCATCCAAATTGCGCGCGCAAATCGCAAAAGAGCGTAAAAAGCTCGATGCAGCAAAAAAGAAGAATCTTGGGCGAAATGGCAGAACTTGGAGCCAAGTTGCGCGAGAAATGAACGTTATACTCGACAAATC
The DNA here is from genome assembly GCF_049244145.1 of Gardnerella sp. DNF01204. Lineage (NCBI taxonomy): Bacteria > Bacillati > Actinomycetota > Actinomycetes > Bifidobacteriales > Bifidobacteriaceae > Gardnerella > Gardnerella sp. DNF01204. Next base: position 1,528,733 of record NZ_CP058379.1, on the reverse strand, counting down.
TGCATCAACGTACAAAGCAGCAAAAGGAAACAAGCAAGAAGTTGCCAAAGCTGTTGATTTAGTAAACGAAGCCTACTACCAATATTACGAAAAGCTCGGTTTTGAGAAGAACGTGATGAACGCAATAAGCGGAAGCCGGGTAAGCACTGTTGAATACCAGTTCAAAGAGTGCAGGCAGGCTATGAACAATGGCAAAACGTTTGAGCAAACAAAAAAGTTCGTGACCGATCTTAAGTCAATGCTTATTGAAGATGCAGCAAAACTAGACGGCGGAGCGGCATCTAACTCCAACCCGTTTATGCAATTTATAACAAGCTCCTTTGGGCAGGCTTTTATAATCTTGTTGCGCGAAGGGTTGGAAGCGCTGCTGGTTGTGGCTGCAATAATCGCGTATCTTATTAAATCTGGGCACAAGAGCATGGTTAAGTATATTTACATGGGGCTTGTTGCAGGAATCATAGCTTCGCTTATTGTTGCTGCGCTATTTGGATTGTTGTTTAACGGTTCTGGTCCGCAGCAAGAAATCACTGAAGGTGTTGTAGCTCTGTTTGCAATGCTTATGCTGCTGTACACAAGCAATTGGATGATTTCAAGATCTTCTGTGCAAGCTTGGAACGAGTATATTCGCAACCAAACGACGGCAGCAGTTTCTAAAGGAAGCCTGATTTCTCTAGCGCTGCTAAGCTTCTTAGCAGTGTTTCGCGAAGGTGCAGAAACTGTAATCTTCTACCAGGCGATTTTTGCTGTATCAAGTGGAGCAGACTCCATGATCTGGGGCGGGTTTGTATCCGCAGCCGCTGTTTTGGTTGTAATCTTCCTGCTGATTCGCTTTGCATCCGTTCGCATACCAATTCGTCCATTCTTTACAGGAACCAGCGCGCTTATGTGCATTTTAGTGGTGATTTTTGCTGGTGGAGGTGTGCACGCGCTTATAGAGGGTGATGCGCTCGCTGGAGTTTATATTCAAGGCTTGCCAACTAACGATTGGCTTGGATTCTATCCGTACGTTGAAACGATTTCGGCGCAAGTCGTAGCTGCAATCGTGGTTATTGCACTGCTATGCGTGTCTATTTTGCGCACACACAAGTCGCAAGCAACCGTTCGCGGATAAGTCAAAACTAAAAATCAAAACTAAAAATCAAGCAATAATAAACAGATAATTAACTAACAGAAAAGGTTAGATATGAAGAACAAAAAGATGATGGCAATTGCAGCCTTAGCGCTGGCAGGAATGCTAACACTCACTGGTTGCGGTGCAAACGGAAACGCGGCAAAATCTGCTGCAAAGCCACAAGCATCTGAGCAGAAGGCCGACGATAAGGGCGGAGACAAAGGCTTTGAAGAGGTTCCAGTTGGACCTAACCAAGACCAGAACATTGGCCCACTTACGATTGGCGCCGTGTACTTCCAGCCAGTCGATATGGTTCCAGCAGGCATGGGCTTAAAGGCAAGCGAGGCAAGCTTCCACCTTGAGGCAGATATTCACGCAAACAAGGAAGGCACAAAGCTTGGCTACGGCAAGGGCGAGTTCATTCCAGATTTGACTGTGAATTATCAAATTATTGATAAAGCTAGCGGCGAAGCCGTTGTAAAGGGAACGTTTATGCAAATGAACGCTTCCGACGGCCCACACTACGGCGCAAATGTTAAGCTCGATAAGGCTGGAAACTACAAGTTAGTGCTTTCTGTCGAATCGCCAGAAAAGAAGGGCTGGATGCTTCACGTAGATCCTGCTACGGGCGTGACTGGCAGATTCTGGACTGAGCCAATTACCGCTACATTCGACGATTGGAAGTACACTCCACGTCAGTGGTAGTTTTGCCAGTGGTAGTTTTACAAATAAAAACAACAAATGAATAATGCATAACGCATAAATAAATAACAAATAATCACATAAACAGCAAAGGAGGGAGACATGCTCAGGCTGTTCGTTACAGTACTTCCAGGGCTGCTCCCTCTTGCGCTGATTACAATGGGATTAAGCGCAACTCTAAGCGTCGGCGAGGGGCGAGATAAGCCAATCAGCTCTCGCTGGCGACTTTTCGGCTTGATTTTTGGAACAGTTGCGGCGCTTGTTTTTGCATTTTTGCGCGCAAGCGTGGTGATTAATCAGCGCAATTTTGTGAATCTTCCAGCGCTCTGCATTGCAGTTCCGCTAGACGTTGCCACAATCGCTTGTGTTGGCGCATCTGGCAAAACGGTTGCAAAATGGCGCAAAAATCCGCTGCCCTTGCACATAAGTAATGCAATTGGCGCGCTTTGCCTAGCGTTTACAGTGTTTTACGCGCTCCCAGACGTTATTTTGCAGCTTACGATTTTCGTTGACTCCAGCACGCCTCCGTTTACTTCCGATATGCTTCTTCGCGCGCTAGGATTTATTCTTGGCGCGGCTGCTGCGATTTGCATAAGTCTTATGGTGCGATCTTTGCGCGCAACCGCGAGTATTGGCGCCTTTAGAATCGCAATTATTCTAAGCATAATAATCTTACTAATTCAGCATTTAACATCCCTGCTGCAAATTATGCAAGGAAGTATTTTGCTGTATATAGACGATTTTTCGTTTAGCATTCTTGTTTGGCTTATAAACAACGCTCCGCTTATGATTATGGCGCAAATTTGCGTGTTTTTGATTCCTGCATTCGCCTCTCTTGTAATTGGTTTTAAGACGCCTGTAGTTGGAGAAAATTCTGCACAAATCCGCGCAAAGCGAGCGTTTAAGCGTAAGTCTAGAAGGTCTGCGCTTGCGGCGCTAATGGCTGCAATCGTAGTAATACTTACGCTTACTGCTGGCGTGTCTCTTATGAATATTAAGCCAACGCTTACGCCGCCAGAACCGTACGAGTTGCATGATGGCGTAGCAACAATCAACTTTGTGCAAATTAGCGATGGTCACTTGCATAGATTCCAATACAAAGCTAAAGATGGCACTGTTATGCGCTTTATAATCATCAAGAAAAATGGTGGAGCGTATGGAGTGGGCTTGGATGCTTGCGAAAATTGCGGAGACGCAGGCTACTACGAAAAAGACGGCAAGATAATATGCCGAAAATGCGATGTTGCAATAAATTTGGCGACTATTGGTTTTAAGGGCGGATGCAACCCGATTCCATTCCCATACAAGGCTGGTGGCGGCAAAATTACCATTCATACAGCCGATTTAGACGTGCTTAGCTCGCACTTTAAGTAGGAGTGCTTGCAAATGTTTATGATTCGAATGGTTGCGCGATCTCTTGCAAGGCAGATTAAAAAGCGAGTTCTTATAGCGATTGTTGTGTGCTTGAGTGCGTGTGTAAGCGTTGCAATGCTTAGCGTTGTTTACGACGTTGGAGACAAAATTAACGCGGAGCTTAGCTCTTACGGGTCCAATATTATTGTTCAGCCTAAGTCGAATGCTGTTGTGAACGACTTGTATGCGTCTCGCACAAAGTCGAACTATAGTAATTCGCAAACTTCTCGAACTTCTCAAACTTTGGCGGATGCTGAAAGTCAAGAATCTACCGCTTTTTTGAAGGAATCGGATGCTGCAAAAATCAAAATGATTTTTTGGGCGTTTAACATAACGAATTTTGCGCCAAAACTAACGATTTATGCAAATCTTAAAGCAAATTCTTCTGCCGAATCTGCTAAATCTGCTAATTCAGTAGTCCCGATTGTTGGCACGTGGTTTAATCGCAAGCTTGCGCTCGCTTCTGGAGAAACAACAGTTGTTGGTGTGCGAGGAATGCGGTCTTGGTGGAAGATGCTTGAAGGCAGATTCCCGCGCGATTTTAAGCACGAGGCCGCTGTTGGCACAAATCTTGCTAAAAGTCATAATCTAAAAGTTGGTCAGCGAATAAAACTAACTCGTTCTGGCAGACAAATCTCACTTAAAATTGTTGGCATCTACGATTCTGGAGATAGCGACAATAACGCGATTTACGCGGATTCCAGCCAGGCACAACGCCTTTCAAATAAGCCAAATATGGTTGAGGCGATTGAAGTTAAAGCATTGACTACGCCAGAAAACGATTTAGCGCGTAAAGCGGCGAAGAATCCAGCGGCTCTTAGCCAAGAAGAGTGGGAGACGTGGTATTGCACAGCCTACCCAAGCTCGATTACTTACCAAATTGAAGAAGTGATTCCAGGAGCTGTTGCAAAGCAAGTGCGGCAAGTTTCTGCTATGCAAGGCAGCGTGCTTAACAAGACGCGCGCTGTGATGGTGCTTATGACGGCGCTTAGCTTGGTTGCGGCGGCTGTTGCGGTTGCGAATCTTATGGCGGCTGCGATTTCGGAGCGCTCGGGGGAGCTTGCGCTGCTCAAGGCGCTGGGTGCGCGCGATGGCGCTGTTGCGCGGCTAATGCTTATGGAAACAGCGGTTATTGCATGCGCTGGTGCGCTTATTGGCATGATTGCAGGCTTTGGCGTTGCGCAAGTGATTGGATTTAGCGTGTTTGGTTCTGCGATTTCGCTTCGACCAATGGTGTTTGTGCTGGTGTTTGTGCTTCTTGCGATTACTGTTCTTGCTGCTGCTGGCTCTTCTATTCGCTCTATTTTGCATGTGCGTCCTGCGGAGGTGCTTCATGGGCGTTAAATCTGGTTCGGGTATGACTTCTAATGGCGCAATGTTTGCGACTATGCTTTTTGGCGCGGTTTTTCGCCGAAAGTCGCGTGCGCTTATGGCAGTAGTTGCCACTCTTGTTGGTGCCGCTACGCTATTTTGCTTGGCTGCAATCTGCATTGTTGTTCCTCAACAAATGAGTGACGAAATGCGCGCATACGGAGCGAATATTATTGTGACGCCGCTTGCAGGCGAGTGGAAAAATGGCATTGATCGCGCAATGGTTTTGCACACTAACGACATGGTTCTTGCAAAAGGTGCTATGCGATTTGCTACCTACCGTTACGAAAATGTGCGCATTAATGCGGCTCCGTACGTGCTTGCTGGAGTGGATGTCTCCGCTGTTAAGTCGCTTAATAAGCATTGGAACGTGGACGGCGCTTGGCCTAGCAGTGGCAACGTTATGGTTGGGCGAGATGTTGCTTCGGCTATGGGATTGAAGATTGGTTCGCGCATTGCAATCGCGTATCGCGCTGGCGATAATTCCTCGGATTCGGATAGCCTTGCGCAAAAATCGCAAGGTAATCAAGCAGGCAATCAAACAGATAATCAAACAGATAAATCTTCTCAAAATAAGCTTGTTGAAGGCAGAGTTTCCACAGATATTATGGATACTCACGGCACAACTTTCCGCGTTTGCGGCATTTTAGATACGGGAGATGCCGAAGATTCCATGCTTTACGCAACTAACGCGGATTTGCGTGCGCTTACAGGCGTTAAGCGCGGTGCGGACGTGATTGCTTACTCGTCTTCTGCGCCGAACGTAGATGCTGTTGTGCGCAGCATTAACGATATGACTTCTATGCGTGTTCGTGCGCAACAAGTTACTAAAGTTACGGCGGCAGATACTGGCATTATTGCTATGCTTCGCAGCCTATTTTGGATTGTTTCGCTGGTTGTTCTTGCGTTGATGATGGTTGGCGTAAGCACTACGATTTCTTCGATTGTGCAGCAGCGCCGAAATGAGATTGGCTTGCGCAAAGCTTTGGGTGCGAGCGCTAAAAGCATTGGCATTGAGTTCACTGCAGAATCTGGGCTTTATGGTTTTATTGGCGGAATCGCTGGTACAGCAGTGGGGTATGGATTTGCGCGATTGCTTGCGTCAATGGTGTTTGCGCGAGATTTGAGCGTAAATTGGTGGCTGGTTGTGTTTTCTATTGTGTTTAGCGTTGCAGCGTCTTGCGTTGCTGCGTTGCCGCCTGTTTTGCGCGCTTCAAAAATAGACCCTGCGATTGTGCTTCGAGAAGAATAGCTTTTATAGTGATTTTTAGAGTGATTTTAGAGTGTTTAGTTAAGGATTTTAGTTAAGGATTTAATATGACAGAGAATAAAGAAACTAAGCTGGAGAGCACAAAAGCTGAGCCAGAAATGCTGTTGACTTTGGACCATGTTTCCAAGATTTACGGCTCTCTTCGCGCTGTTGACGATTTGTCGCTTACTGTGCCGCAAGGCGAGTGGCTTTCGATTGTTGGCTCGAGCGGCTCTGGCAAAACTACGCTAATGAACATTATTGGGTGCATGGATTCGCCGTCTAAAGGCTCCGTTGCTTTGCAAGGCCGCAAACTCGAGGATTTGAACGCGGGCCAGCTTGCAGACGTTCGCAAAAACGTAATCGGTCTTGTGTTTCAAAAGTTTTATCTTGTGCCACATTTAACAGCTGTAGAAAATGTGATGGTTGCGCAATATTATCATTCAGTTGTAGATGAATCGCAAGCAATGGAAGCCTTGGAACGCGTTGGCTTGAAGGATCGCGCGCATCATTTGCCGAGCCAGCTTTCTGGCGGCGAACAGCAGCGTGTTTGTGTTGCTCGTGCGCTTATTAACTGCCCGAAGTTGCTTCTTGCGGATGAACCGACTGGTAATTTGGACGAAAAGAATGAGCAGATTGTACTAGACTTATTTAAGCAGCTTCATTCCCAGGGCACTACGATTATTGTTGTAACGCACGATTCTTTGGTTGCTCAATGCGCGGATCGTGAAATTATGCTCAACCACGGTGTGCTTGTTGGTGAACGTTGGAATAATGAGGTTGCGCGCAAAGCGTACGAGGCGATTGGTGGCAAGCCTGCGTTTACGAGTGCACATGTTGATGAAAGCGTTGCGGAAGCTTTGCAAAATCATGAGCCTACTAAGTCACCTAAATTAGCGAATTTAGATGATTAGTTTTTAAATGATTAGTTGCGCATAGTTTTAATTTAAGATTTAAAGGCGATGATTTATGATTTTAGACAATATGTTTCACAATGTTTCACGCTGCACTAATTTGCGTGATGATTTGAAGTCTAAAAAAATTGCAAAAACGGTTGCTGCGATTGCGGTTTTGGCTAGCTCAAGTGCGTTTCTTGCATCTTGCGGCGAGCCGAGTGCCGTTCCAATGAATGATGAGTTTGCAGGAAACTCTGGTCAAAGCGAAAACGATAGTGGCAATGCTTCGAAATCTTACGATTCTGGTGCTCAACAATCGCACGCTTCCGCGCAAAGTGAGGATTCGCAAAATCAGCAAAATTCGCCTAAAACAGACACTGGCAATTACAAAGATGGCGATTACAAAATCAAAGCTAAGTATGGGCCAGTTGCAGAAGATAGCATTGACGTGAATTTAAGCGTTGCAAATGGAAATATTAGCAGTGTGCAAATAACGTCTCATCCGTTTACGCCAATCTCCAAAAAACACATGAGCGCTTTCAGTGAGGCTATTCCAGGAAAAATCGTTGGAAAACCGTTAAAAGATTTGCATATTTCGGTTGTTGCTGGAGCAAGTTGGACTAGTGATGCCTTCAACAAAGCGCTTGACGTTGCTCGCCAAGAGGCTTCAATTCAATCCGCAAAATAATCTTGAACCACCTTAATCTTTGACTTCAAAAATAGTGCCTTCGTTTCGACTCATCGTTGCTGTCATGGCTCCGGTTGTTGCCATAAATGGAATAATAGCATTACTGTATTCGTGCATGAACCGTGCAAAATCATGATTCCAAGAAATAATCGCAACGTACAAAAGAAGGAATTCGATTGCTGTAAATATTGCCCACTTAAGAATCCAAATAAGCGTTTTTTTAATAAGTTTTATAGAGTCCTTGCTCATGAGTTGTTTCCCTTCCAATTTGCTGTTTTGTTCGTGAGCATTGTAGCTAATTTGTGTACGCTGCCTATCGTTCGTATGTATTTTGTATTTCTAGTATAAATGCCGCAAGTCTTCGAGCAATATTATGTACTCAGAACTTAGTACTCAAGATTGCACGGAAAATGTTTGTAATTAGAGTTAAAGCAACGCACAAATATGTTGCGCAAATACGTTACAGATACAAGGAGATACAAACATGAGTAGCGCAGATATGGGTAGTGTAAGCATGAGTGATTTTGGTATAAACTCTTGGCAGCCAGAAGATAGCGTAAACAAAATAGGAAATGTTAGTGAAAATAGCATTAATCAAATTCAAAAGCAGGAAGATAACTTTGCGGAAAATAGTAGCGAAGAGCTTTCACAAGATGAAATTGATGAATTAGCTAAGCAATTAGAAGAAGTCTTTACAAAATATATTGTGCTAGAAAATGGCTCTTTTGTTGTAAAAGAGGATGCTATTATTGCAGACGGTTATGGCGATCACATAGAATATTTTCGCAATGCTGCAAAAGGATTAAATCTTTCAATGGAAGATCAGCAATAAGCTTAAATCCTTAAAGTCTTAAATCTTTAAAAATCGCTTTCATCAATAGGGTGACCTTGTGGACGCTTTATTACTCGCCACAGAATCACTAATGTTAAAACGCCATTTGCAATTCCGTAGTAATAAATCCAAGGAACGTGAATAAGCCCACAAATAAAGCATGTAATAATATTTATTAAATTATTTGAGTAATTGTTGAGTATTTGATTATTTTGTGATTCGACTTTTTTGCGCTCTCGCTCAAGAGTCATTATGTAATCTTTGTTGTTTTCTATATTCTCAACATCACTACTTATGCTGTTAGCGCCCGCGCCGCTAAGCTTAGATATATTATTTTCTATATACGCATTTTTTGCTTTAATAACGCTTTTGAGCAAGAAAAAATATGCACAAGAATACATTGCAACAGAAAGAAGTCCTAGAACAAGCCACAAAGCGAAAAAGTCAAAGCTACGCATAAAAGCAGCTGCTGAGGCAAACGCCATCGCAGCTACTTCTGCGGAGTGCAATACTACTAGTCGTTTTTTCATATAATCCTGCTGCAATCATTATTAAAAATAAATTTTCAACGCAACCAAAAGTCACATATTGTCACTCATTATAATCACATTTGATTTACATGCATTACTTGTAATCATTTATTACTACACGATTTGCTCTATTTTGCGCATGCTTATAAAGTAGAATGTAGGAAAAGTAGCATAAGATTGCAAGAAAGCCATTATGCAAAAAACGTATGCAATAGTAGATAACGACACATTAGTTTTAGCGGTTATGCAAAACGTGCTCAGCAAGCTTTTGCCAAGCGAGTACGAGTGCAAATGGTGCGTAAAATCAGGCGTGCAAGCTTTGAAATATTGCCAAGTAGCAAAAACTACTCCAGATTATATTCTGATAGATATGTCAATGAAAGACATGTCTGGAGTAGACGTAATACGCGCAATTCGTGAGAAAAACAACAGCATTATTTTAATTGGCATGACTTCTTACGATTGTAGATCCTACGCTTCTATGGTTTCGCAAGTTGGCGGGCAAGCGATGGTTGCTAAAGACAATTTCAAAGGGCTAGCAGAAGCTTTGCAATATTGCGATAAGCAGAATGTGTATGGCTGCCGTTGCGTTAAAGACGTTGTTTACGATTTTGCTACTCCGCAAGAATCTTTTATTAGGCTTTCTAAATCAAGATCGCGCAGCGTTTTGCCGCCTCAAGAACTAAAAATTATGGATCTGCTTGCTAAAGGGTACACAACGAATCAGATTGCGTCTCAACTTGGTCTTATGCCAAACACTATTAACACGCATATTCATAGAATTTACAAAAAATTACATGTTTCTAACCGAGTGCAAGCAATATCCGCGTTTGCTGCAATGCAAAATCGTGAGCAAAATAGCAATATGCAATATTTTAATGATTCGCCGCAGAATCATCCGAATCTTTTGCAAGAAACGGATAACGCATGTTAATGAAAACATTTTCGCGCGTTATTGAGTTGGTTAAAAGCTGGAAAATTCAGCGAACTTTATTCATAATATTGGCGATTCTTGTAGTGTCAATGGATGTGCAATCTTGCAATACAGCTGGTTTGTGGCATAATCCATTACAATCTGTGTGCCAATACGTTTGGATGTTCGCAATATTTCTTTTGATTGCTTTTCCTCGTCAAATATCCCTCGTAACTCCGATTTTATATTGCGTAACGTTAGCAGTACCAGGCGTAAATGCAACTTGCTTTCTTTTTTCATTGATCGCTAGCATGTTTGTTGCAGGCTTTTACGATTCGTGGAAGTATTTGCTTTGTGCGTACATAGTTTCGCTGAATATTATGTACTTTGCAAAAATGGCGTATATTCCGCTTACTTTCCCTTGTTTTATTCTTATTTCCATGATTTGCGGTTACGCTTTGCGCAAGTATTTGAACATGTTGGAGGAAAATAATCGCGCAAAAATGGATATTGTGCGCAGTGAGTTCCAGTCTTATATTGCTTCTGTTGCATTGCAATTGCACGACGATGTGAACAATGAGATTACGGATATTACATTGCTTGCGACTGATGCTTTGTATACCGAGAAAAGTGATCATACAAAAGAGTCGCTAGAGCAGATTGTTGAGCATTCTCGTAATGCGCTTTCTAAAACGCGACTTGTTATTAATCTACTTGAACAAGCTGAGCATAAGTATGATGATTCTTTAGATTCAAATATTGCCAGCACGCAGTTTATTTATAGTTCTAATAGCAATAATCGCATAAGTTTGACTGATTTCTTATGCAATATTCGCGCACGCTTACAGGCTGAACGTAAGATTTGCGAGCAGCTTGGGTACTATGGCTCTCTAACAGTGAATGATAAAAGTTCGGGGAGTGGTGATTTTACTGCATCTGCAACTATTAGTACTGAAAAAGCTCAATGTGCTATTCGCATGTGCAGCGAGCTGCTTACTAATATTCGTAAGCATTGCAATACTAGCGTTGATTTTTCTATGAACGTTACGGTTGATAAGCGCGAATGCAGAATAATGTGCATGAATTCGATTTCGACGTTGAATAAGTTTGGCGAAAGACTTGTTTTTGGCAAAGGTCTACTATTCCACAAAAAATCTGTGGAACGTTTAGGTGGATCTTTAAACGCGCAAAAAGATGACGACACTTGGCTGGTCAATGTTGTTATTCCGCTAAACTAGTATCAATCAGACTCTTGCGTTATCGTGGCAAAAATCGCAAATCTAACAGAATCTGCCACGATAACTCCATAAGTACGCCTCTATTTAAAAATAATTCCAAAACGGAAATATTCTTAAATGTTGATTGTTGAGAACATACAAACTGCTAATAGTAAAAGTTTTTTAAAAGTTTTCTAAAAGCACTATCGTTAAAAATAGGTACGCTTATTTGTGTAGATAAAATCTGCACGCTAGTATGTTGGTAATTTACAAAACGAGAATCACGAGGAGGTGCTTATTATGACTAATCCTTTGCGCGGTATACGAGAAGAAGATATCGTCAAGTATTTTAAAGATCACAATCTTTCAGTTGATAAGACGTATGTATTTACAATGAAATACGACCCTTGGTGGAAAGATTTAATCAAACTATTTTTGTTACCTAAATTATTCTATGTAGCGCAAGGCGTTGTTGCGCGTATTATTGCTGCCACTAATAATGAGTTTATTATTGTTAATCCGAATGTCATTTTAGGCTCGGGTAATCTAGCTAAATTAGACGATAAGTATCTTCGTCGTATTGCGTGGAATCAACTCACTAATTTTGAAGTTATAAGTAAACCAACAACTCAAATAATTCGTTTTACTGCGAATGGCAAAACCGAAGAATGGAGTGTGCCAACGGAAAGTGCTAGCGTATGGCACTTTAATGTGTACAATCTTGATAATTTGAGAAAAACAATACAATCGCACATCTCTTGATAAGCGGATTCCAAAACAAGATATCATATATTGTATGAACACTACTTACGCAATTGTTGATAATGACACGCTTGTATTGCGATATATGCAACTTCTTCTTAAAAGTCGTTTGCCTGAAAACTTTGTTTGTGCATGGATGTGTTCTTCTGCAAAACAAGCTATTCATCGTTGCGTTGCAGAGAATACTCCTGACGTACTTTTAGTAGATATGTCAATGAGAGAAATGAGTGGTGTTGATGTAATTAAGGCAATTCGCGAGCGCAATAGCAATATTGTTTTAATTGGCATTACTTCCTACATGCTAGATGAATACGTATTGCAAGTTGCTAAGTCGGGTGGTCAAGCGCTAGTACATAAAGACAATTTAGCAGACGTAGTTGCAGCCATCCAATCGCGCGCAACAAGCTACGGTTGCCCAGAATTGCCACAATATATTGACTATTTTCACACTCCGCAAGAATCATTTAATATGATTTCTCAACTTCCGAAGACTTCAGTTTTGTCTCCTCAAGAATCGGAAATTATGCGCTTGTGCAAACAGGGATCTTCTACGAAAGAGATTGCAGATCAGCTTAATGTGAAAGTTTCAACAGTCAACACGCATTTACGGCGTATTTATGGAAAACTTCAAGTTAAAAGTCGCATGCAGGCGCTTGCTGCGCTCGCAAAGTATTCGCATGATATATAACGTGTAAGAAATTAACGTGTAAAAGTAGGTAGTTATGAAATTATTAACGCGTATGATCAATTTTTTGCCGCATGATGCTTGGCAGAAAATTGGAATTGGTGCAATCATAAGTTGTACTTTGATTCTTGAAATTTGTTCCTATAATAATCTTCATTACTACTCTAATTGGCATGCAATTACAGTTGAAATAGTATGGATTGTAATCTGCTTATGCATTGCAATATGGCCACGTAAAGCATCTTTTATTGTGCTCATTTGGATGCCGTTGGTAATTGTTGCACCCAATATCAACTATTCATCTATGATGCTTACCATATTGATTTGTTTGGCAATTGCTGTAATTACTCAACCTTGGTACACCGTGCTTGCTTCTTGCGGAGTATCTTCATGGCTCTTTATTATATGCGATTTTCAAAACGCTTATGTGTTGGGGTGGTGGCTTCTTATCACTCTTATTTCTAGCGCAATCGTAAAATACTATATTTCTACTATTCACCAACAGCAGGAACAGTTATTTGCACAGCGTTACAACGTTTTTCAAAAATATGCCACTATTGCCGCAATTCGCATGCACGATGAAGTAACTAATGAGCTTTCCAGCATTATGATGATGGCTCAACAATCTATTGAACCTCAAACGACTCATGACCAAGAGCATGAAAATTCGCGAGAGATTCTTCAACGTGCTACTACAGCTGTTCATAGAGCACGTAATATCATTTCTCTTCTTGACAATGCTACAACTGCAAGCACTGGCGATGCTATGCAATCGACTACATGTTATAAAGATTTTTGCACAGGCTTACGCGTTTTATTTGATGGTGAGCAAAAGTCATTTGAGAAGCTTGGCTATATTGGTTCCATTGATTTGAACAGTGATTTAGTTGCTGAAGATTCGAGATCAGCGCATTTGCCTTTTGAAGAATGTGCTCAAATTGAATATATTTGCCGAGAACTACTTGCAAACGTAAAAAAGCATGCTGCAAAGCCTAAAGAATACGCCATGAATGTAATGCTTAATGACAATGAATGTCATATTACGTGTATAAATAGTGCGCAACGCGGTATTCTTGCTAACTTGCAATTAGGATATGGACTGCGTCTTCATAAGATGCTTGCGGAACGGGCTGGTGGAACTTTTAAAGTTATTGAAGATGACGATTCGTGGATTATTAATGTACACGTTCCGCTTCATGTAGAGAAATAGCCATTATGCAAGAATAATTAATTATTGTGCTTTCTTGCGATTTAATCGAGTATTTGGACGCTTTTCAATCGAGTATTTGGACGCGCCTTTGTGCAGCAGATGCAAGTAAGCGGTTAATATGTGATGCAGAATGCTGTTTCGTTGCTATTTTATATCGAGTTATCGTGACAAAAATTGCAAATCTTATAAAAACTGACGCGATAACGCGTGATTTCGGCTGCGCGATATAGTACGTAACTATTGTCGCGCAATCAGTTAAAAAACATTGTTTGTGCGTCAACGAAGTTGATGATTGTTTTAGCATGACGAGGATTGTAAGAAGTTGGATGTTTTGTAAACAACATAAATATTTTCTTATAATCGCTATTTTTTGCATTCTCAACTAAAGTTGCGCGCTGCAACAACTTGCTCACTGCTTCAGCTTCGTTAAGATTATTACGCCACTTACATTCTGCAATAAGAAGCTGCTTGTTAATATCGTCTTCTGCAACAATATCAATATCGGTTTGCTCACGAGCAATAGGATCCGCACCCCACCATTTACCTAACTTAGTTGGCAAAAAGTCCATTCCGTCAACTTTGCATTGGTGCACAATCCACTGTTCGCACATTTTCTCAAACTGTTGACCTACAAAAGTACTAAACGCTTCATGCTCACCGCCAAGAACACTACTTGCGGCAGCGTGTGAAAGTCCGCGTTCGATCAATCCTTTATTAGGCGCTACAAACCTATACCAATACGCAAAGAATGGGTCACAAATCTGCCATAATCCTTTTTTGCAATGAAGTGGATTCATGCCAAATGGAATATTTCTTTCAATTAATCCAAGGCCTTCTAATGTTTTCAAATACACGTTCACTGATGTAGCTGGCAATCCAATGCGATCCGATATTAAAGTCGGAGTATTGCATCCCGTAGCAAGAGCATTTAGCACACTATTGTATGTTGAAGGATCGCGCAATTCCTGGCGCATGAGCATGTCTGGTTCAGCGTACAAAATTCCCGAAATGTTAAAGCATAATTGCTCAAGATTTTCCGCAAACGAAGACTTATTATCTAACTGCTCTATATAGTATGGTGTTCCTCCAAGGGATGCAAAATAGTTGATTTTATCTTCCCAAGTAGCATTATTTGGCATAAGCTCAGATGCTTCAAAAAGATTAAATGGTTGCAAGCGAATCTGTGCGGTACGTCTTCCATAAAGCGGACTCTTTTTGCCAAGCACTTCACTTTCCATGAATCCTTCGTTACTGCCGCACAAAATAAGAGTCATGTTCGCGTTTTTAAATTTATGATCTATTGCGACTTGGAATGTTGACGCTAAGGATTTATCTGCTTGAGCTGCGTACGGAAATTCGTCGAAAACTAGAATAAGTGGAGATTTAGGAGCATTCTGGTCTACGGCGTTAGATTGTTGCGCAACAAAATCGAGAGCGTCGTTCCAATTATTAAACGATCCTGTAGTTGACGGTAGATTGAAGAAGTCGTACACAGTGCGCGAGAAATCACGCAAATTCTCGATATTAGTTTGCTCGCGAGCAGTAAAAAGTATTGCGTGCTTATTTTTACAGAATTGTGAAATAAGCGAAGTTTTTCCTATTCGTCTTCGACCATAAACTATTGCCATCTGGAACGAGTGTTTGCTGTTCTCATATAATTTTTCAAGTACTTGTAACTCGTCTTGTCTGCCAACAAAAACCATATTCCACCTGCCGTTACGCCAATAATTGCAATACTTTTCAGCGCATCTTATTGCTGCTGAATCTGCACTCTAGTTAATATAATCGCGATTATTATAATCATAATTATAATAATCTAAATTATATTATTTTTCAATATGCTCAACGCAATCATGCGTTATCGTGACAGTTTTTGCTAACTAGAATAAGTCGTCATGAGATCCTAAGCGTAGGAATATAATGCAATCTTCTTTAACTTGATACAACAGTAGAACATCTCGCAGATAGATTGGACTATAAAATGGCGGTTTAGGCATTGCGCATCAGCTCAGCAAAATCGTCAACAGTACCTGCAGCTATTGGTTTTTCTTTCATAGTTTCATCAATAGAGTGCTCATATGGAGAACTTTCAAGTGAAAATGGGAAACGTTGCGTATTTACAATCTGATACAAAAATAGGTTGACTGCTGAACTCATATCAAGACCATAATGTTCAAGAACTTGCGATGCACTATCTCGTATTTCTGGATTAACTCTTACACTTAATCTGCCTGTTTTAACCGTTTTTGTAGAAGTCATGTCGTTTCCTTTAAGCTTAGAATCATAAATTTGTTATTCGTGCTTTGCTTTATTGTAGCAGACATGTAGCACCCAACGTAATACCAAAGTAGCGCCATTGTGTACACAATTATTACAAAATAACAAGTTATCATGGCAAAAATTGCAAAATTGTATCCTGCAGGATAAAATATTTTTATGGAGATACTTAAAACAGATGAGTATCGCAATTGGATGAGAAAATGGTAAATATAAGTAAATGGGATGCGAGTGAGTATCTTGAGAACGATGATGATGTTATTGCGTATCTCAATGCTGCAGCAGAACTTAACGATCCTCGCTTGTTGCAAGCCGCTATAGGCGATATTGCAAAAGCTAGAGGAATGAAAGAAATTGCTCAAAAAGCCGAGGTTGGAAGGGAAAGCCTTTACAAAAGCTTAAGACGAGACGGAAATCCTAGTTTTCAAACTATTGCGAAGGTTGTTCAAGCGTTGGGTGGACGTATTGCAATAGAACCAGCAAATGCGTGACGCACACAGTTATCATGGCAGAAAATGCAAATCTTATAAAATCTGCCACGATAACTCAGTAAGTACGCGGATATTTAAAAATAGTTCCAAAACGGAAATATTCTTAAATAATTAAATAAAAAAGGTTGCTTATGAAAGTGCATAAGCAACCTAATTAATTAGTAAAGCGACTAGCGACTAGAAATCCCAATCGTCGTCGTCGGTTTCAACAGACTTGCCCATAATGTAGCTGGAACCAGAGCCAGAGAAGAAGTCGTGATTTTCGTCGGCTGCAGGAGATAGAGCCGCAAGAATCTCTGGGCTTACGTGAGTTTCTTCTTCGCTGTACTTAGCAGGGTAGCCAAGGTTCATCAAAGCCTTGTTAGCGTTGTAACGAACGAAGTCAAAAACGTCATCGTGGAAGTCAAATCCTTCGTAAATCTGACCAGAATACTCAACTTCCAAATCATACAAAGTATCAAGCAAGTTCATAGTGAACTTTTCAAGATTCTTCTTGTCGTTCTCGCTTCTAAGCTCCAAACCGCGCTGGAACTTGTAGCCAGAATAGTAGCCGTGAATCGCCTTATCTCGCAAAATCAAGCGAATCATATCGGCAGTATTCATCATCTTGCCGCGGGAAGCAAAGTAAAGCGGAAGGTAGAAACCTGCGTAAAGAAGCAACGAAGAAAGCATAGTTGCAGCAATCTTACGCTTAAGTGGATCTTCGCTCTCATACTCGCAAAGCACGGTTGTAACTCGCTGCTGCAAAACGTCGTTTCCAACAGCCCAACGGTAAGCCTCGTCAATCTCCTCGCTAGAGCAAAGAGTGGAGAAAATAGAGGAGTAGGAGCGCGCGTGAATCGACTGCATAAAAGCAATATTCGTGTAAATAGCCTGCTCGTGCTCCGTGCGTGCGTGCTCAATCTGGCAAAGTTCGCCAATAGTTGCCTGGCTGGTATCAAGCAAAGTTAAGCCTGTAAAAACGCGAGTAGTTGTCTTGCGTTCAAGATCGGTGAGGGAACGCCAAGAAGGAATATCGTTGCTCAGCGGAACCTTTTCAGGAAGCCAGAAGTTAGCAATAAGACGATTCCAAACGTCCAAATCCTTGTCGTCAACAATATTATTCCAATTAACTGGGCGCACGCGAGATCCGTGATGATAGCGGTATTGAGCTGGGGTGATGGAATCTGCCATCATAGCGTCGTCTGCGATTACGCGGTTCGTGCCGAAAGGCTTATCTAAGCTACTGCGAAGTTCTGTTGGATCGAGCGCAGTTGGGCTGAGTTCTGTCATAATTACTCCTGATTCTGTGTTTACGTTTTATAAAATTTTTAAGTTTTTGATTTAATTTGCGAAAGATTTACAACCATAAGGTTTACAGCGTGCAGCTTACGCAACCCTCGATTTCTGTACCTTCCAAAGCCTTCTGGCGAATACGAATGTAGTAAAGAGTCTTAATACCCTTACGCCACGCGTAAATCTGAGCTTTGTTCAAATCGCGAGTAGTCGTAGTGTCTGGGAAGAACAAAGTAAGAGACAATCCCTGATCTACATGCTGAGTTGCCTCCGCGTAAGTGTCAATAATTGCCTTCCAACCAATCTCGTAAGCATCCTTAAAGTACTGCATATTGTCATTCGTCATGTATGCAGCAGGGTAGTAGACGCGGCCAACTTTGCCCTCTTTGCGAATCTCAATGCGAGAAGCAATCGGGTGTATTGAACTCGTGGAATGGTTTATGTACGATATGGAACCAGTTGGAGGAACAGCCTGCAAATACTCGTTGTAAATGCCATCGCGCAAAATCTCGTCGCGCAATTGCTCCCAATCCGAAACGGTTGGAATTGCAACGTTAAAACGAGCAAACAAATCGCGAACCTTTTGAGTTTTAGGCTCAAGCGAGCGGCTGCCATCAGTGTACTTATCGAAGTAGTTGCCTTTTCCTGCAGGCTTAGCGTAAGCGCTAGTCTTAAAGCTTGCAAAAGCAGTCCCGCGCTCTACAGCCAAAGCGTGAGAAGCCTTATAAGCGTGGTAAGCAACCGTCATAAAGTACATGTCTGTAAAGTCAAGAGCTTCCTCGCTTCCGTACTGCATGTGCTCGCGAGCAAGGAAACCGTGCAAATTCATTTGACCCAAGCCAATAGCATGGCCCTCTGCGTTTCCGCGACGAATCGAAGGCACGGAATCAATCGAAGTATGCTCCGAAACAGACGTGAGCGCGCGCACAGCCAAATCAACGCTTGTACCCAAGTCACCGTCCATCGCCTTAGCAATATTAAGCGAGCCAAGATTGCAAGAAATATCGCGGCCAACGTGACTATAAGACAAGTCGGCGTTATAAGTGCTTGCTTCCTGAGTTTGCAAAATCTCGGAGCACAAGTTGCTCATAGTAATGCGGCCCTCAATAGGATTCGTGCGATTTACAGTATCTTCAAACAAAATGTAAGGGTATCCAGACTCAAACTGAATCTCTGCAAGAGTCATAAAGAATTCGCGAGCGTCGATGTACTTCTTGTGAATGCGAGGATTTGCAACCATCTCATCGTAATGCTCGGTAACGGAGATGTCTGCAAAAGGCTTTCCGTACTCGCGCTCAACGTCGTAAGGGCTAAACAAAGCCATCTTTTCCTTACGCTTAGCAAGCTCAAAAGTAATATCTGGAATCACAACACCCAAAGAAAGCGACTTAATACGAATCTTCTCGTCCGCGTTCTCGCGCTTAGTGTCAAGGAAACGCATAATATCTGGGTGGTGAGCGCTAATATACACGGCACCAGCGCCCTGACGAGCGCCAAGCTGATTAGCATAAGAGAATGAATCTTCCAAAAGCTTCATAACAGGCACAACGCCACTCGACTGATTTTCGATGCGCTTAATAGGAGCACCAAGCTCGCGCAAATTCGTAAGAAGCAGAGCCACGCCGCCGCCGCGCTTAGAAAGCTGCAAAGCAGAGTTAATTCCGCGTGCAATAGACTCCATATTATCTTCCAAACGCACGAGGAAGCAGCTCACAGCCTCTCCGCGCTGAGCTTTACCAAGATTCAAGAACGTTGGAGTGGCTGGCTGGAAGCGGCCTGCAAGCATCTCGTCCAAATAGTTGAGCGCTGCTTTTTCATCGCCATCTGCAAGTTCCAAAGCTACGGCTGCTGCGCGCTGAGCGAAGTTTTCCAAATATTGCTTGCCGTCGAAAGTCTTTAAAGCGTAAGAAGTGTAGAACTTAAAAGCACCCAAGAAAGTGCCAAAAGTGTGGTGAGCAGCTTCTGCGTGCTCGTAGAACTTATCTAGAAACTCGCTGCTATACTTGCTGAACACGTTTCCGTTGTAGTAGTAGTTGCTAATCAAATAGTTCAAGCGCTCATGAGTTGAAGCAAACTTCATGCTGTGTTCTTGCACGTAACCCGAAACGTAAAGCTTTTCTGCTTCCTGATCTTTATCAAACTGAATACCTTTTTCTGGGTCGAAAAGACCGAGCATAGCGTTAAGAACGTGGTAGTCGCGGCTGTTGCGAATGCGCTCTGCTGTGCTGCTAGCAGTGTTGGTGTCGTCAGTGTGATCAAGATTAAGCGAAGTAGATTCGCTCATCGGATCCGTGCTATTCATGGTGTTTATTCCTTTCCTCGTGCGTTAGTTTTGCTTTTCAAACGCTGTTTTTTGTTGATTTTGTTTATTTGTTTATTTCGTTTCTTCTGTTTCTTCTATTTTTCTGTTTCTTTTAATTGCCTTAAAAATTTTGGTATTCCCTGCGCTACTTTTTCTATATCTTCTGCAGTTCCTGTAAGTTCAAACGAATACATATTTGGGATTGCGCATTTTCCTGCGATTTGACCGCCTGCAGCGCAATATGCGTCTCCAAAATTCGTATTTCCAGAAGATATTACGCCGCGAATAAACGAACGATTTTCGCGATTGTTTAGGAATTTTCGCACTTGCATTGGTATTGCTTTAGAAATATTTCCGCCGCCGTAAGTCGGTACAATCAAAACGTATGGCTCGCGCACGTGCAATTCTGGCTCTTTTGGTCGAAGCGGTATGCGATATACGTTCACATTGTTGCTTGGAAAATCGCAATTTTTCACGAATCGTAGTGTGTTTTCGGAGACGGAAGAAAAATAGACTACAGCTCCGATTGATTCGCCTTGTGCGCGCGCTTCTGGCTCGCTTGGTTGTGACATATTTTCTTGATCACACATTTTTATGCTTCTTGATTGCTTTGATTATTTTGATTGTTGATTGTTTATTCTTGATTCTTGATTGCTTTAATCGTTTTTATTTTCGTCTTCTAGTTGACTTGCGATTTGGGCAATCAAATCTGGGCGGTATCCGCTCCACGACGAGTTTGGAGTAATCACCACTGGCGCTTGGCGATATCCTGCTGCGCGCAACTGGTCTAAAGTAGAAGGGCTTTGAGTTAAGTCTACTGTTTCAAAATTCACGCCTAGCTTAGTGAATTGACGCTTTGTGGCATCGCACTGTGGGCAATGTGGCTTGGTGAAAACTGTAATAGTCACGGTTCTTCTCCCTTCGTTGAGTGTATTCTAAGTCTTTTTTCTTTATGATTATTTAAGTTTGTGCTTTTTGGCACGATTTAACAGTCTACTACCACTTAACACTATTTATAGTGGCGTGTTGTATGTCTAATCCCTATATTTAGTGTGTCCAAATTTTGGCTATCACGCGTGTCTGTAAGATTTAAGCGGTATTTATGTTTTTTTAATAGCGACTAATAAAAGTAAAAATGTAATCTTTATCACAAAATTGCCATTAACGCGTGGGCTATGTCGTAGGCTTTGTGATCGTATGAATGACGCTTGTGCATATAGGTAGATAAACTTAAAAAAGTGTGTTTTGATTGGTTAAGTGTTAAAAATAAAGCAATCATAAAATAATAAAACGGTTATAAATATTACGGTTATAAATATTAAAAGATAGAGGTGCAAAATGGCGGAAAATCAAGCTAGAGCAAATATTGGCGTTGTTGGTTTAGCGGCTATGGGGTCGAATTTAGCGAGAAATCTTGCACATCACGGTAATACAGTTGCTGTTTATAATCGTCATTATTCGCGCACAGAAACCTTGATGAATGAGCACGGCAGTGAAGGTGCTTTCGTTCCTGCTAAAACTGTTGAAGAATTTGTTGCTTCGCTTAAGCGCCCACGCACTGCAATCATTATGGTAAAAGCTGGTGCTCCTACAGACGCTGTTATTGAAGAGCTTGCAAACGCTATGGAGCCAGGAGATATTATTGTTGACGGCGGAAACTCCTACTTTGAAGATACGATTCGCCGAGAGCGTAACATTCGCGCGCGCGGTCTTCACTACGTTGGTTGCGGTGTTTCTGGTGGTGAAGAAGGCGCTTTGCGCGGTCCTTCGATGATGCCAGGTGGCACGGAGGAGTCTTGGAAGACTCTTGGCCCTATTTTAAAGTCGATTGCAGCTGTTGCAGAAGGTGAGCCTTGCGTAACCCATATTGGCACTGATGGCGCTGGCCACTTTGTGAAGATGGTTCACAACGGTATTGAGTACTCGGATATGCAACTTATTGCAGAAAGCTACGATTTAATGCTTCGTGGTTTGGGCATGAAGTCTGACGAAATTGCGGACGTGTTTAGCGAGTGGAACAAGGGCGAGCTTGATTCTTATTTGATTGAGATTACGGCAGATGTGCTTCGACAGAAGGATGCTAAGACTGGTAAGCCTTTGGTTGAGATGATGGTGGATCACGCTGGTATGAAGGGCACGGGTACTTGGACTGTGCAGTCTGCGCTTTCTCTCGGAATACCTGTAACGGGTATTGCTGAAGCTGTGTTTGCTCGCGGACTTTCAAGCCAAGTTGCTTTGCGAGAAGCTGCTGAAAGTCAAGGCTTGACTGGTCCAGATATGCATTTTGATTTGAACGATGCTGAGCGTAAGGCGTTTATTGAGGATATTCGCCAAGCTTTGTATGCTTCTAAGATTGTTTCTTACGCTCAGGGATTCGACGAGATTGCAGCTGCTGCAATTGAGCATGATTGGAAGATTGACCAGGCTGCTGTTGCTCGCATTTGGCGAGGCGGATGCATTATTCGTGCACAATTCTTAAACCGCGTTTCCGAGGCTTTTGAATCTGGGCAGGCGAGTGTTTCCTTGATTTTTGCTCCTTACTTTAAGGATGCTATTGAAAAGTCTCAAGCTGCTTGGCGTCGTGTTATTGCGCGCGCAGTTGAGCACGGGGTTCCTGTGCCAGCATTCTCTAGCTTGCTTGCATACTACGATGGCTTGCGTTCCAAGCGTTTGCCAGCTTCGCTTATTCAGGCTCAGCGCGATTTCTTCGGCGCTCACACTTACGGTCGCATTGACGAGCCAGGAGTATTCCACACTTTGTGGGCAGAGCCTAATCGCCCAGAAGTAAAGCAAGATTAAATCAAATAATATTTATAACTAACATGCCTTTGCATTATTATGCAGAGGCATGTACTCTATTCTGATCTTTTTTAGCATATTTTATTGCTGAATTTTACTAATATTCTTAAATTGATTGATTTCCTTGATATTTCAATGGTTTTATGAAGATTTTCCCAAATGCGCCATGTTTTAAACATGCTATTTTCGCATTTGCGCCAATTTATGTAGCGCATTTAATTTTTGACTTGCTGAATATTATGCAGATTACTGAATTGCAGCGTGCAAAGTTTCTGCGGTGGTTAGCCATGCGATTTCTTCCGTGCCATTGGCAAAAGACGCAGGATAATCTGGGTTATTATCCGAAGAAAGCGCGTTCATTAAAGCTTTTCCTTTTTGCTCTCCAGCCGTTAAGAACCAAGTGCGGCGGCTATGAGCCAGCACGGGTGCGCTAAGAGTTAATCTCATTGGCGGTTGCTTAGGGGAGTGATTCACGCCTAAAACTATGCGATCGCGATTATGAATTTGCGGCAATCCTGGGAAAAGTGAAGCCATATGTGCGTCTGGTCCCATGCCAAGAATTGCCAAATCAAACACAGGCTCTTTGCCTAGTAAGCCTATAATTTCTTCTTCGTAATCGCGTGCTGCTGCGTCTAAAATCGCATTGTTTTCAGCATCGCTAGCATTTGCCACTTCTTGCGCATTGCGATCATCTGCAGGCATTTCGTGAATATGAGACTCCTGCAAAACTTTGTGATCGCTAAGCATATTAAGAAGTAGCTCGCGAGCCTTGAGCGCATTGCGATCGTCGCTGTTATAAGCTACAAAACGTTCATCTGCCCACCAAATATGAACATTGGACCAGTTGATTGCTGGAAGCAATGGGTTGCTAGCTAACATTTGAAACATGCGAATAGAATCTGTTCCACCTGTTAGCAAAAGATGGAATGGCTTATTAAGATTTTCAACATTGTTTTGCCATTGCATAATCAAAGTCACAAGTTTTTGCGCAGCAACAGCAGCTAGAATATCTTGATTATCGTAGCCGTACACTGTTGCGTTATGCGCAAATCTAAAATCTTCAGCCATAATGAATCCTTTTATTATTTTTTACCCGTTGTATTAAAGTTCGTTATCTTGCATTGTGCAACAATCTGCGTGAACAAGTTGAGCATAGATCTCATCTGGATCGATTCTACGCAACTCCTCACTCAAGCAATCTTCTAAAGATCTAATTGGCATTGCAATTGGCTGTGTTGCTTGTCCTGGAAGACTTATCATTGCTTGTTCTTCTCCAGAAGGACGAGTCAAAGAAAGCACGCCATCTTGTCTTTTAAGACTTACCTCCGTAATTGCATGCGCACTCGAATCCTCAACAATTTCAACAGGAACATTAAGCGATATTTTTAGCCATTGTGCGAGCAAATGCATCGGAACATAATGCTTTGGACCGCTAACCTTAGCGCTAATAACAGGTAAATGCGGAGGCTGATCAAGCATAGAAGCTAGCATTGCACGCCAAGGAGTAAGACGAGTCCAAGAAAGATCAACATCTTTAGAAGACCAGTTTTTGCGCAAATTTTTCACAGTTTCAAGGGTATTGTCCGCATTTTGAGCATCAGTGATTCTGCTACTTGCCATAGTTCCAAGCAAGTCCTTAGCAGGATTTTCTGGTGCATTTGTAGGCCACCACGCAACAATCGGCGCGTCTGGAACAAGCAGAGGAATAACAAGCGTATCTGGATGTCGAACTAAGCCATTATGAGGGTAGAGAATAATGATTTCCCCAGCTCCAGCATCTGCGCCAAAGCGTACTTGCGCGTCTAAGTTTGGCGTTTCTTCGCTTTGTGAATCTGCTATATTGACTTGTGATTCGCGAACAATGGCAATAACTCTACAAGGGTGTTCGCGACTAGCTGCATTTGCTGCTCCCAGTGCGTTTTCAAGATCTTTAAGAGTGGTGTCAATAAGAAGAGTTAGCACGCGTCCAGTTGCAGATTCTCCACGCTCTTCGTGAAGCTCGTCGATTTTTGCAGAGATTTTAGACGTGTTTGTGTTAGGAAGATTAATAATCATGGCAGCCTCCAATGGCGATTATCGCGAGCAAGCATAGCGTCAGCTTCCGCTGGACCCCACGTTCCAGCACGGTATGGCTGAGGCTGTGTACCAAGCGAACTCCAAAAATCTTCAATAGGATCTAAGATTTTCCAACTTAAATCAACTTCTTGTGTAGTTGGGAAAAGCGGTGGCTCGCCAAGTAAAACGTCTAGAATAAGGCGCTCGTAGGCTTCTGGAGAGTTTTCTGTAAAAGATCTTCCATAACTAAAGTCCATAGAAACATCGCGAACTTCCATAGATGTTCCGCCTGGCACTTTTGCGCCAAATCGCATTGTTACGCCTTCATCTGGCTGAACGCGAATCACAATCGCATTACTACCAAGTTCGCGCACAGCAGTGGACTCAAAAGGCAAGTGTGGAGCGCGCTTAAAAATCACGGCAATCTCTGTAACGCGCTTTCCTAAGCGCTTTCCGGTTCGCAAATAGAACGGAACTCCAGCCCAGCGACGAGTGTCTACGTCTAAACGCACGGCAGCGTATGTTTCCGTAGTGCTATCCGGGCTAATTCCTTGCTCTTGCAAATATCCAACGGCTTTATACGATCCTTGCCAACCTTCTGCGTATTGACCTCTCGCAGTATTTGTTGCTAAATCTTTAGGCAAGCGTATAGCAGACAAGACCTTAGTTTTTTCAGCCGTCAAGTCACTAGCACTAAAACTTACTGGCTCTTCCATAGCAGTAAGAGCCATTAGTTGCAGCAGATGATTTTGAATAACATCTCTGGCTGCTCCAATCCCATCATAATATCCAGCTCTGCCGCCTATGCCAATATCTTCTGCCATAGTAATCTGCACGTGATCAACATAATTAGCGTTCCAAATTGGCTCATACATTGCATTTGCAAAACGAAAAGCCAGCAAATTTTGCACAGTTTCTTTGCCTAAATAGTGGTCTATGCGGAATACAGAATTAGGGTCAAAAACTTCGGAAACTACGCGATCCAACTCTTGTGCGCTTGTTAAATCGTGACCAAAAGGTTTTTCTATTATCACTCGTCTCCATGCGTTTTCGGAGGAATGTGAAAGCCCTGATGCTGCTAACTGCTGTGCCACAACAGGGAAGCTAGAAGGCGGAACCGACATGTAAAACGCGTGATTTCCGCGAGTTCCGAGATCTCTGTCTAATTCGCTTACGGTTTTGCTTAAGCGCTCAAATGCGCTTGCGTCGTCGAATGTTCCGCGAACAAAACGTATGCCTTTAGCAAGGTTAATCCATGTTGATTCACGAAATGGTGTGCGGCAGTGTTGTTGAATATTTTCACGCACAAAGTTTACAAAATGTTCATCTGTCCAGTCGCGTCTTGCGAAGCCCGTTAAACCAAATCCAGGTGGCAAAAGCCCTCGATTCGCCAAATCGTATACGGCTGGCATAAGTTTTTTGCGCGCTAAATCGCCAGTAATTCCGAATATTACTAAACTACATGGTCCTGCAATACGAGCCAAACGCAAGTCTCGTGGATCGCGTAGCGGATTTTTCCAAGCTGTTGTTTCTTCGCTATGCGCAGTCGAGCATATTGTGGTTCTTAATTCAGTCATGTATACCATCGTAATGTTTCGACTTGATTTGCTGCGCAGGACTTACCAAAATTTGCGCAGGACTTACCATGATTCTTACTAGGATTTACCAGTAAATTATCCTCCGCACACGGCTAGTCTTATCATTTGCGCGTATTGTGGACCTCCAATAGGAGTCAAATGTATTCCATCGTCTGTTAAGAATTCGGAGTGTCCTGCGCTTAAACCATACCAGTCTATTATTCCAACGTTTTTGCGTTTCGCTGCAAAAGCGCGCAGTCTTGCGTTTGTTTCGTCTTGCCAAGGCTGTGGAACACGGGTTGTTACAAAATACACTGGTTTGCCGCCTGTAACATTTACCATATTTTGCAAAACAGATTCGTCTCTAGGAGGTCCGTTTGTTCCAAGCTCATAGATTACAACGCTTCCAGGGTGTTTCCCAACTAAATCTTGCTGATAATCTTCCGCTCCGTGGAATATTTGTCTGCTCACTTTTCCGTCAATCCAAGCGTTTGGTAATGCTTGCATAAGGTATGGTTTTGCGCCTTCTGTTACGGAATCTCCAACCATTGTTATGTCTGCAGTGCAAACATTGCGTTTTGAGTCTATTTTCCATGGTTTTGTATTTATGTTTTCTGGCACTTTTTCTGCAATCGGGTTGAGAATCCTATGGTCAGATGGTTTTGTTGGAAGCGTTTGTTTTTCTATATTCTCGCGCTTTCCGCCTGTTTTTTTCTTCGTATTAGCGGAATTTTTTTCTTGTGCAGTTTTTTCTTGTGCAGTTTTGTTTTGAGTATTCGCGTCTTGCGCGTTTAATTCTGGTCTTAATTGTATAGCTCGCGCTTGCGCAATACTATTCCAGTTAACTGGCGCTGCAATTATTGCTAGCCCAACTATTGCACAAATCACTATTACCGTTCTTCTTAAAACAAACGGCAATCTTATATTCTTACTTTTAACGTTTAAAGTATCTGAAGATAAATCAGGGTTTTTCGCGTCTATATCATCCGAGATAATATCGTCTTTCTGGATAATACTAAAGGTTATATGCTTATTTGCAAGAGGCATCTCGAACATTCTGTAAAAAACCTCTGCTGCAATAATAACTATTACGCATTGCCCTGCCTGTTCCCAAAGAGTTATCTGTGTGGTTCTTGTAGCAGGGTTTAGTATTTCTAGAATAGGGAAGTGGACTATGTAAATCGCAAAAGATCTTAGACCTATATATTTCAGTGGAGCAATTTCAAGTATTTTAGTGCAAATACTATTTTTCTGTAGGCAGGACCACATTAAAATCGCGCAAACTATTGCGAATATCGTGTATCCGCCGTAAACAATCCAGGTTTTTGAACCGTCTTCTTTCACTAAGCACCATAGAATAAAAATTAACGCAGCCAATCCTATAATCGATTTTTGTAGTGTGCTTAGAGGTTTTTGAAGAGTTTTTGCTATTTTTGCGAATTTACCAGATTCTGATTTATTTTTTAGATCAGTTTTTACTTTATCAGTGTTTTCTGATTCGTTGGTTTGTTGCCACTTTTCCCCAGCAATTTCATTATTAGATTCATCGGATTCGTCATATTCGCCATCTTTATCAGATTCCATCATGTTTACTTGCAATCCTGCTAGTAAATCGTCTGGTATCGAGGCTTCTGAGGATTGGCTTTTATTTTGCGTATTTTGTGTATTTTGCGCTTCTATCTCTGATGAATCCTCTATTTTTTCGATTTGTGTTTTTTTGCTTTTGTTTCCAACAATATATTTACAAGCATCTGCAATAATTTTGAGAATGGAACGTTCACTAAACCATGTGAAATACATTGCGAGTAACGCACCAATTAAGAATTCTCCAGCTCGAGTGTCAATAGAGTAATACACGCGCGCAATGGTTTGGCCATCTCCATAAAAAATCGTAATTGCTAGGTTTGCCAACGAACATGCAAGCATAAGAATCGCCGTAACGCACATTCTTACAAATTTAGAGTGCACAATTTTAAGAATCACCCATAGTATAATCGGCCAAAATACAAAGATTTGCATAATAAGTCCCAAATACCAAAGGTGTTTTATTGGGGATGGTAGTCCTGATTGTTCAAAGTAAGATACTTTTCGCAAAATATACGCCATATTGCTTGTAAAGCTAGCGCCTGTTAGTGCGTCAGATTGTAGTTTTGTTAAAAGACTTGGTGAAAATAGCCACATTAGTGGGGCGCTCAGAGCAATAATCCCTATAGTAGACGGCCAAATTCGTTTTACGCGTTTAAACAAGTATTTTAAGTAGGCGAATATTTTAGACTTTACCGGTGTTTTGGTTTGTTCGCTGGTTGCTGGCGACTTTTGCGCATTTGATGTTTCAAACATTTTTAGCAGAGATACAGTGCTGAAGTATCCAGCCATAACAAGAAACATTGTTACTCCCAAGAATCCTCCTGGAAGTACTATTGGACGTAGGTGGAACGCTACAATCGCAATAACAGCAATAGCACGCATGCCATCTATTGCAGCGTTGCGTTTGCTTGTAGTGTTAGCTGCGTTGTTTATCTCTGTCATTTTGCCTGCAACTTGCTAATACGTGGTTTAATTTTGGTTGTGGACATGATGTGGGTATGAATTGTTTTATGACTAACATCGCCCAAAACGTAGTCATATTATCTACGTATTAAGACACTGTAGTTAGTTATAGCGTGTCTTAGTTTTTCCCTAGTTTTTCCTTGATTTTTCTTATGTTTTTTGCAAGTTTTATGAAATTTTTTAATATGGATTTAAATATTTTTCAAGGTAATTATTCGTTTTTATTAAGATTTTTCTCTGCTATTTTTTAGTGCGGTTGCTTTCGACTTTTGTTTGCTAAAATGCCAATGTTATACAACGCGTTTTACGTGCTCTTTGCTGCGCGCTAGAGTTAGACTGAACAGTCTAATTTAGGTGTATAAACGTTAGATTGATAAACAGTGTGTTTTACGCATTATTTTACGCATTAAGGAGTAAACATGGCAGAAACATTCAATGTTGTGGTAGAAATCCCACGCGGATCCAAGAATAAGTATGAAGTTGATCACGAAACTGGTCGCGTTTTCTTGGATCGTACCCTTTTCACAGCTATGGGTTATCCAGATGATTACGGTTACATTGATGGAACTTTGGGCGAAGATGGCGATCCACTCGATGCTCTTGTTATGATTCCAAACTCTGTGTTCCCAGGATGCGTTGTTGAGTGCCGCGCTGTTGGCTTGTATCACATGGTTGACGAAGCTGGCGGAGACGATAAGGTTTTGTGCGTTCCGGCAGATGTTCGTTTCGACGACATCAAGGATATTGATGACGTGAATGAGTATCACAAGGCTGAAATCAAGCACTTCTTCGAGCAGTACAAGGCTTTGGAGCCAGGTAAGGAAGTTCTTCCTGGTGACTTCTGGGCTGGAGTTGAGCAGGCTGAAAAGGAAATTGTCGCAGCTCGCAAGCGTCTTGAAGAAAGCGAAAAGTAGTTTTCGAGATTAGTCGCGAATCTTCCGAGCGTTTTAGAAACGCGTTTGCTAGTGTCTAACACATTTTTATGTGTTAGACACTTTTTTATTCTAAAAAATTTAAGCGATTAGTAGCATTCCTAAACCAGTTGCGTAAACAACCATTCCGCCCATCATTACGGGAATCAAAGCAGTACCAACTTGTGGCAAAAGCATGTCAGTATTGTATTTTGCATCTTTAACCCAAAGATGAGAAAGCCCAGCTAGAACAATCACGGCAAGCAAACCCAATACTGCTACCAGTACGCCAAGTTCTAGAATACGCACGGAGAATGTGAAACGAATAATCGAAGGCAAAAAAAGCCATCCTGGAAGAGCTGCACAAGCGATACTTGCTGTAAGAGAATGTGAAATATTTCTTACCAGATTAGATCTCTCTTCCCTAAGCATTTGACGACCAAAGCTAACAAAAGTTGCAGCAACAAGAATTAGAGCAAAGCTAACAGCCCAACGTTCATATGGGTGAATAGCTGCAATGAACTTATCCATACTAACTTCTGTATTATCTATTACGCTGTTAGGAAGCCAACCTTTTAAAGCTAATGCCGCGCACCACATGGATGCGATTCCGGCAAAAAGCGGAATAGCTTTATCTGCTGTAGAACCTTGTAGTGGCCAGAAAGTAACTAGAGCCAGAAGAATAATCACGCAAACGGTTATAACGGCTTTTGCTGTGGCTATTGGCAGAATGGCTGCAATTGCTAAAAGAGCTATAGCAACGAATTGAGTTACAACAATCGTAATGTGATTATGCATTGCATTATGTGCGATGTTATCGTTGCTCATATTACGCTCCTATCGCGTTTTATAAGATAATTTTAATAAATTGTTTAGCCGTATTAACTTATTTTATATGTAAGCGTACACTTGCATGCTTCGATTCTTATTAAGTATCTTAAGTATGGATTACAATTCTCTTTTAACAGCTTGATTTTGAATTTGTTATTCAATTCTATGCGTTCTGGAGGTATCAATATGACGGATATTACATTGATGACCTCTTGTGCCGCGCCTGCAAAAGTTTTGCCATCTTTGACTCTACTTTCGCATAGAGTGCGAGTGCTCCCAATGGAACCGTCTAGTATGCTTAAGATGCCAGAAAACACTATTCTTCTTGTAGATGCTAGAGAAGATTTGTCTTTGGCGAAATCTTTATGCTCTATTGTTCGTGCTTCTAATTTAACAATGTCTGTTATCTTAATTCTTACAGAAGGCGGATTCACAGTTGTTAATGCATCTTGGGGTGTTAGCGATGTTATGCTGACAACTGCTTCACCAGCCGAAGTAGAAGGTAGACTTAGACTAGCTTCTCAACGAGGTGGGTCGGCTGAATCTACTTCTAAAGAACATGTAGCTGATTCTGGTAGCGTGGAAATTAACAGTAGCGGTCAAATGTGCTCTGGGGATTTAGTCGTAGATACGCAGAGTTACACAGTTAGCTTGCACGGAAAGCCTATTGATTTAGCGTATAAAGAATTTGAGCTTCTTAAATACTTTGTTCAGCATCCTCGGCGAGTATTCACTCGTGCTCACCTACTTCAAGAGGTTTGGGGTTACGATTATTACGGTGGAACTCGTACAGTGGATGTTCACATTCGTAGGTTACGCGCGAAATTAGGCGTTGAATATGAGCACGTTATTGGAACGGTTAGGAATGTTGGATATCGTTTCGATCCTTTAGAGTCTCAGGATGAAGTTGTAGATTCTACAGATTCTGATAATAATGATTCGTCGGCAGCTTCCGACTAGAATTCCTGTAGAGGATTAGTGGTTTATTATATTGGTTAAATTACAAAGCGTGAATAGTAGTCAAGAATCATCTTCCAATTCTAGAAAATCTAAAAAAATTGCTAGGATGAGTGAAGAGTATAGGATTTTATGCGAAGAAATACCGAATCCAAAGTGTGCATTAAATTTTACAAATCCATTTGAACTACTAATAGCCACTGTTCTTAGCGCACAAACCACTGATAGACGTGTAAATATTGTAACGGAACAACTTTTTAGAACTTATCCTACGCCAAAAGATTTAGCGCGCGCACCAATATATAAGGTACAAGAGATCATCCATCAACTTGGATTTTATAGAGTAAAATCGCAGCATATTATAGAGCTTTCGCAAAAACTTATGGACGATTTCAATGGTGTAGTTCCAAATAATATGGATGATCTTACAAAACTTCCAGGTGTAGGAAGAAAAACAGCAAACGTTGTATTGGGCAATGCTTTTGGTATCCCAGGGTTTCCAGTAGATACCCACGTTATGCGTGTGACGTCAAGGCTTAGATGGAGAAGCGATTGGAAAATAGCTAAGTCAGATCCTATAAAAGTTGAGCGTGAAATTACATCTTATTTTCCGCCAGAAGAATGGACTAATTTGTCTCACCGCCTTATTCTTCATGGTAGAAAAATATGTACAGCTAGGAATCCGCATTGTGCTGACTGCCCTCTAAGATTTCTGTGCCCATCTGTTTCGCTGTAGCTATGTTGTAGGTTTTGTTGTAGGTTTTGTTGTAGCTGCGTTGTGGTTGTCGTAACGGATTTTTCTAATATCTCATATAATTAACTTTTAGAATCTTTTTAGGGTATTTTTAGATTATTTTCTGCATAAATTCTACGTATGATTCAATCGATGATATACACTGTTGGCTATGTCTGAATTTGAAAGATACTCATCTGGATCACATATGAGAAAAGCACGTTATGCAAAAAAAGCTAAAACAGGCGTGTCCTCGTGGGTTATTTTTATAGTCTTAATTGCCATTATGTCTGTTGTTGCATGGGGTGGATGGCGATTTTTAGATGGAAGATCAATAGTTCCAGAAAGTATTGTTCCGTCATCAGGCTCAGTTTTAAAAATAGGCTTGCGTACAGCCCCAGCATCCTTAGATATTAGGACTGACGACAGTGATTCACTGCAACAAGCTCTTATTGAAAACGTTTATGAAACGCTTATTAAACGAGACGGCAATAATGCTTTAAAACCAGGTCTTGCTCAGTCTTGGAGCGTATCTTCCGACGGTTTGAATTATAAGTTTAGGATTCGTTCAGGCGTGAAGTTTGCAAATGGAGACGTAATGGACTCTGGCTCCGTACTGCAATCACTTCAACAAGGTATTACAAAAAGCTATCCAGGCTATGAAAAGTTGACGAATATTACAAGCGTATCTAACTCAGGACCTGATATTCTAAACATTTCATTAAAAATGCCAGATCCATTACTGCTGCGAAGATTAGCAGGTAGAGCTGGAATTGTATATGACACTCGCGCTTCATTAAACTACGCTTCAGACGCTATGGGAACAGGACCTTTTAAAGTTAACGGTTATAGTAAAGGTTCAGACCTTGTTCTTGTGAGAAACGACAAATATTGGGGTACAGCATCTGGCTGCGCTAGCATAACTCTTAAATACTTTAATGACGATACATCTTTAGCAAATGCCATGCAGAATGGCGATATTCAAATGGCTGTTCCTCTTGATGGCAATGAAAACAAACGTATGGCGTCAATGCCAAATACTCAACTTGTTGAAGGTCAGAGCACTAGAATACGAATGATTGCTTATAACACTGGAATATCGTCTATTTTCTGCGATCAGCATGTTCGTAGAGCAAGCAGTTACGCAATGGATATAAACACTGTTTTATCGGCTGATCCATTTGGTGGTCAAATTGTGCGTGGACCAATTTCCCCATTGTCGCCAGGATACGAGGATTTAAGTGGCACTTATCCACATGATCCTCAAAAAGCTCGATCTCTATTCTCATATTTCTCTGCTGCCTACCTTGGTAAAATTACATTCCTCGTACCTCTTGGAATGAGCAATATTGGTAATGCGCTTGGTTCTCAGTTAAACGCTACCGGCGGTTTCCGTGTGAATGTCGAAGAAGTAGATGAGAACACTATGAAACAGCGAATTCATGATGGTAAATATGACTTAGCACTCACATGGATGAATCACACTTTGGATTCTGGAGCGTATGCAGATACAAAGTCTACTTATTTGTTCCAAGATCATGAGTCGCAGAAATATTTTGCACAGGCAATGAAATCAACCAATGCAGAAGGATATGAGTCAAATGTCAAACAGTATGCTAAAGAGTTGAATAATTACGCTGTTTCGAACTGGATGTATGCGCGAAAGAGCATTGTGGTAGCTAAATCTAATGTTAGTGGATATCCTACAAACATGACTGATCAACTTTTACCATTGCACGATGTAAACGTAAAATAAATCCAAGATTATTTCAGGAATATAAGTGCGTGTGGTTTGGGATTAGTCGCCAGCAACCGTTGATTTGAATAATTTTTACAAATATTTGTAAAAATATTGACGTTGTCGCGCTGAGTTTCTAATATTCAGTTCATGAGTGAACAGGATAATAACACAGTAAAACACGCACATTTAACGCCGCTTCCTAACAAAGTTGGCGTTGATGGTCTTGAAGACAAGTGGCGTAGTAATTGGGACGAAGCTAAGACTTACGCATTCCATAATTCTCGCGATCGTAAGGCAGTATATTCTATCGATACTCCACCTCCAACAGTTAGTGGTCATTTGCATGTTGGTCACGTATTCTCTTACACGCATACTGATGTGATTGCGCGATATAAGCGTATGCAAGGTTTTGACGTTTTCTACCCAATGGGTTGGGATGATAACGGCTTGCCAACAGAACGCCGCGTGCAGAATTATTACGGTGTGCGAGTGGATACTTCGTTGAAGTATGACCCTGATTTTAAGCCGCCTTTTGAAGGCACTGAAGGCAAGAAGATTGAAGCTAAGGATCAGGTTCCTGTAAGCAGACAGAACTTTATTGAGCTTTGTGAGCGCCTAACTTCTCAAGATGAGAAGCTTTTTGAAGCTTTGTGGCGTAGGCTTGGTCTTTCTGTTGATTGGTCGCAAACTTATCACACTATTGGCGAGCAGCCTCGCCGAGTTGCACAAAAAGCATTCTTGCGCAATCTTGCTCGTGGAGAGGCTTATCAGAAAGACGCTCCAGGCTTGTGGGATGTTACATTCCAGACTGCAGTTGCGCAGGCTGAGCTTGAAGCGCGCGAATATCCTGGCTTCTACCATAAGATTGCGTTCCGCTTTGAAGATGGTACGCCAATTTATATTGAAACTACGCGCCCAGAATTGCTTGCTGCATGCACTTCTTTGATCGCGCATCCAGACGACGAGCGTTACAAGAAGTACTTTGGTCAGGAAGTTTACTCACCGCTGTTTAAGGTGAAGGTCCCGATTTTGGCGCATCCTGCAGCTCAAATGGACAAGGGCGCTGGCATTGCAATGTGCTGCACTTTCGGTGACGTAACTGACGTTGAGTGGTGGCGCGACTTGAGTTTGCCAACTCGACCAATTATTCAGCGTAACGGCCGCATTGTAATGACGACTCCTGATTGGATTACGGACGAGTCTGGCCGTGAAATGTTCGAGAAAATTGCCGGCAAAACCACGTTCTCCGCTCGCAAGGAAGTTGTTGAAGCTTTGCAAGCAGCTGGAGATATGGAAGGCGAACCAAAGCCAACAAAGCGTATGACGAACTTCTACGAAAAGGGCGATAAGCCTTTGGAAATCGTCACTTCTCGCCAATGGTACTTAAAGAACGGCGGCACAGATGAGAAGCTGAATGCTGAGCTTATTGAGCGCGGTAAGGAACTTAACTTCCACCCAGACTTTATGCGCGTGCGCTACGAGAATTGGGTTCACGGCTTGAATGGTGACTGGCTTATTTCTCGCCAGCGCTTCTTCGGCGTGCCATTCCCACTTTGGTACCCAGTAAATGAAAATGGTGAAGTGGATTACGAGCATCCTTTGACGCCTAGCGAAGATCGTTTGCCAATCGACCCAACTATTGACGTTCCAGAAGGCTTCGATGAATCTCAGCGAGACCAGCCAAATGGCTTTACTGCTGAGCAGGATATTATGGACACTTGGGCTACATCTTCCTTAACACCACAAATTGTGACTCGTTGGGAAGAGCCAGGTGAGGAAAATCAAGCTCTGTTTAAGGCTACTTTCCCAATGGATTTGCGTCCACAAGGCCAGGATATTATTCGTACTTGGCTGTTTAGTACGGTTGATCGTGCGCATCTTGAAAACGGATGCTTGCCTTGGAAGCATGCTGCGCTTTCTGGCTGGATTCTTGATCCTGACCATAAGAAGATGTCTAAATCTAAAGGCAACGTGGTTGTGCCAAATAAGCCAATCGAAGAGTTTGGTGCGGATGCTGTGCGCTACTGGGCAACTTCTGCAAAGCTTGGCTTGGATGCAACTTACGACGAAGGCCAGATGAAGATTGGCCGACGTCTTGCGATTAAGCTTTTGAACGCTACGAAGTTTGCGCTCGCAATTGGCCGTGAAGATGAGGAACATCAGGTTCTTGAGTCTGCTAGTGCGGATTGGGATTTTGCAGACGTTACGGAAGTTTTGGATCGCTCTGTTATGGCAAAGCTCGCATCCGTTATTCGTACCGCAACTGATGCGCTTGAATCTTACGAGCATTCCAAGGCTTTGGAAGCAATAGAAACCTTCTTCTGGGAGTTCTGTGACGATTACATTGAGCTTGCAAAGAATCGTGCTTATGGTACTGCAGAGTCCACTGGACGCACTCCAAGCGAAGCTGCTGTAAAGTCTGCTCGCACAACTCTTGGCCTTGCACTCGACGCGTTGGCTCGCTTGCTTGCTCCTTACTTGCCTTACGCTACGGAAGAAGTGTGGAGCTGGATGCATGACGGCGAAGGTTCTGTGCATCGTGCTAGCTGGCCATGCGCTAAGGCGTATGAGGCTGCTGCAAACGGTGTTTCTGCAGACACTTTAGCTTACGCGGGCGAGGCTTTGGCTACTTTGCGAAAGATTAAGTCTGAAGCAAAGGTTTCTATGAAGACTCCTATTTTGCAAGTGACTTTGAACGTAGCAGAAAATGCTTATAAGGCTGTTGAGGAGACTTTGGGAGACGTTGCGGAAGCGGGACGCGTTACTGGAGAAGTAAAGCTTAACGCTGTTAAGGCTGCGGATGCTGGCGATTCGGCGGCGGATTCTTCGTCTGCAGATGCAGATTCTGATGCAACTAATGTAAACGTTTCTGTTGCTCAAAGCGAACTCGGTGAAGCTCCTGCAAAAAAGAAGTAATCGCCAGTAATCGCAAGTAATCGAAAATGATTAATCGCGAAGTAACTAATCGTAAGCTGCTTCGCGATTAATTGCAAAACAAAAGCGCTGTAAGTTAATCTTTGACTCCAGCGCTTTTTGTGTATTGTAAATACTAAGCATCGCGCGGTAACGCTAGACTGTAAACCATGAATCCAGAAAGCTTAAGTGAATTAATTGAAAAAATCGCGAAAGATTTAGTAGCAAGTGGTAAAGCTGGCAATCTAACAGAAGATTTGATTCCTGCTGCCGAAAAACTTGCGGTGATGCGACCAAAAGATCGCGCACACGGCGATTGGGCTACGAACGTTGCTATGCAGCTCGCTAAAAAAGCTGGTATGAAGCCTCACGATTTAGCTGAACTTTTTGCCGAGCGTTTGCAAGAAGCAGAAGGTATTGCGTCTGTAGAAGTTGCAGGTCCTGGCTTTATTAACATAACACTTGATTCTGCTTCTGCAGCGGCAGTCGTAGACGAGGTCTTAAAGCAGGGTGCTGATTTTGGCAAGAATACGCATTTGAGCGGCAAAACTTTGAATCTTGAGTTTGTTTCCGCAAACCCAACTGGCCCAATTCATATTGGTGGCACTCGCTGGGCGGCAGTTGGCGATTCCATGGCTCGAGTTTTGGAAGCGAACGGCGCAAAAGTTGTGCGCGAATACTATTTCAACGATCATGGCGAGCAAATTAACCGTTTTGCAAAGTCTTTAGTTGCTGCAGCTCACGGCGAAGAAACGCCTGCAGACGGATACAAAGGCGCGTATATTAACGAAATCGCGGATGCTGTTATAAAAGAAGCGCAAGCAGACGGCGTTGATGTTCTTTCCTTACCTCGAATTGATCTTGGTAAAGACGAGGAAGGTTTGCCGCTTGGCGAGGGCGACTCTGAGCAGCGTGAAGAGTTCCGCAAGCGCGCAGTGCCAATGATGTTTGCTGAAATTCGTAAGTCAATGCGCGATTTTCGCGTTGGCTTCGACGTGTGGTTCCACGAAAACAGCTTGTACGAGGATGGCGAAGTTGAGCGCGCTATTGCAGATTTGCGTGAGCGTGGAGACATTTTTGAAAAAGATGGCGCAACTTGGTTTGAATCTACTAAGCATGGCGACGACAAGGATCGCGTAATTATTAAGTCTGACGGCAATTACGCCTATTTTGCTGCAGATATTGCGTACTATCGCAACAAGCGTCATCGCGAACAGAATCCTGCGGACGTAGCAATCTACATGCTTGGCGCGGATCATCACGGCTATATTGGCAGAATGATGGCAATGTGCGCGGCTTTTGGGGATGAGCCAGGCGAAAACATGCAGATTCTTATTGGTCAGATGGTAAACGTTATGAAAGATGGTAAGCCTGTGCGCATGAGTAAGCGTGCTGGAAACGTTATTACGATTGACGATTTAGTTGATGCAATTGGCGTTGATGCTTCTCGCTACTCGCTTGCGCGCACCGACTACAACACAAGCGTTGATATTGATTTGGATTTGCTTGCTTCCCACAGCAACGATAATCCTGTGTATTACGTGCAATACGCTCACGCACGCAGCTGCAATGTGGCTCGTAACGCTGCGGATGCTGGAATCAGTGCAGATGGAGCCGATTTAAGCTTGCTTAATACCGAGGCTGACGGCGAAGTGCTGGCTGCTTTGGCGCAATGGCCTGCAGCTCTTGCACAAGCTGGCGATTTGCGTGCTCCACACAGAGTTGCGCATTATCTTGAAGATTTGGCAGCAAGCTACCACAAGTGGTACAACCTTGAGCGCGTAGTGCCAATGGAGTTGAGCGACCCAGAAAATCGTTTGCCAGAAGCAGAGCGCGAAGCTCAGCGCATTGCAAAGTGCCCAGAGCCAGCACGCGCTGCAGCTCGCTTAAAGCTTAACGAGGCTGTTCGCACAGTTATTGCATCTGGACTTGATTTGCTTGGAGTTTCTGCTCCAGACAAGATGTGATTTAGTGCATTTGCTTTTTTATTTAGGACGTTAGTTTTTACGCTAGCGTCCTTTTATTTTTGACTAGTAGACACGCGCGAAATTGCAAATTTTTGTCGATTAAGTACATGCGATTGATTAGTATACCCCCTAATATTATTTTTCGGTTTCAGTTTTGTTATTCAATGCGTTAAATAATATGCTTAAACAATTTTTCACCATATAGGAGGTGTAGCATGAGCGTCACAACACAAAGTGTCAGCACAGACAGTGCCCCGAAAAAAAGGAACTTGACAATTATTGAATCCGCATACGTGGCGGTCATGTTGTTCGGCATGTTCTTTGGCGCTGGAAACCTTATTTTCCCAGTATTCCTTGGTGCTAACGCAGGAAACAATTCTGCGCCTGCAGCAATCGGTTTTATTGTTACTGGCGTTGGTTTGCCATTGTTGGGCGTTACGGCTCTTGCAATGAGTCGCGCAAACGGTCTTTTTGAGCTTTCTAGCAAAGCTAGCAAAAAATACGGCATGTTCTTTACATGCGTTCTTTATTTAACAATCGGCCCGTTCTTCGCAATTCCGCGCTGTGCAACAACTTCATACACTGTTGGATTGGAGCGAATTATTCCGCAAGACGGAAACGGACAACTATACTTGTTCTTGTTCTCTGTAGTGTTCTTTGCGCTCGCATTCTTCTTTGCTATGAAACCAAGCGGCATACTTACGTGGGTTGGTAAAGTTCTTACGCCAATCTTCCTTGTGTTCCTAGCTGTTTTGGTATTTACTGCACTATTTTCTCCTATAAGCGGTGCTTCTTCGGATGCTGCTCCTATAGGAAATTATGTTAATAAGTCATTCTTTACAGGATTCTTAGATGGCTACAACACAATGGATGCTTTAGCTAGCTTGGCATTTGGAATTGTTGTTGTTAGCACCATTCGTCAGTTTGGTGTAAAAGATCCTAAAGATGTGGCAGTTAATACTGCCCGCTCTGGATTCTTTAGCTGCTTGCTTATGGCGTTGATTTACGTTGCGATTGTTGTTGTTGGTGTGCGTAGCCGCGCGCTGTTCCCACCTGCGGAAAATGGTGGCGTGACTTTGGCGCAAGTTGCACGCTATCATCTTGGAAACGTTGGCTTATTCGTGCTTGCTGCAACTGTAACTCTTGCATGCTTAAAGACGGCAGTTGGCTTAATCGTAAGCTGTTCGGAAACTTTCTCTAAGCTATTCCCTAAAGGTCCTAGCTATCGTGTTTGGTCTGTATTGATTACGCTTGTTTCGTTTGGCCTTGCAAACTTTGGTTTGAGCGCAATCATCGAATATGCGGTTCCAGTATTAATGTTCTTGTATCCGCTGTCAATCGTGCTGATTCTTTTGGCTTTGTGTGGTCGACTTTTTGGAAATTCCAAAGTTGTGTACGCTTGGACACTTGGTTTTACTGGTGTTGCAGCTGT
This sequence comes from Gardnerella sp. DNF01204, assembly GCF_049244145.1. Lineage (NCBI taxonomy): Bacteria > Bacillati > Actinomycetota > Actinomycetes > Bifidobacteriales > Bifidobacteriaceae > Gardnerella > Gardnerella sp. DNF01204. The sequence continues at coordinate 1,488,343 of NZ_CP058379.1, read as the reverse complement.
ATTTGACTTTTTAAATAGTTTGCCATCCGCTTTGCGCAACGCATTGCATATGAACGATATGTTGTTGGTTGCTCAAAACTGGTTGCCGTTCTCGGAATTTGGAATGGCTTGGGTTTGCCCTGCTGCTGTTGGATTTGTTGTTGGCTATGTTCGTATGGTTTTATGTGACAACAAAGGTATGGAAGAAGTGGCTCGCGTAGCTGCTGGCCCAGATCTTGAAGGCAGCGTTGCTAATAGCGATGGCTATTCTTCAAGCGATGCTGATTTTGACGAGTCGGATGCGTTCGCTGTATCTGCTAAGTCTACTGTTGACGAGCCTAATTTTGGCAATCAATCCTAGTGACTAATTCACAACTATTTGTATAGATAGTTGTAATAATAAATAATCGCCATATTAATGCTCATATGAGCTGCGATATGGCGATTTTTGCGAGTTGAGATTTTAGGCTTGCGACTTGCGACTAGAAGTTGCCGCCGTTCCAACCCCAGTCAGTTGTTGCAGTGTAACGAATGTAAGTGCGGTCTTGTGGCACTCCAAGCTCGCGATTCAAAGCTGCCATAATCTGCTCTGTCAACTTTTCCCAAGCAGACCCAGGTACGCTAGAACCAAACACGTTCACTTCAACATAAGCTGCAGGCTTAGAATTGTCTCCTGCAAAATAAATTGGCATATTGTCTTCAAACGGGCACATAAGCCAATGCTCACTTTTGCCTGGAACTGCGCTAATCGCTTTGCCGTATGCTGCTTTTAAGGCATCGCGCTGAGCAGGTGTAGTGCTTACAGAAACATGAGTGTGAATAACTGGCATAATCGCTCCTTTGCTAAGTTTTATGAATTTTTTAAGTTTATAAACTTGTGCTGCGCAACTTATGTTACGCAATAATAAACCTGCGTTACGCAATAATTATAGTGAATTGTTAGCCTCCGCGTGTTTAATTGAATGTATGAAAAAACTTATTGAACAGGTTGTTAAGTTTGGAATCGTAGGCATTATTGCGCTGATTATTGACGTAGTATTGCTAAACCTGCTTCTTCTTGTGCATCTTAATAACGTTGTTGCTGGAACAATATCTTTTATAATCTCACTTATTTTTAACTATATTGCCAGCATGAAGTACGTGTTTAAGCACCGCGAAGACATGGCTCGTTGGATGGAATTGCTGATTTTTATTATTTCTGCAGTTATTGGTTTGCTTATTAACGATGCGATTATTTGGCTTAGCACGCTTGGAATGGCACAAACTTTGCGTGGTACTGCGATTTACATGCTTCGCACAAACATTGGCAAGCTTATTGCAACAGTTGTTGTAGCTGTGTGGAATTTTGTTATTAGAAAATGGCTTTTAGACGACACAAAGTCGCAAAAACCTGATTATGATGCCGCTAAAGACAATACTTTTGCTCACAAGTTAGGTGAATGGTCGTTAAGTCACACTCCAAAAGGGTGGAAGTAGGTTTGGAAGTAGGTTTAGAAAATATGCCAGCTACGACTATTCATTTTGTGCGCCACGGGGAAGTGGAAAATCCAAATCACGTGCTTTACGAGAGGCTCCCAGGATTTCACTTATCTAATCGCGGCTTAAAAATGGCTTGCGCTACAGCAAAATACATTGCGACTGTTCCACAAATGCGCGGAATTAGTGCGATTTACTCGTCTCCTTTGGAGCGCACGCAAGAAACAGCGCAACAAATCGCAAGCGCTTTGCAAATTGGCCCGATTATTTTAGACAATCGTCTAATCGAAGCAGAAAACAATTTTCGAGGGAAAAGAATCGGCTACGGCGAAGGCGCTTTGTGGAAAAACAACAATTGGAAACTTGTATCTAATTTGTGGAAGCCAAGTTGGGGAGAATCCTACAAGAGTATTGCTGCGCGCGTTGGCGATTTTGCGTGCGAACAAGTGAAAAATCACCCAGGAGAGCAAATCGTAGCTGTAACGCACGAATCGCCAATATGGTCTTACCGTCATTTGCTAGAAACAGGTCACGCTGAGCACAATATGCTTTTGCGTAAAACGGCCTTAGCATCGATTACTTCGATTACGTACGATTGCGCAAATATGAATGTGCTTTCCATCACATATGTGGATCCTGCGGCGCGTGTGCAATAGAACGTGTGGAATAATAAGCAATAGACTTTAAAATATGCATAAAAGATGCGTAGAAACTGTTTTTTACAGCTAATGCGAAGGAGCGTTATTATGGGTGATTCTGTAGAAAAGCTGGATTCACAGGCTTTGAGTCTGCTTGAGTCTGCTGCAAAGTCGGCCGCGGATTTAACTAAATTGTGGCCTTTAAGCGAAGCTCGCCATTTAGATAATGACGCAAAATATGCTGAAAATCTTGAGGTTAGGGCAATTCGCACTATTGCTCGAATTATTACAGATTTAGACGTTACTGTTCCAGATGCAGAGTTTGTGTATGAAGGTGCAGACGAAATTCCAGGACGCCCTCAAGAGATAGTTGACGCTCTTTTGGCTGCTGCAAACGCTTACGATGATATGGATTTATGCTACGAACCAGACTACAGCGAAGCGCAAGAAGAGCTAGAAAATAACACGAATGATGTTAGCGCTATTTTTAACAAGCTTGAATCAAATCTTTCTAATGATGTTAACGCAATCAACGGTGCTGCGGATTCTTTAAGCGTTGCAGGTAATTGGAGTGTTGATAGCTTGCAAGATGCGTTTAGATGCGCAAAACAAGAGTGTGATTTTTGCGGACTTAATTCTGTAGAATCGCAAAAAATTACAGCAATACTGTCTATTCTTAAAAGTCTTATTGAAAAAACAAGCAACATTTACGAAACTTTGCCTATATTCCTATATATTAACGAAGTGTGTGAGTGCGCGGGAGTTCCGCGAATGATGTTTAAGGATAATCAGTGGCGTGCGATTGTTGATTGCGTAAAAAGTGGCGATGATGGCGAAACTGGCGAAAATAGCGAAAATAGTATGAGCACGCTACTTGAAATTGCAGCCCCATTGCTTGAGCGCGAATGGTTAAAGCATAAGGAAGACGTACTTTGGGATCCAGAAGAGGCTAAGAAGCTTGCAAAAGAAGAAGACGATAGAAAGTCTCGCGAGGCTCTTGCTGCAAAGTTTGCGCATGTGGAAGGTAATAAGGAATCAACGCAAGCGCTTGACTAGATAGGCACGTCCGTAACGCGCGGCACAATGGAACCTATGACTGATACAGAGGAAACTCAAGAAGTTGCTAATAATGCAACAAAATCCACAAAGCCTGAACTTCCAAAGAATGTTCGTGTGCGTTTTTGCCCTTCGCCAACCGGCACGCCTCACGTTGGCATGGTTCGTACAGCGCTGTTTAACTGGGCGGAAGCTCGCCATACTCGCGGCAAATTGCTTTTCCGCATTGAAGATACAGATAATGAGCGAGATAGCGAGGAAAGCTACCAGCAGATTATTGAGGCTCTTCGTTGGCTCAATATTGATTGGGACGAAGGTATTGATGTTGGTGGAGAAAATGGCCCTTACCGCCAGTCTCAGCGTATGGAAATTTATAAGGATGTGGCGAAAAAGCTTTTTGATGCAGGATACGCTTACGAGTCCTTCTCTACTCCAGAAGAGATTAAAGAGCGCAATATTTCTGCAGGGCGCCCAGCTGAGTTTGGTTACGATGGTTACGATCGCAACCTTACTGAGGAGCAGAAGCAAGCTTTCCGCGAGGAGGGTCGCAAGCCTGCACTTCGCTTGAAGATGCCAAATGAAGATATTACTTTTAACGATTTAATTCGTGGCGAAATCACCTTTAAAGCTGGATCTGTTCCAGATTATGTGATTGTGCGCCCGAATGGTGATCCGCTTTACACGCTTACGAACCCTGTTGATGACGCGTTAATGGATGTGAACGTTGTTTTGCGCGGTGAGGATATTCTTAGCTCCACACCTCGTCAGATTGTGCTTTACCGTTATCTTATGGAAATGGGTATTGCGAAGGAAACTCCGCTTTACGGCCACATGCCTTACGTTATGGGCGAAGGCAAGAAGAAGCTTTCTAAGAGAGACCCTGAGTCCAACTTGTTCTTGCATAGAGATAACGGCTTTATTCCAGAAGGCTTGCTGAACTACTTGGCTTTGCTTGGATGGTCTATTGCGCCTGATCGCGACGTGTTCACTATGGACGAGATGATTGAAAAGTTTGATGTGCGAGACGTTAAGGCAAACCCTGCACACTTTGACTTGGATAAAGCAATTTCCATTAACGCTGAGCATATTCGCATGCTTGATTCGCAAGACTTCTTAAATCGCTCTGTGCCTTATTTGCATAAGGATGGCGTAGTTAGCGCGGACAATTGGGATGCCTTAACTGACCGTGAGCGTGAAGTGCTCACCGCTGCTGCTCCTCTTGTTCAGCCTCGAGTGCGTTTGCTTGGTGAAGTTGCTGGAATGGTTGGCAGTTTGTTGAGCGAAGATGGCTATATTGAGCCAGATGACGATGCGCGTAAGCAGCTTAAGGAATCTGCTGGTGATGTGCTTGATGCTGCGCTCGCTGCTTTGCAAAGTGTTGATGCTTCTGATTGGCATACGGATTCTTTGCACGAGCTTTTGAACAAGAAGCTTGTAGAGGAAGCTGGCTACAAGCCGCGCTTGGCATTTGGCCCTGTGCGAGTGGCCCTTTCTGGCCGTCGCGTTTCTCCGCCATTGTTTGAGTCCATGGAAATTGTTGGTAAAGACGTGACTTTGGCGCGTTTGGCTGGATTGCGTGAGCATTTGTAAATCGTAAATAGCTTTTAAATCTTAAGTAGATTTTGTATAAAGCGGGAATGTAGTGGAATTCTGCATTTCCGCTTTTTGTGTTTTTTAGGAGTTTTAGCGTATTTTCGACACGCCGCGGTTGCGTATTGAGCTGTTATGTTGTAAAGTCGACATTTGTTGCGTCTAGAGGCGTAGCAGATAAATGAAGCCCCCGTCGTCTAGCGGCCTAGGACTACGCCCTCTCACGGCGCCAACACCGGTTCAAATCCGGTCGGGGGTACAAAGACGGAACGGTTCCAAGAGCCGCGAAGCCTGCCAATTGGGGTATGGTGTAATTGGCAACACAGGTGATTCTGGTTCATCCATTCTTGGTTCGAGTCCAGGTACCCCAGCGAATAACCCTCGTATTTTACGAGGGCTTTTTTGTATTTCAAAGATAAAAGATATAGCTTACGTTGCTCGTACTTTTCTTGTTTCTTATATTTGTATCGCGTGTGAGGCATTTGTAACGTTTTTTTACTGATTTTCGTTACATTTTGTATCATTGATGAGATGTTTGTAACGTTTTTTGCGGTAAAAACGTTACAAACGCATCATGTGAGCTACGAATATAACGCAAGCTATTGCTTCTGCTCTAATAGACTCAGCGAATCGAGGTGATCTCGCGCATTATGCAGCTCGGAGTTGTCGATTCGCGCAATATACACAAAGCATGACACAATAGTATGTAGTGTGTTTTTTGAAGGGAGCAGGTTCCGTGGGAAGTCGACAAACCTTGCAGCGTTGGATGATTACAGTAGGTGGTGTCGAGCAGGCGCGCGTTGGAGCGGGTCAGTCTGTGGAGATCGGCAGAAAGCCTATACGACCTTTGCGCGAAGACGGTTTTATGCGTGTAGACATTGTAGACAATAAGCGCTCAATGTCTAAAAGGCATGCGCTTCTTATAGTAGACACAAGTGGCGTGGCGACTATTCGAGATTTGCATTCTACAAACGGAACTTATCTTGTAAACGAAAGCGGAGATTTGCTGCGACTAGATCCAGATGTTGATTTTCATATGCCAGATAGCATTGTTCGCATGCAATTTGGAGATGTGCCAATTGACTTTGTGCGTATAGAAGAGCCAGTTCCTTTGGCTGAAAATAGTGCGGAGCCTGTACGCGACTTGTTCTCTTATGCTGCTGACGGTTCCATTAAAGAGCCAGATGCTTCGGATTTGTCGGTCGATGATATTCTTGATATTCGTGCTGGAGAGCCAACAGGCGTTTTCCGTGCACAATCTGTTTCACACCCTAATTTAGTGTGGGATAATCAGTCCAAATTAAATGCTGCCGGTAAAGCTGATGATGTTTATAGTGCAAGCAAGGCTGATATTTCAGTAAATCCTGTAAAACAAAGCGATCCCGTGATTGCTAATCAGGTTGTTCTTCCTGTTGTGCGTGAAGATTTTGAGTCTGCTGCAGAACCTCGTAATCTTTTTGATGATGCAGCACAAGCTAATGCATCACAAGCTAGTAGTGACAAAACTAATAGTGATGAAACTGTAAATCCAGATAATATTGTGGATAACAGTGCTGTTGCAGGTAACGCTGCTATTTCTGACAACAGTGTTGTTGCAAATGATTCTTTTGATTCTCACAATGTTCAAGACGATTCTAAAATTCCGGACTCGCAAAATGTAGATGTTGAAAACGAGGATCACACAACGCAAGATCAGAATACTGAACAAAAAGAGATAGCAGAAATTCAAATCAATTATCAAGATGAGAATGAATTACAAGATGGGGCAGAAGATGAGTCGCCAGCAACCGACGATTCATTGCAAGATGAGCCTCAAATTCAACTAAATCATGAACAATTCATTCAATCCAATTCAGTCAATATTCAAGAAGATTCGCAATACACTCCAGCTTTTGAACCAGGGTCTGTGTTTGAAAAAGTGTCAAATGGAGAATTCAACGCGCATAAAGAAATTGTACAAGCAGGTGGATTCACTTCGGAAGAAGCTCAGAAAACCACTGATTTCTCTAAGCAGTTTGAGATAGCAAAATATCAAGAATTACTTCCATTTTTAGCCATGAATACAGGTCTTTATGACGATTTATACGCTTGGCTTTCAGCTCAAGGCAATGCAGACGTAGATGAAGCTTTAGCGCAAAATAGCGGGTATAACGCTTACCGCAACGCAGTAGGTTTATAAACAGGGGAGTTTAGTAGTATGAGCGGCGAACAGAATGATTTTATAAGCCAAGTAAATCAAGCGCATAATGCGAGTGAACAAAATTATCAAGAAGCTTACGAGCAGAATGCGCAAATAAAGCATGAAAGTGCGCAGGCTACAGCTTCGCGAGATGAAAAGTTAAGGCGAATAAACTCTTGGCGCGAACAATACAAGTCACAGCTTGCGCCTTCGCCGCTTGAAGACATAACGAAACTTTCCGCACAATTAGAATTAACGCATGCTCACCCATCTGGGATAGCGCAACTTTTTGCGAGTGGAAAAGTAACTCTTCAGGCGTTATTCCGCGATTCTGGAATGTTGCGCGCGGCAGGGCGCAGACTAGACAGGGTTTTTGAAGATAGAGATAATAAGGCGCACGAAAATGGTGTTTCGGAGCTTTCGCTTGTTGTTGGAGTGGCATCGTGGAGCGGTAATCATGTGCCAGTTTTAACATACCCAGTGAGAGTTATTCGAGACTCTGGCAAGGATGAAACATACGCAACAATCTACTTTTCTGGCAATGTGCGCTTAAACCATGCTCTTGTTCTTAGATTGCAAGAGAGAGGCGTGAATCTTAGTGAAGATGCGCTTTTTGACGGCGCAAACTATGAAAGCGGAACACCAGAAACGTCAGCTGTTTTTGATGCAATTTGTGCATCTGCTCGCAGCGTGTTCCCAGATTTTGATATTGAACGAGATATTGTTCTTGGATGTTTTACTGATTCGGGATCCAGATTTTTGGCTGAAAGCGCTCAGATTTTGCAGGCGCTTAAAGTTGGGAATGCTGGAAACACTATGATTGATGCGGTTGCTGGCGATGAGCGTGCGCTTCAAGAGTTGGCGGCAAATGATAGGCAAGAGTATTCTCCTCTAGATGTAGACCCTCATGGTGAATATGAAGTCGGTGATGTAGATAATGTTGTACGTTATGCATCTGGTTTAGCTGCTAATGGCGTTTCTCTGGCTTTAGACGTGGATGCTGGATCTGATTCTGCTTCTATCGCGGCTGCGATTTCTTCACGCTGTGTTCTTGCTGGAAAGTCCATTTTATATGTTCCAAATGTTATGGAACAACAGCGTCGATTCCGTCATGCTCTTAGTGCGAATGAGATTTCTTCGCTTGCGCTAGACGTTTCGGATTCTCACCTTGCGAAACATGTGGATTCTCAGCTCATAGCTGCAGTTGGGGCGCGTCAAAGCGTTGCTTCTAGCCGTTTTGAGCAGGTTTGTGACGAGTTAGTTGGTGTTAAAACTCGCTTAAATCGTTATTTGGGAGACTTGCACGGAGTAGATGAGCGTTGGGGTGTGTCAGCGTATCATACAATGCAAAATCTTGCTGCTATTGCAATGTTGCCTACTCATCCTTGTACTCATGTAAGACTAGATGTTGCTGCTGCAAGATCGCTTTCTGGTCATTTAGATGAATGGGCGCAAAAATTACATCAAGCAGATGAGCTTGGAGAATTTACGATAAAGCCTGAAGATACCCCGTGGTTTGGCGCGTCTTTGTTCAATGAGAATGAGGCTGTTGCTGTATATCAGCGCGTTGTAGATGTTCTACTAAAGCTTCTTCCTGCAGCACGCGAACATGTTAAATCAACTGTTCAAAACTGCGGTTTTCCTGTTCCTGCTACCGCACGCGAATGGGGTAGACAGGTTACGGTGTTAAAGAATCTTCGCCGAGTTTTAGATGTTTTCCAAGCAGATATTTTTGAACGTGATCTTAGCGCGATGATTGAAGCAAGTAAGCCTAAAGCTGTTCGCAAACGTGAAGGTACAGTAATGGGCTTCTGGGAGCGTAGACGTCATATTAAAGAAGCTCGTAGTCTTTTGCGTGTAGGAGCTAAAGTAGATGATCTTCATGAGGCTTTGAAGATTGTTGCTCAGCAAGCTGCTCAGTGGCGTACTTTTGTTCCTCATGGAGGGTGGCCTGTGTTACCGCCTAAGTTAGATGAGATTGTTAGTACTCAGGAGCTTTTGGATCGTAATCTTGTAGCTCTTGATGCTGTTCTTTCCACCACGCGTTTGGGTGCTGATCTTGAAAATGTTGAGTTTACTAAACTTGATGAGCGTTTACAGGCTTTACATGACAATCGTGCTTCCTTAGATACTTTACCTGGTAGGTGTGTGATTGAGCGCGATTTACGCGGTGTTGGTTTAGAAGACCTTGTTTGCGATTTGCGTAGGCGTAATGTTACTGGTTCTGCGTTAGATGGTGAGCTTCACTTGGCTTGGTGGACTACGGTTTTTGAAGATATCGTTAATTCTTCCGCGATTATTTCTAACCAAGATGGTTCGGCTATGCAAGATGCTTCTGACCGTTTTGTTCAGGTAGATACTGAGCATGTGCGCTCTGTGGGGCCTATGGTTCAACAAGAGACTTTAAAACGTTTGTGTGAACTACTTTTCTCTAGGTCTCAGGAAGCTAATCAGCTTCACACAACTCTGGCAAGTAATAGTTCTGGCGTGACTTTTACCAAATTGATGAATTCTCATGCAGATCTTCTTCTTGCTGCTAAGCCAATTATGGTTGCTATGCCTTCTACTTTGACTATGATGACTGAATTTAAGCCGATTGTAGACATTGTGATCCTTGATTCTGTTGAGCATTTGAGCAATATTGAGCTTCTTAGCATTCTCGCTCGTGCACGCCAAGTTGTAGTTATTGCTCATAAGAATACGGTAAGTTCGCAGAGTGTTAACGATTTGATTAGTGTTTTGCCTTCTGTACATGTTAAATCTCGTGCTACTAGGCGTTCTCTTCGTCTTGCCAATTTCCTTGAAAATCATGGGTATGGTTCGCTTCGTCACGATGTTCCTGTAGATAGAATGCAAGGTAAAGTTAAGCTTCACCAAGTTGAGGCTTCTGGTGTTCCTGTTATGTCTACTGGTTTGATTGAGAGTAGTCAGAGGGAAATTGACGAAGTTGTTTCCTTGATAAAACAGCGTGCTACGACTTTCACGGTAGTTCCTTCCAGCTATGTTCTTGCAGTTGTAACTCTTACGAGTGTGTTTAGGAATCGTTTAGGAGCGGAGCTTAAGGCTCTTGCTATTAAAGATGAAAATATGAATAGATTCCTTCGCCATGTTCGTCTTGTAGATGCTAGTGAGTCTGTTGGTGCTGCCGCTACGGATGTTATTCTTTCCTTATGCTATGCAAAAACTTCTCACGGTAGGCTTTTGCAACAATTTGGTGTTTTGGAAGAAGAAGGCGGTAAGGGCATACTTCTTGATTCGTTAGCATTAGCTCGTAGAAATTTAGATATTGTTTGCGCGTTTAAATCTAGTGATATGGAAGATGAACGTTTGCATCAGGATGGTCCTAAGCTGCTTAAAGAATTGCTTATTTGGGCTGAGCAGTTGGATGATAGTCCAGTAAATCCAACTGATTTTGATGAAGCAAAACCTGAATATGATCAAGATAAGGCAGAAAATAAGGCAGAAGCTGCAGATGCGCGTGCGGAGGCTTTTGATTCTTCAGTAGACAGTTTTAATAATGTTTTGTTTACTGATTTGGCGGATCGTATTCGCGCTCGCGGATTGTGCGTAGCGGTGAATTACGGATTTGATAAGGAACACAGTATTCCTCTTGTTGTTGGTTTGCCAGATAAGCCTTTTGCTCTTGCTGTTTTAACGGATGATATGAGATTCATGAATATAGAATCAACGCGTGAACGTCATCGCATGTTTGCGCAAGATTTGGAGTATCTTGGCTGGTCTGTTATGAATGTTTGGAGCGTTGGAGCATTCGTAAATCCTGAAAAAGAGGTTGAGCGGGTTGTTTCTAGAATAGGCGAGCTTTATGGTGAAGATCAGTGAGCCGTGATAGGTGAGTGACTATAAGTGAGTGACTATAATCCCAATCGCAGATGTTCTAGAACACATAATCGAGTAGTTCGTAAAGGCTCTGAGCTTTTTGATGCTGATGGCGTTAAGCTGGAGCCTTCGGATTTTCAGACTTTAGACCAGCGCTCTAAAGATGACGATAATCGTATTCTTGGCGAGCTTCCTCCTCATTGGGCAGTTTTTAGTGAACGTGGTAGGTAAAGCTGTTTTATCCTCGTATTGCAATAACCGCAAGGTTTGGAATAATAGATTGTGTATTTATTATCTGTAATGCAGACTCTGCAGGCATGGCTAGTAACGCGTTTTGAGATGAATTGCCTGTTTTGACTACTATTACGTCGTGGATAAAAGAAATGTTTTTATTTTCTTGAACAATGTCATTCTCGTTGTGATCTCCTCTTGAAACTTTGCTAAATGCTATCGAAATATTTTCTCCAATGTTTAAATCTTGGTTGTTGCTTGCCAGTTTTATTGAAATCGTTGTGAATCCTGGTGGAATTTTTGCTTGTTGCGTAATCTGACTAGTAAAGATAGGCATACCATATTTGATATTGCAGGTTGCGATAATAGCATTTTTGATCAAATCTTTGTTAATAACATGATTAAAAACACTGTTTTTGGGCACGTTAACATAAGACAAATCATCTTGTTTAATAAGAGTGCCTTTAGATATATCTCTAATTGCTACAGGTATGATTTGCGTTTCTTGACAGCTCGTAATCATATTTATTGCAATAAGTGTTGCAACGCTAATAAAAAATATGGTAAGTGCATTTAACAAAAGTGCTTTCTGCCTGCGTTTTAAAAGCATGGCTGGCACTTGATTCTCGTGCGTATCATGCGTGCTAGATGTGTTTTTTAATATTGATATCATGCTCATAGAAGCATCATCTAATAAAAGGTGATGCTTCTACAAGATATTTTTGTCAATGTGGTTAAAGGTTATTTTCTATTGTAAATCAGACGATTTTTATGCACTTTTCCACAAATTTGCTAATAAGCGAAATTGTTTATGCACATTTCCACAAATTGTTTGTACCTGCTTGAAAAATTATTTATCAGTGCGATAAAATCCGCTACCTTTAAAATTGATTGGTGGCGCAGAAAACACCTTACGAAGTTCTGGTTTTCCGCATTTTGGACACACTGTAATTGGGTCATCTTCAAACGATTGATATTCCGAAAAATCATATCCACATTGCTTGCAACGGTAATGATAAGTAGGCAACGGTTCCTCCGATCTTTATTTCCATCACATATCCTAGCTCATTCCCGCACCGCATGAAAGATGACTTAAAATATATGCAAAAAGATGCAGTAATTTGTAAAAATTTAATGTAATAATTCCTATAATTGCGACACGCCGAATTGGTTTTGGCTCTTCACATCCGTAACGCACTTTATATTTATACGTATGGGTTATGAATCGGTGAGTGCGTTAATTGTATTAATTATCATCATAGCCTTAATGTTTGGTTGGTTGCCTAAGCGCACTGTTAACAGCATGAAGTCAATGTTGGAGCACAGCGAAGATAGGTATTCACCTTCGCTGCATATTGTGGATGAGCGTAGTGCCTCGCTGTTCCATGAGTGTAGTGGTGCGATGGCGAAAGGGGTTGGAATGCAACCGTCAGAGAAGCGATCGAATAAAAATAAGAACACTAAAAATAAGAGCAATAAGTCAAAGGTGTTAAGAGATAATTTTACTCCGCAACATGTGGCTCGTATTCGTGCTCTTCGTCGCGCTGCGGTTCGTCGTCGCCGTATTTTGGTTTTTTCGCTTGTTTTCTTGACACTTGTGGTTCTTGTAGCTGGTTTGTCTGGATTATATTCTGCTTGGTTCGCTCTTATACCATTCGCTATGGTGTCAACAGTTCTTTACTTTGGCTCTATTGCGGCAAAGCATGCGCGAGATTGGGAAGCGCGCGTTGCTGCTTATAACAAATCTGCTGGAGTGCCGCAAAACTATGGTAAAAAAGGTTATGGCGAATCTAGTGAATCTATTGTGGAACCAGTTTTTGATGCGATTGTCAATTCTGTTGTAGCTCATGAAGAAGAGTATCAAAATTATTCATCAGGTTCTGTTACACAATATTCGTCGAATACTCAAGACAATACAGAAACTTCTGTTATGCAGCAGCGTGAAATTAGTATGGCTTTAGAACGCGTCAATTCGCAGAATGCTAATGGTTATGTATCTGCTGGTAATCAGTCATCGTCTTTGCCTGATGTATCTTATTCTTCTGGCGCGTCTGATTCGTCTGAATCTCATCAAGATTTAATATCTTTCTCGTTTGGGTCTGATTCTACAGAATCTTCTTCAAATGACAAGAATAATGGTCCGTTAAGCTTGGAAATAAAGTCCACTAAGCAGGTTGCTAAGGCAATTTCAGCTAAAAAACCGCTTTCTACTAAAGAAGCTTCCGATAATAATGTGGAACCACCAGTTATTACTGAAGATTCATTAGGAAAAGCTGATTTGCGAGATGTTTTAGCTCGTCGCACTGCATGAAAATAAGTTTAAAAGTAGATTAAAATACACATATTTTTAAAAAATTTTCCAAAATTTTAGCACTCTAGTTGGTAGAGTGCTAAAAACGCGCTATTATAAATCACAGTGCGCGATAGTTTTGACGTGATCGTCAGCCTCGTCAATATTATTTGTGCGAATAGTTACATTTCTCTTAAGAAAGAGGTGGCGACAGTGTCGATTAAGCTCACACCGTTGGAAGATAAGATTATTGTTAAGCAAGCTCAGGCAGAAACTCAAACTGCTTCTGGCTTGTATATTCCAGATAACGCTAAGGAAAAGCCACAACAGGGCGAAGTATTGGCTGTTGGACCAGGTCGTCGCGACGACAAGGGTGAGCGCATTCCTATGGACGTTAAAGTTGGAGACAAGGTTCTTTACTCCAAGTATGGCGGCACAGAAGTTCATTACGAAGGCGAAGATTATTTAATTGTTTCGTCTCGTGACGTTCTTGCAATCCTTGGCTGATTTTTGATTAATTGTTTGGTTGATTGCTTTGCTAATCGCTTGTAATTAATCAAATAATATTTGAATCTATTTAACGCTGAAAATAACGGTTCGCCGCTGTTTTCAGCGTTTTTGCTTAATTTGTTTAAGACGCGACTATTATAAAATCATGGATTACAAACACCGCAGTATTCTAGATAGTTTGCCAAATTACAAGCAAGGCAAACCAGCGCCCGCATTAGACGGCATTCGCGCATATAAGATTTCGAGCAACGAAAACCCATTTGAGCCGTTAGAAAGCGTAAAAGACGCTATTTCTAACCGCGCGCTTGGTGTTATTAATCGTTACCCAAATATGCGTGGAACAGAAGTTGTAGAAGAGTTAGCTAAAAAGTTTAGCGTTACTCCCGATGAAGTTGTGCTTGGCTGCGGCTCTACGGAGGTTATTACGCAGCTCGTAGACTTAGTTGCGGGTCCTGGAGACGAAGTTATATACCCTTGGAGAAGCTTTGAGGCATATCCAATTATTGTTACGGGTGCTGGCGCTACAAGCGTTAAAATTCCTAATCGCGCAGATGGGTCGCACGATGTGGACGCAATGATTGATGCAATTAATGAGCGCACGCGTCTTGTTATTTTGAACAATCCAAACAATCCCACATCCGCGCAACTTTCTGATGAGGATGCTAGAAAGGTTTTGGATGCTGTACCAAGCGACGTCTTGGTGCTTATTGACGAAGCGTATGTGCAATTTAACAACGCAAAAGGCACGGCAGATGGCATGCAACTTTACCGCGAATATCCAAACGTTGTTGTTGCTCAAACATTCTCTAAGGCATACGGTTTAGCTGGCTTGCGCATTGGATACGCTATTGGCGCTGCAGATGTTGTAGACGGCATGAGAAAAGTGGCTGTTCCATTTGGAGTAAGCCAAATTGCACAAGTGGCTGCCATTGCCTCTTTGGAACCTCAAGCGCTTGTAGAGATGCGCAACCGCGTAGATGCACTTGTTAAGGAGCGTAATCGCGTTGTAAGCGGTTTGCGTGAACAAGGGTGGAATATTGTCGAGCCGTACGCAAACTTCTTCTGGATGCCGTTTGGTGAAGACACAGAGCGAGCTAATCAGCGTTTTGTTGATGCAGGTCTTTCTGTGCGAGCTTTTGCTGGAGAAGGTATTCGCATAACAATTGCGGAAACAGAAGCAAATGACCGTGTTCTTAAAATATGCGAGTCTTTAAAGAAAGATGGTTTTTCGCTTAAATAATCATATTTTTGACTGCATTTAGATGCGGTTTTTGCCTTTCGGCGTGTCTTAA
The DNA here is from genome assembly GCF_049244145.1 of Gardnerella sp. DNF01204. Lineage (NCBI taxonomy): Bacteria > Bacillati > Actinomycetota > Actinomycetes > Bifidobacteriales > Bifidobacteriaceae > Gardnerella > Gardnerella sp. DNF01204. The sequence goes on along the minus strand of NZ_CP058379.1, from coordinate 1,473,265 downwards.
TCTTGCATTAGTCTCGCGTTCGTGGCAAAATAACAAAGTTGCCGTTTGGAGATATTCTTCTCCGTTCGGAAACATTGGCGGGTTACCAGAGCGGCCAAATGGGACTGACTGTAAATCAGTTGCTTCGTGCTTCAGTGGTTCAAATCCACTACCCGCCACGCCTCGATAGCTCAGTGGTAGAGCACTTCCTTGGTAAGGAAGAGGTCGTGAGTCCGATTCTCACTCGAGGCTCTCTGGCGGGGTAGCTCAGCTGGCTAGAGCGTACGACTCATAATCGTAAGGTCAAGAGTTCGAGTCTCTTCCTCGCTACAATGGCCAGCAGGAGTTGGTCAACACACAACATTCTAGAGGTGAACGAAATGGCAAGTAAGAGCGCAGACATCCGTCCAGGCATTACGCTTGCATGCACGGAGTGCAAGGAGCGTAATTACATCACGACGAAGAATCGTCGTAATACGCCTGATCGTCTCGAGTTGAGCAAGTTCTGCCCACGTTGCGGCAAGCATACTCTCCATCGCGAGACTCGCTAAGCGAGTGAGCTTCGGCGAAGTTTTGTAGCTTTATTTACCCCGCGTTTTGCGGGGTTTTTTGTTATTTAGTGCTGTTAGGATTAGGCATATGAGTATGCAATCATCCTTATCGAAATCTGATAATCCAACTTTCGCAGACCTTACAACAATTGGGGTTGGGGGTAGTATTGCTCGTTTTGTAGAGCCTAATAGCAGGGTGGCTGTTATTGAAGCTGTAGAAGATGCCGATTGTGCGGGATTGCCATTGTGTGTTATTGGTGGTGGATCTAATATGCTCGTTAGCGACGAGTTGTTTAACGGAGTTGTTGTGCGCGATGCTCGGCGTGAAATTTGTGTTTTAGATGAGGCGGCTCCTAGCGAAGATGGCGTTGATAAGGATAGTGGAGATTGTTTAGTTCACGTTAGTGCAGAAGCAGGATGCAATTGGGATGATTTTGTATCGCATACGATTCAGCTTGGCTTAGAAGGCGTAGAAGCGCTATCTGGTATTCCTGGAACTGTTGGGGCATCTGTTGTGCAAAACATTGGCGCATATGGTGCGGAAGTGGCGCAAAGCGTTGAATGTGTAGAAGTTTGGGATCGTAAAGATAAAACAACTTTTTATATGAATCTTGCGGATCTTAAGTTTGGATACCGCACGTCTGTTCTTAAAAAAAGCATGTATAAGGCGCCTGGTGTTGCTGCCGATTGCTTCTTCCCAACGCCTAGATATGTTGTTTTATCTGTTACTTTTTGCTTAAAGCATTCAAAAACGGGTGTTGTGGCTCATTCTCAGCTTGCTCACGCGCTTGGCGTGCAAGTTGGCGATAGGATGGAAACATCTAAGATTCGTCGCGAAGTTTTGCGCGTTAGAGCGTCTAAGGGCATGCTTGAAGATGCTATGCGTTACGCAAATAAGTGGATGTGCTACGCAAAAAGCGAGAGCGGTGTTGAGTCTGCGATTAGTCTTCAAAATGAAGACTATGTTTGTGGAGATTTGTTAGACGGCGATTCTAAGTATGCCGATCGTCATAGTTGTGGAAGTTTCTTTATGAATCCGATTTTGACAGAATCTCAGGCAGATTTGCTTCCAGAAGACGCTCCGCGATTTGACGCCACTTTGCCAGATGGATCTAAGGGTGTTAAGACTTCTGCCGCATGGCTTATTGATCATGCAGGATTCCATAAAGGATTTAGGCTTACGCAAAACAATGGTATAAAAAGTGAGGCTGGGTTGTCTTCTTTGCATACTTTGGCATTGACCAATCGCAATAACGCAAAATGCAAAGATATTGTTGATTTAGCGCGCAAAATCATAGATGGTGTTTATGATTCTTTTGGAGTAAAACTTGTTCCAGAGCCTGTTCTAATCGGCATTAACTTAGATTGTTAATGTAAGTTGTTAACACAAATTTAGCATAATTTAACATAATAAATCGCGATTTATGTTGTGATTTTCCGCTGAACACAGTACTATGCTCTTTTAATATCGTAAAAATTATTGTTTGATGGCACTTAATGTGTGTTGAACTGTATTTTTTGCTATTAATAACATATATACCCTTATATGGAATGTTTTAGACGTAGTTTTAGAGAAGGTTGGATTATGCAAATATGGAGAAAAAAGTCTGTTGAACAGACTATTGCAGAAACAATGGATGGTGATCGCCATCTTAAGCGTACGTTAAATGCATGGGATCTTGCCGTTATGGGAGTAGCTGTGGCTGTTGGTGCTGGCATCTTCTCCGTTGGTGCTCAGGCTGCAGCGTTCCACGCAGGTCCTGCAGTTATTATTAGCTTTATCATCGCTGGTATTGTTTGCGGAACGGCTGCAATGTGCTACGCGGAGTTTGCTTCGATGATTCCTGTTGCTGGTTCTGCATACACCTTTACGTATACTACAGTAGGCGAGCTTATTGCTTGGATTATTGGTTGGGATATGATTCTGGAAATGCTTATGGCAGGATCCGTTATAGCCAAATATTGGGGCGTTTATCTTAACGATTTAATGCACTTGTTTGGTCTTAATGTATCTACTTCTGTAAAGCTGGGTAATTTTACTTTCGATCTTGCTCCAGTAGTTATCGTTGCATTCTTTACGATTATGCTTGTTGTTGGAACAAAGCTTTCTGCTCGTTTTGATGGCGCTTTAACAATCTTGAAGATTGGTATTGTTCTGTTCGTTGTTGTTGTTGGATTCTTCTACATTAAGGCTTCTAACTTCACTCCATTCGTTCCACCTGCAACAGATGTTGCTAGCGTTAAGGGAATCCACGTTTCTGGCACAATGAGCCAGCCGCTTTGGCAATGGCTTACTGGCATGCAGCCAGCTGTTTACGGTGTTACTGGTATTCTTTCTGGCGCAGCACTTGTGTTCTTTGCATTTATTGGATTCGACGTTGTTGCAACTACGGCAGAAGAAACTAAGGACCCACACAAGAACATTCCTAAGGGCATTGGTCTTGGTCTTTTGATTGTGACTGTTCTTTACATTCTTGTTGCTGTTGTTACAACTGGCATGGTTTCGTACAAGGATTTGGCTAAGCAAGAGGCTCCTTCTCTTTCTACAAGCTTTGAGCTTGTAGGCGCAACTTGGGCAGCAAAGATTATTTCTCTTGGCATTGTAATCGGCTTAACAACTGTTGTTATGGTTCTTCTTCTTGGTCTTACGCGTATCGTGTTTGCTGTGAGCCGCGATGGTCTTCTTCCTCGTAGCTTCTCTAAGGTTAGCAAACGCGGCATTCCTGCACGTATTCAGATTGTTTCTGGCATTGTAGTTGCTATAATCGCTTCTACATTAGATATTGGAATTCTTTCTGATATGGTGAATATCGGTACGCTTTCTGCATTCTTGCTCGTTTCTGCTGGTGTTCCGATTATGCGTATGCGTAGACCAGATTTGCACCGATCCTTTATGGTTCCATGGAATCCAGTTTTGCCTATTTTTGCTGCGCTTTCTACGTTCTGGCTTATGCTAAACCTTTCCGTGCTTACATGGATTCGTTTTGCGATTTGGCTTGCGATTGGCTTTGCAGTATACTTCGGCTATTCCTACCGCAATTCTTTGCTTGGAAGGCAGTTACGCAAGGCTAAGAAGCTTGGTGTTCCTGTAGAGTCATTGTTTGCTCAAGATGCTGTTGCAGCTGAAAAGATGGCTCAGGGAGAATCTGAAGACCAGGCTCGTGCAGAAGCTGCTCAAGAGACAGGTAATAATTGATTATAAAATCTTGAATTAAGATATTATCTTATTTTTAGATTTATTGATTCTAATCACGTTGAGTCGGCATGCGGTTTTACGCGTGTCGACTCAATTAGTTTTGCGCGCCGTGTTTGCACTATAATAGAAAAGTTAAATTGTTTCATTAGAGCAAAAGAATGCAGAAGGGGGGCGTTTGTTATGCCTTATGTTATTGCAGAACCTTGTGTTGACGTTAAGGATAAAGCTTGTGTTGACGAGTGCCCTGTTGATTGCATTTATGAAGGCGATCGTACGCTTTATATAAACCCTAATGAATGTGTTGATTGTGGTGCTTGTGAACCAGCTTGTCCTGTAGAAGCCATTTTCTACGAGGACGATGTTCCAGAAGAGTGGGAATGGTATAAAGACGCTGCAGTAGAGTACTTTAACAAACTTGGTGATTTAGGTGGAGCGCAAGAAGCTGGTCCATCTGGCTGGGATGAAGATCGTGTAGCTGCTCTTCCTAAAAGAGATGCTTAAATACCTAGTTGCGCCGCATTGTTTCCATATTTTTCTCTTACAGCATCTAAAACATGTTCTGCGTGACTTATTCGTGCATAAGTATTTTTTACTGCGTTTTCTCTAATTGATGTTGAATTTTTGTATGTATCGTTGTTTATTACGGTTTCTCTTTTGCTTTCTTCAAGAATGTCATTAATAGTTGGCTGAATGAAAGTTTTGCTGCATTTCACAAGATTACTAGCGCTTACTCCTGCCAGCCTAACTGGGCTTAATAAGCAAATATTATTTCCGCCTAATTTATGATTGTGTACTATAGGGTCTGCATCCATTAACAATGAGTCAACGTGCTTATATAATTCATGGGAAGAATCCGTTGCGTTTCTTAACGTTTTAGATCTAGTAACATAGTGCAAATCGCTGAATCGTAGCTTTAACGTGACAGTTTTGGTTGCCATATTGCGTTTGCGTAGTTCTTGCGCCACGTCATTGCAGCAGTGCCTGATCAGGTTTTTCACTGCTGCAATATCTGTGGTGTCAGAATTGAGAGTTTGTTCTGTACCAATGGATTTTTCTGGAACATGGGGCATGACTTGCCGATTGTCGATTCCGCGCGAAGTGTTATAAAGCATTTGTGCAACAATCTTAGAGCCAGCAATTCGTTCCAGAGTCTTTTCATCTATATTTCTTAGTGTTTCTATACTATTTATTCCCCATGCTGCTAGCTTTTTTGCCAGAGCTGGTCCAATTCCTGGTATTGCTCGTAATGGCATTATTGACACAAAGTCAGCGTTGCGGTTCTGGGGGACAACCAGCATTCCATTTGGCTTTGCATTTGTTGATGCCATTTTTGCTATTAATTTATTGGATGCTATTCCCACTGAGCAGGTGATATGAAACTTACGCGCGACTTCGCTTCGTATCCATTCGCCTATAACAATAGGCGAATGCCAGCGTAAAAGTGCGGAGTTAACATCCATATAACATTCGTCTACAGAGACTCGTTCAACCCTATCTGTGATTTTTGAAAAAACCTCCTTAAAAATCCTAGATGAAATGGAAACGTAGTATGGCATATCTACCGGCAAGAAAATGCCATTAGGGCACAAGCTTCGTGCTCGCGCTGTAGGCATAGCTGAATTCACGCCATACTTACGTGCCTCGTAGCTGGCTGCCGAAACTACGGAGCGCGAGCCTGTACCAATAATCACAGGTTTACCGAGTAACCTAGGATTACGCGCCGCCTCGAGTGATGCGTAAAACGCATCCATATCGATATGAAGTATTGTGCAGCCAGATGTGTCATGCCCCCAGTCGCGTTTAGCTGCTGTAACTCGAGGTGCTGTGCTCATGGATTTATGGTAGAACAAACGTTCGATTTTATCTATAGTGTGTCGCAATAAATTTTACGAAAAATATAGTCAAAATATGCAAATATAACTACTGCCGTGTAGGGTATGCTGTATGAAACAAATCATAGTGAACGCGCTAAATCGCATGCCTGTTTTGCTGATTGTTGTTGTAGAAGCGGCGATGGTTTATTTAGCAACATCAATAGCGAAAGTCGCGTTTAGTCAGCTCGATCCGTTGTATTCTGTGTGGTATCGCGTTGGATTTATGACTTTGTTTTTACTTGCTTGGAGAAGACCTTTTTCGCACAAAAAACGCGCGCACAATTCTTTGCCTAAAACGTTAAAAGAATGGTTAATTGTTGTTGCAGTAGGAATTTCCGTTGTTCTTATGAACACCATGTTCTATTTAGCTATTAGCTGTATGGCTGTGGGGGTCGCAGTTACTATCGAGTTTGTAGGACCGCTTATGGTTGCTGTTATAACAGGTAAAACGTGGCGTGAGCGCATTGGTATAGTTATTGCCGCGTGTGGAATCGTGCTTCTTGCAAGCGCTTCTATGGGTTCTAATGAAAGTCCGCATTTTCTTGTTGGATTAGTTGCAATTCTTATTGGCGGATCCATGTGGGGAATGTATATTGTCTCTGGGCGAATGTTGGCTAGAGGTTCTAATGCTATAGACAGAGTTAGTGTAGCTATTTTAATTGGATGGTTGTTGCAGTCTAGCGTACTTGCAGTTCCTGCGATTTCTCATGTTATATACCCTAAGCCAGGAGCTACTTGGGCTGCACAGTCTGGCGGTTCTATAAAGCTTTTAGCTTTGATGGTTGTTATTGCGATATGCGCATCTTTTATTCCTACGCTGTTGGATCAAGTTCTTTTAAAGCGCGTGTCTTCGGCAAGATATTCTGTTATGCAGGCTTTATATCCTGCTATTGCTGCAGTTGTTGGAATGGGATTTGGAGAAGTGCCAACTTGGATTGATGTTTGTGGAATGGCTCTAGTTATGTTGGCTGTTGCGATTACATTTTCAGGAGACCATAATCCTGCATAAATTTTGCTGTTTGGCTATTCAATCCACTTTTGTGTGTTTGGTGTGTCGCTGAAGCATTGTGCACGTCCTCAAGAGGTGATATAGTCTGAATCTGTTGCTATCTTGAATAGCTACAAAGTGGAGTCATGCCTGAGTGGCCGATAGGGGCACCCTGCTAAGGTGTTAGTCGTGTAAGCGGCTCGAGAGTTCGAATCTCTCTGACTCCGCGGTTTTAGCTCTAAATCGTTGATTTTTCAGTGATTTAGAGCTTTTTGCGTTTTGGGTAGATTCCCGTAATTACAATTTTTTTTCCTTGAGATATTTTGGGCTATAACCACTGTTCCTCATTGGATAGTCGCCAGCAACCGCAAGAATTGTGGATAACTCTGTGGATAAGTCGCCTTTAAAATAGGCTTTAACCACATTGATAAATTTTTATTTACATAATTAAATCCCTAAATCATAGTTAGAGCATGAGCGATTTTTCGTTCATCGTGGCTAGCAAAACGTTTGTCACGTAAGAGAAAACAACGTTTAAGGAGTTGATATGGGAAAACATGTATGTAAAAAGATTCCAATCTTTTTACGCAATAAGCGCACGCGAATGTTCTCTTTACTGACAGCGTTGCTGGCGACTATTGCAATTGTTGTTGGAAATGGTGTAATTAGCGGAGCATATGCGTTTGACGATATTCCTACGTATATAAGCAATTACTATGGTTGCGGAGCTGAAGGTGACCATAGATTGTATTCAGTTAATGACGACATTACATATTGCGTTGATCTTTATGAGTCTGGAAACGCGTTTGCAGATACTTCTTGGGGTCCTGTAGTAAATAATCGTGATGTTGCGATTGCTGCAATGATGATAAAACTGAGCGTTAATGGAAAGTATTGGCGCGGTGACTATAGAGACAGAGTCGCAATTGCTTATGCTATTCATGAACATTTTGAAGATAAAGACAAATGGAATAATGCGAAACAGCATTCGTTCACCAGTACTAAAGATTTTAGTGAAATAGCTGCTAAAGCTGATGAACTTTGGAATGAAGCTGCTAGCAAAATTCCTACAAAAGTTTCATTTGAAAATTTGTATGGGACTTCAGGCAATTCTGGTGAAATAAAAGTAAAAGCAGAAGGAGTTCTAAGAACAGCATATAACGGTGATGACGGTGTTGATTTTAAAATAACTGCATCGAATAGAAATATTATGTTCAAAGATAACTATTATTACAACAATAATGAATTAAAAGCAGAACGCAAAGGTTTTATACGTACAGACAAAGATTATTCAGATGAATTTGTTTGGGTTGCGTCTGGAGAAGGCAAAGTTGATATTAATGGCGAATATTATCTTCCAAACTTGGAGAGAAGAGATACAAAAAGCGGTTGCTACTTGCTTAGGTTGTCGCAATCTCCTGTGAAATATAATATTGATAGTTCAATTTCTATTGATGCGCATAGAGATTTTTACCCAGCTGTTACATCAAAATCTGAAGTTAAAAAGTTAAAACTAGGCGATTCTGTAGAAGGTAATGTAAAAAGTAGCGTTAATAACGAAGAGAATAAGCCTTGGATTGAAAATAAGAAGATTCGTGCGCGCGGATACTACTTTGTAGGATCGTATGAAAATATTCTAAAAGAACGTGCAGTGGGTAGTAGCGTAGATGACTACATAAAAGAGTTGCGCGCTGATTCTAGCATTAGACAAGTAGGTGCAAGTGACGTTTACTTTACTAAATCAGGTGAAGAAGCTAAAACAGTTGTTCATGTAACAAATGGAGATATGAAACCAGAAAATCTTGAAAAAGCAACAGAATATAAAGTTGGTGAACAAGATGCTGGACTATTTGGTACATGGGTTTGGACTATTGCTAAAAATGAGCAAGATAATGACGTTAAAGATTTTGTTTCTAGTGATTTTATTGAAGGTTTTGGTAAAGCACAATCTACTTTAACTCATATGGCAAAAGTAAACATAAAACATGTTAAAAATGCTAAAAATAAAGATTCAAATGAAGTATCAGATACGATTGTTGTTAGTGGCGCGCCAAAAGATTACGGAATGTTTAAAGGCAATAAAGAGTATGGATTTGATGGCGATGAAAATATGAAAGTTCGCTTGTGGTGGATTGGGTATGAAAATGGCACTGTTGATAAAGAGTCTATGAGTAAGTTAAATCCAAAATCAGATAAAGAGCCTGAGGAAGACGATAATCACAAGAAAATTGGCGAATGGTCAGTTCCGCTTAGAAATGGCGTTTATACGATTGCTAACGGAAAAGTGATGCTAAAGGAAGATTCTGCGGATGGCGCTGGTAATAGTGGTGCTGTTGGCAATAGTGAAAAGGGTAATGAAAAAGAAGAGTCAGAGCTTGGAAAGAAAGTTGCCGATATTGTTAATTTGAAGTCTGGCAATTCGGGCGAAAGTGGAATGTATGTGTTTGTATATGATTTCCCTGGTTCTTCTAGAGCAGAAGCGTTTAAAACAGCGTTTAACGATGAAGACAGTAGAAGCATATTTACTCAAGAAAAAGAAGAGCATAAAACAGTAAATAATAATTCTGCAGGTAATGCTGGTGATGTAAAGCCGAGTGGTGGCGCAAAGCCGAATGGTGATAAGCCGAATGGTGGGTCTAAGCCGAGTGTCGGAGATGTAAAACCAAATGATGACGTGAAACCAAATGGTAATAAGCCAAATGGTGATGAGAAGCCGAACGGTGACGTTAAGCTGAATGGTGGTGATAAACCGAGTGGTGATGTAAAGCCAAGTGGTGATGCGAAGCCGAATGGTGGTGATAAGCCGAGTGGTGATGTAAAGCCAAGTGGTGATGCGAAGCCGAATGGTGGTAATAAAAGTGATAACGTATCTACGAATAACAATGATAATAAAGTAAACAACAATGATAATAAAGTAGAAGAATCTGGTGAAGTCACTAAGAATGAGATAGATCCAAAAACGTCTGCTGGAGGCGCTGTTGTAGACAATATCGTCAACAAGCAAAACTCTCATGATCAAGGTGCGCAACAAAATAATAAACAAGATACTCAGTCAAATACGCAGCCAAATACTAATCAAAATACACAAAGTCAAGGCAATAGTACCCAAACTGCGCAGAATCAAGGTGGTCAAAATGCTGGTTCGCAAAAACAACATAAGCAAACTGGTGATGTTGAAGGTAAACAAAATAGCAATATTAATGCAGATAGTTCTCAGAGTGGTTCTGATTCTCATTCTGCTGTTAATAGTGATAATACAAATGTAAACGGTTCTTCGCAAAAGAATAATGAAAGTAACAAAGTCGATAAAAGTGATAAAGAAAATAATGCTGGCGTAGTAGATAAAACAAACGCAGGTAAATCAGGTAAATCAGATAATGCTGGGAATGCTGGTAACACAGATAATGCTGGTAAATCAGATAATGCAAGAAACGCTGGTAGTGCTGGTAAATCAGATAAATCTGTGAATGCAGAGAATACGGAAAATGCCGATAATGAGAATTTGAGTAGCAAAAATGTTCACAGTGATAAAGCAGATAAGTCATCTAAGAAAGATTCTGGTAGTAGTGTAACTGTGCATAAAGGCAATACGAATAGTGATAAAAAAGATGGTCGCACAACAAAGAAAGCAGCTTCTGCAGCGGTTTCCAACCTAAATACTGATGAACAGAATGATGATAAATTTAAAAAAGGAGCATCTGGTTTAGGATCTGAGTTTCTTGCAGAAAGCCAATCAGAGTATACAAATACAAAAAGGAATAAGCGCAGGCATGCTCGTGCAGGTGTTGTAAGTGCCACATCTTTATTTAATGCTGGTATAAAAATTGAGAGTGTTTTGATGCTTTCTATGGCAGTATTACTTATTGCTGGTGCTATAGTTTTGGGAAAAAATATATATCGCGTTGTATATTAACAAAATATTAAATACAAATAAAATTGTTGCGTTGTATAATATGCATAATTTATTCTATAGATATCGTTTTCTATAGATATAGTTTATTGACGTGGCGTAGTTTATGCATGCATACTATACAACGCACAATTTTGATATAGACAATATGTAAGAAGTACTGTTTATACTACGAGGTTTTATATGAGCGACTACAACATAGATAAAGAAAAAATGTTGGTTCGTCTACATAGGGTATGTGGACAGGTTCATGCTGTTGAGAATATGATCGAAAAGGGAGAAGATTATACAAATATTCTTATGCAGCTTTCTGCTTCTACTGCAGCTCTTAGAGCTGTTGCTCTTATAGTTGCTCATCAGGAAATCTCAAAAGCTTTAGAGGCGGCGCAAAATGCTTCAGATCAAAAAGTTACCGACAAGAAAGTTGCTGAACTTGTTGATGTTGTAGATCATTTAATGAGATACGATAAATCGTGATTTGTGATTCTAACGGTTTCGTATGATTTATCGATAGCGTTTAAACTGTTTGAATTGAAAACGATTTGAATATTAAGTATGAATAATATGCGAACCGTAACTGATTTATGCGAAAATCCTGCGCACTTTGCCTTCGTGGAAAAGAAGTCTGAATTTATTTCAGATGCTTGCCATATAACAACTCTTGAAGAAGCAATAGATTTTGTAGAGTCTATTAGGCTAAAACATCCTAAGGCGCGGCACGTGGCTTATGCTGCTGTGTGCGGAGACAATAATGGCAGACTGTGTGAGCGCATGAGTGACGACGGAGAGCCTTCAGGTACTGCTGGGAAACCTATTCTAGATGTTGTAAGGGCTTCTAATCTTACAGATACAGTTGTAACAGTTACGCGTTATTTTGGTGGGATTTTGCTTGGCTCTGGTGGATTGATGCGCGCTTATTCACATGCAGCAGCTGGCGCTATACAGTCGAGCAAAATGGCAGATATCATAGAATGTAATTGTTTTTCTTGCAAAGTCGAATATACTCAGCTAAGAATGTTTAAAAGCTTATTGTTAAAACATAACGCAGAAATTATGGATGAAGAATACGGAATTTCTGTAGATTTAAAGGTTTGTGTTCCTTTTGAAGAGTCAGACAGATTTTTAGAATCAGTAAAAAATACATTTTCAGCTATAATAATTCCTAAATCATGTGGTGTTTACAGTAGGATTTCCTGATAAAGTTTTTCTCACCTTGTCGGTTTTAGAATTTGTGTCGTAAAACTGATACATTATATTGGATATTGGTAGCTAAAAGGTTGGTGAGTAGATTATGAGTGATATACAAGATCAAAATAATCTTGAACACAATGATGATTCGCATAGTAATTCTCATGACGATTCTCATGAAATTTATGAGCCTTTGACATCTATTTATGAGCGTTTACGCCACTCCAGTAATTCTAAAGAGCTTCACGAATTTGCTGTAAAAGAACTCCCAGATAGAGCAGATCAAGCAGAATTTTCTAGGGCTACGGCATTACTAGAAGCTGTAGCAGGCAACATAAATACTCCAGAAGAAGATCGTATTCATCTAGCAACAGTGATGCCATTCCCTAATATTTTGGTTAAACTTTCACAGGATAAATCTGATAACGTTCGTTTAGCTGTTGCTAAAAATCGTAATGCTAAAAATTGGCTAGTAGGAAGACTTACTAAAGATTCTTGCGGAGAAGTTAGAGATGCTGCATTGTGCAATCCGCAGACATCATGGAAAATGCGTCTCGAGGGTGCTCAAACCGAAGGCGTTGGGGCACAAACATTAGATTACTTAGCCTCACTTGGTGTAGGTGAAGAAAGTAAGGATTCGCCAGTACTTTCCGCAATGGTAAGAAGAGCAGTGGCGCTTAATCCTGGTGTGTCGCAGTCAACATTGATAGCTTTGTCAAAAGACAAAGACCCAGATGTTTCCTCTGCCGCATTAGAAGTTTTAAATAAATAAAGTTTTAAATAAATAAAAAAATTTAGATAAGTCTTGAGTGTAAAATTAAATTAAACAATAATTGCATACGTTTGCATAAAAAACTCACATATATACTACGATGGAAACTATGAACAATAAAAATGAAGAAAGTACTCAGCAAACAAGCCCATTAAGGCGTTTGGCTGAGTTAATGGGAGTGCGCTCCAAATTCGTTGGATCGGATGGAATAGAACATCAGATTGCTGATAACGTGCTTGTAAAAGTATTGCGCTCTCTGTGCGTAGATGCAAGTACTGATAAAGCGATTGAAGAATCAATGCAGAAGATTCTTTTGGAACGTCATACACGTTTAGTTGCTCCAACGGTGTTGCATACAGTTGGTAAAGAAGACACTGTTATAATCAACACAGGTATTTTGGAGTATCCTACAGCAACTTTGATATTGGAAGATGGAGAACAGTACCAAGGTGACTTGCAGATTTCTCCATGTAAAGATGATGTTGCGTTCCCTGTTAATGGCACTTTTGTGGCAAGCTCTTTGTTGACAATTCCAGCAGACGTGCCTATGGGGTATCACACTCTACGAATAAGCGTTGCGGATCGAGTAGAAGAGGCGTCACTTATTAGTGCTCCAGAAAGCATTGATACTCTAGAAAAGCTTGAAAAAGATGGAAAGCAGATTTGGGGATGGATGGCTCAGCTTTATTCCATTCGTTCTTCTAAGTCTTGGGGTGTTGGCGATTACGCAGATTTAGCTGATCTTCTTGTGCAATCAAAGAAAAAAACAGGTGCAGATTTTGTGCTTGTAAACCCATTGCATGCAGGTGAACCAGTTGCACCATTAACGCCGTCTCCTTATTTGCCAGTCGCAAGAGGAATGGTTAATGTAACCTATATTCGCCCAGAAATAATTCCAGAATATGATTCGCTTAATGATAAGGATCGTAAGACTGTTGACGATCTTCATAACGAAGTAGAGCCTCTTAATAATGATGCTCAAATTGTTGATCGTGACTCCATGTGGCGAGTAAAAATGCATGCTTTGTGGATTATTTTTAAGTCTGGACTTTCTGCTGAACGCTCCGAAGAATTTGAAGCATTTAAGCAGGACATGGGTGAGCGTCTTGAATCTTATGCAACTTGGTGCCTTTGCTACGATAAGTGGGGTGCTCCTAAGGGAGAAGACTGCTGGGAGAAGCATCTTACTAAAGATTCCGATGAGATTAGCGCTTTATGTAAACAATTCCCAGATACTCTAGAGTTTTATCGTTGGCTTGAGTGGATTGCGTTTACGCAATTGCATGATGCTCAAGTTGCAGCTAAAAATGCGGGTATGCGCATTGGCATTATGTCGGATATGGCTGTTGGCGTGCATCCTGCAGGCTCCGAGGTTTGGTGGAATCCAGAGCGATTTGCCAATGGTGCTTGCGTAGGTGCTCCTCCTGATTACTTCAATCAGCAGGGTCAAAACTGGTCTCAGCCTCCGCTTAATCCATTCGAGCTTGAGCGCACTGGATTTAAAGTGTACAAAGATATGGTTCACGGAATGTTTGCGTCTGCTGGCGCTGTGCGAATTGACCATATTCTTGGGCTTTTCCGCTTATGGTGGATTCCAGAAGGATCTACTCCAGGTGACGGAGCTTACGTTTACTATGATGCAGACGTTATGCTTGGCATTCTTGCGATTGAAGCTACGCGCGCAAATGGTGTTGTAGTTGGAGAAGACCTTGGTGTTGTGCCAGCTGAAACTTTGGAAGTTTTGGCTAAGAATAAGGTTCTTGGATGCACGGTTGAGTGGTTTGAACAGAGGGATGGTGCATTCCGCGAGCCTAAGAAGTGGCGCGAAATGACGCTTGCTTCTGTAAATACTCACGATTTGCCACCTGCTGCAGGATACTTAAACTACGAGCACGTTAATATTCGCGAGCGTTTGAATCTTCTTTCGGGATCCGTAGAAGAATTCCGCGCTGGTGCTGTTAAAGAGCATAATGCAATGCTGAAAATGCTTGTTTCTGGAGGTTTCTTAGACAAGAAGGCTCTAGAAAATGAATCTGAGCATGAGCAAGAGATTGTAGAAGCATTATATCGAGCACTTAAAGCTGCTCCTTCCAAGCTGCTTGCTGCATCCATTGTTGATGCAACGGGTGAGCATCGTGCTCAAAATCAGCCTGGTACCAATGATGAATATCCAAATTGGCGTATTCCTTTGGCTGATGCTAATTGTAATCCTGTTCTTTTAGACAACTTATTTGACTTGCCTAGAGTTAAGTCTTTAGCGCAAATCATGAATAAGTAGTTCTAGATGCGTGATTAATTGCGGGCTGTAGCGTTTATTGATATTCGCGAGCGTTGCAGTCCGCATTGTATGTAAAATAGGAATTTGCAAATAGTCGTCATATGGCGATATACTTGCAGATTGTTGTGTTTCCCTAAGGGGTCCTTCAAAGCGCTTTTCCCACTCGCCATCGAGGACTTTCAGGGAGCCCACGGATTATGAGCAGCATATCTCCTATAAACCAAGAAGATATAAAGCTCGAAACACAATAGAGAAAAGGTACGATTGTGAAGACTTTCACACCGAAACCAGCAGATTTAACTCATGACTGGTATATTATCGACGCCACTGATGTGGTGCTTGGTCGTTTGGCTTCCCAGGTAGCTATTTTGCTGCGTGGCAAGAATAAGCCAACATTTGCTCCTCATGCTGATTCTGGCAATCACGTCATTATCATTAATGCAGATAAGATTGCTTTAACTGGCAATAAGTTGAGCAAGGAATTGTATTCTCACTCTGGTCGTCCAGGTGGACTTCGTCGCGATAGCTATGCTGAGCTTTTGGAGAAGAATCCAAAGCGCATCATCGTTTCCGCTGTGAGGGGAATGCTTCCAAAGAATCGTCTTGCTAAGGTTCAGCTTGATCGCCTTCGTGTGTTCACTGGTGCTGAGCATCCTCATATTTCGCAAAAACCACAGGTCTTCGAGATCTCTCAGGTCTCTCAGCAGGCTAAGTGAATCGTAAGGAGAATATGATTATGGTAGATAACAACAACTCCGCGGTTCTTGAGAATGAAGAAGAACTGACTAGCTATACAACTGAGACAAACGCTGGCGCAGGCACTGGTACTTCTGCCGTTGCTCCAGGCTATGGCACTGGTCGTCGTAAGGAAGCCGTTGCTCGCGTTCGTTTGATTCCAGGCACTGGCAAGTGGACTATTAATGGTCGCGCTCTTGAGGAATACTTCCCATCTCGCTTATTGCAGCGTGAAGTTAATTCCCCATTTGTGCTTTTGAAGCTTGAAGGTAAGTTCGACGTTGTCGTCTTGGTAGATGGTGGCGGTACCACTGGTCAGGCAGGTGCAATCCGTTTGGGTGTTGCTCGTGCTTTGAATGCTATTGACCGTGATGCAAACCGTGCTTCCTTGAAGAAGGCTGGCTTCTTGACTCGCGACGCTCGCGTTGTGGAGCGCAAGAAGGCTGGTTTGCACAAGGCACGTCGTGCACCTCAGTTCTCAAAGCGTTAAGCTGCGAAGAATTTATATTTTCAATGGCTTCTGGCTTTTGCTGGAAGCCATTTTTGTATCTCATGTGGTTGAATGTTCTAAATGTTATTAATCGTTTATAAGTAATCATTAAATCTAACATTCTAGAAAATTTAGAGGATAATCGCACATAAATAGTCACAAATAATAACAAATAACGAACATTAGAGGATAAACCTCGCTCATAAATAGCGCAACTCGCTGCAAATCCAAAATAGTACAGTAAATCAAGTAGATTGTGAACTGTATCACATTGTTAGACATTTAAGATGTGTTTATAAAGAAGATTCTTCATGTAAATGTCTGCATATGAAATGTAAATATAAAAATATATGAATGATCGAGGAGGACCAAATGGCGCAGGCGCAAGAAAAGGCGCAAGAAACAGTGCTTGATGAAAAAGAGCAAGCCGCATTAGCAGCCAAACGAGAAGTAGATGAATTAGCTAAAAAAGCAAAGGTTGCTTTAGAAGAGTTTGAAAAATTAAATCAGGAGCAAGTAGACAGAATAGTAGCAAAAGCGTCTATTGCAGCGTTAAACAAGCATTTAGTCTTAGCAAAAATGGCTGTTGAAGAAACAGGCAGAGGATTAGTTGAAGATAAAGCCACAAAAAACATTTTTGCATGCGAACACATTACCCATTATCTTGCAGGCCAGCGCACAGTAGGCATTATTCGCGAAGATGATGTTCTTGGAATCGATGAAATCGCTGAGCCAGTTGGCATAGTAGCAGGCGTGACTCCAGTCACAAACCCAACATCTACAGCCATTTTTAAATCGCTAATTGCTCTTAAAACTCGTTGCCCAATTATTTTTGGCTTCCATCCATTCGCTCAAAAATGCTCCGCAGAAGCGGCAAGAGTTGTGCGCGATGCAGCGATAGAAGCAGGCGCGCCTGAAAATTGCATTCAGTGGATTGAACATCCATCAATCGAAGCTACGGGAGCTTTAATGAAGCACCCAGATGTTGCAACAATTCTTGCAACAGGCGGTCCTGGAATGGTTAAGGCTGCTTATTCTTCGGGCAAGCCAGCACTTGGCGTTGGTGCAGGAAACGCTCCAGCATATGTTGATGCGGATGTAGATGTTGTGCGCGCTGCAAACGATTTGGTGCTTTCAAAGCATTTTGATTACGGTATGATTTGCGCAACAGAGCAGGCGATTATTGCGCATAAAGACGTGTATGAGCCATTGTTAAAGGAATTGAAGCGCAGAAAAGCATATTTCGTTAATGCTGATGAAAAAGCGAAACTTGAACAGTATATGTTTGGTTGCACTTCGTATTCAGGTCAAACTCCTAAGCTTAATTCAGTTGTTCCAGGAAAATCTCCTCAATATATTGCGCATGAAGCTGGGTTTGAGATTCCAGAAGATGCTGTGATTTTGATTGCAGAATGTAAAGAAGTTGGCGAGATGGAGCCTCTAACAATGGAAAAGTTGGCTCCTGTTCATGCTTTGCTTCGCGCTGAAAATAAGGAACAAGGCTTTGAAATGTGCGAGAAGATGCTTGTTCACGGAGCTGGTCACACTGCTGTGATTCACACTAATAATCAGCAGCTTGCTCGCGAATATGGCAGCCGCATGCACGCTTGCCGAATCATTTGGAACTCCCCAGGATCTTTGGGTGGTGTTGGTGACATCTACAACGCAATCGCACCTTCTCTCACTTTGGGCTGTGGTTCTTATGGTGGAAACTCTGTTTCTGGAAACGTTCAAGCAGTAAATCTTATTAATATAAAGCGCATAGCGCGAAGGAATAACAATATGCAATGGTTCAAGATTCCGGCCAAAACGTATTTTGAGCCGAATGCTGTTCGCTATTTGCGAGACATGTATGGCATTGAGCGCGCAGTTATTGTGTGCGATAAAGTTATGGAGCAGCTTGGCATTATAGACAAGGTAATTGATCAGCTTCGCGCTAGAGACAATCGCGTAACGTTTAGGATTATTGACTACGTTGAGCCAGAGCCAAGCGTTGAAACTGTTGAGCGCGGCGCGGAAATGATGCGCGAAGAGTTCCAACCAGATACGATTATTGCTGTTGGCGGCGGATCTCCTATGGATGCTGCAAAAATTATGTGGCTTCTTTACGAGCATCCAGAAATTTCCTTCGCTGATTTGCGCGAAAAGTTCTTCGATATTAGAAAGCGCGCATTTAAGATTCCGCCTCTTGGTAAAAAGGCTTGCTTGATTTGTGTACCAACGTCTTCTGGAACAGGATCGGAAGTTACTCCGTTTGCAGTTATTACAGATCATAAGACTGGCTACAAGTACCCGATTACTGACTACGCAATTACGCCTTCAGTGGCAATCGTGGATCCAGTTTTGGCACGCACACAGCCTCGTCGCTTGGCTTGCGATTCTGGTTTTGACGCTTTGACGCACTCTATGGAAGCTTTTGCTTCTGTTTATGCTAACGACTTTACGGACGCAATGGCATTGCATGCAGCAAAGTTGATTTGGGATAATCTTAACGATTCTGTGAATTCCAATAATTCCGAACGCAAGATTCAAGCTCAAGAAAAAATGCATAATGCGGCTACTATGGCTGGAATGGCGTTTGGTTCGGCGTTCCTTGGTATGTGCCACGCAATGGCGCATACAATCGGAGCTTTGTGCCATGTTGCGCACGGCCACACGAATGCAATTTTGCTGCCTTATGTGATTCGCTACAATGGTCAAATTCCACAAGAGCCTACAAGCTGGCCAAAGTACAATCGCTACATCGCTCCGGAGCGATACCAGCAGATTGCAAAGAATCTTGGCATAGATCCTGGTAAAACTCCTCAAGAGGGCGTTGAGAATTTGGCGCGCGCTGTTGAAAATTATCGAGATAATCTTCTTAGTATGGATGCTTCGTTTAAGGCATGCGGTGTGGATGAAGAATACTATTGGTCTTTGTTGGATCAGATTGGCATGCGTGCTTACGAAGATCAGTGCGCTCCTGCAAATCCTCGTATTCCTCAAATCGAAGATATGAAAGATATTGCGATTGCAGCGTATTATGGTGTTTCCCAAGAAGAAGGACATCGTATGCGTTTGGAGCGCGAATCTAAGTGATTATTGAATAATTATTTAAGTGATTTTCGAATGATTATTTAGATGATTATTGAATAATTATTGTATATTTAGTTGCAAATGGCAGAGGCTGCACTAGCTGTAGTTTCTGCCATTTTTCGTTGGAAAATAGCCGACACGCCCGATTTTTGTTAATCCAAGGTTGATGGTTTAATTACTTAGTTGCCTGTTTTTAAGGCTCGCATATTGTAATTCAAAAAAGCGAGCGCAGAAACAGAAATCGCAATTTTTGTTGATTTTTGTAGGCTGCGCACTGATGTGGAATGACCTTTAGTGTCTATTCTCCCGGTGCCCTTTAATACAGGTTGGTAAACAGTAAACGAATCGCTAGAAAGGGCGGACGGCAATGGCGGGACAGAAAATCCGCATCAGGCTTAAGTCCTATGACCATGAGGTCATCGACCAATCGGCGAAGAAAATCGTCGAGACGGTGACGAACGCGGGCGCCACAGTAGTGGGTCCGGTTCCTCTGCCGACCGAGAAGAACGTGTTTGTTGTTATCCGTTCTCCTCACAAATATAAGGATTCTCGCGAGCATTTCGAGATGCGCACTCATAAGCGCCTCATTGACATCGTTGATCCAACGCCAAAGGCTGTGGATTCTTTGATGCACATTGACCTGCCTGCGGATGTAAATATCGAGATTAAGCTGTAGGAAGGGGGGTAAATAATGTCGCAAAATAAGAATCGCACTGCTTTGCTCGGCCGTAAGCTGGGCATGAGCCAGGTTTGGGATGAAAACGGCCTTTTTGTCCCCGTAACTCTGGTTGAGGTTGCTACTAACGTAGTTACCGCTGTTAAGACCGAAGAAACTGACGGTTATTGCGCCGTACAGCTCGGTTATGGCCAGATTGATCCTACCAAGGTTACCAAGCCATTGGCTGGTCACTTTGCAAAGGCTGGCGTGACTCCTCGTCGTCACCTCGCTGAGGTGCGCACTGAAAATGCAGCAGATTACAAGCCAGGTCAAGAATTGACCGCTGAAGTATTTGCTGAAGGTGCCGAAGTCGACGTAACGGGTACTACAAAGGGTAAAGGCTTTGCTGGCACAATCAAGCGTTGGGGCTTCAAGTCTTACCGTCGTACTCACGGCTCGCACAAGAATGAACGTCGTCCAGGTTCTGTGGGCGCATGTGCAACTCCAAGCCGCATTTTGAAGGGCAAGCGTATGGCTGGTCGCATGGGTCATGTGACTTCTACTGCGCTCAACCTCACAATCGTTTCTTCGGATGTTGAGAACGGTATTTTAGCTATTAAGGGTGCTATTCCAGGACCTAAAGGTGCTATCGTTCTCGTCCGTTCGGCAGTGAAGGGAGCCTGATTTAAATGGCAAACGTAACTCTGAACGTAACTGACACCAAGGGCAATGCAAACGGAACTGTTGAAGCTCCTGCTGAGATTTTCGGCATCTCCAACGAAGACGTTTTGGCTCACGGTCCATTGGTTCATCAGGTCGTTATT
The DNA here is from genome assembly GCF_049244145.1 of Gardnerella sp. DNF01204. Taxonomy (NCBI): domain Bacteria; kingdom Bacillati; phylum Actinomycetota; class Actinomycetes; order Bifidobacteriales; family Bifidobacteriaceae; genus Gardnerella; species Gardnerella sp. DNF01204. Next base: position 1,452,747 of record NZ_CP058379.1, on the reverse strand, counting down.
GCTCAGCTTGCTGCTGCTCGACAGGGTACTCACGCGGTTAAGAATCGCGCTAATGTATCTGGCGGCGGTAAGAAGCCATGGAAGCAGAAGGGCACCGGACGTGCTCGTCAAGGCTCCATTCGTGCTCCACAGTGGGTGCATGGTGGCGTTGTACATGGTCCAGTTCCTCGCAAGTATGATCAGCGTACTCCAAAGAAGATGAAGGCAGCTGCTCTTCGTTATGCTCTTTCGGATCGTGCAAATGCTGGTCGCATTGCAGTTGTGGACTTTGGTATTAAGGATGTTCCATCCACCAAAGCAGCAGTTGCAGCACTTACACCAGTAACTAAGGATCAGTTCACCACTGTTGTTCTTTCTCGTGAAAACATCAATGAGTGGATGTCTGTTCGTAACATTCCAACGGTGCATGTGATCTTCGCTGATCAGCTCAACACCTACGATGTCATCACCGCTCAGTACGTAGTCTTCTCCAAGGAAGGTTTCGAAGCCTTCGTTGCAGCTAAGACCGAGCCTGAAGTTAAGGAGGCCTGATTTAAATGGTCGCAGTCCATAACCCAGCACATGACATCATTTTAAAGCCAGTTGTTTCTGAAAAAAGCTATGCAGCTTCCGATCGTGGTCAGTACACCTTCGTGGTAGCTCCAAATGCTAACAAGGTTCAGATCAAGCAGGCTATCGAAGAAATCTTCAAAGTCAAGGTAACGAATGTTAACACCTTGAATCGCGCTGGCAAGCTTAAGCGCTCTCGCACCGGCTTCGGTCGTCGTGTGAATCAGAAGCGTGCTATTGTCACCGTGGCACAGGGCCAGACAATCGATATCTTTGGTAACTGAAGGCTAGCCGAGAAAAGTAAAGGAATACTACATTATGGCTATCCGCGTTTATAAGCCTACGACTGCAGGACGTCGTAACGCATCCGTTTCGGACTTCTCCGAGATTACGCGTTCCACTCCTGAAAAGTCGTTGGTACGCAAACTCAGCAAAACTGGCGGTCGTAACTCTTACGGTCGCATGACTTCCCGCCATCGCGGCGGCGGACATAAGCGTCAGTATCGTCTCATCGATTTTAAGCGTTGGGACAAGGATGGCGTGCCAGCAAAGGTTGCTCATATTGAGTATGACCCTAATCGTTCCGCTCGCATCGCATTGTTGCATTATGCAGATGGTGAGAAGCGCTACATTATCGCTCCTGAAGGCATTTCCCAGGGAGATGTTATTGAGACTGGCGCCCAGGCTGATATTAAGCCAGGCAACAACTTGCCTCTTAAGAACATCCCAACTGGTACCGTGGTGCACGCAATCGAGCTTCGTCCACTTGGTGGCGCAAAGATTGCACGCTCCGCAGGTGCTGCCGTTCAGCTCGTAGCTAAGGATGGCGCTTACGCTCAGTTGCGTATGCCATCCGGCGAAATTCGTAACGTGGACGCTCGTTGCCGCGCTACAATCGGCGAGGTTGGCAACTCTGACCACGCTAATATCGAGCTTGGTAAGGCAGGTCGTGCTCGTTGGCTTGGTCGCAGGCCAATCACCCGAGGCGAATCTATGAACCCTGTTGATCACCCTCATGGTGGTCGTACCCGTGGTGGTAAACCACCTGTTTCTCCATGGGGCAAGGGCGAGGTTCGTACCCGCCGTCCGAAGAAGGCTTCGAACAAGATGATTGTTCGTCGTCGTCCGAATGGTAAGAACCGCAAGTAAGGGAGTGTCGAACAGATGACTCGTAGCATCAAGAAGGGCCCTTTCGTCGACGCCCACTTACAGAAGAAAGTCGACGAACAAAACGACAAGGGCACGCATAACGTCATCAAGACGTGGTCGCGTCGTTCGATGATCACTCCTGATTTCATTGGACACACCTTTGCCGTACACGATGGCCGCAAGCATGTGCCGGTATTCGTTACCGAAGCAATGGTTGGTCATAAGCTCGGTGAATTCGCCCCAACCAAGACCTTCAAGGGTCATGTGAAGGACGACAAGAAAGCACGCCGCTAAAGGAGAGTTAGGACACATGGAAGCTAAAGCAATCGCTCGTCACGTACGTGTGACGCCGCGCAAGGCTCGCCGCATGGTCGACCTCATCCGAGGCAAGCGTGCAAGCGAAGCTATTACCATTTTGAAGTTTGCTCCTCAGGACGCATCTTTACCAGTGCGTAAGGTTCTTGAAAGCGCGATCGCTAACGCTCGCGTTAAGGCTGAAAAGGCTGGAGAACCATTCCGTGAGCAAGACTTGGTCATCAAGGAAACCTATGTGGATGAGGGTGTAACGCTTAAGCGTTTCCGCGCTCGTGCACAAGGTCGCGCTGCGCGCATTAACAAGCGCACAAGCCATATCACTGTTATCGTCTCGCTTAAGGAAGGGGATCGCTAAAGATGGGTCAGAAGATCAATCCTTTCGGCTATCGCCTGGGCATTACCGAGAATCATCGCTCTAGGTGGTTCTCTGATTCTACTAAAGCCGGCGAGCGTTACCGTGACTTCGTCCTTGAGGATGACAAGATTCGCAAGGAAATGAGCCATGACCTCGAACGTGCAGGCGTGTCCCGCATCGTTATCGAGCGTACTCGTGACCGCGTTCGTGTTGATATTCACACCGCTCGTCCAGGTATTATTATCGGTCGTCGTGGCGCAGAAGCCGAGCGTGTTCGTGCAAAGCTTGAGAAGCTCACTGGTAAGCAAGTACAGCTCAACATTTTCGAAGTGAAGAATGCTGCACTTGACGCTCAATTGGTTGCTCAGGGAATTGCGGAACAGTTAACCAATCGCGTTACATTCCGTCGCGCTATGCGTAAAGCACAGCAGGATGCAATGCGCGCAGGTGCAAAGGGTATCCGTATTAAGCTCTCTGGTCGTCTTGGTGGCGCCGAAATGAGCCGTTCTGAGTTCTATCGTGAGGGTCGCGTTCCACTGCAGACCCTGCGTGCCCTTATTGATTACGGCTTCTTTGAAGCTAAGACTACCTACGGCCGTATCGGCGTAAAGGTATGGATTTATAAGGGTGATATGACCGAGCGTGAGTTCGAAGAGCAGCAGGCCCAGCAGGGTAAGCGTGAAGGTCGCCGTGGCGATCGTCGTCCACGTCGTGGCGCACGCTCTGCCAACCAGCAGAAGGCTGCCGAAGCACAGGCTGAGAAGCCAGCTGAAGCTGCAGCTGCTGAAGCTCCTGCCGCAACGGAAACGAAGGAGTGAGCAGATGCTTATCCCAAAAAGGACTAAATATCGCAAGCAGCACCGTCCTACCCGTAGCGGCATGTCTAAGGGTGGAACCGCTATCGCTTTCGGCGATTTCGGTATTCAGGCGCTGGCTCCGGCGTACATCACTAACCGTCAGATCGAGGCAGCCCGTATCGCAATGACCCGCTATATTAAGCGTGGTGGTCGCGTGTGGATTACGGTTTTCCCTGATCGTCCATTAACCAAGCACCCGCTTGGTGCACGAATGGGTTCCGGTAAAGGCGCTCCAGAATTCTGGATTGCTAACATCCATCCAGGTCGTGTAATGTTCGAGATCGGTGGTGTTTCTGAGGACGTCGCTCGCGAGGCTTTGCGCCGCGCTATCGACAAGCTCCCAATGAAATGCCGTGTTATTGCGCGTGAAGGCGGTGACATCTGATGCCAGTCGGAACTGCAGACTACACCATCAAGAATTTAAACGAGAAGACTAATGCTGAAATCGAAGGCTTCTTAAAGAAGTCCAAGGAAGAGCTTTTTAACTTGCGCTTCCAGGCAGCAACTGGTCAACTCGAAAACAGCGCTCGCCTCAAGGCGGTCAAGCACGACATAGCCAGGATGTATACTATCCTGCGTGAGCGTGAACTCGGCATCAGCCAAGAGCCTGGCGCCACTGAGGTCAAGGAGAAGTAAGCATGGCTGAGAACCAAGAGCGCAACTTCCGCAAGGTTCGTCGCGGCTACGTCGTGTCCGAGGCCATGGACAAGACAATTGCCGTGGAGCTGGAGCAGCGTTCGACACACCCACTTTACGGTAAAGTCGTCCGCTCCACACGCAAGGTCAAGGCACATGATGAACACAATGAGGCGCATATTGGCGATCTCGTGAGTATCATGGAAACTCGGCCTTTGAGCAAGACCAAGCGTTGGCGTCTCGACTCGATTATCGAGCGCGCCAAGTAAACAAGTTCAGCAAGGCTCCGCGCTTCACCTGTGCCTGTTGTCTAGTAGGTACGGGTGAGCGGGGAGAACCAGCTCGACTAAGGAGAATCAATGATTCAGCAGGAAACGCGGCTTCATGTCGCCGACAACACGGGTGCTAAGGAATTGCTTGCCATCCGCGTGCTCGGTGGATCGAAGCGACGCTATGCCGGCATCGGCGACATCATCGTCGCCTCCGTTAAGGATGCTATTCCTGGCGGGTCGGTCAAGAAAGGCGACGTAGTTAAAGCTGTCGTCGTCCGTACGGTCAAGGAACATCGTCGTGTTGATGGTTCCTATATTAAGTTCGACGAGAACGCCGCTGTTATTCTCGGCTCCGGCCGTGAACCAAAGGGCACTCGTATCTTTGGACCAGTCGGTCGTGAATTGCGCGATAAGCGCTTCATGAAGATTGTGTCCCTCGCCCCGGAGGTGATCTGAGATGGTAGCCAAGATTAAGTCCGGCGACCAGGTAAAGGTTATCCGCGGCAAGGATCGCGGTAAGGAAGGCAAAGTACTTCGTGTACTCGCCGAAGACCGTTTGATCGTCGAGGGTGTTCAGGTTGTTAAGAAGCATGTGCGTGCTACCCAGCAGGGTCAGCAGGCAGGCATCGTCTCTGTTGAGGCTCCAATTCACCGTTCTAACGTTATGGTGATTGACCCAGAGACCAAGCAACCAACCCGCGTGGGCGTGATTGTTAAGCAAGAAGCTCGCGACGGCAAAGTAAAGACCGTGCGCGTGCGTGTAGCTAAGAAGTCCGGAAAGGAGCTGGCATGACCGATACTACAGTTGAGGCGCCGGCAACTCCGCGCTTAAAGCAGCAATACAATGATCAAATCGTTCCAGCTTTGGAAAAGGAATTTGGCCACACTAATCCTATGCAGGTGGCTCGTTTGCAGAAGGTCGTCGTCTCTATGGGCGTTGGCGCTGCAGCTCGCGATTCCAAGCTTATCGAAGGTGCGATTAAGGATCTCACTTTGATCACTGGTCAGAAGCCAAAGGTTACTAAAGCTAAGAAATCTGTTGCGCAGTTCCATTTGCGCGAAGGTCAGGCTATTGGCGCTTACGTAACTCTTCGTGGTGATCGTATGTGGGAATTCTTGGATCGTTTGCTCACTCTGGCTTTGCCACGTATCCGCGATTTCCGTGGTATTAATGGCAACCAGTTCGACGGTCAGGGTAACTATAACTTTGGTCTTACGGAGCAGTCAATGTTCCACGAGATTGATCCTGATTCGATTGATCATCAGCGTGGTATGGACATCACCGTGGTGACCACCACCAAGGACGATGTGGAAGCGAAGTCGCTACTTAAGCACCTCGGTTTCCCATTCAAGGAGAACTGATATGGCAAAAACCGCTCTGAAAAACAAGGCGGCCGCTAAGCCGAAGTTCAAGGTGCGCGCTTATACGCGTTGCCAGGTTTGTGGTCGTCCTCACTCCGTGTATCGCAAGTTCGGTCTGTGCCGTGTATGCCTTCGTGAAAAGGCACATCGCGGTGAGTTGCCGGGTGTTACGAAGTCCAGTTGGTAAATATCGACGCTGAAGGTCCACTGCTTTAAGAATAACTAAAACAGGCGGTGGAAACCACGGCGAGAAAGGGCGTTAGCCCAACATGACAATGACAGATCCTATCGCAGACATGTTGACACGTCTGCGTAATGCGAGCGCGGCAAAGCACGATACCGTGGAAATGCCGTACTCCAAGTTCAAGGCGAATATCGCCGAGATTCTGAAGCGTGAAGGCTATATTAAAGACTTTGCTGCTAAGGAAGCCAAGGTTGGACAGACTTTGGAAGTCACATTAAAGTATGGCTCCAATGGTCAGCGTTCCATCCAGGGCATCAAGCGCATTTCTAAGCCAGGCTTGCGTCGTTACGCAAAGTCTGATTCTTTGCCTATGCCTCTTGGTGGTCTCGGTATCGCTATTATCTCGACCAGCTCGGGATTGTTGACTCAGAAGGAATGCCTCGACAGAGGCATTGGCGGCGAAATCGTCGCCTACGTATGGTGAGAAAGGAGAGCTGAAAATGGCATCGCATATTGGTAAGCTCCCCGTCGACATTCCTGCAGGCGTGGAAGTAAAGATTGAAGGTCAGTCCTTTAGTGCTAAGGGCGCTAAGGGTTCTGATTCCTATGTAATTCCAGAAGGTATTACCGCTGAAGTTGCTGATGGCAAGATCGTTTTAACCCCAGCTGATGATTTGCGTCCAACTCGTGCAAAGCACGGTTTGGCTCGTGCAATCGTAGCGTCCATGGTTAAGGGTGTGCATGAAGGCTACACCAAGACTTTGGACATTGTTGGAACTGGTTATCGTGCTGTGATGAAGGGTAAGGGCATTGAGTTCTCACTCGGATATTCTCACACTATTACCGTTCAGCCACCTGAGGGTATTGAGTTTGAATTGCCAAACGCAAATCAGGTAATCGTCAAGGGTACTGACAAGCAGGCCGTTGGTCAGGCTGCCGCTAACATTCGCAAGCTGCGTGCTCCAGAACCTTATAAGGGTAAGGGCATTAAGTACAGCGATGAGCGTATTTTGCGCAAGGCTGGAAAGGCTGGTAAGTGATATGAGCGTTAAGATTTTCGGTAAGGGTACCAAAGTCGCGCGTTTGCGTCGTCACGCCCGTCTTCGTAAGCGCATTTCTGGCACTCCAGAGCGCCCACGTTTGGTAGTTTCTCGTTCTAACCGTCACATGGTTGCTCAGATTGTGGATGACACTAAGGGTCTTACCCTTGTAAGCGCTTCCACCTTGACTTCTGACTTCGCTGGTTTTACTGGTACGAAGACTGAAGCTGCTACCAAGGTTGGCGAGTTAATCGCTGCCAAGGCGAAGGAAGCGGGTATTACCGCTGTAATCTTCGATCGTGGCGGTAATAAGTATCATGGTCGCGTCGCAGCAGTAGCTGAAGGCGCCCGTCAGGGAGGTCTAGCACTGTGAGCGATAACGAAAAGGAAACCCAAGTGGCTGAAGAAACTCAGAACACTCAGGCATCCGCCGAGGAGCGTACTGACGATCGCCGTTCCCGTCGCTCTAAGGGCGAAGGTAAGCGCGGAGAGCGTCGTAACCGTCGTGAAGAAAACCGCGGCGAAGAGCTTCTGGATCGCGTAGTTACTATTAACCGTGTTTCCAAGACTCACAAGGGTGGTCGTACCTTTAGCTTTGCAGCACTTGTTGTTGTTGGCGACGGTAAGGGCACTGTTGGTGTTGGCTACGGTAAGTCTCGCGAAGTTCCAGCAGCTATCGCTAAGGGTCAGCTTGATGCTAAGAAGCATATGTTCACTGTTCCACGTATTCGTGGTACCGTAACCCACCCTGTGTTGGGTCACGATGCTGCTGGCACAGTTTTGCTTCGTCCAGCTGCTCCAGGTACTGGTGTAATTGCTGGTGGCGCTGTGCGTGCTGTTATGGAGTGCGCTGGCATTACCGATATCCTCACCAAGTCCATGGGCTCTGCAACCGCTGTTAACGTGGTTCGCGCTACTGTGGATGCTTTGAAGAAGCTTGAAGAGCCAGAGGAGATTTGCGCTCGTCGTGGACTTTCCCTCGAGGAAGTTGCACCAGACGCATTGCTTCGTGAGCGCGCTGCAGGCATTGCCGAAGCTCGCAAGGCTCGTGAAGAAGCTCAGGCTGCTAAGGCTGCCCAAGCAAAGGATGGTGAGTGATGGCTAACTTGAAGATCACTCTGGTGCACGGTTTGGTTCATTCCACCGAGCGTCAGCGCGCGAACGTTCAAACTCTCGGTCTTCACAAGATTGGCCAGAGCGTTGTTCGCGAGGACAATCCAGTCAATCGTGGCTTGGTTATGGCCGTTCGCCACTTGCTGAGCGTTGAGGAGGTTGACTGATTATGGCTAATGAAGAACCAATGTTGCACATGCACACGTTGCGTCCAGCTCCAGGAGCTAAGAAGGATCGCATTCGCGTGGGTCGTGGTGAAGGCTCTAAGGGTAAGACTTCGGGTCGTGGCGATAAGGGTACGAAGAAGCGTTACCAAGTTCGTCCAGGCTTTGAAGGCGGCCAGCTTCCACTTTACATGCGTTTGCCTAAGCTTCGTGGCTTTAAGAGCCCATTCAAGAAAGAGTTCCAGGTTGTTAATGTTGCAGCCCTCGAAGAGCTCTTCCCAAATGGTGGCGAAGTTACTGTTGCTGATTTGGTAGTTAAGGGCGCTGTGCGTGATGGTTACCCAGTTAAGGTTTTGGGTGATGGCGATCTTAAGGTTGCTTTGACTCTTAAGGGAGTTAAAGCTTCTGCATCTGCTAAGGCCAAGATTGAAGCTGCTGGTGGCTCTGTTAGCGAAGAGTAATGTACTCAGCTGATAATGCTAATTAACGCAGTGATTTGACTGTTTAATAATCCCTCTAGTTTTGGCTGGAGGGATTATTTTTTATTGCCTAAACTCACGGAATGACTGTATCGGTATGCACCGTGATATAAACTATTGCCTCAGAGTTTGTTTTTTTACTGTTGCGCCTAGATCGTAGCGCAAAAAAGGGAGGAAGACCCAGGTGAAAACGTTAATCCAGGCCTTCAGGACGAAGGAGTTGAGGAATAAGATCCTCTTCGTCTTCGCAATGATTATCATCTACAGAATTGGTTCCTTTATTCCAATTCCTGGCGTTGATTACAAAGTTATACGTGCTTGCACAGCTAAGCTTGCCTCTTCTAGTGAAAACTTTATTGGTTTGGTGAACCTGTTCTCTGGTGGTTCGCTTTTGCAGCTGTCTATTTTTGCATTGGGCGTTATGCCTTATATTACGGCGTCTATTGTTATTCAGCTGCTTAGGGTTGTGATTCCTCGTTTTGAGGCTCTTCACAAGGAAGGTCAGTCTGGAGAAACAAAGCTTACTCAGTACACTCGTTATTTGACTATTGGCTTGGCAATTTTACAGTCCACAACCATTTTGGTTACTGCACGTTCTGGTGCACTATTTAATTATCAGTGTGGTCAGGTTATTCCAGATGGCTCTATGTGGAGCTTACTGGTTATGGTTTTGATTATGACTGGTGGCACTGGTTTGATCATGTGGATGGCAGAACTTATTACGGATAAGGGTATTGGTCAGGGCATGTCAGTGTTAATCTTCATGTCTATCTGCTCTGGCTTCCTTCCAAAGCTGTGGGAAATTGGTTGGGGAACCAATGGTACTAATGGCGATTGGACCAAGTTCTCTATTGTCGGTGGCGTTCTGCTTGTAATTCTTATTTTTGTTGATTTCGTGGAGCTTGCTCAGCGTAGAATTCCTGTACAGTATACGCGCCGAATGATTGGTCGTAAGATGTATGGCGGTTCTTCCACATACTTACCTCTTAAGGTCAATATGAGTGGTGTTATCCCACCAATTTTTGCATCCTCGATTCTTGCTATTCCAACTCTTCTTGCTCAGTTCGGTGATAGTCGTAAGGATTGGGTGCGTTGGATTAATGCCAATTTAGCAAACTCTACTTCTGTGTGGTACATAGCCTTGTACACAGTTATGATTGTGTTCTTCTGCTTCTTCTACACTGAGATTACTTTTAATCCAGATGAAACTGCAGATAACATGAAGGAATACGGCGGTTTTATTCCAGGTATTCGTGCTGGTAGTGCTACAAGTCGCTATCTTAGCTATGTCATGAATAGATTAAACACTGTTGGTGCTGTCTATTTGCTATTCGTAGCGTTGATTCCAACAGTTTTGATTATGTCTTTGCACCTTAATATGAAGCTTCCATTTGGTGGTACTACGATTCTTATTATCGCAGGTGTTGGTTTGGATACTTTGCGTCAAGCCAAGGCTCAGACCGAGCAGTTCCAATATGCTGGATTCTTGTTTGATCATAACGATAGTAAGCAAGTTGCTAAATAGTATTACTAGATAGGTTTTGTTGTTAAGATTTGCGATGGAGCATAAAGAAACAAGGAGATTAATATGCGATTGCTAATTATGGGACCACAGGGCGTTGGTAAGGGCACTCAGGCTGCTTTGCTTGCAGAGCATTATGGGATTCCTGCTATTTCTACTGGCGATATTTTCCGTTACAACTTGAAGAATCAAACGGAGCTTGGTAAGAAGGTTCAGGGTTATCTTGATAAGGGTGAGCTTGTTCCAGATGAATTGACAAATAGCATTGTTAAGGATCGTCTTGCTCAGGATGATGCTAAGAATGGCTGGATTCTTGATGGATATCCACGTAATGCGTCTCAGGTTAAGGCTTTGGATCTTATGCTTGAGGAGCTTGGTACTCCTTTGGATCACGTTGTTGCTCTTGAAGCGGAGCGTGAGGTTTTGCTTGAGCGTATGAAGAAGCGCGCAATTGAGCAGGGTCGTTCAGATGATACTCCTGAGGTAATTGCTACTCGTTTGGAAACTTACGAGAAGGAAACTGCTCCTCTTCTTGATATTTATGAAAGCCGTGGTCAGCTTGTTGAGGTTGATGGTGTTGGCGATATTGCTGAAATCAACAATCGCATAGTTGAGTCTTTGGTATGAGATTTATTTAAAATTTAGATTTTCTCGTATTTATAATGCGCCTTTTGCGACACGCCGAGTGTTGTATTGGGCGCATTTACTGTATCATAGAAGATTGGCGTGTCTTCGGATACGTAAAGTAGTACGTCCAAGGAACGGAACGAGGCTCATGGCAAAAGACGGTGTGATTGAAGTCGAAGGCACGGTAGTTGAAGCACTGCCAAACGCGATGTTTCGCGTTCAGCTTGAGAACGAGCACATTGTACTGGCTACGATTTCTGGAAAGATGCGTAAGAATTATATTCGTATTCTTCCTCAAGATCGTGTTGTGCTGGAGATGAGCCCTTATGATTTGAACCGTGGTCGTATTACGTACCGCTATAAGTAAAGGTACAAGCAAAGGAAAACCATGAAGGTCAGCCCTAGCGTGAAGAGGATCTGCGAAAATTGCCGCGTGATCCGCCGTCACGGTCGCGTCATGGTGATTTGCATCAACCCACGTCATAAGCAGCGTCAGGGCTGAGTGGATCCCCACCGCGAAGATAAAGGATAAGGCGCTAAGTCGCAGCTAAAGCTGAACCCTGGGTGCGCAGGCCCAGGCCGCAGGATTGCGGGAGACTTGGTGCACGACCTGCGTAATAGTAAAGGAATTACAATGGCACGTCTTGCCGGAGTAGATATTCCCAATGAGAAGCGCATTGAGATTGCCCTCACCTACATTTTTGGTGTAGGCCGTACTCGCGCTAAGGAAACGCTTGCCGCGACCGGTGTTAATCCGGATACTCGCGTCAAGGATCTTACGGATGAACAGTTAATCACTTTGCGTGATTATCTTGAAGCTAATTATAAGATTGAAGGCGATTTGCGTCGTGAAATCGATGCAGACATTCGTCGTAAGATTCAGATCAACTGCTATCAAGGCCAGCGTCATCGCAAGGGTCTTCCTGTGCGTGGTCAGCGTACTAAGACTAATGCTCGTACTCGTAAGGGTCCGAAGCGTACTGTCGCCGGGAAGAAGAAGGCCACCAGATAGTAGTCGGTGGTCGGCTCTAGGCCACGAGTTAATTCTCATCGCCTAGACATACCAACTAATTCGTCATTAGGAAACGAGGGTCAATGGCAGCTGCAAAGCAAGCCTCGCGCAAGCCGCGTCGCCGGGACCGCAAGTCGGTACCGGTTGGGCAGGCGCATATTAAATCAACATTCAATAACACGATTATTTCCATCACCGATCCATCGGGTGCAGTCCTTTCTTGGGCTTCCGGTGGCGATGTCGGCTTTAAGGGTTCCCGCAAGTCGACTCCTTACGCTGCAGGTATGGCTGCTGAGTCTGCTGCTCGTAAGGCAATGGAACATGGCCTGAAGAAGGTCGACGTGTTTGTTAAGGGTCCAGGTTCCGGTCGTGAAACCGCTATCCGTTCCCTTCAGTCCGCGGGTCTTGAAGTCGGTTCTATTACCGACGTCACCCCACAAGCGCATAACGGCGTTCGCCCACCAAAGCGTCGCCGCGTCTGAGCACTCTTACGAATCCATCCATCCAACCCGCTTATGGGCGGCGAGTGCACCACCGACCAGAAGCTGAAAGGATACAAAAGTGCTTATCGCACAGCGTCCAACACTTACCGAGGAATCACTGAATCCCCAGCGTTCTCGCTTTACAATTGAGCCGTTGGAACCAGGTTTCGGATACACGCTCGGCAATTCGCTGCGTCGTACCCTATTGAGCTCCATTCCAGGTGCTGCCGTAACTTCGGTACGCATTTCTGGTGCTCTCCATGAGTTCACGACTCTGCCAGGTGTTGAAGAGGATGTCACTGAAATCCTGCTGAACATTAAGGGTATCGTACTTACAAGTGAGTATGACGAGCCAGTAGTGATGTATCTTCGCAAGAGCGGCAAGGGTGAAGCAACAGCTGGAGATATTACTCCTCCTGCTGGCGTCACTATTGCCAATCCAGAGATGCATATCGCTACACTTGCTGAAGATGGTGAGCTTGAAATTGAGTTCACCGTGGAGCGCGGTCGTGGCTATGTACCTGCTCAGATGAATAAGCAGGAAAACAGCGAAATCGGTCGCATTCCAGTGGATTCGATCTACTCACCAGTTTTGAAGGTGAGCTATAAGGTCGAAGCTACCCGCGTGGAACAGCGCACGGACTTCGATAAGCTCATCCTGGATGTGGAAACTAAGCCAGCTATTACACCACGAGATGCAGTTGCATCTGCTGGTTCGACTTTGGTTGAGCTTTTCGGTCTTTGCCGTGAGCTTAACGTCGATGCAGAAGGTGTTGAAGTTGGTCCAGCTCCAGTCATGGGAGAAGTTGATTCTCAGATGGCTACTCCGATTGAGGATTTGAATCTTACGCAGCGCAGCTACAACTGCTTGAAGCGTGAGGGAATCCACACTGTTGGTGAGCTGGTAGTACACACTGAGCAGGATTTGCTCGATATTCGTAATTTCGGCATGAAATCCATCGATGAGGTTAAAGAGAAGTTGCAGTCTATGGGATTGTCTCTTAAGGCCTCGCCGCTTGGCTTTGACGCCAATAATCTCGAAGGTGGCACGTTCTTCTCGCCAGAAGACGAGTAAACAATCCACCGCCAATCGTCGTGGTTTTTGGATGTTCGGGTTTTTGCCCACCTGAATTCTGCGACAATAAGGAGTAATAATGCCTACACCGAAACAAGGGCCTCGTCTGGCTTCTAGCCCAGCGCATGAGCGCCTGATGCTGGCCAACATGGCTACTAGCCTCTTCCAGCACGGTCGTATTGTGACTACTTTGCCAAAGGCAAAGCGTCTTCGTCCACTTGCTGAGCGTTTGATAACATTCGCTAAGCGTGGCGACTTGCATTCGCGCCGCCGTGTGTTGCGCGTGATCCGCAATAAGTCCGTTGTTCACATGCTTTTCACTCAAATTGCTGAGCAGATGAAGCAGCGTGAAGGTGGCTATACCCGCATCGTTAAGATGGCTCCTCGTCGTGGTGATACTGCTCCACAAGCTATTATTGAGCTTGTTGTTGAGCCAGTAAGCCCAAAGAAGGCTGTCGTTAAGGAAGCTGAGTCTGCTGCTAAAGTTGCTGCTAAAGAAGAAGCAGCCGAGTAGCTTAGATTAGCATCTTGATGCATCGGTAAGTAAATCTTTCGACGAGTAGTCGTCGTGTTTTAGATTTATTGAACGGGTTGGAGTTTTATCTCCAGCCCGTTTTTCTATATCTGATATATCTTTTCTATATCTGGTATCAATTATTATTGAAATATGACAAATATTCTCGATTTAGTGAATAACGATTTTACTAACTTTAAAGATAGAAAATTCAACGCCGTAGATTCGCTTATTTTATGCGAGTTGGCGTATGTTTGCATGCCTGAATCGATTCCAAAGTATAATGACGATTCTAACGCACTAGCAACCGTTCCTTTAAGCGAATTGCTTCGCGGTGAGGATTTTTCTTCAATGTTTAGCTCTGGTTCAGCTAAAGTTGATGATTTTCGAAAGAGTCTTCTTCTCGCTGTTGCAGCTAGTCCGCGATATAGGGGAATGCGAGTCGGCGAGGTTCTTGAGCGTTTTGATGAGTCGAAGGTTGATGATTCGTGTGAACAGCAGTTTGCTGCAGTTACTTTTGATTTGACTGATTGTGTTGGCTATAGATGTTTTGTTGTTGCTTTCAGGGGGACTGATAACACTCTTGTTGGGTGGAAGGAAGATTTTAATATGGCTTTTCGCTGCCCAGTTCCAGCTCAAGAGTCTGCTGCAGAATATTTGCTCTCTATATCTAGGCGCGCGTGTAAAGATTCTTGCAAAAGTGGCGGTATTCGTGGGATTTGTAGCAGTGTTGCCGATTATTTCGCGAATTTGTTTAATAAGAAGAATGATTTTAAGAATATCGATCTGGATAAGGTCGATCTAGAAAATAGCGATAATAAGAATAGCAATCTAGAAAATAGCAATGATTGCGATTTAAGTGATAATCCTAAAATATTTGTTGTGGGTCATTCAAAAGGCGGGAATATGGCTGCATATGCGGCAATGCGTTTGGATGCAGAAAATCAACAACTTGGTGATCTTGTCAGTAAAATTTATTCTATGGACGGTCCTAGTTTTGGCTCGGATGTTGTTGATCCAAAGGTTTTTTCTCGTGTTGTTTCCAGAATCGAAAAAGTCGTTCCACAATCTGCTTTTATTGGATTGATTATGGATACTGGCGTACCGTATAAGGTTACGCTTGCTGATTCTATTGGATTGATGCAACATTTTGGCATGTATTGGCAGGTTAAAGACGGAGATTTTGACTATTGTGATCATGTAACTCCGCGTGCGCTTGCTGTTTCTAAAGCTGCTAATGATTGGATGTTGAATTTGCCTTTCGAAGAGCGAAAACGCAGAATCGATAGTGTTTACAACGCTTTAACTAGCTTAGGATATCCGACTTTTGACGAGATTTCTGCGCATTGGTCTGAGCTTTTGCCGAAAATATTGAGCATAGCAACGCATATGGATTCAAAGACTTATGAGTTAATTCGTAATATTATGAGTGCGTTTACTGGTGTTGGTGGATCAGAACATAAGAATTGAAAAGATTATTGTTGCAGTCTGGAGACTAGGGCGACTAGGGCGACTAATATTCGGTTTTTTTTTTCTAATAATTGTATAATTTTTTGGAAGGTTTTTTTGATGCGTCTTCGTTTAGATTTAGCTTATGATGGCGGTGATTTTTACGGTTGGGCTAGGCAGCCGAATTTAAGAACAGTTCAAGGCACTTTGGAAGACGCTTTATATAAAGTTTTGCGTGTACATGATGGCGATTCTTGTTTTCCGCTTCGACTAACAGTTGCTGGGCGCACGGATACTGGCGTTCATGCTTCTTATCAGGTTTGTCATTTAGATGTAGAAGATGATATTTTACAAAATTGCGTCGGTCACACAAATTTGACGCCTGTAAAAGCTTTAGAATATAGGCTTCGTGGGGTTTTGCCTAAAGATATTTCGATTCACAGTGTAAGCATTGCACCAAGCGGTTTTGATGCTCGTTTTTCTGCGCTTGATCGCACATACGTGTATAGGATTAGTGATGCGGCAAATCGCGAGAATTTGGATCCGCGTATGCGTGGTTTTGTGTTGCAAATTGATTACGATTTAGATGTCAATTCTATGAATCAGGCAGCACAGATGATTGTTGGTTTGCATGATTTTGGGTCTTTTGCTCGTCCAAATCCTGGTGGAACTACGATTCGCTGTGTTAAAAAAGCGGTTTGGAATCGCGTTTGTTTGGATGGTTGCGCGTCTGTTGGTTCGGATATTGTTTCTAGATCAACTGGCAATATTCCGCCTATTGAGCATGGTTTGATTGAGTTTACTATTGTTGCTGATGCGTTTGCACATAATATGGTTCGTTCTCTTGTTCAGGCTTGTGTACAAGTTGGTTGCGGTAAGCGTTCCGTTGACTGGTTTAAGGATAAGATTGAAAATCCGATTCGAGAAGGATCTACTGGTCCTATTGCGGCTAATGGTTTGACTTTGGAATATGTTGAATATCCTCCGAAAGATCAACTTGAAGTTAGGGCTAATGCGATTCGCGCTCGTCGAACTCTTGAAGAACTTGATTGATTGTTTGCAAAATTCCCAACACAAATTTGTGTATATTCTAGGGTTGGTTTACAATTGAAAAGTTGCGTTTCTTTCTGCATTTTGCAGTTTGCGCAAAATGGATGAATGTCCGAGCGGTCTAAGGAGCACGCCTCGAAAGCGTGTGAGGGTTACACCCTCCGCGAGTTCAAATCTCGCTTCATCCGCAAGCAGGGTTTCTAGCGATTGGCTAGAAGCCCTTTTTGTTTGCGTTTGTGTATTTTTGCCTGCGTTTGTTTCTTTTCGCCCGATATTGTTTCCAAAATCGCCAAATACGTAAACAATCTCGGGAAAATCGCTCGCGCTACGCTTTAAGCGCGAAGGCAGGTCTAGCGCCCGTGTTTGTAGTCAGATTTGCTTAAAAGAGAACAAATGCGGGAAAGATAGGCTTAGGTAATCGTGATTACCTTGTAGTGTATTTGTTCACAAAATAATGTGTGTTGTGGAGTAATTACACTGAGTCTCTTATTACTAATTTCATTTGAAGAATGGATGTTATTGGCTCTTGACCTTCAATCATTTTCATAGCAAGCTCAGCAGCTAATTGTCCTTCTTCATAGAGCGGCTGATGTATCGTAGTAAGCGATGGTGTTGTAGTTTGTGCAAGGTTATGATCATCGAAACCAATAACTGATACATCGTCAGGAACTTGTAGGTTGTATTGTTTTAATGCCTCAAGAACTCCTACTGCTATGCGATCAGATCCAGCTAATACTGCATCAACTGGCTTCTTTTGGCTCAGGATTTGCATCATTGCGGCAAATCCAGCAGCTGCATCCCATTGTGTGTAGATTATAGAATCTGGACTTAACTTAGTTCCAAAGACGGAAGTGTATCCTTTAATTCTGTATTGTGAAGCCGGATTATCGCGAGGTCCTACTATTGCTACAGGATGCTTTCTTCCGCGATCTACAATTGTCTGAGCAGCTAATTTAGCTCCTTTTGTATCGTCAGAATATACTACAGAAAACATACCTTGATAGCGTTCATTTGTGATTTGTCCTAACAATACTCCAGGGGTATGAAGTTTATTCATTATATCTAACAAGTAAGAATCAGTGTATGGAGATATATCAATGACTGCGTCAAAAGACCTACATTCCAAATGTCGTTTTACTCTTTGGCGTTCATCATCGCTGCTTGCTTGCAGTAACATCGGTAGATAAGAAGTCTGAGCTAATTTTGCAGTGATCCCTCCGATAAATGCTCCATAAGTTGGATCAGTAAATAATTCATTAAGTGGTTCAGTGACTAGTATTGCGATTGCTTCTGCTCTACCAGAAGCAAGTGCTCGTCCTTGAGCGTTTGGAACAAATCCCATCGTAGTTGCAAGAGCTTCTATGCGCTCAGTTGTACCTTTACTTATACGCGGAGAATGATTTAGTGCGCGTGATGCAGTTGAGCGAGACACTCCTGCAGCTGCAGCAACATCTGCAAGAGTTACTGCTTTTTTACGGGATGTGTTCATATGTCCTCAATGCGTGCAACAAATAAAAATCTATTATTATCATTATAATCTGCCAGAAGTATGATGCCGACACGCCGTAGGACAACCGATTGCACAAATGTATTTTTTTCGCTAGAATGACATTAAGCAATGATGCTAATCGGCGAATATACGTCGAATCCTTGCTGATAAATCACTGTGTTTAGCAAAGGAGTTTCTATGAAAAAGTCATCAATTTTATTTGCATGTGCATTGATTGCGTCAACATCAATGCTTTTGTCTGGATGCGGTTCTTCAACTGCTGATAATAGTAAAGTTCAACTTCGATTTGCTACATGGGATGTAGCGGAAGATGTTGATCGTCAACAGCAGTTAGTTGATAAGTTTAATTCTGAAAATAAGGATGTTCATGTAACGCTAGAAGCGTATGGTAAGGACTTTGACGCAAAAATTAGTGCTGGAATGGGTTCTCATGATGCGCCAGATGTAATGTATATGTGGAATTATCCTGGGTACGCAAATGGTCTCGAACCTCTTGATTCATACATTAAGAAAGAAGGTAAGTCTTACAAAGATGCTTTCTACCCAACTCTTTGGAATTATAACTCTTATGATGGCAAAACTTTAGGTCTTCCTGTTGGATTCACCACTCACGCATTGTATTACAATAAGGATATCTTTAAGAAAGCAGGAGTTGAAGAACCTACAAATAATTGGACTTGGGATGATGTTCGTTCTGCTTCGAAGAAGATTCTGAAAAAGACTGGCGTTAAGGGTTTTGCATATCAAATGAAACCTGATCCTTATGATTTTGAAATGTATTTGTGGAGTAATGGTGCAAAATATACTGATAAAAACGGTAATTTGAAAGGTAATGTAAATTCTGATAAAGCTTTAGAAGCATTCAAGCTCTTCCAAGATATGGGCAAAGAAGGCATTGCAGTTGCCACCGAATCTAATGGTACTGATGAATTTAGATCTGGCAATGTAGCTATGTTCGTTTATGGAGCTTGGGCTTTGAATACTTTTGATAAAGATGGGCTTAATTATGGGATTGTAAATATACCGTCATTTGACCATGCGAAGAAAAAGCCTGTTTCTATTTTAAGCTCTTCGGGTGTTGCTATGTCAAAGAATAGCAAACATAAGGATTTGGCATGGAAGTTTATGAAGTTCTGGACAAATGATGAGGCAAATAAGTCTCGTATCGGAACCGAATTACCTGTAAGAATAAGTGTTGTGAAATCAGAAGGTATGAATAAAAAGCCGCATTACCGCCCATTCTATGATATGTTGCAATTGTCTGATGGATTTACTCCAGCTAGTTTCATTGTTAAAGATTGGAGCAAAAAATCTGATCAGCTTTCTCTAGCTTTTGAAAAAATGTATAATCCAAGCTCTAGTGTATCTCCTAAAGATGCTCTGTCAGAAGTGTTGAAATAGAGCATATTATGAGTGTTATATCTAATAGGACACAGAGGCTGACTGCGTCAGTGTCTCGGCGCATTTGGCCCTATCTTTTTATTGCTCCTTGGATTATTGGATTTTTGGTCTTTACATTAGGACCGCTGCTTTTATCATTTGCTATTAGTTTCTTTGATTGGGGAATAACTGGATCTCCAGTTTTTCGTGGGCTAGGAAACTATAGTGAGATGTTGTTCAATGATGTACAATTCTGGAATGCGTTGTGCATTACGCTTAAATATGCGGCGATTTTTGTTCCATTAAATCTAATAATCGCTCTGTTTCTTGCTGTACTTATTGCTATGCCCGTGAAGGGAGTAAGATTCTTTAGAACATTGTTTTATATTCCATGTGTTATCTCAGGAGTTGCAGTTTCTATAATTTTTGGGTGGATACTAAATGGAAATTATGGTGTTCTTAACTATCTTCTATCTTTCTTAGGAATTAAAGGTCCACAATGGCTTGTTGATCCAAAGTGGGCATTGTTAGCAGTAATTATTGCTAGTGCCTTTGGTGTTGGTAGTATGATGCTTATTTTTTATACAGATATAAAAAATATTCCAATAGATCTATATGAGGCGGCTGCTATTGATGGCGCAGGTATGACTAGGCAATTCTTCAATGTTACATTGCCTATGATTACACCTACTCTATTGTTTAATTTGGTTACATCTATTATTACCTCTTTCCAACAGGTAACTTTAGTGATGCTTTTAACCAATGGCGGACCTCTAAAATCAACCTATTTTTACGGTTTGATGACATACGAAAATGCCTTTAAATTCCATAGATTAGGTTATGCGAGCGCGAATGCTTGGGTGATGTTTATTATCGTACTGTTATTAACTGCGTTAGTTTTTCGTTCGTCCAGCGCTTGGGTGTTCTATGAGACTGAGGGTCGAAATGCAGCAAAAAATATAAAGAAATTTGGGCGTAAGAAGGTTGTGCTATGAAAATGTCTATCCAGTCTAAGGTGGTTGTGTATGCCTTATTGGTAATGGTTGCAATTTATTTCTTTGCACCATTTGGGTATATGTTGTTTTCAACATTAAAAACATCTTCTGAAGCTATTGCATATCCACCTACACTTTTTCCAAAAGAATGGCACTGGGATAATTACGTCACAGCTTGGAATTCTCAACCTTTTGGAACATTTTTCATGAATTCTATGATAGTGACGGTATTTACTACAATTGGTCAGATTCTTTCTTGTTCACTTGTTGCGTATGGATTTGCTCGTTACAATTTCCGAGGGAAGAATGTTCTTTTTATCATTTTGCTAAGTACGATGATGATTCCTTGGGATGTAACAATGATTCCTCAGTATATGGAATTTAAGGCTTTTGGTTGGATAAATACATTGCTCCCGTTGATTGTACCAGCGTTCTTTGGATCAGCGTATTACATCTTCTTATTGCGGCAATTCCTTCTTGGAGTACCAAAAGAATACGAAGAAGCTGCACGCATTGATGGCTGTAATGACTTGCAGATTTGGTGGAAAGTATATATGCCAATCATGCGGCCGTGCCTCATTCTAATTGGTTTGTTGAACATTATTACCGTGTGGAACGATTATTTAGGACCTTTGATTTTCTTGCAAGATCGTAGTAAGTACACGCTTGCGTTAGGCTTGGCATCATTCAAAGGTGTGCATCAAACGCAAATTATTCCAATGCTTTGTATTACTGTCGTGATGATTATTCCTCCAGTTATTGCTTTCTTAGCTGGTCAGAAGTACATAGTTGAGGGAACTAGTGGTTCAATAAAGTAAAAGTAGTTTTTCTATTTCTTCAGTGTTTGTCATTGTATATATTTTCGCAAAAAAGGGGGATTGTTCTATGCTTATGAATTCTGATATTTTCAGCGTGTTTGATAGCGATTGGTGTATAACAGAAGATTCATATTGCTCTGAAAAAAATTTACAATATGAGAGTTTGTTTGCATTATCAAATGGTTATTTAGGAATTCGTGGTGCTCATGAAGAAGGAACTAGTGTTTCTCTTCCTTATGTGTATATAAACGGCATATTTGATAAATCCGAAACTTTTATGAAAGAATTAGCAACATTACCTAATTGGTTAGGCGTTCGCTTATATCTTGAGAAGCAGTGTATAGGTATTGAAGATTGTGAAATTATACAATATCGTAGATGGCTCGATATGAAACGTGCTTGTCTACGACAATATACTGTGTTGCGTGATAAAAAAGGGCGTGATACGCAGATTGATACATTGCGATTTGTGAGTCGCGCTCATCGTAATCGTATGGCAGTTGTGGTTCGAGTAATTCCATTAAATTACAATGGTTTGTTGGAAATAGAACACACTATTGATGGTTCTATTATCAATTTTTGCGATGCTCCACGATTTAAAGTAAAGCATACAGAGCTAATACGTAATAATAGTTTAAGTTCTGATGGTACGTATTTAGAAGTGGCTACACGTGATGACAATATTCATGTTGCAGTTGGTGCAAGATTGTTGGGATATGAATACGACAATAATTTTGAGTCTACTGTAAACATATTACAGAATCGTTGTTTTCATGCTTTTGGAGAACGAGGTGTTGAATTTTGTGACGTTTCTGTTCAATGCAAAAAACCTATTATTCTCGTGAAATATGTTGCAGTAAAAGATAGTAGAGATACACCTGTTGATCATTTGTTTGAAGATGTAGAGTCAGAAATAAATGCAATGATTCTTGATGGTGTAGAAAAAGAACTGCAAAATCATATCGCGGTGTATGAGAAGATGTGGGATCACGCGGATATTGAAATTGCAGGAGATAATGAATTAAATCGTGCAATACGATTCAATATTTTTCATCTTATGAGTTCTGCGAATGAAGAAGATAATAGAGTTAATATTGGTGCTAAGTTATTAAGTGGAGAGGAATATGGAGGACATGCTTTCTGGGATAGCGAGTTGTTCATGTTGCCATTCTTTGCTTTTGTGTTTCCAAATACTGCGCGTAAGTTAGAAGAGTATAGATATAATCTTTTACCAGCAGCTAAGAGGAATGCGAAAAAGAATGGACTACTAGGGGCTCAGTACCCATGGGAGTCAGCTGATGACGGATCTGAACAATGCCCAGATTGGACGATTGAGCCAGATGGTACTTGTTATCGTTGCTATGTTGCGCAATATGAGCAGCATGTGACTGCTGCAATTGCTTTTGGTGTTGCTAAGTATTTGCAAATTACTCATGATCACGAATTTTTATATTCAAAAGGAATAAATATTTTATTAGAGACTGCTCGTTTTTGGGTAAGTCGTTGTGAGTGGGTAGAAAAATATTCTCGTTATGAGATTAATCAAGTTACAGGTCCTGATGAATGGCATGAGCCAGTTAATAATAATACATATACAAATTATCTAGCGCGTTGGAATATACGTTATTCTTTGCAACTATTATCACAAATAAAAGTGGCAAAACCTGAAAAGTATAGTGAAATTATTCATAATTCTGACCTTACTCAAGAGGAGATTGCTCATTGGAAGTATGTAGCAGATCACATATATCTTCCGAAAGATTGTAATGGAATTATTGAGCAATTTGAGGGATACTTTAATTTGAAAGATGTAGTTATTAGTCAATATGATGAGAATGATTGGCCAATTCGTCCATCTGCATTGAAAGAGTATCCAGTAGAGAAAACTCAGATTATTAAACAGCCTGATGTTGTGATGCTAATGCATCTTTTGAGGAATGAGTTTTCTGAAGAAGTGGTAAAAAACAATTATCATTTTTATGAAGCTAGGACGCTACATGGTTCTTCTCTTAGTCCTAGTATCCATGCCATTATGGGTCTTGTAGTTGGAGATGACTCTAAAGCATATCGTTATATAAAGAGGTCTGCTACACTCGATTTACTTAATTTACAGGGTAACACACGCGAAGGGATACATGCTGCTAATGCTGGTGGAGTGTGGCAAACTGTTATTTTTGGATTTGCTGGCATAAATATTAATGCTGAAAATGTATTGACTATAGATCCTAAACTTCCAGCTCTATGGAAGTCTATAGTTTTCAGATTACATTATGCTGGTAGATGGTTGGAAATCAACATATCATCGGATAAAGTTGAAGTTCACATATTGCAAGGTCGCAGCATGACAATCCTAATACATGGTGCACCAGTAGTTATAAATGGGTGTGCTGAGGATGGTATTTAGTATGCGTCGTAAATTGGCAATAATTGGTTTAACTGTTGTTACTGCTATATGGGGTGGTGGATTTGTAGCAAGTGATATAGCACTGGGCTCATTTGCACCAATGCAAATAATGACAATACGATTTGCTATTGCTGCATTGGTTATGCTTGTAATCTCTGCTAAGCAATTTACTGTCATTAATTATAAGGAGATTTTAGCTGGCGTAGGTATGGGTGTAGCTTTGTTTGCAGGTTTCTCCTTACAAACATTTGGGCTTCAGTATACAACGCCATCAAAAAATGCTTTTATTACTTCTCTGAATGTCGTAATTGTTCCTTTTTTGAGTATGTTTTTATTTAAAAAACGTGTAGGCTTGAAGGAGATTGTAGGAGCTATTTTATCCGTTTTAGGTATCGCAATACTTTCTTTAAGTAATAATTTTACGATTTCCTTTGGTGATTTGCTGACATTGCTTTGTGCTTTAGGTTTTGCTAGTCAGATTGTCCTAACTGGAATATTTGTAAAAGTTTATAGACCTAATGTACTCAATTGTATACAAATGTGTACTGCGTTTTTATTGTCATTTGTTGTAATGCAATTTACTGGAGAATGCCATTGGATTGCTTCGCCAAACGGTTGGATTAGTGTAATTTATCTTGGTTTTATAAGTACGACTGTGTGCTATCTTCTGCAAACAGCATGTCAAAAATACGTTAATGAAACGCAATCAGCTATTGTGTTATCTTTAGAGGCGGTCTTTGGCACTTTATTCTCAATTATACTGCTTAATGAAATGGTAACCATTCGTATGATTATTGGCAGTGCAATTATTTTGTGTGCGGTGCTCATTTCTAGTCTTCCTTCATCATTTATACGTCGTTCAACAAAGGAGTGATATAACAATGTATAAGTACGAGGCTGTTATTTTTGATTTAGATGGAGTTATTTGTAAAACTGACAAGTATCATTATCTTGCTTGGAAACATATAGCAGACGAACTAAATATTGAATTTAATCAAGAGATAAACAAACGATTACTTGGCGTTAGCAGAATGGAAAGTTTTGATATTATTCTTGAGAAGTACCAAGGTCAAATGACTGACAAAGAAAAAATAAAGTGGACGGATCAAAAAAACGAATATTATCGTAGTATGCTTTCTCAGATGAGCCCAGATGACATATTGCCAGGAGTAAAAGAAGTTATGGAGTCGCTTCGTTGTGATGGAATAAAATTGGGGCTTGGATCATCTAGTAAAAATGCTAAGTATATTCTTCATCAGATTCAACTTGATGATTATTTTGATGGAGTGTGTGATGGTAATGATATTACACACTCAAAGCCAAATCCAGAGGTTTTTGTTAAAACTGCGCAATTATTGCAGTGTGAGGCATCTAGGTGTCTTGTTGTAGAAGATGCCATAGCTGGAATTGAAGCGGCCCATGCTGGATGTATGGATTGTGCTGCTTTTGGTAGTATTGCAATTTCATCGCTAAAAGCTGAGTATAATATCCATGCATTTAGCGATTTGCTAGCAGTATTTCGTAAGTAAATGGGGTTTAACAATGGTAGAAAGTGTTAATGATTGGGAGAACCCTTCGTTGACTGGTAAAAATAGATTACCGGCTCGAGCATATTTCTTAAGTTATGAGTGTTCTAGTTTAGCAAAAACTTATAAGCGTGAATTTGCGCATGGATATGTATGTTTAAATGGAAAATGGAAATTTGCATTATTGAAAAGTCCCAATTCTGTCCGAAAGTATATGAAAACAGAATTACAATCCAATTGGGATGAAGTAAATGTTCCTCATATGTGGCAGTTTGATGGTTATGGTCAACTGCAATATACTGACGAAGCATTTCCTTTTCCTGTTGATCCTCCTAGAGTTCCAACTTTGACTCCAACGGCTGTTTATCAGAAGGAAATAATAATTTCATCTATTGACGATGATGAAGAGATTATTTTGCGTTGCGACGGTATTGAAAGTTATGGTGAAGTCTATCTAAATGGCAGATATGTTGGAATGACAAAAGGATCACGTCTTTCTGCTGAATTTGATATTACTGAAGCCGTAGTTGAAGGCACGAATTTATTCGCTATCGTTGTAATGCAATATTGCGATGGAACGTATCTTGAAGATCAAGATATGTGGTGGGCTAGTGGAATTTTTCGTGATATATATGTATATCGTAGACCAAAGGTACATTTGAAAGATTTCTTCGCTCGCACTCATTTATTAGATGATGGTAGAGCCTGTTTATCTTTTGATGCTACAATAAGCGGAACTTCTTCTTTTTCATGCAGTATTGAGGATAACGGTATTGTGGTTTCGCGTATTGAGCAAAAGGTTCCAAATGGAGAAGTACATACAAAAATGTATATTGACAATCCGCATCTTTGGAATCCTGAAGACCCATATTTATATGACATGGTAATTACTGTTACAAGTGATACTGGATCTAACGAAGTTGTGTCGCATCGTCTTGGGCTCGTTGAAATAAGCATTAAAGATGGTCTCATGTATCTTAATGGTAAATATTTTGTTATGCATGGAGTTAATCGTCATGATTTTGATCAGAATAAAGGTCGTGCTATTGACATTGCTGATGTGAAACATGAGCTTATAATGATGAAACAGCATAATATAAATGCAATACGCACTTCTCATTATCCTAATGATCCTAGGTTTTATCAATTATGTGATGAGCTTGGTTTTATGGTTGTTGCTGAAACTGATCTCGAATGTCATGGGTTTGAACATGTTGGTAATATCTCCATGATTAGTGATGATTCTGATTGGCAAATAGCTTACGTGTCACGCATTGAACGTGAAGTGTTTCAAGAGCGTAATCATGCGTGTATTGTTATGTGGTCTCTTGGTAATGAATCTGGGTTTGGATGTAATTTCCGGGCTATGTATCATAGATGCAAAGAGCTTGATCCAACGCGACCCGTACATTATGAGGAAGATAGATTTGGCGAAGTTGTTGATGTTCTTTCAACTATGTATTCGAGAGTTTCTCAAATGAATGATTTTGGTGAGCATCCAACAAAAAAGCCAAGAATATTGTGTGAATATGCACATTCTATGGGCAATGGTCCTGGTGGGTTACAGGAATATCAGGAGGTTATTGATTGTTATCCTAGTATTCAAGGGCATTTTGTTTGGGAATGGTGTGATCATGGAATTGCTCAAGTTGATTCGCAGGGTCGTTCATATAATGCGTATGGCGGAGATTTCCATGATTACCCAAATGATGGCAACTTTAGCATCGATGGTCTTGTTTTTCCATGGAAAGCGGCAAGCCCTGGTCTATTAGAGTATAAACAGGTTTTATGTCCAGTTCATGTAGATTTAGATGGTGAATATATAGTTATAACCAATAAGCGTTATTTTACTGACCTTGATGATATTCGTATTGATCTTTCATTGAGTGAGAATGGTCATGCCATCTATAATACGACTATCTCTCCAGGAGAGTTACATCCTTCTAATACGATACGTGTGAAATTAAATATTCCTAAACTAGGTTCAAATGTTGGAGAGTTATTAATAACTGCTTATGTTTATAGTTTGCATCGTTATTGGTGGAATGATGAGCATTCTCCGCTTGGTGTATATCAGTATTGTTATAGGGCTGGTAATATAGAACTACCATGTTCGCAAGAAAAATGTTCTGTATTTCGACCAGATATTAAAGTTGATGAAGACTATATTACTATCACATCGAAATCGCAGAAATATGTGTTTGACAGAATTTCTGGTGATCTCATACATTGGTACAATGCTTCCCATGATATGATTAAAACTCCGATTCATTTTGATATTTGGCGACCTCTTATTGATAATTATCGACAAGAGTACAATGAATTATGGAAGCCTAATTTCTTAGATATTATGCAATTAGATACTCGTTCCGTTAATTGGAAGAGTTGTGATGATATTGCTGAAGTCACTGTAGAACAGAGATTTGCTCCTCCTGTGTTATCGTTCGGAATGAAATTAAATAGTAGGTATGTTGTAAATTCGTCTGGAGTGCTTAATCTTGAAATATGCGCTGAAGCTTATGGTAGTTATAAAGATATTATTCCGCGTGTGGGATTAACTTTTGCTATGCCTCGAGAGTATGACAATATTACTTGGTATGGTCGTGGTCCGGGTGAAACATATCCAGATTCTTGTAGTTCTCAAGTTGTTGGACTTTGGGAAGCCAGTGTCGACGATATGATAACTCCATACGTTCGTCCGCAAGATTATGGAAACCATCAAAATACGCGGTGGGTATCTGTGCGTAATAGTAGTGGGGTAGGTATTTTAGTAACGCGTTTGTCTAGTAGTTCTATGACTGATGGATTCTCTTATTCTGCTTGGCCGTTTACTTCCAATACTATTGAACAGGCGAAGCATAGAAATGAATTACATGAAGATGATCTTGTTACAATAAATCTCAATGATCAAATATTGGGTTTGGGATCTAACTCATGGGGCAGTGAGGTTTTAGATTCTCATAGAATTCGTTTTGAGAATTGTAATTTCGCTTTTTCCTTTATGCCTATTTGCGATAATGCAACAATGGATTGATATGAAAAGAAAGATATTATGCGTATTTATAACAATGTTTCAGAATTTGAAGTATGTATAAATGGAAGTCGAAAATGGAAGCGTTTTATTGAGGCTATTGGTAAGGTCAAGTGTTTATCTAATGATGAGGCTTACTCTATAGGGGATTCTATTACATTTTGGACTCATGATTTACGATGCGTTGTTGAAAAACGGTTTATAGGTTCGAGACGATATCAAACTGCGTTGTATTCTGTAAGCGGTACTGCTTATATTGATATTGCTGATAAAGGAAAGTTGCTACCAGTTGAGCGTTACAGTGATTTAAACGATCGTGAATATTTCGTAGGTTCTGGAGAGACCGTTCAGTTACATGAAGGCGGCATTCTTCTTATTGATATGTCAGAGGCGTTTAAAATACTTCAGCAATCTTATGGCGTATTGATGCAGGCTCAGGTGACGGTTGAAGGTTTTAGCTTCCCCAATAAGTGAATACAATGTGTACTGCGTAGTCTATATATTCACTTCGCATAAAATTTTTGTATGTCATATACAAATGTGTTATGCAAATAATGTAATAGAAACTTTTATGTCAGAAAGTATGAAAATATCGTTCGATGGCGATAGCTTGTGTATAAGTAATCTTCATGATTTTGAAGCGGCTGTTATTGTTTTTGACTAAAATGAGAAAATTTTGCAGGGGTTAATATAGCGTTTAAAAATTGATATGTTTTTAATAATTCGGAATTAAGGGTTTATATATGTGACTTATTGATTAATTGTCATCGCGGCTACGAGTGATTTATGGTGGACAGTATAAGTGGCAAACAAAAATTCTCGTAGCTTTCTCCTATAGGGCGGCATGAAGTTTGTGTTTTACATGAGCTTTATGCCGCTTTGCCCATGTTTGTGTATTTTTGCCCGCGTTTGTAGTCAGATTTGCTCAAAAGGGAACAAATGCGGGCTTAATCCTTATGTTCTTATGTTTTGACCTTTTGATCATATTATTGTGTATTTGGTATTGTCTAATTCATTGATTTTGTATGCAATTTACATGTATGAGTTATCTCTATTTATGTATTTATTGTTTCTAGTTCCATTTATGTCTTTTATTTGTCTATCTACGATTTATTGGCATGTGTTGCTTACTGATCTAAGTAAGTTATTTTTTAGTCGTGTGTAAATTTATAAGAAACGCCGAAATAGTAAAATCATTTGACAAACTTAGGTTAATCATTTTACTATATTGATATCGGCATGAAGTCGTGCTGGTTTGAGCAAAGGAGCAATATGAGTTTATGGAATATTGATAAGATCGAATATGTAGGTAGAGCGCAAGGTCCAAAGGAGGGTCTAGCTTTTCACTACTACGATGCGGATAGAGTTGTAGCTGGAAAAAAGATGAAAGATTGGTTGCGCTTTGCTGTTGCATGGTGGCATACTTTCGACCAAACTCTTGTTGATCCATTTGGAACTGGTACAGCTCATAGACCGTATTATGGCAAATATAGTGATCCTATGGATGAGGCTTTAGCTAAAGTCGATTATGCATTTGAGCTTTTCCAGAAATTGTCTGTGGGATATTTCTGCTTCCATGACCGTGACATAGCTCCAGAAGGCGATACTCTTCGTGAAACAAATCGCAATCTCGATCGTGTAGTTGATAAAATTGAAGAGAACATGAAGTCAACAGGTATTAAATTGCTATGGAATACCTCATCTCTGTTTACAAATCCTAGATTTGTGTCTGGCGCTTCAACATCTCCATTTGCAGATATTTATGCATACTCTGCAGGTCAGCTAAAGCATAGTTTAGAGATTGGCAAGCGCTTAGGTGCTGAAAATTATGTATTCTGGGGTGGTCGTGAAGGATACGAGAACTTGTGGAATACACAGATGAAGCGCGAACAAGAGCATATGGCAAAATTCTTCCACATGTGCCATGATTATGCGCAGGAAATTGGTTTTGATGCGCAATTCTTGATTGAGCCAAAAGCTAAAGAGCCAACGATGCATCAGTATGATTTTGATGCTTCGACTGCAATTGCATTCTTGAGAACATATGATTTGATGGATGTATTTAAGCTGAATCTCGAAGGTAATCATGCTAATTTAGCTGGTCATACTTATCAACATGAGATTCGTACTGCTAGAGAAGCAGGTGTTCTTGGATCTTTGGATGCAAACCAAGGCGACAAGCTTATTGGGTGGGATATGGATGAATTCCCAACTGATCTTTATGAAACTTCAACTGTAATGTGGGAAGTTTTGCAAGAAGGGTCGATTGGTCCTCATGGTGGTCTTAATTTTGATGCTAAGCCACGTCGTACGTCTTTTGATGCTGAGGATTTGTTCCGTTCTCATATTGCTGGTATGGATTCATTTGCAGCAGGTTTGTTGGTAGCTGCAAAAATGCATGAAGATAAATTCATTGAGAATTTACAGGCAGATCGGTACTCTTCATACGATTCTGGTATTGGCTTAACTGTAGAAAATGGCACAGCCAGCTTGTCGTCTCTTGAAGAATACGCTTTGGATATTCCTCAAGAAAAGTTGATTACTGCAACTAAATCTGATCATCTTGAATCAGTGAAGGCAACGATTAACAATTACATTATCGATGCTCTAAGAGAAGGGTGATTCAAACTGTATCTAGTATAACTGAGTAAAAGTGTGAATATTTAATAACAAAATATTTGTTAGAGTTATTGCGTCATTCTCTTCCTTCCTCCTAACTTGGCGTGTCGCTCTGATTTTTCGGGGTGACACGCTTGGTTGTATGTAAGTATTTGAAAAAGATATTTTACAATTTGTCGTTATTTACTAAATAATATTCCGTTCAAAGCCGAAAGGGATAATGATGAAAAAGTGGAAAAAGATCATTGGTATCGCTGGTGCGTTGGCTATGTTGTTGCCATTTGCTGCTTGTGGAGCTCCTTCTACGCGTGGTGGTGCTAGTGGGGCTGTTAATAAGAGTGGAAAGATTAGTGTTGGAATTTCTATGCCAGAACAGCAATTGGAACGCTGGCAGATTGACGGCGAGAATCTTAAGAAAGAACTTGAGCATTTTGGCTATAAGGTCACCCTGCAATATGCTGATGGTAAAACTGATTTACAGTCTTCTCAAATTCAGAATATGGCAAATCAAGGTGCAAATTATGTAGTTATTGCATCAATCGATGGAACTGCTACTGGTGCTGCTGCTGAGCTTGCTGAGTCTAATGGTGCAAAAGTTATTGCCTATGATCGCTTGATTATGAACACCGATGCTGTTGACTATTATGCTACATTCTCTTTGACAGATGTCGGTCGCATGCAGGGAGAGTACATTGTAGACAAGCTTGGTCTTAAAGAAGGTAAAAAGGGACCATTTAATGTCGAATTGATGTCTGGATCTCCAACAGATAATAATGCTAGATATTATTATGAAGGTGCTTGGAAAGTGCTAGAGCCTTATTTTAAATCTGGTGTCTTGAAATCTAAGTCCGGCAAAGTTCCAAAGAGTCTTGATGATTGGAAGTCAATAGGTATTGACAATTGGGACAGGCAAAAGGGACAGGCTGAAATGGAAAACCGCATTAATTCCTTCTATAACGATGGTACGAAGTTAGATGCAGTTCTTGCTCCAAATGATGCTATTGCGTTGGGTACTGTTAACGCTGTTGAGTCTGCTGGATGGAATTATTTCCCAATTATTACTGGTCAAGATGCTGAAAAGGCTAATGTTGCTGCAATTGTTCAAGGCAAACAGACTATGACAGTGTATAAAGATACGCGTAAGCTCGCTAAGGCTACAGCAAAAATGATTAAAGATCTTGTTGATGGTAAGAAGCCAAATACAAAGGATGTCTTTAATAACGGTAATAAGGATGTTACTTCTATGCTTCTGTCACCAGTATCTGTAGATAAAACGAATGCCAAGAAAGAGCTTGTTGATTCTGGCTATATTTCGGCAGCTGATGCTGGTTTGTGATACTAGTCGAGCACTCGGCTGCTAATCAATTATGTAGCTGAGTGCATTTGATACTGGTTCAGTTACGACAATATCGTATTTCATTAAGAAAGGAAAAATCAGTGACTGACAAACAAGATGTCATCCTTGAAATGCGTCATATCGTGAAACGTTTTGGTTCGGTTACAGCGCTTGAAGACGTAACATTGAAAGTTCGACGTGGACAAATATTTTCAATATGTGGAGAGAATGGCGCTGGTAAATCGACGTTGATGAATGTTCTTTCTGGTGTATATCCTCATGGAACGTATGAGGGAGACATTATTTATGAAGGTAATGTTTGTAAATTTAAAACGATTCGTGATTCTGAGGCAAAAGGAATTGTTATCATTCATCAAGAGTTAGCTTTAGTGCCGTATATGAGTATTGCTGATAATATTTTCCTCAGCAATAGGATTAAAAAGGGAATTGCTATAGATGATACTGAACAATATCGTATTGCTCGCGAAGTTATGAAAACTGTTGGATTGGATGAAGATCCAAGTAATCTTATTGCTAACATTGGTGTCGGTAAACAACAGCTTGTTGAGATTGCAAAAGCTTTGACTAAAGATGTAAAACTTTTAATTCTTGATGAACCTACTGCAGCCTTAAATGATGAGGATTCTGCAAATTTGCTTCATCTGATTGATCGTTTGCGTCGTGAGCGTGGTATTACAGCTATTATTATTTCCCATAAACTTAATGAAATAGCTTATATTGCTGATGCTGTACAAGTGATACGTGATGGTAAGACAATTACTCATATTGATGTTGATGATCAGCATCCATTGGATCAAGATGAGTTGATTCGCCATATGGTAGGTCGTCCTCTTACTAATAGGTATCCTGAACATGTTGCAAAAATTGGTAATGAGGCTTTTCGAATAGAACATTGGAAAGTGCATCATCCGTTGGACGAAAAACGATTAGTTGCTAATGATGTTAGTTTCAATGTGCGTAAGGGTGAGATTGTTGGCTTAGCTGGATTGATTGGTGCAGGACGAACTGAAACTGCGATGAGTGTTTTTGGTCGTCAATATGGCACTAATGCGTCTGGTAAATTGTACTTAGATGGCAAAGAGGTTAAATTCAATTCTGTTCGTTCTGCAATTGATCATGCTGTGGCATATGCTACAGAAAATCGTAAAGTTTATGGATTGAATTTATTAGCTTCTATTCGAGAAAATACGTCGTTAGCTAATTTAAAGTCAGTTAGTAATCTGGGTGTTATTGATAGACATAAGGAAGCGAAAGTTGCTGAAGAATATCGTCACGATTTTCGTATGAAGTGTAACACTATTGAAATGCCTGTTGGCAATCTTTCAGGCGGTAATCAGCAGAAGGTTGTATTGGCAAAATGGGTGGCAACTCAGCCTAAGCTTCTTATTCTTGATGAGCCTACGCGTGGCATTGATGTAGGCGCTAAGTATGACATTTATGAGATTATCGACAAGTTAGCGGATTCTGGTAGTGCAATAATTGTTATTTCTTCGGAATTGCCAGAATTGCTTGGTATATGTGATCGTATATACACGATGAGTCAAGGCAAAATTACAGCTTGTTTGAATGCTCATGAGACAAATCAAGAAGAATTAATGAAGTATATGACTTGTGATGTTCCATTGGAATATGAGAAGTCATTTACCGTTGAATAGTTCAATCTATCAGATTTTATTAGTAATTAAACTTCGCATCGTTGCGTAGCAAAGAAAGAGGATATTATGTTTGGATCAATATCTGCTTATTCAAAGAAGAAAAATACAGCTATTGGTGCTCCTGGATTAAAAGAGCTATTGCTGGGGAATGCTCGTTCTTACGGTATTTATCTTGCTCTCGTTGCTGTTATCATTATTTTCCAAGTGTTGACTGGAAATAGGTTGTTGTATCCAAATAATGTTGTTGCATTATTCCAACAAAATGCATATGTTATGATTACGGCAATCGGGATGCTTATGATTGTTGTTGCTACACATATTGATTTATCTGTTGGATCTGCTGTTGCATTCATTGGCGGCTTAGGTGCTTTTGCTATGAAGCATTGGGGAATGAATTGGATGCTTGCAATCGCTTTCATGCTTTTCATAGGTTTACTAATAGGTGCTTGGCATGGATTCTGGGTAGCGTATGTTGAAGTTCCTGCATTCGTGACCACTTTAGGTGGCATGTTGATCTTTAGAGGTTTGGCAACTGTTGTTGCGGGTGAGTCTATTCCATTACGTTCTCGCGAATTCAGAGCTATTGCAAAAGATTATCTTCCTAATATTTTTGGATTCTGGGGCGGATATGATGGATTAACTATCGTTGTAGGTGCTCTTGCCATTGTAGGTGTAATTGTTGTGCAATTGCGTAAGAGAGCGAAGTCGTTGAAGACTGGATTATTGATTGAGCCACTTTCGTTTACTATTACGAAAATTGTTGTATCTGTTGCAGCTATTGGTTTTATTACTTATTTATTGGCATCTTCTGGAAATTCTCAGCAAGGCGGTATTCCAATAGTATTGGTTATTATTGCGGTTCTCGTTGGAATTTTTTGGTTCGTGTTGAATCGCATGATTTTTGGTCGTGATATTTATGCTGTTGGTGGAAATAGAAAAGCAGCTATTCTTTCTGGCATAAATACTAAATTGGTTGATTTCAAGATTTTCTTAACGATGGGTGTTCTTACAGCAATAGCGTCTGTTGTAACATTGTCTCGACTTGCATCTGCTACCGCTGCAACTGGGCAAGAATTTGAAATGGATGCTATTGCTGCATGCTTCATTGGTGGTGCTGCTGTTTCTGGTGGAACTGGTACGATTCCTGGCGCTATGGTTGGTGCATTAATTATGGGTGTTCTCAATCAGGGCTTGTCTATTATGGGTGCGGATGCCGCTATTGTCAAAACTATTAAAGGTTTGGTGGTTGTGGCTGCTGTTGCTTATGATTTGATTAGCAAGAAGCGCAAAAAGTAATTGTATTAATTAATGTACTTAAGTAGTTTTAGTAATTGTTGTAATCAAATTATTGTAATCAAAATCGTGCATGTACCGTAAGGTGCATGCACTTTTTATATTTTTAAATATTAAAATGCCCTGTTATGTTACATTGAACAATGTGTTATAACAGAGCATTTTCAAATAAATGTCATATTGGAATATTTATTTTATTTATTTTTCTAAGTTGCGGTAATGTAAATACTTTTTATATATTTCTTCGTTAGGTTCTCCATGCAAAGTTGTTTCTATTTCATTCTGCCAAATAGGTGGATACTCTCTACCTGAAAGAGTCCAAGCTGCTTGTCTTGCGGCACCGATAGCAACATATTCGTCGGTTTTTGGTAAAGTGACATCACTCCCTAATATAGATGGCGCTAATGCTCGTATTGCTGATGATTTTGCACCACCTCCAATTAGTAGAATCTTTTTTACTGTGACTCCTAGTGATTTTATTAATTCCAAACAATCACGCTGAGAACATAACAATCCTTCTGTAAAAGCGCGCGCTATGTTAGAAGGTTTTGTGTTTGCTAATGTTAGCCCATATATACTAGCCGTAGAATTTGGTCTATCTGGAGTGCGTTCTCCGTCAAAATATGGTATAAGTGTAATTCCTTGTGCTCCTGGTGTGCTTTGTGCTGATAGATTTGCGAATTGTTCGTAGTCGACGCTTAGTGCTTTGCATCCAGCGTCTATTATTCTCGAACCATTAATTGTGCATGCTAATGGAAGCCAGTGTCCAGTGCAGTCGGCAAAACCTGCAACTGCAGTAGTCATATCGTATATTGGTGTTTGACAAACGGCTGCGGCTACTCCTGATGTTCCTAGTGATATAGATACATCTCCAATTCCCATGTTTAAGCCTAAAGCAGCCATAGCGTTATCTGCGCCTCCAGGGGCTATTAAGCATCCTCCGGCCACATTTTTACCTGCTATTTCTGGATCTGCATATGCTCCTATTTCGTTAGGGTTTAAAACTTTAGGTAAAATTACATCGTCTCTACCGAATGCAAGTTTTATCAAATCTCGTCTGTAGTTATTAGTGGTTGGATCAAAGTATCCTGTGCCAGAAGCGTCTGAGCGATCCGTGAAAAGTTTATCAAGTCCAATAGTATCCCTATTAGAAGGATTAGAAGTGCTAGATGGACCATATCCTGCAATTCTCCAGCTTAGCCAATCGTGAGGTAAGCAAATAGCCGCTACTTTATTTGCTAGTTCAGGTTCATGATTGGCTACCCAAGCAATTTTTGTTACAGTGAATGACGCTACAGGGGATAATCCAACTGCACGAACCCAGTTACGCTTTCCTTCAAGGGTTTGGCTTTGTTTATCAGTGTTTTTTTCTGATTTACCTTGTAGGCTCTCGATTAACTGTGCAGCCTCTGGTGCTGAGCGAGTATCATTCCATAGTAGTGCATCTCTAACAATGTTTCCTTGCTTGTCTAGAAGTACCATACCATGTTGTTGACCTCCGACTGACAGTGTGCTGACGTCATCTAGTCCTCCGGCTTGTTCTTTTGCTTTTAGGAACGCTTCCCACCATCTATCTGGGTGTATGCTAGTTCCTTCTGGGTGTTTTGCTTGTCCGAAACGTACTAATTTTCCTGTTTCTGCATCTGTAATTCGTATTTTTGTTGATTGAGTTGATGTGTCAATTCCAGCAACAAGTATTTGTTTCATAGTTACTCCTGTGTAGACTGTTATTCTTTTTGACATTTTTATTTTTTCTATTCATCTGAAGGCAATTGCGCAAAAATTGCACTCGCTGATTTGCAATTAGTTAGATGAATGAACTAAAATAAAGTTTAACACGGTTTATGAGAATTTTCTATTAGTATTGTGACCTATAGGTTGATTACTTGTGCGTTAGATTTATGTGTCGTATTAGAATTTGTCAAGTAATGAAAGAGGTAGCATGTCAGCTTTACGAAGTATAAATCAGGATGATTTGCGCAATCATAATTTGTCTGTTGTTTTAGACACTATTTTGCGTTCTGTAGAGCCTATGACTCGTGCAGAATTGGCTCGCGCAACTGGTTTAACCAAGGCTACAATATCTTTGCTTGTGCAAATACTTATATCTAGTAAGGTTCTTCATGAGGCAGATAGTGTTTCTGTGCATTATGGTCGTCCTGGTACCTCACTGGCTGTTAGCGTTGGAAGTTTTTGTGCTTTTGGATTACAAATAAATACTGATGGTTATGGTTTTGCTGCTGTTGATATAAATGGTGATGTTATTGACGAGCAATGGGTTGATTGCGATATGGAGCAGCTCACTGCTAATGAAGTTTTTGATAATCTAAATAATATTGTGCTTGGTAGTGAAACAAAAGCTAGAGAATTAGGGTACATTATACTCGGCGGTGCATTAGCTTTGCCTGGTGTTGTGATTGATGGATCTATCTTGTTGGCGTCGCCGAATTTAGGATGGAAAAACCTTAATCTTGGACAATATGAGCTTGTTAAGAGACTTAATGTGTTTGCTGCAAATGAAGCTAATCTTGCGGCTATAGCGCAGATTCCTGGTTTTGCTACGCAGCGTAAAAACGATAGCATTATGAAGCCTTCAGATTCTTTTATATACATATCAACAGATATTGGTATTGGTGGTGCTGTTGTTAGAGATGGACATGTTGTTTATGGTGAAAATGGTTTTGCTGGAGAAATAGGTCATGTGTCTGTGTCTTTAGATGGTCCTGTTTGCAGGTGTGGAAGGCGTGGATGCTTAGAGGCGTTTGCTGGTAGGAGAGCATTGGTTGAAACTGCTCACATTGCCAGTGGGTGTGATGCAACAAAAATTGAAGCTGTAAATGTTTTACTTGAACGTTGGAAATCTGGTGATGAGATAGTTGTTAGCGCTGTCGATAAAGCAGTAGAAGCTTTAGTATCTGTAATTGGATCTGCTGTGAATCTACTGGATATTAATACGGTTATTTTAGGTGGTATTTGGCAGCGATTTGGTGTTGGTCTTACGCAAAGAATTAGTAAAGAACTTACTTCTGAAGTATTATGCAGCGAAGCTGTAAATGTTAGAGTCTTAATGTCAGAAGTTGGTGGAAGGTCTGCATTGCTTGGAGCAGCACAAGTCGCGCTTCGAAGGTTTATTGATAAACCATTAGATTATATTGAGAAATCAAGCATTGACGAATGAAGTGAGAGTTTATAATTTTAACTTTTGTAATAATTATCTTGTTTTTATAGTAGTTTTCTTGTTTTTATCGTAATTTTGTTTGATTGTAGTTGTGTAGATGAGTCTGAATAGATATTGTTGTGTAGTTTTTAATAGCAATAACTATGTCAGTGTGCCATAGACGACACGCCAATTAAACGCAAACCTTAAAAAAACCTGAAAGAATCTTAAAAAAAGTCTATATACGGCGTGTCTTGGATATTTTTCTGTTTTTAAATATGATTAATCGTAATTTTTATGTTTTATTGGGTATATTATTGTGATTTTTCAGAAAAAATTCAAAACAAACCTGAATGTAAGCTGAATGTTTTGGTTGATTTTTGTTAAAGCATGTTGTATCTTTTGAATCAGCAACCAGTGAATCCCTAGTTCAACTGGTGCTACGCGGGAAACCGCATAAGGCAAATTCTTTTTCGTGTTCCTAGCACGGAGGAGAAGAAGAAAGGAAATTAAAATGATGAATAAGAAGGCTATCGCCGCTTTCGCTGCTGGCGCTACTTTGCTTGCCGGCTTCGCAATGGCAACCCCAGCAATGGCTGATGCTGATACTGATGCTAAGATTGCAGATCTTAAGACGTCTATTGCTCTTCTTGAAGCAAAGATGAAGAATAACAATCTTAAGCCATCTGAGGATGTTCTGAACGCTTATAATCAAGCTAAGGCTGAATTTGATAAGGCTGATAAGGCTTTCGATGCTGCTTATGCTGCTTATAACGCTGGATATGCTGAGTATAAAGCAAAGCAAGGCAATGATAAAAAGACGACTGATGACTTCGACAGCGAAGATACTGATAAGACTTACGGAGCTGAAAAGAATCAGAGCGGTAAGGACTTGAATACTGCACTTACTACCGCGCAAGATGCTTATAACAAGGCTAAGGGAGAATTAGATAAAGCTAAGGAAGCGTTAGCGGCATATAATTCTGGTTATACTCAGGATGTTGCTAATCTTAAGGCTTTGAAGGAAGAGCTTGCTAAACTTGTTGGTGGTAAGACTACAACTTCACAGCCAACTAAGCCAGGTGAAGCAAAGCATGTTCATGTGAAGGCTGCTGATAAGGCTAAGGCTGTTGAGGCTGTGAAGACTGCTAAGTTGCATCTTGATGATGCTTTTGCTGCTTATACTAAGGATTATGCTGAGTATGAGAAGGCTAAGGCTACTTTGGCTGGTAAGGTAGCTGCTCAGGAAGCTGCTGAGAAGGCTTTGAAGGCTGCTCAGGATGCTTTGGAAGCTTATAATGTTTCTGCTAAGAATGATTCTGCTTTGGCTCAGCGTCTTACTGATGCTGTAGATCGTGCTCAGGCTAAGGTTGTTTTTGCTGTTGCTGAGACTGCTAAGGCTAATAAGGATTATGCTGAGGCTAAGGCTAAGGCTGTTGCTTCTACTGCTAAGTATAATGCTGCTTTGGCTGAGTACAAGGCTTGCTATAACGATGCGGTGACTTTCGGTGTTGAGGCTTCTAAGCTTCCTCCTGTTGTGACTTCTGATCCTTTGGCTCCTAATTTTGAGGATGTTCCAGGTGCTACTAAGGCTATGAATGATGCTGCTAGTGGCAAGCTTGGTAAGGCTGCTCAGCAGGCTGCTGCTAAGAAGGCTGATGCTAAGGGTGAGCTTGCTGCTAAGGGTGCTAAGGGTCATGGTAAGTCTGGCGAGAAGCTTGGTAATGCTGGTGTTGGTGTTGCTTTGACTGCTTTGGCTGCTTCTATGCTTGCTGGTATGGGTGCTGCTGTTCGCAAGATGCGTCACTAAGCACTACCTACTTGGCTTTACTAAACTAAGAGCGTATGCTCCTGTAGTAGAGCTGAGTAAGTTGCAACTTCCAGTGGTTTGGTTTTACTAAGCCACTCGGGGGCTGGGTTCTCTCAGCCCCCATTTTCATATCTAAATAAATTACTTATTGAATCGAGGCGACGTTGCCTATGTTTAATAAAACCGTAAACGATGCTTCATATTCGTCTAATAAGAATGATTTGCATAAGAATAGTATTAAGGAAATTACTAATCATCCTAAAGAATCTACAATATTGAATGTTCTAGGTATTATATTTACTGTACTTTTATCTACTTCTACTATATTAATAATATTTACACATAATTTTGAACTTTCTACGTGTGGGGCTTTTTCATTAATTTTATTGCTGGTATCTGCTTTTATTATAAATTTATTCTTCAAGGATTGTTATATACGTGGCTTTACAATTAGTCTTAGTGCGTATATATGTTCTATTGCGTATATGGATGTATTGAATGATACTATCCAACATATTCCTATCATTGAGGATTTTATCGCTATACTCGCTGTTACCATTTATTTTGCAATAACATGTTCTTTTATATATAGATCTTTTCAACTTGTTTTGAAAGAAAATACAAAATTAATATTCCCCGTAATTGCTTTATTTGTATTTTTTGCAATATTAGATAATAGCAACTGGGAGATTGTGGTTCTAGCAGTAGCTGTTGTGACATTTGTACTTGAACCTAAGAATTTAAATATTCTATTTAAAAAAGTCTTTCATAAAAAAATAAAATGTGGTAAAAAAACGCTTGTTGTATTAAGGATTTGTGTTCTGTTGCTGCAAGTATTAGTTTATTTATCAATGGAGTTATCTAAACTTTTAGGAAAATTTGTAGAAAATTGTGCTTATACCTGTATGTCTGATGGATGGCTTGCATTTTTTAGAATTCTTATCTTTGTAGTTCTTTCTACTGTAATGATGCATTTATTGAAAACTAAAAAAGATAAGATCTGCTATTTATTAGAAAAAATAATTGACTGTGTAGATAAATACTGCAAATAGATGCAGAAGAACAATTGGATCAAAGTGTATCAAATTGTTCGCAGAATGAAAATACGTCAAAAGAGGTTCAGGTAAGTGATATGAATAATGATTTAAAAGTAAACAATGAAAATTAAAATTTTCATTATATTACTTTTATAGTAAAGGCTATTAGTAAAGTGTAATACAGTAGAATTATTTGAATTTTAGTGATTTTCTTTATCATATAGAAAAACTATTATACTCTACGTATTACACTTTTTAATTTATAGCTTAAATTTACGTTGTTGATTACGCTAGCCCACGTTCGTTTATTTTTGCTCGTGTTTGTAGTCGTATTTGGCGATTTTGGGAACAAACGCGGGGAAGTGTTCTTGGTTTTGTAGTCGGATAAGCCGTTGTATATGAGCTTATTTCCAATATTTTCGTGGCTATCAATATGAATTACTGTCTTTACGAGAGCTTGTAACAAACGTATATTTCAGATGATCTAACTTTTTATTCTGCAAGTAGAATTTCTAATAGTTAACGTTAATGGTAATTGAATATGTTTTGTTTCTCCATTAAAACTTATTAATTCTAAAGTAGATTTAGCAATAGCTTCAAATGGTTGCTGCAATGTTGTTAAGCTAGGATGCGCCCATTTGCCAATATGAATTCCATCGCAGCCTATTACAGATAAATCATCTGGTATCTTTAATCCATATCTTTCAGCTGCTCCAAGTAACCCTAGTGCTGAAATATCTGAGCTACAGAATATTGCGGTTGGTGGATCTGGGTTACTTACTATGTATGGGAATATACTTTCTCCAAATTCCTCAGTATATGGACCAGAAAATATTAAAGAATCATCGTATAATATTTTGCTATTTGATAAAGCGGATAAATAGCCATGTTTTCTGTCTGAGGTTGTGCTTAATCCATCTGGTCCTGACACGTAGGCTATTCTCTTATGCCCCAGGGAAAGTAAATAACAGACAGCTTGGTATGCTCCAGAGTAATTGTCAACAGTTACTGTTGATATATTAGATAATTTTTCATCATTCATTTGCTCATCTATTAGAACGGCATTCATTCCAGAAGGTATTACTTTACGCAAAGCTATATTATTGTTATTTAATCCAGCGTATATAAGTCCAATATACTTTTGCTCTTTAATTATGGATTCAACAATATTTCTTTCTTTTATTGGATTTCCTTGCGATATTTTAATATTTAATGTATATCCTAAACCATCTGCTGCCATGGATAGTTGTTGACATAGTTCACTATAAAATGGGTTATTTAATCCAGGAATAACAAGCGCCAGTGCTTTGTAAGTTGTCTTTGAGTTTATTTTAGTTGTGTATTTATAGAAATGTGCAGCCTCGTCAATTCT
This sequence comes from Gardnerella sp. DNF01204, assembly GCF_049244145.1. Lineage (NCBI taxonomy): Bacteria > Bacillati > Actinomycetota > Actinomycetes > Bifidobacteriales > Bifidobacteriaceae > Gardnerella > Gardnerella sp. DNF01204. The sequence goes on along the minus strand of NZ_CP058379.1, from coordinate 1,410,577 downwards.
TTGTGCTGTAGAGTCTTCTACGTTTAACGTACCATGCAAATATCTCGATACGGTAGATGTAGATACATTTGCTCTTCTAGCCACTTGAACAATTGACATATAGACTCCATAAGTTTTATTGAAAAATCAATAGCTTAATAAGTAATTTAATACTGTTAATGCTACTATTGCGCAAAAACTTTTACAATAGAAAAATTTGCGCAAAAATATTATAGTATTCTAGCAATGAAGCCCTTTTAGCCCATATTTTTAGCGTTTTTTGTGTTTGTTTTATTTGCGCAAAAGATTTATTATTTTTTATAAGAACATCCTTAATGTGTGAGATTTACAAAGTAGAGATGTTTTTATTTATTCAAAGCAAAGGAGCTGTTTATATGACAAAAGTTTTACTAGCTGGAGAATCTTGGATTTCATCTACTACAGAATATAAAGGTTTTGATGAATTCACATCCACTAAATTAGAAATTGGTTGCGTGGAATTTCTTGATGCTCTTAGAAAGTTTGGTCACGATGTTACACATCTAAAAGCTCATGATGTTCCAGAAAACTTTCCATGGACAATGGATGAATTAAACAAATACGATGTTGTGATACTTTCAGATATAGGAAGTAATTCATTTTTACTACCTAATAGGGTATTTGGTGAAGGAAAAAGATGCGTAAATCGTTTAGATTTATTAGCTAAATGGGTTCGTGAAGGTCATGGACTGATGATGGCAGGTGGATATCTTTCCTTTGCTGGATTTGAAGGTAAAGCTCATTATCATGGTACATCTATTGAAGATGTGCTTCCTGTTGAAATAAGTCCATTTGATGATAGAGCTGAAAAACCTCAAGGTGTAATTCCTAAAATAGTATCCAATCATCCAATTGTGAATGATTTGAGTCCTATTCCAATTCTTCTTGGATATCAAAAGCTTTTAGCTAAAGAAAGTTCTAATATTCTCATGAAAGTTGATGATAATCCTTTGCTCATTGTTAATGAGGTAGATAAAGGCAGAAGTATTGCTTTTGCATCAGATATAGCTCCTCATTGGGCTCCGGAAGCGTTTATGCAATGGAGTGGATATGGTCAACTATTTTCTAATTGTGTCAAGTGGCTTTCTAAAGAAATTTAATAATTGCAAATTAAAATTATTATTCACTATAAGAGTGAAGAATTATATGAAAGGAGATAATCATTATGAATAGTAAACAACGTTATATGGTTCCTTTATTGTTCATTGGAACGGTATTGGCTGGTATGCTTTCTCCAATGCAATCTGCTGTGAATGGACAATTGGGAAAAGAATTAGCTGATGGCAATGCTTGCGCAGTAGTATCATTCGGTTCGGGACTTGTTGTTATGTTTATCATAATTCTCTCTCGAGCGTCTACAAGACAACAATTTGCTTCAATTCCTTCGAAAATTCGCTCTAATAATATACCTTGGTGGAGTTGGATAGCTGGATTATGTGGAGCTATGGTTGTTTTTTCTGAAGGAGCATCTGCATCTGTACTTGGTGTTGCAACATTCCAGACAACTTTAATCTGCGGAATGGTTTTGTCTGGATTATTATGCGATAGATTTGGAATAGGTGTAGATACAAAGCAACCGTTTAATTTACCTCGTATATCTGGTGCAATTCTTGCAATTGTTGCAACTATTATGGTTGTTTCACCAAGCTGGCATGCTCCGTCAGTTGTATTTCTAGCTGTTCTACCATTTGCTGCTGGTCTTTTAGCGGGATGGCAACCTGCTGGTAATTCGGCAGTGGCTAATGAAACTGGTTCTATGTTAGTTTCTATAACTTGGAACTTTATAGTAGGTTTTTCCGTACTAGCAATTGCTCTTATTGTTAGAATCGCTACAGGTCAGACTTCTTTCCATCTTCCATTGACTTGGTGGATGTACTTAGGTGGTCCGCTTGGATTATTGTCTATAGCCTTAATGGCTTTATTGGTGAGAGGATTAGGTCTACTTCTTCTAGGACTAGCTTCGACGGCTGGACAGTTACTTGGGTCTGTGTTGATCGACTGGCTTGTTCCGGCGTTAGGTGCAAAAGTATACGTTATTACACTTATTGGAACAGTTGTAGCACTAGTAGGTGCTGTTATAGCTGCAATACCTTCTGCTCGTAATGATCAGGATGAATTAGTCTCACAAGTCAATTGATAAAAAGTTTTTATTTTCAGTTAGTTATTATAAAGGAGTAATAACAATGTGTACTGGAATTGGAATAAGAAGCAAACAAGGAAATTCATATTGGGGAAGAACCCAAGATTTTGAACAAGAGTTTGAATATGCTGGTATGAAGATACCGTCTGGTACATCTATAGAATCAACCTATACACCATTTATTACTAAATGTGCAGTAATGGGTGTTGCTTGGGCTAAAGATGTGCATAAGAACCCTGTTATTTTAGATGGAATAAATGAATACGGAATATGCGGTGGGTCTTTCTATTTCGATCACTTCTTCCGATATGTGAGTAAGAAAGAAATTGATGATTCTAATAAAATTGCGCTTCGTGGAGAAGAATTAGTTACATGGATATTAACTCAGTATCGTTCTCTCGATGAGATCATTAATTCACTCAATTCGGATTTAGGAATAGTTAATGAACCTGGTCCAATGATGGGGATGTCTGTTCCGCAACATGCTGTTTTTTCCGATGAAACAGGTAGATCTATAGTTGTAGAACCTTCTATTTCTAATGGTTTTAAAATATTTGAAAATACAGTTGGTGTATTTACAAATGCTCCGACCTTTGACTGGCATCTTAATAATTTGAAGGCTCATCTTGAACGTTCTACCAATCGCAAATATCTTTATGACAACAATGAAGCTGTGAATAATGTAGGATTGGATGAGAATATAAGTGGATTACTCGATATACCTAGCGACTATAAACCAGAAAGTCGATTTTTGAGAGCGGCTTATGCAAAATTAATGTCTATGCCAGTTGATGACGGGAATGCGATTAATGAAGTATTTCAATTGTTGTCAATGGAGAACACCCCTAAGGGAGTTCTACGAATATCGGTAGATGATGAGATGTTGGTTCCATGGACTCAATATACGTCTGCATATGATATAAGTAATAAAGATTTATACGCATTTTCGTATGATAATCACAATTTGAAAGTATTACATTTTGGTAATCCTGACGAATGGGATCATGTAAGATATTTTGATTTTGTTTTGAAACAGACATATGAACCATTTGAAGAAGAATTGTAATTAGAAATAAGTTGGGTGTGCATGCTTTTGCGTAACAAATATGCATAGCATGCGCACCCTTGTATTGTTGTATTAATTTAAGTTTTTAATATAATTGTGTTTTTTGTTGATTACGCTAGTACGCGTTCGTTTATTTTTGCCCGCGTTTGTTGTCATATTTGGCGATTTTGGGAACAAACGCGGGATTATGGGTTGCGCGATTAGCGTTTAGAACAAAAAGACCGCAGCGACGAGACTGCGGTCTTAGATAGTTAGCGCGTTACGCTTGCGATTAATTGCGCATTGCGTATCATGCATTACGAATCGCGAATTGCGAACCACGCATTACGCATCATGCGATTTATCGCAATTAATCACGCATTGTGATTGCGTTTAAACGCGCCATACAATCCTGCGCAAGTAGCGCTAGCGATTGCAGCCTTAATAATATCGCCCACAATAAAGCCAGTAGAAGCCACGGCGATTGCCCAAACAGGCAAGTGCATCATAAGCGATTGGCCTACAAATCCAAATGCGTAAATCACAAGAGAACCAACAACAGATGCTGCAAAATATGCGCCAAATCGTGCAAATTTCTTAGCAACAGAATCCTCTGGTATAGCAGCATTAACAACGCCTTCGAGCGCAGACTTTACAAGCGCAATCACAGCCACACCGAACACGAATCCAACAAGGAATCCAACGCTAGGGCCTGCAAAAGCCACAACGCCGCTCTTTCCGCCTGCAAACACTGGCATTCCAGCAGCACCAATCGCAAGGTACATAAGCACAGAGCTAACGGCTTGGCGCCAAGTCAAAGTAAGACCTGCCAAAGCCAAAACCAAAGTTTGCAAAGTTACAGGAACAGGAGTTCCAGGAATCGGCAATGCGCCAGCCATAGTTGCAGCGCTAATAAGAACAGTAAACAAAAACGCCTTAGCAAATGGAACAGCCAAACGATTAACGTCAAAAGCCTTAGATGCAACTGTGCTAGAGCTTGCGCCAGAGTTTGCACCAGAGTTAGATTCAAAATTAGCCACGATATCCTTCTTTCGTATTGTTTTTCGTTGCTGAATCAAAGATTAGACAAAAATCACCAGCTGCGCGTTGGAGAAGTTTACAAAAAATCGCATAATGTTTTGTTCAAATTCACGGATACTATAAGCCAAATTTCCTATAACTTGTAACGTATGGTTACGAATATCAAAAAAATACTTGTTGCAAATCGCGGCGAAATCGCGCTTAGAGTGATTCGCACTGCTCAAGAAATGGGAATACAAACTGTAGCTATTTATGCGGCATCCGACCGCCAAGCACAGTATGTTGAGATGTCAAGCGAAGCGTACGCGCTTTCTGGAGACACGTATAGAGACACTTATTTAAATGAAGACGCGATTATAGACATTTTGCATAAAAGCGGAGCGGATGCTGTACACCCTGGCTATGGATTTTTATCGGAAGTAGCGAGTTTTGCGCAAAAGGTGATTGATGCTGGCGCTGTGTGGATTGGCCCGAAGCCAGAAGCTCTTATTGATTTAGGGGATAAGATAACCGCTCGGCGCGTGGCAACTCGCGCTAAAGTGCCGCCCGTACCAGGCATATCGGAGCCTGTAAAAGACATTCGAGAATTGTTGACTTTTGCGCAAACACACGGCTACCCGGTTATGATGAAGCGCACAGATGGTGGCGGTGGCCGAGGAATAACCGTTGTGCACAACGATGACGAGCTTCGCGGATTCTACATGAACCACGACGCTTTGCAAGGCGGCGACCTTGACGAGTACTTTATTGAGCGTTTTATAGACAAGGCGCGCCACGTGGAAACGCAGGTTGGCCGCGATTCGCATGGAAACTTCACCATATATTCCACGCGCGACTGCTCGGTGCAGCGCCGAAACCAAAAGTTGGTTGAGGAAGCACCAGCGCCATTCCTTACCGATGACGAGAACGCGCAGCTTCACCGATATTCTCGTAACCTATTTGAAGCTGTTGACTACGTTGGTTTGGGCACGTGCGAATATATGGTGACATCTCAACACAAGGTTTACTTCTTGGAAGTGAACCCACGATTGCAAGTTGAGCACACAGTTAGTGAGGAAGTTAGCGGACTAGATCTTGTGCGCGAACAGCTTACGATTGCCGACGGCGGTGAGCTTACGCAAAATCACCCTTCGCGCGGGCATAGTTTTGAGCTTAGAATCACTTCGGAAGACCCAGCAACGAATCTTACGCCTAGCGCAGGCACACTAACAAAAATCGAGTGGCCATCTGGACCTGGAATCCGTGTGGATTCTGGAGTAGAAGTTGGAGATAGCGTGTCTCCAAAATTCGACTCCATGATGGGCAAGCTTATTGTTACGGCTCAAAATCGCGATGCGGCGATTGCTCGCGTAAGACGCGCGCTTAAGGAGCTTTGCATCGAGGGAGTGCCTACTCCTGCTAAGCTTTTTGAGCAAATTTTTAACGATCCTGATTTTACAGCGCAAGATCACGATTTTGATATTTCTACAAAATGGCTTGAACGCAAGTATTTGAACCGCACTGCTGCAGCGGCAAATGGCGGACAGCCTGCTTCTTTGGATTCCAATAAGTCTGGTGAAGACGCGCAAAATAAGCCAACTAAAATGGAGTCTTTTGTAATAGAAGTAGACAATAAGCGCGTAAAACTTACGATTCCGCAAGATATTGTAGACAATCTTACTGGCTCTGCGCGAGTTAGAAGCACAGTTCGCGCATCGCAGCCGCTTAGAGGACGAGGATTAAGAGGAGATACTCACAAGTCGGAAACGCCAAAGGATGCTCCTGGCGTGATTTCTGCTCCAATGCAAGCTGTGATTACACGCGTAAACGTTGCGGAAGGTCAGAACGTAGCTAAAGGCGATTTACTTGCTGTTCTTGAATCTATGAAAATGGAAAACTACGTTTATGCACCTGCAGCTGGCGTAGTTACTGGCATTTTTGTGGGGCCTGGAGATGGTGTAGAAGCAGGCGAAAAGCTTGTAACAATTGACGTGACTAAAGGCGGTAGTGCAAAATGAGTGCGCTTACTAAAGATGCTACACAAGTTGCAAAAGATGTTAATAAAGATGCTGCGCAAGTTAGTAAAGACGCACAAACTATGCAAAATGCGCAGCCTACGCAGCCTCAGCGTGGAAAATCAGCCGTAGAACACGCGGCTCGCCTTGCTAGAGACGCCGAGCAGAATGCTTTAGAGCGCCAGCATGCAAAGGGAAAATCCACAGCAAGAGAGCGTTTGGATTTGCTTTTTGATACGGGAACGTTTGAAGAGATCGGCCGCTTTAACGGTGGAGACATAAATAACGATATTGCAGGATGCGCTGTAATCACGGGCTTTGGCGAAGTATACGGCAAAAAAGTGGCAGTTTATGCGCAGGATTTTTCCGTTCGTGGCGGCACGCTTGGACGCGCTGAAGGTCAGAAAATTTGTCATCTTCTAGACATGGCGTTGCAGCTTGCAGTTCCAGTTGTTGCGCTAATCGACTCGGGCGGCGCTCGCATTCAAGAAGGCGTTAACGCACTTACGCAATATGGCAGAATCTTCAAAAAAACTTGTGAAGCAAGCGGTTTAATTCCGCAAATCTCACTAATTCTTGGACCTTGCGCTGGTGGTGCAGTTTATTGCCCTGCTCTTACGGATTTTATAATCATGACTCGCGAACATTCCAACATGTTTGTAACTGGTCCAGATGTTGTTAAGGCTGCCACAGGCGAGTCAATTAGCATGGACGATTTAGGCGGTGGATATGTGCATAACTCCACTTCGGGCGTTGCTCACTACTTGGGCGAAGACGAGGCGGACGCCATTGACTATGCGCGCACAATCTTGGCTTATTTGCCGCAAAATTGCAATCAAAATCCGCCAACATTCGCATACGCTGCCACGCGCGCAGACAGAGAAACCGCTAAGCAGCTTGCGACTATTGTTCCAAGCAATGATCGCCAGCCGTACGACGTTTTAGACGTTATTCGCGCAATCGTAGATTATGGCGAATTTGTGCAAGTTCAAGAGCTTTACGCAGCATCCGCAGTAGTCGGTTTTGCTTGCATAGAAGGTCATCCTGTTGGAATAGTGGCAAATCAGCCTAAAGTCAATGCTGGAATTCTAGACGTTAATTCTTCCGAAAAAGTAGCGCGATTTGTGCGATTGTGCGACGCGTTTAATCTTCCTGTTGTAACTCTTGTAGACACTCCTGGATACAAGCCGGGATCAGATCAGGAGCACGCTGGAATTATTCGCAGAGGCGCAAAAGTGATTTACGCATACGCAAACGCGCAAGTTCCTCTCGTCACTGTGATTTTACGCAAAGCTTTTGGTGGAGCATACATTGTAATGGGATCAAAGTCGATGGGAGCAGACTTTAACTACGCTTGGCCTACCAGCCAGATAGCGGTTTTGGGCGCTCAAGGAGCTGTGAACATTATTCATCGCAAAGATTTGCAAAAAGCAAAAGAGCGCGGTCAAGATGTTGACGCTTTAAGAAAAAAGCTTGTTGAAGATTACGAAAACACCACTGTAAACGCGAATCTTTCGCTGGAAACTGGCCAGATTGACGCAATGATAGATCCGGAGCAAACAAGAGACGTTATTGCTAATTCTTTGAAGATTTTAAGAAGTAAAAAACGCGTTTCTAAAACGGGGAAGCATCATGGAAACCAACCAATGTGATTTGGGAATAATTCGGGAATAATTCGGGAATTATTTGAAAAGCACTCAAAAGTCGCCAGCAACCGCGCATAAAGCGACCAAAGATAAATAAATCCAAAAAACACAAATAAATTTTAAAAATAAAACTTAAACCCACGAACAAAGGAAAATAAAATGACAACATACTTATTTGACCAGCTCGCACAAACACCACACATTCTTACCTTCGCAGGACAATCCACACCATGGGTACAAGCCTTAAAAGAAACACAAAACGATGCAGAATTAAATAAAGAATTACGCGAATATAACAAATTAGCAAAAACTTTACTATCAAACATATATCCACAGTTATTAGCAAATGCTGGAAGTGACATAAACGTATTCGATGCTTTAGAAAATTCTAAAATCAACACAGCCAGCGCACAATTAAGCGTACCAGGAATCACCATTGCTCAGCTTGCAAGCGTAAGAGACCTAACAAACTTAGGCTACAACTTTGAAGTAAACAAGCCAATTGCAAGTCTTGGACACTCTCAAGGCATAATAGCCGCAAAAATAGTAGAAGCTCGTATAAAAGCAGGGTCATGGCAAAACGCGCAAAACCAAATAGCTGAACTTATAGCAATCGCATACATAATCGGAGCAGCAGCAGACCGCGAAGCGCGAATGTTAGAAATCAGTGGAAACGGCGAAAAAACACCAATGCTATCGCTAAAAGGCGTTACGTTTGAACAGGCAAAAGCCTTGATTAAGCGAGTAGAAAGAACCAGAGGCGTTATATCAATCGCAGTTAAAAACTCGCGAAATCACATTGTGCTATCAGGATATCCAGAAGACATGGAAGCCGTGCAAAATCAGGCACAGAAAGAGTCGCAGCGTTCCAAAAAAATGCGCGAAATGAAGGAACGAGGCGGATCGGTTTTTGCGCCAATTGCAGAGTATTTAGACGTTACAGTGCCATTCCATTCTCCAATCATGAAACCTGCTGTAGAGCAAGTTGAAGCCTGGGCAAAGGACGCAGGATTAGATGCTGAACTTGCACTAAATCTTGCAAATGCTGTGCTAGTAGAGCCAGTAGATTGGGCGAATCAAATAGCAGAAGTTTTAAACAACGTAAATGCGCGAGAGCTATACGTGCTAGACATGGGTCCAGGAGAAGTGCTTGGCAAGCTAACAAACGTGCTACTACAAGGAAGCGGAGCTGGCGTAGTAGAAGTCGGAACAATGAACGCGCGCGCAAAAGCAAGCACAACTAGCGCTGCAGAAGCTGAATTATTGCGCACCGGATGCTGGGCGGATTTTGCGCCGCGAGTAATCGACACTCCAGCTGGAAAGAAAGTTGTAACAAAATTCAGCAAGCTAACAGGCAAAGCTCCAGTACTGCTTGCTGGAATGACTCCAACCACAGTAGACCCAGAAATTGTAGCCGCCGCAGCCAACGCAGGATATTGGGCGGAACTTGCAGGCGGTGGACAAGTAACAGAAGAAGTATTCGACAGGCACATGGATTCTTTGAGCAAGCAATTGCAAGAAGGAGCAACTGTAGAATTCAACGCCATGTTTATGGATCGCTATTTGTGGAATTTGCAATTTGGCAGCAAACGTATAGTTCCAAAAAAACGTGCTTCTGGAGCGCCAATCGACGGCGTAGTAATTTCTGCAGGAATCCCAGAGTTAGACGAGGCAAAAGAACTTGTTGAAACTCTTCAAGCCGACGGATTCCCGTATGTTGCTTTTAAGCCAGGAACAGTAGAGCAGATTCGCCAAGTAGTTCGCATTGCAAAAGCTGTTAAACCAGCAACAATAATCGCACAAGTAGAAGGCGGATCTGCAGGCGGCCACCACTCTTGGGAGTCGCTAGACGATTTGCTTATTAGCACTTATGCTCAAGTGCGCGAATGCAATAATTTGGTGCTTGTAGCAGGTGGTGGAATCGGCACTCCTTCGCGAGCTGCCGACTACATTAGTGGCGAATGGTCCAATAAGTACGACTTGCCAAATATGCCTGTAGATGCTGTGATGATTGGCACTGCAGCAATGACGGCAAAGGAAGCGCACACAAGCCCGCAAGTTAAGCGCATGTTGGTGGAGACGCCTGGAATTACAGAAGCAAATGATGCATGTGTGGAAGGTCTTGGCGCAAGTGAAGATCCATTTGCTCCGATTGGCGAGCGCTGGGTGCCTTCTGGAAAGGTTGTTGGCGGAGTAACAAGCGGATTAAGCCATTTGCACGCAGATATTTACGAGATTGAAAACGCGTCCGCGCGCTGTGGTCGTCTTCTTGTTCATATGATGAAGCATCCAGAAGAGCTTTCTAGCCGCAGAGATGAAGTGATTCGCGCGCTTAACTCTACTGCAAAACCATATTTTGGCGATGTTGAAAATATGACATATACCCAGTTTGCGCAGCGATTCCTTGATTTAAGCTATCCTTGGGCAGATCCTACTTACGCGGATCGCTACCTGCATTTGTTACAGCGTATTGAAGCGCGTTTAATAAGCCAAGATTCTGGCGAATTTACTTCGATTTTGCCAGATATTAAGCAGGTTGCTGAAAATCCTCAGTCTGCTCTCGATTCTCTTGTGCAAGTTTTTCCTAATGCGAGCACGATGAACGTTGTTCCAATGGATGCTGCGTGGTTCCCAACCTTGGTGCGTGAATATCCTAAGCCAATGCCATTTGTGCCAGTAATTGACAATGATCTTCTTCGCTGGTGGGGTCAGGATCAGCTTTGGCAGTCGGAAGATTCGCGATATTCTGCGGATGCTGTGCGAGTAATTCCAGGACCTATTTCTGTTGCAGGAATAACCACAATGGATGAGCCAATCGCGGATATTTTAGGAAGATTTGAGGCTGCGGTTATAAATCGTTCGGCTGCTGGCGACTTGCCTCTGGGCTTTAATCAAAACGCGTTTAGCCAAATAGACTGTGCGCAAAATATTGAAGAATATGTGCGCTCATGTCCGAATATTTCTTGGATTGGTCACGTAACCAATAATCCTGCTTATAAAACGCAAAATAATAGTGAAAACTATGTTATAACCGTAATAAGTGAAGAAAATAGCGTAATTAAGCTTGATCTAGACATTAAACTAGACACGTTCTGGGATGAGCACGAAGCCGACAATGAAAATAGTGGTAAAAATAGCGTAAAGAACAGCGGCAAAAATCATGCTGTTAGAGATATCGTAATTCCGCTTATTGTAGACGCAAAGCGTGCTGGAAGCATACCAGTAGTAGACCGCGAGCGACTACCAAAACACGTTTATAACATGTTGGCAGCAACCGCAGGCATTGGAAATACTGCGATTACTGGAGATGTTTTAAGTGAAATGCCAAAAGTAGACGCAAGCCAAGAAGCGTGCGAGCAAGTTAAAAAAGAAATAGCTTGTGGAAAAGCTAACAAATCAGCCTGTGAAACAACATGTGAAACAGACTGCGAAATGCCATTTGGCGTGGTTAAATCAGCATACACGCTTTCTAGAAACCTAGGAATCGACCACGAATCTGCTACAGCTGGACGCCTGCCAGAAGGTTTGCAAGCATCAAGAATCGTGCCAGACGCGCTAGTAGGTCCAGCATGGCCAACAATATACTCAGCACTAGGATCCGTAATGGTAGACGGATACCCAGTAATTGAAGGACTACTCAACGCAGTACATTTAGACCACCTAATAGAACTAGATTTATCTACAGACGACCTGCAAAAATATGTTGGAACACGCATAAACCTCACTGGTTGGGCAGAAGATTACGCCGAATCAGCTTCTGGGCGAGTAGTGACAATACACATAATTCACAATGCACAAGACGGAACAAAAATCGCGCACGAAACAGAACGATTCGCGATTCGTGGCCGAAGCTACAGTGCAGCACTACCAAAGTCTGCTCCAGAATACGGAGATGCGGCAGAATTACACGGATTTAGCGTAGACAACACGCCTAGACGAGCGCTTAGACGCGTCGTAATTCGCGCACCTAAAGACATGACAGCTTTTGCGCGCACATCAGGTGACTTTAACCCAATACACACATCCAAAAGAGGAGCCGCAATCTCTGGACTTTCCGCACCCCTAGTACACGGCATGTGGCTTTCAGCAGCAGCTCAGCATGTTGCTCAAGCATTAGACGAAAAAGGCGCACACTATGATCTTGTTGGCTGGACGTACAACATGTACGGCATGGTGCAACTTGATGACGAAGTAGAAATCACAGTTGAACGCGTTGGAAAAGTTCGTCGCGGCGGACTTGCTTTGGAAGTTACGTGCAGAGTTGATGGGCAAATCGTGTCTAAAGCAAGCGCACTTACTCGCGCGCCGCGAGCAGCATTCGTATATCCAGGACAAGGTATTCAAAAACAAGGAATGTCATTGGATGAGCGCGCCAAATCGCCAGCTGTGCGCGAAACTTGGGAGCGCGCAGACAAACTCACTCGCGAAAAACTAGGATTCTCAATTCTTGCTGTAGTGCGAGATAATCCTAAGGAATTAACAGCAAATGGCGTAACATATCGTCATCCAGAAGGCTTGCTCAACTTAACGCAATTTACTCAAGTTGCGCTCGCTACTGTTGCTTTTGCGCAAACCGCGCGTTTAAGAGAAGCAGGATGCGATATTTGGCCTGCGTATTTTGCTGGTCATTCGCTTGGCGAATACAATGCGCTAAGCTCCTTCGCTCAAATTATTCCGCTAGAAACCGTGTTGGAACTCGTGTTCCACCGCGGATCTACAATGCATCACTTGATTGAGCGAGATGCGCAAGGACGATCCAACTATCGAATGGGCGCTTTGCGTCCAAACCAGTTCGGTGTGGACGATGATGGTGTAAACGCGTACGTTGAAGGAATCTCTAAGCAAACTGGCGAATTCTTGCAAATCGTAAACTACAATTTGGCAGGTCAACAATACGCAATAGCAGGCACAATAAAAGGTTTGAAAGCTTTGGCTCAAGATTCTGCCAAGAGGGCTAAAGAGTATGGCGGTAAGCCTCCATTTATGCTTGTTCCAGGAATTGACGTGCCGTTCCACTCTCGAATTCTTCGAAAGGGTGTGCCAGAATTCCGCGACAAGCTCGATTCGCTGCTGCCGAAGCATATTGATTACTCTGTGCTTGTAGGCCGTTACATTCCAAACCTCGTGGCTTGCCCGTTTGAGCTTACGCGAGAATTTGCGCAAAAGATTTTGGATGTTGTGCCATCTGAGCGCATTGAAGCAGCTTTGGAAGATGAAACTACGTGGAAATCTTATGCAGAGGATGAGCAGAAGCTCGGTAGATTGCTTCTTACGGAGCTTCTTTCATGGCAGTTCGCTTCTCCAGTTCGTTGGATTGAAACGCAGGCTCTTATGTTTGCCGATCGCGCTCGCGGTGGTCTTGGCGTTGAAGAGTACGTTGAAGTTGGTTTAGGAAACGCGCCAACTTTGGCAAATCTTGGTGCTAAAACTCTTGCTTTGCCGGAGTTTAGTGGCGAAAAAGTGACTGTTTACAACGTTGGTCGTGACGAAGGTCGCGTTTATATGACTGACACTGATTCGCTTGTGCCTGAAGTGTTTACTGAGGAAGATAGTCAAGAAGCAAGTAGCACTGCTGATGCGACTACTGCTCCTGCAGCTCCTGCAGCAAATGTTGTCTCTGCTGCTCCTGCAGCTAATGCAGCCGCAAGCGGACCTGTAGCAGACTTGCCATTCAAAGCATCCGACGCAATCTCAATGCTTATTGCGTATAGTGCAAAAATCCGTCTTGACCAAATCGGCGACACTGATACAACTGATACGCTTACAAATGGCGTATCTTCGCGCAGAAACCAGCTTCTTATGGATATTAGTTCCGAGCTTGGCGTGGCAAGCGTGGACGGTGCTGCAGAAGCTCCAATGAGTGCGCTTAAAAAGTTAGTTGATTCGGTTGCTCCTCGCTATAAAGCTTTTGGTGCCGTGCTTTCCGATATTGTGCGCGAACGTTTGCGTGCGCTTTTCGGTGCAGCCGGTGTGAAACCAGCGCAAATTGACAAGCGAATCTCTGAAGTCTGGCAACTTGGAGAAGGCTGGCGTGCGCACGTTCTTGCGGCTTTGGTTTTGCAAACGCGTGAAGGTGCTAGCGTGCGCGGTGAAAATCTTGCGCAACTTTCAACTGATCCTGCAAAGAATACTGCTGCAGCTGACGCTTTAATCGACGCAGCAATTGCACAAGTTGCTCAAGCTCACGGCGTTAGCGTTTCTCAGCCTGGTGCTGCTGGCGCAGCCGGCGGTGCTGTTGTTGATTCTGCAGCTCTTGACGCTTTCGCTCAGCAGGTTGTTGGCGCAGATGGCATACTTGCTGCAACTGCTAAGTTTGTGCTAGCAAAGCTTGGTGTTGAGGCTCCTAAAGCAGAAACTGAAAGTGACGAAAATGCTGCTGTTGTATCTGCTGTTGAAGCTGAGCTTGGTGCAGATTGGCCAAAGCAGGTGGCTCCTCGATTTGATGAGCGAAAGGCAATTCTTTTCGACGACCGCTGGGCTTCGGCTCGCGAAGACGTTGCTCGCTTGTACTACAAGTATGCTGGAAAGAATGTTGATATTCAGGTAAATGAAGTTTCTGAAATCTTAAATGATTTTGGTAGTTTCCTTGGTGCAGGGGAAGCAGTAGCTTCGGAAGCTGAGTGGTTTGCAAGTCTTTCTAAATCTCGCGAATTAAACAATCTTGCAACAATATTTAATGGTATTGCTCGCGATTCTCGCACTAAACTTGCGCAAAACAACGTCGATACTGCTCAAGCAACTCGTTTTGCAGGAGAAGTTGCAGTAGTTACAGGCGTTGCTCCTAACTCGATTGCTGCTCGCGTAGTAACGGGCTTGCTTAAGGGTGGAGCTACGGTTATCGCAACTTCGCACAGTTTCAAGCCGAGCGTTAAGTCTTGGGCGAAGAAAGCGTATCGCGAAAACGCTCAAATGGGCGCAAAGTTGTGGCTTGTTCCAGCAAACTTGTCTAGTTATCGCGATGTTGACGCGCTTGTAAAGTGGGTTGGCACAGTTTCGAAGAAAGTTAGCGGCGCAACTACTACTATTTTGAAGCCTGCTTACGAGCCGAGCATGTTCTTCCCGTTTGCAGCTCCACCAGTTCACGGTACTTTGGCTGATTCTGGTTCGCTTTTTGAATCGCAATCGCGCTTGATGCTGTGGGGTGTGGAGCGTGCAATAGCCGGATTTGCACAGATTGGAGCAGATACAGATGTACAACATCGTATGCACGTTGTGTTACCTGGCTCTCCAAACCGAGGTATGTTCGGCGGCGATGGTGCCTACGGCGAAGTCAAGAGTGCTTTCGACGCGATTGTGAACCGTGCGCATGCAGAAAGTGTGTGGTCGGATCGCGTGACTTTTGCGCATCCTAAGATTGGATGGGTGCGTGGAACCGGCTTAATGGGTGGAAATGATCCGCTTGTGGCTGTAGTTGAACGTCATGGATTAACTACCTACTCAACGCAAGAAATGGCAGATCGTTTGCTCGATTTGTGCACGAAGGAAGCGCGCGAACAGGCCGCAATCGCGCCTTTGAACGTTGATCTTACGGGTGGATTAGGCAAGGAGCCTCTTGATTTGAATGCTCTTCGTGCAGAAGCACTGGAAGATCAGAAGCGTGCTGAAGCTGCGGAAGCTGCAGAAGAAGCTGCAGAATCTTCTGTTAAATCAACTGCTAAATCAACCAACAAAGCACTTCCAACGCCTTACGTGCCAACTCAGCCGCGAGTCAACTTGGCTGATTGGAAGAACGTAACAGCGCGTCCAGAAGACGAAATTGTAATCGTCTCAGTCGGCGAACTTGGACCATGGGGTTCTGGACGTACTCGTTTCGAAGCAGAACTTGGAATTCGCGAAGATGGATCCGTGGAGCTTTCTGCAGGAGCAGTACTGGAATTGGCTTGGAATATGGGCTTGCTTACTTGGCAGGATTCACCAAAGCCAGGCTGGTATGATGCGGACGGCACGCTTGTTCCAGAAGAAGATATTGCAGAGAAATATCGCGATGAAGTAGTGGCGCGCTCCGGTATTCGACCATTCGAAACCGGCATGGGTGGCGACTACAAGGATGGAGCGAACGAAGAAGAAGCAGAAATCTTCCTCGATCACGACGTGAGTTTCAGCGTTCCAACAGAAACAATTGCGCGCGAATACGTGGCGCTTGACGAATCGCACACTGAGATTGCTCGCGATGCAGAATCTGGCGAATGGACTGTTACGCGCAAGGCAGGTTCTATGATTCGCGTGCCGCGTAGGGCTGCAATGACCAGAACCGTCGGTGGACAATTCCCTAAGGGCTTCGATCCGCTGAAGTGGGGTATTCCAGCTTCAATGGTTGGAAGTGTTGACACGATTGCGCTGTGGAATATTGTCACAACTGTAGACGCTTATATTTCTGCTGGTTTCACGCCTTCGGAGATTTTGCAATCTGTGCATCCGTCGATGGTTGCTTCCACGCAAGGAACCGGTTTCGGCGGCATGAGTTCAATGCGCAAACTGTACTTGGATCGCTTCCTTAACCACGAAATTCCTACGGACGTATTGCAAGAGGCGCTTCCAAACGTTGTTGCAGCTCACGTAATGCAAACCTATATCGGCGGCTACGGAAATATGGTTCAGCCGGTGTCTGCATGCGCAACTGCAGCGGTTTCGCTCGAAGAAGGCGTCGACAAGATTGCTCTCGGCAAAGCTGACTTCGTAGTAACTGGCGCAATTGACGATATCGGTGTGGAATCCGTAGTTGGCTTCGGCAATATGAACGCAACTGCCAATAGCGAAGAAATGTATGCGAAGGGCATCGATCCACGATTCTTCTCTCGCGCAAACGATCGCAGACGCGGCGGCTTCCTTGAAGCACAAGGCGGCGGTACGATTTTGGTTACGCGCGGCGATATTGCTTTGAAGCTTGGTTTACCTGTTGCTGGCGTAGTCGGATTCATTCATTCATATGCTGACGGCATTCACACTTCTATTCCTGCTCCGGGCTTGGGTGCTTTGGCTGCGGGCATGGGTGGAGCTAAGTCTAAGCTCGTGCGCGATTTGGCAGCTCTCGGCGTTATTCCGGACGATATTGCTGTGGTTTCTAAGCACGATACTTCCACGAACGCAAACGATCCGAACGAATCCGAACTGCACAATACTCTTGCGCACGCAATCGGACGCACGGAAGGCAATCCACTATTTGTAATCAGCCAAAAGACGCTGACCGGACATGCAAAGGGTGGTGCGTGCATCTTCCAAATCAACGGTTTAACGCAGCTGTTTAGAAGTGGCGTAATCCCTGGAAACGCATCACTTGACTGCGTGGATCCTAAGCTTGCGCGCGACGACCACATGGTTTGGTTGCGTGAGCCGATGCGCATTGGCGATGGTGCAGGTTCTTGTGCAGTGAAGGCTGCTCTCGCAACTTCGCTCGGCTTCGGTCACGTTAGCGGATTTGTGGCATTAGTTCACCCTGGTGCGTTTGAGGCTTCTGTGGCAGCTAGCGCTGGTGCGGATGCGCTTAGCGAATGGAGAGCCAAGGCGAATGCGCGTTTGGCTGCGGGCCAGAGGCGATTTGAGGAAGGCATGATGGGGCGATCTGCTTTGTTCGAGCCTGTTGAGAATCGTCACTTTCTGAAGGATGGCACGCGCCTTCCGGATGGCACTCGCTACGATGGTCACGAAGCAGAAAAAGCTATGCTGCTAAACCCAGACGCTCGCCTAGATGCAAGCGGCTACTATTGCTAGCGTAGACATGAGTGTGGCTAATCTGCAATAGCGATTTTCCCGAGAATGTTGCTCAAATCGGCGTGTTGAGCTACAAAGTCGGGAGATTTTTCCCGAGAATGTTGCTCAAAACGGCAAAATCAACAACAAAATGCGGAAATGTTGCTCGCGCGGATTAGCCGCGCTGTTCCTAACGGCTATTAGTAGCCGTTAGGCTGATTTGGCATGTAAAGTCCACTGGACTTTACATGCCAAATCACGCTTTGAAGGATCTTGAAATGCGTTATGCAATTTCAAGATCAGTCAAAGCGCCCATGCAAGTCGATTCGCACACAAGCTTGTGCGGGTTCGCACTACATGTGCAACTGATATAGCAGTTGTATTTTTGACTTTTGTAAAAATTGCAAAAGTGTTACAATAGCTCCTTACGTGCAAAATTGCGAAAAATTCAATGTGCTTATGGCGATTTGCGTTCAAAATAAGCAATCTTATGTGTAAACCAAAGTTGGTTGTAATAAGAAGTGAAACATAGTTGTATCACCTATAGTTTTCATGTTTTGCATGGAATAAAACAATATAGAAGCATGTTTGTGCCAACGGAGGAAAGGATATGCAGATGGTCGCTCATCGCCACCTTGCGTCGAAAATAGTTTCTATGATTGCAGCGAGTGCAATGTTAATAACAGGTTTTGCTGTTGTTGGCAATGCAAGCGCTAGTAGTGAGTCTAGTAGTGAATCTAGTAATCCTCAATCTAGCAATCTAACTCTTAACCGTAAGGGCGTTATTGTTACTGCATTCCAGCAGAATTGGAAGAGTATTGCTCAAGAATGCAAAACAACTTATGGTCCTGAGGGTGTTAAGTATGTGCAGGTGTCTCCTCCAAATGAGCATGTAAAGGGTACTCAGTGGTGGACTTCTTACCAGCCTGTGAGCTATAAATTAAAGTCAAAACTCGGTACTGAAAATGAGTTTAAGAGCATGATTGACACTTGCAAAGTTGCAGGTGTTGGAATTATTGCGGATGCTGTTATTAATCACATGACTGGTGCTGGTGATACTCATACAGAGGGTGTTGGTGGGAGCCAATATAGCGCTGCTAAAGAATATTTCCCAGATGCTGGATATAAGAAGGATGATTTCCATCAAGATGCTAGGAATATTGAGCACTATAACAATGCGGAGGAAGTGTGGAATCGCAGGCTTGTTGGCTTGCTTGATTTGGATACGTCAAAGCAGCATGTGCGAGAGACTTTAGGTAAGTACTTTGCTCATTTGCTCAAGCTTGGTGTTGCTGGCTTCCGTATCGATGCAGTAAAGCATATTTCTCCAACAGATATGGCTGCGATTAAGAAAGCTGCTGCTGATGCTGCGCACACTACGCCTGACAAGATTTGGTGGATGCAGGAGACGATTGGTGATCCTTCTGAAGCTAAAGAAATACAGCCAGATCAGCATTTAAAGGAAGGTGAAGTCAACGAATTCCAGTATTCCTACCGATTAAAGAGCAATTTTTATGGTTCAATTTCGAATCTAAAGAATATTACTAATGGACTTGTTCCAAGTGATAAAGCTTCGATTTTTGTTACTAATTGGGATACTCCTCGCGAAAATTATGTGCGCACGCTTACCTATAAGGATGGTCCTCGCTACGAGCTTGCAAACGCGTTTATGCTTGGCTACCCATATGGAAACCCAAACATTTATTCAGGGTATAGGTTTGAGAATGGTCATAAGGATGATGGTGCGCCTGGAGCGACTGAAGATAAAGTTGAAGATGTAGATTGTTCTCCAATAACTGGTTGGCAGTGCACTCAGCGTTGGACTTCGATTCGTGGAATGGTTGGCTTCTTTAATGCTGTAAATGGTGCTCAAGTCACTAATTGGCAGGAGAGTGACAATAATAACATTGCATTTAGCCGCGCAGGCAAGGGCTTCTTAGCAATTAACAATACTCCAAACGCAAAGAAAGTTTTGTATACTACTGATTTGCCAAATGGTGAGTATTGCAACGTTTATGCTGCGGGGAATTGCTCTAAGACTGTTAAAGTTACAGATGGCAAGGTTGCTGCGACTATTGCTCCTTATTCTGCAATTGCTTTGCATGTGGATTCTAAAGCAGATAGCGCTAGTAAAGCTGGTCCAGCACGTGATGAATCTGATCCAAAATACAATGTTGACGATGCTAAAGACCAGTCAACAACTGTCTATTTTAATGCTAAAAATAAAGCAGGTAATCCAAGTTCTGTAAATATTCATTATCAAATCGGCAATGGATCTTGGACTGCAGTTCCTGGTAGACCAATGCGCAAAGTTTGCGATGGTTGGTTTGCAAGAACAATTCCTAATAATGGCAAGCAAATTACTGCTGTATTTAATGACGGTGGAAGTAATTGGTATAACAAGAACAATCAGTCTGGAGCAAACTTTGAAATTCAAGCTGGTTCGAAAACTTATGTAGTAGATGCCGATTGGAAAGGTTCTGAATCTGCTAGCATTCCTTGCAAGGTTGAGGACACATCTTCAAAGCCTACTGAATTAAAGACAAAGATTGTTATTCACTATAAGCAAAAATATGGTGACAATCGCCATATGGGCGTCTATATCTGGGGTCTTAAAAATGCAGATGGTCAAGAGATAAAAGGTGCTTGGCATGAGTTCAATGGTCAAGACGCTTTTGGTAAGACTTACGCAGTTGAAGCTGATGGCACTTACGAGAGCGGAAAAGTCGGATTTATTATTACCGAGAAACCCGTTGATGGTCAGGACTGGCATAAGGACGGCGGAGATCGTAATATCTGGCAAATCGAAGATGGTGTTGGCGAAGCTTGGGTTTACGGAGGAGATTCAAATACTTTTGCAGAACCTCCATCTGAAGTCTCTAACAAGCTTAATAGCATTAAAACATTAAATGTTACTGTTCACTACCGCAGAACAAATAAGGATTACGCTGGTTGGAATCTTTGGACTTGGTACGGTAGTGAGAAGGGCGTAAAGCAAGATTTTACGGCTCATGATGATTTCGGTAAGATTGCAGAATATACATTCCACAATGATTCTGGCATAAAAGATTCAAAGTTTATTGTGCGCTATTCTATGCAAGGCAACGATTGGGTTTCTAAAGATCCTGGCGAAGGCGATCGCCCAATTCCTGCAAAAGCAATTACCTTAAGCGAAGATGGTAACACTGGTAATGCTGAAATCTGGCTTATGCAGGGCGATAGTAGAGTTTACTTAAGCCCAAACGTAATCAACACGAAGGCTAATGCTATTAATGCTGATATTACGTCTTTTAAGGAATTTACTGTAAACGTGAGCGGCGACCCTTCGGAAGTTGAGAAGAAAAATGTTACTGTAACTGATGTTACAGATTCAAAGAAAAATCAACACAAGACAGTAGATATTTCGCAAGTTGCTGTTGTGGATAATAGGATCGTAATCACTGCAAAGAACGAATTAGATCTTAAGAAAATGTATGAAATCAACATTAAGGGTGTTGGTGGAATGCCTAAAACAGTGTCTGCTTCAACTGTTAAAGGTTCTAAGATTGTTCGCACTGATGAGTTTGATCAAAAGTATGCGTACACAGGCGATGACTTGGGTGCTGTTGTAAAAGATGGTTCTACGACTTTCAAGCTTTGGGCGCCAACTGCTGCAAAAGTGGAGTTAGTAACTTATAAGTCAACTGATGAAAAAGCGCAAGAAGATAAAAAGCAAGATATGACTCTTGGCACAGAAGATGGAAAGCTTGGCGTGTGGAGTATTACTACGAGTTATGCAAAAGCTGGCACTGCTTATACATACAAGGTTTATTTTGCAGATGGCACTGTTAATAATTCTCCAGACCCTTATGCAAAAGCTGCTGTGCGAAATGGAATGAGATCCGTTGTATTCGGTGGCAACATGGCAACACCTGTATCTCGTAAGGCATCATTTGGAAAGCGTCCAACTGATGCGACTATTGCAGAAATGAATATTCGCGACTTTTCGATTCATGAAAGTTCTGGCGTAGATGTTGCAAAGCGCGGAAAGTATCTTGGTGTAATTCAATCTGGTGCTAAAAAAGATGGCAAGCCAACTGGCTTTGATTATTTGAAGTCCCTCGGCATCACTCATGTGCAAATCATGCCAATGTATGATTTTGGTTCTGTTAATGAAGCAGGAGATTTGAGTTATGTTGATAAGAACGACAAAGATAATCCTCATCAAAACTGGGGCTATGATCCAATAAACTACAACGTTCCAGAAGGCTCCTATGCGTCTGATTCAGCAAATCCTGCTACGCGCATTACTGAGCTAAAGCAAATGGTTGAAGGTCTACATAAGGCTGGTTTGCGCGTGATTATGGACGTGGTTTATAACCATGTTTATAACGCAGAAAAGAACGCTTTTGGACAGACTGTGCCAGGCTACTACTTCCGTTACAACGATGACGGCAGCTTGTCTAATAGATCTGGTTGCGGAAACGATACTGCTTCAGAGCGCAAAATGATGCGAAAGTATATTGTTGACTCTGTAAAGTATTGGGCTAAAGAGTACGGTATTGACGGCTTCCGTTTTGATTTGATGGGATTGATTGACCTTGAAACCATTAAGGAAGTGCGTGAAGCTGTTCATGCAATTGACCCGAACTCGATTATTCTTGGCGAAGGCTGGGATATGAGCCAATTGCCTTATGGAAACCGCACTATTCAGCCTAATGCGTATAAGCTTGCTGAAAATAATGGCGTTGCGTTCTTTAACGATTCCTTCCGTGATGCTGTAAAGGGTCAAGGAGATGATGATGTTGCTGGATTCGTGTCTGGAAACAGAGGCAGCGACAATCTTGTAATGCAAAATCTTTACGGTTGCCAGCCTGGAAACGCAAGCTGCACTGGTAGGCGCTACGCGAATGCTGGTCAGACTGTGCAATATGTTGAAGCTCACGACAATCTTAATCTTTACGATAAGTTGAAGAAATCCTTGCCTAATGAGACAGAAGAGAATCTTAAGAAGCGAGTAATGCTTGCTAATTCGCTTGTAATGTTTGCGCATGGCATGCCATTCTTTGAGCTTGGTCAAGAGTTCTTACGAAGCAAGAATGGTAATGCTAATAGTTACAATGCTGGCGACGGTGACAATTCCGTTAAGTGGGATCTAGTTAAAACGAATGAAGATGCTGTCGAGTACTTCAAAGCGTTGATAAAGCTAAGAAACGAGATTCCAGCTTTACGAGATTCTGAATATTCTGATGTTAACAATAATATGCATTGGATTAAGAGCAGCGATGGTATTAACGCATTTAGTGTTGACAACAACGGTAAAACGTATGTGTTTATTTTCAATGCTAATAGTGGTGAATTTACTGTGAATATTGGCAAAGGAAAGTATCGCGTGCGCATTGCTGATGGGAAAGCTAACAGCAATGATGAGTCAGTGTGTCCTGAAGCATCTGTAGATGACAATGGAAATTACAAGGTTTCTGCTCTTTCGACTTCAGTACTTGTGAAGGATGCTGAAAAGAAGAACGACAATCCTTTTGCAAATATTAATGTTGATGATGTTCTCAAATATAAGATGAATCCTTTGGATATCAATAAGTTGAAGGATGAATCTAAGCCTGGTACGCAGAAGCCGAATCCATCTACTCCTGGGCATGAACAAACTCCTGGTATTGTTACTCCATCACCTCAGCCACCTGTTCCTGGTCCTGTAGTGCCAAATCCGGCTCCAGCGCCTGGCCCTCATCCTCAGCCTGGTTCTAATCCTGTGAATCCGGCTCCTCAGCCAGCGCCAGTTCCAACTCCAACTCCTGGAGAAACTCATCCTGGAACTCATGAGCCAAATTCATCTACGCCTGGTCGTGAGCAAACTCCTGGAAACTCTGATACTGAAAATCATCCTGCTCCACATACTTTAGTCCCAGATGTGGGTACTGCTCCTAGTAATTCCGAATCAGGTTCTGCATCCCAGCAAGGCTCTAAGTCTAATACGCCTGCTCATGAACCTAATAATAGTATTGAATCTAAGCCTAATGCTGAGTCTCACTCTACTTCTGAATATCAAACTCATTCAAAACCTAAGCAGAATGTGCATGAAAATTCAGATCAGTCTAAACCAGCTAAAACAAAACCTGAATCTTCCTCAAATTCTGCTGTATCTGCGCCTGCTAAGCCATCATCAGCTGCTCCAACTCCTACTGCACCGGCAACAGTGCAGCAGCTTAAGTCGGAGCTAAGAGGAACTCTGCTAGTACGAGACAATAATGTTGCGAATGCTGGAGTTGTGAACAAAGTAAACATTCGCATTCAAAACGGCGAGTTTATTGAACGTCTGAATCGTGAAGGTATTGCATATGCTTACGCATACATCTACTCGTCTCCGCGATTGCTTAAAGGCTCCGACGGTTCAAAGTATGTTACTGTACGAATGGTGAATGGCGTGCCTCAATTCGATGCAATATTCCCAGCTGGATACTCTGGTAAACACACTGTTCTACTTGTAGACGAGAGTGGCAAACAAATCGCATGGACTGAAGTAACTGTTGTAGATAATGGTGTTTCAAAGCGTGGTGGATCTATGCTTCAAACAGGAAGCAACATTGTTTATACTTTTGCGCTGTTCATTATACTTACATTTGTTGCAGCTATTGCTCGTTATAAAGTTGCATTTAGATAGATTTGTGGCTTTGAGTTTTAAAGCGTCGCGCGCGAGAGCACTTTTGTAGTGCGTTTGCTTTGACTGAGCTTGAAATTTCATAACGCATTTCAAGCTCCTTCAAAGCGTGATTTGGCTTAAACGTAAAGTCCAGTGGACTTTACGCGCCAGATCAGCCGAGCGGCTACTAATAGACGTTCGGAATCACACGGCTAATCCGCGCGAACGACGATCAACCTTGTAGTGCGATTGTATGACGACACGCCGTAAATCAGGTACAAACGCACTACAAGGTTGCGCCAAGTTAGGTATAGATTCGAGATTTTTCGCACTGAATGAAGCGTATCGCTCGCGCGTTACAGCGCGCTCACGTCTTCGCTTGCGTTGAAAGCACACTGTGCTTTCAACTTTGAGCAAGCTCAGCGAATCGAAGTGCATTCGCGCGCTACGCTTTAAGCGCTCAAGCAAGTCGATTCGCAGCTCTTTGATGGTGATTCGCTGAAGTAGCAAGAAAAATCGAGAATCTCGGTGATAAAAACCACGCAAAAGTTCTAGATATTCAGAAGGTTTGATGTATTTCTATACGAGCAATAAAAGAGGAGAGTAGCGACGGGATTTGCGAGGAGAGAAATACTCAAACCTCGCGCAATACCAAGTAAGGAAACCGTACTACGCTCTAAACCCAGACGCTCGCCTAGATGCCAGCGGCTACTACTACTGAGCTGCTGCTTTAGCTGGTTTTGACTTACAAACGCCGGGGAATTTTCTCCGGCGTTTGTAGTTGTTTTGGCGTTATGTGGAAACATTTGCTGTGTTATTCCACGGCATTTGTTTTCGCTCTGGCTTTATTTGACCACATTTGCAGGAAAAATGTAAGGCGATTGGAGTTGCGTTAAAAATTACGTAAGTAGCTCTGTAGTTCAGTATGCCATATTTAGTACGTGTAGCATTGCGTATGTCGCCTGATATTACCTAATGCCAGTAGTACGCTGTCATTATCGCAGTGGTGTGCTATCTCGCTACCAGTACCCAGATCATTTAACGGCATCTATTTGTAGCACCTATATCTCTGTAGATTATACCTCCGTAGCCTACAGTTCTATAGCTTTACAGATATAACAATGCTCCGTGGTTGAAGAGTTGTCGTAAATTTTGCGAACCCTTTTATCACGGAGCATATGTATATTATTTATTCAATTTTAATATTTGTTGCACCACCAACGTTTAGTCGCGCTTCTTCCTGCGAATAATGACTGCGAGTGCAGCACCTATTGCGCCTGCGAGTGCAGCAACAGTGCTTGCTGCAGCAATTGCAGAGCCTGTATTGGTTAACTTTGATTGCGCAACATGACCGGAGGAGTGATGTGCAGGAGACTTAGGAGCTTGTAACTGAGTGTTATTGCTCTTATTCCTGTTGTTTTCACTGTTGCCAGTGTGTTCATCAGAATCATGAGAACCAGATTCATGTTCTGGGGTTGGCGCAGGTGCTGGTTCCGGTGTCGGTGCCGGTTCCGGCGTTGGTGTTGGTTTCTTGGTTGGGTTATTTCCTACTTTACCGTTTGCCTTGTTGGATGGTTGACCATTCTTCTTGGCTTGCGCGGTAATCGTACTACCATCCTTGATTTGGGTTGCAGGGATGGTGACTTTACCAGTCTTAGGATCAACAGTCACGCCGGTTGGAGTGTTACCGTCAATAGTCCAGTTACCATTCTTATCTTTCTTCACGGTAATTGTTACAGGAGTCGTTGTATCGCCTTCTGGAGTATACGTGATTTCGAGAGTATCGGCATCTGCTGGTGGGGTAACAGTTGCAGAGCCCTGCTCGGCACCATCTTGTGGCGTGAGTATAGTCGGCTCACCCGCAGGCGTTGGCGTTGGTTCTGGTGCAGGCTTCTCCTTTTCGCCAACTTTAGCAGTTACCACTTCTGACTTGCTCTTGCCAGTCTTATCGCTACTGTCTTCTGATTGCGCAGTAATAGTGCTACCGCTCTTAATCTTGTTTGCTGGAATCGTAACAACGCCAGTTTGCGGATTAACAGTCACGCCTTCTGGAGCGTCTCCGTCAATCTCCCACTCATGCTTGTCGCCTTCAGCAACAACAGTAATCGTTGCGGTTGTTTCACTGCCTTCTGGAGTGTAAGTAACTACAACCTTGTTCACGCGCGTATCCGTGAGATCAGGCGTCACGCTAGCACCACCCTCGGCTGGAGTGTCAATCTTTGGCTTAGTTATATTTCCGCTGACAGTAATATTTACACTATCGCCTGTCTTTGCACCATCACCCTTACCGTTGGTTGGTGTGAGGGTGACGATGGCACCAGGCTTTTGCTTGTCGATAGTAATAGTGAAGTTGCCATGAGCATCTGCAGTACCAGTTCCGATTTGCTTTCCATCTTTGTCGGTAACAGTTACTGTTGCGCCCGGAAGAGTCTTTCCAGTGATGATCTGTTTAGTAGAATCATCTGGATTATCTTTCAGTGTTTGCTCGCTAATCTGTGGAGTCTTAAAGCCAGTCACAGCAGTAGCAGGATCAGATGGTTTGTCCGTCTTGTTCTTAGATACTGCAGTAATAGTACTGCCATCCTCCAAATTCTTTGCTGGAATCGTAACAACGCCAGTTTGCGGATTAACAGTCACGCCTTCTGGAGCGTCTCCGTCAATCTTCCACTTACCATTGTTATCCTTCTTAGCAATAATTGTGCGAACTGGCTGTTCTGGACCATTGATTGAATTTGGCTTAGCATTGATTTCAATTTTCACAACCGTTGTGTCATCAGTTGGCGGAGTTACAGTTACGTTTCCGTCGTTCTTCTGGTTGTCGGTTGGTACCGTAATCGTTGGCTTTTGTGGCTTAGCTGTGACGATTACAGTAGTTGCATCACCATCAACTCCACCCTTGCTTGGAACAAGCTTGAGTGTTGTGCCAGGGGTCTGATGAGGAACATCAACGGTAAAGTTGCCATCTTTATCTACAGTGACAGTTATTTCTTTATCGCCATCCTTCAATGCGGTGCCATTGCTGTTTTGAACCTTGATAGTGGCTTCAGGAGTTCCCTTACCAGTAATAGTTGTCTTGCCATTATCTGCAGAACCTTTATCACCAGGCTTGTTTTCGGCTTTACCATCGTTGATAAATGGCTTGTTCTGTGCCACAACGTTTACTGTTACTGGTACGTTCACAGGATTTGCGATACCCGGAATAGTTACCACGACAGTGCCGCTCTTATTGTTTCCAGCTGTCTTGGTATCTGGAGTACCGTTAGTTGCCCAAGCAAACTTGGTTCCGTTAGGTAACTCATCCTTATTGGCAATGCTGTTTTCTGCGCTTGGAGAATCACCAACATGTACGCTCACCGTTTTACCGGCTGGATTTGGCACAACGAACACATTGACTGAAATGTCAACATCTGGCTCGCCTGGCACCTTAACGGTCACAACGCCTGGTTGGTTGCCAGTCTTTGATGTATCAGGCTTCTTCTTCCAAGAAATACTAGCATCCTTAGGTAGATCCTTATGATTCTTAATAACATCCTCTGGCTTAGGAGTAGTGTCAGTTGTGTCACCATTCTTCTTTTGCAACACAGTTACGTCGTTTGCGACAGGTTCTGGTGTCACAGTAATTGTTACTGGCACTTCTTGAGGTGCTTGCCCTGGAATCTTGACAATCACTGTGCCACTAGCAGTGCCTGGCTTGTCGGTCTTTGGAGCAGCATCCTTCTTCCACTCGAAGGTGGTTCCCTTAGGGAGTTTGGTGCTGTTATCAATGCTGTTCTTAGGATCAGGATTGCTGTTCTGTGCAACGGTGGTTACCTTTGCTATAGGCACAGGGTTTACGTTCACAGTTACAGGAACATCAATCGTATAACCAGACTTGCCATTTACACCTGGAATGGTGACTTTTACTTTACCGCCTGTCTTTTCTCCAACGGTATCTGTAGTTGGTTTGCCACTATCTTCCCACTCGAACGTAGTGCCATTAGGGAACTTACTCTTATCGCTAGAATCCTTAATAGCATCCTTAGCTTCTGGCAGTGTGCCATTTTGTGGAACGTTCACAACATTCGCTTCTGGCTTTGGCAAAACGTTCACTGTTACAGGAACATCTACAGGGGATTGACCTGGGAGGGTAACAATAATCTTGCCATTCTTTGCGCCAGGATTGTTAGTATCTGGTTTATCTTCAGGTTTCCACTCGAACGTAGTGCCATTAGGGAACTTACTAGTATCGTGAGAATCCTTAATAGCATCCTTAGCTTCTGGCAAATCCTTGCCCTGTGGCACGTTGACTTCAGATGCACTTGGGTCAACAACTTTAACCGTTACTTCAACTTCTTGAGGAGTATCAGATCCAGGAATAGTAATCTTTACTTTGCCTTTTACGCTGTTACCTTCCTTAGATGTGTCTGGTTTTCCGTTGTTATCCCACTCGAACTTAGTGCCATTAGGGAACTTATCCTTATTGGCAATGCTGTCCTCTGGCTTAGGCTCCACGCCCTTTGGCACAGTCACAACTTTAGCTGTAGCAGTTGGAGACTTAATAGTTACAGGCACGTTGATAACAGTTGTTGATCCATCCGGATATGTAACTGTTACAGGCACCTCAAACTTTCCAGCCTTATCTCCATTAGGGATCTTAGACTTATCTCCCTCAGCAATAGAGTAAGTTGGCTTATTTGTTTCGTTCGTTGGCCAGGTAGGAACACTTACTTTGCCGATAATTTCGTCGTCCGAAGGCTTTTGACCATTATCTTTTTCAAGATTATCTGCCTTAGGTGGGTAAAGTTCAGACTGCTTATTGCTAATAGTTACTGGCACGTCAACAATGTCAGTCGTGCCATCTGGGTAGGTGACTTTAACCTTAACAGTAGAGTTTCCAGGAGTCTTACCATCTGGAAGCTTTGTGTTAGGCTCGTTCAACTCAATCTTTGGTTGTTCCTTTGAATCTTTTGACCAATTAGGAACAGTTACATTGCCTGTTACATCATCAGATGTAACCTGCTTGCCAAACGGCTTAACAACAGGTGTTACCTTTGGCTCGAAAGTATCCGACTGCTTGTTCTTAATAGTCACATCAACAGTAACTTCATCAGTTGTGTTATCCGGGTACGTGACTTTAACCTTAACGTGATAAGTGCCAGGCTTTGTGCCGTCTGGAATATCCTCATCTTTGCTGGTGATGGTGACTTTTGGCTTATCGCCATCCTTCTTTGGCTTAAAATCAGGAACAGTTACAGCCTTCTTAACAGCTTCCTTGGTCTTTTCTTTATCAGTACCATACGGCTCTTCTACAGGGTCAACTGCAGGAGTGTTTGCAGTGGCATCGGTATCTGTAACTACTACAGGCACTTGCACAACAGTGCTGGAACCATCTGGGTATGTGACCTTAACAGGTACGTTAGTTGTGCCAGTCTTATCTGTAGTTGGTAGAGGAGTTTTTGGATCTACAAGCTCTACTTTTGTTTTAGATTTATCTGGAGTCTTGCCATCAACTGTAGAAGTCTTCACAGCATTCTTAATGTCTTCAGCAGTAGGTGCTGGATCATTACGCTTCTTGTTGATAGCTTCTGCGCCTGGTTTGTAGGTCTCGTTATCTGGCTCGCCAACTGTTACAGGAACTTCCACGTGATCCTCAGAACCGTCAGGATACTTAACAGTAACCTTAACGTTTACGGTTCCAGGAGTCTTAGTGTCGATAGGTGTTTGACCTTTATCAACTGTAATTGTTGTACCATTTGGTTTATTTGGAACAGTGACTTTAGCAATGATGTCATTGTCAGAAGGGCCACTTTCTCCATACTTCTTAGTGATTCCGCCGTCAACCTTTGGCGTATGAGTTTCACTTTGAGGCTTTCCTACAGTAACCTTTACTGTTGCGTGATCTTTAGAGCCATCCTTATATGTAATGGTTACAGGAATATCGAAAGTACCAGGCTGAGTGCCATCTGGAACAGTCTTAGCTTTGTCGTCAATAGCAATACTTGCGCCGTCTGGAAGCGTTATATCTTTGCCTTGCTTATCTTTACCAAAGCTAATACCTTTATCCTTGCCAACGCCGGTAATCTTGCTGGATATACCTGCATTCGGCGTCTTATTGTAGTCAATGTTAATTGTTTGACCTTCTGGCGTGTAATCCTTGTTTTGTGGATCCAAAACTTTAACAGTTACTGTTGCAACGTCACTAGAGCCATCCGAATACTTAACCTTAACCTGCACTTTGCTTTCGCCAGGCTTATCGGTGCTTGGAACGTCTTTTGTGTTGACGATTTCTACTGTTGGATTTTGCTTTGGAGAGTTTCCATTCCACGTCAAGCCATTGCCATCGCCAAACGACTTAATCTTATTTGCAATATCTTCCTTAGAATTCCAATGAACAGTAATCGTCCTGCCAACAGGGTCGTAGTTGTTAGACTCCCTATTAACGACAATAGGCACTTCAATCTTGCTGGAAGATCCATCTGGATATTTAACAGTTACAGGAACAGTGTAATTTCCATCATCTGTAGGAATTTTTCCAACTTCAAATGTTATACCAGTCTTATCGATTGGCGTATTTGGATTATCATATTTTGTTATTGTGATCGCGTTGGTAATTGCGTTGTTATCCTTAGGATTATCAACTTGCTTAGCAGTAGCAGTATGCTCTTCAGCATCCGTGTACACGGAGATTTGAACCTTAAGCTTAGACTCGTTGCCAGCTTCGTCTGTAACAACAAGCTCACGAGACCACTTGTTATCGGACGAATTAGTTATACTCGCATCTCGTTTTGCAGTGCCCTTAATATGAATAGTCGCAGGCTTTTCTGCAGAATTCCCGTTTTGATTGTCAATAGTGATTTTTCCGTCATGACCTGGGAATGTTGCTATTGTTGCACTCTTAATCTTTCCGCTGTTGTCATAAGCGTTGATATCAATGCTGAACGGTTTGCCATTATGCACCTTGAACTGGTAGTACTCAGCTGTTTTCTCAGTGTCTGCTCTCTTTGCCTTATTGGTACTAGGTGTGTTAATAACAGGCGCGATATCGTCCTTAACGGTAACGGTTGTAGTAACGTCTTTAGTTGAACCGTCCTTAAATGTTATGCGAACTTTAGCATCTTTCTGCTCGCCAGGCTTATTCCAATCTGGTTCCTTAGCCCAAGAGTAGGTAGCGTCGCTAGGTAGTTTCTTTAGATCATCTGCATTAATACCGCTCTTAGGATCTGGATGCTTTGTGCCGCTGCCCATGTTGTACGTAACAGGCGTGCCTTTAACATCACCATATTTGTCGGATTGCGGCTTAACAATAAACTTAACAGTTACTTCATTAAGATTGCCCGAAGGATCCACCGCTTTTAAGGTACGCGTATACTCGCCAGGCTTAGTGTTGAGCGGAGTAGTGCCATCAAGCGTCAAAGTCTTAGGATCTGTAGTTGTGCCAGTTCCGGTAGGAGCTTTTTCTGTTTCTCCTGGAGTTTTAGGCGTTAAAGTAAGAGTTGTAACGTTGCCACTGTTGTCTGTTGCAGTAATCTTAATATCGTTCTTATCACCGCGGTATGTAGTAATAGTAAATACTGGTGGGTATTTTGGACCATCTGGATATCCAGGATCAATGGTGTTATATGTACCACCGTCGCCCTTTTGATGAATCGCAACTTTAGGACTTTCGTTATCCCTAACAGTTACCTTAACGTCAACAGTTTCAACGCGTGGGTGATTTTTGTCGTTAGTAGGAATAGTTACAATAACTTTTCCAGTCTTTTCCTTGCCAACAGTGGAAGTGTCTGGAGTTCCGCCAGTTTCAGTGCTCCACTTGAAGGTTGCGCCTGCTTTTTTAAGCTTTCTTCCGTTGGCAATAGCTTTTTCGGCGTCTTTTTCGTCTAGCTTGTGACCTAAGTCAACAGCAATATTCTTTGACTTAATGTCTTCTTTTTTCTCCACTTTTACAGTCACAGTTTTTTCTGTTTTGTGACCAGCAGCATCAGTTGCGGAGAACGTAAGAGTATAAGTGCCAACTTCTTCAGGCTTCAAGCCGGAGAAGCTATAAGTGAAAACCTTTTCCTTATCACTATTCTTCGTGTAATCAGTTTTTGCACGCGCTGCGACAACCATCATCTTACTGAAATCATTTCGAGCAAAAGCCATCGTTGCTGTTGCTGTGTCAATAGACTCAATCTTTACATCATCTTTTGCAGTAAGCTGAATCTTCAGATCTTCGCCAACTTTTACGGTAATGCTATCTTTATCGGCAGTAAGCGTTGGAGCTTTGTCATCCTTAGTAGCCTTCTTAGCGTCGCTTGCGTCAGAGCTTACGGAATCTGCAGTAGTAGTTACTGCAGTAATGCTTCCTTCAGGAATGCCATTAGCAACTGTAATCGTAACTTTGCCATCGTTGCCAACTTTTCCAGTTCCAATTTGATTGCCCTTGCTATCTTTAAGCGTTACAGTGCTTCCTTCGGTGCCGGGGCCTGCATTAACTACAACTTCCTTGCCCTTTACGCCTGCAACACCAGTCAAATCAGTTTCAATCTTAGGCTTTTGAGGGCGAACCGTGAAAGTAACCTTTTCTTCCGCTGTGCTGCCGTCATTAAACGTGACTTTAGCAGTGTAAGTTCTTTTTCCTGCAACAGCTGTGGAAGGCTCGCCATTAACCCACTCTGCACTCTTGATGTTATCTTTAACCTTCTTATCGGTTATACCAAGATATTCCTTAGCGTCAACCTTGTTTTCTGTTTTAGTAAGAGTGTCGCCAACATTTACTTTAACTTCGTGATCTTTCAGCTCGCTTTTGTGTTGCAATGCGAGCGGCTTTCTGACAATTACAGGAATCGTAACAATATGGTACGAATTGTCTGAATATATTACTTTTGCTGATGTGGATGTTGTAGCAGTATCTTTCCCATTAAAAGCTATATCTGGTAGTTTAGTCTCTGGGAAAGTATTGAAATCTAGTTGTCCACCGCCTTCAATATTAGAAACATGTTTCTTTAATTCTTCATTAGTTGCCTTATGTCCCCAATCAACAGTAATCGGTGTAGTGGTTGGAGCCTTGTACTTCTGGTTCAGGTTCTTAAGATGTACAGTGACTCTCTTTTCTGCTTTGTTTCCAGAAGCGTCGGTTGCAGAGACAGTAACCGTGTAGTCAGTATTTGCTGGCGTGTTGCCGTTCTTATATTCAAACTTAACTCTATTAACAACATGGTTGTGATGCTTAGCTTCAGTTGCTTCCATGCCATTACTGTTTTCAGTGACATCTCCATTACCGTTAGGAAGACCCTTAACTGAGAAGCTATTAACCTTTCCGCTGTCATCTGATGTGCCGAAAGTGATTGTAGGAATATCTCCCTGATACACGGTAATGCTGTTGTTGGAGTCGTCAATCTCCTTGCCGTTTAAATACAGCTTTGGAGGGATTTTATCGCTTTTTGTGCGCTTAAGATTTTGTTCAGTCCAGCGCTCGCGACCAGAAATAAAGGTGTATGCTGAGTTAGTCGTTCTACCATAAGTACTTGTATTTGCCCATGTATAAGCATCTTGAATGTCGTCAAGAGTGACTCCTTGACGTAATTTTACTTTGCAATGCATGTGTACTGCATAGTCGACGTTTGTAGTTCTTAAGCCGATGCCGTAGCTCTTGCCGCTATATACGCCTCTCAATGTTGTAGCATTGCTAATAACCCCGTCGCCTGCATTATTGTGGAAAGTATCACTCAAATCTTGCTTGTTGCTGTTTCCTCCTCTTATGCCTAAGGTTATTTTGTATAAAGAGTTTCCAAGGTGCTGGTCATCTTGCAAGGGGTTATTAAGATTTTTTGACTGGCTATTTTCTTTAGTGAATAATGAAAAATCGCGTGAAAGAACAGCGTTTGTTGTTTGTGGACTAGTGCCATTTCGTTTATAAAAATCAAAGCTTAAATCACTTAATGTGTCTCCATTGTAATAACCATTATTTAAGTCAGCAACTGCAAAAGGAATTTGCCAAACATACTGTTGTTGTTTGGAAGCGCCAGTCATATCTTTACCGTCGTTGTTAAAGAACACATCGAAGATTAGGTACTGGTCGTTTCCGTTCTTTTCAAGATGTGCATACATATCCGATTTCTTGGTGGTGTTATCGTAATCACCTAAACCGTCGGATCCTATTTGACCGATTGTTCCATTGCTGTTAGCAAAGCGATACCTTTGGAACTCAAGAATATTCGGCGTATGTAGCCAAGGAGTAGTGTCTGCGTTACGCACTTCTTGCGCGAAAGCTGCCGTAGTTGGAGGAAGAAGAATATTAGAGGATGCGAGGATTGGCTGACCACCCAAGCAGGTTGCTGCAGTGAGAACTGTGGCAAGTGTGCTCAATGAAACCTTGCGCATGGTTGCATACGCAGAAGATGAATCAACGTTTTTAAACGAGCTCTCAACTTGCTCGCGTGCATGCTTTTTGCGGTTGTTATTTGCCATAATAATCCGTAATCCTTTATTCTTGTGCTTCTTAATTTAACGTTCCTTAATGTGTGTCGTATATAAACTTGTGTCTAGTTCTTCTTCAAATACGAATTCTGTGTTTGCATAAAGCAACGGTAGACAATAAGTACGCTTATATACATGCTGCATAATATTATATCGTATTTTTACTATTTTGTCGTAATTTTTTTATTGTTAAGTGTTCCATAACTGTAAAATTTCCTGCGGGGGGGGGGGGGTGCTCTATGTATAAAATATTGTCATAAAGACGGATTGTTTAAAATTATCTAAAATTTTATCGTTTTATAGTAATTTATTCGCATATGAATTAATCACACTTGTAGCGTTTCTTGTACACATGCTTAAGCAGGTCGTAGCGGCGTAATTTTCTGGCGTTTGCTGTCGTTTTTGTAGTTTTGGAAAACATTTGCCGGTGACTTTTTCGGCGTTTGCTACTGCAGTAAAAGCGTGCAAGTGATTGTTGATTTAAATATATTTTATACAAGATTTTATATAGTATTTTTGCGTAGAACATAAAAAAGTATGTATATGTACTAAAAGTAGGTGTGTATGATTGCAGGAATAGGGCACGACTTGGTAAACGTTGCGCAGTTTGCTGAGCAGATGCATGATGGCGATGGTTGGCGTGCTCTGTTTTCTCAGAGAGAGCTTAGACAGTGCGCCATGCGAGCGCACTCAAAAAACGACGCTGAGGCGATGCATATTGCAGCGCGCTGGGCTGGAAAAGAGGCGGTTATAAAATCTTGGTGTGAGGCTTTATCTTCGTTTGAAGATGCAAAATATCCTTACACGCTAGATAACACACCGTGGGCGAGTATTGAGATTTTAGATGATTCTTATGGTTGCCCAAGTGTTCATCTTGATGATGCTGTTAATGAAAAGCTTATGCAATCTTTAGGCACGGTTCCTATGATTAATGCACAGAATGGCTTTTCTATTAGATGGCATGTTTCTTTGAGCCACGATGGTTTGCTTGAAGACGCATCTGCAATCGCATCTGCGTTTGTGATTCTAGAAATAGCTTAGATATTTTGCAATTTGCACTGTATGGTTTTGTGTATTTTTCCCGCGTTTGTTGTCGTATTTGCATAAAAAGGGAACAAACGCGAGAATGTTAATAGTGTGCTACAACGCTCTTGAGAATCTAAGTGGAGTGTCGTTAGTTGTTTTATGTCAAAATCATCTGTATAATTGTTCGAGTCGCTGTTTTGGGGTCTTATAAAAATTCCATTACGTGCAATTGCGGATGTAGCTCAATGGTAGAGTATCAGTCTTCCAAACTGATGACGCGGGTCCGATTCCCGTCATCCGCTCCACTTGATTTCTGTGATTTCTTTGATTCCGATTGTTCTAAATATATCGTGATTAGTCATAGTTATTTTTGTGTTTTTTCGTTATTCTGATTTGCGATTTGTTTCTTTACTGTTTGCGCATATTGCTATGGTTGTATGAGGTAAAAACACGTAAAAGCATATCTCTGGAGGAGTTGTGGGACAAATTATTGTACGTGTAATTGCAAGTTTAGTTTCTGTTGCTGCTGCATTTGTTATGAACGTTTCTCCATCTATTAATGTTGAAGGACGTGGTGTTTTTGAAGGCTCTGCTTCTAGTTCATCAAGAAGTTCATTAAGAAGTGCCAAAAATAATGCAATAAAAAGTGCAGATAATGGGAATAGTAATTCTGCTGAAGATAATCGTTTGAATGGTTTTGCCGATGGTGATGCCAATAATCCTGATTTTAAGTTGCCTTCAAAAGTGGCGTCGTCATTTAAGAATAGTGACGAAGTAGTTTCTTCAAAATATGCTCTTACATCTACTGGTCATTTGAAATCTCTTAAAACTGGCGATATTGTTACTGATCCTAAAATTATTGGCACTAAAGACAAGCAGCCAGATCCTCTTGCTAAGAGCGATGGAAGACGTTTTACGCCTATTACTGTTGGAGATTTGCGAAAAGCAATTAAGCGCTACAATTCTACGAATTCTGCCAATCCTTCCAAAGTTCGTCTAATAAGCTCAAATCAGCCTATTCCAGACGAGTCTAAATCTTCTGCTAAAGCAAAAGATTCAACAATATTGTCTTCTAAAACAGCCACAACAACTGATGGTATTGTTCGCAAAGCCTATTTGCCTGTAACAAATTATGGTGTGGAATGGGAAGATTACAATGGTTCTCAATCATTCTTTGATGGCAACGGAAACATGTTTGCTTATAACGCTAGGGGTGTTATAGATGTTTCTGAACATCAGCACGAAATTGATTGGGCTGCTGCTAAAGCCGCTGGAGTAGAAGGTGCGATAATTCGCATCAGCTACGGTTGGGATAATGGTTACGACAAGTATGCTGTGCGAAATATTAACGAATGCAAGCGTTTAGGTATTCCTTTTGGAGTTTATGTTTATTCCTACGCTGAAACGCCTTCTGATGGCGCTTCCGAAGGTGCCGATGTGGCAAGGCTTTTGCAAGGTGCTGGAGTTAATCCAAGTGACCTTTCATACCCTGTTTACTACGATTTGGAAAGATGGGAGTGGGCAGGGCATCAACCACCTACTGATCCATACGTTTATCAGAATATTGTTGCATCGTGGTGGAATCAGCTGGCTTCTGCTGGATACACTAATCTAGGTGTTTATTCTTATGCTAATTATTTAAACGGTCCGCTTAATTCCCAATATATTCACGATCGTACAAGCTGGGTTGCTAGCTATGGTGCCACTACGCTTTTTAACATTACAACACCATTAGGCGGCTGGCAGTACACTTCTAGCGGTTCTGTATCTGGAATTCAAGGTAATGTTGATTTAAATGCATTTGGTACTAGGCCAACTACGCCTACAAGCCGCGCTCACATCGATTTTACGTGGATTATTCGCAGTGATGATATAGCTGTAGGTGCCGCAGCAAGTAGTAGTATTTACAATCATATGGAATATCGCTGGCTTGCTTACGATTTGCTTAATAAGCAGTGGAAGACTATTTCTGACTGGTCTGTTAGCAATTGGGCTTCTTGGGTGACAAGCAACGGTGATTATTGGCTTCACTGTGATGTTCGTGATTCGTTCACTAAGAAGCCTTTGGGTAACAAAACCATTGCTTTCCATTATGAGATTCAAAATGCACCGGCTCCTGTTTTTACAGGTGATACCGTGATTTCTGGCACTTATGCGGCTTGGCGTGGTAGCAATGTTTTACTAGGTGCTACTACAAATAATCCTAATGGTTATACGATTATCAAAATATATGACTATAACGCCAAACAATGGGTGAGCCAATTTAAGGGTCCATGGGCTTTGTGGAGTCCTAAACCTGGAATTTATTGGACACATTTTGAAGCCTACACATCTAATGGTACACTCAAAGATACTAAGACTTATGCTTTTGGAGTGTAGTTTTAGACTAAGAGTTAATATTTTCTTTGGTTGTTTCGTTTAAGAGAAAAATGGACCAGGTGCAATAGCATTTGGTCCATTTTTGTGCGCGAGATGGGACTTGAACCCACATGTCGTAAGACACAGGAACCTAAATCCTGCGCGTCTACCATTTCGCCACTCGCGCTTAAATCGCCTAAAACAAGCGAAAAAGAAACTTTAAGAGCCACTTGACAGAATCGAACTGTCGACCTTCTCATTACGAGTGAGACGCTCTACCGACTGAGCTAAAGTGGCAATTTGCCCGAGAAGCATTCGCGACTCGCGCACAAATCAAATACTATATATTAATATTTGCAATTTGTCTAGCATGACGCGCCGCAAATGTTCGCATGTGTTCTAGTCAAAGTGTATTTCTGTCCGCTTTTGTGAGTATCTTGGCAATTGGAAGATAGTGATGCACAAGTTCCACTTTGCGCGCATTTACACGTGTTTACTTTATAGTTCACTGTGATTCTCGATGATTATTGTGATTAAAACGTGTTCGAGTGTGCCTAAAGATTGATAAAACAAGGCATCACGTCACTTCATTCAAGATGAAAGGACCAAGAAATGGCCATCAATCCACCAGTTGACGCCGTTAAAACACCTGAATGGGCTGCTTTGCAGAAGCACTATGATGAATTGCAGTCCGAAGGCGTGAGCCTGAAGAAGTGGTTTGCTCAGGATGCAAATCGCGTGGATAAGTTGAGCTTCGAAGCTGGAGACCTCCACTTCGATCTTTCTAAGAATTTGATTAAGCCAGAGACGCTTAAGCTTTTCGCCGACCTTGCAAAGGCAGTTAAGCTTGATGAGCGCACTAAGGCGATGTACACTGGCGTGCACATTAACAACACCGAAGATCGTGCAGTATTGCACACCGCTTTGCGTCGTCCAGCCGAAGATGCTGGTAAGTTCATGGTAGACGGTCAAGATACCGTTGCCGACGTGCGTGAAGTGTTGGGTCGCATTTACGATTTTGCTAACGAAGTTCGCTCCGGCGCTTGGAAGGGCATTACTGGCAAGAACATCAAGACCGTTGTAAACATTGGTATCGGCGGCTCTGATTTGGGTCCAGTAATGGTTTACGAAGCCTTGAAGCCATATGCTGACGCTGGAATTAGCGCTCGCTACGTTTCTAATATCGATCCAAATGATATGGCAGAGAAGACCAAGGATTTGGATCCAGAAACCACGCTTTTCATCATTGTTTCCAAGACTTTCACCACTTTGGAGACTTTGACCAACGCTCGTACCGCTCGTACCTGGTTGCTTAACAAGCTTCAGGAGAGCGGTGCTATTGACGGCAGCGACGCAAAGAAGGCTGAAGCTGTTGCAAAGCACTTCGTGGCTGTTTCCACCAACCTCGAGAAGGTTGAAGAGTTCGGCATTAACCCAACCAACGCTTTCGGATTCTGGAACTGGGTTGGCGGCCGCTACTCTGTGGATTCCGCTGTTGGCACTTCTTTGGCTGTAGTTCTTGGACCAGAGCGCTTCGAAGAGTTCTTGAAGGGCTTCCACGCAATCGATACTTACTTTGCTGAAACCCCATTCGAGAAGAATGTTGTTGTGCTTCTCGGTATGCTCAACGTTTGGTACCGCAACTTCTACAAGGTTGCTTCTCACGCTGTGCTTCCATACGATCAGTACTTGCACCGTTTCCCAGCTTATTTGCAGCAGCTCACCATGGAATCCAACGGTAAGTCTGTGCGCTGGGACGGCACTCCTGTAACAAGCGAAACCGGCGAAATCTTCTGGGGTGAGCCAGGCACCAACGGCCAGCACGCTTTCTACCAGTTGATTCACCAGGGCACTCAGCTTATTCCAGCTGACTTCATTGCTTTCGTGAACACGCCAAATCCTACTAAAGATGGCGATCAGGATGTGCACGAGCTCTTCTTGGGCAACTATCTTGCACAGACTAAGGCTCTTGCTTTCGGCAAGACTGCTGACGAAGTTCGCGCTGAAGGAACTCCAGAAGAGATTGTTCCAGCTCGCGTATTTAGCGGCAACCGTCCAACCACTTCTATCTTCGGCGAAGCTTTGACTCCATTTAGCTTGGGCGAGTTGATTGCTCTCTACGAGCACATCACCTTCGTCGAAGGCACTGTTTGGGGCTTGGATTCCTACGATCAGTGGGGTGTGGAGCTTGGCAAGCAGCTTGCAAAGCAGATTACTCCTGCAATCTCTAAGGATGACGATGCTTTGGCAGCTCAGGATGCTTCTACCCAGAGCTTGATTCGCTTCTATCGCGCTCATCGCAAGTAGTAGTGAGTGTGTAGCAATCTTATTTGATTGTTGATTTAAAGCCTCTTGTTGATTAAATCTTCAAGAGGCTTTTTCTCTAATCGACTTGCATGGGCGCTTTGACTGAGCTTGAAATTCCATAACGCATTTCAAGCTCCTTCAAAGCGTGATTTGGCTCAAATGTAAAGTCCAGTGGACTTTACATGCCAAATCAGCCGAGCGGCTACTAATAGCCGTGAGGAATAGCGTAGCGCGCGAATGCACTTCGATTCAAAAATAGGTTGACACAAGAGCAGTGATAATTTATAATGAGCACGGTCGGTAGGTAAGGCTACCACGGGGATACGGGTTGCTGCCGCAACACAGTGGAGACACTGCAAGTTGGTCAACAGTCGTTGTCGATTTCAAGGCTTCGACTAATGCAACACCACCGCCCTGCGAAGCTGAAGCTTGAACGACAAGATTAAGGTTGATTTCTTTTGATTTAAAAATCACCTTGTGTCTTCTTGCTTGCCGTCCGGTTCAATGATGATACGATGATACGGTTTTGCGTTGGCGCGCACAAGCTAGAGGAGGTGATTGCCGTGAAACATGACAGTAGCAGTAGTACCAGTTGTAATCAAAGTGCTAATACAGTTAATGCCGTTAGTGACGATTCAGACAGTATTAGTAGTAGTACGGACGTTCCCCCTGAATATACAAAAGATGAATATAAAAAACCGGCAGTCACCGCCAAAATGTTTGCGATTACAGGTTTTGCGATTAAAGATTTTATTTTATTTGATTTGTTGGGATAAGTCACCAGCAACCGCGCATTAAATAGGCGCTTCTAAAATAAAATCTAAAATTTTAAGCAAAATTTAAGATAAACGCAAAAAAATAGTGGTGATAAGCGACAAACGCGTGTAAAAATACGCGTTCCCAGAGGACTTATCATGACAATATTTACAACATCTGGAAAAAACGGTGCCAGTACGCAAGTAGACGAAAACACTCGTTTCTGGTCCGACATTATTGTGTGCGTTGGTATAATCGCACTTTTCGGCGTAAGTGCATTCCTTTTGCAGTGCATCAACCAGCCGATTGGACCTAAAGGAATACCTTCCGCGGTTTCAACCGACCTAATTAATTTGCCTTACTACACGCTTAGATCCGTGTTTCGTATGATGCTAGCCCTTATAGCATCGCTGATTTTTACCATTATTTACGGATCTCTTGCAGCGCGCAGCCGCCGACTAGGCAAGGTTCTTATTCCGTTGCTAGACATTTTGCAATCCGTTCCAATTCTTGGCTTCCTTTCGGCTACAGTAACGATTTGGCTGGTGATTTTCCCAGGTTCGATGATGGGCGTTGAAGCAGCGTCGATTTTTGCGATTTTTACAAGCCAGGCTTGGAATATGACTTTCTCGTTCCACCGTTCGCTTTTAAGTGAGCCGAAGGAGCTAGATGAGGCGGTGCGCAGCTTGCAACTTACCCATTGGCAGCGATTCTGGGTGCTGGATATGCCAAACGCAATGATTCCGCTGCTTTGGAATTGCATGATGAGCGTTGGCGGCGGATGGTTCTTCCTTACTGCTTCCGAAATGATTTCCGTAAACAATCACACTTACGCGCTGCCTGGAGTCGGTAGTTTTGTGGCGCAATCTGCTGCAGAAAATAAGCTTGGAAACATTTGGTGGGCTATTTTATCCATGATTGTTGTTGTGCTAGCAATTGACTTCTTCCTTTGGAAGCCGCTTACAGCGTGGTCGGAGCGATTCCGCATAACTCAAAGCGCATCCGACGAGGAGCGAAAGAGTGCTGTTTTGACACTTATTCGTCATTCGCATGCCGACGAAGTTATTAGCAAGCTGTTTTCTCCAATTCGCGAATGGCTTGAAATTATTACACGACCATTCGGACGCACAGGTTCACAGTGGCCGCGTAAAGCATCACAGCGTAAACTTGGCGACTTGGTGTTCAACATTGTTATGGCTGTGCTGATTTTGGGGCTTGCTGCTCAAATGCTTTACTTTGTAGCAACTCGCACAGGTTTGCAAGAGTTCGCTACAGCTGGAGCGTTAGGAGCTTTGACTTTTGCTCGCGTAGCTGTGCTGATTTTTGTAAGCTCGCTGATTTGGGTTCCAGTAGGCGTATATATTGGCATGAATCCTAAGATTTCGCGAATTATGCAACCTGTTGTGCAAATTCTGGCTAGCTTCCCAGCAAACTTTATATTCCCATTTGCAATGATGTGGTTTATGGCTTGGCATATTGACCTTGGATGGGGAAGTATTATTTTGATGGCGCTTGGCACACAATGGTACATTCTGTTTAACGTTATTGCTGGCGCGAGCGCGATTCCAGATGATTTAAGAGAAATGACAAGAAGCTTTAGATTAAATCGTATGCTCAAGTGGAAAACTCTTGTTTTGCCTGCGATTTTTGGATCTTGGTGCACTGGTGGGATTACTGCCGCTGGTGGTGCTTGGAACGCTT
Source organism: Gardnerella sp. DNF01204 (assembly GCF_049244145.1). NCBI lineage: Bacteria > Bacillati > Actinomycetota > Actinomycetes > Bifidobacteriales > Bifidobacteriaceae > Gardnerella > Gardnerella sp. DNF01204. Next base: position 1,367,787 of record NZ_CP058379.1, on the reverse strand, counting down.
CGATTGTGTCAGAGATTGTGGAATATGGCAAGAATCACATGGCAACTCAAGGTTTGGGCGCGTATATTACGAACGCAACAACTGTTGGTGATTCTGTAAAAACGCTTGTGGGAGTAACGGTTATGAGCTTAATTGTTGTGTTAAGTAATCGACTGTTCTGGACGCCTTTGCAAAGGTATTCGGCAAAAAGATTTGTTTTGAATTAGGCGACTGGCTGGTCGCCAGCAACCAATGATTAGTTGCTTAAACTGCTGAATAAATAAATTCAAAAAAATTAAACTTATAAACTTATAAATTTATAAACTTTACGAAAAGATTGGCAAATATTATGAACACTTTGAACAAAACCGCGGAAAAGGCTGCGCAGAATTTGGCTGCGCAATCTTCAATTACAAGCGATATCATCGACGCAAAACACATAACTCAAAGTTTTACATCGGATAGTGGCACTACTCAGCATGTGCTTCACGATATATCGTTTACGCTGCGAGAGGGTGAAATCGTTGCAATTCTAGGTCGTTCTGGCGCTGGAAAATCAACCTTCTTGCGAACAATGGCAGGCTTAATTCAGCCAACAGAGGGAACTGTAACGTATCGCGGTCGCGAGCTTACGGGTCCAAACCCAGGGGTGGCAATCGTTTTCCAAACATTCGCACTTATGCCATGGCTTACAGTTCAAGACAATGTGGAGCTTGGTTTGCGCGCTAGAGGCGTTAGCAAAGAAAAGCGCACGGAGCTTGCTCTCGCAGCAATAGATGCGATTGGCTTGGACGGCTTCGAAACAGCGTATCCAAAGGAGCTTTCTGGCGGCATGCGTCAGCGCGTAGGTATTGCGCGCGCACTGGTTTTGCGCCCAGATGCTCTGTTTATGGACGAGCCATTTTCTGCGCTTGACGTTCTTACTGCAGAAAATCTTCGTCAGGAAGTTCTTAAGCTTTGGTCTAGTGAAGAGCGCGATATTAAGTCTGTTGTAATCGTTACGCACAATATTGAAGAAGCTGTGCAAATGGCAGATCGCGTGGTGGTTTTGGGATCTCATCCTGGACATTTGATTGCAGACGTGCAAGTTGATTTGCCTCGCCCGAGAGACAAGCATAGTGCTGAATTTGAGGCGATGGTTGATAATCTTTATGCGATTTTGACTGGTTCTATGCCAGAGGGTGAATCTGAGCAAGATAATACTGATACAACGGTTGCTGGCGACTTGTCTGGAGCAGATGGCGATTCTCAACCTGTGGAACAGACGGATGCAGAAGAAACAGAAGCTGCTGCAATCGCCGACATGCTTATTCAAAAGCATCACGACGCGGAGGCAGAAGCTAAGCAAAACGAGGAGCAGGCGGATGCGGGGGAGCCGAAGCCTGAGCCTGTTGCTGTGCACTTGCTGCCGAACGCAACGCCAGGAGGAATGGCAGGTTTGCTAGACGTTATTTCGGAAGAGCCAGATGGCATTGATTTGGCTGATTTGGCTGCGGATCTGTCGTTCGAAATCGATGATTTGTTCCCACTTGTAGATGCTGGAACAATGCTTAATTTGCTTACAGCAGAAAATGGTCATATTACTATTACTCCAGCAGGTCAAGAATGGCATAATGCCGACATTTTGCACAGCAAGCAGGTGTTTGCGCGTCTTGCAATTGAGCATGCTCCTCTTGTTCATGCAATTGATCAGGCTTTGAGCCGAAACCGCAATGGCAAGCTTCGTGGCGAGTTGATTTTGGATTTGCTTCGCAGCAAGCATACGGACGCCTTGGCTCGTCAGCAATTTGATATTGCGATTAGCTGGGGTCGTTATGGTGAGCTTTTTGACTACGATGCCGATGATGACGAATTAACTCGTACTGTTGAGACGGCGCCGCTTAATGGCGTTGTGCGCTGAAATAGTGCGAAATAATGCTCAATAATGTCCATTATTGAGCATAAATTTGTGTTCTGTATGCTTTCGATAAGGCGATGCCGCATAGTCGACTTATCAATAGTCTAGCCTGCTTTTTTAAAGTTTTGGCAGATGGAAGCCCTGAAAAGCAAACTTTTTGGGAAGGATTATTCAAAGTAAAGTTGAAAAAGTTAAAATTAGACTAACTTACTTTGATGTAGCTTACGTCGATATGCGGCGGCGAGGAGGAATTATCATGGTGAATGCTGTAGAAGCATTTGATGCTAAGCATCTTAAGTCTGCTGAGGAAATCCCAGCTTTCCGTCCTGGAGATACTGTTGACGTTAACGTTAAGATTCAGGAAGGCAACAACACTCGTATTCAGACCTTTACTGGCGTTGTTATCGCTCGTAAGGGTGCTGGCGTTCGCGAGACTTTCGTTGTGCGTAAGGTGAGCTTCGGCACTGGTGTTGAGCGTCGCTTCCCACTTCATTCCCCAGCTATCGATTCGATTAAGCTGGTTCGTAGTGGTCGCGTTCGTCGCGCTAAGCTTTACTACTTGCGCGCTTTGCGTGGTAAGGCTGCTCGTATTGCCGAGCGTCGTGACAACAGCGCTGCTAAGTAAATTTATTTAAGGTTAAGGATTTAACGTTAAGGATTAATATGTCTGCCGAAGACTTGCAAAATAGCGATGGTCACATTGTTAATGTGGCAGGTCACGGCTTAAATCCTTCTCCAGTTCCACCGGAGCCAGAAGAAAGACAAAGTCTAACTTCTGGCTTCAGTGCTAAACGTGCTAGGCATGGAAAAATAAAAGGGAATCATATTTCTGGATATCAAGATAGTGATTATGATTCCTCTAAATCTCAGTCCAAGGTTCGTACTCGCAAGCTTTTTAAAACATCTTGGAAAGAGCTTGTTGCATGGTATCTTGTACCTATTCTTGTTGTTATTTTTCTTCGTGTTTTTATTCTCGGCGTATATTTTATTCCGTCTGGCTCCATGCTAGACACAATTCATATTGGCGATTATGTTGTTACGTCTAAGCTCACTCCTCGACTGTTTCCGCTAAATCGTGGAGATATTGTTGTTTTTGAAGATCCTGCTAATTGGCTTCAAGGTGAAAATAGTCGCGGCGGAATTGTGTCTGGTAAAGATCTTATAAAGCGTTTAATTGGATTGCCTGGGGATACCGTTGAATGTAAGGGCGATGGTGACCCGATTCTTGTTAACGGTGTTCCTGTGCTTGAATCTGCTTATATTAAACCAGGTGTAAGTCCTAGTTCCTTCCCGTTTAAGGTGAAGGTTAAGCCTGGTCATGTATTTGTTCTAGGAGATAATCGCGCTAATTCTGCGGATTCTAGGTATCATAAGAATGATGGTGACGATGGTTTGGTACCTATTTCTAAGGTTGAAGGCGTGGCGTTTATGCGTTTTTGGCCTTTGAATCGTATGGGTATTTTTGAAAATCATAGCGATGCGTTTGATGATGTAAGAAATAAGTCAGATGCTAAATAGTTCTTTTAAACGTGCGTAGATATTAGATTTGGGGAGATTTTGGCTGCTGTTCCGTCTTTTAACTTTGAGCAAGACCTTTTAAAAAGTGGCTTCGATTGGGTTATTGGATTAGATGAGGTTGGACGTGGTAGTTTAGCTGGTCCTGTTATGGTTGGTGCTGCTCTTTTTGGTGCCGATAAAATTAATTCTGGTTATTTTCCTGATGGATTAGCTGATTCCAAGCTTATTAACGCTCACAAGCGTGAAGGATTATTGGAGCCTCTTGAAAATTGGTGCGATGCTTTTGCTGTTGGTTCTTGTACAAATCGCGAGATTGACGAGTGGGGAATAAGTTATGCTCTTGGTGTTGCTGCGATTCGTGCAATTTCAGATGTGCAAAACAGTATGCGATATAAGCTTGAAAATGCTCATATTGCAGCGATTTTAGATGGACCATTTAATTATATTGGTAAGGTTTCTGGAACTTTTGATGCGCCTAGTATTGATTTTCCTGTTAAAGTTCACACTTTAATTAAGGCTGATCAGAAGTGTGCTAGTGTTTCTGCAGCTTCTGTGATCGCAAAGGTGACTCGAGATTCTCTTATGACAAGCTTGTCTGATAATCCTAAATATAAAATTTATGATTGGGCACATAACAAGGGTTATGGTTCTAAATCGCATAGAGCTGCGATTCTAGAGTATGGTCCTAGTGATTTGCATCGTATTAGTTGGCATTTAAACTAAAGTTCTTCGGCGTGTTGATGCCTGATGCTCAGCGTAATCTTGAATGCTAAAGGGGTAGTGAGCTAGTGCGTGGGTATGTGTTTGTAGAGAGTGTTTAGATAGCGTTTTTAAGAGATTTAAAGCTGATTTTAACAGTGCGAGCTACTCGAATTTGTAGATTCAATCTGCAGGGTATCGTGTGTTTACTTTGCAGTGCGTGAAAGTATTTTTGGAATTTAAAAGAGTTTTCTATGGAAAAGAAAAGGATAGTTAAATGATTGGTCGTTTCTTCGCTTTTGTTCCAGGTGTTAAGCACTTGGTTGTTTTAAGAGCGGCGTGTCTTGCTATATCTTCTCTTGCGAATATTGGTTTTGTGTATGTTTGTGTTGGAATTCTTTCGCCAGTGCTTATTCCTGCAAAATATACTGGCAAATCCTTGTTAAGCTCTGTTGAATTGACGTCTTATCTTATTTCTCTTGTTGGAATACTCATCGTAAAATATATTGCGTTCCATCAGTCATGCACTATTTCTACCGAAATTGGAACTCGCGTATCTATGAAGCTTAGACCAAAAATGTTGCGTTCTATGCTTTCTTTGAGTTCTTCTAAAAAGTGGTCTAAGGGATATTCTTCTATTTGCGTGAACGATGATGTTGCGTGGGTTCAACGTTGGTATGGTTTACTTTTGCCGCAGATCATTGCTGCTTTTCCTATGCCTTTTGCGGTTAGTGTTGCAATGTTTTCAATAAACTCTTATGTTGCCACTATTTGCGTTTTTGCGTCAATTTTTTCTACTTTGGCACTTGTATCTGCTCTTGCAGATGTTCGCGTTTTGTGGCGCTGTTTATGCGTATTTTTAACGTATTTAATGACTGGTGTGGCAATTATTTCTACAGTTTGGCTTCTTTCTGTTAAATCTGTTGGTCTTCCTGCTGCAATGCTAACTTTGCCCCTTCTTATGCTAAGCGTAGATCCAATACGTAGAGTTGCTAACTGTATGCATATTAAAAATCGGGCTGTTTTAGGTTTGAATAACATTAGTGACTTGTTTAAAAGTGTTGCTTCTAATAAGGTTCATTCTTCTAATTTAGACTCTGTAGAATCTTCTGCTTCTGCAGATTCCATAGATTTCTCAGATAATAAAAAGTCGCTGAGCATCCCAGATGGAGCCAGTAATGTTTCTCTTCATGTGCGATGCAATTTCACTGAAAATAATAAACCTTTGCGTGCATCCTTTAATATTTCAAGTGGAAAATTGAATGTAATGCCAAAGGAATACTACGAATTATTTACTAATAATGTTTTGAATGGCGTAGTTTTTAGCGATAAATCAGATGTTGCGCTATCTTACAGCGATAGATATGGTTTTTCTGAAGTAGATGTTGAATCGCCTTTTGTGGTATCTGATTTTGGTGATATTTCTGGAAACTCAACTTATGTTTCACTAAATAATGAAAATCCTGGTGCTATTGCAGATCTTGTTACTATTGTTCGTTCAAATAGTCATCTGTTTTCAGCCACTTTGCGAGAGAATCTGCTCATGGCATCGTCTAATGCTACTACTACATCTATGTGGCAAGCATTGCGTACTGCTCATGTAGATGGTGTTGTTTATGCGGATTATAACGGATTAGATTTGCGTGTAGACAATATTCAGGTTGAAAATAAGCAAGATATTTTCCGACGAATTATTATGGCTCGTGCGCTTATTCGTAGAACTCCAGTGTATATTTTCGACTATTCTTCAAGCGATATTAGTTCTGATGAAGCTAAGAATTTATGTGATATTTTGCGTCATGTTGCTAAAAAAGCTACGATTCTTGTATTTTTGCCAGACGATAACTACGTTTCTAAAGCGGACAATTTGGTTAACGTTAGTGTATATCATAATTCGCATTACACCAGTTCTAGTTCTATTAGCTCTTATGCCGAAAATTTCGCAGATGGTAGCGTTGATAAAGCTAATAAAGTAGACAAATATGCTAAAAGTTTTTATGAAAACTCTAATAAGAATTTTAATAATGCAAAACACGAAGGCTTATTGAAAGATTTATCTCATGAAAGTAAATCAACTATATCTTCGTTGAAAAAGGCGTTTTTTGCGATTCTTTCAGCATTCTCTACAGCAATCAATATAGTTTGCGCAGTATTGATACCTGTTTGCACTTTTGCAGCAATGTTCGCTATCGCTAATCGACCGCTTTTTGGACTTGCTATGCAAGAATACGTGCTTATCGTAAGCGTATGCGCATGTTTAAGATGCATAACATTAGTGACATCTTTTGCTGGCGTGGATCTTCATCATGCGCATTTGCACAAGGCAGGTTTAAGCATGAGTGTTGGAATGGTTTTGTCGATTATTCCAGCAATCGTTTTGTTATGTTACTTTGATATTCAAATTGCTATTTTTGCTGTTGTGATTTGTGCTCTAATAGTGTTTATAATTCCAGGATTATTTAGACTTAGACTCCGCAGTTTTATTAAGAAAGTTCATTCAGAACAAAAGATGGTGGAGCTTGAAGTTGATGATGTAGAACTTGGTATTGATGAGGTTCTAGCTTTCCGACAGGGCGAGCATTGTGTTAAGCGTGTTGTTGATTCAATGCGTAAGCTTTCACAACAGCGAGTGCGATTATCTCGTAAAGTGGGAAGAATGCAGGCAATTCTTATGTCTGTTGCTCTTATAGGTATTGCGAACGCAATAATGCTTGTTTCTAACACTATTCACCCAATTGTCACTAAGAATCCACAATGGAATGTTGTTTACGCAGTTATGGCAATTATTGTGCTTATTAGCCTTATTCAACAAGTTCTAGACGTTGTTATTAGGCGTATTCCTTGGGTTGTAGATATAAATCATGCAGTACGATCATAATACGCATTATTCAAGTAACCCTATATCTAAAAGAATAGCCTCTTTTATATGGCTTATTTCTTTGGCTATTATTATAGGCATTGTTATTGGGCTTGTTTTGCCAAAAATCAATCATGATGTTGGCGAAATTACTGGTGAATACGTTGCTGATGGAGATGCTGCTGCTCTTCTTAATAAGCTAAAAGTCTCTAAATCACATCCGTCTGGATACAACAGGAGTGTCTTTGGATACAGGACTACAGATGTTGATAAAAATGGCTGTGATGTTAGAGAAGATGTTCTTGCGCGCGATTTAAAACAGGTTCGTTTTAAGTATTATGGTTCTTGCAAAGTAGCATCAGGGCTTTTGCACGATCCTTATACTGGTTTAAATATTAATTTTGTTCGAGGAAGAAAAACTAGTGCTCTTGTTCAAATCGACCATGTTGTAGCACTAGAAAACGCTTGGCAATCAGGCGCTTGGAAATGGAGTCATGCCAAGAGGCTTAAGTTTGGTAACGATATGCTTAATCTTCTTGCTGTTCAAGGAGCAGCGAATCAAGAAAAAGGATCTGCTTCTGCGGCTTATTGGCTGCCATCTAATAAATCCTTTAGATGCGATTATGTAGCTAGGCAGATTGCTGTTAAGTATAAGTACGATCTTAGCGTTACTAGTGCGGAAAAACGTAGCATGGCTTCAATTTTGCATGGTTGCTCTGCGCAGAAATTGCCTAACAGTTGAGTTCGACGCTAAGCTGCTTGTGTATGTTCATATATTTTGATGCATAGGCAAATATATAAAAAGGGTTCCAACCAATTGTGCTGGCTAGAAACCCTACTCGCGGAGAATACGAGATTCGAACTCGTGAGGCTGTTACACCAACACGCTTTCCAAGCGTGCGCCATAGACCACTAGGCGAATTCTCCACATCAATCATTGTGCTAAACGCACAACGAAAGACAACTTAAATAAGATAACATAAACTGAGGATAATGCAAAGTCGCGCGTTGCGCGACGACCTGCCTTTTCGCTTAAAGCGTAGCGCGAAAAGGCAATTCGGAGCGCTGAGCTTGCTCAGGTTGAAAGCACGGTGTGCTTTCAACGCAAGTAAAGCGCTTTGACTGAGCTTGAAATTGCATAACGCGTTTCAAGCTCCTTCAAAGCGTGATTTGGCTTAAGGCATAAAGTCCAGTGGACTTTATGCGCCAAATCAGCCGAACGGCTACTAATAGCCGTGAGGAATAGAGCGCGCTGTAACGCGCGAGCGACATTTCTAACGTTTTTGCGATTCTTAAATCACCTTAATAGATTTATTGCACACACAACCTTTGCAATTGCGTGTTGTTGATTATGTGATAGTGTAGATTTTTCATATGTAGTAAGCGATTTGCTAGATTTGCGATTTGCGACTTGCGATTTACTACATATGCGCAAAACTACAGGATTATTAGCAAATACAGGATGTAAGTTTAGAAGGTGTTTAGCATGGATGTTGGTTTTGTAAAGAATATCCAAAAAATAAAGCCTAAAAAGCCAAATCCTGCGGTGGATCATAGTCCGCGCACAATGATGATTGGCATAATCTTGACGATTCTTGGTGGCGCGCTTTGGGGCACAAACGCCACTGTTTCTAAGATTCTAATGTCACAATACCTTGTGAGTCCGTTGCAAATCGCGTGCGTTCGTCAGCTTGCTGCAGGCGTGCTTTTTGTAATCGTTGCGTCAATCGTTAATCGCAAGCAACTCGTTGGTGCATTAAGCACAAAAAAATCGTGGCCAATGCTAGTCGTAACAGGTATTGTGTGTGTGCTTTTAACGCAAGTGGCGTATCTTTTTACAATCGACTGGACTAACTCTGGCACGGCTACTGTTTTGCAAAGTTTGAATCTGCTTTTCGTGCTTGTTTACGTGTGTTTGCGCACTCGAAGGATGCCTACAATGCGCGAAAACATTGGTGTTTTGCTTGCCTTTGCAGGAACTGCGCTTATGGCAACGGGAGGCAATTTTAGCTCGCTTTCGCTGCCGCTGATGGGACTTTTGTGGGGATTGGCAGATGCTGCAAGTACGGCGGCTCTTGCGATTATGCCAGTTAAATTGATTGCAAAATGGGGAAATCTTACTGTAAACGGAATTACGTTTATTATTGCAGGTCTTATTATGATGCCATTTGTGAAGCCATGGCAAACAATGCCACCTTTGGATTTGCGCGCGTACTTGCTGTTTACTTTTACGATTGTTGGCGGAACTTTTGGCGCATATTGGATGTTTTTGGCTGGCGTTATGCGAGTCGGATCTGTGCGCGGAACGCTTTTGGGGGCGAGCGAACCTGTTATGGCTGCAATCACGGCTGTTGTGTTTACGGGAGCTGTGTTCTCGTGGGCTGATTTTGCAGGATTTGCGCTTATTTTTATTATGATGATTTTATTGAGGTGATCATGGTGATCATGAAGAATATGCAAGTCGCAAGTAAAGAAGATAAAAATAAAGAAGATGAAAATATGCAAGATGCACAAAATCAAGACGCACAAAACCCAGTCAATCGTGTAGAGCAGATGTATGAGTACGGCTACCGAAAGTCAAACTACGGTCCGGACGAGCTTGTAACAGACGCGCACGGAAATCCAATCAGCGTTATGGATGCCATGCTAAGCGCGCAAGATGCAAGCACTGCGCAAACTCAAACTCCGCACTTGTGCTTCTATTCGCCTAGAATCCCAGGAAACACAGGCTCTGCGATTCGCCTTTGCGCGGTAACGGGCACCATTTTGCATCTTGTAGAGCCGCTTGGATTTAATCTTCAAGACACAAAGCTTCGTCGCGCGGGTCTTGATTATCACGATATGGCACACGTTGTTATGCACCCGAATTTTGAAAACCTTGTGGAATCAATGCCAAATTCTCGCATAATCGCGTTTACTGCAAATGCCACAAAACTTTACACAGATATTGAGTATAAGCCGAACGATATTTTGCTTTTTGGACCAGAGCCAGGAGATATTCCAGACCCAATGGATATTATGGCTGGCCCTCATGTTGCGGAACAGGTTCGCTTGCCAATGCGTCCTTCGCTTAGAAGCTTAAATCTTACAAATTGCGCATCAATCGCCATTTATGAAGCGTGGCGTCAGCTTGGATTTGAGGGCGGAAAATAGTCTATAAAAATAGCTTATAGTCAAAAATAGTCTTAAAACTACTCATGCATTACAATGGTGACTATGCCTGTGTTAAAACGTAAACCGAAGCGGAAGATTAGTGCTGCGCGCCGCCGCATGTACATTCGCCGCCGAATCATAGTTTGCGTGGGGCTGCTGGCTGTTTTAGTGTTTTGTATCTTTTGCATAATCAGCGTTTTCAAAGGAATTGCCGCAATCGGAACTGCTATAAGCAAACATTCAGACGTTACTCTATCTAAACAACTAGTGCCAGACCCAAGACCTGTTGGAATTATAAAAAAATGTAGTGCAAAAGACGTCCGTATTGAATTAACCTCAGCATCGCAATCTGTACCGATGGGAGGAAGCGTAGAATTTACTGCTCGCGTAGTTCATGAAGGAGATGATTCCTGCAGAATAGATGCGTCGGATGGCAGAATGGTGTTGACAATTGGAGACAGCGTAAGTGCTGATAAGTCTGATAAGTCTGATAAGTCTGATCAATCTAGAGAAAAGCAAGAAAAGCAAGAAAAGCAGCAGAAAATAGAGCCGAAGTGGAGATCAGATGTGTGCGAAATTCCACTCAAGCCTCTGTTAATGGCAAAAGGTGATTCGTACGAGAAAAAAATCGTATGGAGCACGGATGCTACAGTCGGAACGCCTACCGGCAAGGATTGCTTAGATGACGCCGACTTGCCTAAAGTTTCGCGCGGAACTTACATTGCACAAATTGCGCATAAGGATGTGTCAGGATTACAAAGCAATCCCGTGGTTATTTCTGTTCGCTAGCACATGCACAAATGGCGCCAAAAGTCGATGTGAAGGGGTAAAATCGTTTCTTTGTACAAGGTGTGTCATATAGCGGGCATACTCAAGGAACCGAAGAAGGCGCCCGCAAACCCAAAATCGTTGATTTTAAGCGCGTTTGCTGCGATTTTCTAAAGCTCCCAAGGATTAAGAAAACTAGCTAGCGATAAAGGAACGTCCATTGGCTGCTGAACAAGCTACGACGAACACCACCAAAGTCATCGCGCGTGCCGACGAGCACAGCATTAAATTGCATAAAGCGTCGGATCGTGTGAATTTCGGCTCCATTTGTGAGCCAATCGATGTGCCATACCTCCTCGGTGTGCAAACCGACAGCTTTGACTGGCTGATCGGCTCCGAGCGTTGGAAGAAGCGCGTCGAAGAAGATGAGGCAAATGGCACTCACACTGTGCCTCATGTCTCTGGTTTGGAAGAAGTGTTCCAAGAGATTTCTCCAATTGAGAATTTTGCTGAGACAATGAGCCTCACATTCTCGGATCCATATTTTGAAGAGCCACGTCACACTGTGCTTGAGTGCAAAGAGAAGGATTACACATATTCCGCTCCTTTGTATGTAAACGCAGAGTTTGAAAACGGCGAAACTGGCGAGATTAAGAGCCAGACTGTGTTTATGGGTGATTTCCCGCTGCAAACACCACACGGAACATTCATTATTGGCGGCACTGAGCGCGTAATCGTGTCCCAGCTTGTGCGTTCCCCAGGCGTGTATTTTGACCGCACGCAAGATCGCACTTCCGACAAAGACGTTTTTGGCGCAAAAATCATTCCAAGTCGCGGAGCGTGGCTTGAGTTTGAGATTGATAAGCGCGATGTTCTTGGCGTGCGCGTAGATCGCAAGCGTAAGCAGTCTGCAATCGTGTTCTTGATGGCAATTGGCATGACTAAGCCAGAAATTGCAGAGGCATTCCAAGGGTATCCTCTTGTTCTCGACGCTCTAGAAAAAGAGCCAATCGACACTCAAAATGATGCTCTTACAGACTTGTATCGCAAGATTCGCCCAGCAGATACCGCAACTCCAGACGCGGGTCGCAATTTGCTCGAATCCTTCTACTTCAACACAAAGCGCTACGATTTGGCGCGCGTTGGTCGCTACAAGATCAATCGCAAGCTTGGTTTGGAAGCGGATTACAACGATCGCAGCTTGAATCGCGAAGACATAATCGCCACAATCAAGTATTTGGTTACTTTGCACTCGGGCGAAAAGACCTTCCCAGGCAAGCGCGATGGCGAAGATGTGCAATTGCGTGTAGACGTGGACGATATTGATCACTTTGGAAACCGTCGAATCCGTCAGGTTGGCGAGCTTGTACAGAATCAGATTCGTACTGGCTTAAGCCGTATGGAGCGCGTTGTGCGCGAGCGCATGACCACGCAAGATGCTGAGGCGATTACACCACAGTCGTTGATTAACATTCGACCAGTTAACGCTACTATTAAGGAGTTCTTCGGAACTTCTCAGCTTAGCCAGTTTATGGATCAGAACAATCCTTTGGCGGGCGTTACAAACAAGCGTCGTCTTTCGGCTCTTGGTCCTGGTGGTCTTTCTAGAGACCGCGCATCTATGGAAGTTCGAGACGTGCACCCATCCCACTTTGGTCGTATGTGCCCAATCGAATCCCCAGAAGGTCCAAACATCGGTCTTATCGGTTCGCTTGCAACCTTTGGTCGCATCAACCCATTCGGCTTTATTGAAACACCTTATCGTAAGGTCGTTAATGGTCATGTGACTAACGAAGTCGAATATATGACTGCAGATCGCGAAGCCGAGCACGTTATTGCTCAGGCAAATCAGGAACTCGATGAAAATGGCAACTTTGTTGGCACTCAGGCACTTGCTCGTGTTGACGAAGAAGAAGCAGTCGATGTTCCTGTAAGCACTGTTGACTACATGGATGTTTCTCCACGTCAGATGGTTTCCCTCGGCGCAAGCTTGATTCCATTCTTGGAGCACGATGAAGGCCACCGTGCTTTGATGGGTACCAACATGCAGCGTCAGGCTGTGCCGCTTATTAAGTCGGAGCGTCCACTTGTTGGTACGGGTTCCGAATGGCGTGCTGCAGTTGATTCTGGAGACGTGATTCTTTCCGAAAAGCCAGGCGTTGTAACCTACGTTTCTGCAGATATTATTCGCGTTATGAACGACGATGGAACTCAGTCCAGCTACAAGCTTTCTAAGTTCCAGCGTTCTAACCAGACTACTTGCTACAACCAGGTGCCACTTATTAAAGATGGCGAGCGTGTTGAAGCTGGTACAGTTTTGGCAGACGGTCCTGCAACAGACAAGGGTGAGCTTGCACTCGGCAAGAATTTGCTCGTTGCGTTTATGCCTTGGAATGGTTACAACTACGAGGATGCTATTATTATTTCCCAGCGTCTTGTGCAAGACGATACGCTTTCTTCGATTCACATTGAAGAGTACGAAATCGATGCTCGTGAAACCAAGCTTGGTGCCGAAGAGATTACTCGCGACCTTCCAAACGTTGGCGAAGACGCTATTGCAAACCTCGACGAGCGCGGTATTATTCGCATTGGTGCCGAGGTGGAAGCTGGCGACATTTTGGTTGGTAAGGTAACGCCTAAGGGCGAGACTGAGCTTACTCCAGAAGAGCGCTTGCTTCGTGCAATCTTCGGCGAAAAGAGCCGTGAAGTTCGAGACACTTCTTTGCGCGTGCCACACGGCGAAACTGGTACTGTGATTGCTGTTAAGGAAATCACTCGTGAAGACGCTGAAGACGATGGCGATGAGCTTCCAAATGGCGTAAACCAGATGATTCGCGTGTACATTGCTCAGCATCGTAAGATTACGCAGGGCGATAAGCTTTCTGGTCGCCACGGCAACAAGGGTGTTATTTCCCGCATTTTGCCAGAAGAGGATATGCCATTCTTGGCTGATGGTACTCCAGTAGACATTATGCTTAACCCGTTGGGTGTGCCTTCTCGAATGAACTTGGGTCAGGTGCTCGAGCTTCACTTGGGTTGGATTGCTCACTCTGGTTGGGATATTAATTTGGATCCAGACCTTGAGGCTGCTTGGAAGAAGTATGTGCCAGAAGGCGCTGAGCATGGCGATCCATGCACTCCTGTTGCAACTCCAGTGTTCGACGGCGTGCGTCCAGAAACCTTGAAGGGTCTTTTGAGCACTACGCTTGCGGACCGCGATGGCAATAAGCTTGTTGGTTCCGACGGTAAGGCAACATTGTTTGACGGCCGCACTGGTGAGCCATTCCCTAAGCCAATTTCTGTTGGCTACATGTACATCTTGAAGCTGCATCACTTGGTTGATGATAAGATTCACGCTCGTTCCACTGGTCCTTACTCTATGATTACCCAGCAGCCGTTGGGTGGTAAGGCGCAGTTCGGCGGCCAGCGCTTCGGCGAAATGGAAGTGTGGGCGCTTGAGGCTTATGGCGCTGCTTACACATTGCACGAAATGATGACCACAAAGTCTGATGACGTTGACGGCCGCGTGCGCGTGTATGGCGCTATTGTCAAGGGCGATAACCTTCCACCAGCTGGTATTCCTGAGTCCTTCAAGGTGTTGCTCAAGGAAATGCAGTCTCTCTCCTTGAATGTTGAGGTGCTTAACTCCGAAGGAGTGGCAATTGACATGAAGGATGAGGATGATGATCCGGTGTCGTCTTCTGAAGATTTGGGCTTCAACATTGGTGCACGACCAGATTCGTCCGCCAAGGAAGATCAAGTTATTCAAGAACCTGAATACCAGTGATGCCAGTGATTAGAAATAACTTAATCACTAATCACTAATCACTTTAAGAAACTTAGAAAAACAATTTCATGAGACAGGACGATAATAGTGCTGGACGTCAACGCATTTGACAAACTGAGGATTGGACTGGCAACCGCCGACGACATCCGTAGCTGGAGCCACGGCGAGGTTAAGAAGCCAGAAACCATTAATTACCGTACCCTTAAACCAGAGAAGGATGGTCTGTTTGGTGAGCAGATTTTCGGTCCTACTCGCGACTGGGAGTGCGCGTGCGGCAAGTATAAGCGCGTGCGCTTTAAGGGAATCGTGTGCGAGCGATGCGGCGTGGAAGTTACACGCAGCCGCGTTCGCCGTGAACGCATGGGTCATATTGAGCTTGCGGCTCCTGTAACACACATTTGGTTCTTCAAGGGTGTGCCAAGCCGCTTGGGTTACCTGCTTGATATTGCTCCAAAAGACTTGGAAAAGGTTATTTACTTTGCAGCCTACATGGTTACTAAGGTAGATGAAGAGCAGCGTCACCAAGATCTTCCAGACTTGCAAGACGAGTTCGATACGGAAATCGGCAATCTTCGTAAGCGCCGCGACAATGAGATTGAAGCTCGCGCAAAGAAGGTAGAAGAAGACCTGCACGAGCTGGAAGAATCAGGCGAAGCAAAAGGCAACGCAAAGTCTAAATTGCGCGCTGGAGCAGAGCGAGAAATGGCTGCTATTCGTACTCGCTACGATGAGCAGATTCAGCGTTTGAACGCAGTTTTCGATCGCTTTAAGGGCTTACGCGCAGGAGATATGGAAGGCGATGTTGACCTTTGGCGAGAAATGGAAGACCGCTACGGTGACTATTTTGAAGGCTGCATGGGTGCTGAAGCAATCAAGAAGCGCTTGCAGGACTTCGACCTTAAGTCTGCTGCCGTAGAACTTCGCGAAGAAATCGACAATGGTACTGGTCAGCGCAAGGCGCGCGCTTTGAAGCGACTTAAAGTTGTAAACGCGTTCTTGACTACTGGAAACAAGCCAGAAGCAATGGTTTTGGACGTTATTCCAGTAATCCCACCAGATTTGCGACCAATGGTTCAGCTTGATGGTGGACGCTTTGCAACATCCGATTTGAACGACTTGTACCGTCGAGTAATCAACCGTAACAATCGTTTGAAGAGGTTGATTGAACTTGGTGCTCCTGAAATCATGCTTAATAACGAAAAGCGCATGCTTCAGGAAGCAGTTGATTCACTCTTCGACAACGGTCGTCGTGGTCGCCCAGTAACTGGTGCATCGAACCGTCCACTAAAGTCGCTTTCCGATATGCTTAAAGGTAAGCAGGGTCGATTCCGCCAGAACTTGCTCGGTAAGCGAGTTGATTATTCTGGCCGTTCCGTAATCGTTGTTGGTCCAAGCCTCCGCATGCATCAATGCGGTTTGCCTAAGCCAATGGCGTTGGAGCTGTTTAAGCCATTCGTTATTAAGCGTTTGGTGGATCAGGGCTTTGCTCAGAATATGAAGAGCGCAAAGCGCCTTGTAGATCGCGGAGATTCCGAGGTTTGGGGTGTGCTTGAGGAAGTTATTTCTGAACATCCTGTGCTTCTTAACCGTGCTCCTACACTTCACCGTTTGGGTATTCAGGCATTTGAGCCAATTTTGGTTGAAGGTAAAGCAATTCACCTTCCACCACTTGCTTGCGCCGCATTCAACGCTGACTTCGATGGTGACCAGATGGCAGTGCATTTGCCACTTTCCGCCGAAGCTCAGGCAGAAGCTCGCAGCTTGATGATGGCATCCGACAATATCTTGAAGCCAGCAGATGGTCACACTGTTACCATGCCATCTCAGGATATGATTTTGGGCTTGTACTACTTGTCTACAGTAATAGACGGTGCAAAGGGTCAAGGCAGAATCTTCTCTTCGCTAGCAGAGGCTCAAATGGCACTCGACAAGCATGAGATTGACATGCAGGCAAAGGTATTAATCCGCGTGCCAGAGGACTTTGTGCTACCAAAGGATTGGGAGCCAGGAGAACTTAAGGTCGTAGATCCAGAGCCAGGCAGCCCAGATGTTGTTCATGAAGAGCGCTTTAAGGATGGAACTGTATTGTTCGCCACATCCTACGGTCGCGTGTTGTTTAACGGCACTCTTCCAGAGGACTATCCGTTTGTGAACCAGCAGGTTCCAAAGGGTGTTCTCTCCAAGATTGTTGACGATATTGCTACACGTTATTCCACTGCTCAGGTAGCCGCATCCCTTGATGCTTTGAAGGATCTTGGCTTTACTCGAGCACCTTGGTCTGGCGTTACAATGGCATTCTCTGATATTGTGCTTCCTTCAAATCGTGAGGCTATTGCACAAGACTACGAGAATCAGGCTGCAAAGATTAACTCCCAGTACGATATGGGTCTTCTTACAGATGAAGAGCGTCGTCAAGAGTTGATTAACTTGTGGACTGAATGCACCGATAAGGTTGCAGATGCTATGCGCGAGAACTTCCATGATGATAACAACGTGAACATCATGGTTCAGTCTGGTGCACGCGGTAACTGGATGCAGATTCGTCAGATTGCTGGTATGCGAGGCTTAGTGGCAAACCCTAAGGGTGAGATTATTCCTCGTCCTGTTAAGTCAAACTACCGTGATGGTCTTTCTGTGTTGGAGTACTTCATCTCCCAGCACGGTGCGCGTAAGGGCTTGGCTGATACCGCACTTCGTACTGCAGAATCTGGTTACTTGACTCGTCGTCTTGTGGACGTTTCTCAGGAAGTTATTGTTCGTGAGGAAGATTGCGGCACAAAGCGTGGTCTTATGATGAAGATTGCGGACCGCGACGAAAATGGCAATTTGACGCTTGTTAAGGCTGCTGATGGTGGTCCATACTCGCGCTTGCTTGCTGCAGATGTTCTCGATCCAGCAGATGGTACAACCGTTTTGGCTAAGTGTGGTGACGCGCTTTCGATGGATGTTTTGCGTGACTTGGTTGCGCATGGTGTCGAAGAAGTTAAGGCTCGTTCTGTGCTTACTTGCGAGTCTAAGCGTGGCGTTTGCGCAAAGTGCTACGGTTGGTCTTTGGCTACAAGCTCTCTTGTTGATGTTGGCGAGGCTGTTGGTATTGTTGCAGCACAGTCCATTGGTGAGCCTGGTACGCAGCTTACGCTTCGTTCCTTCCACTCTGGTGGTGTTGCTTCGGCAAGCGATATTACGCAGGGTCTTCCTCGTGTTACCGAGCTTTTCGAGGCTCGTACACCTAAGGGCGAGGCTCCAATTGCTGAGTTCCCAGGTGTTGTGAAGGTTGAGGATACTGACCATGGTCGTCAGGTGACTTTGACTCCAGACGATACTACGGTTGAGCCAATCGTTTACCCAGTAACTCGTCGTGCTCCAATGCTTGTTAAGGATGGAGACCACGTTGAGGTTGGTACGCAGCTGATTGAAGGTTCTGTGGATCCTAAGAAGATTCTGCGAATTCTTGGTCCTCGTGCTGCTCAGGTGAACATTGTGGAAGAAGTGCACAACGTGTACCGTTCTCAGGGCGTTGATATTCACGATAAGCATATTGAGGTTATTGTTCACCAGATGCTTCGCCGCATTACGGTGATTGATTCTGGAGACACGAACCTTCTTCCAGGCGAACTTGTGGATCAGGCTAAGTTCCGTGAAGCAAATCTTGAGGCTGTTAAGAATGGTGGTAAACCTGCTGCTGGTCGTCCAGAGCTTATGGGTATTACAAAGGCTTCTTTGGCTACAGATTCTTGGCTTTCTGCCGCATCCTTCCAGGAGACTACACGCGTGCTTACTGAAGCTGCTTTGAGCCAGAAGGAAGATGATCTTAAGGGCTTGAAGGAGAACGTTATTATTGGTAAGCTCATCCCAGCTGGTACTGGTTTGGCGCGTTATCGTAATGCTGATGTCTTTGCAGATCCTGAGGTGCGTGATGCTGTTTATCCAAACCTTGGTTTGGGTGGAGCAGATGGCACTCCGTCAAACTTTGGAGAGAGCAACATGGGAGATGTTGATTTCTCGAACATTGATTTTGGCGACATGCAGCTTGGGGATGAGTTTAATCCAGATGACTTCCTTGATGATCAGGGTGGTCAGGGTGATTATGATGATGACCTTAACTAATCAGTCTAGGTATAACTGACGATTTTAGGCTATCTATATTATTTATGGGTGATTTGCTTAAATCTCTAGGTTTGATTTTGCTAGTCTGAATTGAATTAGCCGTTGCAAGTTGTTTTACACATCTTGCAGCGGCTTTTTGTTTTATGCATTTTTGTTTTTGTTTTTTGTTTTTTGCGTTTACTTTATTCTGCTTTTGTTTCTTTTTGCCCGAGAATGTTGTTCAAATCGGCGTGTCGAGCAACAAAATGCGGAAAATCGCGCGCTACGCTCTAAGCGAAAAGGTAGGTCCTGTCGTTCGCGCAGGTTAGCTGCGCTACATTGTAGTGCGTTTGTATCAAAAAACACCTAAATTCAGTACAAACGCACTACAGGACAGGTCGTCGTTCGCGCGGTCTAAGCACGTGAACGTCTTCGCTTGCGCTGCAGCAGATTGTTTGGCCTTATTTACAAAAATCGCCATTAAATTTTGCACGTTTTGCTATTCCTAGATCGGAGTCAAGTATAGTAAATCTTATTTATATAAAACATTGAAGAACATAGATGAGAGTTAAAAATTATTTGAAAGCGAGATAAGAATGAGCGAAACACTAGTCTTGGCGCGCAAAGATTACGTTACAAGAACCATGATTCGAATTATTGCAATAGTTTCGTCCATTTACGGAATGGCAATGTCTTGGGATTCAATGGCACTAACGTATTTTACGAATCTTTCTAACTTGATGATTTGCGTTGCGCTGCTTGGCTCGCTGATTTTAGACACGCGAAGTGCGCTTAAATCTAAAAGCGATGAACAGAGTGAGCGCGCTGGAGCCTGGGTGGATGCAAAGCCAAACGCATGGTACATTTTTAAATTTATGATGACGATTTCAATCGCCGTCACTTTTACGCTGTACCTGTGCTTTTTGGCTCCTACAAACAAGCTCGGATTTGTTGGCGCGTACATGAACAATGGGTGCTCAAGCTTATGCGTGCATTTTATAACGCCGTTGCTCGCAATTTTTGACTTTGTTCTTTTTGATTACAAGTACAAGTCCAGCCGCGCGCACGTTTATTTTGCTACGATTCCGCCGCTCACTTACGTTGCGTACGCTGTGTGTTTAAGCGAGTTTGCTGGCGTGCGATGGGGAGAGCATGCTATGGCAGCGCCGTACAATTTTTTGAATTACAAGGCTCCTGCAGGATGGTTTGGTTTTGCGCCAAACACGTTTAATTCCACAACGCTTGGAGTGGGTGTTGTTTATTTGCTTGCCATTTTTACGCTGATTTTTATTGGCATTGGAATAGCATTTCTTGCGATTAAAAACGCTCGCACTACGCGACTTTTTAGTCAACAATAGTTAGCGCAGCTAATCTGCGCTATCGCTATTTCCGCCTTTTGTTGCTAATTTTGCCGTTTAGAGCTACAAAAAGCGGAAGAATAGCTCGCGCCAGTTGATAGAATTGTGTTCATGTGTACGGAAGATTCTGCGCTAGATGCTGTTCAATCGTTGCTTGATGGCAGTCTTAAAAACACCAGCGAACGCCACACCAATGTTTTGTTGGTGTTTGGCGCTCCAAATTCTGGAAAGTCAAGTTTCGCTCTAAACGCTCTTCTATGCGGTTTGCGAGCTAATTGGAAGAATACGCAGGACTCTAAATACGATGAAGCCGTACAGCTTTTACTCAAACATGCGATTCGCACTGATTTTGCTATCGCCGCAGCCCAGAATCGTGCAACTGCCGCACGCATGTCTAACTACGTAATAAGCAATCTTGGTGTTTCATACCAGTCTCGTCCAGTTGGCACTCTTTCCGCTTTTGCATTCAGCCTGATTTCCGCACGAAATAAGCTTTTTGGAATACCATCTCCTAAATTGCTTAACGGCGCTGAACAAGATGCGATTCTTCGCGAAATAGTGCGAATGCATGTTAATCATGTTTTGCAAGGCGATAGCGGTGATTGCAAAATCTGCTCGCTTTTTAACGATTATTTTTCTGGAGAGTATTCTAAATCTTTGCAAGATGGTGATTATAAATCACATGATTCTTGGATTTACGTAATATCGCAGTTGCAAAACAGTGATAATCTTATGGATTCGTTCGACTCTACAGATTATCGGAATGCACAAAATGCTCATAATGCGCATAATGCTTATAATGCTCAAGATACTCAGGATTTGCCAATAAATAGTGCTTTCATTCATCAACTTCGCGATATGCTCGCTCGACTAGACGAAATGGGAATTGTAAGCGAATCTGCAGAGTTGCAAATATTAAATAGCCTTAATTTTCAGTCGCATTTGCAATCCGGCTCTAGTTCCGATTTGCTTGCAACTTTGCAGGCGGATTTGCAATCTTCTAGCATTGCTAATCGTTTGCGTGTGCAATGGAATTTGGCTTTTGCACTTCGTAGTCAGTATGCGGATTGTGTGCGGAAAAAATATCCAAATGCTTTTAGATTAGATTCTTCTAAACTTTTGGCTAACGGTGTTCAAATTTTGAATGAGATTTTTAAGAGTTTATATGATGATAATACAGAAGAATCGTCGGTTGCTTGCGACTATTCAGCTGACTCTTCAAAGGATTTTTCTAAAGAATTATTTGCGCTTAAATGTTCACTTCCACGTCTTTTGGTGGTAGATGATTTTCATGATGTAACACTTGCTGGACTTGCATTTCTTGAGTCTCTATCTAGTTTGGGCGTTCGTATTGTTTTAACGGCAAACCCAGACGAATCTGTGCAATCCTTCCGTGGATCATACCCAGATTATGTGGTTGAAGCTGCTCAGCATGGTATTATGCAAGCAGCGGTACTTAAAATTTGTGACTACAGGATTGACGGTGTAGCTGAGTCTTACAATGATTCCAATGACTATGTAGATTCTTCAAATACTTCAGATTTGCTAAAACAAAATAGTCGCTCAATTCCACTGAGTCTTTTTTCGTCCAGGGTTTCGCTTTCAATCCCTTCGCTTATGCCAACGCCAATGCCTATCGCCCGAAGGGCTTGGAAGATGGCAAATGTTAAAGGCGCTTTTCCTATAGAAAAAATCGAATCAAATTCGCAAGAAACAGAAAATTCTTCGGTTTCTGGCGACTTGTATCGTACTGCGCGCGAAGAAATGGATTGTGTTATTTGGCAAATAAAACGCGCTCACTTAGATCACAAAATCCCGTGGAAAAATATGGCTGTGATTGCTCACGATAATGCTACTGTTCGTGCTTTCGGCGAGCGACTTCGCAAAGATGGTGTTCCTGTGCGATACTCGTCCGTTACTCGTGCTCTCAGGGAAGAGCCGTTTATAAAAGCACTGTTTGCGCTTATTGAATTGGCGCAATTTAGCCAAAATAGCGTGGATAATTTAGCTAAAGACGTATCTTTAGGAATTCGCACTATTTCTTCGATTGCGCGTTTTGTGAAAAGTCGCATAAAAACCATAATGGATAGTCCTCTGATAGATTCAGATAATTATAATTGTGCTGATTTAAGTGCTGTAGAAGCGCTTATGCGTTCCATTGTTTCTCTTAGTGACATGGTTAAATCTAAGGAAAATTCCCCTCTTAGTGTTCTTATAAGACAGTGGGATTTACTGCAAAATCAGCTTTTAAACAAGACTGATTCTAAGAATGATGGTTTGGATGCTAATTTTAACTTCGACAATCGTATTTTTGATTCAAATCCAAACCCTAATTCCACGCGATTTAGTGTTGATTCCTGCTATCTTCTGATAATTAAAGCGCTTATTGATAGTTGTGCTATTGATAAATCAATGGATTGTGATGATTTTAGTGTTGATTCCTGCGATTCTGATTTATTGGATAAGTCACCAGCTGATAAGTCACCAGCTAACCAAACTCAATCTGATCAAACTACAGAAATTTTTTCTGTTTTGCAAAAAATGCGCCCAAACAGTGTTCATCTTCGTACTTTAATGCGCGTTTTTAAAATCACGTCTAAACTGTCTAAGATTTTAAAACAAGATTTAGCAAAAATTCAAAATAGTGAAACAAACGAGGCTAGTTACATACTTGGGCAGGCGTGGAATCTTTGTAATTGCGCTAAAAAGTGGCAGATTCAAGCGCTTAAAAACAACGATGAAGGTCGTCTTGCAAACGATAGACTAGATGCTGCTATGCGATTATTTGAGTATGCTAATTCGTTTAATTACATAGATTCGCGTGCGGATTATTACGAGTCGTCGGTTGCTGGCGACTATTCTGCAGCGGCACCAACAATCACACAGTTTATTGATCAAGTTCGTCAAATGGAAATTGAAGCTGATTCTCTTGCCAGTGTTGCTCCTGCTCCTGATTCTGTAACGCTCACAACTCCGTCTGGCTCGGTTGGTTCTCGCTGGGATTATGTGTGGATTCCAGCCGTACAGCAGCGAGTTTGGCCAAATACTGCGGCTCGAAGCACAATGTTTGGGTCAGAAACTCTAGTAAACATGGTGTTAAATAATAGGATTTTCGGCTCAGTAAACCTGAAATCTAATAATTCTCAAAATTTATTATCAGATAAATTCACTAATCCTACTGGAATTTGTGTAAACGATAGACAAGCGATTTTTACTGGAGAGCAGCGAAGCTTTTTGATGGCGATTACGCGCGCCAACCGTCATCTATTTATAAGCTCGGTTAATAGTGATGATTGTGTTCCTTCTGATTTTCTCTACTACTATTTGCCAGAAATATATTGGTGTAATGCGGATGGAAGTAGTGAATACACTGATTTCTGTGAAGATTTTGCTGTAATGGATGCGGATCCTAGAGGGCTTGTTGCTTCGGCTCGAACACAAGTAGCGCGTGCAATATATGAATCAGAAAATAGTCACAACTTAGACGAAAATCCTACTGTTAAAGACGCTTTAACAGCGTTGAATCTTTTGAAAAATAATGGAGTGGATTCGGCAAATCCAGAAAATTGGGATTTTATTCGTAAAAATTACGGTTCTAAGATTGAAGAGAAATCTATTGAAAACGAATCAAAATCAAACTTGGTCACACTATCTCCATCAATGGTGGATAGCCTTTGGTCATGTCCAGTATGTTGTCTTTTAGAGCGAAAATTTGCAGGTCCTACGCATGGAGGAACGGCAGCACAATTCGGCACGCTTATTCACGAAACTGCTAGATGGGCAAGTCAAGATGAGCATTTAGACAACGAGTATTTACGCGAAAAATATCCACAATTGCAGGCGTTTGCTGCGATTAAAAATGACAAAGTTAGCGAATTGCCAGACTTTGATTTTTCGTTTGAATCTATAAGCGCTTTACAAAAAAAGGCGATTGAAGATGTTGCAAACACTATGATTGAGCATTATTATTCGATTTGCCCAAGTGATTCCAATATTTCAGACGTAAAAGACCGATATCGTTTTATAAAAAATGATTTAAATGTTCGACGAGCGCTTTATACGATTGCTCAATATTTTGTAGGTTCTTTAACTGGATCAAACTACCCGATTATGGCAAAAAAAGATGAAGACGGTGTGGTTACTGATATTTTACCAGCGTTAGAAAAATCGAAGTCTGCAAAACCTACAATTGCAGACGTCGATTTGGGGAATCTTGAACATGCCTATTGTGAGTGCAATATAAATGCCACTTTTGGATTCGACGATATTTTAAACGCATATAATCGTGCGTCTAAAACAAAAACAAGCATTACGGATCTTTATTCAATAATGGGATTCTTGGTAGGCGGATGGCAAAATGGCGCGTCTAGCGATTTGCGAGTGAGGATTCAAGGTCGAATTGACCGCATGGAAATTAGAAAGTTAAATGACAATACGGAACAAATTCGCTTAATCGACTATAAAACAGGAAAAGTTCCTAAAACGCAGCAGGTGTTTAACGATTTACAACTTATCTGCTATCAGCTTGGGATTGTGTTTTGTAACGAAAACGTTGAAGACGTTAAACAATTGCTTAAATTTAAGCATACAAAAATCGCGCGAAGTGCGCTGTTTCACGTTGTATACAAAGATTCTCCTGCGAAAGATAATGGTGTTGCAGAAAACATTTGTCAGCCGTCTTTGTTTGGTGCTGATGGCGCGTTGAGCACTAAAGGACTGATAAGTCGATACAGGTATGCGGATGATAATCGTCTTTACGAACTTCCAGATATTGATGCGCAAAATCCTGCGGACGGTGTGAGCCAGAATGCGTGGTCGGATTTTGTAAACCTGCCTATGAGAACAAAATGGTCTCTTATGATGATATCTCGAGTATTCTTTGCTGCTTCTGCTGTTAAGTCAACCAGTTTTGTTGTTGAGCCAAAAGCAGACCATAAAAATCATTGCAGATGTTTAGATGTATGTCCTGGTTGCGCTGGAAAAGTGGACACGGTTTACGAAATGATTGAAGGTAAAAATGAATAATAACAACGTTAACGCCGTAAAATCCACGCCTAATAGTGCTCCAAGTTTAGAGCAAAAAAACGTTATAGAAGCGCCGATTAATCAAGACGTGCTAATAGTTGCTGGAGCTGGCAGCGGAAAAACATACACTATGACTCGCCGCGTAATACATTTAATTAAAAGCAAAGTTCCGCCAGAATCCATATTGGGATTAACCTTTACAAACAAGGCGGCCGCGGAATTGCTAAGTCGCGTTTCTGCAGAGGTGAGTGTAAGCGGTGAAAATGGCGCAAAGTCATTCTTAAAGCCAGAAGTGATGACGTACGACGCGTTCTTTCAATCAATCGTAAGAAGATACGGGCTTTTGGTTGGCTTTAATCAAAACACAATGCCATTAAGCGATGCTGGCTCGATGGAAATCATAAAAAGTATAATCGGAAAATATTTAGATAATCCACAAAATCACAATAAAAATTTAAACAAATTATATGATTTTGACACGTTATGTTCAGATGTTATGAAACTTTGTGCTGAAATATCATGCTCAATGATAGGTGTAGACGCGCAAGGAAACACTTGTTCCAGTGTGCCTCAAGCAGTACAAAAAATACGAGAGTGGAATAACGAGTTTGCAGAATACTTAAAAAATGTCATAGGAAACAAGAAAGTCGAATCGCCATTACCTGCTAAATCACCAGCAATACCAAAATACAAAAAAGTCAAAAAAACTGCTGGAATGAGTGCGGAAGACGTTACAAAAACATCTTCAGAAAAATTTAAACAAGCGTGTAAAAAATACGAAAAATATTGGGATGATTCATGCTTGCAACTTTGCGTGAATCTATACAACTCATGTGTAAAAAGAGACATACTGTTAGATCTTGTTTTGCAATTTGACGCTGAAAAAAAGCGCGTAAACATGGCACAATTTAGCGATTTTACAATCGCAGCCTACTATTTGGTTACACATTTTCCTTCGATTTGTGCGCAATACAGGAATCAATATTCGCAAGTTCTTTTAGACGAATACCAAGATACTTCTACAACGCAAGCAATGCTTATAAACACGCTGTTTCATGCGGAGAATGATGCGGAGAATGGTGGCGATTTTGTGGCGTCAAAGCGTACACACGTTATGGCAGTAGGAGACCCATTCCAAGCAATCTACTCGTTTAGAGGCGCTTCAACTGGAGCTTTTTGCAAGTTTGAACAAGACTTTAATATAAACAAACAAAACAAATATTCGCTAACTGTTACACGCAGAAACTCGCTTTTTATACTAAAAGTTGCAAACGCACTAACTGAGCCGATGCGCGGAGAAAATGGCGATAATTCAACGCAAAACGCAAGTCGTAGATTTAGCAGCATTGACGATCGCGAAGTGCAAGTAGAAACCTTAAAACCAAAAGAGGATGCGCCAAATGGCACGATTGCAGCGCTATTTATGCCATCTCAGGCAGAAGAAATCGACGCAGTAGTGCGATTTGCGCAAAAAATTATAGAAAAGCAGGAAAAGCAGGAAAGTCAAGGATCTCAAGTATCTCAAGTATCGCGCGAACCACAATTGGCAATACTATTTAGAAGTAAAGCAAATATGCCAAAATATGCTGAAAAATTAGAATCAGCAGGTATAAGAACAAGCATAGTAGGATACTCATCGTTAATCGAAAAGCCAGCAGTTAAAGATGTATTAAGCCTCCTAAAAGTAGTGCAAGATCACAGCGACTCAAACTCACTTATGCGACTCTTAGCCACACCGCGTTTTGCGCTATCTACTAGCGATTTGAGCGCATTAGCTGCAATCGCAAATAGCGCAAACACGGAATATCTTTACAACATTTACTCGTCGGCAGGATTATTAGAAGCAGATCTTCCTAAAAGTCAGTGGGATTCTGCCGTTCGCAATCTTAGAAACAAGGCGAATAGTGGGGAAATATCTGGGCAAGTCATAAATATTTATGGCGGAGTTTATTTAGCAGACCTAATAATGCGTGATTTTTCCACAAAAAACGACCAGTGGGTTAATCAAATGCAGCAAAAACTTAGCATTAGAGGGTTTGATGCAGTAAAAAGACTTAGTAAAATCCTACATAATGTAGAAGGCATACAAAGAAACTCGCTAACAAACGTAATGCAAGCCGCTGTTCAAGCTCTTAATGTAGACATAGATACAGCAGTGGGGTCTGCCTTAAAATACAAGGATTTTAGCAACCAAATCATGCTGGACGACATGCGTAGTGTGTTAGATTCGCTAAATGCAATTGTAGAAACATATATTCAGGAAATGGGCGAGTGGCAGGACGTAAGTTTGCGCGGACTAATAAGCTGGATTGACTCAGCAAAAAATCTTGATTCTCAGTCAGGATCCTCTGTTTCATCTTCGTCTCAAACAGAACCAGCGCAAGTCGTGCTAATGACAGTTCACCAATCCAAAGGATTGCAATGGCCTGCTGTTGCTGTAGTCGGACTAAATGAGGGCGCTTTTCCAAGTAATCAAGGAGATTCGCTAAAAGTTGATGATAATGGGCAGGCAAGCGCTCGCATACCGATTGAGTTTGGTGCAAGCGTGCCTTCTGCGTTGCGCGTGGATGCCAACATTTTGCCGCATTTTCCGCATACAGTCACGCGCGCGGAGGCAATGCACCCAGAAAAAGCAATGCAAAGTTTAGATAGTGTGCAAAAGATTTTTGACGAGATTAAGCCAGATAGAATCAAAGCTTTGTGCGATTTTGCGGAGGCTGTTAAAGAAGTAGATTCTTGCGATTCTTCGGATTGTGGCGATTTTTTGAGCGAAGAAACGCGCCGCGTGTATAACGCGTATAAATCCCAGCAAAACGTTGATTCTATGCCATTTACGCAAAGTGAGGAGCGCGGAATTCAGCTTCACATGGATGAGCGTCACCTTATGTATGTTGCTCTTACGCGCGCAAAGTTCGCTGCTATTTTAACAGGATCAGCTACATCTGGAGATAGCGCTCAAAGTGGCAGAAAGCGCAGTGCGTCAGTGTTTCTTAACGAATCAATAAATGCTATTAAAAATCTCAATGGAGCTATCAAAGTCCAACGCTGTGATTCAGATGAGGAAAATAAAACAAAATCTGAAGAATCTGAAGAACAGGATTTAAGTCAAAATGACTTAAATCAGGATGTTTCAAATCAGGATGTTTTCGGTTTTATAGCTGGAGACGATGCTCAGGAATTTGCTGCAGAATTTAGCAAAATCGCGCCTCAGTCTGACTCATCAAGTTTAGAGCCAACACTTAAATGGCCTTGCACATTGAGCAGTACTATAGAAAAATCCTTAATAGAATCAGCAAAACTCGTAGAAAACTGCGATTCTGATTTAGAATCCGTATACGATTCATCTATCAACACAAACCCTAAATCGTTGCTCTACAAGGCAAAAATCTTCATACAAGACGCGGACTTAACATCACAAAATGACTGCGACTATTCGCTAGAAGAATTAGCCGAAAAAGTGAATAAAATATCTAGCGAATCAAGACTAAACGTAACATCGTTGCAAAAAATAAGCAAAATCGCACAAAATGCAAAAACAAGCGTTTACAACAATCTATTGGCTTGCATTAGACCAATCCCGTCCATTCCTTCAATAGATGCAAACCTAGGCACAAAATTCCACGCTTGGGCACAACAGTTTGTAGACTCAGCAACATCGAGCGAATCTTGTGCATACTACGAGTGGAAAAACATTGTAAAACACGGAATATCGTTAGAAAAAACTCCTGAAAACAGACAAAAAGTTATAGATGATTTTAATCAAAGTTGCAAAGATTCAGATTCGCAAAGTTGCGCATTAGATCAATGGAAGCAACGGCTTATAGAATCGCGTTGGGCAAAACGAGTGCCGCTGGCTGCAGAAATGCCGATTTTAATGCAAATCGATAATACGGAATTTGCAAATAGAATCATCAACGGTACTTTGGATGCTGTTTTTGCAGGAGGATTAGACGCTGGCGATACTACAAAACTCTACACAATCGTTGACTGGAAGACGGGAAAGCGGCCAAAAAGCGCGGAAGATATTCGCCTAAAACTAGAGCAGCTCGACTGGTATAGGATGCTGCTAGCACGCGCAACAAACGTTGATTTAAGATGCATTGACGCCACTCTTTACTACGTTAGCGAGGAGGATGAGGCAAATCGCGAGATTCACGCATTGTGTAAAACGCGCGACGAAATTTTGAGTGAAGCGTCTTTTTAAAATCAACTTTTTTGATAATCTAAAAGTAGAATATAAGCCGATTTAAGTTAGTAAAAGTAAAAGAAGGACAAAATGACGGTTGAGTTTCGTCCAGTTAAAATTAACGACATTGACGCAATCGTAGAAGAATACGAGCGCACATGGGGGATTGCGAATGCTGTTGGAGTAGACGCTTCGCGCAATCTTTCTAGGCGATTCGTGCTGCACTATTTAGAGCCATCCACGTTTGGAACTGTTGCAACGATAAACGGCAAATTTATGGGACTTTTGCTTGCGCGCGTGTACGGAGATAAAGTGCTGTTTAAGCAAGTTAAGAAGATGCTAGAAGAGCAAGAAGCAAAGATGGCTATTAAAGGCGATTCTTCGCACGCAAAAGCGTTGGATTCTGCGATTGGCATGGGCCAGATTGAGCGCAAGTTAGAGGCGATGAGCCATATTAACGACTTGACTCAGGCAGAGTTGGAGCTTTTTATTGTTTCTCCAGACGCTCGCGGGCACGGAGTCGGCGGCGGATTGTGGAAGCGCACAATGCAACATTTGCGCAGCCGCGGAGTGAATCGCTACTTTTTGCACACAGATACGGCTTGCGATGTTAGTTTCTACGATTATCATGGGCTTAGGCGAGATGCTACGTGGGCTAAAAAGGATCATGAGAAGTATGCGAACCGCGTAAAAGATCTTGTTGAGGACTTGTACATATATTCGGGCGAGCCGTTTGTAAACCGCACCAAGCGCTTTGACTGAGCTTGAAATTGCATAACGCCTTTCAAGCTCCTTCAAAGCGTGATTTGGCTCAAGAATAAAGTCCAGTGGACTTTACACTTAAGTGGCTCAGCGAATCGAGGTGACTTCTCGCGCGCTATGCAGCTCGAAGTCGTCGATTCGCACAACGCTCTGCCTCTTGCGTGTAGTCTGTTGTTGCGGTTGTTCCGTTTTGGCTTTGATTTTGTTTTTAGGTTGAAGTTTGTTTGTAGTGGTTGATCATTTGTATTATTTGGTATCGGCTGCCGCTCTTATACTGTTCGACCAAGAATCACCCAGCCCTATTACATGCTAGAACAATTGCGTGATTTTCATCACCGAGATTTTTGTGTGTTGCGCGCGTTAATCGCATAAAATTCATCATATGAATTAATCTTAAATTGTATAAAACAATTAGTAAAATATGCCTTGCATGGTTATGTGGATTTTGCGGTCGGGTTGGCGCATTAATCCAAAGAAAAAGATAATGGAGTAAGAGTATGTCTAAGAAGATTCGTGTAGTTAAGCACTATTCTGGCGTTAATTCTGGTGTTGGGGCTGATTCTCAGCCAGTTCTTTCAAAGAGCGTTTGCGCTGCAATGTTGACTGGCGCAATGGTGCTTGGGGGGGGGGTATTCGTTTCCTCACCTGCCTATGCTGACGGTTATGTAGACGGCACTGGCAACAACATTTATTACGGTTATAAAACAGACGCAAGTTATACAGAAGCTCGTTTCCACATAGAAGTGGATTATTACGATACTCTTGAGCATGCTCAGGCGGGCAAGGATAAAGGTAAAGACCCGCTTGGAAAGTTTGTTCGCGTTCATTATCTTTCTAATTGTGCCAAAAAAGACGGCGCAGCTGACGATTGGCGATTCCGCCCAATGTGGTGGTATGGCGTTCCAAAAGGCTTGAAGAACGTTCAAAATATTACGTATACGCGCGTTGAAAAACTAACAAATCAGCGCGGAAATCAGCCGTTTGTGCCAACTGGCTCTTCGCAGTTTACGTTTACAGATACAAACGGCTACGGCGTTGTGTCTAAGAAAACATATCCTACTCCAAAGCAGTGGAAAAGCATCTCCAACTTCTACTTTGATGAGCAAAATGTGCTTGCAAGTAAGGGATGGAAGCAGCTGCTTGGTCTTAATGGCGGAAGTTACGATAACGCTGGAAATACGGAGGATCAGTGGGGTGATTACAAAGATCAAACCGACGGCTTACAGGGCATTTTTGTAGACTGGGAGTCTGCAGGGCAGCGCTTCTATGATATGACTTACGTTGGCGAGATGACCAAGGAAGCTTGGCAGAAGCGCGACGTAAATCCACTTCGTTTTGCTGCTGGCGTGTATCGTTTTGCTGGGAATTGGCACTATGCTGTTGGTCAAAAGCACAATACGCCAAAGATTGCGGACCATTTGAAGCTTAACTATCCAGAGGTTACGAAGGTTAAGAAGCTTGATGCACTTAGCAATGACGAAAAGGGTAAGGTTAAAGAAGCAATCGAAAATGCTAATCGCGGCAAGGCTGGTAGCCCAACTCTGTTTGATGAATTAGTTAAAGACGATCAAAACGGCATTGTTATAAATAATGACGGCTCTGCAACTATAACCTTCAAAGACAACACTAAGCGCATTATGCCAGCTAGCTTGCTTGTTTCTAAAGACGAGTCCGATAGCGATAAGTATAAGCCAACTTTGCCTGATGCAACTCCTGTTGTGAATCCAAGCGTCTTGACGGAAGATGATAAGAATGCTGTTATTGCTGCGTTCAAGAAGGCGAACCCTGATAGCAGCGAATTTAGCAAGCATCTTGCCAAGGATAATGCTATTGCTTTCGATAAAGACGGAAAGAACCTTGTTGTGACTTACGAAGACGGCTCCAAGGCTACTATTCCTGCGTCTGAGCTTGTGTTCCAGGGACCAAAAATCTCCGACTGGGCGCCTTACGTTGTGCCAGATGTGATTGAGGTTGAGAATCTTTCAAAATTGACTGACACGGAGAAAAAGCAAGTAACCGATGCTTTCGATAAAGCAAACGCTGACTTGGATGTCTATATTGCAGCTAAGAAAGACGATAAAACTCCTGTAAGCTTTGATAAAGACTTCAAGAATGCCATCATCACCTGGGCAGACGGTTCAACAACAGAGATTCCTTCTTGGCAATTCCTAAAGCAAAAGGCTGCTGAGCAAACTCCTACTCCAAAGCCGCCAACTCCAAAGCCAGCTGAAGAAAAGAAGACGTTCACGGTTGATTTGCCGGATGCACCTGCTCAGGTAAAATTTGATCCATTTGATAAGCATGCTACTGTTGCTCCAGGTTTAATTACAACACTTCAAAATCAGTTAAAGGGTCGTACTGCAAAAGATGCGAACGATCCTAGTAAGTCTGTGACTATAACATCTGCAACGATTAGTATTGCGGATGGTACCGTGACTTTCAAGGCTGATGGATATGAGGATAAGGTTTATCCAATCGGAATCTTCTATAAAAAGGAGGTAACTGGAACTGGTACCCAGAATCCTACGCAGCAGACGCCTACGAGCAAGACTGATACTGACCCTAACAACAACAAAAATACTTATAAATATTTTGTTACTAAGACTCAAATTAATGAATCCAAGGTTTCTGATGTAAAGCCTCAAGAAGCTGCTAAAGCATTAAAGCAGTTTGTTAAAGATAATTACACTGGTTGGACTGAACAAGAATTAGCAAGTGTTACTAGTAACGTAGCTGTTGGTAAAAACTGGACAGCGAAAGCCGGTACAACAAATCTTGAACCATATAACAATGGTAATGGAAGAGTCACATCAATTAGTGTAAATAGTGATAATGGATTAACAGTTACTGGTTATCAGTATGCAGACCAGGATGACGCTAATATTGACGTATCAACTGAGACCCCATTATTTATTATTTCAGCAGATGATTTGTATGCTCCAAATAGTGGAAGCCAGACTCCTACGGACAACACCGTTGAAAAATTGAAAGAGCTTGCTAAGCAGCTTCGTGACCAGCGAAAGCAAGCTGGAGAGTTAACAGATGATTCTATAACCACTCTAAAAGCTACTGACACAGATATTGATGGCATGAATAATGAGAAAGCTCTTCGTGAGCTTATCAAGAAGATTGCTGATTATCAGAAGCCAAAGCCAGTTGAGTATACGTACAATTTTGAGAAGTTGACGTTGGATCACGAGGGTGATTTAACTGATGATGATTACAAGAAGATTGTTGTAGAGCAGTTCTTGAAGAAGAACTATACGACGACTGACTGGTCAAAGCTCGCGAATGCTTATTCTAAGAGTGCTACTGTTCTTTCTGGCAACAATGCAAACACATATAACTTAACTCCTGCTACAAGTGGAACATCCGGCTTGAATATTTACACTGGAGATAAGCAAGCAGGTGGTGTGACGAGTGTTGGTATTGATTCTAGTGGTGATTTAGTTGTTCGCGGCTGGAAAGCAGGCTCTACCGATAGTCATGCGGAAGAACTGATTCGAATTAAGAAAGCTGATTTGTTTACTCCTAAGCCTAAGGATCAAAACCCAACCCCATCTGCTGATGATCTCAAGAAGTTTAAAGAGCAGGCGAAGGAGCTTATTAATCGTAATCCAAAGCTTACTGATAAGCAGAAGGAAGAATACAAGAAGCAAATTGAAAATGCTAATACAAAGGAGCAGATTCAGAATATCCTCAAGCAGGCTAATGATCAGGCTGGCAAGAATAATGTAAAGCCTGACGACATTAAGAAGAAGGAAAAAGAAGAAAAGGAAAAGCGCGAAAAAGAGCAAAAAGAAAAGGATAAGAAGGAGCGCGAAAAGAAGCAAGAAGAGCAAACCACTAAGGATAAGAAGAGTGCTAACGACACTATTGATGGTCTTAGTGATTTAACTCAAGATGAAAAGGATAAGCTCAAGGAAAAGCTGAATGGTAATAGTGGAGATACTACCAAGCCTGGTGCTAAGACTCCTGAAGAAGTTCAGCAGATTGTTAACGAAGCTCAAGCTCGAAATGCTGCTCGCAAAGCTATTAAGGATGAGTTACCATTCCTTGATCATGGTACGGGTGCTGAGGGTAAAACCGATACAACCCACGCCGATGATGCTGCTCTTAACGAGTTGCTCGGTACAAAGTCGGGTAAGGATTCAACGCTCACCGATTTGGAAACTGCTCTTGCAAAGACGAATCCTGCTGCCACTGCAAAAGAGATTAAGACTGCTCTTGACGCAGCCAAGCGCCAGAATTCGATTAACGAAGAAAATGCTAAGAATGCTGGTATTGCGAAGCTTGAAGCTAAGAAAGCAGATCTTGATGCAGCATATAATGCTTTGACTGACGAGCAAAAGAAATCAGCTAAAGATAAGTATGAAGCTGCCACTAAGGCAATCGATGATGCCAAGAACACTGTTAACAGTGCAACAAAGCCTTCTGACATCATGACAGCTGTTAATGGTGTAGATACTTCGCTTAATGCTGCTAAGGAAGACATCAAGAATAATACGCCTAAGCGCGATACGACTGGCAACACCAACGATGACCAGAACGCTCTCAAGCAAGAAAAAGAAAAGCAGATTGAACGCATCAAAAATAGCGGTCTTTCTGACAAAGATAAGCAGAAGGCTATTGATGACATCAATAATGCAAAGAAGCTTGGCGACCCAACGGGTATTGCTGATCGCGCGCTGAAAGCAAAGAAGATTGCGGATGCTCTTGCTGCTATTGATAAGCTTGGTCATTTGAACAATGCACAAAAGCAAGCGTATAAAGACATTATCAACGGCACAGCTGCAAAGAATCACGTTGACGATAAAGGCAAAGACACTGGTGTTGACGATATTGACGATGCGCTCGCAAATGCAATCAACACCGATAACGCTATGGCTCGTCTTGAAGAGTTGAAGGTTATTGCGGATAAGTTTGCTAAGGGCGATGCATACAAGAATTCTAATGACGCTAATAAGAAGAAGGCATTTGATAATGCTTCTACTGCAGCTGGTGCCGTGCTTGACAAAGCTAAGGGCGATCCTAAGGATGCGGATCAGGTTAATGAGCTGTACAAGGATCTTCTTAAGGCAATGCAGGATCTTGACAACAAAGTTAAGGGTGCAGGCGTTAAGACCGATGCTCTTGCTGCGGAGATTGACTCCGACAAGAACTTGAAGCCAAGCGAAACTGATCCTAAGACTCCAGGCGACCCTGTTTATAACACTTCTTCTAAAGATAAGAAGGATGCGTTTGACAAGGCTCTGACTGAGGCTGAAGCTGCTTTGAAGACTGCAAACGACGATAATGCGGATGCTAAGAAGCCTACTTCCACTCCGCTTACTCCTGAGCTGGAAGCTCAAAAGCAGAAGGCTGTTGACGACGCTCTTGACAAGCTTATTAAGGCTCGCCTTGCTTTGGATGGTGTTAACACCAAGCCTTTGCAAGATGAGATTGATAAGGACAGCAACGTTAAGAACTCAGATAAGTATACGTATTCTACTAAGGATAAGCAGACTGCGTTCGATACAGCTTTGAGCGAAGCTAATGAATTAATCAAGAAGCTGACTGGCGCTGCCGATCAGCAAGCACAACCTGGTCAAGGTACTCAACAGCCAGATCTTAGCACAAAGGAAGCTAAGCAGAAGGCTTTGGATGCGGCTTTGAAGAAGTTGCAAGACGCTGCTAAAGCTCTTGATGGCACGAAACCAATAGAGCCAACTCCAAATCCAACTCCGACCCCGACCCCGACCCCAAGTCCGCTTCCAACTCCTGGTGCCGGAACTGATAATACTGGTTCTGGTAATGCTGGTTCTGGTTCTGAAGCAGGTTATGGTGTGAACGATAATGCGCCTACTATTGTAGATAAGGGCGAGTTGAACATTCAGATTGATAGTGCTGAAACTGATTCTAAGCCTGGCAATGCTGGAGCTGGTAACGCAAACGCTGGCTCAGCTACAGGCGCCCAGGGTGGTGCAGGTACATCTTCAGGCTCAGGAATGGGCACTGGCACTGCGGGCGCAGCAAATGCAGGTGTTGACAACAAGGCTGTAAACAACGCTGTAGAAAACGCTCCAGAAGTAAAGCAAGCGGATGCTGCAGTTAAGCAGGCTGCTGCTACGCTAGACGAAGCTTTGGCACAAGCTAAGCGCGTTGCTGCAGATCCGCATGCAACGCAAGCGCAAGTTGACGCTGCTGCTGTTAAGCTTGCGGATGCTCGTAAGGCACTTGCGGATGCTCAAGCCAATGCTGCAAAAGTGCGTGCAGCTGTTCGCAGCCGCGTTATAAAGGGCATGCGTTCTCGCGGGAATGCAGGCGTTGCTGCGGGCGCAGACGTTGCTACTGCTGGATTGATGGCAACTATGATTGCTGCAATTGGAGGAGCGTTTGTAACTCGTCGCATGCGCGCAATGCACGCTAATCGCGACTAGCGTTTAGTTGCTACTTATGTAGGTCGTCGCGCGACGACCTACATAAGCGCTTAAAGCGTAGCGCGCGAAGGCAATTCGGAGCGCTGAGCTTGCTTAAGGTTGAAAGCACGGTGTGCTTTCAACGCGAGCGAAGACGTTCGCGCGGCTAATCCGTGTGAACGATGTGACGGGTTTTGTTGTTTGACACGCCGTAAATCGCTACAAAGTGCGTCGTTTTTCCGCATTTTGTTGCTGATTTTCGTGTGTAGAGCTACAAAAAGCGGGATCGTGTGCAGATACAAAAAACCGCGGAAGACTAGTCAATTATAAGACCAGTTAACCGCGGTTTTATTTTTGTTTTTTAGTTTTGATTATGCGCGACGATGGCGAGCGAAGTAAGTGCCGCCTCCGATTGCTGCGATTCCTGCAACAACAGCCGCTAGAGCTGCAACAACCTTAAGCGTAGTGTTGTTGGATGCGCTTTGCGCGCCGTCTTGTGTGCCGCCAGAAGCTTGAGCGTTCTTAGACTCATCCTTGGATTCACTAGATTCACTCTTGGAATCATTCTTGGATTCGCTCTTAGACTTACTCTTTGCAGAATCCTTTGCGTCGTTCTTTGCATTATCATTATTGGACTCGCTCTTAGCAGCAGAATCCTTAGCAGCATCTTGTGCTTTAGCAAGATCTTTAGCTGCAGCTTTAGCGCTAGATGCAAGAGCAGCTGCTATGCGGTTAGCGCTGCTTGCGCTAAGAGTGTTAGTGTGTGCTGCGCCTGCAACATTATTTGCTGCAACGCCATTAGCATTTTGAGCGTTTTGAGCGTTTGCACCGTTAGCGCCGTTAGCATCGTTTGCGCTTTGCGATTGTGCAGCTGGAATAGCAGCGTGGAATCCGAGTTGCTCATTTCCGAACAAGTTGTTTGCGTATCCTGCAAGATACTGGTTGTAGTAGTTTTCGAAGGATTCGCTAGAACTCGTGTTGTTGCTCGTACTGCTGCTAGTGTTATTTTGCGTTGCACTAGTTGAACCAGTATTTTGATTAGCGTTGCCTGGTTCAGTGTTTTGCTCTTGTATTCCACTGCCAGTGTTGGTACTAGAACCACCTTCATTATGGTGTTCTGGTACTACTACTGGTGGTGTAGGAGGTTCTGGAACTGGAACTGGCGCAGGTGGCGTTGGTACTGGTGCAGGAACTGGAGGCGTTGGAACTGGGTCTGGAACAGCCTTGGACAGGCTTTCTGCTGATTTTTGCAACGTGCTAGTAGCAGAACTCAAAGTAGTAGAGCAAGAGTTAAGGGTTGCTAGCATTGTTGTAAAGTTACCAGTTACAGCAGCAAAATTCGCCTGATATGTCACTCGAACTTGTTCAGGAAGAGCAGCTACGGCTGCTGCAAATTTAGTCTTATAAGACTCAACCTTTGTTTGAGCCTGTGTAACCTTAGTTTTAGCAGCTGCAAGAGCAGATTGAGCAGAAGCAACCGTAATCTTAGCTTGCTTAACAGATTCTTTAGCAGCACTAATAGCAGCAATTGCTTTTTCTACATTTTGTTCAGCAGTCTTAACAGCTTCAGCTTTTTCTTTTGCTGTTTGTTTTGCATTCTTAAACTCAGTTTCAGCGCTAGTTTGCTTTTGTTTTGCTGTTTTAAGATCGCTCTGAGCAGTTGCTACCTTTGTTTTAGCAGCTTTAATCTCATTTTCGTGCTTTTGTATTGCTGCAGCAAATCCAGATATCTTTTCAGTTAACGCAGTAACCTTCTTATTTGCTGCCTCAAGAGCTTCAACAGCACTATTTTTAGCTTTGATTGCATCTTGAACAGCCTGCTGTGCTTGATTAACCTTCTGCTTAGCTTGTGTAACAGCCTGAGTTAACTCTCCATCAATCTTATTCTTTTGAAGTTGAGCATCATTTTTTGCTGCATCAGCAGCTGTCTTAGCTTGTTTAGCAGTCTGCTCCAGAGTTTTGGCTTTTTCTTTCAGCTGATCGAGCTCACCTTGAAGATTTTGAATCTGCTTATTGCGCTCTTCACTAGTCTGCTGAGCTGCAGTCTGAGCCTTCTGCTCAGCTTCTTTATACTTCTGCTGCGCACTTGTAGCTTCAGTATTTAACCTATTAGCTGTTTCTTTAGCTTGTGTTAAAGCTTTATTTGCTTCTTGAACATCAGTTTTAGCCTTTTCAAACTCCGTATTTGCTTTTGCAACAGCAGTCTTAAGCTTTTCTACTTCAGATTTTTTGGAATCAGCAGTGCTTATTGAATTAGTAATATTAGTAATTTTAGATTCTATTTTTTTCACTTCAGATTTTGCTTGACTAAGAAGTCGATTAACAGTCTCTTGCGTAGCTGCCCACGTTACATCAGTTTGGCTATAGTACGCAACAAGTTCTTGAGCTTTTTGCTTAAGAACATCAAGTGCGTTCTTTTCCTGATCTTGCAAACCAGCTTCAGGTTTAGCGGCATCTGCAGCGTCTAAGTTGTTAGCATCGCTCATGTTCAAGTCATAATGCAATTTACGAAGCTCATACTTTTTAACAAACAAATCGTAGTTTGCTTTATTTGCTTCAGCATTCAGCTTGTTTATAGCGTCATTCTCTTGCAACTCTGCCTTAGCGCTTTCACCAAGGCTACTCTCGTAATTAGCAAGAAGCTCTTTATATTTAGCAACGCTAATCGAAGATTCGTTGCTTCCGTGCCATACAGCTACATCTCCTACAACATCTTCTTTGCTAACTGTAGACTTTCCGTTTACTGTGGTTGTTGTTGTAACTTCTTGCAAGCTTAAGTCGCTTTCAGCGAATCCGCCAGCAGTAATATCTTTGCTAGCAAAATTCGTGTAATGACCCACAGATTCCAAGAAAATGCCCTTGAGTTTACTATTATCATCAGCAAACTCAAACAACTTAGTATCTGGATTCTGCCGCATGTATCGACCCAAATCATAACGATGTTCTTTAAGAACCTTTTTACCAGCATCAGAAATCTTATGAGTTACTTCACTACCTTTTTCGCCAGTTACAAACGTTCCTTCAACAGCCTTGTCGTAACGCTCTTTTTCAACCGTATACCAGCCGCTAAGAGCGTTATATTTTTCAGCATCTACAGAGCAAGACGTATTGCCATTTGCTGTTATATGGCAATTTCCATACTCCTGATTCTTATGATCCTTAGAGTCTCCGTCGTAATTGCCCCACGCAAGATTTTCTGTAGCATTGTACGGGTTAGTTTTCATCACTTCGCTACTCTTATAACCAGGGTGGTTTATTGCATGATCATGATTTGCGCCAGAATAGAAGGAGTTTACAATTGACTCAGCAATCAAGCTAAGACGCACGTTAACAGCGCACAAAGTTGCTTTGTCTTCAGTACTTGCGCTGTTTTTAGCGCTATCTTCTTGGCGTAACTTGTTGAGTGCCTCGTAGTAAGTTGCAGCTTCCTTCATGTTTTGCAATGAATCCGCGCCGCCAACTTTGCCGAGCTTTACAAGATCCTTATACCACATAGGAACTTCTATAACGTGGTCTAGAACGTTTTCTGTTTTGTCTCCGTTCTGGACTTGCTTCATGATTTCAACTCTTTCACCGTTCAAAATCTGCTTAGCGCGCTGAGCGTCTTCAAGAAGAGCTTTATCACCATTTGAGTTTTCAATCACATAATCCAAGAATCCTGCAAAGTTTGCTGTAGTTTTAGAAGTATCTTTCTTAGCAGCTTCATCTGCAGTATTCTTATTAGCGTCTTTCACAGCTTTTTCTGCATCGCTCAACTTTTTAGCGTCTGAGTTATTTTCAAGATCTTTTTCTGCTGAGTTGAGATTGTTTCCAGCGTTATCTAGATCTTTTTTCTTATTTTTAGCTTCTTTATCTTTCTTATCCTCATCTGCCTTAGCATCTTTAGCTTTTTGTTCAGCTTCAGATGCTTCACGCTTAAGTCTTTCTACCTCTTCGTTAGTGGTAGTAGTCGGATTATTTAGAGCATCAATCTTATTTTGCTTTTCTTGCTGCTCTTTTTTGTTATTTTCAACAGCGAGATCTGCTTGTTCTTGTTTTGTTTTGGCTTTATCAGCTATATCATCTAAACGAGCTTGTTCCTTCTTTTCGTTTTCTAACTTTTCTTGTGCTTCCTTTAATTTTTTGTCGTAATCGTTTTTCTCGTCTTGCTTAGATTCTAAAGTTCCTTTTGCTTTTTCTAAATCTTTGGTTTTATCAGTAACATTATTTTCAGCAGCTTTCTTTTCTTCTTCAGCCGCAGTTTTTTCTTTCTCTGCTTTCTTCTTTGCTTCTTCAGCTGCAGTCTGCTTAGCTTGCTCGTCTTTTAAAGTCTTTTCTTTTGCAGCTACATCGCCTGCAGCTTCTTCAGCTACTTTCTCTTTGGCGTTAACTTCATTGTTAGCTGCGTTTAAATTGTTGTCAGCCTCAGTCTTTTCTTTATCTGCTTTATCTTTTGACTTGTTAGCAGCATTTAAACCATTCTGAGCTTCTTCGGCAGTGTTCTTGGCTTCAGTTGCCTTTTCGTTTGCTTGCTTAACTTCATTGTCTGCTGTAGCTACATCTTTTTGAGCGTCTTCACTCTTGGACTTTGCATCCTTTATAGCTTGTTCTGCAGCTTCATTTTTCTTTTCTTCTGGCTTCGTTCCCTCGCTATTTCCACCGCCTTGATGGACTGCAGGAGTGCTGCCAGGTTGATTCTGCTCAGAATTACCACCTTGATTTGTGTTTCCAGGATTTGTGCTTCCAGGTTGAGGATTTTCATTACCTGAATTGCCACTAGGATTTGTGTTTCCAGGTTGTGGAGCCTGTACAACAGGTGGCGTATTGGTATCAGAATTTGGTGGAGTAACTGTTTCAGCGTTGGCAACACCTGCCATGCCGAATAATGCAAGAGAACTTGCGCCTAAAGATATTGCTACGGCAAGCTTAGCGTTCATAACTAACCTCTCCTCTTTTCTAATGATTAAAATCGTAGACTCTGCTATTTAAACAAGATTTTGTGCGAGAATCGCAATTTTTTGTTCGCTTCCATTGCGATCTTTTTTAAACCTTGCTTCATACGAAAATAGTATACAGCTCTACGGGGGGGGGGTATCAAGTTTTCAATGCGATTTTATCAAATACCTATGGATTAACGTTCGAATCGACGATTTCGATCTGCATAATGCGCGAACGATTTTCCCGCTTTTGTTTCCCCAATCGACCAAAAAGGGAACAAACACGGTAAAATCAAAACATCAATCTGCAAACTTTGACGCCATAATGTAGACTAGAAAGATACTCAAAAATCAATCATGTTAAGCACGTTAAACGCGTACAAATTTTAAGGGAAGTGAATATGTCATCGAAATCGGCGCAGCAAAAGTCTTCGCCTATGTCAAATTATGCAAGATTGTTCTCTTTTGAAGGAACGCGAGCATTTTGCATATCTGGAGCAATAGCAAGGCTGCCTATTTCGATGATGGGTTTAGGAATCGTTCTTGCACTAAACCACATTTACAACAATTGGACTATTGCAGGCACTATGAGTGCCGCATACGTGCTATCACAAGCAGCCGTAACGCCATTATATGCAAAGTTTTTTGATAGATTTGGTCAAAGAAAAGTTGGAACACTTGCTCTAAGCGCGCAAGTTGTAGCTATGCTATCTTTTGCTGTTGCAGCGCTAATACGTGTACCCTTGCCAATAATTTTTGTGCTTGCAATCTTAATGGGAGTTACGCAATTTGCGTTCGGCGCGCTTGTTAGAACGCGCTGGGCATACACACTTAAAAGTCAAAGCGACGATACGTTACTAAACGTTGCATATGCGCTTGAATCTGGAATTGACGAGATTGTGTTTATTTTCGGACCAATTCTTGCAGCATGGCTTGCCACTAGCGTTCACCCTGTATCTCAACTTTTTGTGCCGGTTTTAGCAAGTGGACTAGGTGGAGCGTGGTTCTTATCACTTAAAAACACACAGCCAGCGGTTATTAAAATCGTGCAAGTAGAAAGCGCGCCTAAATACGACGAAGACGTGCAAAATGCAATAAGCGAGCAAAGCGAAAACGTACAAAACACACATAAAAGCAACAACACTACAAAGCTTATAGACAGGCTTTCACTTAAACAACTCAAAAACAAAAATCGTAAGAAGAAGCCTAAAAACGTTCTTCTTTACCGCGGAATCATACCACTTGTTGTTATGTTCCTTGTTTTTAATATGAGTTTTAGCGCTTTTGACGTATCTGTTACTGCAGCAATGCGCGCGCAAGGATTAGACAAATTAATCGGCTTGCAACTTGCGCTGTTTGCATGCGGATCTTTAGTTGGAGCTGTTATTTTTGGTTCGCACAAATTCCGCGGATCTAATTGGTCTCATCTAATCGTGTTTTTAAGCCTTCTTACTATTGGCTTTATTCTTATGAACATTAACTTAGATAGACTCGTGCTTCTAAGCATTTTTGAGCTTTTAAGCGGACTATGTGTTTCTCCGATTTTTGCAACTGGAAATCTTATTGTTAAAGACACGATTCCTGAGCACTCGCTTACCGAAGGATTATCGTGGCTGCCAACGGCATCTGCAACTGGCGCTTCTCTTGGATCAATGGTCGCGGGCTTTGCGATTGACGCGTGGAGTTCGCACGGCGGAATGATGGTTCCGTGGATTTCTACGCTTGTTGCAATTCCAATCGCGTCAATTGGGTGGATTATTGTAACACGCAAACAACACTGACGCTTTTCATACTAAAAGGGGTATATGCCACAGCCAAAAAACGTTACAAATGTCTCATCACCGAGACGAATGTAACAAATCTTAGCCAAAAGTGTTACAAATATCTCATGCGCGAGACATATATAACAAATCTGACCCGAAAAGCGTTACAAATGCCTCACCGATAATACAAATGTAACGAATCCGCATATCTCGCAACAGCAAACAGAGAATTACCCTTGCGCGCTACGGTCTAAGCGCGACAACCTGTCTGAGTGTTCAAAGCGTAGCACGAAGGCAATTCGGAGTATTATCTTTTGCAAAAAAGTATTGTAGAATTAGGAATAATAGGTTTTTATAACAAAACAATAAACAATAAACAAGAATTTTAGAAGGTGTGTAATGTTTGGTTCAGATTTATTCGCAGCAGCAGGCTTTGCTGACATTCAATCAGGCTCCGCAATTTTAGGTTCAATGATTTTCGCAATCGTTGTAGTACTAATCGGCATCGGAATCAAGATTTGGAAAAAATACGGTAAGCATTAGAGTTTACGCTTTAACACACGTTTCAACACACGCTTTAACATTTTGACTTTAGCTTTAGCTTTATAGGTTATTTACGACAAATTCAAAGCGATTTGCTTCATATTTTTAAGTGTTAATCCGTTGAGGCGTAACGCTACAATGGATTAGATGAGTAAGACAACGATGCAATTGACGGATGAGATTCTTGCAGAAATTGTAGACTCTGTAAAAACCTCCCAACCTTCAAAAATAACGAATAAAAAGTCAAATAAAACTGTGAAAAAAGAAAAAACAACTAATACAAGTAAAAAAAGCAATAAAACAAGCGATAACAAGATTAACGATAACAATATCGAATCTTTGAAAGCAAGCAAAAAAATCAAAAATACGCAAAGTTCTAAAAGTTCTAAAATAGTTAAAAACGCGCTTCCACCAGTGGTAAACGATCAGCGCGATGGTGCGTTAATCGCTCCGCCAAAATATCGCAAGGGGTCAATGAGAATTGTTCCACTTGGCGGATTGGGCGAAATCGGAAGAAATATGAACGTTATAGAATACAACGGTCATATTCTGCTTATAGACTGCGGAGTGCTTTTCCCAGAAGAAGAGCAGCCGGGCGTAGACCTGATTTTGCCAGATTTTCACTACATTCAAAACAGGTTAGATAAAGTAGATGCTCTGGTACTTACGCACGGACATGAAGACCATATTGGTGGCGTGCCATATTTGCTAAAAATGCGTCCAGACATTCCTCTAATCGGATCTAAATTAACACTCGCTTTTGTTGAAGCAAAATGTGCAGAACACAGAATCAACCCAAAAATGATTCATGTAGAAGGCAGAGACAAGCTAAAAATAGGTCCTTTTAATTTGGAGTTTATTAGCGTAACACACTCCATTCCAGACGCTCTTGCAGTG
Organism: Gardnerella sp. DNF01204; assembly: GCF_049244145.1. Taxonomy (NCBI): domain Bacteria; kingdom Bacillati; phylum Actinomycetota; class Actinomycetes; order Bifidobacteriales; family Bifidobacteriaceae; genus Gardnerella; species Gardnerella sp. DNF01204. The sequence goes on along the minus strand of NZ_CP058379.1, from coordinate 1,323,195 downwards.
TGTGTAAAAACGCCAGCAGGAACGCTTATTGATACGGGAGATATAAAGCTAGATCAGCTTCCACTAGACCATAGGCTTACTGATTTAGTTGAATTCGGAAAGCTTGGCGAACAGGGAATTGACTTATTAATGGCGGATTCCACAAATGCCGAGGTTCCAGGATTCGTTAAGCCAGAAACCACTATTGGACCAGCTTTGGATCGTGCATTTGCGGAAGCCACTCGCAAAATAATCGTCGCAAGCTTCTCTAGCCATGTTCACCGCGTTCAGCAAGTCGTAGACGCTGCACACAAGTATGGTCGAAAAGTTGTGTTCGTTGGGCGCTCAATGGTTAGAAATATGTCTATTGCGGCAGATCTCGGCTACTTGCATATTCCAGAAAATACTGTTGTAGATTTAAAGCAAGCAAAAGATATTCAAGACGACAAGCTTGTGTATATGTGCACAGGATCTCAAGGCGAACCAATGGCAGCTCTTGGTCGAATCGCAGACGGAATACACAAAGATATTACAGTTAATGAGCTTGATACCGTAATTCTTGCAAGCTCACTAATCCCAGGAAACGAGCATGAAGTTTACAAAGTAATCAACAAGCTTGTGCAAATGGGCGCTCGCGTAATCAACAAAGATAATGCTGCGATTCATGTTTCTGGTCATTGCAATGAGGGTGAGTTGCTCTACTTGTACAACATTGTTAAGCCAAAATGCGCTATGCCAATTCACGGCGAACACAGGCATCTTGTGGCAAACGGTTCGATTGCTGTTAAAACAGGCGTGGATCCTAAAAATGTTGTTTTGGCAGAAGATGGAGATGTTGTGGACTTGTACCACGGCAACGCCGCCGTTGTTGGATCTGTGCCATGCGGATACGTGTATGTTGATGGCGATTCCGTTGGCGAGCTTACAGACGAAGAGCTGGAAAAGCGCAGAATTCTTGGCACAGAAGGATTTGTGTCTAGCTTTGTAGTGGTAAATACAGATAGCGCAGATGTTGTAGCAGGTCCAAAGATTTACTTGAATGCTGTTGCAGAAGACGAGTCTGATTTTGAAAAAGTTCGATCTCAAATTGTTTTCCAGCTTCAAGATGCCATGGTGCACGGCGAGAAAGACACGTATAAGCTTCAGCAGATTATGCGAAGAACGCTTGGAAGTTGGATTGCGCGTGCTTTGCGTAGGAAGCCAATGATTGTGCCAGTAGTAGCAAATATTTCAGAAAATACTCAAGAATAAAGAAAATATAAAGGAAAATAAGAAAAAGGAAGGTAAATATGCCAGGAGCAAATCTGACTCGCGTAGAAGCTGCGGAACGTTTTAGCGCAATTCAAATGCCAATTCACTACGATGTTGCACTTGATTTAGGAAAAGGCGGACGCGATTTTACTTCGCGCACAAAGATTGAGTTCGACGCTAAAGCTGGTAGTGCAAGCTTCCTCGATTTGATTGCAAACAGCGTTGAATCAGTTGTGCTCAATGGAGCATCTCTTGATGTTTCTGAGGTTTTTGCAAACAGCCGAATTGAGCTAGCAAATCTGCTTGAGCATAATACCGTAGAAGTTGTAGCAAACTGCCAATATTCCAACACGGGCGAGGGATTGCACAGAAGCGTGGATCCTTCCGACGGCAACGTGTATTTGTACACTCAGTTCGAGGTTCCGGACGCTCGCCGCGTTTACGCAGTGTTTGATCAGCCAGATTTGAAGGCTGTTTTTGATTTTAGCGTGGATGCTCCAGAAAGCTGGATTGTGACTTCCAACATGCCAGTTAAGAGCGAAACTGCGATTGAAGGCCGCGAGACGGAAGACGGCACTTTGGAAAATGGCGCTGTAGAAGGAATGAAGCGCTGGGTGTTTGAGTCAACTCCAAAAATGAGCTCCTACTTAACTGCGATTTGCGCAGGACCTTACGCAGAATGGCACACGTCTTACAACAACGAAGACGGTCGCGTAGTGCCAATGGCAATGTATTGCCGTCAGGCGCTTAAAGACGCTTTTGCAAAAGACGTTGACTACTTGTTCGATATTACGAAGAAAGGTTTTGCTTTCTACGCTAAGACTTGGGGAGTGCCATACCCGTACGCAAAGTACGATCAGATTTACGTGCCAGAATATAACGCTGGAGCTATGGAAAACATTGGCATGGTTACAATTCGCGACCAATACGTGTTTGAATCCAAGGTTACGGACGCTTATGCTGAGCGCCGCGTTGTAACAGTTTTGCACGAGCTTGCACACATGTGGTTTGGCGATTACGTAACAATGAAGTGGTGGAATGACTTGTGGCTTAACGAGTCTTTTGCTGAGTTTACGTCTACTCTTGCAACTGCTGAAGCAACCGAATGGCATGACGCTTGGAGCACTTTCAACTCCGGCGAAAAAAGCTGGGCGCTTAATCAAGATCAGCTTCCAACAACCCACCCAATCGTTGCTCCAATCAACGATTTGAACGACACTTCCGTTAACTTCGACGGCATCACTTACGCAAAGGGCGCTTCCGTATTAAAGCAACTCGTAGCGTACGTTGGTCGCGAAAAGTTCTTTGAAGGAATCCACAATTACTTGAGCAAGCATGCATACAGCAACGCAACTTTGGCTGATTTATTGCACGAGTTGGAGCTTACAAGCGGACGCGATCTTAAGGCTTGGAGTGCTCAGTGGCTTGAAAAAGCTGGAATTAACACGATTTCCACCGAAGTCGAAGAAGCAGGTGACGGCACTATTGCTTCCTTGCGTTTGCGCCAGAGCGCGCCAGAAGAGCATCCAGTTTTGCGCGCACACCGCTTGGCTGTTGGATTCTACAATGTAGATGAAGCAACTGGCGAAATTAAGCGCACAAAGCGAATCGAACTAGATGTTGACGGCGAAGTGACGGAAGTTGTTGAAGCTCGCGGCGAAAAAATGCCAGCGCTTATTCTTGTAAACGATGACGACTTGACTTACACAAAGTTACGTTTCGACGAAAAGTCGCTTGAATTTGCCGCAGAAAATCTTTACCGCTTTAAGGATTCTTTGACTCGCTCGCTTATTTGGCTCGCATTGTGGGATATGACTCGAGACGCAGAATTCCCAGCAGAACGCTTCGTGGAACTCAGCCTTAAAGCCTTTGCCACCGAGCGCGAATCAACTACTTTCCGCTATGCTCTTGGTCAAGTAAAGGTAACTGCAAGCCACTACGTTGTTCCAGAGCGCCAAGCAGAAGTCGCAAAGCATGTAGCTCACGAACTCTGGCAGTTGGCTTTGGCAGCTTCTGCAGGTTCCGACGAGCAATTCCAGTTGCTCAAGGCTTATCTTGGCTACGGCGAAGTTGGAGATGCTGAGTTTGTGCGCGTAGCTAACGGATTACTTGACGGTTCCGTGAGTTTGGAAGGCTTGGAAATCGACAACGACTTGCGCTGGAGCATTCTTATTGCGCTCGCAGGTGTGAACGCTTTGGACGAAGCTGGAATTGACGCGGAACTTAAAAAGCGCGACACGACTGAGAATCGCGAATACGCATATCAAGCTCATGCGGCTCGTTCAACTGCAGAAGCTAAGGATTGGGCTTTTGAACAGGCTTTGCGCAATCTCGATTTGACTAATATGCAAATGGGTGCTGTGGTTGCTGGCTTTGCAAGCACTGCTAAAGGAGATTTAGTTAAGCCTTATGTTGAGCGCTATTTTGCTGAAGTTGAGTGGATTTGGAAGAATCGCACATTCCACATGGCTGAAACTTTGATTGAAGGCTTGTATCCAAATTATGCGGATGTAGACGAGTTAGTTGAGCGCGGACAGCTATGGCTTGATGAGCATAAGGATGCGGATCAGGCTTTGCGTCGCATGGTTCTCGGCAAGCTCGATTCTTCTCGTCGCACGCTTAAGGTGCAGCATTACAACGATTCGCTTTAGTCTTTTGCAAGTTAATGGCGATGTTCAATGTACATTCCTAATAAGAAAATAAGAAGATGTAGATTGAATCTAAGTTGATTAAAGATTAAGTTGATTAAATATTAAAATCAAGGAGTCGCAAGATGGCAGAAGATATGCGTCAATCAACACCAACAATACATGGCGAGCAGCTTAATGCGGATGGTACGCAGAAAGCGCAAGACCGCGTAAACAATCGATCTTTGCGCCCAAACAGCGACTCCTTTAAAGAGTTTATGACCAGTGGCTGGGATAACCAGGAGCCACAAATCGAACCGCTTGAGTCCTCAAAGTACACGCCAGCGCGTCTAGAAGCGCTTGGCAAGAGATTCCCAGGCGAGCGCCTTGTTATCCCAGCAGGTCAGCCAAAAGTACGCAATAACGATTGCGACTACGCTTTTAGACCAGATACAACGTTCGCATACTACACTGGCTTGGGTCAAGATTATGAAGCTGGTGCCGTGCTTGTGCTTGAACCAGTGCAAGCATGCAGCGACGAGGAAGCAGCTGGCAAAACACACGTTCCTCAGCTATTTGTTGCCCCACGCGCAGACAATAGTACTGCCGCATTCTACAAAGACCCACACTATGGCGAATACTGGGTTGGTCCTCGCGCAGGACTTAAAGAGCTTAAGGCTATGACAGGCATTGAAACGCGTGATATTGCGGAGCTTGATGAAGCAATCGCAAAAAACGTTAGCGACGATAATAGCTCTGCCGAAAGCGTGCGTGTGCGAATTGTGCGAGAAGCGGACTCCGATTTAACAGCACGTGTAGATGAGTTAAGAGAAGCGAGCGGATTTAGCGACGAAGATGCAAATATTGCTGCAGACGATAAATTGCACGAAGTAGCAGCCGAAGCTCGTATGCTTAAAGATGCTTACGAGATTGGTGAAATGCGCAAAGCTGTTGCTGCTACAAAGTTAGGCTTTGATCGCATGCTTACGCGTTTACCTCAAGCTTTAGGCAAAGAGCATTCTGAGCGCATGATTGAAGGCGCTTTTAACTCCGTTGCTCGAGAAGTTGGAAACGAGGTTGGCTACGATACGATTGTTGCTTCTGGAAAGCACGCTCCAATTTTGCATTGGATGCGCAACACGGGCGTGGTTTCTAGCGGGGATCTTCTTTTGATTGATGCAGGCGTAGAAGTCAACAGCCTTTACACGGCAGACATTACGCGAACTTTCCCAACAAACGGCAAGTTTACAGATTTGCAAAAGAAGCTTTACCAATGCGTTCTAGACGCTCAGCAAGCTGGTTTTGAAGCGGCTAAGCCAGGCGCAACTTACAGCGATATTCACCACGCTTGCATGCGCGTGCTTGCGGAGCATTTGCACGAGTGGGGTATTCTAAAGGTTAGCGTTGAAGAATCGCTTTCGCCGCAAGGTCAGCAGCATCGTCGTTGGCATGCGTGTGGTGTTGCTCACCACTTGGGTTTGGATGTTCACGATTGCGCTCAAGCTCGCTACGAGGCGTATCAGGGTGCGAAGATTACTCCAGGAATGATTTTCACAATCGAGCCTGGCTTGTACTTTGCTGCCAATGATCTTATGCTTCCGCCAGAAATGCGCGGAATTGGAATCCGCATTGAAGATGATGTTTTGATGACGGAGAATGGCCCTGAATGGCTTTCTAACGATATTCCTAAGCAGATTGATGATGTAGAGGCTTGGATGGCTCAGTGCGCGTCAAAGTAACGTGCGGCAGAGCAACTTTTTTCGATGAGATTAGTGCCACTTTTCTTATATTTCGGCGGAAAAGTGGCAACTAACTGTTGAGTTGTAAAGTTCAAAATCCTAAAGACCCAATTTATCTAATCTTAACGCAATAATGTTGTTATATCGCTTTGTTATAACAGCATTATTTTATTATCGGCGTGCTGCGGGTAAAAATGTTGAATCAACAAGTTGTAGCCAAAATCATTGATGCTCTTGAAAGGAATATAATGACTAAGCCAATCGTTCTTTCGCTTGGAGAACTACTGTGGGATTTGCTCCCACAAGGAAAACGAGTTGGAGGTGCTCCAGCCAACTTTGCGTATCACGCGCAATGCAATGGAGCAGAAAGCTATGTTATTAGTGCGGTTGGAGAAGATTCTCTCGGTGATGAACTTGTTGAAGAAGTTAAAAAAGCAGGGATTAAGCATGTTATTCAGCGCAATGCTTGGCCAACTAGCACAGTAGATGTGGAACTTAAAAATGGCATTCCAGAATACACGATTGTGCGAAACATTGCGTGGGACCATATTGTTTATACGCGCGAACTTGTAGATCTTGTTAACAAGGCAGATGCGATTTGCTTTGGTACTCTTAGCTTAAGATCGCAAGAAACGCACGACACTGTTTTGGAGCTTTTAAAGCACACTAAGCCAAACGCCATGAAGTTCTTTGACATTAACATTCGTAGCGATCATTATTCAAAAGATTTAATTGATGCTCTGCTCAAAGAGGCTACTGTTTTTAAGCTTAACGATTCTGAGCTGCTTCTTCTTAGAGACATGTTCAATATTCGCGAAACTTCAGACAATGAGGCTTGCAAATGGTTCCAGGCGCGCTACGGCTTGGATTATGTGATTTTGACTGGCGGATCTACTTTTAGCACAATCTTTACTAAGACGGGAGAAAGCTCCACATATCCGACCCCTCATGTGGAAGTTAATGACACAGTTGGTGCTGGCGATTCGTTCTCTGGTACTTTTACTGCAAGGATTTTGGCTGGCGATTCGCTTAAAGACGCGCATCGTGCTGCAATCAACACTGCTGCGTACGTTTGCACTCAAGCAGGAGCCTGGCCAGAGTACCCGAGCGAAATCCCAGACTATCTTTCTAAAGCAGGACTGTAGTCTGTAAGAATATAAACAAAAAGCTTCAACTTGTAAGATGAATTAGGTAATTCCTAGAATCAAACGAGTTGAAGCTTTTTTATACGCCATTAAGGCGATTATCTAGTGGGGCCTCAGGGGCTTGAACCCTGGACCGGCGGATTATGAGTCCGCTGCTCTAACCGACTGAGCTAAAGCCCCACGCTAACAAAGTCAGCAACGACTAGATTAGCACACACCCATAAACGTTTAACACGCTATGCAACACTATTCATATACAATTCGCATTGCAATGCACACTTATGTGCTCTGCTAGTCTAGTCGCCAGCTGTTTTAGCTCGAATAATTATGCTACTGTAGCTTGTCCTCTTCCAGAAGCGAAATTACTCAAAGCTCCAGTCTTACGAACTGCAACGAACAAAATCCAAGGAATAATTCCAGCAATCACAATACCGCTTATAAACTCACAAATCATGTGAATTGTTAGATAATTTACAGACTTACCTTGGTAGATTACGAACATCAAATAAATACCATATTCAATAGCTGTAAGACCACCAGCAATAACGCTTAAGGTAAGGTTATACTTCTTATATTTGGCAATCGCAAAAGGAATTTCGCTAAACACAGCTTGTAAAGCGGCAGAAGCAAGAACCATGAATGCGGAGAATTGTTGACCAAGAATATTTTCGAATACAGCACCAAGAACATTAACATAAATCGCAGCACCAGGCTTACGAATTAAAAGAAGAGCAAGAGGACCAGACATGTACCAAACGCCATGCAAAATGCTTCCAAAACCAGGCAAAACCGTTCGCAAAATAGGTGAAATCTGGGAGAAGAACACAATAGTAAAGCCCCAGTAGATTACACCAAACAAAGCAGCTAAAGCAGCTCCAAGTGATATATCTGCCACTCGCCAGCGAAGACTGCTAATTATTGTAGGCGTAACTTCTTCTTGATTCTGAGCCTTGTCTGTTATAGGCGTGCTGGATTGCGTGTAATTTGATTCATTATTTGATTCATTATTGAAAATATCACTCATAAGAGTTCCTTAACTACTAGATGCTGCGTATTGTAATTTCTTTAAAATCGTCTCTTGACCTACGCAGCCTGGGCGGAAACGACATCGAGTACTCTACCATTTAGTTTCCACTAACACGCCTTTTTGAATAATTTTTTGTATGATTTGTAACATTTTTTACTATTGCAGAAATTTATAACGCGTTATAAAGTCGCTTACGCAACGCCAAGCAAGGAATATCGCTCGCGTTGCAAATGTCTCGTGAGTGAGACAAATCTAACGAATCTGTAGTGCATTTCTACTTCGACACGCCGATACGCAGGTACAAAAACACTACAGTTACTAATCTAGATAGTTGGAAAAATGAGCATGAGAATGTCGCATATAACGAACACAGCGTATGGCGAGAGTTAAATCAGGGGGAGTGCAAACAAAATGTCTATGGAACATCCAAATAGTAACGGCGAGCGCATTATTGATGTTGAGCGTGATATCATGCGACGCGCTCCAGAACATAATAAGACGAATCTTGATTTAGACAGAATGCGCCTAATACTTGATATTTTGGGACATCCAGAGCAATCGATGCACGTAATTCACATTACTGGCACCAATGGCAAGGGATCCACGGCTCGCATGGCGGAGGCGATTTGCCGCGCGTACGGTTTGCGCACGGGTCTTTACACTTCGCCGCATTTGCAACGCGTAAATGAGCGAATCATGATTGATGGCGAGGAAATTAGCGACGACCATTTCGTTGACGTGTATGATCAAATGAAAGACATTATAGACATGGTTGACGCTCGCATGGACGCTGATGGTAAGCCGCGCATGAGCTTTTTTGAAGTTCTTACAGCTATGGCGATTTGGGCTTTTGCCGATGCTCCTGTGGATGTTGCCGTGATGGAAGTTGGCATGGGTGGCGAATGGGACGCCACTAATGTTATGAATGCTGATGCTGCGATTATTGGTCCTGTAGACATGGATCACATGCAATGGCTTGGAAACACGGTTGAAGAGATTGCGCGCACAAAAGCGGGCATTATTAAGCCAAATTGCACTGTGATTTTGGGGCCGCAGCCACACGAATCGCAAGTTTTGCCGATTATTCAAGAGGTGGCAAATCGCAATAATGCCAAACTTTTACGCGACTTTAGTGACGGCAGTGGCGAGCTAGAGGTTATTTCGCGCACTCCAGCTGTTGGCGGTCAAGTTGCCACTTTGCGCACGCCTAATGGCACTTATGAAGATGTGCCGATTGACAAGTTTGGTGTGCATCAAGCGCATAATGCTTTGGCGGCGCTTGCTGCTGCGGAGGTTGTTCTGCCTGTAAATGGCGCTTTGGATGGCGATTTGGTTGCCGAGGCTTTGAGCCAAGTTAAGGTTCCTGGGCGCATTGAGCAAGTGCGCACTTCTCCGACAATTATTATTGATGGCGGCCACAATGTTAATGCTGCTGAGTCGCTTCGTAAAACAATCGAGGAGAATTATAATTTTGAGCAGCTTATTGGCGTTGTGGCAATGATGGCAGATAAGCAAGTTGAAGAATACTTGGGTGTTCTTGAGCCGATTTTAACGAAGATTATTGTTACTCGTAACTCTTGGCGTGATCGCGTTATGGATCCAGAAGATTTGGAGAAGATTGCGGTTAACGTATTTGGCAGAGATCGAGTGATTCGCGTTGACGATCTTCCAGACGCTATTCAAGAAGCTGTGAATCTTGTTGACGAAGACGATGAGCTTGGAGTTGGATACGGACATGGAGTGTTGATTTGCGGAAGCTTTGTTACAGCTGGCGACGCTCGAACTATGCTTATTGAGCGCGTTAATCCAGACTTGAAGAAGCCTAAGGATCAGCGCGCTAATATTCATCAAAACATTGCGAATTGACTTTAGCTAAAGAGGTGCTTAGCTAAATAAGCGTTTAATAATAAACGAATCTCCTTCGTAAGGAACATGCTTGTTGTGCACCTTTATCCAGCGTTCGTCGCCCTTTCCGATAGCAAGTATTATGTTGAGTCTGTTGTTCTCTCTAGCATCTTTTCTTGCTTCTTCAACACTGTACTCAATAGCTTCAGCTCTGTTTATAATAATTCGCGATTCAACGTTTGGATTGGTTACGCAAGATTGCATGTATTTGCAAATGTCCATTTCGTCTTCGACATTTGTGTCTTCTTGAGTGAACACAAATTGGTTGATTCGATCTTGTGCAGCTTGAACTATTTCTTTTCTCCTGTCAACGGCTTTGTCTCCCGTGGATCCTGTTACAAGCGTGATTCTAAGATCATTGTTACCGTATTTGTCGTATACGAAGTCGACAACAGATTTTGTGGAAATGTAGTTGTGTGCGTAATCCACTATGGCAACTGTATTGGATTTTGTGTCTTTAAAGACTTCCATTCGCCCCGATATTTGAACGTTTTCTATAGCATGTAGGGCTTTTTGATCTGTGTTTTCATTTATGCCTAATGCGTTTGCGATTGCGATTGCTGCAGTGGCGTTTTCGTAGTTAAAGTCGCCTGCGATTTTTAGATTGAATTTGTCTATAGTTGTGTAATTAGGTACGAATTGTTTTTTGTTTTTCTTGCTTTCGTTGTCTAAAATAGCAACATAATGTTCTTGCGCGTCTGATGAAACTGGCATTGCTACATATTTTGTCCAAATAAGTTCTGGATATTTTTCGCTTTTTTCGTAAGGGTGAATGTCTGAATGATCGCTGCATGCTGGGCAGTTGCAGATGTTTTCGCCCATTTCTTCTTTTCGTACTCTTGAAAATGTTGTGACGTCCACGTATTCGTTTTGTGCGTCTTGGAGTATTAAGTCTGCGTGAGCGCAGTCTGCATTGAGTATAAGCGCGTCAGTGTTTTTTACGATTTGGCGTTTGCAATACAGGTAGTCTTCAAAAGTTGGGTGTTCTATTGGGCTTATGTGGTCTGGGCTTATGTTTAGGAATGCTGCCACATTAAAGTGTAGTCCGTATACTCGCTCTACTTTGTATGCTTGTGATGAAACTTCCATGACTAGGTATTTCATACCGTTTTTTACGGCTTGGCTCATCATGCGGAATGCGTCTAGGCTTTCTGGTGTAGTCAAATTAGATTCAACATATGTTTTTCCATCTAAGCAATTGTCAACGGAGGAGAATAGGGCTGCTTTGCCTTCAGAATGTTCGTTTAAAATTGCATGAGTGAAGTAAGCTGTTGTTGTTTTTCCCTTTGTTCCCGTAATTCCAATAACTCTAAGTCTTTCTTGCGGGTTTCCAAAGAATTCTGATGAAAGCAAGCTCATTGCTTTACGAACGTCTGTTACTATAAGTCCTACTGCATTGGTGTAATCCGCGTAACTTTGCTCGGCAACGTATGTAGTTAAGCCATTTTTATCAGCGTCTTTAAGATATTCTGGCTTAAAATTGCCTTTAATGAACAGAAGAGTGTTTTTCTTAATATCTCGTGAATCGTATGTTATGTGGTTGTATGTTTTTTTGTAGTTTTTAAAATCGTCCGCGTTCATAGACCAGATTTCGTTGCGAATATGCACGAAATCGTTGTTTTCTATGTTGTTTTCTATGCAGTTGTTTTGTTCGTCTGAGTGTTCAGTATTGGTCTGTGGGAGTTTTTGGATAATTTCTCGTAGAAGTCTGTAATTTTTTAAAATTGTGCTTGCGTCTAGCATGTTTAGATGAAGATTTGTTTTTTCGCTCATTTTGTTCCTCTTGATTTTGAATTATAGCCAGTTTCCGCTGCTAGCTGGTTTTCCTTTGGATTTTAGCCACTCGTCGAAGCTGTTTTTCCACTTTGTATACGCTTTGCGTTGCCATGTCATTAAATCGCATAATTCAAGATTTGCAACATCTTCATGTAATTCGCTTATAGGCTTAATCAAGTCTACTGCTGCTACAGTGTCTGCTGTTGCGTCGTGAAAGTCTCCGATTGGCTCTACGCCGTAGAATTGTGTTGTATGCGTAAGTGTTCGCTTGCCTGTGCGCTTAGAAACAGCGCGGTCTATAACTAATGGGTCTACTACAAGAATTTCTCCATCGTTGATTGTGCTATTCGGGCGATTGTTCAGGCTTGTTAAATCCCATTTTTTTAAATCATGCCTTAGCATTTCAACGTCGAAAGGAGCGTTGTATGCAAGCAGTGGAATATTTTTGCTCTGCGCGAGGCTTACCGCCGCAGCCAATGCTTCGATTTCCGCCGTTGGTTCCCCACCGTTTTCTTGTAGGAACTCGTCCGTAAATCCGTTGACTTGGCTTGCTTTTGGATTAATTGGCTTGTGCGGGTTTATTAACCAGGTTGCTATCACGTCATTGTGAGTCTTATTTTGTGGGTTTCTGAGCACAAGAGTTGCTGAACAAATGGAGTCTTCGCCGAGAATTGCGCCCGTTGTTTCTGTGTCGAAACCGAGCAAGAAGGATTGGCTGAGTGGCGTTTTTTCGCTTTGCTGCTGTGTCTCGTTTAGCGCTTCCATAAGCTCGTTAATGTTGTTTGGCATAGTCTTAATCGTAGAATGCGCTGCAGACCCTGAGTTTGTGTTAGTAAATGGTGGATTGTTATTTTTTGTAATGTTGCGTCTATGAGTTATTTAGTGCGAATTTTTGCAAAATATGTAATAAAATGCCCTCAAAGTACACAATTATATGATAGAATAGCATCAAGAACGCTCGTTATGTTACAAAAAGTAACATTTTCTGAGAGTTGATATGTGCTTTTTGTTTAGGAGTCGTTGTGGATTTACCTTTGCAAAAGCAAAGAAACAAAATAATAAATACAAAATAACAAAATAGCAAAAGATTTAAAATCAAAAGAACAAAGGTGTATATGAACATGGACATCAATGACGGATTTAATGACGCACTTGGCGACGGACTTAACAACGCTCAAAATCATCAGAATGCTGCTGGTAATAATAATGGCGAATATTCTTATAATTCTTATAAGTCATATAAGCAAGGAGAGTATGCTCGTAAGCATATTCGCATTACTGCAACGAAATTGTCTGACGGTCGTGACTTTTTCTATCTTGATGATAGCCCAGATTATGTTAGCGGTCTTAAAACGCGCGAGTTGAAAGATCCTCGAAAATTAGCGTATAGGTTTGCCTCGCATATTGATGCGGATGGTAATGAAGTGCAGTATGCAGCTCCGCAAATGCGTCAAGATCCTCTTACTGGAGACTGGATTCCTATGTCTACAGCGCGCATGAATCGACCAATCACTGCTGGCCCTGGAGCGCTTACTAAGGGCAATCCGCTTGCCGCTCGCAAACCTGGTTCTGCATATCAAGATGGGGAAGTTCCAGACACTGATTACGATGTTGTGGTTTTTGAAAATCGTTTTCCATCCATGGTTCAAGTTCCTGGTGTAAGCCGTGAACCTCATTATCTTAATGGCAATCCACTATGGAAACAAGCTCCTGCAGCTGGGCGTTGTGAAGTGATTTGCTTCGGACCAGACGAAAATATGTTACCGGCTCAATTGCCAGTATCTCGTTTGCGAACTGTAGTAGAGGCGTGGGCTTTTAGAACGGCTGAAATTAGCCAGATTGATGGCATTGAACAAATATTCCCATTCGAAAATCATGGTGCAGAAATTGGCGTTACTTTAGCTCATCCTCATGGTCAGGTTTATTCTTATCCGTTTATTGCGCCTAGACTTGAGCAAGAATTGCGACATACTCAAGCTTATTTTGAACGCACTGGCAGTAATTTGTTGAAAGATTTAATGCTTTCAGAGATTGATAATGCTTCGCGCATTGTAATGAGAAATCACAGTTGGGTGGCATATGTTCCAGCAGCAGCGCGCTGGCCACTAGAGGTGCATGTGGCTCCAGTTAGAGATGTTCTTTCTTTGGATCAGCTTGATGATCAGGAGCGTTGGGATTTGGCACAAATGTATTCAACATTATTGCGTCGCGGAAACGCGTTCTTCGATAAGGGAGATGGATTGGGAATGGATCTTCCATATATTGCAGCATGGCATCAAGCCCCATTGCATGACCCTCGTCGTGAAAATTATCGTCTTAATTTGCAATTCTTCTCATTCCGCAGAGATGTTAACAAAATCAAGTATTTGGCTGGATCTGAGTCTGGTATGGCTGCTTGGGTTTCAGATACTACGCCAGAACTTATTGCACAACGATTCCATGAACTCGGTGCGGTTGATTTAGACTAGTTAGACTAGTTAGACTAGTTAGGCTAATGTTCTTAACTATATTAGTAATATTAAATGTTATTATGATTTGTGAGTACAAAGGAGTGCTATTATGCCAGTATCATTTATCGAATCAGTGAAGAATAATGATGGTGCCAGACAAGCAACATCACTATTCAGCGAGACTTTTGGCGAATATTGCAGCATGCGTTTGCAAGATAATGGTGGAGTATGGGCAAGCCCTGGACGAGTAAACATTATCGGTGAACACACGGATTATAACGAAGGATTATGCTTGCCTATCGCTCTTCCGCATCGCACTTTTGTTGCGTTGCATCCTAGAAGAGACACAAAAGTTAGAGTAGTTTCAAGCGTTAACCCTATGTCAATCGAACAAGCGGATCTTGATCATCTACATGCTGGAGATGTAAAAGGTTGGGCGGCATACGCTATTGGAGTGGCGTGGGCATTGCGTAAAGCAGGCTACTTAAAGGTACGTGGTTTTGATGCTGCGTTTGTTTCATGCGTTCCGCTTGGATCAGGCTTAAGCTCTTCTGCAGCAATGACATGTTCTATTGCGCTCGCTTTAAGTGATGCATTTGACTTAGGATTATCTGATTCGGATGTTGGGCGCGTGCAGCTTATTCATGCGGCGATTATGGCAGAGAATGAAATGGCTGGAGCTTCAACTGGAGGCTTGGATCAAAATGCTTCTTTGCGATGTGTTGAAGGTAATGCGCTTCTGTTGGACTGCAAGAAAGATTTGACGCCATTACAAAGCGTGAGCCAGCAGCCGTTTGATTTGGCGGCGAATAATCTAGAACTTCTGGTTGTAGATACTTGCGCTCCTCATCAGCTTAATGATGGTCAATATGCTGCTCGTCGAATGATGTGTCAAGAGGCTGCTCAAGCGCTTAATGTGTCATCTTTGCGTGCTGTTGCTGATTCTATTTCTAATAGTGGGGATTCGCAGCAGACTTTACAAGATACTCTTAATCGAGTGCAGAAGCTTGGTGGCGAAACAATGATGAGAAGAGTGCGTCATGTTGTTACGGAAATAAATCGCGTTCGAGAGTTTGTTGAGGCTTTCCATAAAACAGACATTACTCTTGCGGGAGAGTTGATGAACCAGTCACATAATTCATTAAGAGATGATTATGAGGTTACTGTTCCAGAACTCGATACTGCTGTTGATGTGGCTCGCAATGAGGGAGCTTATGGCGCTCGCATGACTGGCGGCGGATTTGGTGGTTCTATTATTGCTTTAGTTGATACTAATAGGGCTAAGCCGATTGCTCAGGCTATTGCTGATGAGTTTGCAAAACGTGGTTTTGCTGCTCCGCGCGCTCTTTCGGCTGTACCGTCATCAAGTGGTGAGCGAATTTTGTAGTATCTGCCTTAAATGGTGTATGCCTTAAGTAGTATCGCCTTAAGGATTGTGTATAAATATTGTGCACAAATAGCATATAACGTATAAACAAATAATATATAAACAAAATGTGCCTTTGAAAGTCTCTACTTGTTTTTCAACCTGTAGAAACGATCAAAGGCACTTCTTAATGGTAATTTATTGATCTTTTGGATTATTTTTGATTAAAGCTTGAATCCAGCGTAGTTTTTAGCTACTTCGATTACTCTGTAAACATCAAGATTCGGTTGAATATTGTTTTCTTCCCTTCTAATAAAATCAAGGAATTCGTACCAATATTGTTGGGCTTGTTCGTTGTGTCTGCAAGAAATTTCTCGCAATGCTTGGGAAAGTTTCTTAACGTATTCACGATGCCAAGAGAGAAGCAACCATTCGTTAGCAATGTGACATGGTAAACGAGGATGTTTGGAAACACTTATATCGATTCCGCGTTTGCAACAGCGTATTGCGGATGCTCCATCGGAAAAAGATAGGATTATTACTCAGGCTGGAACTTCTTTGGGTAAGATATTAGCCATTCCTATAGCTATGAATGGTATTGAAGATGTGGTAGTAAATGGTGATAGCAGTATTATTAACGATACTTTTATTGCTAATATGCAGTTTGCGATTAACAGCAGGATTGATAGCAAGCTATTTGGGGCTGTAAGAGTGCGATTCCCAGCATTAGAACAAGATGCGTCATTGCTTGGAGAAAGTGTAGCTGTTATGCGAAGCGAACTTTGTTGATGCGTGTTGATGTATGCATTAGTGTGTTTGTGTGCTTAGTGGTTTTGTGTTAATTGTTGGCTGGTTGGCAATAATGCAAATTTAAATAATTATAAATCATAATGTAAATAGCTCCTTCGTTTATAAACATATGTTGTGATTTAGATTCATATGTTGCGTTTTACGAAGGAGCTATTTTGTTTATGTGTCTTTGTTTATGCGTCTTTATTTTTATGTATCTTGTTTTAGTCTTGCTGCTTCCAAGTATCAACGTCAATATGATGTTCTGGATTTGCTTGCCAAGCTTTCCATGCAGATTCAACTATGTCTTGCACGTTGTATTTTGCATGCCATCCCATTTCTTCGTTGATTCGCTTCGGGCTGCCAATTAGCTGAGGTGGGTCGCCAGCTCTACGATCTAGAATTGCCTCTTTAAATGGCAATTTCGTAACTTTGCGAATCTCTTCAACAATCTGGCGCACTGATGTGCCCTTTCCAGTACCAACGTTAAACGCATCGTACTTGCGCTCGTCGCGATCCAAGTATGATAGTGCAGCAATGTGTGCATCTGCAAGATCGGAAACATGAATGTAGTCGCGAATGCAAGTGCCATCTGGAGTAGGGTAGTTGCTGCCAAAAATTGCAGGCGCTTTGCCTTTCTGTAAACGTTCAAGAAGCATAGGAATAAGGTTCAGTATAGCTGGATCTTCTAGCTCAACAGGTCCGCAGCCTGCAACGTTAAAGTAGCGTAGGGCGCAGAAGCGAATGCCGTATGGTTTTTCACATGCCCGTGCCATCCATTCGCCGAAGAGCTTTGTTTGACCATATGGGTTAATTGGAAGCATTGGCACAACGTCTTCTGGAACAACCTCTACAGGAGGCTCGCCGTATGTTGCAGCACTAGACGAGAACACGAGTTTTTTTGCTCCACTTTGTCGCATAGCTTCTAAAACATTAAGCATGCCGTTTATATTCTGCTGATAGTACCAAAGCGGCTTTTCTACAGATTCCCCAACCTGCTTGCGCGCTGCAAAGTGAATAACGGAGTCAACATTTTCATCCTTCATGATTTGTGCAAGTCGCGCACCAGCGTCTGGAGAAGATATATCCATTCCATAAAGTCGCGCGCCTTCGATGCGAGTTGGTTTGCCATAGCTAAGGTCATCCACTACGACGACGTTTTGCTTGGCTTGATGTAGTGCGTGAACAACGTGTGCGCCAATGTACCCGCATCCACCTGTTACAAGGACTGTCATTTTGAAGCCTTTCTTGCATGTTTTACGCAAAAGTATTGCATAAGATTTGTTATACGAACTTGGTTGTATAAGGTCGCTATATATTTTTTAAGGCAAAAAATCATCATATAAAGCAAAAGCTGAAATAGAAAGATTGAAAAACATACAGATTGTGATATGCACATTTTCCATCAGTTCTGTGTTCATTTTTGCTCATATATGTTATCTTTTGTGATTTTAGTATACAACACTTGCTCGAGAATTTGTACTTTTGCAGCAAATTTTTAGAAGCAATGCGGGAATCGAAGTGCATTCGCGCGCTACGCTTTGAGCGCGAAGGCAGGTATCGCGTCCGTGTTTGTTTCTATTTTGCTAAAAAAGGGAACAAACGCGGGAATCTAGTTGGGTGTGATTGCCTTGTAGCATGGCATTTCGTTTGATGTTGGTTTGTGTTGGCGTGGCGCTGTGTGGCGCTGCGTGGTGTCGGCGTGTTGCGTGTGTGGGTTGTGTGGAATGTTGATTTTTCAATGGTTTAGTAGTGTTAGTGTTCTTGTTTGAGTAGTTTCCTGAGAAAAGTCTGGGAAAATTCTTTAAAAACCTTGAAACAATGTGTTTTTACGGTTTTATTAGTGTTAATCCACAAATATTATGGTGAAAATAGTTTTTATTGTGGATTAGTTTGTGTATAACATTATTTTTTTCTGTTTGTTTTGTGTGGTTGCCTCTTGACTTTTTTAAACGGGGGGGGGGTATGTTAATAACAGCTGCTAGCTAGATGCTCTAGATGGTGGTTATCCACAATGTTTCGGAAATGTTGTTGGATGTTTAAAATTTCTCTTCGCGTGTTTTACGTGGAGGAGAAGAAGAAAGGAAATTAAAATGATGAATAAGAAGGCTATCGCCGCTTTCGCTGCTGGCGCTACTTTGCTTGCCGGCTTCGCAATGGCAACCCCAGCATTCGCTGCTGAGACTCCTAAGTGCACTCCAGTTGCTGCTGACAAGCTTGCTGGGCTTAAGCAGGCTGTTACTGAAGCCAAGCGTAAGGCTGACAAGGCTGAGCGTACTCTCGCTGATGAAAAAGATAAGTACGCTGAAGGTACTGAAGCTTACACCACTGCTAAGGGTCTTGTAGACGCTTTCAAGCAGGCTGTTAAGAACTACAAGGAAGCCAAGAAGGCTGCTGATGCAGCTAAGGACGATGCTGAAAACAAGGGTGCCTTAACTGACGCTGCTAAAAAGGCTGCTAAGGCTGTAAACAAGGCTGCTGATGAAGCTAAGAAGAACGATAAGTTAAAGGCTGCCACCTTCAATAATATTGCTGAAGATGGTACTGCTACTGCAGATTCTGTTGCCGACACCGCATTTGATGCTGTGCTTAAGAGCGCTGAAGTCACTAAGCATGAGATTTATGAAGCTGAGGTATCCTTGCGTGAAGCTAATGCTAATTTGCAGGATGCTAAGGCTGCTCTTGCTAAGGCTCAGTGCACCCCAGCTCCAGCTCCACAGCCATCCAATCCTGAAACAAAGCCTGTTGTTCCTGGCGTTCATGTGAAGGCTGCTGATAAGGCTAAGGCTGTTGAGGCTGTGAAGACTGCTAAGTTGCATCTTGATGATGCTTTTGCTGCTTATACTAAGGATTATGCTGAGTATGAGAAGGCTAAGGCTACTTTGGCTGGTAAGGTAGCTGCTCAGGAAGCTGCTGAGAAGGCTTTGAAGGCTGCTCAGGATGCTTTGGAAGCTTATAATGTTTCTGCTAAGAATGATTCTGCTTTGGCTCAGCGTCTTACTGATGCTGTAGATCGTGCTCAGGCTAAGGTTGTTTTTGCTGTTGCTGAGACTGCTAAGGCTAATAAGGATTATGCTGAGGCTAAGGCTAAGGCTGTTGCTTCTACTGCTAAGTATAATGCTGCTTTGGCTGAGTACAAGGCTTGCTATAACGATGCGGTGACTTTCGGTGTTGAGGCTTCTAAGCTTCCTCCTGTTGTGACTTCTGATCCTTTGGCTCCTAATTTTGAGGATGTTCCAGGTGCTGCTAAGGCTATGAATGATGCTGCTAGTGGCAAGCTTGGTAAGGCTGCTCAGCAGGCTGCTGCTAAGAAGGCTGATGCTAAGGGTGAGCTTGCTGCTAAGGGTGCTAAGGGTCATGGTAAGTCTGGCGAGAAGCTTGGTAATGCTGGTGTTGGTGTTGCTTTGACTGCTTTGGCTGCTTCTATGCTTGCTGGTATGGGTGCTGCTGTTCGCAAGATGCGTCACTAAACTAAAAGCACGTAAGTGTTATCGGTGAGCGTGCTGCGTATTTTTCAGTGCGCTCACTTCTATAATTTTGCTCTCAACTGTGGTAGTTTTCTTTGATTTCTGTCGCAAGTTTTCTTGCAGGATTGCATTACTGGTTTTTACTGTTTTGCTTAATTTCCTTTTTTCGCAGTGGATTCTGGTGATGCTGATCTTGTGAGTTGACTGTTGAGGGTAATTAGCAGTGCTGTTTTTGCTAGGGACAGTAATAGTGCTGTGATTATTAAGGGCTTGGAGATAGATGCTACTAGGGGCGTCAACTCTCCGAGCCTTTTTGTTTTCTTTAAATCTTTTATTTTGGCTTATGACCCTTTTTATTTTCAATTATTGAGCAATTTAATATTTTTGTATGTGTTGTGAGAGTTTAAAAATTTTGTAAAGATTTTGCACCAAAATTGGTGCTTCAATGTTTTTTGTTATATGCTTATATCACAAATAAATCTTAAATCTTAATTTTGAATTAATTGTTATTGCAGATTTTTTATAAAAGGGCGTATATATGGTTTCTGTGAATATTCGAGCACTACGTCGCTCAAAAAAAATAACTCAACAAGAGTTAGCTGAAGCATTAGGAGTATCTCGTAATAGCATTGTGCGATACGAAAATGGTACAAGTGCTATTTCAACTAGGTTAATAGATAAGATTTGTGATAAATTCAAGGTTTCTCTTTTTGATATCGTACATGAAAAAGAATTATCTGCATCTGATAAATACGATTTGAATATGAAGATTGAAGTTTTAAAGGAGCGTGGCGCACTTTTACTGGCTCGTTTATATAAATACGAGGATAGTATGAATATACAATTTGATGATTCTTCTAATGCATGGATTGCAATTAGTGATGATTTATCAGATGTAATTAATACAAAGATTTATACATCTACAAATTTTGAAGATATAAATCGTTATATCGGATATTTAGATGGCATAGAACGCTTGCTTGAATACGTAAGTTGCAATAAAAATAGTTAACAATCTTATAGAAAAATATGGGTAAGTGTGATTTTGCTATGGTTATAGAAGATTTTAGCGAAGAGTATTTTACTCACTGTTTGTTAAGAAATTTACGTTCTTTACAAATGTATAAGCATGCAGATTTGCATCCTAAGGCGGTTTTACTCGGTGGTCAAAGTGGTGCTGGCAAAACGACCATTCATGTAATAAAACAAAAAGAATTTAACGGTAACATAATAATCCTTGATGCTGATAGCTATAGGACTCAACACCCTTATTATTGCGAGTTGCTTGATAAATACGGTAAAGAAAGTGTTAAATATACGAGTGCTTTTTCAGCAAAAATGGTGAGAAGCTTAATTGATGAGTTAAGTTCTAAAAAATATAATCTCATAATTGAAGGTACTTTGCGCAGTGTTGAAGTTCCTAGTAGTACTGCGAAAATGTTGATAGATCGTGGTTACCGTATTTCTCTTGCTGTCATTGCAACAAAACCTGAATTGTCATGGATCAGTACGCTGATTCGCTACAGGGAAATGTATTTGGAAGATCCTAAAAGTGCTAGGGCAACTCCTAAGGATCATCACGACAATATTGTGAACAATATAGTAGATAACTTGTTGAAATTAGAACAATCGAAAATATTTGACAGAATTCAGATTTACAAGCGAGACGAAAAATGTATATATGATTCTGATTCGTATAAAAATAGTCCAAATATTACAGCAGCTAGTGTTCTTAAGGAAGTGCTCTTTGGCAAGAAAACTATTGATGAGAAAAAGTTGATTTGCCACGCTAAGAATAGGTTGAATGAACTAGACAAGTTGATAGATAAAAGTTTGTAGAATTTGCAGAAGCTCGCATTAGTGTGGTTGATTTGCGCGAGTGGGTTATTTTGTAGTATTTTGTTTTTTTTTTTATCTCGCATTTGTTCCCATATTTGGCGTTTTGATAAACAAATGCGGGGTAAGAGATAGGCAGAGTGAAGAGTTGTGGTGTAAAAAATTCAGATAAGCGGCAAAAGGTGTGTCAACAAATCGAGTTTTCGTTGAAATATCAAGAAAGACTTGTCGTAGTTAATATAAAAAACGAGCATGTCCACAATAAAAGTGAATATGCTCGTTTTTTTTTTTAAATAGTTTAAAATCACCAAAAATAAAGGTTAATAAATCACTAACTTAAGCATTTGGTCTTTTGCCGTGATTTGCTGCCTTTTTGCGGCGTGCCTTGCGCTTACGTCCACGCATACCCATAATAAACTCCTAACGATTAAAATGAACAACCTTAGGGATTATCGCACATTGCCAAGACGTTCAAGCTTTTGTCTTTCGTAAGATGTCACATATCTGCAGCTATTACATATTCTCAATCAGAGGTGAAATTCTAAATTGGTTAACAACAGTTTCCTGTGGTGCTATAACAGTCAAGTCTGTTCCTGTGTTAAATGCATTCGCATACGCCGTCTGTGGTTCTACAGCAACTCCGCAAGGATGCTTGTCTGCAGGGAAACCAGTTGCAGTGCACACTTGGAATGATGTTACGCTTTTGTCGCCTTTTACCGCTATTTGTAAGTCGTCAGCGCGCGTAAAAATCGCAGTAGTCCACTCGTCGTCATCCCTAATTAAATCAGTCCAAGCATCATCAAATGGCTGATTAACTAAAAATGGATTATCGCGTAAATCAAATCGCGTTCCGTCCACGCTTTCTGTACCAACTGGTATTAAACGTTCATTTGCGCGCACATGCGTTTTTGCAGGAAGCTTAAGCTTGCACTTAGAGTTTAGTTGATCAATCTCGTCTCCATGCCCTTGTAATCCGTTGCACAGCCAAGGGTGCATTGCAGCAGCCCATGGAGCATCATCATTGCCATGATTGGTTGTATTCAACGTTAAATGAATCCCATAATCGTCAAGCTCCCAAGTGGCTATTGTAACAATGTCAAAAGGATATCCTTCCATATTTGGTGATCGCCATAAAAGACTCACACTGGATTGTGTAACGCTTAAAGTTTGCCAGTATGAGCGGTATCCGTAGCCGTGTAAAGCTGTGTCTCTATCTCGCTCGTCGATAGGCAGAGTATAAGACGCGTTTTGGAACTTGTAAGACGCTTTATCTACACGATTTGGGAAAGGAATAAGTATTTGTCCATTGTAGCAAGGCGGTAACTCGTCAGCCTCAAATGGCACAACAATATCACTATTTCTCCAAGTAAAATTGCGTAGTGCAGCTCCAAGTTGTGTTATTGTAGCCTTGTAATCTTTGTGGCAAATCGTGTATTGGTTGCCTGTTCGCGGTGGTAGCGAATACGATTTCATAAATCACCCCTATGTGAAAACGTTTTTAATAATACGAATTGTATTACTTAAGCCAATATATCTGCTACGGTTGCGTTAAGCAAGCTAACTAAATCGTTTGGATTTAGAACAACATCAAGACCGCGTTTGCCTCCAGAAACAAGAATCTCATCAAAGTGCATAACACTAGCATCCAGAACGGTTTCGTGATGAGTACGCTGACCAAATGGGCTGATTCCGCCAACCACGTAGCCGCTTTCGCGTTGGGCTACATCTGGGC
The DNA here is from genome assembly GCF_049244145.1 of Gardnerella sp. DNF01204. Classification (NCBI taxonomy): domain Bacteria; kingdom Bacillati; phylum Actinomycetota; class Actinomycetes; order Bifidobacteriales; family Bifidobacteriaceae; genus Gardnerella; species Gardnerella sp. DNF01204. The sequence goes on along the minus strand of NZ_CP058379.1, from coordinate 1,300,106 downwards.
TTGTCATACTGGCTTTTTTGGCATTTACTGCGCTAGCAATCGCCTTCATACTCAATCTACCGTTTACTGGCACAATCCCAACTACGCGCTTTTCGCCAGTGTCTACCATAAGTGTTTTGCACACTTGTTCAGCATTTACGCCTAATTTTTGCGCTGCTTCCATGCCATACCCATCATCCATGTGGTCTGCATCGTGCTCATAGTCAACAACGCGGAACGTAATTCCAGCGTTTTCTAACTGTGCGATTGCTGGCGTTGCTTTACCTGTCGTAGCATGTTTTTTGCTCATTTTTACCCCCGTGTGCAAAATGTTTTGCGAAAACCCCCTGCGATGAGTCACCGCAAGGGGTTTATAGCTTTTATTTAAGCTTTATTAGCTTTACCGTGTTTCGCTAACTTTACTCAGCAATCTCAGCGAAGTAAAGCAAGGTGCGAATCATGTTAGCAGTAAAGCCGTACTCGTTATCGTAGAAGGTAACGGTACGAGCCAAAGTTACGCCGTCAACAGTGTTAACATCGGTCTGAGTTGGATCGAAAACGCCACCGTGGGTGTCGCCAATAATATCGGAAGACACAATGCTATCGGCATTGTAACCGAAGTATTCGCAGTTTTCGAATGCCTTCTTAAAGGCTTCGTTGATTTCTTCGGTGGTTGCTGGCTTCTCGAGAACAGTGGTCAACTCGGTAACAGATCCATCTGGAACCTGAATACGCTGAGCATGACCCTGAAGCTTGCCATTAACTTCTGGAACAACCTTGCCGATTGCCTTAGCAGCACCAGTGGAGTGCTCGATGGTGTTGCAAGCTGCAGAACGGTTGTTGCGTGGCTTGGAGCCGCGTGGGCCGTCGAGAATCATCTGGGTGCCAGTGTAAGCGTGGATGGTGGTCATGAAGCCAGACTTAATACCCCAGTTATCCTGCAAAAGCTTAACCATTGCAGCCATGGAGTTAGTTGTGCAAGAGCCAGCGGACACAATGTTGTCGGTTGGCTTCAAAATGTCTTGGTTCACACCAAACACAACGGTTGGGGTGGTTTCGTCTTTAGCAGGAGCGGAGATAAGAACCTTCTTAGCTCCAGCGTTCAAGTGAGCCTGGGACTTTTCTGCAGAAGTGTAGAAACCAGTGCACTCGAGCACGAACTCAACGCCATCGTTCTTAACCCATGGAATATTGTTTGCGTCTTTTTCAGCGTAAACCTTGTAAGTCTTACCATCTACGACGATTGCGTCTTCTGTGGAGGTAACCTCAACTGGGGTGCCGTCGTCGTGGCGGAAAGTGCCATGAGTGCTGTCGTACTTAAGCAAGTAAGCAAGCATCGAAGGAGTGGTCAGATCGTTGATGGCTGCGACTTCGATATCGCCAGCTTGACCGCCACGAGCCTGAAGCTCAAAAATACGACGGAATGCCAAACGGCCGATACGTCCAAAGCCGTTAATACCAATCTTGACTGTCATATGGGATCTCCCTTGAGTGAAACCTTAACGCATAGTTCTAGCGATTTTTCGCGATTTTTAACAATACGTTTTGGTCTTCGTTATTTAAACTAACATGTTCATTTTAATGTGCGGTATGTACGACGCATTACGAGGCATTTTTGCTCTCTACACCGCAAATTTGCGATTATTTACGCTATTTTGATGGCACAGCGAGAGCGCTTGAAATGCTAGTGTTTATATCTCCCAAATCGCCAACTGGCCGCTTAAACCAGCTGACTTGCGGCAGTGGAGCATCTATAGGGAATGTGATTACAAGAGTGCCTTCATGAACGTCAATATGTGCAGGAGTATCGTTTAGTAACTCGTTGCTTAAGCCTTGAACGGCATCACCATACATAGTTGCGTGCTGAAGTTGATATTTAAGACCAATCTCGTTTACATCGCTAGAAACGGGCGTGTGTGAGAACACAGAAACCATGCGGCCTTCGTGACCATTAGATGCAGGAAAGTCAAGAGAACCGTTGTGAATTGCTGTAACAATCGTGCCGTCTCCATACAAGAATCCAATTCCGCCTCTAACGGCAAGTCGAACCATAAGCTGAATATTGGAAATCGTGTGATCGACGCGACCGCCTAAGCCGCCAAAAATATGGAATTCTCTAGAACCTTTAGCCCAGCCAACTTTAAGAGCAGAAAGCAAATCTGGATCATCTTTTTCGGCGGGAAGTCGTGTAATGGCAGCATCTGTTGGAAGCTTTAAGCGCACAGAATCAAAGTCACCAATTAGAGCATCAACATGCAAGCCGAGTCTGCACGCATGGTCCCAGCCACCATCTGCCGCAATAGTTAAAGCGCGATCAGGAACATGTTCGCGCGTATGGTCGTAATAATCTCCAGCTGCTAAAACAACGCAGCGCTTTAAAGGCTCCATAGTCTCATAATATCGCGCGCGTGGAATTGCGTTTATTTTGCGTGTTTTACTGCGATTTGTTTAGTATTTTTGAGCACGGTTGATTATTGGCATTGATTAATGTCAAGGCTCCAAGTAGAATAGACATTTGGCTTGAGTAATCAAGAAAGTGGTATATCCCACCTGGAAGCCCAAAGTGGTTTCGGGTTCATGACTTCGGTCACGTGGCATTTATTTATTGCTACAAAGCCGCACGGCTATGAATTTAGGTTGCGTGCTTATTTTGATTGATGTGTGAACTTGAATTTATCTTTGCCTTTTGGTGTGCTGTTCCACTGTTTTAACAAGGATTGGAGTCATCATTAGCGACGAACCACGCATTAACGAAGAGATTCGCGTCTCCCAGGTACGCCTTATCGGTCCGAAAGGCGAGCAAGTGGGGGTCATCGCGACCTCGGTAGCGTTGAACCTGGCAAAGGAAGCGAACCTCGATCTCGTCGAGGTGGCACCTACTGCTAAGCCTCCTGTAGCCAAGCTTATTGACTACGGTAAGTACAAGTACAACGAGAAGATTAAGGCTCGTGAAGCGCGTCGTAATCAAAGCACAGCTGAGATTAAGGAAATTCGTTTCCGACTCAAGATTGATGATCATGATTTCTATGTTAAGAAGGGTCATGTTCTTCGATTCCTAAATGGCGGCGATAAGGTTAAAGTCACCATTATGCTGCGTGGTCGCGAGCAATCACGTCCTATCGGCGGAGTTGAGTTATTGCGTAGGCTTGCAGATGAGGTTTCCGAAAGTGGAACTATTGAGTTTGCCCCTAAGCAGGAGGGTCGTAACATAATAATGACTCTCGCTCCTAAGGGCAAGAAGATTCATACTCAGTCTGAGCAGCGTCGTAGAGGCGCTGAATCGCGCGCAGAACGTCAGGCTCGCCAGGCAGCGCGTCTTGCAGCAAAGCAAGGAACTCAGGATGCGGCAGCAGTCGCAGCACAAGCTTCTGTAGAATCTGATCAGAATCATAAGGAGGGCAGCAATGCCGAAGATGAAAACTAATTCCGCAGCGTCCAAGCGCGTTCGCCTTACCGGCACCGGTAAGGTAATGCACGATGGTAGCGCAATGCGCCACAACTTGGAGCATAAGTCTGCTCGCAAGCGTCGTTCTTTGTCTGCAGATAAAGTTTTGGCTACAGCACAGAGCAAGAATTTGAAGGGCTTGCTGGCTAAGTAAGTTGCAGTAAAGCAAAGACGCAATTAAAGATTTTTAAGAAAGCTGAGGAATACTTATGGCACGAGTAAAGCGCGCAGTTAATGCTCACAAGAAGCGTCGCGTTGTTCTTGATAGGGCTTCGGGTTATCGCGGTCAGCGTTCCCGTCTTTATCGTAAGGCAAAGGAACAGCTGCTTCACTCATTTACTTACAACTTCCGCGACCGCAAGGCTCGCAAGGGCGACTTCCGCAAGTTGTGGATTCAGCGTATTAACGCTGCAGTTCGCGCAGAAGGAATCACCTACAACCGCTTCATTCAGGGCTTGCGTTTGGCTGGCATCGAATTGGATCGCCGCGCTTTGGCTGAGCTCGCTGTTAGCGACGTTGAAACCTTCAAGGCAATCGTTGAAGCTGCTAAGGCTGCTTTGCCAGCTGATGTGAATGCTCCAGTAGAAGCCTGATTTAGTTTGATTTAGCCTGTTCGGTCTGACTATTCTAGCTAAGCTGACTAGTCAGGCTAAATAGATTAGACTGAATAGATTAAGCTAAATAGATAGTTTAGCTAGGTTTTTATATTAAACCCGCCCATTGTGGCGGGTTTTTGTATAAGTATTTTGCATATGTATTATGTATGTTGCGTTTTATACATAACGGGCAATAGTATAAGCATTGAGCAAAAACCAGCGCTTTACTAGATCGAAACAGATCAGGTGACGTGCTGATGAGTCGCCAGCAACCGTCGGTCGGTAAGGGTTTTGCGCCTAATAAAAATAAAAAATAAAAAAATAATAAGACCAATAAAAGAGAAAAATCGCCAATAGGAGTGATTATGAACACCACTAATCATGATGAAAACAAAGCCGTAATCACCGTAGTAGGCAAAGATGCCGTAGGAATCATAGCCAAAGTAACATCACATTTAGCAAGCCGCAAAGCGAATATCCTAGACATATCTCAAACAATCGTCAATGGCTTTTTTAACATGATGATGATTGTAGACGTAAATGAAATAAGCGTAGAATTTGGCGAATTAGCGGAAGAACTAGCAAAACTAGGCGAAGAAATCGGCGTTCGCATACACTGCCAGCGCGCGGAAATTTTTACAAACATGCACAGAATCTAGGTATTAGTAGGAGAAACCCATGCTAAACATTATGGAAGTGAGCGAAACAAACTCAATGATCGAGCAAGAAAAACTCGACGTTAGAACCATAACAATGGGAATAAACCTGCTAGATTGTACGGACTCGAACGTGCAAAAAGTGTGCGAAAACGTGTACAACAAAATTACGCGCATTGCAAAAGACTTAGTCAGCACGGGCTGCGCGATTGAACGCGACTACGGAATTCCTATTGTGAACAAGCGCATAACCGTAACACCAATAAGCCTAGTTGGAGCTTCTGCGTGCAAAAGCCCAGACGATTTTGTGCAAATTGCGCACGCGCTAGACAGAGCAGCTAAAAAAGTTGGAGTGGATCTAATCGGCGGATACTCAGCGCTGCCTGCAAAATCCATGACAACAGCCGACCGCATGCTTATAGAATCATTGCCAAAAGCCTTGAGTGAGACAGATATTGTGTGCTCAAGCGCAAACGTAGGTTCCACACGTACTGGAATTGACATGGATTGCGTGGAGTTACTTGGGCGAGTAATCAAACAAATCGCACAGGCAACTGCATACCGAGACTCCTACGGATGCGTGAAGTTCGTAGCATTCTGCAACGCTCCAGACGATAATCCGTTTATGGCAGGTGGATTCCACGGCGTAACAGAAGGAGACGCTGTGATAAACGTTGGCGTATCTGGACCAGGCGTGGTTTCGCGCGCGCTAGACGAGGCGCGCGGGAAGGATTTTGCGTTCTTGTGCGAAACGATTAAGCGCACGGCTTTTAAGATTACGCGAGTAGGCCAGTTGGTTGCGCAAGAGGCATCTAGAAGGCTAGGGGTGCCGTTTGGCATAATCGACTTGTCGCTTGCGCCAACACCAGCCGTGGGAGACTCCGTAGGCGAAGTCTTAGAAAAAATCGGACTTTCTACTGTTGGCGCTCCTGGCACAACAGCCGCTCTTGCAATGCTTAATGATCAAGTTAAAAAAGGCGGAATAATGGCTAGCAGCTACGTTGGTGGGCTTTCTGGCGCGTTTATACCTGTTTCGGAAGACGCAAACATGATTGCTGCGGCAAAGTCAGGCTGCCTTAGAATAGAAAAGCTAGAAGCAATGACGTGTGTATGCTCTGTAGGCTTAGACATGATTGCAATTCCTGGAAGCACAACAGCTGCAACAATATCTGGAATGATAGCGGATGAGGCAGCAATAGGTATGATAAATCAAAAAACAACTGCTGTGCGCATAATCCCTGTGGAAGGGAAAAGCGTTGGGCAAATGGCCAATTTTGGCGGTTTAATGGGGTATGCTCCGATTATGCCAGTAAACACCGAAAGCTGCGAGGAATTCGTTTCGCGCGGTGGGCGAATTCCAGCGCCTGTGCATAGCTTTAAAAATTAGGGCGATGTCGTCTAAAAATGACGACGTCTAAAATTGTGTGAATATCTGTGAATATTTATGAATATTTATGAAAGGGTTTCTATGATAGAAAAAACTACTCCGTTAAGCAACGAAAATCTTGCTAACGCGCTTAAAAAAATAGGCGAAAGTCAAAATCATGTTGCTGTAGTAGGTTCCATGAACGCAGATTACACAATAGTTGCCGACCGTCTTCCAAATCCTGGAGAAACTGTAAACGGAAGTGATTTGCGAGTACTACCAGGAGGAAAATCTGGGAATCAAGCCGTTTCTGCAGCAAAAATCGGCGCGAATGTGCAAATGTTTGGTGCTGTAGGCAGCGACGAAAACGCAGAATTCCTTCTTAACACGCTAGAATCTGCAGGTGTAGACACGTCTAAAATTTTACGTGTAGAAGGCATAAAAAGTGGCGCAACAGTAATAACAGTAGATGCAAAAGCTGGCGAAAACACAATCGTCTATGCTCCAGGTTCTAATGCAAAAGTAAGTGTGGAATATATTAGTCAAGAAGATGTTAAGAAGGCTATTAGCAGTGCAAGCGTTTTAGGATTGTGCCTTGAAAGCCCAATGGAAACTGTAACGGAGGCTGCAAAAATTGCGCGCACAGCTGGCGTAAAAGTTTTACTTAATAATTCGCCTTTTGTAAGCGAGCTGCCACGCGAGTTGATTGAAAACGCAAGCATACTGCTTGTAAACGAGCATGAAATGGCGCAATTACTTAAAATTCACGAGCCAGAAGATGGCAATTGGGATGATTTTGACTGGTTTGATGCGGCGCGCATTATGCACGAGTATGGTTTCGACGAGGCAGTTGTGACTCTTGGTGCAGAAGGCTCTGTTGTTTTAGATTACAATGCGGAAGATGGTAAAAAGGCTGTTCGCATATGCCCGCAAAAAGTTTCTGCAGTAGACACCACGGGATGCGGTGACGCATTTATGGGAACCGTTTTGGCAGGACTTGCAGCTGGATTTAGTCTAGCTCAAAGTGCGCAAGTGGCAACATATGTTTCTGCGTACGCAGCAACAGGATTTGGAGCGCAATCGTCTTACGGCAGCGCGCAACAGGTGGTTCGTGCGTTTGAGTAGTGGCGCTGTATGCTGATAGACTAGGTTAGTATGCGTTTTTACAGATTTTGCAAATGGGAAGGCAGATATGTCAACAATTCTTGAAGGCACTCCAAAAAAGCAAATGATGCTGGTAACGGGTAGAGCGTATCCGCAACTTGCGGAAGAAACTGCCAAATACCTTGGAATAGACGTTCTAGAAACAACTGCCTACGATTTTGCAAACGGAGAAATGTATGTGCGCTTTACGCAGCCAGTTCGAGGCGCAGACGTTTTTGTTTTGCAAGCGCACACCGATCCAATCAACAATTGGATTATGGAACAGCTGCTTATGGTTGACTCTTTAAGGCGAGCATCCGCTAGAAGCATAAACGTTGTAGCACCTTTCTTTGGGTATTCGCGTCAAGATAAAAAGCATCAAGGTCGTGAGCCAATTACAGCGCGACTTATGTTTGACTTATTCCGTTCCGCTGGAGCTAAAAGAATTCTTACCGTTGACATGCACGCGGCTCAAGAGCAGGGATTCTTCGACGGACCTGTAGACCACTTAACAGCAATGCCAGTGTTGATTGATTACGTTCGTAACACTATGAGCCTAGAAAACACTACGATTGTTTCCCCAGACGCTGGACGAATCAAGGTTTCGGAGCAGTGGGCCGCAAAGCTTGGTGGATTGCCGTTAGCGTTTATTCACAAAACTCGAGATACAACAAGGCCAAATCACGCGGAAGCGCACGGAATTATTGGCGATATTCAAGACAGAGATTGCATTGTTGTAGACGATATGATAGATACGGCTGGCACGATTTGTGAAGCTGTGCGCACGCTTAGAGGAGCAGGTGCGAAGTCTGTTACTTTGGTGGCAACTCATGCGCTTCTTTCAGGACCTGCCGTAGAGCGACTTAAAGGTTGCGGAGCTCGCGAAATCATTTTGACAGACACTGTTCCTGTCCCAGAAGAAAAGCGCTTAGAGAATATGACGGTTCTTTCGATTGCACCTCTTCTTGCTGCTGGAATTAGGTCTGTGTTCAGGTCTGGATCGCTTGTTTCGCTTAGAAACGCACTTCCAGAAGACATGAAACACAGAAATATTTACGCTCATTAGTGTTGTTGATTAGCTGCGCGGTGGCGAGTCGCCAGCATGATGTAGACTTAACAGGTTGTTCGTAAAATTAAATTTGCAAAAAATATTGCGTAATAACTTAATTTGCGAACGATTTGCAAACACACTCCTGCTGTGGAAATTCCACAGCCGAATAGTCCGAAGGAGGTGGGTGATGTCTGCACATAAGTATGAACTGATGTTCATTGCCGATCCAGAGCTCGATGAGCGCGGTCTTAAGAAGTTGACCGAGCAGTATCTTGAGCTTGTCACCAAAGAGGGCGGTTCCGTTGACGGTACCGACTACTGGGGTCGTCGTAAGCTTGCCTATGAGATTGACGGCAAGACTGAAGGCAACTACGTTGTAGTGAATTACACTGCTGAGCCAGCTCTTAGCGACGAGCTTGACCGTGTTTTGAATCTTAACGAATCTGTAGTCCGCACGAAGATTCTTCGCAAGGACGCAAAGTAAAGTCAAAAGACGCAAAGTAAAGTCAAAATAAAGTTGGATTTTTGTTCTAAAATCTCAAAGTAAGAAAAGTCTTAAAGTAGGGAATGAGGCTGCAATGGCTGGAGAAACTGTTATAACGGTGATTGGAAATTTGGCTAAAGAGCCAGAAACTGCCACCAGTTCTAACGGCAGTGTTAGAACTTCTTTCACAATTGTGTCTAATTCTTCGACTTTTGACAGAAGAACAAATAGCTACATTAATGGCACACCATTATCGCTTAGATGTGTTGCATGGGGAGACTTAGCTGAGCATTGCGCGCAAACGCTTACAAAGGGAATGCGTGTTATTGTTCAGGGCAGATTGCGTGCAAACAACTACGTTGATAAAAACAGCAACGAAAAGCGATACAGCATCGATTTGATGATTGATGAAATTGGACCATCCCTGCGATTTGCTACTGCTCAAGTTAATCGTTTGAGCTCTAAAGGCGGTTTTGCTGGGAACAATAATGGATTCAATCAGGGCGCTGGTGCTGGAGCTGGTATGAATGCTGGTGGATACACTGGCGGTTATGCTGGCGGCGCGAATTATGCGAATAGTGCGGCTGCTGGTGCTGGAATGAATGCGCAAAATGGCGCTAATCAGGGCGTAAACGTTGAAGACCCGTGGAGTGCTTCTGCTCCATCAAATGGCGGATTTGCAACGTTTGGAGCCAGCTCCGATTTTGGTGGATCAGACGAAGAGCCAGAGTTCTAGTTTACTAGCTTACTAGGCGAGATAATGGCGGTTAATCCGCGGTTGCTTGCGACTATCTAGTTGGGCGCTTGTTAGTCTAATCTAAAACATAATTTAGAATTTGATTTAAAATCTAACTAAAAATTGACTTTTATAAACTTAAAAACATCAGTTTAGCGTGTAAACAAAAATAAATGTTTATAACGCATTTGAGAGAGGACATCCTATGTCACGTAAGAGGCCGCAACCACCGGTCAAGCCTTTCAAAAAGAAGCCAAATCCTTTGAAGGCTGCCAAGATTACTGAAATTGATTACAAGGACGTTGCTTTGTTGCGTAAGTTCGTTTCGGACCGCGGCAAGATTCGTTCCCGTCGTATTACTGGTGTAACCGTACAGGAACAGCGCAAGATCGCGAAGGCAGTTAAGAACGCTCGCGAAATGGCTTTGCTCCCATACGCCACCACTGGTCGCTGATTGAGAGGATAAGAACATGGCAGAAACCAAGGTTATTCTCACCAAGACCGTTGCAAACTTGGGTCACTCTGGTGACGTTATTACTGTTAAGGCTGGTTACGCACGTAACTACTTGATTCCACAAGGCTTAGCTTTTGCATGGAATAAGGGTGCTGCTTCCCAGATTGAAGCAATGCGCCGCGCTCGCTTGGCTAAGGCTGTTGCCACTCGCGAAGAGGCTGTTGCAGCTAAGGCAGCAATCGAAGGTACTGTTGTAGAAATCGCCGCTAAGGTGAGCGAGTCTGGCAAGCTCTTCGGTGGTATTTCCGCCGATAAGATTGCTGCTGCTTTGGCACCAAAGGCCGCCGTTGAAGCACGCGCTATTAGCGTGGCTGCAATCAAGACCACTGGCGAATTCCCAGCAACTGTGGCTCTTCACCCAGAAATCAGCGCTTCCTTTACTGTTAAGGTTGTAGCTGAGTAGTTAAACGTGTTCCAGCTTCCCACGCGAGTGTTGCGAGTTTTGTAGGATTTGCGTTGTATTTGCGTTGGGAGGCAATCCATTTGGATTGATCTTAAGCATTGGCTCTGTGTGAGTTGTGGCGAGTTTTACTTGCTGTGACTCACACAGAGCTTTTTTATTGCGAATCGACGTGCATGGGCGCTTTGACTGAGCTTGAAATTGCATAACGCATTTCAAGCTCCTTCAAAGCGTGATTTGGCACATAAAGTCCACTGGACTTTATGTGCCAAATCAGCCGAACGGCTACTAATAGCCGTGAGGAATAGTGTAGCGAACGATTTGCTCGCGTTTGTTTATCGAAACGCCAAATATGGGAACAAACGCGGGAAATGTGAATGTGTTGTGTGCGTATAGAGCAAATCGTGGTGTTTAATCGCTTTAGCGACTAGATTATAAAAGTTGGGCAAATAAGCTTAAACGCGCATCAATTAAGCAGTGCCAACAAGTAAGCCATATATGTCGCAAAGGAGGATTAGTGACTGAGTGCAACACTTTAGCGAATCGCCACGCATCCAATCCGTGCGAGAGTAAGAATGCGCACAAGAATGAGCGTGATAAAGAGCGCAATAACGAGTTCAATAGTATGCTAGTGGTTGCGCGCGCAAAAAATCGCGTTGGCAGAGGCACAACTTGCGCAAAAGTGATTCTTTTTGGCGAACACTCGGTTGTTTATGGCTACAGCGCAGTAGCGCTTCCATTGCAAAATCTTAAGATGCACGCAACAGTAACAAGTGCACGAACACTCAACGACACAAGCGCCACAGCAGACGAAGGCAAAAGAGCAGAATTATGCGATTCAGCAGAAGACCTTAGCTGCCAGATGCAAAACCTCATAACACTTAAAGCATTAGGATTTGATGGTCTTTTACGAAGCGCACCTGCGCGATTCGCGTCGATTAAAACCGCAATACAAGAGGCATTACGTTTCGCCAATTGGCAGGGCGAAGCATTGCAAATAGAAACCGTTTGCGATTTTCCGCCAGAGCGAGGATTGGGGTCTTCGGCGGCAGCGGCAGGAGCAGTGATCCGCGCAATACTCGACTACTATAGTATTAATGCCAGCGATGAAAAACTATTCGAGATTACGCAAGACGCAGAACGCGTTGCGCACGGGAAAGCATCTGGATTAGACGCCACAGCAACCAGTGCGATGCTGCAGCAGCCAGTTCGCTTCTTGGATGGCAAATTTAGCCGAATGAGCATAAGCCCAACAATACGTGCTTGGATTGTGCTAGCTGATTCGGGATTCAAAGGAACAACAAAAGTAACAGTAGAAGCATTACGCAAAAAACGCGATAGCCAGCCGAAAATCGTAAATGCACTTTTGCAAGAGCTTGGTCAAATCGCTCTTAACGCAGAGAATGATTTAGAGTTTGGCAATATACAAAATATTGGATTGAGCATGACTCGTGCTCACAAAATTCTTGCGGAATTAGGTATAAGTACGCCATTTTTAGACGCTCTAGTTAAAAATGCTTGCGAAAATGGTGCTCTAGGAGCAAAGCTTACAGGCGGAGGCGGAGGTGGATGCATTATAGCCATTGCGCAAAGTCAGGAGGATGCGTCTAAAGTAAGCATAGCGCTTAAAAACGCTGGAGCAGCTAGAACGTGGATTGTAGAAATCGGACAATAATCATAACTAATTCGTTAGTATGCTTTAAAAACGCTTTAAAGACTAAAGACTTAAGAAAGGATACGCGTGGAAAACGTTGAAATTGAGCCAAAAATAGCGTTTAATGTGCTTGATGATATTGATTCGTTTAATAACAGTAATCACGGAGCCGCTTTTACAGCTACAGCAAACGCAAATATTGCGCTAATCAAATATTGGGGGAAACGAGATGAAACTCTGATTTTGCCATATACTTCCTCATTATCTCTGACTTTAGACGGATTTTCCACAACAACAAAAGTACGATTTGATGATTGCCTAGAGGCAGACTCGATTTGCTTAAACGGAGTAAATTTTACAGGCGATTTACTCCAAAGTTCAGAGCGTGCACGAATAGTAAAAATGCTAGATATTGTGCGAAAAATTGCTGGAATTAAGAGCAAAGCACAAGTCGTAAGCGTAAACACAGTTCCAACAGCCGCAGGATTAGCTTCTAGCGCATCTGGTTTTGCGGCACTTGCGTCTGCAGCATCATACGCCGCAGGATTAAACCTAAGCCCACGCAACTTATCGATTCTAGCTCGCAAAGGATCTGGATCAGCATGCAGGTCGATTTACGGCGGATTAGTATTATGGAACGCTGGCACAAGCGACGAAACGTCTTACGCAGAGCCAATCGAAACACCAGAAGAGCTTCAACTCGCAATGGTAACTGTTATTTTAAACTCTAGTAAAAAGAAGATTTCAAGCCGTGAAGCAATGCGACGCACAGTAGAAACATCACCAATCTACGCAGACTGGATCAAAAACTGCAAAAAAGACCTAAATACGGCGTTATCAGCTATCAAAAATTGTGATATTCAAGCATTGGGAGAAGTGTCGGAGAGAAACGCTTTAGGAATGCACGACGCAATGCGCGCGGCTGCTGAAAGCGTAAACTATTTAACAGATGAAACGCATGTTGTGCTTAACGTTGTGCGAAAAATGCGCGATGAAAGCGGATTTCCAGTTTGGGCTACAATGGATGCTGGTCCGAATGTTAAAGTTTTAACTAGCGCGGAGCAAGTTTTGCGAGTTAAAAACGAGTTGAGTTTGCGCGTGTTGAATGAGATTAAGCGTTTGCGCGAGTCGCAGGAATCGCCGTCATTTAGCAGCTTTGCGCAATCCAATCCGCAGTTTGTTATTGCGCGCCCAGGAAGTGGCGTTAGCATACGGAGAGAATCATGACTAATGAGCAAGCTTTAGCGCCTGGAAAACTTTACATAGCAGGCGAATACGCTGTTGTAGATGGATGCGCTGCAATCGTAGCAGCTGTGAATCGTTATGTAAAAGTTACAGTTGACGATGACAACCTACTAATACGTGATAGTCATGGAAAAACGTATCACAGCTGCGACTTTAATAAAAACGAATCCGAAAAAAATAATCTTAAAAAACTAGATTTACCAACATTTTACGGAAAAATCACGAGTGAGTCTAAAAACTATAAGCCTCTTTATTGGAAGCGTGGAATCTTCGGCAGGGAATTTATTTTAGACGAAAAAGATGCAGAAGATATAACTATGAGCGCAAAAGACTCAACGGATGCTTGCGACTTGCCAGCGGAAAAGTCGCCAGCAGCCAGCGATGAACAAAACCAAGATTCTCAAATAAAAAAATTAAAAAAAATCTATTCATACGTATTTTCCGCAATGCAAATAGTAGACGATTTTGCGCGCGAAACAAAAGAAGTAAAAAACGTTTTACTAGATGAAGGAAATACAGCCATAAACCTATACAATCTACAAATAGAAAGTGATTTAGACGATAAAAAAACAGGCAAAAAATACGGGCTTGGATCATCTGCAGCCGTAACGGTGGCGTCTGTGCGAGCGCTGTGCAAATGGTACGGATTAACGCTTACAACGCCAGAATTGTGCAAGCTAGCCATAATTGCATCGTCGCTAGTAAAAAAGTCAGGAAGCGGCGGAGACGTGGCAGCAAGCGCATACGGCGGATGGGTAATGTACCGCGCGTACAATCGCGAATGGCTTGAAGCAGAAATAGAAATGATTGAAAGTGGAGACTCAAGCCTACACAAGCTGCTTAGAAAAAAATGGCCGCGATTTGAAGTAAAACGATTAAAAGTAGGCGCAGGCTTGCGACTCTTAGTTGGGTGGACGGGGAATCCTGCCAGCAGTGCAGAACTTGTTGGAAGTGTAAAAGCTGGAGTGAAGGCTGGCGATTTAACCGCGCACAATCCCTCTAAAACAAGCGCTAAGACTTACGCTAAAACATACGAAGATTTTTGTGTGCAAAGCGAAAAATGCGTGCAAAAAATCGCGAATGCGCTAGAAAATGGGAACATAGACGCATTGTTAAGTGGATTCGCGCAAAATCGTGCGCTTTTAAAAGATCTTGGCGAAATCACGGGAACGCTAATCGAAACGCCAAAACTTACGCGGCTAATAGAAGTTGCCAATGGTGCAGGATTGCCGTCCAAAACAAGTGGAGCAGGCGGAGGAGATTGCGGAATCGCAATTGCGCGCGCGGAAGATTTTGATGCTGTGTTTGCTCGCATTGAAGAAGAATGGCAAAACAGCGGTATTGAGGCGCTTAATCTGAAAGTCGCAGAATTTGATGAAAGTAGCGACCTCTCGCTTATTGAACAGCGCAAAGACGATCACATAAAACTCGCGTGCGAACAATACAATGCGCACGCGGAATCTGGTTTTGAACACGTGCGGTTTATTCCAAACGCGCTGCCGCAATTGGCATTAAGCGATGTAGATACAAGTGTGAGCGTGTTTGACGAAAGCACAAAATGGGATACTCCGCTGTATATTAACGCAATGACGGGCGGAAGCAAAAAAGGCGAAAATATAAACGAGTCGCTAGCGAGGGTAGCTGCAAAAACTGGCTTGGCAATGGCTTCTGGCTCGCTAAGCGCAGCGCTTAAAAATCCGCGGCTTGCAGAAACATTCAGTGTGATTCGTCGCTTTAATCCGCAAGGATTTGTAATGGCGAATGTAAGCGCAGGAGCAAGCGCTGAGCAGGCAATTAAAGCTGTAGAAATTTTGCAAGCAAACGCGTTGCAAATCCACCTAAACGCGGCACAAGAGCTTGTGATGAGCGAAGGAGACCGCGATTTTAGTGCGTGGCTTAACAATATTGAGACAATTGTAAGCGCGCTTGATTCAATGAAAGTGCCAGTTGTTGTTAAAGAGACTGGGTGCGGAATGGGTGCTCGTGATGTGCTGCGGTTGCAAAATGTGGGCGTGCGTGCGGTGGACGTTGGCGGACGCGGAGGCACGAATTTTGTTGCGATTGAAAACGCAAGGTGTGGGCGTGAAAGCGACTACGAGTTCCTCGATTCCTGGGGGCTTACAACTGTTGAATCGTTGCTAGACATAGCGCAATGCGATGAGATTTTGTGCGAGCCGCGCGATTCATCGGATTCTTGCAATAGTGCGCGAATGCAAGTGTTTGCAAGCGGAGGAGTGCGTACGCCGCTTGATGTTGTGCGCTCATTGCGGCTTGGTGCAAGCGCTGTTGGAGTCGCTGGCGAGTTTTTGCACACGCTTATTAACGAAGGAGAAGATGCGCTTGTTGAGCAAATTGAGTCTTGGAAGGCGCAGATTCGTGTGATTATGGCGTTGCTTGGATGCAAGAATATTGAGGATTTGCGCGAAAATTCGCGGATTTTGATTGATGATAAGCCCTGTGTGATTTAATGTCGGGCGTAGTGATATACTTGTGTAGTTGTGCGTTCAAGCATGCTTATTTGTTTATGCGATTTAGCGTCGGTTAGTCGCGTGGGCGGTTTGCGTGGGTGAGCGACGCAAGACTTGCAAGTCAAAGAAAATAGGAGTCCAATTATGGCAGCTCGTTGCGCAGTATGTGGCAAGGGACCGCAAACCGGTTTCAGCGTTTCACATTCGCACATCCGCAATAAGCGCACCTTCCGCCCGAACCTTCAGCCGGTTCGCACCACCATTGATGGCGAAAATGTTCGCCTTCGTGTGTGCGTAAAATGCATTAAGGCAGGCAAGGTTCAGCGCGTTGAGGCGTGAATCGCGTGTTAGATGTAAGGCCCTGAGCAGTGCTCGGGGCTTTTTTGTTTCCCTATTTTTCGCTTAAATCGTAGCGCAACGATTATAATCGAAGTATGGCAGCACGCATAACACTAAACACAGCAATATCGTCAATCGTAAGCAACAAGAGACGCGCGTCTGCTCTAAAATCGCTAGGTGTAATCACAGTAAAAGACGCGCTAACATACTACCCATTTAGAGTCACAAATCCGCTAAAACGCGCGCATTTAAGCCAAATTTTGCCAGGTCAAGAAGTTGCGTTCTCAGCGACAATACAATCTATAAACATAGTGCAAATGGCAGCGCGACGAGGATATCGGCTAGAAGTAAACGTAGCGCAAGATGCGGCACAAGCACAGATTGTGTATTTTTCAAAGAACAGACAATACGTGCAATGGGTTAGTGGCAGAATTGCAGTAGGACAAACCGTTGTTGTAGGAGGCACAAGCGGCGAGTTCAATGGGAGACTACAGTTTACACATCCGCAGATTCTAACTGTTCGAGCAAAGAGTGCTGAAAGCGATGATTCTGCTTATAATACTGATGTGCGCGTGCAAAACAGCGATGATTTTTCTGTGCAAAGTGTAGAAGATGGGATTGAAAAACTTTGCGCGCCACAACCGATTTACCACGCAAATTCGAGAATATCTAGTGAACATATTCACGAGACGATTTTAGGATTATTGCGACTTTTTAAGACTTGCGATTCTGGCGATCCTAATGTTCCCGATACAGATATTCTTTCAGATGTTTTGCCAGATGTTCTGCCACAATTCGTCACAAAGAGTAGAAACCTAATGCACCGCGCGGCAGCATTCGAATCAATCCACAATCCACAAAACAAAAACGACTTTGAAAACGCAATACACACAATGCGCTACGAAGAAGCATTCATATCACAAATAGCAGTTTTGCAATCACGCAAAAAATCAGGGGAAAATAAGGCATACACGTGCGAAAACAGCGAGCTAAGAAAACACTTTGAAGAAAGCCTACCATTCGAGCTAACAGAAGGACAAAAAAACGTTATTAGCGAAATAACAGCAGATATGCAAGGCGAATCTCAAGCAACCGAGGAGTCCCCATTAAAACCAATGCGTCGTCTTTTGCAAGGAGAAGTCGGCTCTGGAAAAACAATAGTAGCAATGAGCGCAATGCTACAAGCCGTAGGATCAGGACACCAAGCGGTACTAATAGCCCCAACACAAGTATTAGCATCACAGCATGCCACAAACCTACAACAGATGATTGAGCGTGCAGGGATAAACGTTGAAATAACGCTCATAACAGGCGGAATGAAGCTAGCCAGCAGACGAAGTGCACTAGCAAAAGTAGCAAGTGGAGAGCCAGCGATTATTGTGGCAACACACGCAGCTTTCTCCGCAAGCTTTAAACCAACAAACCTAGCGCTGGTGATAATCGACGAACAGCACAGATTTGGCGTAGAACAACGAGACACACTATTACGCAAGATAAGCGGAAACGCGGTTCCACACTTGTTAGTCATGACAGCCACACCAATACCGCGATCCGCAGCAATGACATGGTTTGGAGACCTAGACGCATCCTATTTAACAGAGCTTCCAGGCGGACGCAAACCAATCCGCACTTTTGTAATAAACGAAGAAGACTCGCATAAGATGGCATCCATGTTCTACCACATTCGCTCTAGAATCGATGCAGGAGAGCGAGCATATGTTGTATGTGCTCGAATAGACAGTGAATACAGTGAAGAAAACAACGATAATACTTACAATAATGCTGATGCGATCTACCAAGAAAACCAAGACTCATACACTCTAAATTCACAAAATACCCAAAATACACAAATTGCTCAGCGAGAAGTCCACACAGTTTTACAAATATCAAAACGCTTACAAAACCTACCACAATTCAAAGGCGTAGAATTCGCACAACTAACAGGTCGTACAAGCGACGAAGAAAAACGCGAAATAATGCACAAATTCGACAGTGGACAAGTACAAATCCTAGTTTCCACAACGGTTATAGAAGTCGGAGTAGACGTAGCAAAAGCCAGTTGTATAGTGATTTTCGACGCAGACCGCTTCGGACTAGCACAACTACACCAGCTCAGAGGACGAGTGGGACGTTCAGGCACACAATCCTGGGCTTTCCTAGTGTCAAACGCACCAAACAACCAGTTAGCAGCTGAACGTTTACAAGTAGTAGAAAACTCGTTAGACGGCGCCATAATAGCCCAAAAAGACCTAGAATTAAGAAACGTTGGAGACGTTCTAGGAGACAGTCAGTCAGGTGGAAAATCCAGTCTAAAACTATTAAGAGTAGTAAAAGACGCAAAAATCATTGCAGAAGCAAGAGAGGACGCAAACACGCTACTAGAACACGACCCGACCTTACTAGAACATCCACAAACCGCCGGAGCAGTTTTAGACTTTACACAAGGTAGCAGCACAGCAATACTAAGCAATTAGATTAATGAAATCAGATTCATGAAACACAAATTGCCCAAGTAGTTTTGTACAAAAATCGCTTTTAATAGGCTAAAAGCACTATTAAAAGCGGCTGATAACGATTAAGCACCCAGACGCCAAATAAAAAAAATAAACGCCAAATAAAAAAATAATATAATAAAAAATAATATATATTTTCACAATAAACGTGCGAAAAAAACAATTTTTGAATATCCTAGATATATAGAAAGGTAAAATCGCGAGAGATGAGGCAAAGATGACTGAGCGCGAACAACAAATTCTATCGTGGATTCAACAGAACCCTATGATTAGTCAGCAAGAACTTGCAGACCTAGCAGGAATAACAAGATCAGGCGTAGCTGCACACATTTCCAATCTTATTCGCAAAGGATACCTTAGAGGAAAAGGATACATAGTCACACCACCCAGCTACGTAACAGTAATAGGCGGAATAAGCATGGACGTGCTGGGAATCGCGTGCGGAGACCTAATGGACTACACTTCAAACGCTGCAAAAGTACGATACGCGCTAGGCGGAGTCGGACGAAACATAGCCGTGGCACTAGAAAGAATGAACACACGAGTAAGCCTAGTATCCGTGTACGGCGGCGACCACAACGGAGAATTATTCAAAGTCGACGCGTCTGTAAACGGATTAGAAATAGGATACTCAAAGCAGCTACCAGATGCAATGACAGCATCATACATGTATGTAGGAGACGCATCGGGGCAAAGGCTTTTAGCACTAGACGACATGAGCATCTACGATTACATGACACCAGACTTCTTGCGCGAAAGAATATCGATAATAGAAAACGCAGACATAGTTGCACTAGATACCAACATTTCACAAAAATCCTTCGAATGGGTGTGCGACAACTATCACAGACCAATAATGGTGCGCGCAATAACCGATGCAAAAGCTCCACGAATACTTTCCAGACTACACTGCATAGACACACTCATATTAGACACAGCCGAATCGCAGGCGTTAACAGGCATTTGTGCGGTAGACGAAAAATCTGCAGTAAGATGCGCTAAAGTATTGCTAAAACGCGGAGTTGGGCATGTGTTTGTTAACTCGGGGCGCGAGGGAGTAGCGTATGGCGTAGCGGACGAGGGAGTAGCGTTCTATCCCGTACCGCTAAAACGTGTACAAAGAATGATTGTTGCGCACGGAAACGGTGGAGAAGGCGTGCGCGCGGTTGGCAACGACAATGGTTCAAGCGATGCTGCTACAGCGGCGTTGATCTATGCTAGGTATAATCATTTTGATAACACGAAGACAGGGCGATTCGCTGTAGCCGCCGCAGCTCTTAACACGGAATCGGTAGAAGCTGTGCACGAGTCGATGACTCCAGAGCTTGTAATGGAGAGAATGGAAAACATTCACGAGCGCGTGTAAATACCAAATCTCTATCTTTGGTGTTGAGCAAAAAATTAGCCTGAGAATGGTGCGCAAAATATGATTTCTGCAACATTCTCAGGCAATTATTAAAAGAATGAAAACGAATGAATTAGATTAGTGAATCACTCGCAATCTTCTGGCTTAGGAATCAAGAACGAGCATGCAAACGCCAAGGCAAGTAGCACGATTCCAGCAACCATCGAAGCAATATATCCAGCTGATGCTCCAGCAGATTGTACAAAATTAGTCATAACAGCGTAAAGAATCGCAAAGCTCAAGCCTGCACCAAGATTAAACGCACCAGCATTCATTCCAGGCAAATATCCAGGATTATCCTTTGGCGAAAGCACAATTCCAAGACCGTTAAGCATAATGTTTGCAACGCCAGCATAACTGATACCAAGCCACAAAGAAAGCACTACAAGCGACCAAACAGAAGGCGAGGCTGCAACATAAATTCCAAACACCACGCCAAGAACGCTCACAAGAATTCCAGCACGCAGCACAAGACGATACCCGAACTTTGCAGCAAGCATACCCGCAACAGGTCCAAACACGAAGCCGATGATTGCGTAAGGTGTAAGAGTTGCAAAGCTTACGATGTCCGCACCCATTCCAGCGCCAGCCTTAGCATCTTGAGCTAGCTGTGGAACAACGCCGTTCATAATTGCAAATACGCCAGTCATAGTAAGAAGCGTGCAAGAAAGCAAGCCCCAAGTGCGACGCTGACTCATATATTTTGTAGAAACAAGAGGAGCAGAGTTTTTGCCCTCTACGTTCCAGAACACTACAAAGAATACTACTGCAAGAACCACAAGACCTGCTACAAGACTCAAATTCGCGCCAGCAAGTTTACCAATCTCGTTGATAGCAAGATATGCTGCTAGGAATGCTATACCAAGGGTTACAACTCCAACCCAATCCATCTTTGGCGTATCTTGAGCATGGGATTCTTCAGCATAGAAAGCAACCAAAAGAACAGCGATTATACCAATGGCTGCCATAGTCCAGAATACGGATCTAAAGCCAAAGTTTCCTGCAAGCCAGCCGCCAAGAAGCGCATCAACGCCTGCAATACCGCCGTTCACAGAAGTAAGAATTGCCATTAGCTTTGCGTAGCGTTTTTCTTCGCTAACGCGCACGCGAAGCATAATCAAGCACATTGGCACAACAGGTCCGCTTGCTCCTTGAAGAATTCGTCCAATCATAAGAACTGTTACATTTGGCGCAATAGCGCTAACTGCACAACCCAAAATAGTGGAGATTAAAATTCCAGTAAGAACCTTTTTTCGTCCAACAAGATCAGCTAAACGCGGCAAGAACAGCGAGAATAATGCTGCTGCAGTAAAGAATACTGTTTGCGTTAAGGCGATTTGAGAATCCGTTGTTTTAAGCTCTCGAGTCATTGTTGCTAGAGCTGGAGAAAGCATAGATGCGTTAAGCTGGAATGCGAAAATCGCCACAAGCAGCGCTACCATAAGCGCTACGATTGATCGTCCACCCTTATCCAACATAGATGGTTTTTTAGATGAAACCTCAGTCATAATTAACCTCTATTTTCAATTACCTCAATTATTTCAATTCTTTTAAAGCGTCAATAATCAAATCCCAGAACTTGTTAAAGTCGAGTTTAGTTGCCACTTGAGTATGGCACTTGTCAGCCGATGGCTCTGGTCCACGCAAATCTGCTACCGTCATGCCAAGCGTCAAATCTCCCTTAATCTCAACGTCTACAGGGCATCTGCGAGTTTGTACAACGCTGTGATCTATCAAATATGCAACCGTGCAAGGATCATGAACTGGTGGGTCGATAAAGTCTTGGTTGTTCTTGTATGCCTTACGGAAGAAGTCCATCAATCCGCTTGCAAAAGCAGAAAGAGGCGTACCGATAGCGTCAATCCTAGCTTGTACTTCTGGAGTGCAAAGTGCCTGATGAGTTAAATCAAGACCAACCATTGTAATAGGCCAATCTTCATTAAACACAACGTGAGCGGCTTCAGGATCTACCTTAATGTTAAACTCCGCAACTGCGCTCCAATTGCCAACGTGATAGCCGCCGCCCATGAGAACGACTTCCTTAACTCGGCTAACGATTCGTGGCTCTAAGCGAACTGCCATAGCTATGTTTGTAAGAGGTCCAGTTGGTACAAGTGTGATCGTGCCTGGCTCATGACTCATTATTGTGTCAATAATCCAGTTTACTGCGTGTCCCTCATCTAAAGGACGAGTTGGCTCTGGCAAAGTCACTCCATCCAGGCCGGTTTCTCCGTGAACAGCAGCAGCAACTTCTAGAGGACGAATCATTGGGCGATCGCAGCCTGCGTGAACAGGGATATTTGTAGCATGTGCCATTTCTAGAGTTGCTCGCGCATTGTAAGTCACCTTTTCTAGGCTTTGATTTCCGCCGACTGTTGTTACACCAAGCAAATCAATGTTTGGATTGCCAAGCGCTAGCAGAATAGCCATAGCGTCGTCATGACCTGGATCGCAATCTAGAATGATTGTGGTCATTTTAGCTCCTTAATTGTTTAGTTATATGTCAGTTGTAGTTGGGATTTATATATTTTATGCTTAGGCTTTTTAGCAAACTTCATTGTTTAGCGTAGTTTGGGATAAATCGTCAGAAACCAGTGCTAAGCAACATTTGTTTATATAAATAAACAAATGACCGTTCCAAGTATATCAATAACAAAATTCGACACAAGTCTAAGTAATTTAAAATGATATGCTTAAAACATGCACGTAATTGCAGGAAGATTTAAAGGCACGCCATTATGCGCTGCAAAGTCATGTACAAGACCAACAACAGATCGCACAAAAGAGGCGATTTTTTCTAGGCTCGACTCATGGGGAGTATGCGATGGTGCTCGAGTACTCGACTTATTCGCTGGCACAGCGGCGTTAGGTGTAGAAGCGATTTCTAGGGGCGCAAGAGAACTCGTGTGCGTGGAAGCGAACGCAGCTGCGGCGGCGTTAATAACAAAAACTGTTAAAGTACTACAAAGTCAAGGCGCGTGGAGGAGTGAAGATTTAAGCGCTCGCGTAAATAAAAGACGCGCAGAGCAGTTCGTACAAGACTACAGCGGTGAAGCGTTCGATTTGGTGTTTGTGGATCCGCCGTACGCATTAGAGACAGAGCAAGTTGAGCTTTTGATTGAGAATATGGTCAGTAAGGGCGTTGTAAGTGCCGCAGCTGACACGCTTATTGTTTTAGAGCGTAGCGCGCGCAGTGTTGCGCCTAAGATTTGTGCTGGGTGGGAGATTTTCGACACGCGCAACTATGGCGAAACTGCTGTTATGTTCATTCAATCCACGAATCGATGACCTTTATAGGCGTTTTGGCGAATCGCCAGAAACCTCCCACCCAAGGCTAATCAGAGTTTTTCTATCCTGCTTACTAAGCGACTTGCAATCAAGTTTCTCAATTAAATCTGGTCTAATCTGGCTAGTGCGCGCTAGTGCATCATCTCTGCGGAATCGATCCACTTTAGCGTGGTCGCCCGAAGTAAGAATCGCAGGCACGCTAATATCGCGCCAAGTTGTGGGACGAGTGTATTGGTGATGCTCAAGAATCGCATCCGCGCCAGTGTACGACTCTTCAACAATCGACTCTGGGTTACCCATAAAGCCTGGAATCAAGCGTGTAATGGCCTCTACCATAACGCTAACAGCCACTTCGCCGCCGTTAAGAACGTAGTCGCCAATGGAATATTCGCGCACATCTACTCCGCGCGATTGATAGTATTCTGGGATTCGCGCGTCATAGCCTTCGTAGCGTCCGCACCCAAATACAAGTCGCTTTGCGCTTGCTAATTGGGTAGCGTCTTTTTGCGAAAACAGTGGGGCAGAAGGGTTTGGGAGGATTAGAACTGTGCCGTTATCGCCAATATCGGCTTTGTTATCGTCATTATCGGCGTCATCTCCATTATAAAGCAGCTCATCAAGGCATTCCGCCCACACTTCTGGCTTCATCACCATTCCAGCGCCGCCACCAACTGGCGTATCATCAACAGATTGATGAACGTCATGCGTCCATTTTCTAAGATTATACGCGTTGATTTTAAGCAAGCCATTATCTTGCGCTTTACCAAGCAAGCTCAGATCTAGCATGCGAAAATATTCAGGGAACACGGAGATTATGTCGATTTGCATTTTATAAAGCCTTTAAGCTTAAATCATGTGTTTTAGATTCCTGGGATTAATCCACCTGGAGGATCTAAAGTTAAATATTTTTCTTTAAGATTAACTTCTGGAACCAGTGCTTGAACGAAAGGCACTAGCGCAGTTTTATCATCGCCAACAGGAGTTGAAAGTCGGATTTTAAGCAATGATTGAGCACCATCAATAACGTCTACGACTTTGCCGATTTCACGCAGCGCAACTCCAAGTGAATTATTCTCACAAATGCGCGCGCTAAGACCCACCAAATCCTTAATATACCAAGCATTTTCTTGCTCTAACTCTTGCGCGCTTTGAGCCTTAGTGTAAAGCTCTAAGCCGTTTAAGGCCTCTGCATCGTTGCGATTTAGACTTTGTTCAAAAAGCAAAATCCAACGGCTTTTAAATGTTCGCGCAGACTCGATTGTAAACTCGCGCTCGCCGTCTTGCGTGTAAAGCACATTGCCTGCTTTAAAGCGCTCATAAGGTTCGTCGGTAAAAATTTGGACAGTGACTTCGCCTTTTAGTCCTTGTGCTTTTCCAATACGACAAACCCTCAGTAGGTTGTTTGAACCTTGCTGAGGGTTGTCAAAAAGTTGGTTTTTAGCCACGTTCAATCTCACTTACGTACGTCCATAATGTCTACGCGAACGTTGTGGCGGCTTAGAGCCTGTACAACAACGCGAATGGCATTAGCGGTACGACCGTTTCTTCCAATAACTCTACCGATGTCTTCTGGATTTACGCGCACGCGCAAGAGTTCGCCGCGAGCGTTTTCGTGAGAACGCACGGACACGTCATCTGGAAAATCAACGATGTTTTTAATGAGATGTTCCACAGCTTGAGCCAGCATAATTACTCAGCCTTTTCCTCGGCTTCAGCATCTGCTGCTGGAGCTTCTTCAGCTTCGTTCTTAGCGGCTTCTGCAGCAGCCTGAGCCTTTGCAGCGGCTTCGGACTTAGCAGCCTTAAGCTTCTGAGCTTCGGCTTCTACAGCCTCAACGCGAGCCTGTGCGTCTGGACCAGCTTCGGAAGTCTTCAAAGTGCCTTCTGCACCTTCAAGACCCTTGAACTTCTGCCAATCGCCAGTAATCTTTAGCAGCTTCAACACTGGTTCGGTTGGCTGTGCGCCAACGCCAAGCCAGTACTGTGCGCGGTCAGACTTAATCTGAATCAAAGATGGCTGCTTGTTTGGATCGTAGATGCCGATCTCTTCGATGGACTTGCCGTTACGCTTGTTGCGCGAATCAGAAATTACAACGCGATAGAAGGCGTAGAACTTCTTGCCCAATCTCTTAAGACGAATCTTGGTTGCCAAAATGGCTCTCCTTATAACTAGAGTCGTAGAATTTCGCTCGGGTGTGGGGCACTCCTTGCGAGTTCCACTGTTCCTCGCGTGGTCGATAAGAGGGCTTCGATTCACGCGAATAACTTTTCTATTATGACTGATTGCGTGGACTATATGTTTTCCTGAGAATGTTGCTCAAACTGGCGTGTTGAGCTACAAACTCAGGAAATGTCGCTCGCGCGGCTAATCCGCGCGAGCGCAGAAACACCCAGCCCTCACGCAACAGTAAGCAAGGAAATGCGCGAAGGTAAAGTAATAAACCATCAAGAAGCGGCAAACTAGAGTAGGATTGAAACGCAAACGATTAACGCAAAGTGGTCGCTTCCATCCACGCGAATCGCGCGTTGCTCTGTGGCTATAGCGTTGCATCCTGTTGATTTTACTAGCACATGGTCAAGTGCAAGATTCGGCCATTTTTGCCACGTTGGCCAAGTCTTTAGTCGCTTGCCGATTTGCATTGATGCGTCTAAAAAGCCTGATTTTAGTAGCGCTCTAAAGCTTGGGTGGTCTGGAGTAGAGTTTAAGTCTCCGCCGATTATTTTGACGTCTTTGACGTTGTTTTCATTGTGATTTTCGCCGATTTTTGCAAGCGCCATTATTCCGTTGCTCCAAGCCGCACATCCGCGCATAGGCGACTTTGGATGCGCCGAAGCGAATGTTATTAAAAGATTTTCCGCGGATGAGTCGCGAGTAACCGCCGTAACGATTGGAACGTTTGCTGCATCAATCTTAATAGACTTACCAAAAGATTTAACATTGCTTAGTCGCGTATAAATCGCGTTAAAGCCGCCATTTTCATGTCCGTTCGCGCTTCCCAATTGCACATGCGCAAAATCGTGTTTAATCCCAAGTTTTTCAAGGTTTTTTACAAGTTTTTTGCTTACTTCTTGTAAAAGAATCGTATCGATTTTATGCGTTTTTGCTAACTTTATTATTTGACTTGCGTTTGCGCGACCATATCTGCAATTAAGCGTCATAACGCGGATTTCTCTCGATTTTTCTAGTGATAATTCTGGCGATTTTTCCTGTTTTATTCGCAGCAATCTTACTGCCCAATACGGCGTATACGATTTTAAAGAGATTACGAATAACAGCGCATATGCTACGCACAAAAATAAATAAGATTTATAAAATTCATTTTGCGATCGTGTTGCAACTGCAGCCACAGCGCTGGCGACTTGCCCAAGTGCAGCGCAAAACGGCGCAATTGGAAGCAATGCAATAACATATGGCAGTGGCTTTAGTCTATCCGCTCCAGCTGGCAGCCACCTAAGTAGCTGCCAAGCTAGAAGCAAAACAAGTGCAACAAGTAAAATCGCAAGTAAAATAGCGTAAATCATCTACTGATTATTCGTATTATATAGTTATCTGCGTTCTTCACATTATCTGCATTATCTGCCGAAAAGACCTGCGAGTCCGCCGCCCAAATTAGGAGGTAAATCAGGCATTTCGTCAGCAAAGTCGCCTTCGCCACTCATAAGATTTTGAAGATTTTCTGGCAAATTATTAGGCAAATCCTGCTTCTTCTTCATAAAAGCAGACTCGCCATTCGCGTCATCATTTGCACTATTCGCAGAAGAATTTCCAGACAAGCGTTCTCTAAGCGCGCGCTCCTCGGCCTCGCGACGCATAGGATTACCGGACTTTCCGCCCTTCTTCTTGCTCTTCTTGTCTTTACGCTTAGACTTTCCGCCAGGACCGCCAAACCCAGGCATTCCGCCCATTCCAGGCATTCCTGCGCCGCCGCCATTGCTCATGCGCTTCATCATTTTAGCTGCTTGCTCAAAGCGTTGCAAAAGCGCATTCACTGCAGAAACTGGAACGCCTGCGCCAGCTGCAATGCGCGCGCGCCTAGAACCATCAATAATCTTGGTGTCTTTGCGCTCTTTAGGCGTCATCGAACGAATAATAGCTTCCGTGCGGTCTATCTCGCGGTCATCAAACTGCTCAAGTTCCTGTCTGTGCGCTGCCATTCCAGGCATCATACCAAGAATCTTCTTCATAGAACCAAGCTTTTTAACCTGCTGAAGCTGATCCAAAAAGTCGTCTAGTCCAAAAGTTCCTTCAGATATTTTAGCGGCAGCTTTTCTAGACTCTTCCTCGTCAAACTGTTTTTGCGCATTCTCAATAAGCGTTAGAATATCGCCCATGTCGAGGATTCTTGAAGCCATTCTATCTGGATGGAAAATCTCAAAATCCTTCAAACCTTCGCCAGTAGAGGCGAACAAAATCGGCTTTCCCGTAACGCTTGCAACAGATAATGCAGCGCCGCCTCGTGCATCGCCATCTAACTTAGAAAGCACAACACCCGTAAAGTCAACGCCCTCGTTAAAAGCTTGAGCCGTACGAACAGCGTCCTGACCAATCATGGCGTCTATAACAAACAGAATTTCTTGCGGATTAACAGCATCGCGAATCTCGCGCGCCTGCTGCATAAGAGCATCGTCCACGCCAAGGCGACCAGCGGTATCGATAATAACCGTGTCGTACATTTTTGCGCGCGCGTAGTCAATAGAATCTCGCGCAACTTTAACAGGGTCCCCAGTGGCTAAACCAGCCGAAACAACTTCGCTGCCGCCGTCACTTTGCACGCCTCGCTCTGGCGCAAAAATCGCCACACCTGCACGCTCTGCAACAACCTCAAGCTGCGTAACAGCGTTAGGACGTTGCAAATCCGCCGCAACAAGCAAAGGCGTATGACCCGAATCCTTAAGCCAGTAGCCCAACTTTCCAGCGAGCGTTGTTTTACCAGCGCCTTGCAAACCAGCAAGCATGATTACAGTTGGTGGATATTTTGCAAAATTCAGCGGTCTATCAACGCCTGAACCCAAAACGTTTGTAAGCTCGTCGTTTACAATTCGCACAACTTGCTGAGCAGGATTCAGTGCGCTAGAAACTTCCTCGCCTAGTGCGCGCTCGCGAATTTTAGCAGTAAACGATCGCACAACATCTAGAGCTACGTCTGCGTCTAAAAGCGCACGACGAATTTCACGAATCGTGCCGTCGATGTCTGCGTCGGATAATTTCCCTTTTCTGCGCAAGTGTTTGAATGCGCCAGAAAGTCTTTCTGTTAACGAACTAAATGCTGCCATAATTGCTCTATTCTACAGGTTGTTTGGAATGTTTTGTTGTATTGCTTTTTATCATGTTTACATTGCTTTTACTTAAGACAAATGCCACGATGACCCTTGTGCGCAATCTTCGATTACAACGCCAGCGGCGGTTAAAGAGTCGCGAATCGCGTCTGCGCGTGCAAAATCCTTAGCTGCGCGTGCAATAGCCCTTTGTTCAAGCTGATTTGCAATCAAAGATTCAAGAACCTTATGCTCCGCGCTTGCGCCATTATTCGCACCTAAATCTTGCGATTTTTGCGAAAGATTGCGCCATTGTGGAGAATAAGGGTCTAGTCCAAGAGTGTCTAGCATTGCACGAACTTGCAAAACACAAGTCTTAATAAGGCTTTTAATGCCGTTGCTTTGATTTTCGTTTTGATTTTGCGCATAGTCATCCAAAAGCGCGTTACCAGAGCGAATCGCAGTAAAAATCGCAGCCAACGCGCCCGAAACGTTAATATCGTCGTTCATAGCTTTAGTAAAATCTTCTGGAAGATTATCTGCATCAACGCTTTGAACTTCCGCATAATCTGGCTGATTTTCGATTACGCGACCAGCGCGCTCGAGGAAGTTAGATATGCGATCGTAAGCCGATTGTGCCTCGTTCAAAGATTGATCCGACCACTCAAGCATTGCTCGATATTGCACGCCGCCTAGCGCGTATCGCACGACCCACGCGGATTTTTGAGCCAAAACAGATGGAACAGAAAGACCGTTTCCAAGAGATTTGCTCATTTTTTCGCCTTTAGATGTAACCCACGCGGAGTGCATCCACACGTTTGCGCTTTTCCATCCAGCAGCGAGTGTTTGCGCCATCTCGTTTTCGTGGTGTGGGAAGCGCAAGTCTAGTCCGCCGCCGTGAATGTCGAAAGCATCGCCAAGATAGCGGTGGCTCATTGCCGAGCATTCAATGTGCCAACCTGGGCGTCCTGCTCCAAACGGCGTGTTCCAGCGCGCGTCTTTTTGGTCAAAATCGCAAGGTGCTTTCCAAAGCGCAAAATCGCGAGCATCATGCTTATCTGGGCTTGCGTCAGCAGGGTCAACTGGATTGTATTTGTCGGCTTTGCTGGATTTGTCGTCGCTATTGCTGCCGTCTGAATTACCATTTTGATGCGTTAGCGCGCCGTAATCTTGCCAACTTGGCACACTAAAATACACGTTTCCAGTAGGATTGCCATTCGCGCCTGTTATTGCGTATGCGTGTCCGCGATTAATCAAGCGCTGTATAAGCTCCACCATATCGTTTATGTGACCAGTCGCGCGCGGCTCCACAGTAGGCGGCATAACGCCAAGAGTGTTGTAAGCTTCAGTAAACTCGCGCTCGTAAATGTAGGCGCGCTGCCACCATGTTTGGCCATTTTCGCTAGCTTTTTTGATGATTTTATCGTCAATATCTGTAACATTTCTAACAAAAGTAACAGTGTAGCCAAGGCGCAAAAGCCATCGGCGAACAACATCGAAGGCGATTGCTGCGCGAATATGACCTATATGAGGCGAGCTTTGCACAGTTGCGCCGCACACGTACATCCCAACGTGGCCAGGAGTAACTGTTGTAAACCCGCTAGTGTTGTGCGTTGCTGTGTTATATAGGCGCAATCGTGCCGCTGCTGCTGTAAGAGTTCTGTTCGTATTTTCAAGCATAATCTCAATTATATGTTTAGCTAATAACTCACGCGTTAAGCTCGAAGTTGTCGATTCGAGTATTTGTTGCGATTATGACTTATGCTTGTATAAACATGAGTCGCAATCAACAAAGCGCGATTTGTACGAAAGGGATGCAATGACGTTTTCAAATGATTCAAAGTATAGCGAAGATCCAAACGCTGCTAATTTGAACGCTGTTATGGAAGACGATTCACAAAGCCTCCCAGATTCTGGGTCTAGCACAAGCACGAGCATACTTGAAAAGCCAGAGGTAGATGAATCAGCGCGAATGGACGATGGCGGTGACGCAGACCGCTTTGCACACTACGTTTCCAAGGATCGCGTAATCGAATCGCGCTTGACTGGGCGCCCAGTTGTAGCACTGTGTGGAAAAGTGTGGATTCCAAAACGCGAAGCTAACGACTACCCTGTTTGCCCAGAGTGCAAAAAAATCTACGAAGAGATGAACAATCTGGGCTTTTAGCCTAAAACGTTGATTTCTGTAGGAATAGCAGGGTCTCCACGCATAAGACTTTGAGCAGAAATCGGAAGTCTGCTAAGTGCTTTAGCACAATAGTCATGTGCTCGCATAATTGCGTCATGACCCATAAACTCTGTATTAGATTCGCCATTTTGCACGTAGTCAACTAGCAAATCTTCCCAAGAATCTTGCGGCTTAAAAGTCGCGAGCGCACTCTCCGAGCCAGAAATTACATGCTCACAATCGGCTACGCCATTGCTAGCCACGCCGCCATTCGCACCGCCGCTAAAATCGTAGGAACGGTACGCAAGCTTACGCCCTGGAACAGTCGCCTTATTCTTAGACTTCTTAGCAACAGGTTGCATAACTCCATCCGCGCCTTCACGTTCTGTGAGTTTATAAACCATTGCGCAAGTAGGTGCGCCCGAACCTGTAACAAGCATTGTTCCAATGCCGTAGGAATCAACTGGCGCATTTTGCAAAGATGCGAGCGCATACTCGTCCAAATCGTTCGTAACCGTGATTTTAGTATTTTTAGCACCCAACGCATCGAGCTGAGCGCGAACGCGACGAGCCATAACGCACAAATCGCCCGAATCAATGCGCACACCGCCAAGATCTGCACCAGCAACTTGCACGGCGGTTTTAACAGCCTCTTCTACGTTGTATGTGTCTACAAGCAATGTTGTTCCTTTTCCGAGTGCTGCAATTTGTGACTCAAAGGCATCGCGCTCCGAATCGTGCACAAGTGTAAAGCAATGCGCGGCCGTTCCAATGGCCTTAAGCCCGTAAAGCTTTGCCGCAAGCAGGTTTGCCGTGCCTTTAAAACCGCCGATTACCGCCGCGCGAGAAGCAGCCACAGCCGACCACTCGTTTGTGCGCCTGCCACCCATATCCATGCACGGCCTTCCAGCAGACGCGGAAACCATGCGTGCGGCGGCGCTCGCCACTGCGCAATCGTAGTTAAGCACGGAAAGTAGCAACGTTTCTAGCAACGTGCACTCGCCAAAAGTGCCTTCAACTTGCAAAATCGGCGAATCTGGGAAGAACATTTCGCCTTCTCTGTAACCGCGGATTTTGCCGCTAAAATGGTAGTTTTCTAGCCATTTAATGGTGTCTTTACTAACGATTTTGCGGTCTTGCAAAAATCGCAAGTCATCGTCACTAAAGTGGAATCGCGCTAGCTCCTCTAGGATTCTGCCTGTGCCTGCTACCACTCCGTAGCGGCGGCCTTGAGGAAGGTGCCTAGTAAAAATCTCAAAAACGCATTTGCGATTTGCTGTGCCGTCTTTTAGTGCTGCGTCGAGCATTGTGTACTCGTACATGTCTGTCATGAGTACGGAAGAGTTTGTGTAAGACTTTACTTCAGACTTTGCTTCGGACTTTGAGAAATCAAAAGAATCAAGCATTTTCAATCCTTTCTTGCGATTTTAGTAATCAAACTTAAAGCGCGTTCTTTACGACTTTTATAAGCGACTTTTACCTGCAGCCAATCATAGTCCTATGCCTATCTACGATTAGTGCGCGACGACCTGCCTTTTCGCTTAGAGCGTAGCGCGAAAAGGCAATTCGTAGCGCTGAGCCGCTCAAACGTAAAGTCCAGTGGACTTTACGTGCGGCGAAGACGTGAGCGCGCTGTAACGCGCGAACGACACAATACGCAGTAAATCCAGTACAAACTCGTGCAAAATATGCTAGTTGCGGCTTGTGTCTGGATAGTGGCAGATTCGTGGTAATCTAAAAGCATGACTATAGCTGTTTGCCCAGGCTCCTACGATCCCGTTACAGCCGGACACTTAGACGTGATACAACGTTGTACGCATCTCTTTAAAGAAGTGCATGTTTTGGTGGCTGTTAACGCGGCAAAAACGCCAATGTTTTCCGAATCGGAGCGTGTGGATATTATTCGCAATGCTGTTAAAAACCTAAAAAATGATTTTCCAGTCGGGGAATTTGCTCCACCTTTATGCGGAGCAGCACAGTCGCCAGCGTGCAAAATAGTTGTTGCCTCAACAGATGGTCTTATCACAGATTATTGCAAAAAAGTCGGCGCAACCGTAATAGTTAAGGGATTGCGCCAAAATGGTGACTATGAGGCGGAGCTTGGAATGGCTCTGGTTAATCGCAAGCTTGCTGGGATAGAAACCATGTTCCTGCCTGCAGACCCTATTTTGGAACATGTTTCTAGCTCCGTTGTAAAAGATGTTGCTCGTCACGGCGGAGACGTTTCGGGAATGGTGCCAGATAATGTGGTTCCACTTTTACAGAACGTTTTTTCTAAAACAATTGCAATATCACAAAAATACGTACAATAAAGTCATAAAATTAAAATAATAAAATAAAATTATTAGGAGAAACAGAGAGCAGCTACTTAGCGAAGGAGAAAAAATGAGCGAAAACGAAGACGACACAATGGAAAGCCAAGTATCGGCAAATCGCAGCCAAAAGTTGCCATTAAATCCAGTGATTGCAAACAACGATGATTCGCCCAGTGCTGCTTTTGAAGCTTACGACGCAGTGCCTGCGGCAAATAAGACTAAGGATGATAGTGCTGGCGATTCTACGGTTGCTGGCGATTCTTCTGCTGATTCTGCGGCTGCTGGCGATAATGCGCAAAACTTGTTCCCAATGCCAGATTTGCGTGAACGCGAAGACGGTGGTGCAATAGAATTTGAAGATGAAAAAGAAAACGTGTTTAAAGCCGCTAATCCGCAAACAGTAAGCGAAGAAGTGCGAACAAAGTCGCGTGAAGAATTCACAACGGTTTACGACATAATCGACACAATGGAAACTACGTTAAATGAAGCAAAAGGCGTGCTGTTTTCTGCTGGAATGGCAAAGATTGATCGCGAAGAATTCGGCGACTACTTATCTAGGTTAAAAGACATGCTACCAGTGCAACTTGAGCGCGCGAGTGCATTAATGCGAGAGGCAGAGAGGCGCTTGCGCACGGCTCAGGCTCAAGCAAATTCAATCGTAAGCTCTGCGCAAAGCCAGGCTGCTCAGATGATTGAAGAAGCACAAGAGAGAGCTAAATTCTTGGCTGGGCAAGAAAACGTGGTCGCCATTGCAAGAAATCAGGCGCGAGGAATCGTAAACGAGGCGCAGGCAAAGGCTGATAAACTCACGCGTGGTGCGGATCAGTACAGTGCTACGGTTATGGAAGGTTTAAAACAGCAGTTAGACAAGCTAGAGCAGGATGTTCAAGCAGGTCAGCGAGTTCTAGAAGAACGCAGGCGTGCGGCGGCGCATGTGCAAGACGAGATTAACAGACAAGTTAATGGAGAAGTTGTAAACGAAAGCGAAGAAAGGAACTAAAAATGGCATCGCATCCCTCCCAGTCTTTATGGGCGGTACCAGTTGCGCAAATGGCGGCACGAGCAGGAAGTAGCATGCAATTGCATCGCGTTTTCCCGGCGCCAGAAGGTATAGGAGACAGCGTTATTGGCGTGAAGCCAGGGAGCGATGTTACAGTAGACGGCAACTTTGATTCCGTAGTGGATGGGCTTATGTTCCAGGGTACGATTACAGCGCGCGTACACGCAGAGTGCTCTAGATGCCTGATGCCGTTGCATAGGGATTGGAGCGTCGATGTGTGCGCGTTCTTTGCACAGGTGGAAAGCAAGGGTGGTGCGCGTTCCAATAATTCCAAATTTAATAGATCTAATGGCGATAATGATGATTTAGAAGATGCTGATATTTGGGACGAGGGCGACGATTCTGGAAACGTGTATCCACTGGTTGGCGGAGGCGACTTTGCTGATATCGAGGCATTGATTAGGGACACAATGGTTAGCGAGCTGCCGCTTAAACCTTTGTGTGAGCCAGATTGCAAGGGTCTTTGCTCGCAATGTGGAGAAAACTTGAACGAACATCCAGATCATCATCACGATATTACGGATATTCGGTTTGCGGCGCTTGAAGTACTTAAGCAAAAGCTTGAAAACTCGCAAAATCGCGGCTGATTTACACTAATTACGTAGTGCGCGACGACCTGCCTTTTCGCTTAGAGCGTAGCGCGAAAAGGCAATTCGGAGCGCTGAGCCGCTTAGCGTAGAAGCACGGTGTGCTTCTACGGCGGCGAAGGCGTGAGCGCAGCTAATCTGCGCGAACGACACGACCTGCCATGTAGTGCGATTCTGAATAATGTATGGCGCTTGCTGTAATATACAGAACGCTTAAGCTCAATCGGTTGAACGAAATAGAGGAAAGATTATGGCACTGCCAAAGTACAAGACCTCGCGCGCTAATACTCATTCGCGTCGCGCCAATTGGAAGGCTTCTGCCGTGCAGACTATTACCTGCCCGAACTGCGGTTCGCCAGCGTTGTCTCACATGGCTTGCCCAACCTGCGGTAACTTCCGCGGTCGCGTGTATCGCGAAGCAATTCGCTCTGCGCACACCAAGTAGGTTGTATTTTAAAAGAACCCTGCCATCGACGGGTGGCAGGGTTCTTGTGTTTTTGCACGCTTTTATTGAGCTTGAAATTGCATGAGGTTGTAAATCAACGACTTCAACGCATGCGCTATAATGTTGAAAATATGAGTGGGAACAATACAAAAGATCAGCATGACATTCAAGATGATGTAAAAAATGACGTTCAAAATCGCAATTATCAGAACCCAAATCATCCAGAAAATGCTAGAACTAGCAGCATAGGTGTTACGCGTTCTAAAGACGGACATACTCATGATGGTGACCCTACTCAGGAGCTTTTACGCGCGCTCGGTACTACGATTTCGCCAGATTTACTTGTTGAGGCGCTCACTCATCGCTCGTTTTCGCACGAGCATCCAGGCACTAAAAACTACGAGCGTCTAGAGTTTTTGGGAGACGCTGTTTTGGAGCTTGTTTCTACAGAAACGCTGTTTTCTGCTCACCCAGATATGACGGAAGGTCAGTTGGCTAAGCTTCGCGCTAAGGCTGTTTCGGAGTGGGCTTTGAGCGCGGTTGCGCGAGATAAGTTGCACGTTGGACCGTATATTCTTTTGGGTCATGGCGAGATGGAGCATGGCGGCGCTCAAAAAGACTCGATTTTGTGCGATATTGTTGAGGCGCTTATTGGCGCGACTTTTGTTGAGCATGGCATTGACGAGGCGCGCGCTGTAGTGCATCGTTTGATTGACGACACTTTGGCGGAGGTTCTTACAGAAGGTCCTGCTCTGGATTGGAAGACTTCGCTTACGGTTTTGGCGCACGAGATGGGGCTTGACGAGCCGCAATATAGGATGTCGGTTTCTGGCCCAGATTATGCGCCCGTGTTCCATGCGCGCGCGGTTTTGGCACACGAAAGCGGCGACGAGCTGTTGGGTGAGGCGGATGGCTCTAGCAAGCGCAAGGCTCAGCTTGCTGCTGCAGATAAAGCTTGGCACGTGTTGGATAGAAGGCGTAAGTCTAGCGGAGAAAGCGGTAATTAGAGCTTTCTGATTGCTGTGATATAGGCGATTTGAGGCGGTTCTATGGCTAGCAGTCGTAATAATAATGATTTATTATTTGACGATGGTTTGGTATCGTCAACGGAAGCTTCCGACTTATCCGATCGGTATATTGATTATTTGCGTTCAAATAAAGGCCTTGGAAGTCGCACTCTTCGCGCATATAGGGTAGATGTTTTGCAATGCCTTGAATGGTGTGGTGTAAACGATCTTTCTGATTTAAATTCTGTGTCTACAAGCGTTCTGCGTCAATGGATGTATTGGCTTAATAAGAATCACGCGCGCTCTAGTTTGGCTCGCAAAGTAGTGGCTGTGCGCGGCTTTTTTGCATGGACTACACACGTTGGTTTGATTAGCGCAAATCCTGCGCAAATTCTTAATACACCTAAAATTGTTAATGAGCTTCCTACGGTTTTAGACGAGGCGCAAGCGGAAAAGTTATTGGATTGTGCTGAGGATCGTTCTGAAGATTATGCTGTGGATAAGTCGCCAGCAACCGAGCATCAAGAAAATACACCACTAAAGTCGCAAATAAAAATGCGAATAAAATCTAAAATAAAATCTCAAACAAAAACGAAACAAGAGTATGTAATCGCACTCAGAAATGCTGCGATTTTAGAGCTTTTATATGCCACGGGCATGCGTGTGGGGGAGCTTACGGGTCTTAATGTGCAAGATATGGATTTTGAAAATCACACTGTAAAAGTTACAGGTAAGGGAAACAAGCAGCGTGTAGTACCATTCGGTGTTCCTGCTGCGAAAGCGTGTAAAAAGTGGCTTGACTGTGGGAGAAGTGCGCTGCAAGAAAAATCTGCCGCAAGCTCGCAAGCGTTGTTTTTGGGCGTGCGAGCAAAGCGCATTGACCAGCGCATTGTTAGGAGCATTGTTCACGAGGCTGCAGCTGCTGCAAACGTGCCAGACGTTGCGCCGCACGCGCTTCGTCACAGTGCTGCAACGCATATGCTCAACGGGGGAGCGGACCTTCGCGAGGTTCAGGAGCTTTTGGGGCATTCGTCGCTTAACACAACGCAGCGCTACACGCACGTTTCTATTCAGGCTCTTAAACAGCGTTACTCGCAAGCCTTCCCGCGTGCGTAGATTTTGCGATCATCTATCATAATGTGAACCGCACTGAACTATTCTCATTATGTTTCCATCGATTCGGTAAACTATTCTGTTACAGTCATCAATCCGTCTACTCCAGTATCCAGAAAAATCACCTTTCAGAGGTTCTGGTTTACCTATGCCGTTATATCCGTTGCGATCAATATCTTTAAGAAGCTGAAGGATCCTCTTAAGAGTTTTCTTATCTTGCTTAGACCAGTACTCAAAGTCTTCCCACGCTTCATCTGTCCAGGCTTTAATCATCGAGCGGAACCTCGTGTATAGTGCCGCCTGTTTCTTCCATGTGTGCTATGGATTTTTTAAGACGACTTATATTCTCCGGATTGTAAAACGGATCTGCTGAAACTTCGAATGGTATTCTGTGTTCTCTTCCAACTTTCTTAGCAAATATTGTGAATGCTGCACTCATTGAAAGCCCTAGTTCTCGGCAAACATTTTCCATAAGTCGTTTATCGTCTGCATTTAGCTTGAAATTAATGTTCACTGTATTTGTTGTCATCTAAATTACCACCTTTCTAAATAAGATTTTAATAAAAATGCAATAAAAAATAAAGTATTTTTCTTTATTTTCATTTATACAGACAAGGTTTATACAGAGAATACAAAGATGTGATTTGAGTCACGTTTGGTGGCAAAATGGTGGCAAAATCGCGCAAAGTCAAAAATCTCGGAGCGTGCGTTGCGTGGCTAAATGTATAATCGATTTATAAGCTTGATAGGAGGGTAAAACAGTGGTTGATGATTCAAATAAGCCTGAATCAAGCGCATCATTGAATGAGAATGCAGCGAATCAAAACGACTCCAGCACGCCAGAATCCAGCGCGGCAGACGTTGAAATGAGCCAGTACGTGGCAGATCGCGCTCGCGTAAACGAAGATAAAATTCGCCAAGACGAGCAGATTGTTGCCGAATTTGGCGAGTACAATTACGGCTGGCATGATTCGGATGCTGCAGGCGAAGCTGCAAAGAAGGGCATTGACGAGTCGGTTGTTCGCGCAATCTCCGCAGACAAACACGAGCCAGAATGGATGCTAAACCTTCGTTTGCAAGGCTACCGCGCGTTTTTGCAAAAGCCGATGCCTGATTGGGGAGTGGATTTAAGCGGTTTTGACGCAGACGATTTTAAATACTACGTTCGTCCAGTTCACGATCAAGCGAAAACTTGGGATGATTTGCCAGAAGATATTCGCAAAACTTACGATAGGCTTGGCATTCCAGAAGCGGAGAAAAAGCGTTTAGTTTCAGGCGTTGCAGCACAGTACGAGTCGGAAGTTATTTACAATTCGATTCGCGAGGATTTAGCATCTCAAGGCGTGATTTTTGTTGATACGGATACAGCAGTGCAAAAGTATCCAGAGCTTGTAAAAAAGTATTTTGCAACTGTGATTCCAGTTGACGACAACAAATTTGCGGCTCTTAACACAGCGGCTTGGAGTGGCGGCTCGTTTGTGTACGTGCCAAAAGGCGTGCATGTAGATATTCCGCTTCAGGCTTACTTCCGCATTAACACGCCAAACATGGGTCAGTTTGAGCGCACGTTGATTATTGCAGACGAAGGATCGTACGTGCATTACGTTGAAGGTTGCACAGCTCCGATCTATTCCACGGACTCGCTCCACGCTGCAAACGTTGAGATTGTTGTAGAAAAGCATGCGCGCGTGCGCTACACAACCGTGCAAAATTGGTCAAATAACGTGTACAACTTGGTAACTCAGCGAGCTTACGTGCGCGAAGGCGGCACAATGGAGTGGGTTGATGGAAACATTGGCTCCAAGGCTACTATGAAGTATCCTGCATGCATTCTTGCTGAGCCGTACGCAAAAGCAGAAACCATGTCTTTGAGCTTTGCGGGCCGCGGTCAGTACCAAGATACGGGTGC
Organism: Gardnerella sp. DNF01204; assembly: GCF_049244145.1. Lineage (NCBI taxonomy): Bacteria > Bacillati > Actinomycetota > Actinomycetes > Bifidobacteriales > Bifidobacteriaceae > Gardnerella > Gardnerella sp. DNF01204. The sequence continues at coordinate 1,260,966 of NZ_CP058379.1, read as the reverse complement.
GAAGATGATTCATTTGGCTCCGCACACGAGTTCTACGATTGTTGCTAAGTCGATTTCGCGCGGCGGCGGACGTTCTGCGTACCGCGGTCTTGTGAAGATTGTTAAGGGAGCGAGCGGCTCTAGCTCTTCGGTTGTGTGTGATGCTTTGCTTGTTGACGATTTTTCTAGATCCGACACTTATCCGCATGTTGATGTGCGCGAAGATAACGTTTCGATGGCTCACGAGGCCACTGTTTCCAAGGTTTCCGAAGATCAGCTTTTCTATTTGATGAGTCGAGGGCTTGAAGAAAAAGAGGCTATGGGCATGATTGTGCGCGGCTTTGTGGAGCCGATTAGTCGCCAGCTGCCGATGGAGTATGCTCTGGAGCTTAATCGTCTTGTGGAATTGCAAATGGAAGGATCCGTGGGGTGATGAGCGAAGATCTGAAAAAGAATTTAGGCAATAAAATGACGGAAAAAGAAATTAATATTCCTGTAGCAGACCCTAATGATCCTTACGCGGTTCCTGCTGCAATGCCTTCTAGTGCAGATAAATCCGTGCGCTCTTTTAACGTGCAAGACTTTACGATTCCAACTAGGAAGCAGGAAGATTGGCGATACACTCCAGTTGAGCGAATTTCCGAGTTCTTTGATAGTTTTAAGCCGTCTAACAACGTTGCTGTGGAGCTAAAAGGTGTTGATGGCGATTCGCATGTAACGATGCAAATTTTGCCTAAAAACGAGGCTCCGCATACAGAAATGAAGCCTTCGGATCGCGTGGCTGCTGTTGCGTGGAATTCTGCAAAGTCGGCGTACGTTTTGCATGTTTGTGGCGAAGTTACAAAGCCAATAATATTGCAAATTCACGGGAATCTTAAAAATGAAAGTACTTTGCAATCGCTAGATGCATTGCCACTAGACGCATTGCACTTAGTGATTGAAGCTGATTCTTACACAAACGCGGATATTATCGTAGAACACACAGGAGTTGCAAAGCTTGCTGAAGGCGTAGAAATCATTCTTGGAGATAACGCGCATGTTTCTACAACGTTCATTCAAGAGTGGGATTCAGGCAGCAAACACGTTGGAAATCATAGGATTCATGTGGGTGCTGGTGCATCTCTTCGTCACACAATGGTCACGCTTGGAGGAGATGTTGTGCGAATCCGCATGGATCAGGATTTTGGTGGCGAAAAGGGCGATTTAAACATGCTTGGCATGTATTTTGTGGATCCAGGCGAGCATGTTGAGCATCGTACGATGGTTGTGCACAATCACCCAGAATGCAAGTCGCGAGTAGTGTATAAGGGCGCGCTTTACGGCAAAGGAGCGCATTCTACATGGGTTGGAAACGCGCTTATTAAGCCAGAAGCTCCAGGCACGGATTCGTACGAGTTGAACAGAAACCTGGTGCTAACTCCTGGCGCGATTGCCGATTCGGAGCCAAATCTAGAAATCGAAAATGGAAATATTATTGGCGCAGGTCATGCAAGTTCTGTCGGCAGATTCGACGACGAGGAGCTGTTTTACTTGCAATCTCGCGGCGTGAGCGAAGCGGATGCGAGAAAGCTTGTTGTGCGCGGATTCTTTAACGAGCTTATTGATGAGATTGGCGTGCCGCAAATCGTAGATCATTTGATGGCTGCGATTGAGAGGCGTTTAGCTAAGACGGAAGAATCGCAAGCAGCCGCAGAATCTGTAAATGCGGAAAAATCGCCAGCAACCGAAGAATAGGAGATAAACATGTCAACTTTAGAAATCAAGGATTTGTACGCGTCTGTAGAAACAAAGGAGGGGCGCAAGCAAATCTTAAAGGGCGTAAATCTTACAGTTAATTCTGGCGAAACGCACGCGATTATGGGTCCGAATGGCTCTGGAAAGTCTACTCTCGCATACACTTTGGCAGGTCACCCAAAGTACGAAGTGGATTCGGGTCAGGTGCTTCTAGACGGCGAAGATATTTTGAAGATGACTCCAGACGAGCGCGCAAAAGCTGGGCTGTTTCTTGCAATGCAATACCCGGTAGAGGTACCTGGCGTTTCGATGACGAACTTTTTGCGCACAGCAAAAACAGAAGTGAGCGGCGAAGCTCCGACTTTGCGCGCGTGGGTTAAAGAGCTTAACGAAGCAATGAAGCGCTTAAGAATGGACCCAAAGTTTGCATCTCGTTCTGTAAACGAGGGATTTTCGGGCGGCGAGAAAAAGCGCGCGGAAGTTTTGCAACTAGAGATTTTAAAGCCAAAGTTTGCGATTTTAGACGAGACGGATTCTGGTCTAGACGTGGATGCTTTGCGAATTGTTTCGGAAGGCGTAAATCGCGCCAAAGAAAGCACTGGTTTGGGTATTATGATGGTTACGCATTACACGCGAATCTTAAAGTATATTAAGCCAGATATTGTTCACGTTTTTGCGCAAGGTCACTTTGTAAAGACGGCAGGACCGGAGCTTGCAGACGAGTTGGAAGAAGAAGGATACGACAAGTATTTGCCAGAAGGTGCCAGCGAATCTGCGATTGCGTGAGTCTGCGATTGCGTGAGCGGCGTGTCTAAAGCCGCGAGTAAACTCGTCTAGGTTTGGCTAAATAAAACGGAAGAGGTTTGTAATGACTGTTCGCGGTGATATAAGAAATGTGGCAATCGTAGCGCACGTTGACCATGGTAAAACAACGCTCGTAAATGCCATGCTTCAGCAGTCGCACGTATTCTCTGAGCGAGAAGAAGTGCCAGACCGCGTAATGGACTCCAACGACCTTGAGCGCGAAAAAGGCATCACCATTCTTGCCAAGAACACTGCTGTGCAATACACTGGCCCGCTCGCAGAAAAGTACGGTCACCCAGAGGGAATTACAATCAACGTAATCGATACCCCAGGTCACGCCGACTTTGGTGGCGAAGTAGAGCGCGGCATCTCCATGGTTGATGGCGTTGTGCTGCTTGTTGACGCTTCCGAAGGTCCACTTCCACAAACTCGATTCGTTCTACGCAAGGCTCTTGAGGCAAAGTTGCCAGTGATTTTGTGCGTTAACAAAACGGATCGTCCAGACGCGCGTATTGACGAGGTTGTGAGCGAAGCTACAGATTTGCTTCTCGGTCTTGCACAAGACGTTGTTGAAGAAGGAATCGACCTAGATATTGATTCGCTTCTTGATTTGCCTGTTATTTATTGCGCTGCAAAAGCTGGCTATGCATCCTTGAATCAGCCAGAAAACGGCGGTTTGCCAGACAATGATAATTTGGAGCCGCTTTTTGACTCCATTATTTCCAACATTCCAGCACCAGAGTACGAGGAAGGCGCACCTCTTCAGGCTCACGTTGCAAACATTGATTCTTCCGACTTCCTTGGCCGCCTCGGCTTAGTGCGAATCTACAATGGCACTTTGGAAAAGGGTAAGACTTACGGGCTTTCTCGTGTAGACGGCTCTATTGAAAACTTCCGTGTTTCTGAGCTTTTGCGCACGCAAGGCTTGGAGCGAACTCCTGTTGCATCTGCAGGTCCTGGAGATATTGTTGCAGTTGCAGGCGTTAATGACATTATGATTGGCGAGACGATTGTAGATCAGAACGATCCAAAGCCTCTTCCATTGATTCACGTTGACGACCCAGCTATCTCCATGACTTTCGGCATTAACGATTCGCCGCTTGCTGGCACAGAAGGTAAGGATCACAAGCTTACAGCGCGCATGATTAAAGATAGGCTTGATCGCGAGCTTATTGGTAACGTGTCTATTAAGGTTCTTCCAACAGACCGCCCAGATGCTTGGGAAGTTCAGGGTCGTGGCGAGTTGGCGTTGGCAGTTTTGGCGGAGCAAATGCGTCGCGAAGGCTACGAGCTTACAGTTGGTCGTCCTCAAGTTGTTACTAAGACGATTGACGGCCAAATTAACGAGCCTATGGAAAACACTACGATTGATGTTCCAGAAGAATACATGGGTACTGTTACGCAGCTTATGGCGGATCGCAAGGGTCGCATGGATTCTATGAGCAATCACGGATCTGGCTGGATTCGCTTGCAATTTACTGTTCCTTCGCGTGGTCTTATTGGCTTCCGCACAGCTCTTCTTTCTGCGACTCGCGGAACGGGAATCGCAAGCTCTATTTCTGCAGGCTATGCTCCATGGGCTGGTCAGATTGTAACTCGTCAAAACGGCTCCATGGTTTGCGATCGTAAGGGTGTTGCAACGCCTTATGCTATGCAGCGTTTGCAGGCGCGTGGCGTGTTCTTTGTGGATCCGCAAAGCCCTGTGTACGAAGGTCAAATCGTTGGTATTAACAATAAGCCAGACGAGTTGGACGTTAACATTACGCTTGCTAAGCATATGACTAACATGCGTTCTTCTACAGCAGATGTGCTTGAGACTTTGACTCCACCAATTAAGATGAGCTTGGAAGAGTCGCTTGACTTTGCTAACGAAGATGAGTGTGTGGAAGTTACGCCTGAGTCGATTCGCGTGCGCAAGATCATTTTGAGCCGTGATGAATGGTATAAGTGGCGTGCTAAGCAGCGTCGTCAAAATAATGCTGCGTGATTCCTTAAAATGATGTTTAACATAAAGTCGCATTCCGTGCTATTTGCTAGCAAGTGTGCGGCTTTATGCGTTTTGGCGGCATTTTGCGCGGTTTTGGGCACTTTTGCGCATCGAATGGGCGCTATGTACAACTTTCCGTACGGTCTTGTAATCGCGCTTTTGCTTGTTACTTTGAGCGCGTGTTTTGCTCGCATGCTTTGTGGCATGTTTGGCTTTATTTTGCACGCAATTGTGTGCTGTTCGGTTGTGTGGATGATTGCGCTTGGATGGTTTAGGATTTTTGGCGCGTTTCGAGGCGTGCTTGTTGCCGTTGGTTTTGGCGCGGATAATCTTCCGTGGATTGCGCAAAATGCTGGATATTTTTGGCTTTATGGCATTATTATTGTTCACGTAGTTTTGCTTTTTATCCCTAATAAATTCTTTGTTATCTCTGATGCTAAATAAGCGGTGCTAAATAAGTGTAAGTTAGTTTATAGGTGAATTTTTATAGGTGAATTTGCTGCATGTTTGTGCAAAAATAGCATTATGCAGTAGTCTTACTTACAGTCTTAGAGTCTTAAAGTCTTACAATATTAAAGTAGTTTGAGGAATAGTCATGAATAGCAATATAGTCATGAATAGCAATAAGAACAGCAGTAGTGACCGCAAATTATGTTATTTAGGGCCAGAAGGTTCTTTTACTCATCAAGCAGCTTTAAAAGTTAAAGAGCAATGTAAATCGTTAGGTGTTTCGCGTCTTATTCCAACTGCGTGTGAGAATATTTGTAATATCGCTAGCAAAATTGAAGATTGTCACGATTTAGGCATTATTGCGTGGGAAAACAATATTGAAGGAGTAGTAATACCTAATTTAGATTTATTAATTAATGCAAAAAATATGGTTGGCATTGCGCGCGTGGGCGTTGATATAAGTTTTGATGCTGTTGTTTGCAAGTCGGATTCAATCGATAACTGTTCGACTATTGTTGCTCATCCTCACGCGTTGGCACAATGCCGTAAGTTTGCTCAAAAGCATGGATTGAAAGAAAAAACTGCGTCTTCAAACGCTGCTGCTTGTAGGGATTTAGTTCCTGGCGAAGTTGCTTTGTGCCCTAAAATTTGTGCTGATTTATACAATAGGAAAATTGTGAGTGAAGCTGTTGAAGATTTTTCTGGCGCGCGCACTGAGTTTTTAGTGTTAGCTCCTAGAGATGAAGCTTTAAATTTTGTTAGTATGCATCGCGAATGCTATTCATCTTTTTCTTCGATTATTGCTTTTATTCCGCGTTGTACAGGTGCTGGAGTGCTAGCAAATTTGCTTGACGTTGTGCGCGATCATGGTCTTAATATGACTTCTTTTATGTCTAGGCCGATTAAAGGTCAAGATGGTTTATATAGTTTTATTGCCACTGTTGATGCTGCTCCTTGGGATTCTACGTGCAAAGCTATGATTCAAGAAGTTGTTGAACATGGTGATTGGGTGCGAGTTTTAGCAGTGTATCCTTCTGATAATAGAGATAATCCGGTTATGAATGATTGGATGCTGCCTAATGGCGGAGTGTGTATTGATGCTCCAGGCAATGCTCTAGTTGATGCTTTGAGCGCTTTGAACACAATGCGTGCAGAAAGAGAATTATTATGGTAGAAGATGCTGGATTTTCTAAAAAATTTTCTGTTGGTATTGTTGGACTTGGACTTATTGGCGGATCAATCGCAAAGCGTTTGGCTGCGACTGGCTCCTGCAAAGTGTACGCATATAATCGCCATCAAACAATGTATAAAGAAGCAAGGGCGCTTGGAATCACTTGCGTTGAAAGCGTTGCGGAGCTTGCGCGCATGCAGCCAAATGTTTTGATTTTATGCAATTCGCTTGCCTCTATGCCAGAAGTTCTTGGCGAGATTTCGCGCGGAATCAACAAGCAGCGCACAACTTTGACGGATGTTGGTAGCGTTAAGGGGCTTGTGCGCGAGCAGGTTAAGGCCGCGGGGCTTGGCGATTGCTACATTGGTGCGCACCCTATGGCTGGAAGCGAGTTTACGGGTTGGCAGGCGTCTAGCGCGCAGCTGCTGGACGGCGCGCTTTGGGCAGTTAGCGTTGATGAGAGCAGTGATTTTTGGCGGTTTTGCGCGGTTTTGCGCGTTATTGTGGCGTTGTGTGGCAATCGCGCGCTTGTGTTGAACGATTCTATACACGATGCTTCGGCGGCGCTGATTTCGCACATGCCGCACGTTGTTTCTACAGCGCTGGCGAACGTTTTGTGCGGAAGCGAAAATCGCAATGTTGCGTTGCAAATGTCGGCTGGTTCTTGGCGAGATATGACGCGAGTTGCACTTACAGACCCGAATCGCACGCGTGCAATGGTTGAGGAAAATCGGCGAAATGTGGCGGATTTGCTGGGTAGTGTGATTGAGGAGTTGAGTTTTGCGAAGAAGATGCTTGAGAGGAGCGATGGCGATTCGGCGGTTGCTTGCGATGAGCGCGATGAGTGTGATGAGCGCGCGTTTTTTGCTAAGGCTGATTCTTGGCGCGAATATAAGTATAAGGAGCGCGCGGTTGCTTGCGATGAGTCGGCTGGCGATTTGCGCGAGCTTCGATTTGCGCTTGATTGTGCAGGTGATTGGCAAAGTCAGCTGATTCAAAGCGCGCAAAGCGGCGAGCAGATTGTTGGCGTGGCGTTTAGCGATTCTGCGGTTGCTTGCGCATTACGCAACTCGAAGTGGTAGATTCGAGCGGCATATAATTGACATATGACCGAATCGCAGCAATCGCCATTTTCCCCAAAAATCCAGCAGTTTCTAAACCACATAAGCGTGGAGCGCGGGCTTTCGCCAAAAACCGTTGAAGCTTACGAGTCGGATCTTACAAAATACACGAACTGGCTGCGCGAAGCCCGAAAAATAAACGATGTTAATGAAATCACGCAACTAGATATTGAAGAATACGTGCGCGCAATGTCATCACAAGCAATGTCATCGCAAAACTTAGGACCTCGCACGATTGCGCGGCGAATCGCAAGCATCCACGAGTGGAACAAATTCATGCTTTCCAACGCGCAAATCGCAAGCGACCCTTCTGCAGAAGTCAAAGCGCCAAAGCAAGCGGAGCATCTTCCAGACGTGCTCAGCATTAGCGAAGTGGAGCGCGTAATCGATGCTGCTGGCGGATTTGGTAGCACGGATGCCGTCTCGCTTCGAGACCGTGCGCTTGTGGAATTTTTGTACGCGACTGGCGCGCGCGTGAGCGAGGCGGTTGGACTAAAATTCGAGGATATTGATTTGACGGAATCAGTTGTGCGGCTTAGTGGCAAGGGTCAAAAGCAGAGGCTTGTGCCGATTGGAAAGTGCGCGGTACGTGCGTTGCGCGATTATTTAGCTAACGCAAGACCTATTCTTGCAAGTCGCGCGCAAAAGTCGCCAGCAACCGCAAAGTCGCGACTCAAGTCGCCATTAAACTCATCGTCAAAATCTGCTAATACTCACGTGATTTTCCTCAACAAACGTGGCAAATCGCTATCTCGTCAATCCGCGTGGGAGGCGATTTCGCGTGCTGGCAAAATGGCTAAAATTGGCAAAGAATTGCATCCGCACACGCTTCGACATTCATTTGCAACGCATTTGATTTCGGGCGGAGCCGATGTGCGCACTGTGCAGGAGCTGCTTGGTCATGCGTCCGTTACAACAACGCAAATTTATACGCATATAAGCCCAGATGCGCTTATGGAGGCGTATGTTATGAGTCATCCGCGCGCGAGATAGATACACAACGACGCATCGATTCACTGAACATACCTTTTGATAGACTGAAGTTTATGCCTACTGATTTACTTGGACGCGAATATGAGACTTTCCGCGCGCCCGATGCGCTTACAACGCACGGTCCTGCGCGCATTATTGCTATGTGTAACCAGAAGGGTGGCGTTGGTAAAACCACCAGCTCCATCAATATCGCTGGTGCGTTGAGTCAATACGGTAGGCGAGTTTTAATTGTTGACTTCGATCCGCAAGGCGCTGCAACGGTGGGGCTTGGGATTAATGCGAACGCGCTTGATAACACGGTTTATACGGCGCTTTTTGATTCTTCTGTAGACGTGCACGATGTGATTCGTCACACTGCCACCGAAAACATTGACGTTATGCCTGCAAACATTGATCTTTCTGCTGCAGAGGTGCAGCTTGTTACCGAGGTTGGTCGCGAGCAGATTTTGGCTGGCGTGTTGCGCAAAGTTCGTAACGAATACGACGTTATTATTATTGACTGCCAGCCTTCGCTTGGCTTGCTCACTGTAAACGCGCTTACGGCGGCGGATGGTGTGATTATTCCTGTTGCTGCGGAGTTCTTTGCGCTTAGAGGCGTGGCGCTGCTTATGCAGTCGATTGAAAAAGTGCAGCACAGAATTAACCCAGATTTGCAAGTGTTTGGCGTGCTCGTTACTATGTTTACGCGCACTTTGCATAGCGAAGAGGTTTTGCAAAGGATTTACGAGGCTTTCCAGGGGCGCGTGCTGCATTCTGTTATTTCGCGTTCGATTAAGCTGCCAGATTCCACTGTTGCGGCGGTTCCGATTACGATTTTTGCTCCTGAGCATAAGACTGCTAAGGAGTATCGCGAGGTTGCGCGCGAGCTGATTTCTAACGGCGTTGTTGCGTAATTTTTTGCTCAAAATGCTAATTAGAGCTACAAAGTGCGTCGAATCGTTCGCGCGTTACAACGCGCTCACGTCTTCGCTTGCGTTGAAAGCACACCGTGCTTTCAACTTTAAGCAAGCTCAGCGCTCTATTCCTCACGGCTATTAGTAGCCGTTCGGCTGATTTGGCACATAAAGTCCACTGGACTTTATGTTTAAGCCAAATCACGCTTTGAAGGAGCTTGAAATGCGTTATGCAATTTCAAGCTCAGTCAAAGCGCTTTTCGCGCTACGCTTTAAGCGCTCAGGCAGTTCGTCACGCAGATTAGTCGCGATGTTTGCGCTCGGGTATTGGCTTTAGCCTTACGATTGTGCGCGCGTCAATGAACATTTCTTGCTCGGGTCGGCTTCCGTTTGCTGCCGCGTCTCGCATAAGATGCAATGTTGCTCCGTCCCAGCTGATTACGTGACCAATCGCGTCGTGGTATTCGATTTTTTGCGATTTGGCGTCGGTTGTTTCTTCGCTGGCGTCGGTTGCTTGCGATCTGCCAGTGGCTGTTTGCAATCTTTCGTCGCCGCCTAATTGCGCGACTTTGTATGTTCGCACAACAATTCGTGCGCCAACTGGTATAAACTCTGGCAGAATCTGCCGCCTAATTAAGCTAATCGTAGTGCTGCCTTCCGTGTTATTTGTGTCTTCGCGTTATTTGCCGTGTGTTTTGCTTTGACTTTGTTAATTGTATCGCAGTGCTATCAAACTCGTAACGTTTTGCAATACTCTGCAGTGCTCGAACGAATGATCTGCTTTCCCGAGTTTGCGCGACGACCTGCCTGAGCGCTTTTATGTAGTGCGTTTGTATCAAAAACACCGAAATCAGGTACAATCGCACTACATAGCTGGCGCTTGTGGTCAGCGCGCATCAGAACCACAAGATGTTGTGGTTTTCGCGACACGCAGGTCACGCAAAACACTTCACCTACTACATAAAACTATTCTGTTATTAGCAATCAATCAATAGATTTTTTTGTAAAAGAGAACGATTGTAAAAACTTTTCCTTAAAGTTCTGTTAAAGTCTATTTTTTCTTGCAATTCGTTATGGGGGGGGGGGTATATTTGCTAAATGCTTTTGCTTGAGTACTTTAGTAAAGCTGCGCGTTCTGCTGCTTTATTGTTGTGCTCACATGTGGAATTGCATTAGGCGTTGTTTGTAAATGTTGCAATTGCTAAATGCTAGTTCATGTATTTGAATGCTATTAGTACTTCTGTACTTGATACGTGTAGTATTCTGCCCAATTTTGGGATTCGTGTAAAAGCAGGGTGTTGCTTATGCAATAGCCGAAATTGCCAAAATGGCTGGGATGTACAAACTAGCCAAAAATGACAATCGAAGGTGAGTCGATTATGATACCTGCAAAGTTTGCTCGTTTCGCATCTCGCGTGTGCCGCATTGCGCAGAAGGTTTTTTCTGTGAGCGATACTGACAATGTGAATAGTGTGGCAGATGCGCCTGCTGGTTCTGACTCTACCTATTCAACGCGCACAGATTCCGATTACCACAGTGCGCCAATTTATTCGTACTCAAATATTCAAGTAAATTCTTCATCATCTTCTTTATCTTCATCATCTGAGAATGATTCATTAAGCTCATACGTAGGTAAAACAGCAAGAAAATCGCATATCTTCCGAAACATGATTCTTGCAATAATTGTCACCTTTGCCACCATAGTAACCATGCTCATCGTGCCGCCAGTGAATAGGGCTAATGCGGCAAGTGTTTGGTGGGATTACGCTGGTAACGGTTATGTTGCTGCTACAACTGAAGATAATAAAGGTAGAAAAGATGAAGAGCATACTTATGATGCTGCTGATGCATTTAGAGATATGAGGATTGAAGATCCTGTTATTGAAAAAGAAAATGGAAGAACGAAAGTAACTTATAAAATAATTTTCAACAGGAATGCTGAGTTTGCTAGGCAGCTTGATTCAGGTGAGATGCAGCCTAAAGGAAATAAACCTAAAGACGGTACTGCTTATCTGGGTAGACCTACGCTTTCATTGTTCCTGCCTAAGGGTTTAGATAAAAGTTCAATACTTGTTAAACGTTATTGGGAAGGTTCAAGCGGTAAGATAAACATCGGTGAGACTTCTGCACAGCTTGTTCGTGAAGATCAAGATGATATGCGTATTGGTACTCTTAAAACATATGGAGGAAAATGGACAGCTTGGACATATACTAAAAATCCTAATGATAATGGTCAGCTTAATGGTTTCAACAATAACTGGAATGATAATCTTGGTCCTTCTAGTGGAGACAATGGCGTTGGCGGTGGCCTTCCAAATCCTTACAAATACTCGCGATTACAAGGGAATACTGAGGATTGTCAGTATTCTATGTGCGAAATAAAAAAGTGGAATGATAGAAATCTTTTTGAGACAATGTTCGCGAGCTGGGAGTGGTCTAATGATAGACGTTATACGTGGATTGTTACTGCCTACCTAGCAAATGGATACACTGAAAAAGATGTGTATACAAAAATGCCTGTTGCTGCTGGTTTTAGAAGTGATTATCGTAGAAATAAGTACGCGGTTTTTGGTCCATTTGATACTGATGGTGATGGCATACCTGATTATGTGGAACACTTGCATAACATGAACCCTAAAGGTGTGAATTACATTGATTACCCACAGTATAACGATTCTATGCTGAAAGATTACGGTAAGGATAATGTTCCGCTTACTACTTATGGTCGTCCAGTAACAGTAAAGCCTTTTATCAAAACGGGTAAATGGGAGGGTGACAGTTCTAAGGGTAAATTTGTGTATGATGGAAAAACTTCCACTGATTTACCTGATGATATTGGTATACGATACTCAATTGTAAACAAGTCTGATAGTAGTATTCAAACAGTAAATTCTCCTAATAAGATGCCTGAAGGGTCTGTTTATATTAATCCTAATTCAGGATACATAACATATAATCCTCGTAAATCTGATAAAGATAAGACTTTTACTTTTGGCACAAAAATTACATATCCTAATCCCGAATTGTACAATTGCAACAATTCTAAGACTCTTGAATACACTCACAATACGAAGGTTAAGGTCATACCTCAATCGTGGATATACAACCCTGTGTATGAGACGTTAGAAAATGTTGAGCCTACTGCGAAGAATGCTTATACAAATCCACCTGCTAGTGCTAAAGATTCAAATAGAAAAAATAACGTTATTATTCAAGAGGGTCCTCTTCCTCGAGGTACTTCATTTGTCTTAAAAAAATATACTAAGAAATTAGGCAATAGCACTATTGACATTAGCTCTAATGTATTAAGTTGGTCAAAAATTGAGAATAATGATTCAAACACAGGTAGGGTACATTTTACTCCAGGTAAAGTTGATCAAGGCAAAAGCGAACAGACGCCTGTGCTTGTTACCTATCCAGATGGTTCTACGTCTGCAGAACTTGACTCAGCGAATGATGGTGCTCCTGTTTATGCCAAAGTTACTGTAAAAAAAATTATTGCAGGTCAAGGTGACTTACATTTAGCAATAAATAAAGGTAACGATAATTATAGTCTAAGTGGTATTGGAGTGGATTCGAATAGGCCGCTGAGTCTCACTATCAATGAACAAATGAAACCAAATTTGATTCTTGACTCATGGTCTAATGTTAATCAGGGCAAGATTGTATTTCGTTCTATTTGTTACGAAGAGAAGAATAATACCACAGCAAATCACACTTTTATAAAAAGTAGTTCTGATAGTTTTAATGGATTGCATCTTGGAGATCCAGTGCAATGGGAACGTGCAAGCGAAAAGCAAGAAGCACTATGTACAAGAGATAATCTTAAGTGTGAAACTAATAAGTATCTTTATAAAAAAGATTATGAAAAAGATACTATGGAGCGTTCTCGCGCAACAATCAGTGGTACTCCTATCTCTAAGGGTACCTTTGGTTGCAGAGTGTTTGCGTTCCATCAAGGTAGCCAATTATTAGAAAACTTTGATAAATTAGCTAAAGATTCTCCGTCTCTTATGAAGGATTATAACTCCGGAGATATGGCTTCATCTCTTTTCCGCTTTACTGTTTACTCACTGTCTCACAGATACAACCCTAGTTATGTGCCTATAACTGCTAGAGCTGGTAACTTTACTAACAGTACAAAAGTTATTGATGGTAAAGTGTACAAGAATACAACTTCATCTCCTACAAGCCAGAAAAATGCTAACAATGCCAATAAGAATCAGGGTGATGTTAAGCAAGGCCCACTTCCTGACGGAACATGGTTTGAGTTTAAAAAATATAAAACTGGTGATAATAAGTTAAACTGGGCTGATTGGGAACCTGAAAATCAAAGTAATAAGCCAAAGAGCGGAAATAAAGGCAATGATTCGTCTGAGGGATCTGGAAGTAGATTTGGTAAGGTTACGTTCCGACCTCATAAGTGGATGGAAGATGGTGATTATAATCAGCCTGTAGTTGTGCATTATCCAGATGGTTCTACTTCTGAAGACCCAGATTCAGGTAATCTTGGAAACCCCGTGTACGCGAAGGTACATGTTGTTCGAGAAACTCCACGTAATGGTGATTTAAAGCTCCATATTCTTGGAGGTAACGAGTATAAGAAGAATAAAAAAATTCAAGATAAGCTTGTTGACTCTTGGTCAACATATAAGCCAGGTCTTATTTACCAACGCATGATTTGCTATGAGAAAGATGCTAAGACTGGTAAAGCTAAACCTAATTCTTACAAACTTGGAGGAATTAATGGTTTAACTCTTGTTGGTCCAGGGAACGCTTCTTCTCCAAAACAGTGGTTGCATGCTACGGATAATGCTTTGCGTAAGAAGTGTAATAAATCTAATGGTAGTGGATGTAATATTTCAGATTACCTTTATGACTATGACGTGAATGTCAATGGTAATAATGAAACTACTGAGCGTACTAATGGGTATATTAAAGGTACTCCTAAGAATTACGGTGACTTTGTTTGCAAAGTATACGCTATTAAAGATCTTGTCATTAAAGGTAAGCATGGAAAACTGCAAGATAAGTTCGATGGAATTGTAAGAAAGCACCTTTCTTCAGGTAATGTTTTCGATCAGATTAAAACTGTTTTAAATAATAAAACAAATGCAAATAATCCTGAGCTGGATACTGTAAATGGTATTGACTGGTCAGTAAGTACGTTAAATATTTCCGTGCATCCAGATTCTCACTACTATAACCCAAAGTATGAGACCATTACCCTTGATGCTGGTACTCACGGAACTTCTGAAGTGCCTAAAAGTACCAAGAATGCAAATGAAGCTACCTACAATCAGGATGATATTAAAACAGGCGATTTGCCTGCTGGAACTTGGTTTGAGATTAAGAAGTATAAATCTGAAAATGCAAATATTCCATTGTTAACCTACGCTTTGTTTGAAAATGGCCAAGATAATACCGATGATAAAAAGAATGCTAAGGATAAAACCCAAGCTGGTAAATTCGGCAAAGTAGCTTTTTATCCTCATAAGTGGATGCCTGCCACGACAGAGAATAATCCTGATAAAGTGCCTGTTGTTGTTCACTATCCAGATGGTTCCACTTCTCAAGATGAAGATTCTGGTAACAATGGTAAGCCTATTTATGCGTCTGTGAATATTTTGCGACCATGGAAGTTGAATGGTGATTTGCATCTTAACGTATACAAGCAGTATGAAAATGGCAAGTTTACTGGACCTGTAGACGATATTAATGGCATTACTGTTATGAAGGGTATTGGCTTGCTGAAGAATATGGGTATTGACTCTTGGTCATCTCATAAAATTGGCGGCATTACTCTTAGATTACTGTGTAGGGAAGGTAGTGCTACTTCTAACAGCAGTAATTCGCAACAGTGGAGTGAAAATCTCGATAAGCTGTTCTTCAAACTTGATTGGCAGAAGGCATGGGATCATGCAAGCTTCCAGGAACAACAGGAGTGCCGTAAGAGTGGTAAAGCTGGTGATGGCTGCAATCCTGCAGGTAAGTACCTTTTGTTTGACAGCACTGGAAATACAACAGAGCGCGCAAGCGGAACTATTACGAGCAGCAAAGCGCCTACTCAAACTGGAGAATACTATTGCGCTGTGTTTGCGTTGAAGCCTGATGCTTTGGATACATACAAAGCGGCTGTTGGTGACGATCACAAAATTGACGTTACAAATAACGACATTGCAGCAACGATTAATCCAACTGGTAATAGGGATGAAGATTGGGCTGTCAAGTATTTCCCAGTACACGTGGTCGAACAATTTAAGCTGCCGAAGACAGGCGGGGAAGATTGCGTGAACTGGAACATGCTGCTGAGCGTAGTGTGCGTGATTGGCACGGGCGCCATGGCGGCTGGGTTCTTCCTTGATCAGACCAAGTGGGGGCGCGCGATGCTTGATGCGTTGTTGCGTAAGACACTGATTAAAGATTTTATCTGCAAAACTGCCAAAAAGCTTCGCGCTTTAAGGCGACGTAGCGAAAGGTGGCGATGCTGATGAAAAAATTTGCACGCAATCCTGCTAGTCGGCTAGTCGAAAGAGTAGCGCTGGCTTGCAAGCTTGCGGTGCGATTCTCGCTAAAACTTGTTGCGTACTACGATTCGCGTAAACATTAGCGCGATGAATAATTGTGGCTCGTTCGCAAATTGTGGATTGATCACGAACCGTGGCTTGCTTACAGATTGTGGCTTGCCTATATATCGCAACACAAAATAAACAATAAACATTAAACAATAACCGTATTTTCCTCAAAAACCTGCCCAAAAGGGCACTGATATAAAGGAGAAGAAAGTGAATAAGTTCACTAAACAATGCGTTGCCGCGGTGGCTTCGCTTGCAATGGCTGGCACGCTGTGCGTTGCTGGCGCCGTGGTTGCTGGCAGCTCCGCTTGGGCTGCTCAGACTACATGCAATAATGGTGCACCTTGGTCTGATGCTTGCAAGACTCAGAAGGGTTCCATCACGATCACTAAGTATGAATATAAAGGTGATAATGATAAGTCTAAACCTCTTAAGAATGCAAAATTCAAGGTTTACAAAGTAACGAACTTTGATTTAACTGATTATAAGAATTGGCTGACTGTTGCAAGCAAGGTTGAATCTGTTAACACAAATCCAAAAGAAGCTAATGGTTTTACATTTGATGCTGGAACAGCCACAACAACTAATGATACAGGTGAAGCAAAATTCGGTGATCTTGCAATTGGTTTGTATAAAGTAGAAGAAACTGAAGTTCCAGAAGGATACGAAAAGCTTCCGAAGCCATTCTATATGACTATTCCAGAAGTCACTCGTGTTAATAATTCAACAGATAATACCTACAAGTATAACGTAACTGTTGATCCTAAGAACGCTTACACTAAGGATGCTGTTAAGAAGACCGTTGATACTAAAGGCATGGTTGGCGTAAAAGATGATTTGCCATATACCATTGAAAGCGCAATAAAGACAAATAGCGATACACCTTCTGCAAATGTGACAAAGGAAGATTTTGATGGTTTTGCAATATGGGATGATGCATTAATTAGTGCATACGATTCTATTGATGCAAACGTAGTCAAGAAAGTTTCTATTGGTGATACTGAGATTAAGAATGAAGGAGGCAAAACCTATTACGAGGTTAGTGTAAGCGATAGTGACGTTGATAAAGCGACGCGTAAGCGCATTAAGATCACATTTAAAGATGCTGGTCTAGAAAAGATTGCAGAAGCGTATAAAACAAATGTATCTACGAAAGTGAAAGTAGAACTTAAGTTTACACTTAAAGATAGTGTTGCTTCAGGAAAGCTTATCAACAAGTATGGCTTCCAACCAGGATATAAGAAAGGTACTCCTGACACGGATAAGCCAAAGCCTGTAAACCCAACTCCTGATACAAAATCCGAGGTAACTCTTCGCGAGTTCCAGATTAAGAAGGTTAATGGAGCAAAGGAAAGTGAAGCTCTTAAGGGCGCAAAGTTTGCAATCTTTGCTAAGAAGGCTGATGCAGAGTCCTGCAAGAACGATTCATCTCGTACTGCCGATAACTGCAAGAATAAGTCTTCCAAGGGTTTTGATACTGATACTGAAACTGCTGAAAACACTGGTTTAACAAAAGCTGGATTTAAGGCAAAGGTTGGCGAAACTTTCTACGTTGTAGAAACTAAAGCTCCTGATGGTTTTGCTTTGTCTCCATCTATAGACGAAGTGACCATCCCAGCTGCTGAATCAACTGATAATGTTTATACCTATACTTTCAAGGATCTTCCAAATGGTGGTCCTGATGGGAATGGTAAGAATTGGTTCAAGCTTCCAAAGACTGGTGCTGCTGGCGTGATTATCTTCGCTCTCGTGGGTCTTGGTCTTGTGGGCTCTGGTATGTTCGTATTCCTTAAGAATCGCAAGAAGGAAGAAGAGCAGCAGGCTGCGTGATTTGCTCAGTTGATTAGCAAATCATAAAGATTGAGTCTATAAGATTAAATCTATAAACGATTGAGTCTATAACGATTGAGTCTAGGGCAAAAACCCTAGACTCAATCCTATGTGGACTGTTAAAACAACAAAACCCGTCGTTTTTCCGCTTTTTGTTGTTGATTTTGTGGTTTTAAGCAACATTTTCGGTAAGTTTTTCCCGATTTTGTTGTTAATTTTGCCGTTTTGAGCAACAAAAAGCGCAAAATCCCACTGCGTTTGTAGCAAAATCAAACCAAATATTATCTTTAATTCAATAGCTTGAGCTTGGAGGAGTTATGAAGCTAGCCAATATTAGCAATTGGTGCCACTCGTTGAGCGAGCGCACTGTTGCTAAATTGTTTAAGAATAAGGCGAAGCGTACCTCCAGTGTGGCTAGCATGAGCAATGTGGCTGGTGCGAGTGATTTGATAGCGGAAGAATCGCAAGCAACCGAAGAGCAAACTCCACGATCCAACTCAAGCAAAAATATAAACCAAAATACACTTAAAACTAAAAAAATAACTAAAAAGAAAAGCACACTGATGCGTATCTTAGAGCCGATTGCGCTGGTTCTTGCAGGCATTTTGTGCTTTAGCTACCCTGTGTGCTCAACGCTGTGGAACAATCACGTTTCGAAGGAGATATCGACAGCGTACGACAAGTATAATCACGATCAGGCTGGCGACGTGCGGCGCGCGCACATTCGCGGCGCAAAGCGCTACAACGCAACGCGCAAGGATATGCTCACGCGCGACCCGTACGGCGGCGACGGTCAGGAAGATATAACTAACACGCCTGGATACAAGCGTTATCTTAAAACGCTTGAGGAGCCGATGGGCATTATTGGCATTGTAAAAATTCCGAAGATTGGCGTAAAGCTGCCGATTTACCACGGTACAAAAGAAGATACGCTTGCGCGAGGCGCGGGGCACTTGTATGGCACGGATTTGCCAGTGGGTGGCAAGGGGCGGCATACTGTGATTACCGCGCACACTGGTTTGCCGAACGCAACCATGTTTGATTCGCTAACAGACCTTAAAAAGGGTGACTACTTTTATCTTGATGTGCAAGGGGAGACCTTGCGTTACAAGGTGTTTCGTATAAACGTGGTGGATCCGCACGATATAAGTTTGCTGCAGCGCGAGAAGGGGCGCGATTTAGCTACGCTGCTTACTTGTACGCCGTATGGTGTGAACTCGCATAGGTTGCTGGTTACGGGGTATCGTGTGCTGCCGGACCCTGTTGCGCCGCCAGAAGACCATGTGCAATGGCCGCTATGGATGACGTTGTTTGTTATTGCGATGATATTCTCGGCGGCGATTCTTGCCATGATGATCACTGTGGTTGCTGGTAAGAGGCGGCGTAAGTGGGATATTCGCGGCAAGCACATACTGTGGGTTGGGCGCGGCGTGGTTAAACTGCGCTAGCGCTATTTCCCGATTTTGTAGTCCAACACGCTGTTTAGAGCTAGAAAGTGCGTCACATCGTTCGCGCGGATTAGCCGCGCTCACGTCTTCGCCGCGCAGAAGCAGTGCTTCTGCCTTGAGCGGCTCAGCGCTCCGAATTGCCTTCGCTCGCTACGCTTTAAGCGCGAAGGCAGGTCGTCGCGCATATTCTCAGGCGATTATCAGACTTATAACAAAATTACGAGTAGAATAAGAACCGTGATACTTGATCGTCATAATCGTTTAAATTTGGCCGAACTTTACGCCAGCTTGCAAGGAGCGGGAGATGGTGGGGCGCCAGACGCCACCGCGGAAAAGTCGCAAGCAACCGCTGACGAAAAGTCCGCGCAAAAATCACCTATAAAAAGCGAAACGCCGCATCTTCCGCCCGATCAAATGGACGAATTCGTAAACATGATGCAAGTGTACGAAGGCGCGATGTACGAAATAAGCACGAAGCTGGAGATTTTGGACGGCGAGTTTCAGGTGCGATTTTCGCACAATCCCGTGCATCACATGGAGCGGCGACTAAAATCCGTGCACTCGATTTTTGAGAAGCTACGCCGCAGAAACCTAAGCATATCAACGCGTTCGATTCGCGACAATCTGTTCGACGTGGCTGGGATTCGCGTGATTTGCAACTATCGCGACGACGTGTACGCGGTTGCGCAATACCTTTCCAAGCAAACGGATATTCAAGTTTTGCAGGTTAAGGATTATATTAAAAACCCAAAGCCGAATGGGTACCGCAGTTTGCATGTAATTTACGCTGTGCCAGTGTTTTTGTCGTCGGGTGCGCATTACACGCCGGTGGAGGTGCAATTCCGTACAATCGCAATGGATTATTGGGCGAGTTTGGAGCACGCATTGCGCTATAAGGCTGATTTGCCGGACGCAAAGTTGGCGGAGCATTCTAAGACGCTGCTTGAGTGCGCGCAGAATTTGCAGGCAATTGAGGCGCAAATGCAGGGTATTCATCGCGATATTAATGGTGCGCCGCGCGTGGAGGATGCGCCTGAGTCGTAACAACTAATGCGCGACGACCTGCCTTTTCGCTTAAAGCGCGCGAGCGCTATCTCCGCTTTTTGTAGCACGACACACCATTTTAAGCAACATTCTCGGGAAAATCGTCCGCTTTTTGTTGTTGATTTTGCCGTTTTGAGCAACAAAATCGGGAAAACTTGACGCTTTTTGTTGCTCGACACGCCATGAATCGCTACAAAACGCGCGGTTTTCAACGGTTTATAGCCTTTAACCACATTGCTAAAAATCTATTTACAAGCGCAACGCCGCCACTTATTATCGGTCTATGTTTACTAACAAAAATTTCTCATATGGTGCAGAGGAATCTTGTAGAAATACAAATCTCCCTGCCAGACTCATGAACAATTTACTTGAGTCGGAGCGAAATAATTCATGCCTAATGGCGTCGCGTTTCAACGATCGCTCAATTCTGCGCCGATATCTTAAGTCTGGAGAGCTGATTGAGCCTTACAATGGCTTCTACGCTATTCGCGATCACTGGAATCGATTACTGTACAAAGATAAAGTCAAGCGTATTGCAGTCACTCTTACAAATAAGATAAAGATAAAAAAGTGGAATTTTACTGGCGAAACTGCCGCTGTGCTTTTGGGGCTGGAGGTGGTTCACTTGCCTTACATACATCATTCGCTTACCGAAATATATGTGTCGTCTAGTTATGCGGAAAAATTTGCTTCGAATTGTAAAAAATCTGCTTTGGACAAGAAAAAGTCGGTGCGAAGTGCATTTAGACATAAATATAACCGACTAAAACTTTCAGACATGATAGAGGATGAGTCTGGCATAAGGCTTGATGATTTTAATAAAAACAGCTATAAAAATGAGGCGGCGTCGTCATTTGGCCATACTTTTGGGCATATTCCGACTGCTGAAGAGCTTGCGATTAGTCATGTTGCCAGCATTTACAACGTTCTCTACGTGTGCGCTTGGAAGGGGTCGTTCTCCGAGTCGCTAGCAACTTTCGATTCTGCTGCTCGAAAAGGTGAAGATCTTAACAAAATTTTGCGTGTTTGTCGTAAATTTTACGGCTCCATGGATTGTTGTAGCGATACGCCGCAGTTCTTGAACAGTGTTCAGAATCCAAAAAACGCGGATTTTTATGGTGTAAATTATTCTCCTATTAACAATCCAAATTTTCTTGGCACCGATGAATTTGATGTTTTGTCGCGAATGGAGACTTTGGTAAACTATGCGAACCCTAAGAGCGAAAACGGCGGAGAGTCACTTGCGCGGGCGATAATGCTTGAGCTTGGTTTTGTGGAGCCAGAGTTGCAGCACGAGTTTCCAAACCCGAATTATCCACAGAGTCCATATCGCGCAGATTTTATGTGGAAAGTTAACGGAAAAATTATTGTTGGAGAGTTTGATGGCACTGATAAATATTTGATTGAAGATAGAACTTTGCTTGATAGCCGCTCGGTTGCTTGCGACTTGCGTACTGAGTATTTTGATGGAAGTGTTGAAAATGTCAACAACTTCAGCACAAATAACTTATATAGATATAATCGTGATGCAGTTAGGAAGGAACGCAATAGAGAGCGGTGTCTTATGGATTGCGGAGTTGTTAGGGTTGTGCGATTTGATTATTGCGATATCTTGAATCCGATTGAGTTTAAGAAGAAGCTGCTTTCTGCGGGAGTTCCTGTGGCCGTTGCGTGATTTACAACATTCTCGATTAATCATCTACGCTTTTTGTTGCTCAACACGCTGATTAGAGCTACAAAAACGGGAAAATCTTCCGCTTTTTGTTGTTATAAATGGAAAGAACAAAAAAGGGTTTCTAGCAAATTGCTAGAAACCCCGTTCGCGGATGAGGCGAGATTCGAACTCGCGGTAGGTTTCCCTACAACGGTTTTCAAGACCGTCTCCTTAGACCGCTCGGACACCCATCCATGTGTGATTGCTACGCAATATGCGCATCAATCACACAAGCGAATAGCCTACCATAATCCCTAGGAAAACGCACATACTCGTATCTAGTCGCGCCTATTTCCCAGCAACTCCAGCAAGTACACAAACATGTTGATGAAGTCCAAATAAAGATTAAACGCGCAAATAATCGAAATACGTTTAATCATTTCTGGCTGATCAGCATACGCTTCAAAAATCGCACGAGTTTTCTGTGCATCGTAAGCCGTAAGACCTGCAAAAATCAGCACTGCAATCGCAGCAATAAATCGCATTGTTCCAGCACTTGGAGCAACAAACATAAGAATTACCTGACTCACGCACAACACCAGCAAAGCCACCATAAGAATCGGGCCAGCCTTAAGCATATTCACTTTTGTAGTGAGCGCAAGCATTGTAAGGCACAGGAAGAATCCAGCAGTTAAAGCCAAAACCATTGCAATAGAGCCGAGACTAAACACAGTAAAAATCGTACTAAGCGTAAAACCAGTAAGCGCAGCATACACATAGAACATCGCACGCGCAGCAAAAACGCTCATTTTCATAACGCGCATTCCAAGAACAACAGCAAGCACCACTTGCGCAATGATAATGCCGAAGAATCCAAATCGACCCGTAGCATACAAGTAAGAGTAAAGCGCACCCGTACTTTGTGTAAACATTGCCACAAGCGTTGTAACTATTAAGCCAACGGTCATCTCTGCGTAAACGCGACGCACGCTCACGCGCTCAGCATGCTCGCGCACATAAGTAGCCTGCGCGTCTACGATTGTTGGGTTTTGCGCAAAATTGCCAGCATAATTGCTGTTAAAATTTCCAAAATCTCCCATAAATCCTCCTAAAATTCTGTAAGACTCTGTATAACTCTATACAACTATATAAACACTTGAAAATCTGATTGTAGTACATTTGTACGAAACGCGCAATATCAAAATATTGACAACAAAGTGCGTCAATTAACTCCGCTTTTTGTTGTTTGAGACGTGGTTTTGAGCTACAAAATGCGGAGAGACTAGATAGAACGATAGTTATGCTCTTGAGATGTGATGGAGTCAAGTACGAATCGCGCGTCACTTCGATTCTTCTGGCTGCTTATAAAATCCTGCGGAGAATAAGGCGCTGCGCTGTTAAACATCTCCTCGTATTGCGAAACGCTTAATTGCGTGCGATTGTTTAGCGACTTTAAGTGCTGATTAGAAAACAGCGCGCTACGCCAGTCTGGAACAAGTGTTGCGCTAAAGAATTCTGCTACAGCGCCAGAACCGTAGGAGAACAAGCCGATTTTTTGACCTGAGAGTAAGGGAGACAGGCATGTCGGCGATTCGTTTGTGTGTGTTGCGGAAGATAAGTCGCAAGAAACCTCAATATCGCCATCAACCGCAGAATCGTCAAAATTCCTAAAATAATCGTAATCAAGTAAAGAAATTAATCCTAAATAGAGTGAACCAGTGTAAATATTACCGATTCGGCGACTGTATTGTGTGCTGTCTTGGTATCGCGCAAGAAGACGTTCGCGCGTATCGCTTGTAATAGGCGCGCTCGAATTTTCCTCCAACCCAGCACGAAGCGCCTTAAGCCCCATTTTTGTGTATGGAAGATGGAAGCAAATCGCCTCAAAATCGTTGAAATTGCAGGCGTTTTCCGCACTGTACCGCTGCCACACGTCGCAGAACATGCGAATGTATTGTTCGGTTGAAAACTTTCCGCGAGCCAACGCCGTGCTTTGATATACGGGCCGCCAAAAATCCTGGATTTCCGCTGATTTTACGACGCTGTCGTTATTGATTTGCAACACGCGCGGATTCTCGCTTACAAGCATCGCCACAGCACCAGCGCCTTGCGTCACCTCGCCAGGAGTGCCAACGCCGTAGCGCGCAATGTCTGCAGCAATCACCAAAACTTGCGCGCCAGGATGCGTCAAAACGTAGTCACGAGCCATCATAAGCGCCGCAGTTCCGCCATAACACGCTTCTTTTACTTCCACGCAGCGCACCCACGAGCTAAGGTTTAGAAGTTTGTGAATATAAAGCGCGCTGGATTTGCTGGCGTCGACGCCGCTTTCTGTGCCAACGATCACCATTTTGAGGCGGTTGCTGTCGATGTACTGCATAAGCGGCAGAGCAGCTTGAGCGCCAAGTGTTACGATGTCTTGGTGGTTTGGTGGCACTGCCTGTTGGCTTTGACCGATTCCGATTGTGAATTTGTTCGGGTCTATTCCGCGCTCAATCGCAAGGTCGCGCATGCTTAGATAGCAATTTGGAGTTGCGAAAGTTATGCGGTCGATTCCGACTTTTGGCGTGTTTTTTGAAGTATTGCTCATGATTTCCTATTTTTTTTTAAGGCGATTTTTTTAAGGACGATTTTAGTGGTGTAAATTTTACGGCGTGGTTGCTGGCGACTTATCCCAAACAGAAGGAAGTCGCAGTTAACCGAGTAACACGTGTAATTATCATTTTAAACTCTAAGTATTTTTGTCTTTTCGCAAATTATCAAGAATCATCCTTGCAGAATTCGTGTTTAAATCGGAAGAATTTTCGTTTAGAAGCGCGTGCACAACTTTTTGAATTTCGTCTCCGCGCGCTCCAGATGCTATAGCGATATTTGCGGCTTGAAGGCGCATGTGACCAGCTTGGATTCCAGGACCTGCGAGTGCGCGAAGGGCCGCCAGGTTTTGCACGAGTCCTACGGCTGCTAGAACGTTACGGAAATCATTGGCGTTATTGACTTTAGAAACTTGCAACGCGACTTTTGACATTGGTAGCGAGGCGATTGCGCCGCCCACTGTGCCGATTTGCAACGGGATTTCGATACGACCGTAAAGGATTTGACCTGAATTTTGCAAGGTCCAGGTTGAAAGAGGCATGTAACGACCAGATTTTGCTGCCCATTCGTGTGCGGCGGCTTGTAATGCGCGCGTGTCGTTACCAGATACGAGTGCTGCTGCAACTATTCCATTTAGGATTCCTTTGTTGTGGGTTGCAGCGCGCTCCGCGTCTACGGCGGCCAGGGAGCTTAAGGCGGCGATGCGTCGCGCAAGGCGCATTCCGTCGGCATCTCCAGCCGCGGCTGTTTTTGCGCTAGTCACAAGCGCTTCTACGGGTATGCGCACTTCGGCGACTGTTGCTGCGCGGCTGGAGTTGGCAAGAATTGCCACCAGCGCCTTGCGTCCAACCCAGCTTTCCAGCTGGGTTTTAACAGCTTCGCCAATGGTGTTTGCTATGTTTGCTCCCATTGCGTCGCATGCGTTTATGTCTAGTGTTAGCTTGGCGAAGCCTGTTAACGCCGCCGCCTGCGCGC
The DNA here is from genome assembly GCF_049244145.1 of Gardnerella sp. DNF01204. NCBI lineage: Bacteria > Bacillati > Actinomycetota > Actinomycetes > Bifidobacteriales > Bifidobacteriaceae > Gardnerella > Gardnerella sp. DNF01204. The sequence goes on along the minus strand of NZ_CP058379.1, from coordinate 1,235,716 downwards.
GTTCTAATCCGCCGCCGCGTTGGTATATTGATGGGTGTGCGGAGCGCGCAACCTCACTAATCGCCGTGCGTTTTGACTCGTTACGCATTATGCTATCTAGTTTTTTGGCTACGCTTCCGTCCGCGTCTTCAAAAACTATTTGTGCGCGCGTAACGTAATGTGCGCTGTGTGCTACAACGCCGTTTTCTAGGCTTTTTGATGTGATTTTTGCACCGTTGCATGCGGCAGCGATTACGGATGGCTCTTCTGTAGCCATCAGCACGTTTTGCATAACTCCGTTTACTTTTAGACCGCGCACAACGCCTACTGGCAGGTTGAATCGTCCGATTTGGTTTTCGATCATGCTGTTTGCAACGCTTGCAGGAATGTTTGTTTCGCTGCTTTGAGCGAGTTGTGCGAGCAGAAGTTGCGCGTAATCGCCGCTAAGCGCGCCTTCTGATTCCAGCGTTTTTATGCGCTGTTCCACGCTTAATTCTCGAAAAGCTGCCATGTTTCTCCATTTTTTTTTGACGTCATTTTCGCGATTTTCACTTTTGCAATGTTGCTTTGATGCTATTGACGCTATTCAAGTCGCCGGCAACCGCCACATTCGCCGCCAGCAACCGCGCGTATCACAACACTCCGTATGCGTTCTGCGACTTACTTCGCGCGTGTCACAACACGTGCACGTCTATCACACGTCTACTTTCGCATCCTAACTTGCATGCTCACTCCAATTCCGCCTCCCACGCACAGAGCTGCAACACCGTTTTGCATGTGATTGTCTCTAAGTGCGTAAAGAAGTGTTGTTAAAATCCTGGCTCCGCTAGCGCCCAAAGGATGCCCGAGCGCAATCGCGCCGCCTCTTATGTTCAGTTTGCTTTCGTTAATGTTCAGCTGCTGGCACACGGCTATGCTTTGTGCGGCAAACGCTTCGTTAATCTCAAAAAGGTCAATGTTTTCAACGGTGTAGCCCGTGTTTTTTAGCATGCGTTCCATAACGTGTTTTGGCGCGTAGCCCATAAGGTCTGGACTGATTCCACCTTCTGCGAATCCTACGATTTCTGCCAAATAGTCGATTCCGTGCGCGATTGCGTAGTCTTTGCTCATTAAGACGAGTGCTGCTGAGCCGTCGTTGATGCCGCTTGCATTTCCGGCTGTCACAGTAGGCGAGTGTTTTGCTCCAGAATACGCCTCGCGAGTTTCATCTGCCTCGCGCATTCCACCAGTTTCGCACCTGTCAAAATCCGCCTCAAACAACGTTTTAAGCTTAGAAAGCTTCTCTATAGAAGTGTTGGCGCGCGGATGCTCGTCTCTGTTAATCACAGTTCCGTCCAAAAGCTGCACGGGTGCAATCTCCGCGTCAAAATCGCCGTTATTTTGCGCGAAAACGGCTTTCTGGTGCGATTTTAGCGCAAAAGCGTCTTGCTGCTTGCGCGTTATGCCAAACTTCGCGGCCACGTTTTCGGCAGTAACTCCCATTTCTTTGCCAGTAAAAGCGTCACAAAGTCCGTCTTTTTTTAGTCCATCAACCAGTGCGCTGTTGCCGTAGCGAAGGCCACCAAATCGCACGTTTTGCGCGTAAAACGGCACGTTGCTCATGCTTTCCGTGCCTCCAGCAACTACCACTTTTGCATCTCCCATGCAAATCGCAGATTGCGCAAGGCGAATGGCTTTAAGACCAGATCCGCAAACTTCGTTGATTGTCATTGCGCAACTTGACTCGTCAAGCCCCGAGCTAAGGGCGATTTGGCGCGCAACGTTTTGACCGCTGCCTGCTTGAAGTACGTTGCCAAAAATCGCTTGATCTACAGATTTTGGACTGATTTTTGCGCGTTCGATTGCGGCTTTTGCTGCGATTGTTCCTAACTCAACAGATGTGAGCGATTTCAACGCGCCTCCGAATTTTCCTATCGGTGTGCGCGCTGCGCTTACAATCACAACATCACTCATACGTTTAGCCGCCAATCAGTTGAAAACTAGCCGATTAAAGCTATCTTGATCAAGCTATCTTATTGAAAATTATTAAAAATTGCATGTTGAAAGCTAGCACATTTAGAGTAATAGGTTTCAAACACCAACCGAACTACTTTATCGTATTTTTACGCAAAATTGCGATTTGTGAAGAATTATGTTTAATTTTTTCACAATTTGCGCACAATCATATTGACTTGGCTATTGGCGGAAGGTGATTGACCCATCGTTAGGATCCATCGACTCCACAATCGCCAGCGAATCCAAGTCATATCCAGCTTCGCGCAACGCATCTCCGCCGCCTTGGAAGCCTTTTTCAATCGCAATGCCAATGCCAGCAACCGTGGCTCCAGCGTGATCGCAAATGTCAATCAACCCTTGCAAAGCTTTGCCATTAGCCAAAAAATCGTCCAAAATTAAAACGCGGTCGTCTGCGCTCAAATATTTTCTAGACACAATTACAGGGAATTCGCGTTGCTTTGTGAACGAGAATACGGTAGACACGTATTGATCACCATCCAAGTTGATTGATTGCGCTTTCTTTGCAAAAACCACTGGAACGTTGCCAAAATGACGCGCAGCAACGCACGCGATTCCGATTCCCGAAGACTCGATTGTTAGGATTTTGTTGATTTGCGTGTTTTTAAAATGCTGCGCCCATGCAGCTCCCATTGCGTCAAAAAGCGCGCAATCGCACTGGTGGTTAAGGAATGCGTCAACTTTCAAAACATTTCCTGGCTTAACAATGCCTTCTTTTTGGATACGTTCTTCAAGTTCTTGCACGATTATTCCTTTCAAATTGCGCCGCATTTTGCGTGTGTAGCGTGTATTTGTATAGCTTACCCCCAGCTTTGACTCACTTGCGCGACGACCTACCTTTTCGCTTGAGAAGCGTAGCGCGAAAAGGTAATTCGGAGCGCTGAGCTTGCTCAAGGTTGAAAGCACAGTGTGCTTTCAACGCAAGCGAGGACGTGAGCGCGCTGTAACGCGCGAGCGACAAGACCTACCTTTTCGCTTAGAGCGTAGCGCGCGAACGATGCAAAACGTTGTTTAGAGCTACAAAGTGCGTCAGTTTTTCCGCTTTTTGTACGTGATTTGGGTCAAATGTGCTACAAAGTGCGTAAGTTGCGTAATGCGTATAGTGCAAAACGCACGATTTGTGTTTGGCTGCCGTTCGTTAAAATTGGTTAGAGTTTAATTTTTGCGATTTGGAACACGGGAGTGAGGGGCTTTTGAGCAAGTACGGTTACGATTTTGATTTGTTTGGCAATCCAGAAGATGCCGACGAGCAGAGCGATGCTTCTATTAGCAATGCTTCTATTAGCGATGCACCTATTAATAAAGATATGACGAGCGAAGTTTCTGCTTCTACGGTTGCTGGCGATTTTTCCGCAAAATATTCAAATTCCGTACAATCTTCCCAAACAGCTCAATCTTCTGCCGCTGCCCAATACGCTCAAACATCCGCACAATCTTCCAACATTCCTGAAATCAACCCACAATCGCTTTTAGAAGGCTTAAATCCACAGCAATCCAAGGCTGTTCAATACACTGGCCCAGCGCTTTTAATCGGAGCTGGCGCAGGCAGCGGCAAAACGCGTGTTCTTACGCGCCGAATCGCGTGGATTTTGGCTAATCGCAAGGCGTGGCCGAGCCAAATTCTTGCAATCACGTTTACAAATAAAGCGGCTGCGGAGATGCGCGAGCGCTTGGCGAGCTTAATAGGCAATAGTGCAAATAGCATGTGGGTTTCCACTTTCCATTCCGCTTGCGTTAAAATTCTTCGCGCTCATGGCGATTCAATCGGCTTAAAATCAGGTTTTTCTATCTACGATTCTTCCGATTGTGAGCGTCTTGTTAAAATAATCGCATCCGAATTGAATATTGATATTAAAAAGTTTACTCCTAAACTTTTATTGTCTAAGATATCTGAGTTTAAAAATAATTTGGTTACTTGGCAGGAAAATCTTAAAAATTACGCACCAGATTATAAGCCAGGCGCGTCTGTATCTGGTGCATCTAGCTTTAATGCTGCTGGCAATGCTGATGCGCTTTATGCTGCTGTTTACGCGGAGTATCAAAATAGGCTTAGCGTTTCGAATGCTGTTGATTTTGACGATTTGATTATGTTAACGGTTAAGCTTTTGCGCCAAAATCCGCAAGTTAGCGCGTATTACAAGCGAAAGTTCCGTTACATTTTGGTTGACGAATATCAGGATACCAATCACGCGCAATACGTGTTGATTCGTGAGCTTGCAGGTGTGGATGATTATTCCACTGATTCCACTGTTTCATCAGTTTCACCAGATTCCACTCAACTTCCGCAATCTTCAATCACGGTTGTTGGCGATTCCGACCAGTCAATTTACGCTTTCCGCGGTGCAGATATTCGCAATATTCAAGACTTTGAGCAGGATTTTTCAAGCGCTACAACAATTATGTTGGAGCAGAATTATCGCTCTACGCAAACCATTTTGGATGCTGCAAATGCTGTGATCTCCAACAATGCTAATCGAAAACCTAAAAAGTTGTGGACATCTTTAGGCAAAGGCTCGCCGATTGTCGGTTATGTAGCAGATAACGCGCAAGGTGAAGCTTCTTGGGTTGCTCAAGAAATCGCGCGTTTGGCAGGCGAAGATGGCGTAAACTATTCAGATATTGCGATTATGTATCGCGCAAATTCGCAATCTCGAAGCTTAGAAGATGCGCTTATTAAGTCGGGCTTGCCTTATCAGCTTGTTGGCGGAACTAAGTTCTACGAGCGCCGCGAAGTCAAAGATGCGCTTGCTTACTTGCAATCGATCGCAAACCCTGATGACGATGTCAATATGCGCCGCATTTTAAACGTTCCAAAGCGTGGTCTTGGTGCGCGTGCTGAGTCGCAGATTACGTCTTATGCAAAAGAAAATTCTATAAGTTTTTGGTCTGCTCTTAGTCAAATAGATAAGATTGCAGAACAAATTGGTATTTCATCTCGAACTTTTAATGCGCTTAAGAGTTTTAGGGATCTTATGACTTCGCTTATTGACTTTATGAAAGCTAACGATTCCAAGCCTTCTAAGGTTGTGGAGAACGTGCTTAACGAGAGCGGATTGTTGCAGGATTTGCGAGAGTCTAAGGACCCTCAAGACGAATTTAGAGTAGATAACTTGTCTCAATTACAATCGGTTGCAGCTGAGTATGAGCAGAATACGCCTGATGCTAATGTTGCTGGTTTTTTGGAGACTACGGCTTTGGTTGCGGATTCTGATCAGCTTCCAGACCAGGGCGAAGATACTGGAAAAGTTACGCTTATGACGCTTCACACGGCTAAAGGTTTGGAATATCCTGTTGTGTTTTTGACTGGAATGGAGCAGGGCACTTTTCCTCATTCGCGCTGTGTTGACAATCAAAAGGAGCTTTGCGAGGAGCGTCGTCTTGCATACGTTGGCATAACTCGCGCTAAGAAGATTTTGTACGTCACTTGGGCGGCTGAGAGATCGCAATGGGGCAAGTCAGCGGAAATGATACAAAGCCAGTTTTTGGACGAGATTCCTGCCGATTTGATTTCTTGGAAGCGCAAGGAAGCAGATGTTATGCGTGCTGGGCTTAGGGGAGCGGGCAGTGTTTTTGACCGCGATTTTGACAGTGATTTTGGAAGCGATGGTGGTTGGGACGACGATTCGTACACCACTTACGGCGGATCGAGTTACCGAAAATCGCATTATGGCAAGTCGTATAGCTCAAAGTCTTATGGCTCTAATTCATATGGCAATTCATATGGCAAGTCGTATGGTTCAAAGTCTGGCAAAGTCACCACTCGTATCGCTAGAAAATCGAGTGCATCATACCAGCATCAATCGTTCACTTCAAATTTGCAGTCATCTGCATCATCATTGTCTTATAAAAAACAGGGTTTGCAAGAAAAGGACAATCACTTAAATATCAACGATTTTCATGAAGGCGATAAAATTTCGCACGACACTTACGGTCTTGGAACTGTTCTTAAAACGCAAGACAAGGGAAGAAACTCAATTATTACAGTTGACTTTGGTTCGGATGGTGTAAAAAGACTCATGTTAAGAGTTGCACCAATTGAGAAATTGTAAAATTGTAAAATTTTTCGTTTTATAAATGTTGCACTTAAAATAATGGAATGCTATTGGAGATTACTTTAAATTGTTAATTGTAATATTGTTATAACTAGTGCGCGATTATATACACTAAAACAAAATATTCAAGACTTGTTTTCTATTAAGCTATACGAAAAAATATAAAAGTAGGAAAAATATAGAAGTAAACGAAACCGCAAATGTGTAAGATTCGTGACTCAAGAGTAAGTCGATTAAGCTCTTAAACATTGCGATTGTATTTATAAAGAGATTTTAAAAGGCGTGGCGCTTGCAAACATAAGTGCCGTAAAGCGTGTTGCATTAAACAAAAAGCAACACTAAAAAATAATAACTAGATTTAATGAGGTATTTATTATGAAAAACAAATTATTCGCATCGCTTCATGCAATTATTTTTGGAATTCTTATTGCTATAGCGCCATTGACATTTGCAAAACCATGCTCAACAGGAGGCATGCATAAAATGCAAAAAATGCCTATGATGATGCAACCTATGGCATGCTACTACACCAGCCGCGTGGCTATTGGAATTGGCGTAGTTATTGCAATTCTAGGCATTATTGCGCTATTTGTTAAAGAACACGTTCGCGCTGGCTTAAATATTGCTGTAATCGCTAACTCTCTGTTTATGATCGCTACTACAACATTCCTTATTGGTGTTTGCAAAAGTCCAATGATGCATTGCGCATCTGTTATGCGTCCAACGTTGATTGTGCTATCTGTACTAGCGTTGGTGTTTGCATCTGTTAGCGTGTATCTTGACACTAAATCTGCTTGCTAGTGCGCATCTAAGTAATTTACTATGCACACTATTACATTAAAGCGATTGCCGCTAGAAAACCTAAAGCAAAAGCCGCTTAGAACCGCCGCGTTAATCGTGGTCTCCGCGTGCTTAGCTGCAGTGTTTTTTGGCGGCTCGCTAATCTCCCTTAATCTTTCTAATGGTTTAAGTAGTATGCGCGCTCGCCTTGGCGCGGATATTATGGTTATTCCGCAAAACACATACAATCGTGCGGAAGCGTTGCTAACTAATGGCGGATCGAGCACGTTTTACTTTACGAACAATATTGAGGATTTTGTGCGAAAATCAAAAGGCGTTGAAAAAGCAAGCGTACAAACTTACATATCTTCTCTATCTGCTGGATGCTGCGCAGAAAAGTTGCAAATCATAGGTTTTGACCCTACGAGTGACTTTGTAATCGCGCCATGGATTTATTCGCAACACAAAAGCGAGCTTAAAAAAGGGCAGATGATTGCAGGCGCAAACGTGCTTGTGTCTTACAAAAACACGGTTCGCTTGTATGGGCACGAATGGCCGATTGTTGCGCAACTTGCTAAAACGGGCACTAGCCTAGACAACTCAGTGTTTGTAAACAGAGACACGATTCCAGCGGTTATTAAATATTCTTCTAAAGTTGGGCACACTGCGATTCCTGCAAAATACGCACGCAAGGCAGTTAGCGCTGTTCTTGTAAAAGTGAGCAAGGGTTTTAGCGCTCAAAAAGTTGCGGAAAATATTCGTAAAACTAGCGGAATTAAAAGCCTTGGAGTTGTCTTTCCAAGCGGAATTACCGAGCAGACTAAAAAGAGCTTAGAGGTGCTAAATAAGGCGATTTTTCTTGGCATTCTTGCGTTTTGGCTTGTGGGTGTGCTGATTCTTGTGTGCGTTTTTGCGTCTTCTACATCGGAGCGCAAAAGAGAATTTGCTTCTCTTAGGATTTTGGGCGCCAATAAGAGCATGCTTCTAAAGATGGTCGCGCGTGAATCGTCGGCGATTGGTTTTGGTGGAGGCGTGATTGGCGTTGCTTTTGCTTCGCTTATTTTGTTCCCATATAATGTTGTTATTTCTCAACAGCTGCAACTACCGTACTTGGAGTCGAATGTTTGGTTTGTGTGCGCGATTGCGGCAGTTTCTGTAGCGTTTTCTCTCGCTAGTGTTTTGGTAACTTCTGCGATTATTGTGGGGCGAATCGCAAGCAGGGAAGCGTATTTGACTTTAAGAGATGGCGAATAAAATGGCGAATAAAGTTGTTAGCAACGATTTAGTAGTAAATCTTAAAAATGTCACTCGCGAATTTAAACGCAAAAATAGGAAGTTTATTGCTGTAGACAATGTTAATTTTTCGCTTAAAGCTGGCGACTTTGTTGCGATTGTGGGCAAGTCTGGCAATGGAAAATCTACTCTTTTAAACATGATTGCAGGTCTTTTAAAGCCGACGCGTGGAAACGTTACGATTTTTGGATGCAATATTTCACTGCCTTCTATAAGCGACGAGCAAATTTCTGCGATTCGCGCAAAAAACATTGGTTTTGTTACGCAATCGCAGACGCTGCTTGCTAATTTGAATGTGATAAATAACGTTATTTTGCCTGTTAAGATTTTTGATGCTTCTTCTAAGCGAATAGGCGATTCAGCGGAAAAACTTCATCCAGAAGATTGTGTGAATGTGACTTCCTTCGCTATGGATTTGCTTAAGCGACTTAACGTGGACGATCTTGCGCATTGTTATCCACGTGAGCTTTCTGGCGGAGAAATGAGACGCGTTATGATTGCGCGCTCTTTGATTAACAACCCACGTTTACTGCTGTTGGATGAGCCTACGGGCGATTTGGATTCGCAAAACACTCAAACTGTGGTGTCTCTGCTGCGCGATTGTGCGGATTCTGGCGCGGCCGTTTTAGTCGTTACTCACGATGAATCGGTTGCTGCAAGCGCTAACAGTGTTTACACAATGGACTCTGGCATACTTCGTGCACTCTGTGACTGAGCTTTGTTGCGCGGTTTTCCTATTTGATGTTGTTCGAGGGCTGGGTGTTTCTTGTCTCACAACGCTCCGCCTCTTACGTGTTGGTTGTTGTTGCGGTTGTTCCGTTTTGTCTTTGATTTTGTTTTTGGATTGAGGTTTGTTTGTAGTGGTTGATCATTTGGATTATTTGGTATCGGCTGCCGCTCTTATACTGTTCGACCAAGAATCACCCAGCCCTCTTACGTGCTTGAACAATTGCGTGGTTTTTATCACCGAGATTCTCGATTTTTCTTGCTCTCTCGGCGAGTCACCACCTTCGGCGCTGAGGCTCACCTCGTTCACGGCGAAAAACCTCGAATCTTCACCTAGCTTGGTGTAATATACGTGCAAAAGATGACGTTGATGTGAGCGCGAGTATCTACGGCGCGGAGTAGTATAAGGAACGATGCCTATTTTTTGTAGGCATTATCTGGAGCCTTAGCCCATCAGTGGGTCGGCGCGCAAGAATTATGGCGTTATTTCAGCGTTTTAATGCTTTCGCGTTCGTGTGTTAGCACGAAGAAGCACTGGAGAGGCTGGCTCAGCGTGAACAATCGTAAATGTTTGGTTCACGTTCCGTTCAGATAACGACAGAATAAAGGATTAGTAATGACTAATATTCAGCGTTCTCGCCGTCAGGTGCGTCTTTCTCGCGCCCTCGGCATCGCTTTGACCCCAAAGGCTCAGCGTATTTTCGAGAAGCGTCCATATGCTCCAGGTGAGCACGGCCGCACTCGTCGTCGTACCGAGTCCGATTACGCAGTACGTCTTCGCGAGAAGCAGCGTCTTCGCGCTCAGTACGGTCTTTCCGAGAAGCAGCTTCGTGCAGCTTACGAAAAGGGTACGCACACTGCAGGTCAGACTGGTGACGCAATGCTCACCGATTTGGAAACCCGTCTTGACGCTTTAGTTTTGCGCGCAGGTTTTGCTCGCACAACCGCTCAGGCTCGCCAGTTTGTTGTGCATCGTCACATTTTGGTAGATGGCAATCTTGTTGATCGCCCATCCTACCGTGTTAAGCCAGGCCAGACCATTCAGGTTCGCGCTAAGAGCCAGACAATGGTGCCATTCCAGATGGCTGCTGAAGGCGTTCATCGTGACGTTTTGCCAGCAGTTCCTGGTTACCTCGATGTGAATCTTGCCTCTTTGAAGGCTACTTTGACTCGTAAGCCGGAAGTCGATCAGATTCCAGTTGAAGTCAACATCCAGTACGTCGTCGAGTACTACGCTCGCTAAATTCTGGATTTCATTCTTAAGGACATACCGCTTGACCCCTGCTGTGCATTGCATAGTGGGGGTCAATGCGTTTTGCTTGCGATTTTTGCTGTAATTTTCCCGTGTTTGTTTACGTATTGGGTCAAATGGTAAACAAAAGCAGGAAGTTATAGCGTGTTTGTATAAAAAGCAATATGAATTATGCTAAAAATAGTGATATGTTGTGATGTATTAACTTTTGTTTGGGATTAGTCGCCAGCAACCGTACATTTTGTAACAAAACAGTTTAATAAAAAAACAAAATCATATATAATTATTCACAATAATATTCGTTATATTACAAAATATAACATTCTGCGAGTGTTGAATCAGAAAATATATAATAGATAACTGAGCGTCTAGTAAGCGTTGTAAGTAAGAAGATACAAGAATAAGAAGTTATACGAAAATAAAAGAAGATAAAGAAGAATAAAGAGACGATGGAGTCAAAGATGTCTCAAATTAGCAATGAAGAAGATGTGAAAGCGGTGCAAGAAGCACAGCAATATATGACTGCGCACAACGCACAGTATGCAGAAGATGCAGAAGATGTAAGAGACGCAAAAGACGTGTTAAGCAATAACGTTTTTGAAGGGGATGATTTTGTGGAAAAGCCTAAAAAAGTTGCAGGACTTCACAATATTCCAACAACAGCTGGTTTCGCTGGTCCTGGTGGTGGATTTGAAGGTGGCGCTGCAGCAGGATTTGAAATTGATGAAGACGGCACTACGCATAAGAAGGCAGATGAGCGTCAAGTTGAAAAAAGCTTGGAAGACACAGATGCTTTTGATGCAATAGACATTAATGCAATTCGCGCTAGGAACAAGGCTGGCGGCGCAAACCACTCGGTTATTAACAAAATAACCAGCACGGGTGTTGGAGATTCTTCGCTGAGTAGTCTTGTAGCTCAAGCAGAAGAAGAGGCGGCTGAAAACGTGCAGTCTGCGCAATCCACTATGCATTCGGACTCATACCAAGGATTACAGTCACCAATGCATTCTTCGATAGGAGATAATTCCTTCTACCAAACGCAACAAATTCCGACTGTTCAAACTCCTATTCGAGATTTCGGTGGAGAGTATCCGTATAAGTTGTATCGTCCAGGAACATACGCACGTGAGCATATTCGTATTACGGCAACAAAGCTTTCCGACGGTCGTGACTTTTTCTACATCGACGACAACCCAGAATATGTTAGCGGGCACAAAACAAGGGAGCTGATCGACCCTAGAAAGTTGGCGTATCGCTTTACATCTCATTTTGATAGCGAAGGTAATGAGGTTCCTAGCGAAGTTCCGCAAATGCGTCAGGATCCGCTTACAGGAGACTGGATTCCTATGTCTAGGCTGTGGGCAAAACGACCAGCCCCTGTTCTTAGAGAGAGTTCAAATAGCGATAGCTTAAATAGTGATAGTAATCAGCAATCAAGAATCGACCCATTCGCTGGTAGAAAGCCAGAATCTGAGTATCAAGATGGTGAAATTCCAGACGAAGACTACGACGTTGTTGTTTTTGAAAACCGTTATCCAGCTATGGCTCAGGTTGCAGGAGTGCCAAACACAACAACCTACGTTGACGGCAATCCGCTGTGGAAGCAGGCTCCTGCAGCTGGTCGTTGTGAGGTGATTTGCTTTAGTTCCAACGAAAACATGCTTCCAGCTAATCTTTCTGTTTTGCGCATGCGTACGATTGTTGAAGCCTGGGCGTTTAGAACCGCGGAAATTAGCCAAATTGATGGCATTAAGCAGATTTATCCTTTTGAAAATCACGGCAGCCAAATTGGTGTGACTTTGAATCATCCTCACGGTCAGATTTACGCTTATCCGTTTATTGCTCCTAGGTTGGAGCAGGAGTTGCGCCACACAGAGGCTTATTTTGAGCGCACTGGCAGTAATCTTCTTAAGGATTTGATGAATTCGGAGATTGAGGCTAAAAAGCGTGTGATTATGCATAATCATAGTTGGGTTGCGTATGTGCCAGCAGCAGCGCGTTGGCCTCTAGAAGTGCATGTTGCTCCTGTTCGTGATGTTCTTACTTTGGATCAGCTTGACGACCAAGAGCGTTGGGATTTGGCACAAATTTATATAACACTTCTTAGACGTGCTAATAAGTTCTTTGGTTTTAATGGCGACTCTAGTACTAAATCGTTTGCAGGTTCGGCTGCTTTCGACTTATCTTCTGGTATGAGTGCTGCAAATTCTAGCGAATTTGTTGATTTGCCTTATGTTGCAGCATGGCATCAGGCTCCTGTGCATGATTCTCGTCGTGCGCATTATCGTCTTAATTTACAATTCTTCTCGTTTATGCGAGATGCTAACAAAATCAAGTATTTGGCTGGGTCGGAAGCTGGGATGGCATCTTGGATTTCTGATACAACGCCAGAGCTGATTGCAAGTAGATTCCAAGAATTAGGCGATGTTGATTTGGATTAGTCTTACCTGTATTAGTCTGATTAAACAAATAACAAAGTCAATTTGTGTGAAGCATTGTTTAAAGCATTGTATAAAACATTGTGTAGAACAATTTATTAAAAGTGAGATGATTAAGTTATGTTGCTGCATCTTTATTTAGTTCGTCATGGTCAAACCATGTTTAATTGCTACAATCGTCTTCAAGGTTGGTCAAATTCTCCTCTTACCGATAAAGGACTTGCAGACGCAGATCGTGCAGCAGAAAAATTAGCTAATGTCATTTTTGCTGCAGCATATTGTTCAGATACAACTCGTGCTCAAATCACTGCTGAGCGTATTTTAAGCGAAAACGAAAAACACACTCATGCTCGACCACAACTCATAAGCGATATGCATTTTCGTGAGCAATGCTACGGCTATTTTGAAGGCCAAGACATGAATATGGCTTGGTGGGCAGCAGGTGCTCCTCACGGAGCAAAAACATATAATGAAATCGTTGAAAAGTTTGGGCTTTCGGCTACCCGAGATATGCTCAAAGAGGCGGATCCATTCCATGATGCTGAGTCGGATATTGAGTATTGGAAGCGTGTTGAGGGCGGTTTTAAAATAATCGCCAGCAATCCAGTGTTAAAAGATGGGGATAGTGTTTTGCAAATATCTCACGGGAACACGCTTTTAAGTCTTATGCATCGTTTTGCGCCTGCTGGTTACGATTTGAGTGAGCGTCCGCAAAATGGTAGTGTGACTCGTTTAGATTTTGACACTTCTAAGCCGCTTGATCAGTCTATAACTATTAAGGGTTACAACGAGTAGAGCGTACTGTAAATCTACTTTTATATATTGATATATTAAGGTTGATATATTAAGAAAGATATGTGTTAGTGGTTTACTCGAAGAGTCTTTACTCTTCGTTAATCTTTTAAATACATTGCGTGGGTTAGTCGCGCGTAAAAACAGCAGGAAAGAGGTTACGATGAGCGTTGGAGACATAGCTGCTCTAATTGCCGCGATTTCGTTTGCGGTTCTTTCTGGTTTTATGATTTATCCTCTGATTAGGTTGGGTAAGATGTTTAATCAGATTGCTCAAACCGTTAAGGAATCAGGTGAACATGCTTTGCCTGCTATTGATGAGTCTGTTACTACAGTAAAGCAAGTAAACAAAACCTTAGAAGATGTTAATGCTGTTACGGATGCTGCTCGCACCACTGCGACTAATGTTGGTGCTCTTACAGATTTGTATGGTGCTTTTCTTGGAAAACCTATTATTAAGATTGCTGCAGCTGGATATGCTCTTAAGGACACTATTAACGCATTCTTCAATAAGCCTACAGTTCCAACGGATTTTTCAGAATCTTCTGCACGCCACGCAGCTAATTCTGGTGAGTCGAGTGAGTCCAAGGGGGAGTGATGTTTAAGCGTTTATTCTGGCTTTGCATAGGAATAGTAATAGGCGTGATGTCTGTTACTAAGGCTCGCGCTTATATTAAAGGAAAATTCCCAGAAAGTGTTGGAGATTTTTTCTTTGATAAAGATCCGAAGAATCTTACTTTAACCACGATTTTGTCTTTATTTAAGGATTTTAATTCCAGCAGAAAAACTCACGAGTCGCAGCTTAATTCTAAGTATGCTAATAAGTATGCTAAATAAAATAAGCTTGCTAATAAGTCTTGAAAGTTTTTTATAACTAAAGTTTTTATAGGTAAAGTTTTATAATCAAAAATTGGTCTTGCAGATTAATCATTCTGCGACTCGCGCCTTAAAGCATGATGGTATGATATTCTTTTGTGCCGCCCTGTTGCATGGCGTTTTAATATAACACAAGGAGTTCGTACCTATGCGCACAGCAGAAATTGCAAAGCGTTATCTTGACTACTTTGGTAATCATGGTCATATGGTCGTGCCTTCAGCATCGCTGATTTCACCAAATCCAACGACGCTTTTCACGATTGCAGGCATGGTTCCATTCATACCTTATCTTTTGGGAGAGCAAACGCCTCCTTCTCGCAGAATGACGTCTAACCAGAAGTGCGTTCGTACTCTTGATATTGACGAAGTCGGCAAGACTACTCGTCACGGCACATTCTTCCAGATGGTTGGTAACTTCTCGTTTGGTGATTATTTTAAGGAAGAAGCTATTCACTACGCTTGGGAGCTTTTAACAACTCCGCAAGATAAGGGCGGATACGGATTTGACCCGGAAAAGCTTTGGGTAACTACTTTTACAGACGACGATGAAGCTCGCGCAATTTGGAAGAACGAAGGCTTCGACCCAGAGCACATGCAAGTTTTCGGCATGGAAGATAACTTCTGGACTACTGGTGGTCCTGGTCCTGGCGGCCCATGCTCCGAGATTTACGTTGATCGCGGCCCAGAATACGGTAAGGATGGCGGTCCTGCTGCTGATGAATCTCGTTTTATTGAGATTTGGGATTTGGTTTTCGAAAACTTCCAGGTAGATAACGTCAAGTCTAAGACTGATTTGCATATTGTTGGTGAGCTTGACCAGAAGAATATCGATACCGGCGCTGGTTTGGAGCGTTTGGCTTACCTTATGCAAGGTAAGGAAAATATTTACGAAACCGATGAAGTTTACCCAGTTATTGAAGCTGCAGAAAAGCTTAGCGGTGTAAAGTACGGCGATAATAATGATGCTGATGTGCGTTTCCGCGTTGTAGCAGATCACGTGCGTTCTGCTTTGATGATTATGAGTGATGGCGTGCGCCCAAGTAATGTTGGCCGCGGCTATGTACTTCGTCGTCTTCTCCGCAGAACTGTTCGCGCAATGCGCATGCTCGGCGTTCAGGACCCAGTTCTTCCAACCTTGTTCCCAGTTTCTAAGGCTGCAATGGAACCAAGCTATCCAGAGCTTAATAATACTTTCCATGAAGTCAGTGAAGCTGCATATGGTGAAGAAGACGCGTTCCGCAGAACTCTTGAAAAGGGCACAACTATTCTTGACTTGGCTGTTGAAAAAGCTAAGAAAGAACACAAGGATGACCCTATTGTTGGTGGTTCCGACGCATTTACTTTGCATGATACTTACGGCTTCCCAATCGAGTTGACTCTTGAGATGGCCGCTGAGCAGGGTGTTAAGGTTGATGAAGCTAAGTTCCGTGAGCTTATGAGCGAGCAGAAAGGTCGCGCTCGCGCTGATGCTTTGAAGAAGCGTCACAATGTGGACGTTAGTGTTTACGACGACATTAAGAAGGAGCTTGAAAAGCCAATCGACTTCCTCGGTTACACTGACTTCTCAAGCCGTTCAAACGTTTTAGCAATTGTTGAAGCAGGTAAGGGCTCTGTTAAAAGCGTTACCGCTCCTGCAAACGTTGAAGTTATTCTCGATCGCACGCCATTCTATGCTGAGCGCGGCGGTCAGATTGCTGATCAGGGTGAGATTATTTCCGACGACGGCGCAATTTTGGAAGTTGACGATGTTCAGCGTCCAATTAAGGATTTGATTGTTCACAGCTGCCGACTTACTGAAGGTACTTTGAGTGTTGGTGCTCCAGTGAACACGAATATTGATCAGGTTCGCCGTGCTGCTTTGGCTAGAAGCCACACTGCTACTCACACTCTTCACAAGGCTTTGCGCGAAGAGCTTGGTCCGCAGGCAACTCAGCGCGGTTCTGTAGTTGATCCAGACCGCTTGCGCTTTGACTTCCAGTGGCCAAAGGCTGTTGATAAAGATGCGCTGCTCCGTGTAGAAGCTCGCGTAAACGAGCGTATTCGTGACGATTTGCAGGTTGTTCCAAAGGAAATGCCAATCGACGACGCTTTCAAGCTTGGAGCAATGCACTTGTTCGGCGAAAAGTATGGCGATATTGTGCGCGTTGTTGAGATTGGCGACGGTTGGAGCCGCGAGCTTTGCGGTGGTACTCACGCTAAGAGCACTGGAAAGATTGGTATGGTTACAATCCTTTCGGAATCTTCCATTGGCTCTGGTGTACGTCGTATTGATGCATTGTGCGGCGAAGAGGCGTATGAATATGGTGCTCGTGAGCACGCTTTGGTGGCGCAACTTGCTGGCATGATTAATGCACGCCCAGATGAGTTAGCTGAGCGCTTGGAGTCCTTGCTCAACAAGATGAAGGATTCAGACCGCAAGCTTTCTTCGGTGTATGAGGCTCAGCTTAATGATGCTGTTCCAGAATTGGTTGAGGCGGCTAAACAAAGTGGCGCAACGGTTAAGCTTGCTGTAAAGAATGTTGGAAACTTTGGTTCCTTCGATGCATTGCGCAAAACAACACTTGATGTTCGTTCTCGCTTAGGTGAGGATGCTCCTGTGATTGTGGCGCTGTGTGGCGTGAATGAGGAGGATCGTCCAATGGTGGCGGTGGCGACTAACGACGCCGCACGTGGTCTTGGTGCTAAGGCTGGCGATCTTGTTCGTACTGCTTCCAAGGTGCTTGGTGGCGGTGGCGGCGGCAAGCCAGACTTCGCTCAAGGCGGCGGCACAGACGCTTCTAAGATTGACGAAGCGCTTGAGGCTGTTAAGGCGCAAGTTGCGCAGCTTGCTTAGCGTGTTTCTATCAGCTTAAATAAAACGATGCGATCTTTACCAAAAGCGGCACAAAAAATGGTGTGGTTAGGTATTGATTTAGGTGATGCAAGGGTCGGAACAGCTCTTTCCGACCCTGAGCTCACTTTCGCTCATCCTGCTGGGAATGTTCAATCCTATGGTGATTCGTTTAATGCGATTGAAGATGTTTTAAACATTATCGAAGATAATAGTGTTAGTCGTGTTGTAATAGGTCTTCCTTTGCAATTAGACGGAACTGAAGGAAAATCTGCTAAAAAAGCGCGTCGTTGGGGTACTAATTTAGTCAAAAGAATGAAGTCGCTTTTTGATTATGGAGATTGGTCTCTCGATTTTATTCCAGAAGTTGTTTGGAAAGATGAGAGACTAACAACTGTTACGGCGCATAAACAACTGTTAGATGCAGATTTTTCTACTAGGAAGCATCGTCCTATGGTTGATCAGCAGTCAGCAGTGTTAATTTTGCAATCTGCGATTGACGATTATAAGAATGATTGCAAAAATAATTAAAGCAGACAATAGCTACGACAATATTGTGAAATAATGTTATTCTGAAATAATGTCACTGTGAAATAGTAACCAGCAGTCCAAGCGGGAGGAAGCGTTTAATGACTGAGAATATCGACGATTTTTTCGATCGAAACGCTAAGTGGAGTCACGAAACTCCTAATCCACCTGTGCCTCCAAAATCGCGCAAAGATTTAAAAGCACAAAAACGACGTAAAAGTAAGAGAAAACGTATAATAGCGTTTATTCTTACGCTAATTTTTGCAATACTATTTGTTCTTGGATATGGCTTATATAGGGTTGCGGTTTACATAAAAACCAACAATCAGTCTACGATTATGGACGATTGGCCAGGACCTGGAAACGGATTCGTTGAGTTTACGATTGAGCCAGGTCAAGGATCTGTAGAAGTTGGGAACAATCTTGTTAAAGCGCAAGTTGTAAAGTCACAATCAACTTTTTCTAATATTGTTGCTGCGAACAACAAGATTTTATACCCAGGAATTTATGCGCTTAAAAAGTATATGAACTCAATTGATGTTGTAAATATTCTTTCAGATCAAAGTAAAGCAGGCGGATTCTTAGACGTTAAAGCAGGAGAACGATCAACAGACGTTATTCGTAAGGCTGCACAAATCTCTGGAATTGACATTGCTCAATTTAACGCGATTCAAAAAACAGACGGAGCGGGGATTTTGCCGCCAGAAGCAGGTGGAAGTTTTGAAGGATGGTTGGAGCCTGGAGTTTACAACGTAAAATCCATGAAATCTGCTACTAAAATACTTGCCAAAATGGTAGATAAGCGTATTCAGAAACTTGATTCATTGGGAGTTCCTAAAGGAAAACTGCGTCAAGATATTCTCAAAATTGCGTCTATTGCGGAAGCGGAAGTAAATAATCGTGAATACTATGGTAAAGTTTCGCGCGTAATATTAAACCGTTTAGCTAAAGACATGCCTTTGGGAATGGACACTACGGTTGCTTACGGTATTGGAATTAAGGCAATTAACCTTACGCAAGCACAATTAGATGATGCAAGTAATCCATACAACACTAGGATTCGCAAAGGATTGCCGCCTACTCCTATAAGTATTCCTGGAGATAATGCTATTCTGGCTTCGCTTAATCCAGAAAAAGGATTATGGATTTATTTTGTTACCACTAACTTAAAGACCGGCGAAACTAAGTTTGCGGATAACTACGATGATTTCTTGAAGATTCGCGACGAGTATAAGCGTTCCAACGAAAACGCCAACTAGCGCGACGACCTACCTTCGCGCTTAGACCGCGCGAACGATTCCCCTTATTTGTTGTTGCGCGAGGTTTGAGTATTTCTCTCCTCGCAAGTCCCGTCGCTACGCTCCTCTTTTATTGCTCGTATAGAAATACATCAAACCTTCTGAATATCTAAAACTTTTACGTATATCTTAATCACCGAGATTCTCGATTTTTCTTGCTCTCTCGGCGAGTCACCATCTAGCGACGCTGAGGCTCACCTCAATAGCTGCGAAAAATCTCGAATCTCTACCATACTTGGTGCAATCTGCATAACCACACAAGCCTTTAACCACATTGAGTGAAATTTGTTGCAATGCAATTTTCGCTTATTTAGCATAATCAAATGAGTCAGTTTATTGTTACTTGTTTATTTGCAACACCAACGCTTATATGCATGATTGCAGTGTGCGCAACGGATTTAATCAGCCGCGTTGTTCCTAGACTTTGGGTTGTACTAGCTGCTTTTGCACAATCTGCCGCAAACCTTATTTTTTCGCTTATTACTTTTCATAATGTTAATTTTCTTTTACGTGGCTGGCTTTTTGCAGTATCAGTTTTTGCAATCTACGTTTTGACGCAAAAACTTTGCGTGCGCGGAGCACTTGGATTTGGCGATGTTACGTGCGCTTCTATGATCGCTCAAGCTTTGGCGCTATTTGGATTTGATTGCATAATCTACTGGTTTGCATCAATCGGAATATTTGGATTAATTTGGATTTTAGTGTGGAAAATCTGCTCTAAAGTCTGCTTGCGATTTTTCCGCGGGCATCTTGTGCAAAATGAACAAAATAAAATCCCGTTTGTACCCGTATTAGCTGCATCTTCCATAATCGCCGTTATGCTTTGCGGTTTTTTGTAATTACACAAATACGCCAAGCTAGGTAGAGATTCGAGATTTTTCGCAGCGAATGAAGCGAACCTCAGCATGAAATGGTGATTCGCTGAAGCAGCAAGAAAAAATCGAGAATCTCGGTGATGAAAACTACGCAATTGTTCAAGCACGTAAGAGGGCTGTGTGATTCTTGGTCGAACAATATAAGAGCGGCAGCCGATACCAAATAATCCAAATGATCAACCACTACAAACAAACTTCAACTCAAAAACAAAATCAAAACCAAATCGGAACAACCGCAACTCTAGACTACACGTAATAGGCGGAGCGTTGTGAGACAAGAATTACCCAGCCCTCGCGCAACGCTAAATAGGAAAGCATGCAACAAATTTTACTCAATGTGGTTAAAGGCTTTTTGCGATTTATTTCATAGATTATTAGCAATACTTAGTGGTTAGTAGAATAAAGAATTTAGAATCGAGTATTGATTTAAAATAAAGTACAGTATTAAGTGCAAGAAGTATAACAATAAATATGACGCACAACGCGATTGGAGAAGGCATGCTTAGATGGCAAACGGCAGGGGAGTCGCATGGTGAAGCACTGGTGGCAATGATTGAAGGCGTGCCAGCAGGAGTTAAGATTACTAGCGCAGACATTGTTTCTGCTCTTGCGCGTAGACGACTTGGATATGGTCGCGGAGCGCGAATGAAGTTTGAGCAAGACAAAGTGCGTTTGCTTACAGGCGTTCGCCACGGTGTTACTCTTGGGTCTCCAATTGCAATCGAAATCGCAAATAGCGAGTGGCCAAAGTGGGTGGAAGTGATGAGCGCAGACCCGTTAGACCATGATTTAAGTGTGGAAGGTCGTAACGCGCCGCTTTCTAGGCCTCGCCCAGGGCATGCGGATTTAACGGGCATGCGTAAATATGGTTTTAGTGATGCTCGCGAGATTTTGGAGCGTTCGAGCGCTAGGGAAACGGCTTCCCGCGTGGCTTTAGGCGCTGTAGCTGATGCGTTTTTGCACCAAGCGTTGGGTGTGCGAACAGTTGCGCATGTTATTGGAATTGGCGGTGAATATATAAACAAAAGTTTACCCCTACCAACTCCAGACGATGTTGATGCGTTGGATGCTTCGCCAGTTCGTACTCTAGATAAAGATGCCGAAGCTCGCATGGTTGCTCGTATTGATGAAGCAAAAGCAAATGCAGATACGCTTGGCGGCGTAGTAGAGGTTTTGACATACGGCATGCCTGCTGGAGTTGGAACGTATGTAGAGTCGGATCGCCGTTTGGATGCGGCACTGGCTGCGGCGCTTATGGGAATCCAAGCTATTAAAGGCGTGGAGATTGGAGACGGTTTCGAAGAAGCAAATCGCCCTGGCTCGGTTGCTCACGACGAGATCGTAACAGGCGAAGATGGCAAAATCACGCGCCTTAGCAATCGTGCTGGAGGAATTGAAGGTGGAATGTCAAATGGTGAGATAATTCGCGTGCGCGCTGCAATGAAGCCAATTCCGTCCATTCCTCGCGCTTTGCGAACGGTAGATGTGCTTACTGGCCAGCCAGCGCAGGCAATTAATCAGCGCTCCGATTTTACGGCTGTCCCAGCCGCTTCAGTAGTTGCAGAGGCAATGGTTCGATTAACGCTTGCAAAGTATGCGTTAGAAAAGTTTGGTGGAGATTCGCTAGAAGAAACCGCTAGAAATGCTATAAATTACGTTCAATCTTGGAAAGAGCATATGAGATGAGCGAAGAAGATTCTTTGCATGATTCCTTGCCAGATTCGCTTAGAGATTCTTTGAAAGACATTTCGCAAGATGTATCGCAAACTCAAATGCCGTTAGCCGTTATAATCGGCATGCCTGCAGCTGGAAAAACGCGTGTTGGCAAGGAATTAGCGCATATTTTGAATGTTCCTTTTATAGATACAGACGATTTAATTGAGCAAAAAATCAATATGCCGATTGCTCAATATTTTAAGGATTTTGGCGAAGAGTCTTTTAGAGATATTGAAACTCAAATTGTTAGAGATGCTATTTTCCCAGATTTTGAGCAATCCGCCCCAATAGTCGCCCTAGGTGGCGGTGCTCCAATGCGTAAGGAGACGCAAGATGTCTTAAGAAAATATACAAAGCTAGGCGGTCGTGTTGTGTATTTGCAAGTAAATGCAAGTGATGCAATTGAGCGCGTAAGCTGGAATTCTAATCGTCCTATGTTAAGCGGCGAAGATGGCGCAAAACGATGGATGGATTTGTTTGATAAGCGTGATTCTGTGTTTTGCAAAGTGGCGAATTTACACGCTCGCGTTTACGGATTAACGCCAAAACCTGCCGCAAGAAAGGTAAAAGATATGATTATGCAACGAATCGTTCATGTAGATGGTAAAGGTATTGAAGATTACGATGTTCATATTGGCGCAGGCGCTATGAGTCTTTTACCTCAAATGCTTGGAAAACAGCCTGTTCGAGTAGCTTTAATTCACACTCAGCCTGTTCAAAGACATAGCGATAAAGCAAGATCTATTTTGCGCGCATCTGGCTACGATGTTTTCGATATTCTTATTCCAGACGCAGAGGCTGGTAAAACTGTTAAGGTTGCGGATTTTGTGTGGTCGCGCCTTGCAAACGCTGGTTTTACGCGTTCAGATGCGATTGTTGGTTTGGGTGGTGGAGCAGCTACGGATTTAGCTGGATTTGTTGCTTCTACTTGGATGCGTGGAATCCGCTACGTAAATTGCCCGACTTCGCTTCTTGCAATGGTAGACGCTTCGACTGGAGGAAAAACTGGTGTAAATACTGCAGCTGGCAAGAATTTGGTTGGTAGTTTTTACACTCCTGTTGGCGTTTTGGCAGATACTTGCGCGTTTTCTACTCTTCCTAACGATATTTTTGTTGAAGGACTTGGAGAAGTTGCAAAATCAGGGTTTATTGGCGATTCTAGCATCTTAAAAATTCTGGAAAATCCTCAAAATGCTATCAAGTTGCGCTCTGTTGATGGTCCTTCTATTTTAGATGATGCAGATTTAAATAATATGGTTTGCGATCTAATAGAAAAAAGCGTGCGCGTTAAGGCATACCACGTTTCTAACGACTTAAAAGAACAAGGTTTGCGCGAGTTTTTGAATTATGGGCATACTTTAGGGCATGCGATTGAGCAAATCGAGCATTTTTCTTGGCGTCATGGAAACGCGGTTGCTGTTGGAATGGTTTTTGCGGCGAGCCTTGCGCAAATTTTGGGCTATTTAAGTCCAGAAGACGTTGAGTATCATCGCTCGCTTTTAAAATCACTTGGATTGCCAATATCTTGGAATGGCGGCGGCAATAATGACGATGCTTTTGCTAAGGTTCTTGACTTGATGCATAAAGATAAAAAAGCTAGAGGCAACACCTTACGATTTGTTGTTTTAGACGGGATTGGAAACCCGATTCACTTAGATAATCCGCCGCTGGAGGCGATTCGCGAAGCGTTTAATAAGATTAGAGGTTAGAAAATGGTAGATGCAGAAAACACTATAAACATCCGTAAAGTTTTAGTAGTAAATGGCCCAAATTTGGGGCGATTAGGCGTTCGTCAGCCAGACGTTTATGGCAGTCAAGATTTTAAAACGTTGTGCGCGCTTTGCAAAAAGTGGGCACAAGAGCTTAATTTACAAGTGGAAGTTCGCCAAAGCGACGACGAAGCGCAAATGGTTCATTGGATGCACGAAGCTGCTGATACTCATACGCCAGTAGTTATGAATCCTGCTGCTTTTACGCACTACAGTTATGCGCTCGCGGATGCTGCGCACATGGTTTTAGATGCTGGAGTGCCACTAATGGAAGTGCATATTTCTAATCCTTCTGCCCGCGATTCTTTCCGGAAAATAAGCGTGATTAGTCCTGTTGCAACTGGAACTATTACAGGCATGGGATTGTACGGTTATAAGCTTGCGCTCGAGGCTGTTGCTCATTTGATTTGACTTTGATTTGACTTTTCAATTATTCTTCCGAGTCGAGGCTCGAAGATACTATGGAGTTCCATGGTTAGAAGAAAACATGGTAACTCTCAGGAGCATATTACAAAGCATATTTTTGTCACTGGTGGCGTTGTTTCGTCCCTCGGAAAAGGTCTTACTGCATCTTCATTAGGCAGACTTTTGCGTAGTCGTGGTCTTCACGTTTTACAACAAAAACTCGATCCTTATATCAATGTTGACCCGGGTACAATGAACCCATTCCAACATGGTGAGGTTTACGTTACAGAAGACGGCGCAGAAACAGATCTTGATATTGGTCATTACGAGCGATTCCTCGATGTTTTCTTAAGTCAAAAAGCGAATGTTACAACTGGTCAGATTTATCAGTCTGTGCTTCGTAAGGAGCGTGCTGGCGAATATTTGGGTCAGTGCGTGCAGGTTATTCCGCATATTACTGGCGAAATTAAGTCGCGTATGCGCGCGCAGGCTAGCGACGATGTAGACGTGATTATTACGGAAATCGGCGGTACTGTTGGCGATATTGAGTCCCAGCCATTTTTGGAGGCTGCTCGCGAAGTTCGTCGCGATTTAGGTCCTGAAAACTGCATGTTTGTGCACGTTTCTTTGGTGCCTTATATAGCCGCAGCTCACGAATTAAAGACTAAGCCAACTCAGCATTCTGTGATGATGCTCCGCTCTCTTGGTATTTCTCCAGACGCGCTTGTTTTGCGTTCGGATCGTCCGCTTAATCAAGGCATTAAAGACAAAATTTCGCTTATGTGCGATGTTGACGCTGAAGGCGTTGTGAACTGCGTTGACGCTCCAAGCATTTACGATGTGCCGAAGATTTTGTTCAACGAGGGCTTGGATGCTTACGTTGTTCGTGAGCTTGAGCTTCCATTCCACGATGTTGATTGGAACGAGTGGGAAGATTTGCTTGAGCGCGTGCATCATCCAAAGCATGAGCTAAACATTGCAATTGTTGGCAAGTACATTGATTTGCCAGATGCATATCTTTCTGTTACTGAGGCTATTAAGGCTGGCGGTTTTGCAAACTGGGCTAAGGTTAACGTGCGCTGGGTTGCTGCCGACAAGTGCGAAACTCAAGAAGGTGCGGCGGCGGCTCTTGACCAAATGGATGGCATGGTTATTCCAGGCGGCTTCGGAATTCGCGGTATTGAAGGTAAGATTGGCGCTTTGCGTTACGCTCGCGAGCATGGTTTGCCAACGCTTGGTCTTTGCCTTGGCTTGCAATCTATGGTTATTGAGTATGCTCGTCACGTTCTTGGACTTGAGGATGCTAATTCCACTGAGTTCGAGAAGGATTGTGGCGATCCAGTAATCGCAACTATGGAAGAGCAGAAGGATATTGTGGACGGTAAGGGAGATATGGGTCACACAATGCGACTCGGCTCTTATCCTGCTCTTCTTGAAGAAGGCTCTATTGTTGCTGAGCTTTACGGTACTACGCATGTTACTGAGCGTCACCGTCACCGTTATGAAGTGAACGTGGCGTATAAAGATCGTTTGCGCGAAGCCGGCTTGCGTATTAGCGGTCAAAGCCCAGATGGTAATTTGACTGAGTTTGTGGAGCTTCCAAAGGAAGTTCACCCATTCTATGTGGCAACTCAGGCTCATCCAGAGTTTAAGTCTCGACCAACTAAGCCTCATCCACTGTTTGCTGGTTTAGTGGCGGCTGCTCTTGAACATCAGGCTAGCGAGGCTGAGTAGTATTTACCAATAGGTGAAAAATATAATAAAAATATTTTAAAAATAATTTCAATATTCATTTGATTTTATTTATTAAGTGGTGTAGAGTCGTACGTTTGGGTGCGAATTTACACCACTTTTATTTTGATTAATATTTGAATATCTTGTTGCATATTTTGCATCGTTTAACATAATTGTTACATATTTCTAGTGCAAATTTACATTTTTGTAATATCTATACAAATGTAAAAGACTTGGCAAAATATCATCTAAAATACGATTTAATCTAATATTTTTCTATTATAATAGTTGTTTTTATGATTTATAGACAAAATAACAGTAAATTTTACATTTAGACTTTTAGCTTGCGTTGTTTAATAAAATCCGTATGATTGAATTTTAATCAACGAAGAGGCCTCCTTATTGGCTTTGCAAAGAATCCATCTGGCAATAAATACTAGGTGGATTTTATTTATTAAGCCTGTAAAAGCCTGTAAAGCTTGTAATGAGACTTTTTCGTGATATTTAATTGAATCCTGCCATACCCAACGTTAGGAGAAAACATATGAAGAATAAGGCATTACTTTTTGCCGCAGCTGCGTGCTCGGTTGCTATGCTGCTAGGTGGATGCGGTTCTTCTGCCTCGAAGACCGCTCAAACAAATGGTGGCAAGGTTGTTATTACTGTAAACGACTCCGAGCCTCAGAACGAGCTTGTTCCAGGAAACATTAACGAGAATGCTGGTGCTCGTCCTGCTGTATTGGTCAACTCCACGTTGGTCACTTTTGATGAAAAGGGCAACACGGTAAACGAAGATGCCGAGAGCGTAACTCCAAACGCCGATGCGACCCAATACACTGTTAAGCTTAAAAAAGATAAGAAGTTCAGCGATGGCACTCCAATCACCGCAGAAAGCTTTACTAAGGCTTGGAGCTTTGTAGCAAACGCTAAGAATGCTCAGAAGTGCTCTTCCTTCTTCCAGACCATTAAGGGCTACGAAGACTTGCAGAAGAATGATACTAAGGGCGACGAGCAGCTTTCTGGCTTAAAGGTTGTAGATAAGTACACCTTTACTGTTGATTTGAACCAGCCAGATTCTGTGTTTGCTGTTAAGGTTGGTTACCTTGCATTCGCCCCTCTTCCAGAGTCCTTCTACAAGAATCCAAAGGCTTACGGCGAAAAGCCAGTTTCTTCTGGACCATACTTGTTTAAGTCTTGGGATCACAACAAGCAGATCGAAGTTGTAAAGAACCCAGATTACGATGGCCCACGCAAGGCTCAGAATGACGGCGTTACCTTTAAGATTTACACCGACGGCACCGCTGCTTACCGCGATGTTCAGTCTGGCAATCTTGATATGACGGATAATATTCCAGATACCGAAACAAAGACTTTCCAAAAGGACACCACTGTTAAGGCATACAACCGTCCAGGTTCCGTAATCCAGCAGTTCGGTATTCCTGCAAAATTGCCACACTTCGATGTAACTACCGAAGAAGGCCGCTTGCGTCGTCAAGCTGTTTCTATGGCAATCGATCGCGAAACCATCATCAAGAAGGTTCTTAACAGTACAGCATCTCCTGCAAACGAGTTCACTTCTCCTTTGACTCCAGGCTACAAGGCAGATCTTAAGGGACACGAAAACCTTAAGTTTAATGCCGCAAAGGCTAAGGAACTTTGGGCAAAGGCAGATAAGATCTCTAAGTATGATGGTCCTCTTACCTTTACTTACAACGCCGATGGCAACGCTAAGTCTGTGTTCGACGCAGTTGTAAACTCCCTTAAGAATCATCTTGGAATTAATGCTGAAACCACTCCAGTTCCAACATTCCAAGAGTTCCGTAACGCATGCGAACAGCGTCAGATTAAAGGTGCATGGCGTGCAGGCTGGATGCCAGATTACCCAAGCCCAGAAAACTACTTGACTCAGGAATTTGCTTCCGTTGCTGCAGATGGCAATGGTTCTAACGAAGCTGATTACAAGAATCCTAAGTTCGATGCTTTGCTTAAGAAGGCTTCTTCTTCTAAGCAAGCTGAGGCAACTAAGCTTTATCAGCAAGCTAACGAGATTCTTCTTGAGGATCTTCCATACGTACCACTGTTCTACTCGAACGCTAAGGCTGTTATGGTTCCAAGCTTGAAGGGCTTTGTAATGGATTGGCAGAATATGCCACTTTACTACAAGCTCCACAAGTAAAGATCAAAATCAAGTAGCTATTAATATCAAGTAGCTATTAAAAAATAAACCATAATTTAATAGCATGTAAAAACGTGCTGCTGCCTTCGAATGGCGAATAAAATTACAAAATTCTATCCGCTGTTCGAGGCAGCACTTTGTGTTTTTACTTAGGTTGGGTTAAATCAATATGCAAGCCACAAGTTGGGTGTGTGCTATGCGAATTTTTAAGTAAATATATAAGGAGAAACCAATGGGTAAATACGTTCTGCGTCGCGTTTTGCAGATGATTCCTGTGGTTCTCGGCACAACATTGTTGGTATACGCTTTGGTGTTTGCTTTGCCTGGAGATCCAGTAAAAGCAATGTTTGGAGATAAGCCAATTAACCATGCTGTAGAAGCGCAAATTCGTGCCGAGTATAACTTGGATAAGCCATTTATTATTCAATATTTGTTGTTCTTAAAGAATGCGCTTACTCTTGATTTTGGACATACTTTTGCTGGTCAGCCAGTAATTGACGAAATTGGTCGCGCATTCCCAGTAACCATTAAGCTTGCGTTGATGGCGTTTGCCTTTGAAGCCTTGTTCGGCGTAGCTTTCGGCATAATCTCTGGCTTAAAGAAAGGAAAGTGGTACGACAGTGTAATCCTGGTTGTATCACTTCTTCTTATTTCTGTGCCAACATTTGTTACTGGCTTTATTGGACAATACGTGTTTGGTGTTAAGTGGCATATTATGCCTGTTACAGCAAGCAATGATCCTGGATTCTACGATCTTCTTCTTCCTGCAATAGTTCTTGGATCCGTTTCAATGGCATATATTATTCGACTTACAAGGTCGGAAATTTCGTCAAACATATCGCTTGATTACGTGCGCACGGCTCGTGCAAAGGGCTTAAAAGAAGGTTCCGTTATTGTTCGACACATTTTGCGTAACTCGCTTATTCCTGTTGTTACATTCTTAGGTCAAGATTTGGGCGCTCTTATGGGCGGCGCAATGATTTCGGAAACAATCTTCAACATTCATGGCGTTGGATTCCTTACGTATCAGGGAATACTAAAAGGAGAAGGAAACCTTGTTGTTTCTATAGTTACGCTTCTTATGTTGATATTTGTAGTCAGCAATCTTCTTGTTGACATGTTGTACGCGGCTCTAGATCCGCGCATTCGTTACGCGTAAGGAGAGCACATTATGGAAGATAATTTGATGGAAGATAATTTGACTACAAATAATGCAAATTACAACACATTGCCAGGTCAGGAACGCTATGTTGCTCCTCTTGACGATACGCCTCTTCAAGAAGTTGATTCTGTAGACGAATCTGCTCCAGCTACAAGCATGTGGGCTGATGCTTGGAGATCTTTGCGCAGAAATCCATTGTTTATTGTTTCTGCAATTTTGATTATTGCAATTATTTTTGTTGCGCTCTTCCCAGGCGCTCTCACAAAGCACAATCCTAATTACTGTGTTTTGGAGCATTCGCTTGAGCCAGCTTCTGCTGCACATCCGTTTGGATTCGACATGCAAGGATGCGATATTTACGCTCGAGTTGTATATGGAACACGTACATCTTTAAGCGTTGGCTTGCTCGCAACGGCTTTAGTGGTGTTAGTTGGTTCGCTAATTGGAGCTTTGGCTGGATTCTTTGGCGGATGGATTGATGCGGTTCTTAGCCGAATCACCGATATCTTCCTGGCTCTACCAATGCTGTTGGGCGCAATCGTAGTTTTGCAAATGTTCCGCACATCTAAGTCGATTTGGAAAATCGTGTTTGTTATGGTTCTCTTTGGATGGGTAGGCGTTGCTCGAATCGCAAGAAGTGCCGTTATGGAATCCAAGAATCTTGAGTTTAATACGGCTTCTACAGCTTTAGGTTCAACTCCAATGCGTAATCTTTTCCGTCATATTATTCCAAACTCGCTGGCCCCAATCATTGTTGTAGGAACAACATCCCTTGGTTCTTACATTGTTTTGGAAGCAACACTTAGCTTCCTTGGTATTGGTTTGCCAACTACGACCGTTAGCTGGGGTGTAGATATTTCTACCGCTAGGAATGTTCTTACTACAAATCCAGAAGTTTTGTTCTATCCGTCTATTGCGCTCGCTATTACTGTTCTCGCCTTTATTATGATGGGCGACGCCGTAAAAGATGCGTTGGATCCAAAGAGCCGTAAGGCGTAAGTTAGCGTGGAGGAATAGTGATTATGAACACAGCAACACGTAAAAATGTAGATACCCTTGCAATGCAACGTGAGCAGGGTCCTTTGCTGGAAGTTAAAAATCTTCAAGTTGACTTTACAACGGATTCTAAAAAAGCCGTACACGCTGTTCGCGATGCGAGCTTCAACGTTTACCCAGGTCAATGGGTTGCAATCGTGGGTGAATCTGGTTCTGGAAAGTCAACTTCTGCAATGGCGGTTTTAGGCTTGCTTCCAGGAACAGGTCACGTTACGGGTGGTTCTATTAAGCTTAAAGGTCAAGAAATAAGTAATCTAAAGCCTAAAGATTATGCGGCTTTGCGCGGTACAGCAATGGGATTGGTTCCGCAAGACCCTATGAGCAACCTTAATCCTGTTTGGCGAATTGGAACTCAAGTTAAAGAAGCTCTTCTTGCAAATGGTGTTGACGTTAGTCATGAGAAGCGCTCCGCACTTGCAGAAGCTTTAGCAGGAGACGCTGTAGAAGTCAAAAGCAATGAAGATGAAATCTTCCTTGGCTCTAAAGAACTGAGCGCATTATTGGACGCTGCAAAGCAAGCTTTGGCGCAGGTTGGTCTTAGTGAGCAAACAAATGCCGAAAAGTTTAATGAAGCTATGGAATACTACAAAAAAGAGTGGGTTCCAGGTTCCGAAACTCGTTGGCGCGTTGCAGACGATTTAATTAAGTATGGCGTAGATGACGACAAAGCTTGGGAAATCGCAAAAAAGTATGTTATTGGAGCAAGTGTTGAAGACCGCATTGCTGGTTTGCTTGATGAAGCTGGTTTGCCAGATGCAGCAACTCGCGCAAGGCAATTCCCACACGAGTTTTCCGGCGGTATGCGTCAGCGCGCGTTAATCGCGATTGGCCTTGCGTGCCGCCCAGATTTGCTTATTGCAGATGAGCCAACTTCCGCACTCGACGTTACTGTGCAAAAGCGCATTCTTGACCATTTGCATACGCTTACTGATTCTCTCGGCACTTCTGTGCTCTTTATTACTCACGATTTAGGTTTGGCTGCAGCTCGCGCACAGCACGTTGTTGTTATGTATAAGGGTCGCGTTGTTGAATCTGGTCCATCTTTGGACGTTTTGCAGCATCCTCAGCATCCTTATACTAAGCGACTTGTTGCTGCCGCTCCAAGTCTTGCTTCTCAACGAATCATTTCCGTTAAGGAGCATGGTGGTAACGCGGATAATTTGCTTGAGCATCACGTAGTAGGCGAGCAAGCTCTTGAAAAGAGCGAGCATATTATTACAGTCGATCACTTAACCCGAGAGTTTAAGCTTCCGCGCAAGAAGGAGCTTTTCAAGGCTGTTGACGATGTTTCGTTCTCGATTAAGCGCGGAACAACGTTGGCAATCGTGGGTGAGTCTGGTTCTGGTAAGTCTACTGTTGCAAACATGGTTTTGCGACTTCTAAATCCAACAAGTGGAACAGTTACTTACGAAGGCAAGAATATTGCTGATTTCAAGGGTGCTGATTTGCTTGACTTCCGTCGACATGTGCAGCCAGTATTCCAAAATCCTTATGGTTCGCTAGACCCAATGTATTCGATTTATCGTTCTATTGAAGAGCCTTTGCGAATTCATAAGATTGGCGATAAAAAGAGTAGACAGAATCGTGTGCGCGAGCTTTTGGACATGGTTCGTATGCCTGCTTCTGTTATGACTCGCTTCCCGAACGAGCTTTCAGGCGGACAGCGTCAGCGCATTGCGATTGCGCGTGCTATGGCATTGGATCCGGATGTAATCGTTTGCGACGAAGCTGTGTCTGCTTTGGATGTGCTTGTGCAAGATCAGGTTTTGCATTTGCTTAACGATTTGCAAGCGGAGCGAGGATTAAGCTACTTGTTCATCACTCACGATTTGGCTGTTGTTCGTCAGATTGCGGACGAGGTTGTTGTTATGCAACATGGCAAACTTGTTGAGCATGCTACAACCGACGAAGTGTTTGATCATCCTCAAAAGGAGTACACTCGCGATCTTCTCGATGCAATTCCAGGTGGAAATTTGGAACTTGGCTTGGATTAGTCGCAAGCTGGTTTATGGGCCTTAAAACTAGTGTCTTATAAACTATAAATTTAAAATAAAGGTGTAGGAGTCAAAACTTCTGCACCTTTATTTTTGCGTACTTTGTGTTGTGTGCATATTAGAGTGGAACTTATGATTACAATTACGACTTCAAATTTGAATGGGATTCGTGCGGCTTGGCGCAAGGGGATGCTCGATTGGGTTCAAGATCACACGCCAGATGTGTGGTGTATGCAAGAGGTTCGTGCTCCGCAAGATGCGATTGATCCGATTATGAGTAAAATCAAGGATTTGTATACGTCTAAAAGTGGTGAATCTGGTCAAAATGACAGGCGATTTTCTGTTACAAATCAGATTTGTGAAATAAAAGGTAGAGCTGGTGTGGCGCTTGTAACGACTTTGCCAGTTGTAGAGCAGCGTTACGGTTTGCCTGGTTTAAGTGAAGACGTTGATTCTGGGCGATGGGTAGAAACCGACGTACATACTCCGCAAGGGTATGATATTACTGTTGCATCTGTGTATGTTCACGCTGGAAACGTTGATGATCCACAGAAAATGCAGCAAAAATTCCGCTTTCTAGATACTATGTTAAAGCGATTAGGGGAGCTTAGAGATATTGCTGCAAGTGGCGGAAATCAGGCGATTTTATGCGGTGATTTTAATATTGCACACACGCCTCTTGACATTAAAAACGCTAAAGCGAATGAGAAAAGTGCTGGATTTTTGCCAGAGGAACGCGCTTATATTGATCGTTGGATTAACGAGTATGAATTTGTGGACGTTATGCGTATGCTTGCTGGCGATATTCAAGGACCATACACTTGGTGGAGTCAACGAGGTAAAGCTTTTGATAATAACGTTGGATGGAGATTAGACTATCAGTTTGCAACACCTGAAATTGCAGAAACTGCATGCGGATTCGTAATTGATCGTGCTCAAAGCTACGATTCTCGCTGGTCTGACCATGCTGCTTTAAACATAAAATATAATGTGTGATTTTGCTTTGCTTGTGATAGGCTGGTGAAGTTGAGTAAAAATAGCCATTAGAAATATGTAAAGTATTCATCGAAAAATGGCAATTAGAGCTTATTAAGAAGAATCCATTAGAAAAGAGGAGCCATGGGATGGTTTAAATCCAAGCGCAAGTCGAAAGCTGCCAAAGATGATGCTGAGAATCTTGCAGAATTTCAATCCCAAAATTCCGCTCTAAGCGATCTGACTGCAGGCGGATATGATGCAGACACGTACTTAGGACGCGGAAGTCTTAGAGGTCCATGGGACATGTCTGATGAGAAACTACCTAATTTAGGTACTTATGTTGATTTCGGCTCCATATATATACCATATTTACAAGGTATAGAGTTGCGAGTAAAAAAGCAGCGTGAAACTGGTCAAGTTCTTGGCATAACTGTTACATATAAATCTTCTAGCATTGAGGTTGAAGCATTTGCAGCTCCTAAAACAGAAGGAATATGGAGTGAAGTTCGTGCGGATTTGCTTAAGGGAAACTCTAATGCTAGGGAAGCGAATGGAGTTTTTGGCAAGGAACTCATACTTCCAGTCAAGGTTGACGATAAGACAGTGGAAACTAGAATTGTTGGTGTGGATGGTCCGCGTTGGATGCTTCGCGGAGTGTTTTCTGGGAGTGCTGCTTTAGAGTCGCAAAAAACAAGCGAAGAGACTGTGCTTCTTAACAAGTGGTTTAGTGATATTGTTATAGACCGCGGAACAGAGCCACTTGCTCCTAGAGATATGATTCCAATGCACGATTTGGTTGCTCCAAGTAATGCAGGTAAAGATGGTTCTGCTGGTTCTGACGATTCTGAAGAAAATCTAGGTCGTCCAAAGGGTCCACTTGGTGCAGATCAGCAAGTAGAAGTCAAAACCACGCTAACTCGTGGACCAATGTTTTCTGAAATCAGATAGTTAAGAGTCGATAGTTAAGAGTCGATAGTAAAAGTCAGGCAGCAAAGGATATTGTCTTGGAAAAAGATTCGCGCGGCAAAAAACGCTCAGGATTAGCCTCTTTGGCTTCTATTGGATCTGAAGGAAACACGTTTTCTGTTATTGACTCCCTTGGAGGAGTTCGAGGCGTAATTGAATCCATGCTGCCAGGCTTGCTGTTTGTTATTTGCTTTGTTGTAACGCGAAACGTACAAACAACGGTTATTGCGTCTGCAGCTCTTGCAGTTTTGCAAGTTGTAGCTAGACTTATTCAACGCCAGTCGATTATGGGTGCTCTAAGTGGGTTGGTTTCTGTAGGGATTTGCCTTATTTGGGTGTGGACGAGTCATCAAGCTCGCGACTACTACATGATGGGCTTTATTACAAACGCTGTGTATGGTGCGCTTCTTGCGATTTCTCTGATTGTGCGCGTGCCAGCGCTTGGGCTTGTGATTGAATCGATTCGCAAAATGCCTACGGAAAATTTTGGCTCGTGGCTGCACAAATGGCTTGATTATAAGCCGCTTAAGCGAGCGTATATGTATGTTACTGGATTGTGGATTGGTGTTTTTGCGCTTAGGCTTGTTTTGCAAGTGCCGCTGTATTTGGCGAATAACGTTGTCTGGCTCGGTACAGTTCGATTGCTTATGGGATTGCCATTCTGGGCGCTCGCAATTTGGGTTTCTTACTTGATTATTGCAACGCCGTTTATGCGTCTTCATCATAAAAATCGCGAAGAAAATTATCGTGAAGAAAATCAAATTGACGAAGATCAAAACGATGTAAATTCAAGTGAAGTAAAATCAGCTTAACAAAAATCAGTGTTAGCGAATTGGCTTAACAAAACGCAAAACTAAGGGGTAGTTTATGCAAGTGACGATGCGAATCGAGCGTTATGCGGATCAAGGGAGATGCGTAGGTCATCTTGACGGACGCGTTGTATTCGTGCGATTTGCGCTGCCTGGTGAGCTGGTTGTTGTGCGCATGGATGAGCCGATGCGTGCAAAAGCGCACTTTTTTACTGGGGAAGTTGTGGAAGTTTTGGAGCCTAGCGCTGATCGTGTAGAGCCGCAATGGAAGCTCGCTGGTCCTTTGGCTCAGGGTGGCGGAGTTGGTGGCGCGGATTTAATTCATGTTTCTTTGCCTGGGCAGATTCGTTGGAAGGCGTCCGTAATTGCCAATCAATTCCAGCGTTTAGCGCATATGGATATTGCGGATAGCGATATTACTGTTGAGCGCATGCCGGGGGATGAGGAGCTTAACGGGTTTAATTGGCGTACGCGCATGGAGTTGGTTGCGGATGATGAAGGGCGATTGTCTATGCGTAAGCGCGAGTCGCATGATCGCATTGCGATTGATACTATGCCACTTGCGTCGCGCGCGGTTTTGGCTGTTGCGGATTCTTTGGACTTGTGGAATCGTTCTTTCTCGCCAAATGCGCAAATTCGTCTTGCTGTTCCAGAGCCTCGAGTTGATGGTTTTGATTTTAATGATAAGGCTGCGCTTCTTAGTGCGATTGGCGAAAATTATGCGCTTATAGTAAATGATGAGTTGGTTGCAGGATCGGCATTGTTGTGTGAGCGTGTACGCGTTGCTGTTGATGGAGATTCATCGCGTATGCGTACTTTTGATTACGATGTTGACGCCAGCGGTTTTTGGCAGATTCATCGCGCAGCTCCAGAGCATTTGGTGAACTACGTTTTGGGATTAGTTCGTTCTGCGCTTGGTGGTCGTACTAAGAATACGGTTTTGTGGGATTTGTATTCTGGATCGGGTTTGTTTACGATTCCGCTTGCGACTTTGGCTAATGTTGGAGGAGATTCTTCTAGTGCTG
Organism: Gardnerella sp. DNF01204; assembly: GCF_049244145.1. Lineage (NCBI taxonomy): Bacteria > Bacillati > Actinomycetota > Actinomycetes > Bifidobacteriales > Bifidobacteriaceae > Gardnerella > Gardnerella sp. DNF01204. The sequence continues at coordinate 1,200,194 of NZ_CP058379.1, read as the reverse complement.
TGGGTGCTCTTGGTACTACTGGCACTTTTGGTTCTGCAGAGCCAGCGCGCGTGCTTAGTATTGAGGGTGCGCCGATTGCTGTAAAGAACGCAAGGCGAAACATTGGGCGCGCAGGGCTTAGCAGAGATATTGTTGAAGCGCTTGAAGGGGATGTTGCGCAAACGCTTGAATCGCAGGTGTTTAAGGCGAGTAAATCGTCTAAAATTGTGCGCCGATTTGCGCATCCAGATGTTGTTGTGTTGGATCCTCCTCGCGCTGGTGCTAAAGCTCAAGTTTGTAAGCAGATTGCGAAGTCTGGAGCAAGAGCTGTTGTGTACGTTGCCTGCGATCCGACTAGTCTTGCTCGCGATGTTGGTACGTTTAAGGAGCTTGGATACAGCGTTCAGTCTTTGCGCGCGTTCGACTTATATCCGGAAACTCATCACGTCGAGAGTGTCGTATTGATGTCAAGGGCTGATTAGGTGGGTGCATTTTTGCCCTTGTGCAGCAGGGGTTAGTGAGGGCTATCGTTAAAAGGTTTAATGCGAAGTGGCTTTAAGATGGGTTCTCGCGGTTTTTGAGCGCAGTTTGGCTGTTTGAGGGAACATATCAACGCTCTGGGGTCGAGTGCACAGGATGTTAACGTTAAAAAGTGCACCCACTTTGCACCCAGCTGGTGAAGTGGGAAATTGAAGTCATAAAACAAAAATAAGGTAAGATTTCACATATAAGGTGTGGTCGTACCTTATTTTTTGGTCTATAACCCGATAATTGAGAAAAATGAGCAATCGTAATAGAGGATAGTCTGCATATTTTCATGTGAATTTTATTTTCAAAATCATACATAATTCGCGATAATTACATTAATGCCAGGATGAAAGTTGGTGGAAATATCTGGTATATATGTGTTATAACATTTTCGTTGCAGTGTATTGACAAGACATCATAAATGATTTATAACTATGGTGAGAGTTGAGAATGCAACATTCGTCTATGATGTTGCGGATTTAGCTCTATAGGAGGTTTTTACTTGAAAGAGAGGAGATGATTATTATGAAGAAGCTAACACTAGAAGAATCTCGCTCGATTAGAGCTGGATGGATGTGCGTTGTCTGGGGTTTCATCTGCTGGGGATGATTCTCTAGTTCTGCATATGATTATATTACCAGATTTCATTACAACAGTAGATTAGGTTAGTCTCATTGTAGTGTTCTAACTGTAATCTATTTGCGTAATTTAGTATTTGAGAAAATTGATTTGATTGTATGATGCTTTTTAACATTTGTGATTAAATCTGTAGCGTGGAGGCTATGATAGCCTCCACGCCTTGAAACTTTGAGGAGCTCAATAGATGGTGGCTTATCCTCATAATATGCAAAATTTGACTTCAGATTGCGGTATTGCAGTTATCAAATCATTGCTAGAAAATTATCATAGATTTAATGAAAGAAGTTTTAAATCGGTTGTTTCTAGTTTAGATATTGAGCAAGGTTTATCTTTGTTTAATATTGAAGAGGTTTTGAAACAATTCGGAGTTTACGGTTCTAGTTATGAAGTTGAAGATTTTCATCTTCTTGATTTTACTAAGCCTATGATATTACTGGTTGATAGCAATGGCGAAAATCATTATATTCTATCGTATGGTGTTAAAGACGGTAAAGCGATTGTATCTGATCCTTCGCATGTAGTTCTAGAACAGGTTAATTTAAACGAGTTAAAAGGGGTATTTAAAGGGTATGTTTTCATAATTGAAAATGTTGTGGAGCGTACTCATCAGGAAAAGTTACTGCAAAAACATAGTCATGTAAAAAAGAATCTTAAATTACATGTTGATCTTTTATATTTAACAGTGTTGTTATGCATAATTCCAATTATAATTATTTTCTCAATTCAATATTTTTTGATTTATCAATTGCGGAATCTAGTTATATGGCAAGTATTGGTAATCTTTATTTTTGAGACATTGCTCACGTGTATTTATGTAAAATTAAAGACGGAATATAATGGAATTGTATCAAATGAAGATTCTCTAAAGCAAGAAGCGTTGGCTTTTTCTTTTTTGGAAGATATAGACCAGTTAAGTGAAAAAGATGAGAATATCTATAATAGGCTGATAAAGTTTTGGAATAATTTTAATGCGTCGGACTGGCAGTTAAAGAGGTATCTTTCATATTTCGAATTAGTTTGTGTAGTTCTTATTTTTAGTGCGACTTTTGCTTTTAGTAGAGGGATAGCTTTGTTGTCGATCGTATGCATGCTTACCTACGTCATTATCTTCAAAAAAGGCATCGTGACAAGAAAAAATTATAATAGGAATTATTTCAATAATATGGGAGAGCTTTCTGTTTTCATTGAGGAATCGATTCATAATAAGCTGGATAGATCCATATTCTCAAGTAAAGAGGAAGTATCTACTTATCTGAAAAGCATATTGCTCAAAGTGAAAGATTCATTTGCTAAACAGCGAGAAAGCACAGCTCATATTTTGACACTTTATGATGGGGTTATGTATCTGAATTTAAGTTTGATTTTTGTTTATGTAATGCTTATGTATTCCATCAAAATGGATATGAAAGTTGTCAGCGTTTTTATCAGCTTTGTAATCGTTTATATGGTTTATAGTCTTGGCAAGCCCGCTATACAAAAATTTTTAGATTTGGAGAGATATTCTTCGCTTGATTCCCATTATCGTAAACCACCTGCTATTGATAGAAACAATGCAGCAGATTTTACTATTACTGGAATATCTTTAGAAAATGTTTCAGTTTCGTACAGTCAAGACACTTCAGTCTCAGTCCTTTCTGGAATATCAAAGCAATTTCGTAGTCATAGCTTGATTTTGGTTAAAGGGAAGAATGGAATAGGCAAATCGACTTTAATGTATGTTATTATGGGCGTAGTACCAGTGTCTGCTGGAAGTGTGCATTATTATGACTCTGATAGGGATTTGTATGGTTATCCAATAGAAATGATTCAGAGTAGAATAAGTTGTTATCAGCAAAATCAATTTTTAAACTATGCTTCTATTGGTAAGAATGTTGCATATGATATTTATAAGAATGCAAGACAGCCAGTAGATAATATTTTTAAACTTGATTTAGATAAGATAATTTTTTATAACGGTGTGAATTTATCGCAAGGGGAACGACAGAAGGTTTTATTGTCTAGAAGTTTGAATAAAGAAGCAGATGTGTATATTTTTGATGAGCCTACTTCAAACTTGGATGATTCTTCTAAGAAGATTTTTATAGACAAAGTCTTGGAGTTAAAAAAGACTGCGATGATTTTTATTGTTACTCATGATGCAATGTTCGATAAAATTGCTGATGAAATAATAGATTTGGATGTGATTAAGAAATGAAAAGCAAAAAATGGATATTTGCAGCTACCATAGTAATCCTCGGTCTTATCAGTCTGCTGTATGTAGGGTATAAGACAAATAATGTTCGTTTTGGTATAATTCGTGATGATTTGCCAACACTAGTTTCAGGAGATTATAAAAATAACGATAACTTATCGTTAAAGCCAGGAGTGTATGCTATTTATGCAAAGAGAGGCAAAGGAGAGATACGCTTTGCTGGAAAGCTGTACAAGCTTGATGATGCTCTTTTTGTGCGTGCTCAGAAACAGCCAGGAAATGTTAAAAATGCTGTTATCTACGAAGAGAGTCCTAAAATTTTTATTGGTGAAGATAGTAAGATTTCTGTAAAAGGAGATCGGAAATTTTTAGTTTCATTTGTTAAGAGGTAATCTTATGAAGATATCTCATTTGAAAAAATCATATGGGGGAAAAGTCGTTTTAGATGACATTTCTTTGGAAAGCAGTGCTGGGCAAATTATTGCGTTAGTAGGCAATAATGGTTCAGGAAAAACCACGTTAATGAAGTGCATTGCAAATTTGATAGTTGATTATCAAGGCAATATTGAATTGGACGGTTCACTTTCATTTGCTATTGAGAATCCATCTTTTTATGACGAATTTTCTGTACAGGATAATCTTAGAGTGTTTGCTGCTTTGATGGGGAGAAAAGACTTTAATTGTGATAAATTATTGCATCAGGTGAGTCTCGACGAAGCAAAAAATAAAAAGTTTAAACAATTGTCGCTAGGTATGAAGCAAAAATTAAATATTGCTAGAATATTGCTCTCAAATAGTGAAATTATTCTTCTTGATGAACCTTTCAATGGATTAGATGTTCTTACTATAAAGCAGTTAAAAGACACTATCTTGTCATTGCGCTCACAAGGTAAAAGCCTTGTAATTTCAAGTCATATATTAGATGAGTTAGGTGAAATTGCTGATATTGTATGGTATTTAAAAAAAGGGAAAATTCAAAAAATTGTTAATTTTAACGATAATCTAAGAATTTATAATGTGATTGTTGTAAATGATGTGGATATTAGTAAATTGCTTTCTAACAGATATGAGGTTTTTTGTCGTAGCAAAGATAACAAAGAATCAACTTTTAGAATTAAATTGCCTAGAGAGGATATTGCCAAGGTTCTTAAATTGCTGATTGAGCATGGGGTACAAATCGTGGAATACAGTGATATTACACATGATATTAAAGATTTTATGTTGGAGGAAGATGATAATGAAGTACTATATAAAATCAGAAATTATTAAGTTTAGTCATCAGAAGCTTTTCTTATTGTCTTTTGTTTTGTATTTGGCATGTTGCGTGTTTATAGTATTTCAAGCTAAAAGAGGTGCATTTTTATCACAATATAAATTCTTTTCAACGATAACTATACTATTTTTAAGCCTATATCAGATATTATCAATTGGTGAATGGCAAGAGAAGAAAATTATTCATCATTATCTAGAGTATATTCCTAATAGGATTAAATTATTGTGTTTTATATATGGTGAATACGTAAGCATTTATCTAGTCGTAAATTTGGTATTTTTGTCACTAAATTACTCGTCTCTAGGGATAGTTATGCATCAACTGCTCGTATATCCGATAATTTTCCTTTTGTATATTGCTATAAATATGAATCTGTTGATATATTTTGAAAAAGTTGGTGTTACGATGATTCTTTCCTTTATATTATTATGGATATTGCCGAATTTGATAAACATAATATTGTCTCAAACATCCGTGTATTCTTTTCAGATATTTTATTATTTATCACCAGACTCGTTCACCGCTCTTACGTCTGCAACTTGTATTATTGCTCTAATGTATATTGTTATGTTTTTCCTATTGTCGTTATTACAATTTATGAAAAAGGAGTACTGAGTTATGAAAAGTGTAATATCTCGTATACTTCCAGCTATTGTCATAATGTTATTCGTTGGTTTTATTGCATATATTCATTTGAGTGGCTTAAGACCCTCATTTTCAGTATTACAGGAGAATAATATCTCAAATCTTAAAACTGGAGAAGTGCTCTATTTTGGTAGTTCAGGCTGTGGAGCATGTCAGGAATTCAATAAAGTTCTAAAAGAATATCAAGATGAAACGCATGCTAAAATTTATTATTGGGATGCCACAGACATGAAAATTGTGAGAAAGGCAGCTGAAATAAAGATTTACAATACTCCAACTATTGTAATGAGGAAGCGTGGGAAACTGGTAATTTCTCAAGGATATAAGAATTTGAAAGAGTTAGAGACTTTTGTAGAAAGCTAGTAGCGATGAAGAAGATTATTTTATACATTGTTTTAGTATTCAGTTTAATTGCAAATGCTTATTTTATTGTTGGACAAACTTACGAAAAGGATATGACGCATCCTACATTGACTATGTATGATAAATTAAATAGCCTGTTGGAAAAAAATTTTGTGTTGCGCAATAATGATGGAAAGAAGCTTATAGTTTATTTTGGAAGGCCGGGTTGTGGTGATTGTAATAAATTTGATCAAATATTGGGGGAAATGATCGACAAATATAAAATTAGTGATAGATTATATTATGTCAATGTTGAGAGGATTCACGAAAATAAATCTGAATGGCTTCAGTTTAAGAAGAAGTATAACATTAAAGGTACTCCGACGTTGGCTATATATAATCATAGAAAATTGTTAACAAAACTAGATTTTGAGGAGCATGGCGGATTCTCTCTTAAAGAACTAGAGATGTGGATTAGTAGAAATCTTGTTTCAGAATAACTAATAATGCAGATGCTTGATTTTTATGGTTATTTCCTAGAAAGTGTGCATAGAATTGGTGTGTCGTTACCATATTCTCATATTCATGCCAACCCTTTTCGTATAAACAAGTATGAATCCTCCCATGGTTTGTACGGGATTAATCGCGTTACCGTACCCTGTTATTTCTTCTTTTCCTCGTGAGGAGTATTTATAGTTTCTTGTTTAAAAAAACTTAACAGTCGTTTCATGACCAATTGTAACGGTTTTTGACGTGTTATATATTGACGATGTTGCTTTGAATAAGCGCCACATGTTTTGCATCTCCATCGTGTTTTCTTTGCACCGGTTTTACCATTCCTAACCATCTTGTTGCTACATACACTACCAATGGGATTATTGCAAGAGTTCATCATTTAATTACAACAGTAGATTAGGTTAGTTTCATTAGAGTATTCTAATTGTAGTCTATTTGCATAATTTAGTATTTTGGGGAATAACCCTATTTCTATTTGTTACAAGTAAAACTTAGAACACCTTATACATTTTATGTGTTATCAAAAATAGCAACAACAATTGTATGGCAAAAAATTATTGGATAGAATGAGTATTAAACCCAATGATAGGTCTTTTATATATTGTAATTACAAAGGAGAATTTCTATGAAATGTCATATTTTTAAGTCTATTGCTGTAGTTGTTGCAGCATTATCAACCTGTGTTTCTCTGGTATCAACTGCTCAAGCTAATGAGATAGTGGATAACGGACCAAGTGTTGTAGAAAGCAATGTCGGTGATGCGAATATAGATAATTATGCTAAGCGTCTTGAAATTATTTTTTCAAAGTATCTCAAGTTTGATGAAATTAATAAAAAATGGACTGTAACACAAGCAGGGGAGTTTTCTCATGTTCCGAAAGAAGTGCTTGAGAATTTAATTCATAAGCTCAATGCAAATGCATCTGTTGGTGAGATTTCGTCTAATGATAATCATGCAGTGCGTTCGAAGGATTATGTTAAATGTATAATTAAGACTACTGGTCTAATCGGTATTACTGGAGTATTTACTGCTACTTTCAAAAAGTTACTTGAAAAGCATCTTTGGAAGCAAGCTGCTATGTATATTTTAAAGGCAGTTGGTTCATCCGCATTTAGAGGTGGAGTTATGGGTCTAGCTACAAGTTTAGCAGCTTCTGCTATTTGGTGTTCGACTCCGTTTAGTGAGTGAGGAGGATATTCTCATGTACAAGGTTCTTATGTTCGTGCTGAAGTTGGTTATGTTTACAGCTGTGAATTTTATGTTCCTTTACTTGTCGATGGTGGTATTCGGCCATGATTTTGGTGTGATGTTCAAAACGTATGGGAATGCGCTCGGTCCGTTTACGTTCATGCTTGCTTTGATGACAACGATGTCGTTGCCTAATGAAGGAACTATTTTTGAGGGTAAGCGGCAAAAAAGTGTGTCTAAAAACCCGAGTTATCGTTGAAATACCAAGGAAAACTTGCTGTAGTTAAGCTGAAAAGCTTAACATTTAGTATTACTTGACATTGAAAACAAAAGGGGCTTAGGACAATTTTTAGACATTTTGTGCAATCATAGCACGATGTTCCATAATTGTCTTTTAAGCCCCATTTTAATTCTGTGATTGTTGTAAAAATCAATATAAGTATGAATAGCTTGACGTAATTCTTCTGTACTATCCCAGTTATGTTGCAAGAAGGTTTTCTCTTGCCAGAAGCAGGCTATCTTCTTGATATTAAAAACTATAAATAGATTCAAAAATGCATGTTTAGACCATTTGAGCCAGTCTGTTTCATTATAATTATTCTCTTTAACTACTCTAATCTTGCGCTCTAAAAGTCCAATACGTTGCTTAAGTGGAATTATTTTGCCAGTTGTTGCATTAGAGAAAATACTGAAGCATATAAAAGTTTACTTAATAATTTATTAGCTCTTACTGTTGTTATTACTGATGGGAACGCTGGCGCGTTGAGCGCTATTAAACAAGTTTGGCCAGAGACTCGAGTACAACGCTGTTTAGTACATATTAAACGTAATATACGCGTATTAACTACAAGCAAGCCTAGGCTGCAATCACATAAGGCTTTTGTGGGGTTTAGCTAAAAAGTTAGTTAAAATCAGAACGTTGAAAGAATCTGATTTATGGGTTAATTTACTACAGAAATCTTATAACCAGTGGAAAGATTGGCTTAATCAAAAAACGTTCCGTAGGAATGTTTCTGAAGAAAATATTCCTTCTTGGGTAAGAAGTAATCAACAATGGTGGTATACGCACCAGACAGCAAGAAAAGCTTATAATCTGCTTGCTATACAAGTTAAAAATGGTACACACTATTTACCTTTCTTGATCCTTTACTATTAGAGAAAACGAGCGTTCCTATTCCTAGTACTACTAATGCTTTAGAAGGTGGTATAAATTCACAGATAGATAAATTGGTAAGTGTTCATAAAGGATTATCTGAAGATCACATGCGTAGAGCTATAGAATGGTGGTGTTACTTCAGTCGTGAAAATCCTTCAAATCCTAAACAATTTATAACTTCTGAATGTTTTAAACCAAAAAATAAAAAAATTATTATTGATGATAATCCAATCGGACCAGCTCATTTAGACACTGGGTTTAACTTATGTAAAGCTGACTATCATCCAGATATTGCAATCAGAAAAGGGACTATGTGTTAAAGACACGCCGACTAATAGACACACTTTTTGCCGCTTACCCTTAGTTTCCCCCTACACGCACGACAGAATAAATCGGGCTTGACACTGCAAAATCATTCACAAGCATCAAGCCCAATACGTCAATTTCCGATCATTGCAACCATTTTGGATTCACAGCTGGAATTCCCGGATATAAATTCGTATTTTTCTGAGCTGTCAAATAGAGAAAATCTTTATTAACTTTTATTTTTTTCAATAATTTTCCAGTCTTCCTATCAAATCGTTCGATAACAAAATCTTTCAAATCAGAGGTATCGATAATCGATGGTATACGAACTATTTCATGGTTTCCTACCAGCAAACGATAGTTGACGCCCGCTGACGACTCTTGACGCGTAGTTTTATCTAACAATCGGCGAAGAACACCTGTTTGCGTATCAAGAGTAAACACTCGTCCATTCTCGGTATCAACAATATGAAGAAGCTTTTCATCGTATGCCTGTGCGTTTATGTAGCCAGCAATCTCATAAGAGACCGTGGTCGGACCATACAACACTTGACCTTTGCTGTTCTTCAATGGAATTGTTGTTATTTTACCAGTTTTCACATCCCATCGCACAAGAAAATGTTCCTGAATAGCTTTAACATCATCAGCAGAATCGCTGTGTTCTACTGCCATATCCTTTGTGCGAGCAGACGATGGACCATACGAATATAAGAAAGTAATCACACCATTGTTGCATCGTGGGCTATAAGCAGCATCAATTACTCCTGTAGATTCATTTTCTCCTTGATATAATTGCTCACCCACCATGTCTTTTTCATGGTGCCGCGATACCTCATTTAGGCCAACATTTGCTTCATTGACCATGCGATACAACACAACTTCATGCTTGTCTGTTTGAGCAATTGCATACGCTTGATTGCCACAGGTAGAACAAGTTTTAATAAATAGGTTCTCTGAAAATTGTATTGTTTGCTGCTTACTCTCACCTTTAGAAGTCGTAGAAAGAATCTTATATGTTGTTTTACCTCTATGCTTCATCATGCTTTCGTCATACAGATCAACAAAACCGCCATTAGCAAGAGAAAATGCAAAATTCTGACGTTGCACCTTTTCTATAGAGTTTACCGTAGGTTTTCCAGCGTTCACTGGTATGAAATAACTATCACGGGAATCTGTATAGTGAAGCGCCTCAGTATTCCAAATTGGCGTTTGGCCTTCTATATTGCTCACCTTATGCAGCTTAAAACTGCCATCTTCATAAACAATTGACATAAATGCGCTGCCATTGGGAATAAGAGATGTCTGAGGGTTATGCAGCGGGATTGCAACAACCGCATGCTGCAACCGAAGATTTTCAAATCTCTCCGAATGAGCAGATACTGTATATTCTGTCGATAAAACCCAATGAAAGGCACCTACAGTAACGGCTGCAATTACAGCAATTATACCTATAACCCCGAAAATCCAGACTACTACTCTATGAGTTTTATTCCCAGTTGTGAATGAAGATTGAGGTGCAGCATTACGCACATAATCATCATTCACTCTCTTGTGAGCTTCAGATTCATGAATAAATTTTTTCCACATAATGACCGCACCTCAACTACTGAACATATTGATATTCCCTAACATATCCAGAATTTTTAATATCATATGGCCACACATATTCACCACTACCAGTATCCAAATCAATACCAGCACCATAATAATATGCAGCCCACACTAATTGAGAACAGTTAAGACCTCCCCAATCATTTCTATTAGTATCAGTAATATCTGCATTGTAACCCCTACCAATATAACCAATTGCCCGACGCGCCGCTTTATCGCGGTTTCCCTGGGAAGTTTTTACTTCAAGAATAGAGGCACCGCCGGCTGCGACACTATTTTTCCTTGATACTCGATGAGCATTCTGGAACATCCCTACTGCTTCGACAATATCATCACGATTAACATAAATTCCAGTATGCCCATGCTTCCAAACGAAAAATGATGAATTATTAGAAACAAAAATATCTCCTGTATGACGAGCTCTTGGTAACTGTGTATTCCCACTTCTTACAGAGAACCTCGCAGTATCTAACACTGAATCACGAACCGATTTCTCCACCCTACTAGCAATCGAGTCAGGGCTCTCACCAGTGCGACGCGAGGTCTCCTTTATCTGCTCATCAATTTCTTTTTCACTGAGTGTGTGATTCAGATAAGTTGATATATCCCCCAGTCTTTGCTGATAATTCTCATTATTATCTTGTCCAAATGCCAATGGGGAAAAAGTAAATAAACAAGCAGCAGAAACAACTACAGATAGACTTCGCATTATTATATTTTTCATAATATCTCTTTCTCGATAAGAAGGCATACTATGCATCTTTACAATAGTAAAACACCTTGCTCTTATTGTACGCTTCTATGAAAAAATATGCAATACTCTTTCCCTGCAATCTCGTGTATGCAACCCCGTATATGTGCGTATTTGTCAGGTTTTTGAAGAGCCTCTTTAGCATAGTAATAACTTTAACGTTTTATCTGAAGTGTTTTAATCAGAAGCTCTAACGGTAACACTAAAAGTAGTTAGGCCTATAACACTTTTTGCGGAGTGAGGATTTCTGATATTAATACGGTTGGGATTATATTAGATTTGTTGGGATTGTATTAAATACAGTTGGACTTTATTAGCTACGGTTGGGACTCTATTAGAGCGTGGCTAATGCTCGTTTTGTTTTCTAAAACGAGTGTTGTTTAACGAGAAGGGGGGTGAAAACATTGTTAACGCTTAAACCTCAAAGCACGTAGCTTTCAAGGCAAGTGTGGTTTTTACATGTCAAACTGTTATAAAAACGAGATTATTCCACTCTTTTTCACACTCATGATACGGGTTTTAAGAAAGAGCGGGTAAATGCTGTAAGAATTTTTGGAACAATTAACAAGATTGTGGTTAATGATTAATCAATAAGACACTACTAATAAACAGTTAAAGCCTGATTAGCTATAGGGCGATGAGATACGTCAATAGGATCCTCATGGTTTTTTTCATGACTCCTATGAAGTACCTCTATTCTACTATGGCTGTTTTTCAGGTATTAGAGTCGGTACTTCATAAAGTATCGGCTCTTTTTTGTATGTGTCTTCACCCTACCGCTGCAGGCGGGAAGGGTGAGCATGAGGACTCGCAAAACTAATAGCAACGATCGAGCAACATATAAGTATACAAGTTGTGTTCGTAATGAAGATGGTAGTTATAGTGAAGAAACTATCGAAATCAAGCCAGGCGAAAACGGTGTCACTGAAGCGGATATTAAGATGCTTCACTCAATGGATGACAGAGAGGTTTACTACAACAATAAGAACCTGCGTCCTACTAGAACTGCTGAAGAAAAAGCTGAGATTAAGGCGTGGAAAGAAGAATATATCCGGAATTTTAATCTTAAGCACGGTTATGAGCCTAACAAGGATGATGTTGATTATGCTGCTGAAGAGCATTTCCCGCGTAACTATAATCTTTCGCTTGACTTCGATGCAGATGGCGAGCTTGAAGTAGATAAAAGTCATCTTGCTGAAGCTCTCAGTACTACTGATGATTATGGTTTTATTACCAACGATTATGGTTTTGAAATGTCAGAAGAAATGGAGAATGCGTTTTCAACACTCACTGACAAGCAACGTCAGGTTATTCGTTTGATGTTTATTGAAGGATACACTCAGTCAGAGATTGCAAGCATGCTTGGTATCTCGTCTGCTGGCGTGAAAAAGCATCTCGATAGTGCCATCGTAAATCTTAAAAAAGTTTTACCAGAAAAATTCTAGAAATTTTTTAGGAGGAGGTTAAAAACTCCTCCTTTTTCTTTGCCTGTGATGTGTAAGGAAGAAACCCCTTATAGAAAGGAGGCAAAACTCGTGAAACACAAGATCGTTATTAACGTCACCGGTGAAAACGGTGAGAAGAAACAGGTTCTACGTGGAGCTGTGATGCGATTACCTCAGCGGTTTATCCGCTGGCTGTTTGGTGATTACTCGCAAGTCTACCTATTAGATCCCGGGAAGAGTGTTCAGTCAGTTGATGTCAAAGAAGTTTAAGGAGGAAAAACCGTGAACAAGAAAATTATGAAAGAAGTCATCAAAGACTTGGAAAACTTAACAGCTCATCTTAAAACGCTATTTGATGAGTCTAACGTTAGTAAAGAAAAACCATCTAAACCGGTAGAGAAACCAAAGCAGAATACAGTCAGTCTTGAGCAGGTTCGAGCGGTTTTAGCAAAACTTAGCCAGATGGGAAAGACAGCTGAGGTGAAGAAACTCATCGTTAAGCACGGTGCGCAAAAGCTCTCGGATGTTCCTGAAAGCGAGTATGAGAGCCTGTTGCATGAAGCGGAGGGAATTAAAGGTGACTAAGCATGCTTTACTTTCCCCATCTTCTGCTCACAGGTGGATTAAGTGTACTCCTAGCGCTGTTTTAGAAGAAAAGTTTGAAAACACTACTTCTGCAGCGGCTGAGGAAGGAACGGCGGCACACGCGTGGTGTGAGTACAAGCTGAATAAGCTTCTTAACCGTCCGTGCGAAAAACCGTCCACCGAGTATGACTCAAACGAGATGCAGGAATGCTCGGATGCTTACGTGGATTTCGTAATGGAAAAATACGAGCAGGCAAAACTTAACTGCCAAGATCCTATCCTTCTCATCGAGCAGAAGGTTGATTTTTCAGCTTACGTGCCTGACGGGTTTGGAACAGCGGACTGCATTATTGTAGGCGAAAAAACGCTGCAGATTATCGACTTTAAATACGGTCAAGGCGTGCTAGTGGATGCTTACGAGAATCCTCAGATGAAATGCTACGCTCTTGGAGCTTTAACGCTTTTCGACAGCTTGTACGAGATACAAACTGTTGAGATGAGTATTTTTCAGCCAAGACGTGACAACGTATCCACTTTCACACTACCTGCCACGGAGCTTATCTCTTGGGCTGAAAAAGTGCTTAAACCAAAAGCAGAGCTTGCTATTAAAGGCGAAGGCGAATTTGAAGCCGGTGACTGGTGCAGGTTTTGCAGGGCAAAAGCCACGTGCCGTAAACGTGCGGAAGAAAACCTTAAACTTGCAGAACTTGAGTTCAAACCGCCATCTGTTTTAACAGATAGTGAGATTGAAGAAGTGCTCACGCTTATTCCGCAGTTAACGAAGTGGGCTGATGATGTTTTAGCTTACGCCACAGATTCCGCTATAAACCATGGTAAAGAGTGGAGCGGTTTCAAACTCGTAGAAGGCAGATCAGTTCGCAAGTTTAAGGACGAGACAGCTGTTATTGAGAAAGCGAAAGCTCATGGCTTTACCGACATTTTCAAAACTAGTCTTATTGGTTTAACGGAAATGCAAAAGCTGATGGGCAAGAAAAAATTTGAGGATATTCTGGGCGACCTCATTATCAAACCGTCCGGAAAACTTACGCTCGTACCAGACTCGGATAAGCGGGCAAAAGTTAACGTAACAAATGTAAACCAAGAATTCAAAAAGGAGAATTAGTACTATGTCTAAATTAAATAACACGAAAGTTATCACCGGTAAAAACACGCGTCTTTCCTATTTCAACGGTTGGGAGCCAAAATCTATTAACGGCGGCCCTGAAAAATACAGTGTTTCACTGCTTATCCCTAAAAGTGATGTTGAAACGATTACGGCTATTGAGAAAGCTATTGATGCTGCGATTGAGGAAGGTGTCGGCAAGTTCGGCGGTAAAAAACCAAACAAGGCTGCTCTTAAAACACCACTCAGGGACGGGGATATTGAGCGTGATGATGAAGCGTATAAAGGACACTACTTCATTAACGCGAACTCAACCACGGCTCCGCAGATTGTAGACAAGCAGGTAAAACCAATCATGGACCGTAGCGAAGTGTATTCAGGCTGCTATGCGAGAGTTTCCATCAACTTCTACGCTTTTAACTCTAACGGTAATAAGGGTATCGCTTGCGGTCTTGGCAATATTCAAAAAATTCGAGACGGTGAGCCACTCGGCGGACGTAGCCTCGCAACCGATGATTTTACGACTTTAGAAGATGATGATTTTCTAGCGTAAGGAGCGTGAGTTAATTATGGAAATTGTTATAGCGGTTTTTATTTCAGTGTTTATAGGAGTATTACTTCTTGATTTCACGGTAAAGAAACTCGTGAGTCTTTACGTTGATATTAAACACATTCTAAATAGGAATTAGAAGATTCCTGAAAAACAGGAATTAGAAGATTCTATAAGTGGGGTGGCAGGTTTTCTGTCACCTCTTTTATTAACTTGGAGGTGATGTAATTTGGAAAATTTGAGTGTGGATTTAGAAACGTTTTCGAGTGTAAATCTTGGTAAATGTGGTGTTTACAAGTACGCAGAATCGGATGATTTTGAGATACTGCTCTTTGGTTACAGTGTGGACGGTAGTGAAGTTCAGGTTGTTGATTTAGCACAAGGTGAAACCATACCCGAGGTTGTGCTTTCTGCTTTAACAGATGAAACAGTGACCAAGTGGGCGTTTAACGCTCAGTTTGAAAGAGTCTGCTTATCACGCTACCTGCGAGATAAAGGCATCAATGTTAACCCTGGTCAAACAGCGAAAAGTGAAAGCTTGTTTTTAAACCCAAGCTCCTGGCATTGCACAATGATCTGGTCAGCCACACTGGGGCTACCCATGTCTTTGGAAAGCGTGGGAGCAGTACTGGGGCTTGATAAGCAGAAACTCACTGAGGGTAAGAATCTTATTAAATATTTCTGCCTGCCGTGTAATCCTACGAAAGTAAACGGTGGAAGAACAAGAAACAAGTATTTTCACGATAAAGAAAAATGGGAGCAGTTTAAATCGTATAACAAGCGTGATGTGGAAGTTGAAATGAGTATTCAAGAAAAACTCTCACGCTTTCCCGTACCAGACTTTTTATGGCAGGAGTTTTATCTCGACCAACAGATAAACGATCGTGGGATAGGAATAGATCCTCTTTTCGTTGAATCAGCCATAAAACTCGACCAGGAGGTGAAAACTCATCTCGTGGATGAGCTTAAGCATGTTACCGGTTTAGAAAACCCGAACTCCGTGTTACAAATGCGCTCTTGGCTTAAAAAGCATGGGCTTGAAATGGAGTCGCTTGGTAAAAAAGAAGTCGCTAAAGAACTTAAAACAGTGGGTAAAGAGTTGGCGGAAGTTTTACGGCTTCGCCAGCAGCTTGCTAAATCTTCGGTGAAAAAGTATACGGCGATGAAAAACGCTGCCTGTATGGATTATCGGGAGCGTGGCATGTTTCGCTTCTATGGCGCAAACCGAACAGGAAGATTCGCAGGAAGGCTCGTGCAATTACAAAATCTACCACAAAACCATCTGCCTGATCTAGCTGAGGCTAGAAGTCTTGTTAAACAAGGAAATGTTGAAGCGTTGGAAATGCTTTATGAGGATATTCCGGATACTTTATCCCAGCTTATCCGCACTGCTTTTATTCCACGCACGGGATTTAAGTTTATTGTCGCAGACTTTTCAGCAATCGAAGCGAGAGTCTTGGCTTGGCTTGCAGGTGAAAAATGGCGTATGCGAGTATTCGAGGAAGGTAAAGACATTTACTGCTCGTCAGCCTCTCAAATGTTTAGCGTGCCTGTTGAAAAACACGGAGTAAACGGGCACCTGCGGCAGAAAGGTAAGATAGCGGAACTTGCTTGTATTGCTGAAGGTGAACTTGTACTCACAGATGAAGGGCTTGTTCCAATTGAAGAAGTCACTACAAAACAAAAAGTGTGGGACGGAGAAAACTGGGTCAACCATAACGGAGTTGTTTTTAAGGGTGTAAAGGAGGTAATCGAGTATGAAGGACTTAGAGCAACACCGGACCATCTCGTCTGGGTTAAAGGGAAACCGAAGCCAATACGGTTTATTGAATCCGCCATCTGCAAAACACATCTCATACAAACCGGAGATGGTCGGAGAACAATACGGCTGGGTGAAAATCATCAGTGCAGAGAAACACTGGAATCAAAAGCAAAACCACTGTTATGTATTGACACAATGCGTAGGGTGCGGAAGCGTTCAATGGCAGGACTTAAACAGTCTAAAGTCGGGCAAATCAAAAGGGTGTCAAGCTTGCTCGCAGCCGAAACAAATACCAATATGGCTAGAAAAGCGGCTAAGTGCTGCGAAACAGCGATGCATCAATCCAAGAGATCCAAATTACAAAAACTATGGTGCAAGAGGGATAAAGTGGTGCTTCCATTCTGTTTTAGAAGCAGGCTTGTGGATTTTACAAGAGGTAGACAATGTGCAAAAAGACTGGGAATTAGATCGGATAAATACAAACGGCAACTACGAAAAAGGAAATATCCGCTTTGTTCCAAGAATAGTCAATCAAAACAACAAGCAGAACGCTATCCTAACACGGTGGGAGCAACAATATTGGCCATACGCAAGATCGGTAGTTACAAGAATGTTATCGAAAGGAATGGGCAGAGAAGAAATCATATCAAGAGCAAATACAGCTGTAGTGCAACACAGAAAAAACTGGCGTTTAATCGAAGCAAGGCTCGAGTTTATGACATACGAAATGCCGGACCAAATCATCGTTTTACCGTATCGGGAAAGCTCGTGCATAACTGTGGCTACGGTGGTGCAGTAGGAGCATTAAAGGCAATGGGTGCTCTTGATATGGGTTTACATGAAGATGATTTGCAACAGTTAGTTAATGATTGGAGATCTGCTAATCCACATATTGTTTCATTGTGGTGGGATGTGGACAGAGCGGTAAAACAGTGTGTACACGAACACGTATCTGTTCGAACACACAATATAGTGTTCACTTACAAGAGTGGGTTTCTTATCATCAAACTGCCTTCGAAAAGATGCCTTTACTATGTGAAGCCACGTGTGGAAGAAAACAAGTATGGTGGTGAATCGGTCACATATGAGGGTGTGGGATCTACTAAAAAATGGGAGCGGCTGGAAAGCTACGGTCCTAAATTCGTAGAAAACATTACGCAAGCTATAGCTCGTGACATCCTCATCTATGCTATGCAAACGCTGAAAGAATATCGCATCGTCGCGCACGTGCATGATGAAGCCATTATCGAAACCGATAAAAGCGTGAGTGTTCAAAGCGTGTGTGAGCTAATGGGAAGAACACCACCTTGGGCAGAAGGTTTACTTCTTAGAGCTGACGGCTACGAGTGCGAGTTTTACAAAAAAGATTAAAAAAATTTTAGGAGCAGGGTTAAAAACCTGCTCTTTTTCTTTGCCTGTGATTTAGAAGGTAATACCGCCTTCAGAAAAAATCATAGGAGGTAATTTTATGAATGAATTACAAGTATTTAAGAATGTAGAGCTTGGCTCTGTTCGCACAACAGTAGTAGATGGTATCCCATATTTTGTGGGCAAGGACGTGGCTGAGATTCTTGGTTATCGTGATACATCTGATGCACTGAAAAGGCATGTAGATGAAGATGATAAGCTGACTCGGTGTTTCACCGACTCAGGTCAGAACCGAGAAATGTATGTTATTAACGAGTCTGGTCTTTACAGTCTTATTCTTAGAAGTCAGCTCCCTAAAGCGTGTCAGTTTAAACGATGGGTTACATCACAGGTTCTTCCGAGTATCCGTAAGCACGGTATGTATGCGACAGATGAGCTTATCAACAATCCTGATATGGCTATCGCTGTTTTTAACGCATTGAAAGAAGAGCGTGCTAAAAGAGAAGCGTTAGAGCTTACGACTGCTGTGCAAAAACAGCAGATAACTGAGCTTAAACCGAAAGCCAGCTATTACGATGTTGTGCTTAAATGCAAAGACATAATCTCTATGCGTGTGATTGCAAAAGATTATGGCAAGTCAGCACAGTGGATGAATAACTTTTTGCATGAGCTCGGTGTGCAGTATAGGCAGTCTGATATCTGGCTTTTATATCAAAAGTATGCCAATCAGGAATATACGAAATCTCGCACAAATACCTACGAGGATTCTAATGGTGTTACACACTCAAAAATGCATACTTATTGGACTCAGAAAGGCAGGCTTTTCATCTATCACCTCATGACACAACACGGGATCTACCCGTTGATTGAACAGGAGGCTAAAAGTGAGTAAGTCTTATAAAAAGCATTTAGAAACAACACCGAATTTTAAGCCTATCGTCTACATTTGTGCTCCCTACCGTGGAGATAAAGAAAGAAACGTGCAACATGCTATTCGGTGTGCGGCTTACGCGTATTCACGCGGAGCAATCCCCGTTACTCCACACCTGCTTTTCCCGTTCATGAATGATGAGAATCAAAAGCATAGAGGGGACGCGATGTTTATGGACATTATCCTCTTAGGCAAATGCAACGAACTATGGGTGTTCGGAGAAAAAATCACAGGCGGCATGCAAGTAGAAATCAATCTGGCAGAAAAACGCAGGCAGCCGATTAAGTATTTTACAGATAAGGATTTAGGGGGTGAATATTGATGCTTGAATGCAAAATTTATACAGCTTCCTGTGTAGGAAACAGTAGCAACTGCTTGTATCCTAACGAAATAAAAGTCTGTAATCGAGATAGTTTTAATAAGGCTATCTCTTTTGACCATGTCACAGCACAGTTTACTAACAGTTATCGGTCTAAAGATAATTTCATTTCATCTACCTGTATTCCGATGGACTGTGATAACGACCATTCTGATGTTGGTAAAGACTGGGTGACGCCTTTTGATGTTGCTTTAGCGTTTCCGAACGTGTGCTTTTACGCGTCTTATAGTAGAAACCACATGAAAGACAAGCATGGGAAATGCGCAAGACCACGTTTTCACGTGTATTTTCCAATTGAAGAAGTAAGCGATGCTAAAGCTTATGTGGAGCTTAAAACAAGGATTCAATCAGTATTCCCGTATTTTGACAGTAACGCTCTTGATGCGGCACGTTTTCTCTACGGTGTTAAAACTCCACAGGTAGAACTTTACGAGGGTGAAAAAACAATCACTGATTTTCTCTCTGAAGAAGCTTTTGGTGAATTTGATGCAGAAACAGAAGAAATACCATCAGGGCAGAGAAACTCTAAGCTTAGTCATATTGCAGGAAAACTCATCAAACGTTATGGTGCGACAGATGAAGCGTATGAGAAGTTTTTGAGGGAAGCAGAACGGTGTAATCCTCCTTTGCCTGACGCAGAATTATCTAAAATCTGGTATTCGGCTAAAAAGTTCGGGCTTAAAGTAGCAAGTCAGGAAGGTTATATTCCGCCTAGCGAGTATGGGAAAAGCTATGAGGAGTATAAGCCGGATGATTTAACGGATATTGCGATGGCTGAGGTTTTTGCCAAACATAACAAGAATAAGGCTGTTTATACGATGTCTGCCGGCTGGCTTTACTGGACGGGCAAGAAGTGGGAAGCGTCTGAGCTTAAAGTTATGAAACTTTACATGCTTATTGCTAAAAAAGTTTTGAAAAATGCTGGTATCGAGTTTAAGACAGCTTACGAAGAGTTCATTCAAGCTGAATCATCAGGTGATAAAGAGCAGGCGGATAAAGCGAAAAGTGAAGTGAATCGGGCAAAGCAGTATCTTTCGTTTGCTAAGAAGATGAATGATCACAGTAAAGTGTCCGGGATATTAAAGCTTGCTAAATCCATGCTGGAAGTTGCAAACGAAGAACTGGATCGTGATGCTTTCATTCTAAACACGCCTTGCGGAATCGTGGATTTAAAGACTGGAGAGCTAAAAGAACATGATCCGTGTTTGTACTGTACGAAAATGACCGCTGTTTGCCCTTCACGGGACAACGTGGGATTGTGGCAGACAACTCTTGATATGGTTACCGCAGGTGATAAAGAGTTTCAAACATTTCTTCAAAGCCATGCGGGTAGTACGCTTATAGGTCAAGTGTTTGAAGAATCGCTTTTGCTAGTGTACGGGTCAGGCGGTAACGGTAAGTCGACCGTGTTTAACGCGGAAGCACACGTGCTTGGAGATTATGCTGGGAAAATACCTGCAGAGTCTTTAACCACTCGGGCTAAAAACGTGAAAGTGGATTTAGCAGAGCTTTGCGGTAAAAGGTTTATTCTTGCCTCGGAAACCGAGGAAGGACAAAGGCTTTCTATTTCCATGCTGAAACAGATAGCAAGCGTGGATGATATTTCAGCTGAGAGGAAATATTATGCTCCTTTTACGTTTACACCAAGCCACTCAACCATTCTCTACACGAACCATCTGCCGAAAGTCGGTTCGAACGATAAGGGAACGTGGCGGAGAATCTTTGTCGCACCGTTTACGAAAGAAATCAAGAATCCTAAAACAGACTATGTTGATGAACTTTTGCAAAAAGCAGGTGGGGCAATACTTCAATGGATGATTGAAGGAGCCAAGCTTTATATCCAAAACAGTTATAAATTCCCTATTTGTAAGGTGGTAGAGCAGGCTAAGGACGCTTACCGTGCTGAAAACGACTGGATAGGCCATTTCATCACTGATTATTGCATTAAGGGCGTGAATGAAACGGAGATGAGTAGGAGTCTTTACTTGTCTTACCGCCAGTGGGCAAACCTTAACGGTGAATATGTTAGAAACGATAGGGATTTTTCTAAGGCTTTACTGTTAGCCGGTTATAGCAAAAAACGGACGGGTAAAGGCTACCAGTGGTGTGGGCTTTCCATTAATCCTAATTTGCAGGCACAGGAGGATTTTCTTTGATGTAAAGCACGGTAAAAGTAAAAGATACTTCCTGAAAAATGTATTGGCGTGTAGACAAATGTTTTACATGGTAAAAACCGGGTTCAGAGAAAAATGTTCTATAGGATTTTTTCATACACGAAAATAGTCTTTGCCTACACACTACCATACACGTTTTCAAGAAAGAAAAGCCTGATAAATAGGGGTTTTGTATTATAGTGTACCCTTTTTCTTTACTTTTTATATAAGAGAAAAAAATAAAAGAAATATAAGTATATATAGAGAAAAGTAAAAGATGGGTCTAAAGCATACATGGCTACACAAATAACATTCGCCTGATGTAAACGGGGCAAAAATGAGGAAAACAGGAATCCCATGTTTTAAGGGATACAAATTTAAGTATAAGAACAAAGAGGTATCTGATGGGCTTTTTACGAGAAAAGGAAACTGAGCGAAAACTCGTCCGTGATGTTAAAGCTGTGGGAGGACTTTGTTTAAAGCTTACAAGTCCTTCCGTTGACGGGCTTCCTGACAGGCTGGTTTTACTTAACGGCGGAAAGATTGGTTTTGTCGAGCTTAAAGCACCAGGTAAAAAGCCTAGAGTTTTACAGGTGAAACGTATGAAGGATTTACAGGCTTTAGGTTTTAAGGTTTTCGTGGTTGATGACAGGAGTCAGATTGGAGGTGTGATTGATGCGATACGAGCCACATGAGTATCAAAAGTATGCGACTGATTTTATTATCACACACCCGGTGTCAGCGGTTTTGCTTGAAATGGGACTTGGTAAGAGTGTGATAAGTCTTACAGCGATTAACGACCTGATGCTTGACTCGTTTGATGTTTCCAGGACTCTGGTTATCGCTCCTCTTAGGGTTGCAAACACTACGTGGCCTTTAGAGTTAGAAAAGTGGGAGCATTTAAAACACCTTACTTATTCGGTTGTGACGGGTAGTGAGAAGGAGCGGATTCAAGCACTAAAAACGCCTGCTCACGTTTATATTATTAACCGTGAAAACGTGGAGTGGCTGATAATGAAAAGCGGCCTGCCGTTTAATTTCGACATGGTTGTGATAGATGAGCTTTCAAGTTTTAAATCGTATCAGGCGAAACGTTTTAAAGCATTACTGAAGGCTAGGCCGAAAGTTAAAAGGATTGTAGGTCTTACAGGAACTCCTTCTTCTAACGGGCTTATGGATTTGTGGGCTGAGTTTAGGCTGCTTGATATGGGTGAAAGACTAGGCCGCTATATTACGTATTATCGGCAGAACTTTTTTGATCCAGATAAGCGTAACCAGCACATGATTTTTTCTTATAAGCCTAAAGATGGTGCTGAGAGTTTAATCTATAAACAGATAGCTGATATTACGATTTCGATGAAGTCGAAAGACTATTTGAAAATGCCAGCGTGTGTGATAAACGAGGTGAAAGTAGAGTTATCCGGAAAGGAGCGAAAACTCTATGATGAGCTGAAACAGGATATGGTGGTGTCGTTGGAAGGTAAAGAAATTGATGCGATTAACGCAGCGTCTCTTTCAAATAAGCTTCTTCAAATGGCAGGCGGCGCGGTTTATAACGAGTGTAAAGAAAGCGTTCATATTCATGATCGTAAGCTTGATGCTTTAGAGGATTTAATCGAGGCTGCTAACGGTAAACCGGTGCTTGTAGCTTACTGGTTTAAGCATGATCTTGAGCGGATTAAGAATCGTTTTAACGTGCGTGAGATTAAAACGAGTGCTGATATTGCTGACTGGAATGCCGGCATAATTCCTGTAGCATTGATTCACCCGGCTTCCGCGGGTCATGGTCTTAACCTACAGGCTGGCGGCTCTACTCTTATCTGGTTTTCCCTGACTTGGAGTTTGGAACTTTACCAGCAGACGAACGCCAGGCTTAACCGTCAAGGGCAAATCGACACGGTTGTAATCCATCACATCATCACTAAGGACACGATTGATGAGGATGTGATGAGGGCTTTAAGCATGAAGGCTAAAGTGCAGGATGCTTTAATCGAGTCGGTTAAAGCAAGACTATCAATTAACGAAGTGAGGGAAAGGGGTTCTAAAGAGAACTTACCTCAAAATGGAGGTAAGAATGAACAAAAAAGAATACTTACGGCAAGCCTATCTTCTTGATAAGCGGATTAAAGCTGACATGGATGAGGTAGTAAGACTGCGTGAGCTTGCTACAAGTGTTTCTTCATTAAGATACGACAGGGAGTATGTGCAGACGACTCGAAGTATAGAAGCTCCGTTTGTGAAAGCTCTTATAAGGGTTATGGATTTAGAAGCAAAGATTAACATGGAGATTACGATGCTTATCAGTTTGAAAGAGCAGATTTTGGATGTGATTTCTAAACTTGAAAGCGTGGATGAGCAGATGATTTTACGCTACCGTTACATGAGTAACATGACGTGGGAGGATATTGGTAAAGAACTCCATGCTAGCAGAATGACGATTATAAGGTGGCATGGTAAAGCGTTAGAGCACATGGTTTTACCAGATAATCTAATCCAAATCTGAAAAAATGGTACGGTTTGGTACGCTCTGATACGAGATGACACTGCCTTCTATATGGTATTATATAGTTAGCAAAAATTATAAATACTAAGCCTTGGAAGAGTAATCTTTCAGGGCTTTTTTCATGCCTAAAAGGAGGGCACAACATGGATCAGATGGTATTACTAACACAGCAATGGTTAAACAAAACCTATGGTGATAAGCCTGGGTTTGGTTCAGTTATTACTGATGGGAATACTGGTTGGGATACAATTAATGGGCTTATTCGTGCTTTGCAGATTGAGCTTGGTATAACAGCAACAGCAAATAATTTTGGTGCTGGTACAACACGTAAATTTAATCAACGTTATCCACATGGTGTTAAGCAACAATCCGATAGTGATAAGTCGCAAAGTAATGTTTACTCGATTATTCAAGGTGCTTTATGGTGCAAGGGTTACTCTACTGGTAATGGTATTACACAAAACTTTTATGGTGGTACTGGGAATGCTATTAAAGAGTTGAAGAATGATATGGGCATTGGTGGTGATTCTACTGTCACAATTGATGTAATGAAAGCTCTTCTTTCTATGCAGCAGTTCGTTTTACTAAAGCGTTACGGTGGTATTGACGTTATTAGGATTATTCAACAAACTATTAACCGAACCTATAAGGATTATACAGGTATCATTCCTTGTGACGGCTTGTATGGTCGAGAAATGAATACCGCACTTATCCAAATTTTACAGTCGTTAGAAGGCTATTCGCCTGATGATGCCACGGGTAATTTTGGACATGGTACACGAGGTAATTTGAAAACTATTAGCAGGCAAAACGCTTCTTCCTATGGTAAGTGGGTATGGCTAGCAAAAGCTGTACTTAATTGTATTAGATATGATTGTCTTCAAAATGAGAATTGGGATGATGATTTTGCTGAGCAACTCACTAAATTCCAGAAAGACTATAAGCTTCCAGTCAGCGGAGCACTTGATGTTAACACGTGGATGTCGTTGTTAACTAGTAAAGGCAATCCAGACAGAGCTGCCAAGGCGTGTGACTGTGCAACGGTACTAAATGCTCAACAAGCTAAAGATTTAAAAGCGGCAGGATACCAGATTGTTGGAAGATATTTGACTGGGTATGTTGGAAAGTCAACATCTAAAGCTCTAACTTTAGATGAAATTAAAAACATAAAAAACGCTGGTCTTTCCGTATTTCCAATTTATCAAGATGGAGGATATTATCCTGAATATTTTGCGAATCCTAACCAGGGAACTGTTGATGCACAGGTTGCTATTTCCGCTGCAAAAAGGATTGGTATTCCTTCTGGTAGTACAATATACTTTGCTGTTGATTTTGATGCTTATGGATATCAGCTGGACAGCATGATTTTACCGTATTTCAAGAAGATAAGTTTACTATTCAACAGTTGTGAAAATATTAAGAAATACCAAGTTGGTGTCTATGGCCCAAGATTAATCTGCTCAAAAGTAAGCAAAGCAGGATATGCTAAATATTCGTTTGTAGCGGATATGTCTACTGGTTTTAGTGGGAATTTAGGTTATGCAATTCCTAACAATTGGGCGTTCGACCAATTTAATGAATTCTCTTTCCAATCTAGACCGACTTTTGCTCTTGATAAAGATGCATATTCTGGAAGAGATAAAGGTATCGCAAAATTTGATAGTGTAACAAAAATGACGAAAGGTGAACTAGAAAAAGAAAATATAAAAGACAAAGTAAATATTGCAAGAACACAGTTTGTGTATGATGTAGTAGAGCCTCTACATCTGCTAAATCAGCTTACTAGTTTTGGTCTTTCATATAATAAAGAAATTATTCTTAGTTATACTGAACTGCCTACTATTAGTATTCAAACCTCGGTAGAAGCAGTAACAGAATTGATGACAGTGCCTAATAATTCCTACAACGTTTCGATAGAACTAAATAGTGATGGTTCTCTAAGTGCTGCATGTGAAAATAAAATTTCTAAAATTGCTAAAGATATTAGAATTATGAAGGGCGGAGACATGATTCAAAAATCTATAGCAAATATTGCAGCATCAGTAAAATCGGGTGATATTGCATTCACTGGAAAAGTTATTTCTCCAAATCAAGTGGAGTTAGCTATTGAGGTAATGTCAGAAGATCTATTACCAACATTAGATGATGTTGATGAACATATAACGGTGATTGTAAAATACTTAATTACATTTCGTGATTTTACAATAAAGGTTCCTGAAATTCCTGAAGATGTTGTTGCAATAGGTGTAGCAGTAGCGGGAGTAGTTGCTATTTGTGCTTTTGTTCCGGTATTAATTACAGGTATTTTGGGATTCTTAGTAACATTAGGGTTGGTTGTTGCTGCTGATGCATAGAATGCATGAAAGAGAATAGGATCTGCTTTATGATAAGATAAAGTTAGATATTAGAATTTGGTGGAGTATGAATAAGATAAGTAAAAAAGCGAAAGTGCTGATATTTTGTATTTCAATAGTTGTGGCTATCGTTTGTTTTATCACCTTATTCTTGCATCGTATTGATAATAATGCATTTAATGCTCAAATTGATAGTAAAGAGAAAATAGCTTCATATAGGGCTAACTATAACTACATAGATGTATATAAGCAAAAAGATAAAATAATTATCAACACCTATTCTGATAGTAAGTTTGACGAACCAAATCGGATTGTTGTTCCATTTGAAGGTAAATTAAGTAAAAGTGATATTCTAGTAAAGTGGAAAACCGCAAATGGTGATGTTATTGAGCAAGATAGTGATAGTATCCTTGCGGCGAGTATCATCATTGAGAAAAATGGAAAAACTATATGTAATGAAAACATAAATTTTTGTGAAAAAGGCTGGAAAGTATTAAACGATGTAATTGGAAAATAGTGATATTTTTGTAAATGATTTTGTTAAAAGCTCTTTGAGATTATCTCAAAGGGCTTTTTTCATGCCCGAAGGGAGGATGAGTCTTGCCAAGAAAACCTAAAAGACCGTGTTCTTATCAAGGCTGTCCGAACTTAACTGACGGCAGGTTTTGTGAGGAACACTTAAAACAAGAGAACCGGCGCTACGAAAAATACGAGCGTCCCTATGATGCTCACAAGCGTTACGGCAGAGCATGGCAGAAAGTGCGGGATTCTTATGTGAGAGAGCATCCTTTCTGTGAGCTTTGCTTTAAGAATCGTGTGCTTGTGCCTGTTGAGCAGGTTCATCATATTAAACCGATTGCTGAAGGCGGAACACATGAGAGGAATAATCTTATTTCTCTATGCAAATCCTGTCACTCTAAAATTCACGCTAAGCGTGGAGACCGCTGGCATAACAAATAAAAACCACCCCAGGGGCGGTCAAAATCTCTAAAAACCTATTCCCCAGGGAACGGGCGCAGGGTCTCGCGTGCAAAAACAGCGTATTCAAAAGGGTAATAGGCAAAATCAGACACAAAAATTTTTTAATAGTTAAAACTCATGCGGGAAGGAGGCGAAAAGTTTGCCTACAAAATCAAATAATATTGGCGGTCGTGGCGGCAGACGCGTGGGTGCCGGGCGTAAAAAGAAAGCGGTTGTTGAAAAAGCTAGTGAAGGAAACCCCGGCGGTAGGCCTTTAAGCGTTCTTGATATTCCGGAGCTTGAAGGTGCTGAAATGCCTCAGCCTCACGAGTTTTTATCCGCCACGCAAAAAGACGGTACTCAGCTTCAGGCTAAAGAAATTTATGCTGAAACATGGAAGTGGCTAAAAGACATTGGTGTTAGCAGTAAAGTGCCATCTCCTCTTATTGAACGGTATGCGATGAGCTGTGCTCGCTGGATTCAATGCGAGGAAGTAACCAGTAAACTCGGGTTTCTTTCCAAGCATCCGACCACGGGAAAACCGATACCATCACCTTTTATCAACATTGGTATTAACTACATGAATCAGGCGGTCAGGCTTTGGAATGAGATTTTCCAAATTGTGAAAGAAAACTGTTCGACTGAGTTTGATGGCGTTTCACCTCAAAACGATTTAATGGAACGCCTGCTTTTAACACGTAAAAACATATAAGGAGAAAAAATTATGATAGAAAAAGTAAACCCGTCACATGTCGACAAGATTGCGGATCGTATTGCCGGAGCAATTGTTGATCTTGCATACAAGCTGGATGAGAACCCGAAGATTGCTGTTGAAGTGATGCTCGGGCATGGTAAGTGTGCCGTGTGTATTGAAAGCACGGTGATGTTTAAGTTTAAGGATATTAAAAATATTATCCACCGTTTAAGCCCTGGGAAAGTAAAGATTGATATTACGGTCGTGCCGCAGGATAAGCATTTAAGCCGAAACCAAAACGGTATGGTTCGCTGCGCTGATAACGGGATTTTTAAAGGCATGCCACTAACAGACGAACAGAAGAAACTCTCGGCTATTGCTCGAAAGGTTTATGAAAAGTATCCGTATGACGGCAAGTATGTTCTTGATGGTGAAAAGCTTATCATCTGCCAGTCTCACGCTAAACGAGAAGACTTATTGAAAGACTATCCGAATGCGTTTGTTAATCCTTTAGGCGATTGGACGGGCGGTATCAACGTGGATACGGGAGCGGTTAACCGAAAACTCGGGTCAGACATGGCTGATTCTGTCACGGGCGGCGGCTTGCATGGTAAGGATCTTACGAAAGCTGACGTGTCGGTTAACATTTACGCGTTTTTGAAAGCGCAGGAGACCGGCCGGGTGGTTGAGTTTTCTTGCGCTATCGGGGACGAGATGGTTGATGGTAAACCGTATGCGCAGATTGTGAAAATTGCGAAAGATTACATTGACTCGGTGGGTGGTTTTGAAAAGCTGGCTTGCTGGGGTCTTTTCTAACGGGAGGAAAGCTTATGGAAAAAGAAATGCAATATTATTTGGCTGACGTAAGTGAGCTTATCCCGTATGTGAGAAACGCTCGCACACACTCTGAGGCACAAGTATCTCAAATAGCGGCAAGTATTCGCGAGTTTGGTTTTCTATCCCCAATTCTAGTAGCGGAAGATAATACGATTCTTGCAGGCCACGGCAGGCTTGCCGCGGCATTAAAACTGGGTCTTAAAAAAGTTCCGTGCGTGAAAGAAAACCATTTAACTGAAACACAAAAGCGTGCTTATATTATTGCGGATAATAAGCTTTCACTTAACGCAGGCTGGGACAATGAGCTATTAGCTGTTGAATTGTCGGAGCTTGAAGGAGCTGATTTTAACCTTGATCTTCTCGGGTTTGACGAGGCGGAGCTTTCCAGTATTTTTGATGCTGATAAAGACGTAAACGAAGATGATTTTGATGTTGAAAAAGAATTGGAAGAACCGTGTTTTTCTAAAACAGGTGACATGTGGACGCTTGGTAAGCATCGTATTATTTGCGGTGATGCTACTAAGTTAGAAACATATAAGACGCTTCTTGAGAATACTAAAGTGAATCTGGTGGTTACTGATCCGCCTTATAACGTGAACTATGAGGGTGCTGCTGGGAAAATTAAAAACGATAATATGGAGAATGATAAGTTTTACCAGTTTCTTTTCAACTCGTTCGTGAACATGGAGCAGGCGATGGCAGATGATGCGTCTATCTACGTGTTTCATGCTGACACGGAGGGTTTGAATTTTAGAAAAGCATTCCAGGACGCGGGGTTTTATCTTTCAGGTTGTTGTATTTGGAAGAAACCGTCTCTGGTGTTGGGTAGAAGCCCTTACCAGTGGCAGCATGAACCGTGTTTGTATGGGTGGAAGAAAAAAGGTAAACACAAGTGGTACGCGGGTAGGAAAGAAACTTCAGTTTGGGAGTTTGAAAAGTCTAAGAAAAACGCTGATCATCCAACCATGAAACCAATAGCTCTTTTAGCGTATCCGATTAAAAACTCGAGTATGACGAACTCGCTTGTGTTAGATCCGTTTGCTGGAAGTGGTAGCACGCTTATAGCCTGCGAGCAGACGGGTAGAATCTGCTACGCTATCGAGCTTGACGAGAAATATTGTGACGTGATTGTGAAACGTTATATTGAGCAGGTTGGAAATGATAAGAGTGTGAAAGTTTTAAGAGGCGGTAAAGAATACTCGTTTACTGAAGTATTTACTAACAAGTAAGACTCGTATTTTATATGAAAAATAGTTTGCGACCGCTTGATAAAAACCTTCTTTAGAGTGATTTATATATGTACCCGAAAAAATCTAAAGGAGGCAAAATGGAATTAAAATACGGGTTAAAAGGAAAAGATAGGCAGCCGCTTATTAAAGCTATAGAGGATTCTACGGGAGTAAAGGCTGTTTACTTAAAAACTCCGAGTATGTCTTACAAGATAGGTGTTTTCAACATTAGTAAAGATGGTACGGTCACGTGTAGTAGTGAAGAAAATTTAGATGATTTAAAAAACATGTTAGATGCTGACTATGGTATAAGTCTTCCAGTCTGCGCGTGTGATGGTACGCAATGTTTTAGTGTTGAGTTTCCTAAAGATAAGGCTGATGTGGTAAAGCTTAGGAAAATTCTTGATAATAAGGGTGATCTTATTAAAAAAGCGTTAGGAGTGAACAGTCTTAATATTAAGGAAGAAGATGATAAGCTTATTTTTCCTTGGTTTGAGCAGGCTAACCAACCAGGCTTGGCATCCTATGCGAAGTTTATAAACAGTCTTTGTAAAATGAGCGTGGAAATTAAACGCGTAAATAATAGTAAGCGTGAGACAGTTAACGATAAGTACGCTTTCAGATGTTTTCTTCTTAGACTCGGGTTTATAGGAGATGAGTTTAAACAAGACAGGAAAATTATGCTTTCCCGTTTAGAAGGCTCCTGCGCTTTTAGAAACGGGGGTGAGCGTAATGCTGTATGCGAGTGAAGACCAGGCGTACGAGTTGAGCGAAGACTGTACTACAGGCTCTTTGGTTGAAGAAATTTTCGCGATTTTAGAGCAAGAGAACGAGGTTTTTGTAAAAGCATGTTTTACTGTAGTAGATGATTTTTGGGTGATTATTATTTCCGCATGATTTTAGAAACGTTTAACGGTTTTTAAGAGTAAAAAAATTAGCGAAAACTGGTGGGGAAAAAACGTGTAAATACCCGGTGTTTCTTGGCTTAAAAGCTTGCTATTCTGCTCTTTTAGAGTGATATATAGTATCAGCAAAAACACATGCGCAAAGGAGAAACCTGTGAAAAAAGAAATTTTACAAAACCTCGCAAACGAAGTTAAAACATGCAGACGCTACGCGCTAAACGCAGTCAAAAAAGCTGAAGAAGGGAAAATTAGTTCGGCTATCAGCATGCTCGACATCGCGCAAACAGCAAAAACCTGCGCCAGTAAAGCTCACGAGGAGCTTTGGAAGGTAAGCGAAGGAAAACTAAACAATACGGAGTTTGAACTGTTCGCGGATGCTGAAACCTTGGACAAGGATATTCAAAAAGCTTATCAAGCGATTCAACAAGCAAGAAGCTAAAAGAAAGGGGGATAGTCAGCCATAGGGTT
This sequence comes from Gardnerella sp. DNF01204, assembly GCF_049244145.1. Classification (NCBI taxonomy): domain Bacteria; kingdom Bacillati; phylum Actinomycetota; class Actinomycetes; order Bifidobacteriales; family Bifidobacteriaceae; genus Gardnerella; species Gardnerella sp. DNF01204. The sequence goes on along the minus strand of NZ_CP058379.1, from coordinate 1,168,822 downwards.
GGAAGGCTGGAGAAAAATCGTGGAATTATCCGCGATTTTTTCTCGTTTACGGCTTGCTATTGCGCGCTTTTAGAGTGATATATAGTACTAACAAAAAACACAGAAACAAAGGAGCAAAACCATGTGGGAACAAGGCACGCTTAAAGTAGAAAATCAGGTTGTAAACTACAGCATGAAGGTTTTTGAAGAGCCAAGCGAATACGGGATTAACCAAGGAAGAATTTCCAAGCTCACTTTGAAAAACAATAACAAGGTTATCGCAAACTACGATAGAGGCTGGGACATGATGCCAACAAGCAAGCTTGCAAACGAGGCTTTAGAAATGATCCTCGACGCAAGAAACTAAAGAACTAGAAACTAAAAACTGAAAGACTAAAAGACTGAAACTGAATAATAAAATTGAAGATTGAGGTTGAGTTAAGAGTAGCAGGGCTTTTAAGGCCCTGTTTCTCGTAGGAAAGATAAGAAATGATGTGGACGCTGAAGGCGTCTTTTTTTTTATGCCTAAAGAAAGGAGGAGCTTAAGTTGGAAAAATACGAGGTTACTAAGTTTAAAAAAGAAGATTCAACGTATAGTAAGGATTTAGCGGATTATGCTGTAAGTTTTATCGAATGTTTAACACACACGAAGGGAACGTGGGCTGGTAAGCCTTTTAAGCTCCTTGACTGGCAGGAGCAGATTATTAGGGACTTGTTTGGCGTGGTGAAACCGAATGGTTACCGTCAGTTTAATACCGCGTATATTGAAATACCTAAGAAGATGGGTAAAAGTGAGCTTGCTGCGGCAGTGGCACTGCTTTTATGCTGTGGGGATAATGAGGAGCGAGCCGAGGTTTATGGTTGTGCGGCGGACCGTCAGCAGGCAACGATCGTGTTTGATGTGGCGGCGGACATGGTTAGAATGTGTCCGGCTCTTAATCGTAGGGTTAAAATTTTAGCTTCGCAAAAACGTATTATTTTCCTACCAACTAACAGTTTCTACCAGGTCTTGTCGGCTGAAGCGTACTCTAAACACGGGTTTAACATTCACGGTGTCGTGTTTGATGAGCTTCACACGCAGCCAAACCGTAAACTTTTTGACGTGATGACTAAAGGCTCCGGGGACGCTCGCATGCAGCCACTGTATTTTCTGATTACCACGGCTGGTACGGATACGCATTCTATCTGCTATGAGACGCATCAGAAAGCAGTGGATATTCTCGAGGGTAGGAAAATTGATCCAACTTTTTACCCAGTGATTTATGGTGCAAAAGATTCGGATGATTGGACGGATCCTAAGGTGTGGAAGAAAGCTAATCCTTCTCTTGGGGTGACGGTTCAAATGGAGAAAGTTAAGGCTGCTTTCGAGTCAGCCCGGCAAAATCCTGGTGAAGAGAATGCTTTTCGTCAGCTTCGTCTTAACCAGTGGGTGAAACAGTCTATTCGTTGGATGCCGATGGAAAAGTGGGATGCTTGCGGTTTTCAGGTGAATGAGGAAGAACTAGAGGGCAGGGTCTGCTATGGGGGTCTTGACCTTTCAAGCACCACTGATCTTACGGCTTTTTCGCTTGTGTTTCCGCCTTTAGATGAGTCGGATAAGTTTCGTATCCTACCTTATTTTTGGGTGCCTGAAGAAACCTTGAGTTTGCGCGTGAAACGAGATCATGTGCCTTATGACGTGTGGGAAAAACAAGGTTTCATTAAGACTACGGAAGGAAACGTTGTTCACTATGGGTTTATTGAAAAATTCATCGAAACTTTAGGTGAACGTTTCAATATTCGTGAGATTGCTTTCGACCGTTGGGGCGCGGTGCAAATGGTGCAAAACCTTGAAAACATGGGGTTTACCGTGGTTCCGTTCGGACAGGGATTTAAGGATATGAGTCCGCCTACCAAGGAGCTTATGAAGCTTACACTCGAGCAGAAAATCGCACACGCAGGGCATCCGGTGCTTCGCTGGAACATGGACAACATATTTATTAGGACAGATCCTGCAGGAAACATTAAGGCAGATAAGGAAAAATCAACCGAGAAAATAGACGGTGCTATAGCCACCATCATGGCACTTGACCGTGCTATCAGATGCGGTAACGCGAACACTCAAAGCGTGTATGACGCTCGAGGAATCCTATTCATGTAAGGAGGTGCGTATGAACATTTTCAGTAAGATTTTTAAGAGTAGGGATAAGCCTGAAAACAAGATGTTAGGCGGCGGTTATCGTTTCTTAATGGGTACGTCCTCATCCGGTAAGAGGGTGAATGAGCGTTCGGCGATGCAGATGACGGCTGTCTACTCGTGTGTGCGTATCCTGTCTGAGGCTGTGGCGAGTCTGCCGCTTCACGTGTATGAGCACACGAGTACGGGTACGGTTAAAGCGGTTAAACATCCTTTGTATAAGGTGCTTCATGATGAGCCGAATCTTGAAATGACAAGCTTCGTGTTTAGAGAAACCTTGATGACGCATCTATTGTTATGGGGTAATGCTTACGCGCAGGTTATTCGAAACGGTAAAGGCGAGGTTTTAGGCTTATACCCTTTAATGCCTGATCGTATGAGAGTTGACCGTGATGATAGTGGTCAAATTTTTTACGAGTATACGTTAAATGATAGTGATGTTTTAGCGGGTAAAGAAACGAGTGTGAAACTTAAGCCCTTTGACGTGCTTCATATTCCCGGTCTTGGTTTTGACGGGCTTGTTGGATACTCCCCGATAGCAATGGCGAAAAACGCTATCGGTATGGCGATAGCTACGGAAGAGTATGGTGCATCGTTTTTCGCTAACGGTGCTACACCAAGCGGAATCTTGGAATACCCCGGTACAGTGAAAGATCCGTCTGGTATGAGGGATAGTTGGAATAAGGGGTTCTCGGGTTCTAACTCGCATAAGATAGCGATTTTAGAGGAAGGCATGAAGTATACGCCTATTTCTATTTCGCCTAACGAAGCACAGTTTCTTGAAACTCGTAAGTTTCAGATTAACGAGATTGCTCGTATTTTTAGAGTCCCACCACACATGGTTGGTGATTTAGAAAAGTCGAGTTTTTCTAATATTGAGCAGCAGTCGTTGGAGTTTGTGAAATACACGCTGGATCCTTGGGTGGCGCGTTTTGAACAGTCTATTACGAGGCGGCTTTTTACTGATAAGGAGAAAGAAACTTATTATGTGAAGTTTAACGTGGATGGTCTTCTTCGAGGAGACTATCAGAGTCGTATGAATGGTTATGCTACCGCTCGTCAAAACGGTTGGATGAGCGCGAACGATATTAGACAGTTAGAAAACTTGGATAAGATTCCCGCCTGTGAGGGTGGTGACTTGTATTTGATTAACGGTAACATGCTCCCGCTTAACCGTGCTGGAGCGTTCACTGTAATTGGTAGAAATAAGTTAGGTGATTAAGATGAATTTGTGTCTTGATAATATTAATATAACATGTTATATTAATATTATTATAGTATAACTGTTTAGACAGTGGATGAATCATTTAGGCAACGAAGACATAACGAATTATCTTAACGTTAAGCGAAAAATAGAATTTAATCTCTATGGATACTTAGCTAAGATAATATCCTACACTATGAGAGTATACAACAAATTAATAATAGCAGAAAGGATGGAATAATTTATGTGACATTATAAAAAAAATCATAAAATGTACAAGAATAGTGATCATTCGAGATAAAATCTGATTAATCTCAATCTTAGTTAAAGATGTTGTTTTTAAGGAGGTGCTTACAAATGATTAGAAAAAGAAAGATGTTATCAGCAATAACCACTTATGTAATGGTTGTTGGAATGTTGTTTTTCACATCCAATTCTGTTGCTTATGCGTATACTTTATCTCAACCAAAATCGTTTTATGATAGTATTTCATGGACATGGTTTTATAGCGATAAGGCTACGCCAGCATATAATTGTCTAGGATTTGCAACTGGTAGTATGACGTACGAATGGCCTAGTGACTTTGGTGATGATGGTGCTACTAAAGCGCAATTGGATAATTATCTGGCAAAGAAAGGTTATAGACCTTATAAATATGATCCATTTATTCTAGCGTATGGTCATTCTCCTGATAAAATTGTTCATTTTGCAAAGGTTACTGGTCTTAAGTGGTGCCGTGCTAAATGGGGACAATTGGAGCTGTTTAACCATGGTAGTCATGATCCTTATTACCCTAATTCTGTTTATGGTTCTTTGCAACACAAATACACTGCGAATTAGAATTCTAGGAGGTGTAATACTATGTCTAAGAAAAAAATGTATATTTCGCTAGGAACTTTACTTTTATTGGTTCTATTTGTATTTACTGGAATTTTTATTATTGGAAATAATCCAGCATCAAAGAATAGTGGGAATATAGCTCATAAATTGATGCCAGTAAACGTAGCTTATGCTGAAACGTTAGATGATATAAAGGGATCCATGAATAAGTTGATGGTGGAATTAGAAACTGAGACGAAGACTAATCCACAAGTGGCTATGCAGGCACATCCAGGAAAGTTTATTAGGAATTCTAAAAACTATCAAAGAATATTGAAGCTAGGATTGAAGGCAATTAAACCTCTTTACGATACTATTTATGATAGTAGAGATGCTGGATGCTATGAATATATTCTAGCTATGGCTATTGAAGACATAACTGGTGAAAAGTTTGTTTACAATTCTGACTATGGTTGGAAAAATTCGTTGGAGTTTAGGATGGCTTATGACGAAAAAGTAAACAATACAAGGTTTAATGTTGAAAGAATCAGTAATAATGAAACTTTGAATGATCATGACCGAACTCAGAAATTTAAGGAATTAGGGATTTTTGCAGTTTCTGATTTAATTAAAGAGTATAGGAAAAGTGATTCCAAAGTTTCTAAACCATCGATATTAGAAGCTGTTAAGGGAATTACTAGTAAGTATAAAGAACTTGCAATAACGGAAAGAACTCCAACTGAGAGTATTCTAGATGAAACACAATTATTTGATTCTCTAGTTTCCTTAAATGGAAGAGCATACAAGTAAGGTGGATTATTTAACTGTAAAGCTAGTTCTTTAGGTATTATATGAGTGTTATACGAACATGAAGCGACCAAGAAAATCTTGGTCGCTTCTTTATATAAGAGAGGAGGAAAAAGGTAATGAGGAAGTTTTGGCAGTGGAAAAACCAAAAGGAAAACAATGAGACTAATGAGAATAATGAGATTTTTGAGAGGACACTGTTTCTTAACGGTACGATTGCTGAAGAATCATGGTTTGATGATGATATTACACCACAACTTTTTAAAGACGAGTTAAACGCTGGTAGTGGAAATATTACCGTGTGGATTAACTCACCTGGCGGCGATTGTGTGGCTGCGGCACAAATCTATAACATGCTCATGGATTACAAGGGTTGTGTGACGGTAAAGATTGACGGTATTGCAGCAAGTGCTGCCTCGGTTATTGCGATGGCTGGCACAAAGGTTTATATGAGCCCGGTGTCAATGCTTATGATTCATAATCCTATGACTGTTGCTTTTGGCAACAGAAGCGAAATGGAAAAAGCAATATCAATGCTTGATGAGGTCAAAGAGTCCATTATTAACGCTTACGAGATTAAAACAGGGCTTAACCGTGTGAAACTGTCGCATTTAATGGATTCGGAAACGTGGATGGATGCTAACAAGGCGGTAGAACTCGGGTTCGCGGACGGTGTTTTAACTAGAGGTGAAACCGCTGATATTGGCATACCACAGGTTTCAACATTGTATTCGAAAGCAAGCGTGCAAAACACGTTATTGGAAAAAATATGTAAAGCCTGCCGGATAAGCGGTAAGGAAACAAACAATATTAGTGCAGACGATCTTATGGATCGTCTTTTTTTAATCAAAAATTGGAGGTAAATATGATGAACACTATTTCAAACATGGTTGAGAAACGTAATAAGGCTTGGCAGGGTGCGAAAGCTTTCCTTGAGTCTAAACGTGACAAGGACGGGCTTATTTCAGAAGAAGACGCGAAAACCTATGATGAGATGGAAGCGAAAGTGAAAGCTTACAGTATGGAAATTGATCGCTTGGAGCAGATGGAAAAAATGGATAAAGAGCTTTCAAAACCAACATCTGAGGCGATTGTTGCAAAACCTATGAAAACAGGTGTGAACTCTGAAAAGCAAGGTCGTGCGCGTGACGAGTATAAGCAGGCGATGCTTACAGCTCTTAGAAGTAATTTTAAACGAGTCGATAACGTGTTGCAGGAAGGCGTGGACGCTGACGGCGGGTATCTTGTGCCGGAAGAATACGATAATCGTCTGATTGAAACGTTGAAAGAAGAAAACATTATTCGCTCTCTTGCTACCACGATTACTACTAGTGGAGAGCATAAGATTAATATTGCGATGAGCGATCCTGCGGCGGCTTGGATTGAAGAAGGCGCAAGCCTTAACTTTGGGGATTCCAAGTTTGCTCAAATCCTGCTTGACGCTCATAAGCTTCACGTTGCGGTAAAAGTTACTGAAGAACTCTTGCATGATAACGCGTTTAACCTCGAGAATCATCTTCTCACATCCTTCGGCATGGCTTTGGCTAACGCTGAGGAAGACGCTTTTCTTAACGGGGATGGTGTTGGAAAACCGACTGGTATTTTCAATAAGAAAGACGGTGGCACGTTCCTTAAAGAAACTACCAGTATTAAAACTGATGATCTGATTGATCTTATTCACGCTTTGAGGCGACCATACCGTAAAAACGCGAGTTTTATTATGAACGATAAAACAGTCGCGAGCATACGAAAACTTAAAGACAATAATGGCGCGTACGTTTGGCAGCCTTCATACCAGGATGATGAGCCGAACAGGATTCTCGGATACCCGGTATACACGTCTGCTTACGCGCCTGAAAACATGGTGGCTTTTGGAGACTACTCGTACTACAACATTGGTGATCGTGGTTCACGCTCGTTTAAAGAGCTTACCGAGCTTTTCGCTGGAAACGGCATGATAGGTTTCGTCGCTAAAGAGCGTGTAGACGGCAAACTCGTGCTTAAAGAAGCAGTACAGATTCTGCCTGTTAAAACAAGCGTAGCAGCTTAAAAGACGGTTAAAAGTTAAGGAGGGGTGTTGATGATAGTTACAGTTGAGGAAGCAAAAAACTATCTTAGGGTGGATAGTCGAGAAGATGATGAGCTTATCAACACCCTTATTCGTTCTGCTGAAAAACTCTGCCAGGGAGTAGCTCGTAAAAACGATACTAGTTTGATTAGTGAAAACTTTGACGAGTATCGGCTCGCAGTCTTATACGCTACAGGCTACTTGTATGAGCATCGGGAAGAAGCCGACCACCACGCGCTTATGCTTACCTTACGTTCGATGCTTTTTACTGTTAGAAAAACGGGGTTTTAAATGAGAATAGGCTTATTAAACGAGCGTATTACGCTGCTTAAAAACAGTGTTGAAATTGATGATATTGGTAACCATAAGATTAAGTGGAGTAAATATTACGAGTGTTACGCCACGGTGAGTGCTGAAAGCCCAATGGAGCAGACTTCGGCAGGAAACGTGTGGGATGAGTCAAAAATAGATTTTACTATCCGCTATTCGAAAGAAACAGCCGTAGTCTCATCTATTGGTTACAGGATTATTTTCCGTGATACGGTTTATGAGATTTTAGGTGTTGACCACATGAATTATAAGAAGAAAAGCCTGAAACTTCACTGTAAGAGGTGTAAAAAGTGAGCAAAGTAAGTATTGGCAGCCTCTCTAAAGAAGTTATTAGAGAGCTTAAAACTTACGCGAAAGTTACAACCGGGAAAGTAAAAGAAGCAGTAAAAAACGCTGGTAAAACAGCAAAAGAAGAAATTAACATGACAGCTCCTAAACGAACTGGAGCGTATGCGAAAAGTTGGGCTGTTAAAACATTAAACGAAACAGGCAGCAGACTAGTTCTCGTAGTGCATTCTAGAAACAAGTATCAGCTTACACACTTGTTAGAGTACGGTCATGCTAAACGAGGCGGCGGACGCGTGGAAGCTAGAGCACACATTGCTGAGGCTGAAAGTAAAGCAGTACGAAGTTTTGAAAAAGAAATAGAGGAGGCGGTTAAAAATGGGTAATCTTTTAGAAATCATGAGGGAGATAGGTTTTCCTTTTGCTTACCATCATTTTGCTGAAGGAGAGTCCCCTAATCCGCCTTTCCTCCTGTTTCTTACGCCTGCGAGCAGTAATTTTGCGGCAGACGGGAAAACGTATTTTAAAGCAAACGAAGTTCATATTGAACTATACGCAGACTATAAGAATCCCGTGCTAGAGGAACAAGTTGAAGCCGTGCTTGATAGGCACGGCATTTTTTATAACAAAACAGAAGCGTTCATAGAGTCGGAAAAGCTTTATGAAACACTCTACATTTTTGAAATGGAGGTAACAATAAATGGGAAACAAGGTTAAATACAATCTGAAAAACGTGTATGCTGCAAAACTTAAAAAAGATTCGAGTGGTTTCTCCTACGATGAGCCTAAGCCGATTCCGGGGGCGGTGAGTATAAGCCTTGAGGCTGAGGGTGAATCCTCACCGTTTTACGCTGACGGGATTGTTTACTTCAGGTCGACTGCTAACAACGGTTACAGTGGCGACTTGGAAATTGCTCTTATACCTGAATGGTTTAGGACGGAAATACTACGAGAAGAACTAGATAAAAACGGTGTTCTGGTTGAAAACGCGAAGATTAGTGAAACAGAAAAATTCGCGCTCCTGTTTGAGTTTGATGGTGACGTGAACGCTATCAGACACGTTTTATATAACTGTTCAGCAACACGACCGTCTATCGAGTCAGAAACTAAGGAAGACACTATAGAACCGGGCACGGAAACTTTGTCGCTTACGGCTGATCCTAGAGAAGATGGGCTTGTGAAATCCCGTAGCGGAGATACGACATCTGATGAAACTTACGCTAACTGGTATAAGAGCGTGTACGTTCCTCAAAACATGACAGAGGTTAAACCTAAGTAAAAGGAGTGGTGAATATGATTGAAAAAACAGTAAAAATCGGTGGCAAAGACGTGAAGTTTCGTTCTTCAGCCACTATTCCAAGACTGTATCGTATTAAATTCAAGCGTGATATTTTCAAAGACCTGTCAAAATTAGAGCAGTCTTTCAAAATCAACGAGGGTGTTTTTGAAATAGCAGATCTTGAAATTTTTGAAAACGTGGCTTATATCATGGCTTATCACGCGGATAATAGTATTCCAGCAAGTATTGATGAGTGGCTTGACGAGTTTGAAATGTTTTCTATCTACGAGATTCTTCCTGAAATTCTAGAACTTTGGGGAGCAAACTTGGAAACTGAAGTAAAATCTAAAAAAAATTTAAAGCAACAACACGGCAAATGACAACCGCGTTGTTTCTTCTTAGATGCACCGAAATTGGGATTAGTATTTGCGAACTGGATCTTTTAACCATCGGCATGATTTTAGACATGTGGACGGAGAAAGCAAACGATAATGTGAAATACGATAAGCTCGCAAGCCAAACAGAATTTGATAGGTTCTAAACGAGAACCAAACATTCTTATACCTGACGTTAAAATATCTATTTTTCACGCGTAAATTAAGAGAAAAAGGGAGGTGAAGTTATGGCAAACAGGATTAAAGGTATTACTGTTGAAATTGGTGGGGATACTACAGGCTTAGATAAGTCTTTACAACAGGTGAATTCGACTATTCGCTCAACCGAGCAGTCGCTTCGTGATGTTAATAGGCTTTTGAAACTTGATCCGACTAGCACGCAGCTTTTAAGCCAAAAGCAGGCTTTTTTGCAGAAAGAAATCCAAGAAACGTCTAATAAGCTTAACGTTTTGAAACAGGCGGATAAGCAGGCTAAAGTACAGTTGGAAAACGGGGAGCTTGGTAGAGACAAGTATGATGCGTTGCAGCGTGAGATTGTTGAGACAGAAAATAATCTTGATAGTTTAAAAGAAAAATTAAAACAGGTAGGTAGTGTTAGTTTAACCAAGCTTAGTAGCCAGTTTGATAGTACGAGTAAAAAGATAAAGAAACTAGGAGATGGTATGTCATCTCTTGGTCAAAGTTTAAGCACGAAAGTTACGCTGCCGATTGCTGCTATTGGTACTGCTGGTTTTACTGCTGCAGCAGACTTACAGGATGCTATGGGTGCGACAGAGCAGATTTACGGTAAGTCTGCTAACAAGATGCTTAAATGGTCAGGAAGTTTGAAATCTTATTATGGTATTGCTCAAGGTCAAGCTTTAGAGTATGCGAATACTATGGGCGCGATGTTGAAAAATATTGGTGGGAAAAGTGATGCTGAAGCAGCTGAGATGAGTCAGAAGCTGGTTGCTCTTGCAGGCGACTTGTCTGCTATGTTTGGTGGCACAACCGAGTCTGCTGTTCTTGCTTTAACAGGCGCGCTTAAAGGTAATAATGCGATGCTTGACAATTATGGTATGGGTGTTAACGAGGCGACTATTAAAGCTAAAGCTCTTGCCATGGGTTTGCATGATGGTAGAGGCGCGATGAGCTTGCAAGCGAAACAGGCTGCTACTTTGGCTCTTATTATGGAGCAGACTGCTGACGCTCAAGGGCAGGCTGGGCGTGAAGCTGCGGGCGCTTCGGGTTCTATGAAGATTCTAAAAACAGAGTTGCAGAATATTGCTGCGACTATTGGTAATGTTTTACTTCCCGTCATAACACCATTAATGCAGAAAATTTCAGCATGGCTTTCTAAATTTAAACAGCTTTCTCCAGAAAGCCAAAAACTTATAGTGACACTTGGGCTGATTGCTGCGGCAGTTGGCCCTTTTTTAGTGGTTCTTGGAACGTGTATTTCTAAAATAGGTGTTGCTATACAAGGGTTTTCTAAACTAGCTTTGTTTATAGGTAAAATGTTCGCAAGTTTTACTTCCGGATCTAGTATTCTTGAAGGGTTAGGCGCTGTTTTAGGTGGAGTATCTGCGCCAATACTCGCGGTTGTTGCGGTTATTGGTGTTCTGGTAGCAGCTTTTGTAACCTTATGGAACACTAACGAAGAGTTTAGAAACAGTGTTATTGCTGTTTGGGAGAAAATTAAGGAAACTTTCACCGGTTTTGTTAATGGTGTTAAAGAAAAACTGTCAAGCCTTGGTATTGATTTTACGAGTATTGTTGAAGGGCTTAAAACAGTGTGGAATGGTTTGTGTGCTATTCTAGCTCCACTGTTTGAAGGCGCTTTAAATTTAAGTTTTACTAGTTTCAAAACCGTTCTTGATTTAATCACAGGCGTTTTAGACGTTTTTATAGGATTGTTTACCGGTAACTGGTCTCAGCTTTGCAATGGTGTAAAAGAAATTTTTACCGCTGTTTGGAACGCGGTTAAAAACACGTTCATAACGGTATTTAACACGTTAAAAAACGTTTTTAACGTGTTTTTGTCTTTCTTTGGCACTAGTTGGAACAAACTGTGGTCGAGTGTGAAAAACTTTTTCATGAATGTTTGGAATGGTATCGTATCGTTTTTCACTAACGTTTTAAACGGTATTAAAAACACTGCAACAAGTGTTTGGAATGGTATTAAAACTGCGATCATGAGCGTGGTAAACGGTATTAAAACAAGCATTTCAACAGTGTTTAATTCAGTAGCAAACATGGTTAAGTCTGTGTTTAACGGTATTAAAAACACGGTTGTGTCAGTTTGGAATGGTATTAAAAACGCTATCATCACTCCGATTGAAGCTGCGAAAAACAAGGTTAAAGCAGTAATCGACGCTATAACAGGGTTTTTCTCTGGCATAAAACTTAGTCTTCCTCATATTAAACTGCCTCATTTTAGTATTAAAGGACAATTCTCTCTTACGCCACCGTCTGTACCGTATCTTGCTATCGACTGGTATAAGAAAGCAATGAACAAGCCAATGCTGTTAAACGGGGCGACTATTTTCGGTGAGAAAAACGGGCGTATGCTTGGCGGCGGTGAAAAAGGTCCGGAAGTGATCATGGGGCTTGATACTTTGCAGAATATGAGCGCGGGAGCGAACACGCAAATGCTTAGTGTTATGAACCAGATTCTAGCGATTATGGACGCGTATTTCCCACAGTTTTCTAACCAGAGTATTGTGCTCGACACTGGCGAACTAGTGGGTGGTATCGCGCACAGGATGGACAGTGAGCTTTTTAAGCTTCAAACAAGAAAAGCAAGGGGGTGGTAAAAGTGTATGGGATGCTAATAAACGGGTTGCATAGTTTTAACGATCTAGGGCTGGTTGCTACAAGCCGTCCACGAATTCAACTTCCAGAACCTAAATTAGAGTATTTGCAAATACCAGGCAGGCAGGAAAGTATTGATATTAGTGAAAGTCTTGCCGGTGAAGTGTTATACGAGATGCGTGAAGGCTGTTTTGAATTCATTGTTGCAAACAAAAACAAGTGGAGTGAAACATGCCATAGTGTTAAAACGTTAATCCACGGCAAGAGTGTGAAACTGTCTCTTGATGATGAACCATTGTTCTACTATCAGGGTCGAATGTGGGTTAGTGATTTTAAATCGGATAAAAACTATTCAACTCTCACACTCAACTATAAGCTGCAACCATATAAGTATAGTGTAGATGATTCGGATGGGGTTCACACAATATGGGGTATGCAAGTAGATGATAAGCGTGAAATAACACTCGTTCACGATTTTGACATGACGCTGATTCCAGAATTTAACAACCTGTCATCTAACAGTATGCTACTGGATTCTAATGGTAAAAAGTATGAGATTAAAACAGGTTTTAACCGTTTCCCACAGCTTCGTTCAAAAACAAACATGAGTTTAACATTCGTTGGAAACGGGATGGTAAATATTTCCTATAAAAGGGGGTGGTTGTGAGTGTACAGGATCATGCTTGATGATAATACGATTTACTATCCAAATGATGACAAAGCGGTACTTGATGATATTACGTTAAATTTGGAGCTTAATACTGCGGGAACGTTAACGTTTACTTGCCCGAGTCAAAACCCTTGCTATGAGCTTATTAAAAACCGGAAATCAATAGTAAGCGTGTGGCGTGACGATGAGGAGATTTTCTTCGGCGAGGTTAGAGAACAAGTAAAAGACTTGTATGGTAGTAAGAAAGTAACTTGCGTAGGGTTGTTAACTTACTTAGCTGATAGTATTCAACCTCAGAAAGAATACCATGATCAGAGTTCCTACCAGCTTTTAGAAAAACTTTTACAAGCTCATAACAGTCAGGTAGATGATTATAAGAAAATAAGAATTGGTTTCGTCACAGTATCTGACTCGAATGATTCACTCTACAGGTTTACTAATTTTGAAACCACGCTTGAAGCGATTATGGGAAAAATGGTTGAAAAGCTTGGCGGATATTTACGTCTTAGAAAAGAAGACGGGAAACTTTACTTAGATTACCTGCATTTGGAGGAAATGGGTAAAGCTACAAGCCAGCATATTAGTTTCGGCTTGAACCTGCTTGAATACGCGGAAAACCTTTCAGCAGAGGATGTTACTACAGCGGTTATTCCTCTCGGAAAAGAGTTGGAAAACGAGAATAGTGAAAACGAGGTTCTTAAAAAGCATGTTGATATTACTTCAATAAACAATGGGAAAAACTATATAGTATCTCGTGAAGCGCAAAAAACATTCGGCTGGGTTTGTAAAGTTGTTAATTTCAATAATGTGACAGTTCCAACTAATCTTATGCGCAAAGCTACTAAATGGTTACAGGATAACCAGTTTGAGCATGTAGAAATAAGCCTTAGCGCGGTTGACTTATCCGAGTTAGGTTTATATTATGCGACGATTAAGTGTGGGGATAGGGTTCGTTGTCTCGCTCCACAATTTGGCATGGACCGTGTGTTTCCTGTAGTAAAAAAGACTATACCGATTCAAAAACCAGGCGAAGTTAGAATCGTGCTTGCGAGCAGGATTTCTAAAGGGTATGTGCAAAACGTGTCGCATGCTGTTCAAACGTTAAAAGAAGAAGCGGTTGAAGCTAGAAAAATTGATAACGAGCGTGTTAAAGCTGCGATCGATAATATTAAAGCGCAAATGGGTAATTCTCAAAGCGGCTATAAGATAAGCGAATACGATAGTAAAGGCATGTGGGTTCGTGACCTTTACATGGATACGCCTGATAAGAACACTGCTACGAAAGTGTTACAGGTTAACATGAATGGTATTGCTGGAAGCCATAACGGTTTTTCAGGGCCTTACAGTACTGCGATGACTCTTGACGGCATGGTGTATGGTGACAGGATTATCGGGCATTCGATTGACGCGGAAAAACTTTCAGTTTCTTACACTTCGCAGGTAGAAAAGCAGATTAGTAAAGCAAAAAACGAGGCTATAAAAGACACTGGTAGGCGGCTTGAAAACTATTACACGATAAGTGAAATCAACACGAAACTGAATGTTACAGACGGTAAGATTGAGGCTGGTGTTGAAAGCGTTAACCATAGTCTTAAACAGAAAAACGGTAACTATTACGGCTCGTATACTCCAAGCCAGTTTAACGCTCCTATGAGCTTGTGGCTGAATGATAGTGAAAAAATGCAGCATGTTGGTGATTTTTTCTACGACACGTCAACCGGCTACGCTTACAGGTTTATTGTTAAGCAGGAAAGTTTAGCCGTAAAATTTAATGAGAAGTCGCATACGGAATCAGCTTTTGACGATTTTGTAGACATTTTTTACAAGTATGAGGATAAAATTTACGCTATACCTGGTTTAACTGGTGAAAAAATTTCTGGCGCAACAGTGTTTGTTCCATCAAGTGAGTTTTGGCTACATTTTAGAACTAACTGGTCTCCGTTTGACAATTATGGTTTTAAGATTGATAGCATTAAAAAAGAGTATTCAGGAGAAATTTCAGGATACGTGTCTAAACTGCCTGAAGATATTAACATTATTGAGGTTGAAGGTGAAAATTATCCTGAGTCTGAACACCCGTATAAAGCTGGGACAAGCAAACTGTGGCATTACGTTTCAGCTGACAGTATAAGTAGTTTTAGAACGTTCGCTTGGGCAAGAGTTAAAGATAAAGACATTGAGGCTGCTAAATTCACGGCTGATAAGGCTATTTCTAAACTAACCATAGTAGAAGATTCCATATCTTCAATGGTTAAAAAAGGTGATTTTGGTAGTTTCATGCAGCAAAACTATAACAGTTTCCTTCTCGGGTTTAACCATTCGAGTAAATACGTGCAAATAACACCCGGGCAGATAGAGCTTTACGATGGTGAAGTTGATGAGGATCATAAAAGAGCTGTTTTTGATAAAAATGGGAACAACTTCTACCGTAACGGCGTGTATATTGGCTATGTTGGAACCGGCGAGTGGGAAGAAGATAATTCTCACAAGGGTCTAGTTTTTCATCTTACTAACGACGGAAAGTATATGGCTTTCGCGCAGCGTAAATCAGCTGATGAAGAAACATACGCTACTATGCTGTGTTTTTCACGTTCGCAAAGCATTTATAAAGAGTATGGTATTCACGCTGGATGCAACTTTTACATGCATGGTAACAAGATTATAGATCCTGTTTGGCAAGACGGTGCAGGAGTAGACGCGGATATTAACTATGTGCAGATTATTGAGATGAACCAGGATGGTAAAGCTTCAAAATGGGGTTCTAATGCTCACATGGTGTTTAAAAACGGGATACTCATGAAAGTTAAATACTATTAAAAAACGCGGAAGTGAACGCGGAAGTGAAGCGCGGAAGTGAACTTGAAAGAAGAATAAAGGGAGAATTTGTTATGGAAAAACTAATTATTCACACAAACAAAATAGTGGCTAATAAAGGCACGCGCTTAAAAGATGTGACAGAAAGTATTACAACACCTGTAGTTGATAATACGAAAATTTTATGCGAAATCAGCCACAAGCTGGATATTATTCTAAAAAAGATTGGAGGAGAGTAGTGGTAAAACCGACAATTAGCTACGCGGTAGCTGTGCAAAAATATAAGGCTGAGTTAAACGAAAAAATAGTCGAGTTGAATAAGCAAATACCAATACCTACTTACATGATAGAAGGCATTGTTGCAAGCGTATTATCTGATATGCGTTCTGCGGTGATCGCGGAAAACTCGATGGAATATGAAGCGTATGTGAAACAGTTAGAAGACTATTTTAATTCTAGAGAACGCGAACTTAACGACGAGATTTTGAAAATAAAAGCCGAAAAAGACGAAAAAGATGAAAAAGATGAAGCGGCTGGGAAAGGTGTAAAAGGTGGAATGGTTGAGGAAGGTGAAAAAGATGGTAAGGAGTAGTCATGTGTTGAAAAATAATATCAGTTGAAATACTGAAATGTTGAAATGTTGAAATGCTGAAATGTTAGGGCAGGTGTGGGTTAAACCATGCCTGCCATTTTTTATTACTTTCTACTTTTTGTTTTTTGTTTTTATAAGAGTACTGGCAAATGTTAGGAAAACTTGTAAGGAGAATTATGAGAGGATTTTGGAATAGTGCTCAACTGGCTTTCACACTAGTAGGCGGCTGGCTGGGATACTTTTTAGGCGGATGCGACGGGCTGATTCTCGCGCTCGTTTTATTTGTGGTTGCGGATTATATTACAGGCGTGATGTGTGCTGTTACGGATAAGAAACTGTCTAGCAGCATTGGTTTTAAGGGCATTTTTAGAAAGGTGCTCATTTTTATGCTTGTTGGTATAGCAAACATTATAGATTTTCATGTTTTGAAGCAAGGAAGCGTGATGAGAACCGCGGTAATTTTCTTCTACCTATCTAACGAAGGATTATCTTTAACCGAAAACGCGGCTCACCTGGGGCTTCCCGTGCCTGAGAAATTAAAAAACGTTTTAGAACAATTACACGACAAGAACAGGAAGGACAATACTCATGAGTAAAAAAGGAATAGACGTGTCAGAATGGCAGGGTGACATTGATTTCAACGCGGTGAAAGCATCCGGTGTTGAGTTTGTGATCATTCGAGCAGGATACGGTATCGGATGCAAAGACAAGTGGTTTGAACAGAACTATCGTAAAGCAAAAACAGTTGGTCTTGATGTTGGAGCCTACTGGTATTCGTACGCAAACTCTGGTTTTGAGGCGGCTGAGGAGGCTCAAAGCTGTGTGAACATGCTTTCAGGTAAGAGTTTTGAGTATCCTGTTTACTTTGATTTGGAAGAGAAAAGCCAGCTTAACCGTGGGCGAGCTTTCTGCGATTCGCTGATTACCAGTTTTTGCAATAAGCTGGAAGCTTGCGGGTATTATGCAGGTTTTTACACTTCGCTTTCAACTGCTAATAATCTTGTGTCCGCTCATGTTAGAAACCGTTACGCTTTGTGGATTGCACAGTGGAACACGCACTGCAGTTATCAGGGTTCGTATGGTCTTTGGCAATACTCGTCAAGTGGCAGTGTGCCTGGAGTAGCCGGCAGAGTTGACATGGATTATGCTTACGTGGATTATCCGAGCATTATTAAAAACGTTGGATTAAACGGGTGTAAAAACGGCGGCTCTGACCAAGCTGCGCGCACGTCAAGTATTGATGAGGTGGCGCGAGAAGTTATTAACGGCGCTTGGGGTAACGGCAGCACGCGTAAACAGCGTTTAACTTCTGCCGGATACGATTATGCTACGGTACAAAAACGAGTAAACGAACTCTTGTAAAACAGTTTGAAACTTGTAAAGCCCGAGGCTTGTTCCTACATTGGAGCAATCCTCGGGCTTTTTTTATTTTTTTTTAAGGTTAAATTGTCAAGTCAATAGGTTAAAAAACACTGTTTTTTCTTTGCCTGTGATGTAAGGAGGCACAGGCAAATGAATATGGAAGAAAAACAGCAAGTCAAATTACTAAGAGATGAAGGCCTTAGCTATACGCAGATTGCAAACCGTATGGATGTTTCCGTTAATACGATTAAAAGCTACTGCAAACGTAATAGTCTAGGCGTAATCCAGTCTATGAAAACACAGACGGAATTATGTGAATCTTGTTCAAAACCAATCAAGCAAAACAAAGGAAGAAAAGTTAAACGTTTCTGCTCTGACGCGTGTAGAAACACGTGGTGGAACAAGCATACACAGTTGGTAAAAAGACAGGCAAACTATGAGTGTGCTTGTCTTAACTGCAAAAATTCTTTTATCTCTTACGGTAATAAAACCAGAAAATACTGCTGCCACGCCTGCTATATAGAACATCGTTTTGGAGGTGAGCATCATGCAAATAAGTAATGATGTTCACGGGCTAAAGGATGTTAAAGCGAGGGCTTGGACAAAAGAGAGTATGCAGGCGGATTTTCGTTTTGAAATAGCCGAAAAACTTACCGTTTCACTCTTTAAAAAAGGGCTTATCAGCGAGCAAGAAAAAGAAAAAATAAGCCGTCTTAACAGGGAAAAATTTCACCCGTTTTACAAGGAATTATTGGGTTAAAAGCTTGATAAACACTGCTTTTAGAGTGATGAATAGTATTAGCTGAAAGTTAGGGGAAATAGTGAAAGAGATAATAAAAATAGACTCTACAATGCGAAAAACTGGTTTTGAGAAAAAGACGCGGGTTGCAGCGTATGCGAGAGTTTCTAGTGATAGTGATGAGCAGCTTCTCAGTCTAGAAGTGCAGAAGGAGCATTACGAAAACTATATTAAGTCTAATCCCTGCTGGGAGTATGCGGGGCTTTACTTTGACGAGGGTATTAGCGGCACGAAAATCGATAAGCGTGAAAGTCTTAAACAACTGCTTAAAGACTGTCAGAGCGGTCAGATAGACAGGATTATTACAAAGTCTATTAGTAGGCTTGCAAGAAACACGGTTGACTGTCTTGAAATAGTTAGAAAACTTACCGGTCTCGGTATTTATTTGTATTTTGAGAAAGAAAACATTGATACCGAGCATATGAGTTCAGAGCTTATGCTTTCTATCCTGAGTTCTATTGCACAAAGCGAGTCAAAATCCATCTCGGAAAACAGCATGTGGGCAATTCAAAAACGGTTCGAAAATGGAAGCTTCGTCATTTCCTGCCCTGCGTATGGGTATAAAAACGAGAATAAGAAAATGATTATAGTTCCCGAGCAAGCCAGGGTAGTAAAAGAAATTTTCAACATGGCTCTTTCCGGCATGGGTGGAGAAGCAATAGCACGAGTATTGACCGATAAAAAGATTCCAACTAAAAAGGGCGGAAGTTGGACTTCAAGTACCGTGAATGCTATTTTGAACAATAAAACATACACAGGGGATGTGATTTTTCAAAAGACATTTACAGACGATAATTTTAACCGTCATAAAAACTGTGGCGAGAAAAAACAGTATGTTATTGAAAACCATCACGAGGCTATCATCAGTCATGAAACTTTTAATCTTGTAAAAGAGATTATCGCGTGGAGAAGAAGTGAAAATAACATAGTATGTGGTAGTGGTAAGTACAATAAGCTTTATGCGTTTTCAGCTAAAATTCGTTGTGGTGTGTGTGGAAGCAAGTGTAAAAGACGAATAATTTATCAACATAATAAGGCGTATGGCATATGGGTTTGTATAACGCATCTTGAAGATATTCATGCTTGTTCACAAAAGTCTGTTATGGAAAGTTATCTTAAAATTTCCTTCCTGCAAATGTTAAACAAGTTAAAAGCAGGATACGTTCAAATGTTGACTCCTCTCGTAGAAAGTTTGAGAGGTGTGAATAATAAAGACGGTTTGAACAAGGTTATCGAACTCGAAGAAAAAAAGCTTAAGCTGCAAGAACAAGAGCAAGTACTCAGTAAGCTTTTAGCCGGTGGATACATTGAGATGGATTCCTACTATCTGGAAAGTAATCAGCTTAAAACGGAAATGGATACTTGTCTTAAGGAAAAACTTAAGCTTTCCAACAGTTTAAACGGTAACTTAACGCACTTAAACGAGGTGCAAAAACTTCAACGGTTCGTAAGTGTCACAGAAGTATTTAGTGAGTTTAAGGATGAGGATTTTCTGGATTTTGTAGACGATGTCGTAGTTAAAAGCAGAACAAGATTTCTTTTTATTTTGAAATGTGGATTGGAATTAGAAGAAGAGGTGAAAGAAACATGGCACGCATCCCATATGGTTACAGAATAGTAGACGGTAAAGCGGTTATAGATGAAGTAAAAGCTCAAGAAGTAAGAGAGTTTTTTTGTTTCTATCTTGAATTTAAAAATATTTCTCAAGCTGCTAAAAAATCAGGTATAAAAAGGGATTGGCCAGTCACGGGCAAAATTCTTAGCAAGAAATTGTATTTAGGAACAGAGTTTTATCCTCAGATTATCGATGAGGATATGTTTAGACAAGTGCAACAAATAAGGCATGAGAATGCTATCAGGAATCATCGTTATAAAGAGCCTAAGCCAATAAAGGAAATTCGGCTTATTACAAGCTACCAGTTAGAAAAGGTAGAAAAGAAATACGATGATCCTTATCGGCAAGCAGCATACGCTTACAGTCAAATCAAGGAGGTGTAAAATGAGTGCCAACGTTATAATTATTCCACCAAGAAAAATAGCGGGGAATACGGTAGATAAGCATGAAGATAAGCCGAGGTTAAGAGTAGTAGCGTATTGTCGTGTCAGTACTGACAGTGAAGAACAGGCAACAAGTTATGACACGCAAGTTCAGCATTATACGGATTATATTTCAAGAAATCCTCTCTGGGAGTTTGCTGGCATTTACGCTGATGACGGTATTTCAGGAACTAGCACGAAAAAACGTGTCGGTTTCAATGACATGATCCACGATTGCATGAGTGGCAAAGTAGACATGGTTATCACTAAGTCGATTAGCCGTTTTGCGAGAAACACTATAGACTGTTTAAAGTTTGTTAGACAGTTGAAAGACAAAAACATTCCGATCATTTTTGAAAAAGAAAACATCAACACCATGGAAGCAAGCGGAGAACTATTGCTTACTATCATGGCTTCTTTAGCTCAACAGGAATCCGCGTCGCTTTCTCAGAATGTGAAGCTTGGACTTAAGTTTCGCTACCAGGAAGGCAAAGTGCAAATCAACCATAACTGGTTTTTAGGATACACAAAAGACGATGAGGGGAATCTTGTAATTCTTGAACAGGAAGCAAAAGTCGTAAGAAGAATTTATAGAGAATATTTAGAAGGAGCAAGTCTTAGAGATATAGCGGAGGGTCTTGAAAAAGACGGTATTAAAAACGGTGCCGGGCATTTAAAATGGAATTTATCTAATATTAAAGGCATCTTGCAAAACGAAAAATATATTGGTGATGCTCTTTTACAAAAAACCATCACGACAGATTTTATTAACCATGTTCGTATAAAAAATGATGGAACAGAACCACAGTATTATGTAAAAGATAGTCACACGCCTATTATTCCAAGAGATATTTTCTTTAAAGTTCAAGAAGAAATGTTAAGACGAGCCAACATGTTTAGCGGTGAGGAGAACAAAAAAAGGAGAGTTTATTCCAGTAAGTACGCTCTATCCAGCCTGTGTGTTTGTGCTAAATGCGGGGATGTTTACA
Organism: Gardnerella sp. DNF01204; assembly: GCF_049244145.1. Classification (NCBI taxonomy): domain Bacteria; kingdom Bacillati; phylum Actinomycetota; class Actinomycetes; order Bifidobacteriales; family Bifidobacteriaceae; genus Gardnerella; species Gardnerella sp. DNF01204. The sequence continues at coordinate 1,147,424 of NZ_CP058379.1, read as the reverse complement.
GAAGAATTGCTTGGAACAACCGAGGAGTGCATTCTGTTGTTTGGCGTTGTTGCACCAGAGTGGAAAATGGTCCTAGTGCTTGTGATGCTTCTACAGTACAAGAGAACGAACTGCAGTCTGCCATAGTGAAAGCCATAAACAAGGTGTTTAGTATATCGGATGAAGTATTGGATACGTTGAAGAATAATATTAGAGAAATTATCGCGGGCAACAACTTAAACGAGCTTGAAACGGTTAATAAAAGAATTGCAGATAAACAAGCGATACTGCTAACCTTGCTTAAAGCTAAAAAAGACTACACGAAAACTGCTGATGAGATTGATGAGCTTAAAGGTAAGAAACAGCAGCTTCTTATAGAAAAAGCAGGTCAAGAAGATGCTAAAAGACGAATCAGAGAAATGGAAGATTTTCTGAAAAGTGAGCGTCACGATATTAGTGAATATGACGAGAAGCTGGTAAGAAAGTACATCAAGAAAATAAAAGTTTACGAAGACAGGTTCAGCGTAACTTTTAAATCAGAGATTAGTGTGAATATTGAAAGGGCATCGTAAAAGCCAAAAGAATGTGAGCGTTTGAAATGTTACAAAAGTCAGCCTAGGGGTAATCCTCTCTAGGCTGTTTTTTATGCTTAATAATCAAGTTATCAAGCCAATCTTAAACCTTTTAACGATAGCTTTCCCTATCGTTAAAAAGTGCACCCACTATCAATAGTGTGCACTCAAAAAAGTGTAGATATACTACCCGTTCACTCAATCCACGTCGAGAGTGTCGTATTGATGTCAAGGGCTTAATAGGTGGGTGCATTTTTGCCCTTATGTAGCAAGGCTTAGCGAGGGCTATCGTTAAAAGGTTTAATGTGCGGCGGCTTTAAGCTGGGTTCTCGTGATTTTTGAGTGCAGTTTGGCTGTTTGAGGGAAGATGTCGACGCTCTAGGGTTGAGTGCACAGGATGTTAACGTTAAAAGGTGCACACACTTTGCACCCACCCTGTGAAGTGGGAAAATATAGCTCAAAAGGTAAAATGAAACCTGATTATTAGTATGTGCACGAGGAGGTGCTTAAGGAATGGATAATAAGAAGTTTATCGCAGAGACGAAAGATGTTCGTTTAACGGTGAAACGTGCTGATACCTTTGGTGTGAGCTTTGTTAACTGTGAACAAGATATATTGAGGGTTGAGGAAGCGCAAAATGTTATAAGGCTTATTCAAACTAAAAAAGTCTCAGCTTCGAATTGGGTGAGGTGGCTTACTCAGGGTATGCCTGAAATTGTTGTGAGTTTGCCACATGATGTGGAAGTTTGTGAGGTTGAATCTGATTCTAATCAAGTGCTCATCACGGATATTGAGATTGGTAAGCTTTATGTAGAAGTGAACAATGGCAAGGTAGAAGTTGTTAATTTGAAGGCGGATGATGTCTTTCTTAAATGTTATAATGGGTTGGCTTCAGCAACAAACGTAGAAGTAACTCATGTTTGTACGCTTGATACGTTAAATGGCATGAGTATTTTAGAAGGAACAATCACCAAGGATGCAAGCCTTGAAGTAGATTGTGAGAATGGTGTCACCGAGGTTTCAGATAAGAAGAAGGTAAATTGTAAAAACGATGGATTTGCGCATTACATGGTGCACTGTCTTAATGGGAAAGCTATTGCGAAGTAGCAGACATATAGATCAAAAAAGAAGCAATAAAACTTGATATAAGTTGGAATTAGAGCGTATATAGACATACCGATAAAGGAGGAAGCCGTATATGCTCTATGTAAAATTTGATGATTTCGAAGATGTTAGCGTCATGGGAAATGAGAAAGATCATGGAATGTTTATTCCGATTAAGGATGGGAATGTGTATGCTGAGTGCGAACGGTGCGGTGTAGTTGAAAGGATCACCTCACCATGCGAATTCATTGCTAGCACATTTAGGTCAAGAGTGAACTTCAATGAAGGTTATGAACTTTGCGAGAAGTGCTTGCAAGAGGTTGAGTTTGTTACTGTCGCTTTGAGAACTGGAAAATTACCTAATCGAGAATTGAAATGACTGAAAAGCAAAGCAGTGATAACCGTAGTAATACATGAAAAACTAAACGTTAAAAGGTGCACACACTTTGCACCCGGGCGGTAAATGATAATTTAGGGAGGCGTTTTATGTCAGTAATTAAAATTGAAAACCTCACTTTCTCATATTATGGATATGTAAAACCCATATTTAAAAATGTATCGTTTTCCTTTGATACAAACTGGAAAACGGGATTGATAGGAAGAAATGGAATCGGTAAATCAACTCTATTTAAGTTACTTTTAAATCAAGAAACTTATCAAGGTAAAATAAGCAAGAATGTTGAATTTATTAAATTTCCACCAAATATAAGCGATACTTCAAAATTAGGAATTGAGTTATATAAAGAACTAATATCAGATGATGAAGAATGGAAGTTATTTAGAGAACTCAGTTTGCTAAATGTAGATGAGAACCTTGTTTACAGAGAGTTTGAAACGCTTTCTAAAGGGGAACAAACAAAAATCCTTTTAGCTATTTTGTTTACAAGAGAAGATGGCTTTTTACTTATTGATGAACCAACAAACCATTTAGATATGGACGGAAGAAAAATTGTAAGTGAATATCTGAAAAGTAAAAAAGGATTTTTGCTTATATCTCATGATAGAGATTTTTTAGATGGTTGTATCAATCATGTTATTTCTATTAACAGGAATTCTATTGATGTCCAATCGGGAAATTTTACATCATGGTATGAAAACAAAGTGATGAAAGACCAATTTGAAATTAGTCAAAATGAGAGATTAAGAAAAGATATTAAACGATTAAAAGAGTCTGCAAGACAAAGTCAAATTTGGTCTGATAAAATTGAAAATACTAAAAATGGTGTAAAAGTATCAGGTGTAAAACCAGACAAAGGACATATAGGTCATCAATCAGCCAAGATGATGAAAAAATCTAAGAATTTGGAGAATAGACAAAACAAGGCAATAGAAGAAAAACAGAGTTTACTAAAAGATATCGAAACAAAGGAAAGTCTATTATTGCATCCATTACATCATCATAAAAATCCTCTAATATCGGTTAGCAATTTATCATCATGCTATGGAGAGAGACAGATCCTAAATAATGTAAGTTTCGAGATAAAGCAAGGCGACATAGTGGCTATATATGGGGGTAATGGTAGCGGAAAATCAACCTTGATTAAAATTTTATTAGGTATAAATCACGAGTATACAGGTGAGATAAAATTAGCAGGTAATTTAAAAATCTCGTATATTCCTCAAGACACATCTAATTTAACAGGTAGCCTAAATGAATATATTCACAAGCAAGATGTTGATGAAACATTGTGTAAAACAATTCTAAGAAAATTAGATTTTTCAAGAGAATTATTTGAAATGGATATGAAGAATTATAGTGATGGACAAAAAAAGAAAGTTTTAATTGCTGTAAGTTTCTCAAAGCCAGCTCATATATTTGTTTGGGACGAACCACTGAATTATATAGATGTAATATCAAGAATACAGATTGAGGAAATTATAAAAGAAGCAAAGCCTACACTCATATTTGTGGAACACGATAAGCGATTTGTAGAAGATATCGCTAATAAAATAATACAATTTTAAGTAAAATCCAAATCCCAGTTTGTAGTGCCTTAGACTTTTATCATCATACGACATTCCCCTTGTCAGCTTCTTTCCTGCAACGAACGTTAAGGCTCTTTTTTGATGCATGGTTATCATCAGGGTAGTCTTGAAACATGTGAGACTGTCGTATTGATGTCAAGGGCTGATTAGGTGGGTGCAAATTTGCCCTTGTATAGCAGGGTTTAGCGAGGGCTTATCGTTAAAAGGTTTAATGCGTGGCGGATTTAAGCTGGGCTCTTGCGGTTTTTGAACGTATTTTGGCTGTTTGAGGGAAGATATCAACGCTCTAGGGTTAAGTGCAATAAGTTCAATGACTGTTGCTTGTGAACAATGTGATATATAAATGTATCAATCACTTGGATTTTCAATTCAGATTGGGAACTTGTTTGCATTTGAACCATAAGTCACAGTCATTAGATAAAAAATAAAGGAGTAAACTATGGAACATAATTGCGGATTTATTAACGATAAAAAAGCATTTAGATATAGAGCAGCAGCCATCATAGTCGAAGAAGGTTGTGTGCTATTCGCAAGAAATGATGAGGACGACTATTTCTACTCAGTTGGCGGAGCGGTTCACATGGGCGAGACATCAGAAGAAGCCGTTAAGAGAGAAGTATTTGAAGAGACAGGTCTTAATTATGAAGTAGATCACCTTGCCGTCATACACGAGAACTTATTCATCGGTAGCTCCGGCTTAGATGGAGTAGACTTCCATGAGCTTACACTCTACTACATGATGAAGCCCATGGGCAAAAGAGATTTTACGAGCCAAAGCACTACAGAGTCAGGTGCTAAAGAGACAATGCATTGGTTACCTATAGATGAGCTTGATAAGTTTAAGGCTTACCCGACATTTATGAAAGAATATCTTAAATCGGAGCATAGTGGAATAGAGCATATAATTTCAGATGAAAGATATTAATGAATCCCGCTATTATGGCAAGAGATAGTTACATAAACATTATTTCTTAGAAGATTATGACAAGAAGAATGTGTTTGATATTGAAGAATATATAAAGAGAAAAGGCAAGGTTAAGCTTAATAGAAATACGGTAATTACAAGATTGTAAGATTTACTGTTATAACTATATGGTCGAGGGTATATCTGAAATAATAGAGCTAGATAAATTTGAAGTTGTGAAGGTAATGAAATGATTAGAAAAATAAAAAAAGAAGATGCTCAATCTATACGAGAAATATGTGATATTTCTTTAAGATATACTGTTTCTACAGAGTTAGTAGAGAATCAAATCACAAAACTATCAGCTGATAAAAAGCATCATGTGATTTATGTTTATGAGGATGAGGATTTACATAAAGTTGTTGGATTTGTACATGCTGAAATGTATGAGAGTCTTTATTCAGATTGTGGATTAAATATTCTAGGATTAGCTGTCTTACCAGAGTTTCAAGGAAGAGGCATTGGAAAAAAATTGATGAATCATTTAGAAATGGATTCTCGACAAAAATTACTTAAGTTTATCAGGTTAAACTCAGCAGAAGCAAGAACAGAAGCACATAAATTCTATGAAAATATAGGATATGTATGTGATAAGACGCAAAAGAGATTTATTAAAATTTTCGAATAAGTCAATTCTAGTTTGTTGAACTGAAAAATTGAATACTAAATGTGTAAGACGATAGAAAAAAGAAAAAATCTATCGTCTTTTTTCTTGCCTAATTTCCCTATGTTTTGCTATCAATAAATAGGGAAAATTCACTAAGAAGCTAAGAAAGTATTTCAAATGCTTCTCACTAATATATACACGACAAAATGTTAGTTCCATTAAATATGTTACAGAAAGTAAAGGAGATAAGATGATAAGAATCGGTCAAACCCTCACTTTGGTGTAAATTCATTTCCTTCCCTTTATCTGCTATTTTTATGTTCAAACTCAAACGAGAAAATAAGCGGGGCTTCCCACCATCACGGCGCTTGATCGTACTATCTGATGCAGTAATGCGAACATAAAAATCGTGTATGACAGTCAAAAAATCCCATTCGTGCAAATGTGTTGCAATATGCGATACAGTATTTATGGTGTGTGTATGGAGATTGGTTGATATGGCAGTTACTAAAAGTGCGAATGTGAATGTGAGAATACAGGAAAATATTAAGCAGCAGGCTGAGCAGATTTTGGAAACGATTGGAGTTCCTATGGCTACTGCTATTGACATGTTTTATCGTCAAATCATTCTTAATAAGGGTATTCTGTTTTCTCTTACTATTCCGAAGTCGCTTCCAGCACAAGATGATATGGATGAGAAAACGTTTAATGCTTTGATGACTAAAGGCTATGATCAGGCGGCTCGCGGTGATAGTTATCCGATAGATGATGTTTTTGAAGAGCTTGAACGATGATAGGGATAGAAAAATGTCAGATTCATCGATGAAAGAGAAGGAAAAGCAGGAACATACTCCCACAGATGAGAAAAATCCACTATATTGTGAATCACATGAGCAAATATGTGAGAACCTTAACAGTGCAAATAAGGAATTGTCCAAGTATAAGGTTTTACAACTGAGTGCGGAAATCTTTTCCATCTTAATGATTATTGGAACTGTTTTTATGGCGTCCAATAAGCTACAGCTTTTTGGATGGATCACCTATTGTTTTGCAATTCTTCTTCTTGTTGTAGTGTCTCTTATTTGGGTTATTTGTGTTATTGGGCAGCGCAATATACATAGTCGTTTTAGGAGTGCAAATGTAGAGCGTAACAAATCTTTTCTTAGCTATGATAATCAACAGGGGAAGGGTAGACTCTCACTGGTTCTTTGTTGCTTTTTTGTGTTAAGTGGTATTCTAACTGCATTTTTTGAAATAACTGCGTTGCATCTTCCAAATCGGTGGCTTTTGCAGACTTGGGTATATGTTATATGCGCGGCAATGCCAGTTGTTTGGATGATTACGATTGCTCTTGAATGTGTTTTCTATAATCTCTATCTTATTTCGCGTATACGGAAAATAGGTATAAGAATTGTACTTCGTTATCTATCTGTTCTACTTTGCGTATTGATTATCTTAGGTCTTGGATTTTTTGACGTTTTATTTATTGTTGGAAGATATTCTGTGAAACAAAATGATAATGGTACATACACAGAGCACGTGGATGATATGTATGCTCCTTTTGAGTATTATCTTTATCGGTCTGAAGGTCCGTTTTTCCTTAAGTATCTTCGACCAATGACAGATTCAAGTGATACTGATCCAAAAATAAGTGAATCTGAGTGGTATCGCAGAATCGATCGCAATAACAGGAAAGATACAAGATTAAAAGATACAAGATTAAAGGTTGAAGAGCCAGATAAAAATTACGATTTGCATGATGCCGCTGAGCGTGATTTAGAATCAAAGAAGGAAAGAAATGCAGCGCTTAAGATATTTGATAAGTATTTTGCGGCGAAAGGCTTTGCGTTCAAGGAGAACTATACCGCCAAGGGGGATATGTACTTTGTTCTGAGTGAAAGCCGTTCGGACATTACTTATCTGCAGTATAACAGGGACTCTCAGGATGGAAAATGTGGTCTTTATATTCTGTTTAAGGCTTCAAAATCTTCAAATGGAAGCTGGTCGTCGAGTGATGCTCATATGCAGAACACTTATACTTATGAATATAGCACTGGACTGATTGCAGAGAGCAGTAGGGCAGATTGGTAGTAGGCAGAATCGTTGGATGCCAGAATCGAAGAGTATCTGAAGATTGCCAGATAGTGATTGTCAGATAGTGATTGTCAGATAGTAGAATCCATATTTGTGTGCTCTAGTTGCTTATGTTTTAGGGAACAAATCGGTGTAAAAATTGTAAAAAAGTTCCCTGCATTATTTGATTTCTCATGGTAATGGCTTGTTGGTTATTCAAGAAAATAAGGTTCCTGAGTTTAAGAAGTTGCTTGTTGGATATTATGAAGGTGAAGATTTGCAGTCTGTAACGGATGCGCTTGCTTGCGTTAGTGAAGATGATTGGAAAGCGCGGTGCGAACATGAGAGAAAACGAATTGGCGGTCGGTTGCGCTCATTTGTCGGCAGAAATTGCGCTTTCAACGGAAATTGCCAATCGCACTTGCTACTACGCAACTGCTGTTTCAGCTATAATTTCACCACGATCATGATGAATTCGAGTTTGAAATGGAGATGTTTTTATGATTTTAGCAGATAAAATATTGGAACTGCGTAAACAAAACGGTTGGTCGCAGGAAGAATTGGCGGACAAATTGGGCGTCAGTCGCCAAGCTGTTTCCAAATGGGAAGGTGCACAAAGTATCCCGGATATGGAACGGATAATTGCATTGAGCCGTTTGTTTGGTGTTAGTACAGATCTTCTTGTAAAAGATGAAATTGATGTTATGGGGAAGAACGTCAACGCAAATGAAAATGCCTGCCAGGAAGAAGCCGGCGTCCGCATGCGTGTAATTGAGCTGGAAGAAGCCTCCGCTTATATTGCTCACAGAATATCATTTGCCGCCTATGTTGCTCTAGGCGTTCTTCTTTGTATTCTGGCGGCAATCCCGTTGATCGGCAGTAATCTTTTGCTTTCTACCACAGTAAATGCGCAAGTCGGTAAAACTATTGGCTTAGCATTCAGCGTTGCGATTGTTACCGTAGCTGTAGTTATTTTTATTATTCAGAGTTTCCACGAAAAGCGTTATCAATATTTGGAAAAAGAGGACTTTGAAACGGCTTACGGAGTTGACAGTGTGCTCAAAGAACGCTTGGAACGGTTCATGCCGTCGTATGTGCTGCGGACGGTCAGCGGTGTCGTTTTATGTATGGTTGCCTTTATTTTTCTTATAATTTCGGATATAGTGCCGGAATTTTATCAACTTTCATCCGACTTTTTTGTAGTTATCGCTATTGCCCTAGTGGCAGCAGCTGTTTATTTATTTGTACAGGCGAATATTATCCGCTCGTCCTATTACCGTTTGCTGCAACCGAAGAAAAAGATTGTCTATCCTGCAAAGATTAGGTTATTGCTCCAAGCTTACTGGCTTATAATTGTCTGCATTTATTTAGTCTACAGTTTCATCACGTCCGATTGGGGAAAAAGTTGGATTGTTTGGCCGTTGTCCGCATTGACTTACGGAGTAATAGAAGTAGTGCTCAAAGCGTGGAGGCTCGGAAAGAAATAAGTGACTTTCAGCGTCGATTTTGTGGCGAATAACAGGTGCTATCCGAACGAAATATGGTATGCTTGCGCTTAATATTACCCCCAAGGGTGAAAGTATGATTAAAAATGTCGCACATATAGGCTTTACCGTCGGGGTGCGGACATTTTTTTAGATAGCCACACCCAGCTTACTTCTGTTCTCGATAAGACTTATTCCTCCAAGTTATCAAGTTGCTTATTTGATGGCTAGCGAAGATGCTCGTAGTAGGGAATTTGGCGTTTATTGATTGGTTAAGGATAATTATCCCAAATTCGTTTTATCGATGGACACAATGAATTTTTCGCAAGAAGGGATTATATACAAATATTTACCGGATTTTCTATTGGAAGAGAATGCGTAAGGTACTTGATTTTGCTCTTATGTAGATTATGTTTTGCGATGGCTATTATTAAAGGGTTTAATAAGCAAGAGCAAGCGCGATGTTTCATTGTTTTCCTTGCGAATTGGCGGGTTTTCATTCCGACGATTGTCTGGATTTTGTTCCGATGTTTGGCGGGATATTAGTGCGACGATTGGCTTTGTTTAGAAATGTGGTTGTAGGACTAAATGTTAAAAGGTTTAGCGTGCGGTGGATTTAAGCTTACTTCTCGAGATTCTAGATGTGATTTTGCTATTCTGCTGTCGAGTGTTTGTGTGCTCTAGTTGCTTATGTTTTAGGGAACAAATCGGTGTAAAAATTGTAAAAAAGTTCCCTACATTATTTGATTTCTTATTCTGTTACAGTTGGTAACTATAGTGTTTCACCTTGTTTCTTTTTCCGTTGTAAATTATTTGTTAGTTTGTAATTAGGCGGTATATAAATCAAATGTTTCAATACTATTTTGGTTTCCGTCAAGTAATTTCATGATGTGTAATAAGTGATTTGAAAGGAGTTGTGTCATGAGTAGTGTTATATCTTTGGGGGAAAAAATTAGAAAGGCTCGTCTGGAAGCTGGGTTGACGCAGGAGGAGCTTTCGGAATTATTGATGGTATCTCGTGCTGCTGTAGCAAAATGGGAAACGAATCGGGGTTTGCCAGATATCGAGAATCTGAAATTTATTGCGTATGCTCTAAGCGTGAGTGTTGATTATCTTTTGGATGAGAACAATAGTGTTGATTTTTCTATTACTAAGAAGCCTATTAATCTCAATAAATATGGTTTCGACGGTAGGTTGAGCAGTTTTAAGAAGTCGAAAGTTAAAGAGCAGATTGTCCTAGATGAATATCCTGACTCAGAAATCAATATGCTAACTGTTGTTAAGACTTATAACAGTTCATCTGAGAAAATGGTGGATAATTTTGTTGGATGGTTTTCTACTCTCCTTGGAGGATTGCCATTGTTTGGCATATATGATTTCAGTAAAGCTGTTGCCACTCTTGGGGCTGATCAGTATTATTTGGTGGATAAAAAAGATAAGCAGTATTTCGTGCTTATAACTGATGAGTATATTATTAGCAGAATTATGGGAGTGGCGTTTAATAGTAAAAAGTTCCGTATTGGAGATAAGGAATTTATGAAAGTTGGTTTGCTTCGTAATAAGTAGTAAATGGGTGGGTGGGTCTGGTTTTAATATTTTTTCTCATAATATTTGTTGATAAAAAACATGATTAATGGAGAAAAGGCGATCGAAATAGCTAAAAGAGCAGCTGGCAAATATGCTTTTGTGATAAATGCAATTATGGCAATTATTCCCATTAGGTGCATTAGTATGAATGCCATTGTTGCATTTACTTTATCTTTGATTTTCTCGTTTCTTTCATCGTTCATATTTATTTTGTAGGTGTGGTCTTTTTTCATCATCTTATAGTGCATGATTTTTACGTGTGAAAGTGAGATAATCACAACAAAAACAACTGACAATACAATTTCGACGGATTCATTCAGTTTAAGAGTCAGTGCAAGAATTAATCCGCAAATACCTATTACATAACCTATGTACCAAAAATTCTGGGTTTTTTGTTTTTTCATTTTTTATCCTCCTCGTAAATAAATATTTCTTCGATTGTTAAATTAAAGTACTTAGCAATTTTGTATGCCAATATGATTGACGGGTTATATCTCCCATTTTCCAAAGAACCGACTGTTTGTCTTGATACTTCGAGTGCGTCAGCAAGTTCTTCCTGGGTTATGCCTTTTTCTTTTCTAATTTGTTCAAGTCTATTTTTCACATTACATTCTCCTTTCTAATGGAAAGCTAGCTTTACATATAAGATAATCGTTTCGAAAGTAAATGTCAAGTTTGCTTTCCATTGGATTTAATTTCGATAATATTGTTTGCAAAGTTTCATAGTATTCAAGAGAGTAAGAAAAAATAGAAGTATAATTTTCTTTCAGATACTATTTCAGATAGTATTGTTCTTATGGGTAACAGTAGTGAGCTTTCGGCAAGTAACAGTGAAAATGCGTTAGTAGATTTTACTGAAAAACTTCTTGTGGATGTTAAAGATTTTACTAAGAACAACAATAAAGTATTAAGTGTTCCCGTATCTGAATTATTGAATTTTGGATCTGGTTTATCGTCATTAATTCCTGCATGTAATACGGTTACTCAAACAATAACAATTCCTACGGATGGTCTTTATAAGATTGCTAATAAAGCTGCAGGTGATACTCTAAAATACGCAAAAAATGGGAATCTATGGGGATCTTTAAGAAAAGCTGACGGTGGTTCTAGAATGATGCAGATTTCAAAGATGGAGTCTTTGCAAGGTTCTATGAAAACAGCACTTCCGTTTAATCCTGCTCTTTTAATGATGGCTGTGGCTATTTATTCTATTGAAAAAGATATGAAAAAGATTAAAGAGACGCAGGAAAAGATACTTACCTTTATGGAAGTTGAGAATGAGTCACAGATTGAGGCAGATGTTGAGTCATTGATGGGGATTGCTTCTACTTATAAGTGCAGTTGGGATAATGAAATTTCTGTTACGAATAATCATAAGCTTGTTATCGATATTAAGAATCGTGCTAGAAAGAACATTATTGCTTATCAGAAAAAGATTACTGATATTCTTCTGTTAAAGAAGTTTATTGTGTCTAAAAGTAACGTAAATTCGACGTTGTCTGATTTAGGGAAAAAGTTTAAGTATTACAGATTGTCGTTGTATATTTTCTCTCTATCATCTTTGATGGAAATAATGTTAAGTGGTAATTTTTCGGAAGAGTACATTAGTAATGCAGAAAATGAGATAAAGAAATTGTCTGATGACTACTGTGAGAAATTTGAAAAAAGCTCTTTATATTTAGAAAAACTTGGTAATTCGGAAGTGGAAGTCAACGTTGTGAAAGCTATAGGTACTGCTGGTACTGCTGTTGGTAAGCTAATTGGTGGTATTCCTTTAGTTAAAGATGGTTCTGTTGATGAGTTTTTACAAGATAAAGGAAACGGATTACATGAAAATGCTAATGCAATGGGAGCAAAAGCAGTAAAGGAGTTTGCTGTTTTGCGTGATCCGGAAACAAAAGTGTTTGTTGAAAAAATGGAGGATATAACTCAAATTTACAATCGTACTTAGCAAATATGTGTTGATAAAGAAAAAATATATTTGTTGTAAGTCATATATTGTTTCATGTTGTGAGAAAACGTTTAACGCGTTGATGGATAAAGGCTATGATCAGGCGGCTCAAAGTGATAGTTATCCGATAGATGATGTTTTTTAAGAGCTTGAACGATGATTGGCAACCGTGGGGTAATCTTGGTTTTAGAAAAATACGCGTAAAAAATTATTACATTTACTTTTTGGTTGATGAGAATAGAAAAGAAATTCAAATACTCGCGGTTATTTACGTTAGAAGTTACTAGGCTAGGCAACTGGAACAATTGTAATGTAAACGTGTTATTAAGCAGGTCTTAAACCTTTTTGCAATATTTTTCTATCGTTAAAAAGTGCACCCACTATACATAGTGTGCACTTGAAAAGAGTGTAGCCATACTAGGAGTTCTCTAAATCCACGTTGAGACTTATAGTATTGATGTCAAAGGCTGATTAGGTGGGTGCGTTTTATAACGTTCGAAATTACGCTATTTCATTCGTTACTTTTTAGTCCAAATCGCGCATTAGTTGTTTGTGTCGTTAACAATGTTTTCTGTATTTCTGCCTGAGTAGAATATGCGAATAACTGTTACAGTCATTTGGTTTTCGTCTACTTGGTAGAAAACAGTGTAGTTGTCGACTGGAACTCTACGTATTCCTTTAGAACACCACGGCTCCCACTCTACAAGCTGATAGCGCATAGGCATAGTGTTAAGAGAACGTATAGCATGCTTAATGCGGTTGACTTGTTTTTCAGCCGTTTTAGGAACTTGTAAATTAAAGCGAATGTATTCGTATAGCCCAGTGAGATCCAGGAACGCTTGCGGAGAATAAATGACGCTATAGGTTGTGCTCATACGACGTATTCCTTAGCGAAGAATTGGTCTACTTCATCTGCACTATAAGATTTGCCAGTTGAAATAGAGTCGATGCCTTTTTGTAATTCTTTATCCAACTCATCTCTTGTTAAGCTGCCTAAAGCAGTAGGCGTATTAACTGGCAAGCGGAGTTCAAATGGCATGCCTTTTTGTAAAACGATTTGGCTGTAAAGCATTTGGATTGCTGAAGATGGTGTTATTCCAAGTTGGTTCAATATGTTTTCGGCGTTTTCTTTAAGATTTGTATCGATTCTTGCATATACAGCGTTCGTGTTTGTCATTGTGTTGGCTTCCTTTCTGACCTTATTTTACAAAATTCTTGCAAGCATATGCAAGCGAATGAAAGCAAAAGTTTAATCACTATTCAGATTATAGCTTTCCGTTGTTGTATCTTCGGATTCAAACTCAAGCTATTAAGCCAATTTTAAACCTTTTAACGATTACCTTTTTCTATCGTAAAAAGTGCACCCAATATCCATAGTGTGCACTTGAAAAATAAAAAATTTTTCTTTAATAAAGTTTGTATGTATGGTTTTTTTTTAATAGTAATACTATTAAAGCTAAACAGACTATTATTGATTCTAATTTTAATAGAATTGTATTCTTATTAGAATTGCATATTGAGAATAAGAGGAACTTATGAAATTAATTAGACCAGATAGTAAATATATCCAAGGTTATATAGAAGCAAATGAAGAAGACGAAATTTTTAGGCCGAATGCAGAAAGACGTTTTATACACCCTGAGACAATTATAGAGAGTTCTTATAATATTGAACATGGTATAAATTTGCCTGAAAATTATGTTAAAGCTACTACATTTTGGCTGATAGATAATGAAAAATTTATTGGTGAAATTAATATTAGGCATGAATTAAATTCTTTTTTAATTAACTATGGTGGTCACATAGGGTACGAGATTAGACAGTCTGAATGTATGAAGGGCTATGGAACAAAAATGCTTTCTATGGCACTTACATATTGTAAAGAGACTTTGAATCTACATAAAATTCTGATTACGTGTGATGATGACAATATTGGATCCATACGAGTTATAGAAAATAATGGTGGAATTTTAGAAAACAAAGTGAAAAATAGCTTATCAAGAGGAAACGTTACAACAAGAAGGTATTGGATTAATATATAGGAAAAATATTAAATTTTATCTGTACTGACTACTCAATCGTGGCTTAGGACAATTTTTAGACATTTTGTATAATCAAAGCACGATATTCCGTGATTGCATTTTCTGGAGAAAGATGATGAGTGAGACGAATGTAAGGCCAGTGCTTTTCAAGCATGCTTTTTGGGGTCATGTGATTACAGAAACTGTTGCTAGCGTTTGCACGCTTATTATTTCGCTGCTTGTACAGCAGTTCGTAGGGCACAGCGTACTAGGTTGGGAAACTGTGGTCATACTCGCGTTGAGTGTTGTGGTGTTTTCGCTGCTAAGTACAGCGTATCTGCAGTGGGATAGGCATCGTAGACCAGATGACGGATCTGGCGATTTACTCATAGGAATTATCGATTTTGTGCTCAGGCTTCTGGTGACTTCTGGTATTGCTTTATTGCTTGTTTCCAATACTACGTTGCTAAGCATTATTATTGGTGCAGCGGTTACTAGTGTGTTGCTGTTTGTTTTTGAAAAGCCTTGGCAGCCATGTATGACGGATGCGCAATTACAGGAAGCTTCAAAGAAATCGGTTGAGCTTGGCGTTCAAATGCTTGAAGAAGAGCGCGTAAAGCGCGCCGAGGCGAGAAATATGATTGCATTACAGCATGCGAGCGCAGGTAAAACAGGCACTCCTAGAGATGTGTCTTTAACATTTTCCTCGTTAATCGTTGCGAATATGCTGATGGAAGCAGTATATGCTGTTGTCACATTTTTGCTTGCATTGATGCTGCAATGGTGGATGCTGGGTAGTATCGCTGGCTGGCGAACGCTACTCGTCATATTCTTGGGCAATATGCTATTTTCTTGCGCGGCGGCTGCGATTATGGTTCTGATGGGCGCATTGAAGGATGATCAACCGAAATGCCTAACAAAAAGTTGGCCTTTCTTAGTTATTGTTGTACTGCTTCGACTGCTGATTTTTGGTGTTCTCGCTTGGCTTCTTACACCGAGTTTGGTATGGGTGAGCGTAGTTGTTGGCATTGTGCTTACCAATATTGTTCTCGTTATCAAGTGGCATCCACGGAGAAGAACCGCAGTAGCCGCATAAGATTTTATAAGACTGTTTTCTTCTCTTTTGAGCAAAAGACTCTACGTACGTGGAGTGTGTCGTATTGATGTCACGTGTGGATTAGGTGGGTGCATTTTTGCCCTTGTGTAGCAGGGCTTAGCGAGGTCTATCGTTAAAAGGTTTAGCGTGTGGCGGCTTTAGGCTGGGTTCTCGTAGTTTTTGAACGTGTTTTGGCTGTTTCTTACTCGAATGCCTATTGATTTAGTTGCTTATGTTTTGGGGAACAAATCGTCGCAATAATTGTAAAAAAGTTCCCTGCATTATTTGATTTCTCATGGTAATGGCTTGTTGGTTATTCAAGAAAATAGGGTTCCTGAGTTTAAGAAGTTGTTTGTTGAATATTATGAAGGTGAAGATTTGCAGGTAATTGCTTCGTTTATGAGGGAATATTGTTGGAAGCATTAAACGAGCATGATGATATTGATCCTTCTGGTTCTTCTGTTTCGTGAACCTTGCTGTTTATGAAAATTATAGTTTGATAGTGAACGAAGAGATTAGCGTTGATAATCTAGACAAATTAATAAAAAAAATAATATATTTATTAAGACTATTACAGTAATCAGAGTGAATTGTAGATCTTGTTTGCTTAATAATCTGTTTTATGATCATTTGATACAGAGTCGTGTTAGCGAAAAGGAGGCTAGTAGTGTTATGAGAAGTAAAACTATTTTTGGTAAAACCATTTTTCAAAGTTGTCTTGTTGTACTTCTGCTGATAGGTACTCTCTTTTCTCTTGCGGGATGTGCTGACGATGAAGAGAAGGCGGAGCTTGCGTCGTATCATTGGGAAACGGTGGCGGTGTCTCGGGAAGAGTTTCGTATGCCAGAAAACTATATGAATAAGGATGAGTTGTATCTCTTTGTGTCGCGCGATATTCTTGATTCTCACTATGATTTGTCTAAAGTCACTCTTGGAGATAAGCGTATTAAGTTAGTTGACTCATCGTTCAATTTACCTGGTCCAGGGCTTAAAGCTTTATTTTTGGTTGGGAAATTTGATTTAAAAGACAAGTCAGGCTCTGATGTTCTTAAAGTACCAGGGATTAATAAAGCAGGTAATGTTGCTGTAGGTTATAAGAAGAAATAGTAATATTTTGCACTTGATTTGAAGCGTTTCCCTGATGATGAATTAGTTAATGAAACTTGTAGATTAGAGGGTTTGGAATGAATATGTATGTTGGAGGTATATGTTAAATAGGGTTGTATCTCGTTATGATTCGTTCGTTGCTAATCATTAACGTGTAAAAGGTGCTTTAGTATATTTTATAGTTCTTATGCCGCAGGTGTTATCAGTTTTTATTACTGGTTTGATACAGCTTGCTGGAATGTTTCTGCTTATTTATACGATGGGATCGTTGCATTCTGCTTCGACGCTGCTTGAAGGGTTTGTTGCGTTTAAGTTGGCGTTATCTTTCTTCTTACAAGCATTGGGTTTTATTGTTAAAGATCGTTGTGAGATGCTTCTTATAGCTTTGTTTCGTCAGCTTACTTTCCATCGTTTTGTGCGTTTATCTGTTCAGAATAATGATGATGAAACATTGCAGTCTTCGGCATTAACATATCCAAATCAGATAAGTCAGATAGCTTATGGTGTTGATTTTGTGTTATCAATATTGCAGTTTATTATTCTTTTTGCTATCTGTGTTGTTCAATATCACGAGAATAGTATTGTAGCGGTTTTACTATTAGTTCTCTTATGTGTCGGTAATTTGTTCCTTATACGTTGGATTGGCGTATTGTGGAAGAACTATGTGGATTTAGAAGGTAAACGTCGTAATCTTCTCAGTAAAATTATTGATAAACTTCCTCACGCTTCAAGAGTGTATCGTTATAATGTTGGTATTACAGCGATTGAAGATGCACGTAAAGCAGAAGAAAGAGTGCTTTATAAGCGCATATTTCCTCAATTATTTAGTAATATTGTTGAGCAAGGTGGGTTGACATTACTGCTTGCTGGTGTTGTTCTTGTTCATGTAACTATTTTTCCAAATGCGTTGTTTAATGTTGGAATTCTTTTTGCGATTAAATATTTGTATGGTGCCATGCAGAATAACATTGTGAATTATCGCGTGATTCGGCTTGCTCTTCCAATGGACAAGGATTTAGTGCAATTAGAGCAAAATGCTATGAATAATACTCGCTCGGATGCTACTAATATTTCTGATTCTGTTGTGTTTGATAATAAGTTCGCTCTTTTGTCTAAAGAAGCTGGCTCGGCGTTGAATGCGTATGATTCCATTGTTAGCAGTAGTAAAATATTGGTGCCTTGTAATCCTATTATGGCGCAGGGGCTTATTGAAGCTTGGTTTGATATTGCGAGCGATGATACTCGTCGGAAGTACGAAAACTTCTTGCGTTTATTTAATGTGTCGCGTGAGGTCGCGGATAGGTTTTTGCATAATCCTGAAACGTTATCTGTTGGTGAGCGTCAACGCGTGGTGCTTGCTATGGCGTTTGCTCAAGACGTGGAATATTTGGTGCTTGATGACGTGTTTTCTGTGTTAAATCCAGAGCTTCGAGAAACAGTTTCACAAGCCATGCTAAGTTCTCAAGTTCAGCATATTGTTTTATTCGCACGTAACCCAGAGTATATTCCTTGCGTGTTTTATGGTAACAACTCTAAGCAAGTCACGCATAGTGTGGTTGAAGAAAATCATTTTCAGAATACTTGTAGTGATAAAACTATGCAAGCGGATTGTGTGGAATCGAAAATTCCTACAGGTGCAGAATCACGTGGTAAGTTCATTAGAACTGTGCGCGAATTGTTCTCCGCTAGTATTGTTTGTTTGCCTATAGCAACAGTACTCATAGTTCTTGCTGAGTTAATGTTTGTAGAGAATATTGCTACGAACACCAGCTTAAATATGCTTCAGTCTTCTGCATTGCTTGCAAGCTTGCTTATTGTCGTTGGCATTATTGCTCTTAATTTTCCTGTATATGCTGTGCCAATTGTGAGACTTACAAAACTGCATAATCGTTTGATTATGCGTTTGCATAAGTATTCAAATATTGATAATAAAGGTGATGTTTTAGGTAGACTTGGGGATGATTTTTCTGACTTACAGATGAGTATTCCAAGTGCTATTGCACACGTTATTTTTATTATTGTTCAAACAGTAATAGTTCTTGCTATGACAATTGCTGCAGTACCGCAGTACGTATACATAATGATTATTATGGTGCCGTTATCTTGTCTAATATGGTATGCCGGTTCTCGATTACTTAATACGGCTGCGGATAAACAAGCACAATATCGCGATAAGTTCTTAGGAGCATTATCGTCGTTATTATCAACGCGAAGCTTACCACAAGGTGCTATTTTTGATAGTTCGCGCAAGTATTATTATGCTTCGTCAGAAAATAAGTATTGGCAGCGTATGCGTCGTTTTATCAATATTTACACAGTGAGAAATTGCATGATGCAAAGTCTCTCTTTAATATTGGAATTTTCAATACTTTATATGCTTACAGTATCATCAATGAATTTTGCTTCTGCTAGTGCTGTGTTGTATTTTGTGGTAATGCTGTCGTCAAGCTTGGAAAATGTGATTGAAACTTTGCAAGATTCAGGAGTTTTAACCCAGACTGCTCAACGAGTTTTCAGTTTGGAAAATTATGAGCGTAAGCAGCAAGCGTATAAGAGGAATGAATTAGCATACCAGAATCTTAGTAAAACTATTGCTGATAGTGATATTTCTTCAGTTGCTATTATTGGCGCTAGTGGTGCTGGTAAATCAGTATTGTTGCGAGATTGGTTTGATCATAACAATACTCAGAATTGTATGCTGATTGAAGATTACTTATTTGATGATAACGGTGCTATTGTTGCTCCAGATTTCACGTCGCTCACAAAGTGTATTGGTTCTCAGCAGCGAACTGTTGTTATGTTGGATGAGACGTTCAAAAGTGTAACTGATGCTGATGGTTGTAGTGAACGTGAAATAATCGTGCGAGCTATCAGATGTGCTAAAACGAGGAATAACAAGCTTGTAGTTGTGTTGCACGCGCAAACTAATTGTGATGTATTTGATAAAGTGATTAATTTTGATGAATATTAAGAATCCAAAAGTACTGTGAGTTGCGTTCGTTGAGACGTTACTGATGGTGAATGTGAGAATACAGGAAAATATTAAGCAGCAGGCGGAGCAGATTTTGGAAACTATTGGAATTCCTAGGGCTACTGCTATTGACATGTTTTATCGTCAAATCATTCTTAATAACGGTATTCCGTTTTCGCTTACTATTCCAAAGTCTCTTCCAGCGCAAGATGATATGGATGAGAAAACGTTTAACGCGTTGATGGCTAAAGGCTATGATCAGGCGGTTCAAGGTGATAGTTGTCCGATAGATGATGTTTTGAGGAGCTTGAACGCTGATTGGCAGCCATGGGGTAAGCTTGGTTTTAGAAAATTAAACTTTTTAACGATAGCTTTTCCTATCGTTAAAAAGTGCACCCAATATCCATAGTGTGCACTTGAAAAAAGTGTAGCTATACTCGTAAGTTTCCTAAATCTCACGTTTAGAACGTTTGCTTGATGTCACGGGATGTGTATTAAAAGCATACGAATTGCAGACGTTTGAATAAAGATGTTTTATTTTTTTTTTTTAATTATAAAGCCCAAAAGTGAATTTTTAATTTGTTTCGATTATAATAGAAACAACTATAAAAAACAATAAATTTATCGACTATAATCGAAATTGTAAGCAAAGCTGTAATCGAAAGGTGTGAGGATATGTCATATATATTACGTAAAAAATATCTTAATAAGATCAAACCTTTTATTGACAAGCCTATTGTGAAGGTGATTACAGGTATGAGACGAGTGGGAAAGTCCACTTTGTTAAAAATGATTCAATCTGAATTGCTTGTAGACGTTCCTCAAAGTCGTATTATTTATATCAATTTAGAATCAGCTCAATACTTATCTGTGAAAAATGATTTTGATCTGCAGAGATTAATTACGGAACGTAGTCAACAAATCGAAGGTAAAATATATTTTTTCTTTGATGAAATTCAATTAGTTTCTCACTGGGAACGTGTTATAAATGCGCTTAGAGTTGATTATGATTGCGATATTTATTTGACTGGTTCTAACTCAAAATTATTGTCCGGCGAGCTTGCCACCTTGCTTGCGGGGCGTTACGTAAGTTTTGAGGTGCTTCCTTTTACTTTTAGCGAATTCGTGAATTTGTATCAAAGTTTGAATTTAAGCATACAGGAATTATTTCAGCTATATATCAAAATTGGTGGTATGCCTCCTCTTCATTATTTTAATGGGGAAGAGGAGCCGAGTTTTAGATATTTAAACGACATTTATAATACCGTTGTTGTTAAGGATATACTTGAATACAATTCGATCCGAGATGTTGACGTATTTAATCGCATTTTACTTTTTTGTTTAGATAATATTGGACAAAGTTTTTCGGCTAATAGTTTACGTAAATATTTTGTTAGCGAAAATCGTAAAGTTTCAGTTGATACCATTTTGAATTACTTGAATTTTTGCCAAGCGGCGTATCTTCTGAAAAAAGTTCCACGCTATGACAGTGTTGGAAAAAAGTTATTGACGGTTGAGGAAAAATACTATATAACAGATCATGGTTTTAGACAAGCAGTAGGCTTCTCAAACGTTGCGTCAATTGAACGTATTCTAGAAAATATTGTATATATTGAGCTTTTGTCTCGTGGTTTTCAGGTTCAAGTTGGTCGTATTAATAATCAAGAAATCGATTTCATTGCTACTAGACAAGGTGAAACTGAGTATTATCAAGTCTCTTATTTGATGGCTAGCGAAGAGACTCGTAGCCGGGAATTTGGTGTTTATCGATTGGTTAAGGATAATTATCCTAAATTCGTTTTATCTATGGATACAATGAATTTTTCGCAAGAAGGTATTATACACAAATATTTACCAGATTTTCTACTGGAAGATAATGCGTAATCTGCTTGATTTTGCTCTTATGTAGATTATGTTTCGCGATGGCTATTATTAAAAGGTTTAGTCTGCAAGCGTAAGCGCGATGTTTCATTGTTTTCCTTGCGAATTGGCGGATTTTTATTCCGACGTTTGGCGGGATATTAGTACGACGATTGGCTTTGGTTAAAAATGTGGTTGTAGGGACTAAATGTTAAAAGGTTTAGCGTGCTGTGGCTTTAAGCTTACTTCTTGAGATTTTAGATACGATTTTGCTATTTTATCAGTTATAACTTATAAATTATCGATTTTATCATTAAATTTCACTTATAAGCGATGAGTGCTGTGATAAGGATGATGAAAAAGTGTCAACGTTGTTGACACAATTGAGCTGGTCGAATCATTTGAAAATAATATCTGGATCTAAGAGTAAAGAAGAAAGAGAATTCTACATTAACTTAGCTATTAACGAGAATCTAACTCACCGAGAGTTGGTAAGGCAGATGGACAGTGGCTATTATGAGCGTTATATGCTTTCAAATAGTAATAATTTGCCTGCTATACAAAGGGTAAAACAAGAGACGCATAATTTGTTTATGGACAGTTATGTTTTAGAATTTATCCATGCTCCCGAGCTTGGTAATGAAAGAGAATTTCAGAAGTCAATTCTAGAGAATTTGAAGCATTTGGGATTTGTTAATAAATGGCAAACCTTTTAACGTTGCTCGCTTCTATCGTTAAAGCGTGTACTCATTTTGTCAAACATTTGTTTATGTATGGAAATAAAATCCTGTAGATTATCGGATGATTTTTAGCTACAATTATTTTGTAAACTGAATATATGCATTCTTTGTCCATAATTTACATCCCGTCAGTTTTATTAAACTCAAAGATGACTTGTACTACGAGATGAATGAATATTGGGCAGATGATAGCGAATAACAGAGTGAAGATTGAACATGAGAATCGTAGTTGCAATTAGGTAGAGATTAAGTTGTAGAGGAGGTATAAATAATGAAGTATATCAAGCATTATGCTTTTTTGACTATGGTAGTTTGTCTTATACCACTTATTTCAGGTTGTAAGAATCAGAATAGTTTTAGCAATAATAATAGAGAAGTAAAAACAGAAAATCAAAAGTCTGCAAGAAATGAAGGAAATTCAGAAAATAATGAAGATGTTGACTGGAAAGAGATAAGTAAAAATGGTGTTGATGAAACTTTGCTAATAAAAAACATAGATGAAAAGGTTCTCACGTATGTGGCTAAACAATTACAAAATCTATGCGATGAGATTGGTGAAAAGGGGCGCAAAGATAAATTCTATTGGCTGACAGGACAATGGTATAACGATGTAATGTATTCTAAACAATATATTAGTGTCATATTATTAGGTAAAAAAGCAATGAAACCATTGTTCCTAATAATATATAAAAGCAAAGAGGCTGGAATGTATGAATGGGTTTGTAGTAAAGCTTTAGATGAAATATCTGGGTTTGATTTCTCGGGATTAAACAATGGTGCAGGCTGGAGCAATTCTAAAGAATTTTTAAAGGCATTTACCGATAAAATTATTGAACAAAAAAATTAACAACTCTCTGTTTCTAATTGTCTTGGAGTATAAACCAAAAATATTAATCATCCTAGCTTTACGCACTTTTGGACCTATAACCCACATATCAATTGGTAATGTCAAACAAATTCGCGCATAGTTTATGGATATTTACTGATTAGTGTTATAGGAGTACACTATGAAAAGTATAGAGAACGCAAATAGTGTGGTTCACGGTAGAACTTCGTCAGTGCGCAAAATAAGGGATATGTGTCATTTTACGTGAATTAACGACTATTGCGTATCACGAGGTGAGGGATATGAAGAAAAATATGAAGCATCGTGTGTTGGCAGTGTCTAGTGCTGTTTTGTGTGTTGTATCTATGACCTTGAGTGTTACCGTTCTGCCTGCGATGCTTATGCCAACGTAACGAAGAATCCATTGTTTGCTGCTGTTTTGGCTGCTGCTTGTGTAACACTTTTCGCTGGTAAGCGTCGTGGTGTTTCGCGTCATTGCAACAAGTAGTAGCATGTTAAGACTGGACTTTTAGTCTGGTTTTGCTTGTGACTGATTGCCTCACTTCGTGATATTTTTCGCGGAGTGAGGCTTTCTGATATTAATACGGTTGGTATCCTGGTTATATGACAAAAAGTTTACTGATAATGGGATTTCAAGAGGACAGACATTGGCTGATCTGAGGAAAGTTCCGAAGCACAAAGATAATGTGTTTGTGCTCAAACAGGTAGACAGGAAAAAATTTGTAGAGACTCTAGTTGAAGGATTGGAAAAGTTAGATAAAGAAGTGTAAAGATGATGTAATGCATATTGCTGAAATATAGAAGTTATATAGCAATGGACCAAATAAAGATATAGACTTAGCGTCTCATATCGGCTTTACCTTTGCATTCTGCTTCATAACTACTTGAATTGGATGTTGCGTTGCGCTCGCAAACTAATTGTGATGTATTTGATAAGGTGATTGATTTTGATGAATATTAAAAATTGCAAAGTAAGATGCTTCAATAGAGCATAAATGTTATTTTCTATGTGTTAATGTGATAATTGTTACTCAGCAATAGCTCTTTTAGAGTTTTAAGCGTGCTTATATTTGAGTTTTTGACGTAATGCTCGTATAATTTTCCACGTAAAGCACATTTAAGTTTATGAGGTGTTGCGCTATGACTGCCCAAATGATCGCTAATCTTAAGAACGGTTTGAAAGGCATATAAAAGCACATAAAACAGCTTAAGATACATATTCTTTAGCAGTATTAAACACGCATTGCATATGATGTTTGTCATTATGTTTGCACATGCGCGTTGGTTTTTTGCACGTTTTTTTCATGTTGTTGCGTGTTCTTATCGTTCTTGTAAGCAAGCGTTATCTTTTTTATCTAATTAATTTTCATTGTTGAAATTTATTCAATAATAGTAAGAATTAAGCTTTAATAACACGTAAGAACGAAGCAATAATAATGAATAATAATATAGAAAACGCGACTAATAGTCGCGATAACAATAATAAGCAGTCAACTAGCAACTTAATATTGCGCATTGATAATATAACAAGATCTTATTCTCGTGGATTCGGTCGTAAGAAAACAACTCGCCAAGTTTTACATAACGTATCTTTTGATATTCATTCTGGTGAAATATTTTGCTTGCTTGGCCCTAATGGTGCAGGTAAAACAACTACCGTAAAAATTGTTGGTACGTTGTTAGCTCCTGATAGTGGTAGTGTTCGTATTGCCAATATTGATGCTGTGAGTAATCCTCGAGAAGCGCGTAAGCACGTGTCGTTACTTCTTGGAGGTGAGCGAGGATTTTATCAAAGGTTAAGTGCATTAGATAATCTTCGTTATTTTGCTGATCTTTCCGCTGTTCCATATAGGGAGCAAGGAAAGCGTATTCACGATGCTCTTGAGCAAGTCGATTTACTTGATAAAGCTCATGATGCTGTTCAAACTTTTTCAAGGGGAATGTGGCAGCGGTTACATATTGCTCGATCGCTGGTCGCTAGAACGGATCTTATGCTTTTAGATGAGCCTACCACTGGTTTGGATCCTGAAAATGCTAGGAAAGTACGTGAAATTATTCATGCTTTACGAGATCAAGGAATAGCGATTTTGCTAACTACGCATGAGATGAGTGAGGCTGAAAAATTAGCTGATACTGTTGCTGTAATAAATCACGGTAATATTATCGCTCAGGGAAGTGTTCAGCAGTTGGCTTCTTTGCAGCATATCGATCACGTAACAATGTACGCGTATGACGGTGAACTATCAAGCGGAACTCCTAGTGTTAAGGAAGAATTGCAAAAACTTGATGGAGTGCTGTGGTGTGATGTTTTTGAATCACACGGAGTGTTAAATATTACTATCGCGTGGAGTAAAACATTATCTCAAGAACGAAATATTAAAATTCCTGTTGATGGGATTACGCGTTTAGGTGATCGCGCTGCAAGTTTGGAAGAAACGTATCTTGCTATTGTGCAAAATGACAATATTTCTGCACCAAATATTTCTACTTCTTCTGCTGCTACGCCGTCTTCTTCGCCGTCCTTGCTCCCATTAAGTAAGTAGGAGGTTTAATATGAATACTTCTACTCATTCATACGCTTCTGTGATTCGTGGCATGTGGTTTCAGCTTAAAAGTTTAGCGAAAACAACGTTTTTCTTGCAAAATGCGATACTTGCTCCAGTATGTTTTGCGTTGATGAAAATTGTTGCCTACTATGGTTTTTCTCATGATTGTGCTAACTGTCTTAATAATATTTGGGTTGATTCTTCTATAGCTGGATTATGGTCTGCTACAACTACTGCTGTTGGAATTATTGGATACCAGCGTTATTTAGGAACATTACAATATTTAACTTTAAGTGTTATCTCACCTTCTGCAGTGTTTCTTCCTATTGTAGGATCCGCAGCTTTACTTGGGTGCATTGGTATGCCGCTTGCGATTATTACCGTTGCTGTTTTCTGCCATGGGTTCTTTATGATAACATTCACGCAGCTAGTTGGATACTTACTTTCTATGCTCGCTTGCGTAGCTTCTGCTGCATTATTATCTGGAATTTTTATATTATGCCGTAAAGCTACAGTTTATGAAGGTTTGATTTTAATTCCTGTATGGATGCTTTGTGGAATAGTAATCCCTGTAGAATCAATGCCATTGCCTGCTCGCATTATTGCGTTTATTCATCCGCTTACGTCTGCAGTGTGGGTGGCTCATGCGCAATCGTTTAATGCTACTACTGTGTTAGCAATTGTGTTATGTGTTGTATTATCCAGCGTTTTGCTTGTTATTGCAGGTTTTATGTTACGTCATGCTATTCGACTTGCAACGCTTAATGGGAGTTTAAACATAATATGATACGAAATAATAATCAGGTTGAAACTATGCGAAATAAAATTATTCAAAATAGTAAGTGCGCTAGATTGCATCAATATAATCAATATTCTCAGTATGGTCACGTGAGCGTGTTATCTAGTATACGAACTGGTGCAAGAGTGAGTATACAGAGTATACCTAGCTTAAATAGTTGGAATACTGCTGTTATTCGTATGATTATTGAGCCTCTTTTATCCACGTTCTTATACGTTTTTCTAGCTGGAGCTGTAAGTGGAGGATTCAATGGAACAGCTAGTGCTGCAATTAGCGCGGGTTTTAATCATAGTTTGATTGCTTCAACTCTTGCTGCTGTGATGGGAGCGTGTTCTATTTCCACAAGTATGACTGTGTCAGAAGCACTAGCATGGGATCGTTTTGAAGGCACAACACCATTCGTGCTTACAAGCGCAAAAGTTGCATTACCATTATGGTTAGGTCGTATTATTGCGCTCTTGACTATTTCTTTAGTGAGTGATGCTGTGACTTTGTTTATAACAATGCTTGTAGTAAGCCCAAGTGCTTTCTTGATGATTAATATGAGTGCGTTGATGCTGTTGTTCCTTATTGTTCCTGTTGCTTCTACGGGATTTGGTATTGCTATAGCTGCTATAAGCATGATGATGAATGATGTTTATACTATTTCTAACGCGCTTAGTGCAATACTTCCTATTGTTTGTGGTGTGATTGCTCCGATTAGCGTATTTCCTAAGATGATGCAATACGTGTTATATGTGATTCCAGTAACTCATGTTACTCAAGTATCGCGTAGTATAGTTGATGGTTCTGTAAATGTTGGCGTATCGCTACTTGTGATTCTTGTTGTTGGCATGTTATGGGCAATTGTTGGTGTGATCATATGGAATGTTGGTGTGGCGGTTCAACAGCGTAAAGGTACTTTAACCAATATAGGGTTTTAGCTGATAAATATGGGATTTAGTTAATTATATAAGGATTAGATTCGCTGGTGTGGAGTGGGTGTAATGCTAGTGGCATGTTGATTATTGCGTAAGATTGTTCAGCAAGCTACCAAGCTAATCTTAAACTTTTTAACGATTACCTTTTTCTATCGTTAAAAAGTGCACCCACTATCCATAGTGTGCACTCAAAAAAGTGTAGAAATACTCATGTGCGATAATAACGCAATTTTTGCTTTTTTTTTAAACAAGAGTATAGTGATATCAAATTTACTAAATAAGCTATTGGATTTGTGTAATTTGTAGTGAATTATTTAAGTTTGATAGCGATTTGTGAGTAGTTGTGTAAGTTTGCCTGTAAGTTTGCGTAAACTTGCATTATGATTTGCGATTTTGAAAGAGTTTTAGAGGAGAGTTGGTTGCTGTGAAGTCAATATTTAGCAAGAATAATATTTTTATTCGTATGAGATCTATTAGCCCAGCATTGCGATGGGCGCTGGTTGGCTTCTGTTTTTCTATGCTCGGTAACCAAGCGTATGAAGGCTCGGTTTTGCCTTCTATTATTATTGTGGGCTTGCCGGCTTGGGTGATTGGTTTTCGTAAGACTTTTATGACGGTTGCCGATTTTCTTTCGCCATGCTCTGGTTGGATAGTTGATAAGCTTGGCGGTTTTCGCGCTCTTGCTATGACTGAAGGCGTAGAAGGCGTGCTCAGTTTACTACCGCTTCTTATGCTTGGATCTCCTGCGTGGAAGTGGTCGCTTGTAGCTCTTTCTTGCGCATTGTTGATTACAGGTCAAGTGATTGACATTGCTAGCGAAGTTTTCGAGGTTGATGCTGCAGGCGGCGATGACGGTATGATTGTCAACTACAGCGGCATTGTTAGTATTTTGGCAAGTATTACAGGAACCTTGCTCGGCTCTCCGCTTGGATCTTGGATTGCAAGCTGGTCGATTCCTGCGGTTTTGATTTTCTCGTCCGTCACTTCTTTTGCGGCTTGTGCTACGCGATTTATTATGAAACAAGACATTGCGCAAGCGTCTTGCGAAATAGAGGAAAAAGCGCAAGCGTCTAATGAAGTAGAAGAAACACCGCAAGATGTAGAGGAAGCGTCGAAAGAATCGAAAGAAAATCAAGAAAATGATGTTGATTCCAAATCTGCATCTAATAAATCTGCGAATCCATTACTAAAGAGTAAAATCATGCTTCTTGCTGGATCTCTTTTGGTTGCTTTTATTCCTGCATGCTCTGTTTCCTATATTCTTCTTGGTCTAGGTAAGCAATATGGCTCTAAATCTTTAACAATACTGTATATTTTCACTGGTGTAGGAAGCGTGCTCGCATCCGTTTTGTATGCGCATTCGTCTCAAAAGCTCGGTTTAAGAAAAGTGGCGATTTTAGGTATTGCTGTGAGCTTGCTTGCTTATTGTCTTATGTTTATTAATCTTTTGCCAATGATGTGCTTTGCATTCTTACTTGAAGCGATTGGCGGAATGCTACTAGTAGAGCCGATTATTGTTGCGCGTCAGATTCTGTTTAAGGGGAGTGCTCTCGCTAAGTTTTCTGGTTGGGCGCGCCTCGCGTTTGCGATTGGTGCTACTACTGGTTCTTGGATTGGATTTGCATTCTCATCGGCGTTCCAATGGCAGCTTTTGCCTATACTCGCGCTGATTTTCACAGCAGGATTGCTTGTTGTTTTGCCTCAATTACCCAATACGAGTTATGCAGATTAGATGATTTGCGCTGCAGAATATATGAAGTTTATATGTGATTAATAAGTGTTATCTTCTAAGCAAAAGGCATTGTTAAATTGCTAGAACTTAACGATTTGCATATATATGCATGCGTGTGTATAATATGTAAAAATAGAAGATCTTGCGAGTATGAATACAAATAAAAGAGTATAAAATATTCTGCACAAACTAAATTACAGGAGACTCTCATGCACAAGATTATTCAAAAGTGGAATAACATTGACCTTATTCTGCGTATTGTCATTGGTCTTTTTCTTGGCGCTGCACTTGGTCTTTTTGTGCCAGCTCACGTTTACGTGTTAGATCTTATTGGAAAGCTGTTTGTGAGCGCACTTAAATCCGTTGCGCCTATCTTGGTATTTTGCCTTGTGATTGGAGCGCTTGCAAAAGCAAAAAGTGTTGGAAACATGAAGCTTGTAATCGTGTTGTATGCGATTTCTACTTTCACTGCAAGCCTTATAGCTGTATGTGCAGCTATGATTTTCCCTGTTGACTTCACTTTTGCGCATGTTGAAGCAGCATCTTCACCATCTCCTCAAGGAATCGGTGAAGTTCTTAATTCTCTTGTGTTAAATATTGTGGTAAACCCTGTAGACGCTCTTGCTAAGGGAAACTTTATTGGTATTTTATTCTGGGCAATTGCTTTCGGTGTAGCGCTTCGTTTGGCTGAGCCTTCCACTAAAGCATTCTTTGATAACGTTTCGTCTGCTATTGGAAAAATTGTTCACTGGATTATTAACGCAGCGCCTTTTGGCATTATGGGTCTTGTTTATACAACAGTGGCAAGCAATGGTCTTCGTATTTTTAGTGAATACGGTTCCGTTATTGCTTTATTAGTATGCACTATGGCTGTTGTTGCTTTGATTGTTAATCCAATTTTGGTTTTTGCTCTCACTGGCAAGAATCCGTATCCTCTTGTATTGCGAACGTTGCGCGATTCGGGAGTTACAGCGTTCTTTATGCGTTCTTCTGCTGCAAATATCCCTGTAAACATGAATTTGTGCGAAAAACTCGGTTTTAACAAAGACAATTACTCAGTTTCTATATCGCTTGGATCAACCATTAATATGAGTGGTGCTGCTATAACGATTTCGATTATGGCTTTGTGTGCTGCTCACACTCTTGGGATTTACGTTGATATTCCAACAGCTGTGATTTTGTCTGTGCTTTCTGCAGTTAGCGCTGCAGGCGCGTCTGGTGTTGCTGGTGGTTCGCTTTTGCTTATACCTCTTGCGTGCTCATCGTTTGGTATTTCAAACGATATTGCTATGCAAGTAGTTGCTATTGGTCTTATTATTGGCGTGATTCAAGATTCGTGCGAAACTGCGCTTAACTCTTCCACAGATGTTCTCTTTACGGCAGTTGGCGAATATCGCATGTGGCAGCGTGCAGGTCTTAAGTTTAAGATGGGCAAGGATCACGAGCCAGTGCAACTTAAAAAGTAGCTGTTTTAGCTGTTGTTAAGTATTATTATTAGTGCGCGTTCTTCCGTTTTTACGTTTTAGATCGCGCACTTTTGTTATGTTTTGCGAGGTGTTGTTGTAAATGAATCTAGCAGATGTTCAACTAAAAGAGTACGAAAAATATAATAGCAAAGATATTTTAAGACTATATGATTCTGTTGGTTGGTCTTCGTATACAGATGATTTAGTTGCTTTAGAAAATGGCTTTAACAATTCACTCAAGGTTTTAGCTGCGTATAAAAATGATGAGCTAGTTGGAATTGCTAGAGCTGTTGGTGACGGATATACGGTTGTTCTTATTCAGGATATTCTTGTTTTGCCAGAGTATCAAAGGCAGGGAATAGGCTCTGCTTTGTTAAATGCGATTGTGGATTTTTACCCTAATGTTCGTCAAATTCAATTAACCACGGATTGTACTGAAAAAACTATTGCTTTTTATAAATCTGCTGGTTTTATTGAGTTATCAGAAATCGAGTGCTGCGGTTTTATAAAAGACAGAGCATGATTGCGTATTAGGCTTTAGGAAAGTGGTAGGTTGTGTTTGCAGGAATACTGCGGTTAATCCACGCGTTTGCTGCGATTATACTTCCGCTTCCTATTGTGGTTTCTCCGCCTAAGATTGTTGCGTTTGCGTAGATTACTACGTTATCGCCAATATTTGGATGCCGCTTTCCGCCTTTTATAGGATTTCCATCCTCGTCTAGCGCAAAACTTTGTGCACCCAGCGTTACGCCTTGGTAAAGCTTAACATGCTCGCCGATTACAGTTGTTTCGCCAATTACAATGCCAGTTCCGTGATCAATGCAAAAATATGCGCCAATTTTTGCTCCTGGATGAATGTCGATTCCAGTTCTTCTGTGTGCATATTCGCTCATAAGTCTAGGAATTAGCGGTACGTTAAGTTCGTATAGTGCGTGAGCTGTGCGGTGAATAAGCATCGCATAAAAACCAGGGTATGCGAGTGTGACTTCTACTTTGCTTGTGCAAGCAGGATCGCCTTCATACATGGCTTGAATATCTGTTAAAAGTAACTTTTTAATTGTAGGAAGAGTATTTATAAATTGATTGCAAGTTTCTCGAATTTTAATTGTGTTGCTTGTGTAGCATTGAAGTTCGTGGAATATAATGCGTTCTATAGTGTCTAATGCGTTTGAAGTAACGGTATTTAAACTAGCGTTAGTATTCAAACTAGCGTTGAGTTGTGTAGCCTCGTTGCTTTCATTGCGCACATGCAACTCAGGCAAAAGTAGAGCCTGAGTCGCATGTATGAGCGCAATAATATTTCGGTAATTAGGTATGAATGTAGCTTGTCTTATGTCTGAATCGTAAATTGAGTTTAGTTGATTTATAAGATCAAGGCGATCATTCATACATTTCTCCCGTTATTTTTGATATTTTCTTTATTTTATAGTTTTGATCATTATCTAATAATGTTATTTATTATCCATTTATTATCCATATATTATTTAATCAAAACTTGCGTATTTACAGTAGTGCTCCTAAATGTAGTTAGTCTTCAAATAATGCTGTAGACAAGTATCGATCTCCTGAATCGGGAAGTATTGCAACAATGGTTTTACCGCTGTTTTCTTCTCTTTTTGCTTCTTGGATTGCTGCCCAGATTGCAGCTCCAGAAGAAATACCCACGAGAACGCCTTCTTTTTTGCTTATAAGCTTGCCGCTTTCGATTGCGTCTTCATTTGTTACGTGAATAATGCGATTGTAAATGTTTTGGTTGAGCACATCTGGCACGAATCCTGCGCCGATTCCTTGAATCTTGTGCGCTCCTGGCTTGCCGCCTGCGAGCACAGGGGAGTCGGCTGGTTCTACTGCGATTACTTCCAGATGTGGATTTTGCTCTTTTAAGTATGTGCCAGTACCAGTGATTGTGCCGCCTGTTCCAACGCCAGCAATGAGCATATCCACGTTTCCGTCAGTGTCTTGCCAAATTTCTGGACCTGTTGTGTTGTAGTGCGCGTGTACATTTGCTTGATTGGTAAACTGTCCTGGAGTCCACGCGTTTGGCGTGTTTTCAACGATTTCCTTCGCTTTGGCAATTGCGCCTTTCATTCCTTCTGCAGCTGGGGTGAGCACGAGTTCGGCGCCGTATGCTTTCATAAGTTTTCTGCGTTCAATAGACATGCTTTCTGGCATAACAATAATGCTTTTGTATCCTTTTGTTTGAGCAATCATTGAAAGACCAATGCCAGTATTTCCAGAGGTTGGCTCAACAATTACTGAGCCTGGTTTAAGCGTGCCTTCGGCTTCTGCTTCTTCAATCATCTGCTTTGCAATTCGGTCTTTTACAGAGCCTGCTGGGTTGAAGTATTCGAGTTTTACAAGGATTTTTGCTGCTAGATTATACTCTTTTTCAATGTGCGTAAGCTCCATAAGTGGAGTGTGGCCTACGAGTTCTTGCACGGACTTGTAAATATTAGACATAATATTTCCCCTTACTTGTTTGTTGTTTTACTTGTTTGTTTTTGTTTTGTTTGATTTGTTTTTAATTTTTAAAAAATGATTTTATTAATAAAGCGACTATTGCTTTATTAGTTGTTTCTAAAGATGCCATTTATCTGTTTAATATCTAATCCGTATTAAATTGTTATCTTTTCAACGTCTTATATTCGATTTTTGGCATAAAAAAAGAAACAGCGCGCTGTTTCTTGAATCGTAATTTGCTGTGTTTTAACGTAAATGCTTTTTAACACAGGCTAGATGATGCATACTTAGTGCTTGCAAACATCATTTCGATTAAGAAATGCGCAACAGCATACGTTACAACAACAATTTGTCATCATATTTGTATGATACATGCGCACTCCTTTACTAGTAGAAATGGTGATAAGTGAAGACTATAGCGAATGGATCTGTGTTTGTCAAACTTGATTTGTGTTTGTCAAACTTTGATATGTACTCCTTCTCATGCGTGAGTGTCTCTGTTTGGCGATAGTAGCCAATCGCCCGAGAATTTGTTGTGTTTGGCTGATTTGTGATTTTTGTGCGATAATGTGCGTGCTTGTATATAGGATTGAATGGCTTGTAGAATTAGTTTATTGTATGAAGGAGTTGATTATATGACAGAATACGATTTACCGATTTTAGAGTATGATTCCGATAAAAGTGCAGTTTTAATGCCAAATCACGATAATATTTCTGTTCAGCTTCCATCTAAAGCGGTTTTTGCTTTCTTAGGCGATGAAATTGATCAGTATGCTTTAAGTAGGAAAGCTACGATTGTAGCAAATTTTGAATCTGCAACTAAAGTATATCCAATATATGTTTTGGAAGAAAAAGTAGGAGATACAGTAAGGGAAAATACAAACAGTGAAGTAGAAGAAGAAACGCAAAAAATCTGCTTAGTGCAGGCTCCAGTTGGCGCTCCTGCCGCTGTTCAGATCTTAGACTGGCTGATTTCTTACGGTGTTAGCGAAGTTGTTAGTGCTGGTTCTTGCGGATCGCTAGTTGATTATGCGGAAAATGTTTTCCTGGTTCCGTATAAAGCTTTAAGGGATGAGGGGACTTCTTATCATTATTTGCCTCCAAGTCGTTATGTTGACGTTTCAGAGTGCTCGAGACGTGCTATTTTACAAACTTTACAGGCGCACAATTTGCCTTATCATGAAGTTAAAACGTGGACTACGGATGGGTTTTTCCGTGAAACTAAGACGAAAGTTGCTAATCGTAAGCAGGAGGGATGCGCGGTTGTTGAGATGGAGTGTTCTGCTTTAGCGGCTTGTGCGCAAATGCGTGGGATTGTTTGGGGTGAGATTCTTTACACTGCAGATACTTTGCACGATGTTGAAAATTACGATGAGCGCAATTGGGGTGGAGACTCTAAAGCGTATGCTCTTGAGCTT
Organism: Gardnerella sp. DNF01204; assembly: GCF_049244145.1. Taxonomy (NCBI): domain Bacteria; kingdom Bacillati; phylum Actinomycetota; class Actinomycetes; order Bifidobacteriales; family Bifidobacteriaceae; genus Gardnerella; species Gardnerella sp. DNF01204. Next base: position 1,113,134 of record NZ_CP058379.1, on the reverse strand, counting down.
TGTATTGAAGCAACGTTGCGCATTTGACACGTTTACACTGATAATACATATGGAATCAGTGTTTTAATTTGATTTTTTTTTAACTCTATGCTTATTATTTCTGTCAAGAATTACGTATAAATGCGTTTAAGTATTACGTTAAGGGTTAATAATCATGATAAGTATGATAGTGTAGCTTTCAATGCTTTGTAGCGAGTGAATAAGCAAATAGCTTATGAAGATGCTAGCTGCGAAAATGCTATTAGAGAAGAGATAATAGAAATAGTATAGATATAAAGGAAGTGAGAGGTAGCGAGAATGAGTAAAACTGACAACGCGGCGAATCAGCAATCGTCCGCGAATCAAAATACTGTGGCGAATCAGCAATCGTCCAAACTGCATCCCGACGTGAAAAATTACGTAAAACTATTTTTCAAGGAAAACAAACTTGTAGCTTTTCTTTCGATGATAGTTTTTATTGCCTTGTCTATGATTTTCACTGCTATTTCTTGGATTTTGCAAATTATTTTCGACTATATGTCTGGCAAAGGAGCCTTCTCTTTAACTACTATTTTTCTGCTTGTCGCTTCCTTTATGCTGGTAATCTCCCTGATTTTTGCGTTGAAGCGCAGCGCGTATCCTCGCTTTCTTGAAAAAGCAATGAATCAGTATAAAGAGTCTGTTATTAAGAAGCTTTTAAAAAAGAGTTATAGTGATTTTTCGCTTGCGAATTCTGGCACGTATCTTTCTGTACTTACTAATGATTGCGAGCGTATTCAAGAAAAGTATTTGAAGAAGATTTTTGACTTTGTTCAAGATGTTCTTATGCTTGTAAGCTCGCTGGCTCTTATGATTTACTACAGTCCGCTGCTCACTGTTATTGCTCTTATTATTTCTGTGCTTCCAATGGCGTGCTCGATTCTTACAGCTAATGGAATTGCCACTCGAGAGGAGCAGGTTTCTAAATCGAATGAGTCTTATACGGCCCTGACGAAGGATGTTTTGAATGGAGTTTCGGTTATTAAGAGTTTTAAGGCGGAGCAGGAGGTTATTAACCGTTATCAGAATCAGTCGATGGAGCTTGAGCATACTAAGAATCTTCGCGAAAAAACGATGACTACTGTTTCTGCTCTTGGAACGATTTCAAGCCTTGCAACTCAGCTTGGCGTGATGCTTGTTGGCGCTTGGATGGTTAATGCTCATGTTGGTGTTATTACTGCTGGAATGGTGTTAGCTTTCACTAATTTGATGAATGGAGTGCTTCAGCCTATTGCAAGTCTTCCGCAAATGCTTGGCGAGATGAAGGGTGCTAAGAAGCTTATTAGCAAGATGGCTGATTATATGAGTAACGTTAAGGAAGATTCTGGCGATATTATTGACGATTCTATTAAAAGCATTGTTTTGCGAGATGTTTCGTATTCTTACGATGCTGATCGTAAAGTCTTGAAAAACGTAAATCTAACTTTGCAAGCTGGAAAATCTTACGCGATAGTAGGGCCTTCTGGTGCTGGTAAGAGTAGCTTGATTAATTTGCTTATGGGATATTACAAGGATTATGAAGGTAGCGTGCAGCTGAATAATCACGAACTTAGCAATGTGAGCAAGAGTTCGCTTTATGATAAGACGACTCTTATGCAGCAGTCTGTGTTTATGTTTGATGCTTCGATTTTAGATAATATTACGCTGTTTAAGCCATTCCAGGACGCGGAGGTGGATCGCGTGATTCACCTGGCTGGTTTGGATGATTTGATTGCTGCTAAAGGTAAGGATTATCAGTGCGGCGAGAACGGTAGTCATCTTTCTGGCGGCGAAAAGCAACGTATTGCTATTGCGCGAAGCTTGCTTAAAAAGTCCGAGATTTTGCTGGTTGATGAGGCAACGAGTGCGTTAGATAACGAGACGAGTGCGAACGTAACTCAGTCTATTTTGGATTTGCAAGGAATTCTTCGACTCGTGGTAACTCATCGCTTGGATGCTAATTCGCTTAAACAATATGATGAGATTCTTGTGATGAAAAGTGGCGAGCTTATTGAGCGCGGAAGCTTTGAGGAGCTTATGAATCAGAAGGCTTACTTCTACTCGCTTTATACTGTGTCTATGTGAGTATGTGGCTCTGATTGTAGGAATGCTCTGGTTTGTTGGCATGCGCTGTGCAATTTCAATCTCGGTAAAAATATTAACGCAGCATGCTTTCTGCGATAGTAGCCAATCGCCCGCGAATTTGCAGCGATTGGCTACTTTGGTATTGGATACTTTGCGATTAGCACTCTGATTATTCAGTTTATGCTATCTGCGATTATTTCGTTCACGATACGAGTTCACAAAATCTTCAACAGATAGGAACGTATTTTCATAACCCAGTTTCTCGCACAGCTTCACAACATCTGGCTTATCAAGATGTGCGCTAGAAAGTATGTCGTCTCGCATAAATGCGTCGCGCGCAGTGCCGTCAAAAAGAACATTGCCATTTGAAAGCACAACAACGCGATTAAATACTCGAGCCACAAAATCCATATCGTGAAGAACAGCTATAACAATTTTCCCCTGAGAAACAAGGTGCTTAATAATTGATTCAATACAACGTTTTCCGCGATCGTCCTGAGCAATCGTAGGCTCATCTAAAATAACAACTTGAGTATCCATTGCTAAAATTGACGCAATAGAAACCATTTTTCTTTCACAAAGACTTAAATCGTAAGGATTTACCTCGCTTTTATCTAAAAGTCCTACGAGTTTTAGACTTTCTTTTGCTTGGATCAATGCTTGACTCTTATCAATTCCAATTTTTAAAAGTCCAAACATTACTTCGCGTATAACAGTTGATTCAAAAATCTGGTCATCTGGATTCTGGAATACGAATCCAATATCTTTAGCAAGAGAGGGAACAGTACATTCTGCAATATCTTTACCATTTAATAAAACGCTTCCAGATTTCGGCGTAAGAAGTCCTCTAAGGATTTTAAGTAAAGTTGTTTTTCCAGTGCCATTTTGACCAACAATAGCGCATGTTCCAGGAGCAAAAGACAAATTTAGATTGTTGAATATTTGTGTTGTTGGAGTATGAGAAAAAGACACGTTTCGTATTTCAATAGTAGGAGTCATTATAAGCGATTCCCTTCGTGCGAGCTTAAAATTTGTGACGTTTGCTCAAGAGTTATTGGATACAAGCCATTATTGTTTTTTAACGAAAGTTTTTTGCAAATTTGAGTATAAACAGGAGGATTTACGCCATATTCTTCCAAGTCTTCGCGAGAAAAGATTTTTTGCGGAGTATCAAAATCAATGAGTTTTCCTTCGCTTAAAAGCATTACGCGGTCGCTATATTGCGCGATTTTTTCCATTTTGTGCTCAACCATAATAATAGTTTGACCCTGATTTTTTAAGGATTCTACTGCTTTAAAAACCTCTTCAGAACCTTTAGGATCAAGCTGCGAAGTTGGCTCGTCTAAAATTATTATTTCTGGTTGCATAACTAAAATAGCGGCAATAGACATTCGCTGCATTTGACCGCCAGATAAATCGTATGGAGAACAATCTTTAAGATGGGCAATGTTGAGCATGTCCATGATTTTCTCTACGCGACTTTGCATCTCGTTTTGCTCAATTCCAAGATTTTCAAGCCCAAACGCAATTTCTTCGTACACAGTAAGCTTAGAGCCAGTAATTTGATTAAAAGGATTTTGGAAAACTAAACCAACTTTTTTACAAAGACTGTCTATTGGCGTAGTTTTTGCGTTAAGACCGTCTACCTCAACTTTGCCGCCGTACGCTCCGTGGTAAAGATTAGGAACAAGACCTAAAATAGCTTGAGATAATGTTGATTTTCCAGCTCCATTAGCACCTATTATTCCAATAAATTCGCCTTTATGAATGTCGCAAGAAATGTCATTGAGTGCAAGAGTTTTACTATAAGGATAGCGATATTTTAAGTGCTCTATATGAATAGCTGCCATGCTATATATCCTAAATTATGAAGCAACGCATAAATAATAGACGCTATTATTACAATTAAACAAGCGCATAAAAATAGCGTATTGTATTTGCTTGGCTTAAATGGTTTTATGAATGTTTTTTGATTATTGCACGAAAATCCGCGAACTTCTAAAGCTATAGTTCTTTCTTTAGAACTCATAAACGAAGACATTATAATCGGGGATATTAAAGGCAAAAAAGCTTTGAAACGCGTTATAAGAGAACCTTTTGTTTTCAATCCTCTGCTTCTTTGAGCGTCAACAATAGTCGAAGTTTGCTGTGTTATTTGAGGAATGATTTGAAATAGCGAGACAAAAACATAGCCCATTCTAGGTGGTAAACCAGCTTGTATCATCTCTTGCATCATATTAGAAGGTTTAGTTGTAAGCGTTAAAACACAAAATGCAAACGAAATATTTAATATATTTAGCACAATCTTCATAGCTACTTCAAAACCTTCTTTGCGAGCAATCAAAGGTCCTAGTTTGAATAAAATCGTGTAATTTCCTGATCTAAAGAAAGTCTGAACTATAAAAATAGTTACAATAATAAAACCAGTAACTTGTATTACGATTTTTATTTTTGCTAGAACCTTTGATGTTGCAAGTAAGATTAGGCTCAAAATAATAAAGATAGCGAAAGAACTATAGCCTCCAAGCAAACTCGGTGTACTTGTAGCGCATATTACGTATGCAAGCTTGGTTTTTGCAGATAGTCCGTTTAGAAACGAATGCTTATCTTCAAATAGGCTGATGCTTTTCATGCTATCTCGTCTTATTGTGCTTATATTAAAACTTGTAGAACTTAGCGTTTATGCGATTTATTTTCTGGTGATAAACGTTTATTTATCAAGATCTTCGTCATCTGATTGATATATGGCTATTAAACTCTTAGGAAGAACTTTATAAATTCCAGCTGCAAGGAACAAAACAACAATCTTGTCTGGTATATCTACAACAAGCTCATCTACGAATGATGCAAAGAAGCCTTTGGAACCCATTGCTGCAAAAACAGCGTCACCCCAAACGTTTCCAGTGGTTCCGCCCCAATAAATCATGTTTAGAGGTGTAGAAATGATTATTGCGATTGCTGCAACAATAAGGCTTGTTATAAAAATGTGTAGGCCTTTGTCCATATATTTTAATCGTGCAGCGATTCCAACGCTTACTCCAATTGCTGCAGCTGTAATGCTATAGACTGTAGAAATTGGATCAATTGTTAAGCCGTAAACAATATTGGTTAAAAATCCAGCAATTCCGCCTACAACAGGCCCAGCCAAGCATGCTGAAATGCAAGTGCCTAGTGTGCCAAGCCAAAGTGGTAGTTTTAGCATGCTTGCAAATAGTTTCGCAACATAATTTATGCCGATTGCGGCTGGTATTAGTACGAGTGAAGCAGTAGTTAATTTAACGCTCCAAATATTTTTTAGTTTCTTTACCATTTTTGAACTTCCTATCAGTTAAGGAATAAATTCAAGTTCATTATACGCTTTGAGAAATGTTATTAAAGTAGTTGAAAATTAATGTGTTATAAATTGTAATCTTGTTTATTTTTTGTTATTTTGTTTTTTGCTATTTGTTTTGTATTAGATCTTTATTGAAAATAATCACATTTAAGATACTTTGCTAGCAAAATCAAAGTTGTTCAAAATCAAAGTCACTATTCTTTAACTATCACAAATTCCATTATCACAAATTTAACTATCATAAATTCTACTATTCCAAATAATGGTTATTTATGATAAAAAAATATAAGAGCCTTTTATGCCTTTTGCAAAAATGTTGTTATAAAAATATTGTTACAAAAACATTGGCGATTATAAGAGGGAGATGACGATGAATGTAAAGCATAGTAGCGTGTTTACAAATCCCGAAGTTTTAGAAAGACTTAATAAATTAGAAAAATCTCCCCAAATGCAAGGGAAATTAAATGAGTTAAAAGACGGCATAAAAAACAACGCTTTTGACCCAATGCGTTTGATTCCATTAATACCAGTAGTCCTGATTATTGGTGCTGTTGGCAATTATCTGCCTTCACTTGATTACTCTACTTATAAATATCCTTTACTCATAGTAATTGCTTTTGTTGTTTGCTTTGCTGGCAAGTTTTTTGTAAAGAATAAGGTTGATGTAAGCGCGCTATACGCGGATAATGTTTTAACGCCGATTTTGAATGCGATTCTGCCTGGAACGGTATTAGAAAATTCCGAAGGAATTGACAATAGCATTTTTAATAATCTTCTGCCAATATCTAGTAGGTATTATTCAAACAAACACATAATTTTTGGCGATGAATCTAAAACTGAATTTTCAAATATGCAAGCAATGCACTTTTCTAGAACTGAAAGTGGAAAAACTGTCAAAAAAACTGATTTTATTGGTCAAGTCTTATTAATAAACGCAAAAACCAATATAAATGGTCATATTAGAATTGTTCCCGTTACTGGAAAGACCTTTATGGGGCAAAAACTAAATGGATACTATGGCAAAAAAACAAAAGAAGAGAGCGAAGTCCAAACAGAATCCATTGAATTTAACAATTCGTATTCAATCTTTTCTACAGACGATTTTTATACAAAGCTTGTATTAGATCCAAGTTTTATAGAAGCATTGAATAATTTGCAAAAAAGAATGAGAGTTTGCATATATATAGATAGTGAGCATATTATTGCAGCTTTTGACTCTGGTCGGTATCTATTCGGAGCTCCTGGAAAATCTGGAATAGAAAATATATCTTTAATAAGAGAATATGAAAAATTTAGAGATGTTTTGGCTGAGTATTACGGAATAGTCAGCGTAATTAAAGAAAAATTGCAAAATTAGAAGCTAGAAAATTGCGATACTGGCGAATTGCAAAAGCAGAAAAACTAAGACTAGAGAAAACTAAGACTAGAGAAAGACTAGAACTAAAGGAGACATTATGAGTGACATTATGGATAGCATTATAGATAGGGACACCATTTTAATAGTTATTGCAATAGTGCTTGTAATGATTATTGGTTGGTTTATTGGCACTTTAAATAGATTAAGAAAATATAGAGTGATTATAAAAGAGTCGCAGAAAAACGTTGATATTGCGCTCGCTAAAAGATATGACACGATTTGCCAAATGTTCAAAGTTGCACAGTCATTTGCAAAATATGAAAAAACAACATTAGTGGATTTAGTGAGTCTAAGAGAAGGCTTAAACTCTGATGATTCTAGTGCGGTAATAAAAAATCAGAATCATGCGATAGGGAAGATTTATGCTTTAGCAGAAGCTTACCCAGAATTAAAGTCTTCTGAACAATTTCTGAATTTGCAAGAAGAAGTGAACGACGAAAACGAGCAATTGGCTGCAGCAAAAAGAATTGTAAATAGTAATATCAGCGCTCTTAATCAAAATATTGTTACTTTCCCAATTTCGCTTATTGCAAGATTAAGCGGAATGAAGCAGATGGATTTTCTTGATGAAGATGATTTAAGCAATAAGAAGAATATCGATAGCATATTGGGCTAGCGAAAATGTTTAGCTAGACGGTATATCTAATGTAGCCAATCGCCCGCGAATTTGCATCGATTGGCTACATTTGTATTGGTTGATTGGTGTTTTTAAAAATAAACGCCAGTTAGTTTAGTTCAACTTGACTGGCGTTTATTAGTTATTTGCGTTATTGGCTATCTGTGCTCGTTACTTGCTGTGCTTGCCAATGCGCGTGCGTTTAAGCGAAAATGCACCGAAAGCTGACAGCAGGAACGCTAATCCAGTGCCTGCAATGGTTGAGGTTTCAGAGCCTGCGCGTGCAAGCGGTTCGTGCGTTTGTAAAGTCGGTGCTTCTTCCACAGTCTCTTCTTGTGCTGGTGATGGCTCTGGTTCAGGTTCTGGTGCCGAAATTATAGGCACTGGAACCGGTTCAAGTTCTGGAATTGGAACAGGAGTTGGTTCTGGTTCCAATTCTGGTTCAGGTTCCGGTGGAACAGGTGTTGGCGGAACAGGTGTTGGCGGAACTACAGGTGGTTTCGGTTTAGGAGATTTTGGATTAGGATTTGGATTAGGTGTTGCTTTTATCACGTCAAAGAATGCATTGATAAAAGCTACGTGCTTCGCATTGCTCTTCTCATGCAACGTTATACCCGGCTCATAGGTATATTTTGGTGTTTCTGCTGGATTAAGAACCATTGGAAGATTATCCAACTTAGAGCCATCTGTGTTGTAAGAATCCCCAACCTGAGCATCTTTATTCGCGGTAAATGTAATTGAATAATCCGTATGCAGCACATACGACACATTCATATCCATCAAAGACGTCTGCCGATTTCGAGTAAACAGAACCTTTTTTATTTCCACTTCCTTTGGCTCTGGATTCAATACCTTCATAAATTCATCAGTAATATCCTTAATTGGCTTACGATTTTCATCTACCAGATAAAACTTGAGTGGCACCGTTTTTGTTTCTCCCGGCTTAAGATAAATAGGGCCATTAGCATACATGGCAGTTACTGTTCTACTAACATTATTGTCGCCAAGATCACTAAATTTATACTGCTGCTTTGTTAGAGGATTAGTTCCAGGTTCGCCTTCAAAAATATCATTCCTATTTTTATACGCCTTGAATTTCTTAAATTCACCTACCATCATATAGTCTGAGCCATCTTTACCTTTATGGATCGTTGCTATATACACAGGAATTTCGCGGCTTATTTCGCCATTCTTCCAGGCAATCGTAGGAGCGCCATCAAAATTCTTATTCAGAAAGTCGTAGGTCAAACCTTCCAGCCCTACGCCACCGACTTTTTGTTCAAGATTGTGTTTTGCAAAGCTATACGTGCCTATTGTTGTTTGGTTAATTGAGTCCCACATCTTCTGTGAATTTTGATCTTTGAAGAACCATGGCGTTTCTTTGATGTTTTCTTCTGTTGTTTTTCCGTCCTTCGTGATTTTTAGCGTAACGTTGCTGAGTTTTCTTGCGGAAATAGCTTTACCGTCTTCTGTAAACGCTGCAACATCTGTCATTGTCAACGCGTTTGTATTGGGATTGTAACTGAGATACTGAGCGTACGCCCTTATTTGTTCAGTATTAGTATTTTTATCGTTATTTATTACTTGCCACTGAACCTGTTTGTCGTTACTGTCCGTTGCGGTTCCAGATGCCAATACATTAGTAGCAGACTCAGGTGGCTTTGGCTGTGGTGTTGGTGAAACAACGGGTGGCTTTGGCTTATTTACAGTAATGTTTTGCAATATGCCCAACGTTATATAGTCTGAATCTTTGCCCGTATGGGTTGTTGCCATGTATACAGGAATTATGCGGCTTGTTTCACCTTCCTGCCAGTCTGTTATTATTGGCGTGCCCTCAACTTTGCGCGCACTAAAGTTGTATTTCAAACCGCTAAGGTGTTTGCCGCCAACTTTTTGTTCTTGATTGTATCTCGTAAAGTTGTACGAACCGATTGTTGTTTTATCAATTTCATCCAAAATATTCTTTAAATATTGACTTTTGTAGAACCATGGTGTTTCTTTAATATTGCTAATGATTGTAGGCGTCGTTTCATTGTTGTTTGTAACTTTTAAGGTAATTTCGTTATATTTTCTTGCAACAACATTTGCTGCTTCATTCTTGAATGGCAAATTGCTCATAGTTGCGATTAGCTTATTATTATTAGAATCATAATTGAGCTGTTTGCCATATTCGCTCATCTTTGCCGCGTCAGTAGCTTTGATATTACTGGAATTATCCGTTACTTGCCATTTGACTTGTGTGCCGTTCTTATCGGTCGCTGTCCCCGATGCTAATTCATTGCTTGTTGAATCAGCGTGTGATGTGTTTTGCTGAACATCCTTATCTGTCGTTACGCCTTTGGAATCAACAGTTGTTTGAACCGTATTTGTATCGTAGTCGCGATCTTCACTGGTAGTGTTGTTGTGGTTAGTAGATTTATCATTTTTTAAATTATGCTGATTAGTGGAATCGGTCTGTGGTGGGGGGGGGGTATTTGTTTTTGTGCTACTATTTGCACTCTCAACATTAGTTCCATTGACACTACTTGCAATAGCATTAGAAGCATAAGCGGTTTGGCTCATGCATACTGCGCAAGCTGCGGTCGCAATACCCATCATGGTTGAAGTCAGAATGATTTTCGTTGTCTTATCCATAAAATACCCAATTAATTAACTAAACCTTTGTTACTTTATTTCATAAAATATAACAAATACATAATTGCATATTACATTATAATGATTTTGATAAAAAATATAAGTGTTTATTGATAAAATTATCAATAAACACTTATATGCATTTTGAAATACTTAATCTCTATTGAATATTCAACTAAATATTTAGCTAAATAATATAAGATATTTAGTATCTAATCTTAAGAAATAATCTGCTAAATAAACTGAGATATTACAATACCTGCAACCATAAGTGGAATATTGAAGATAAGGAATGTTGGAATGCAAGTATCCCAAATGTGGCTATGCTGACCATCTGCATTTAGGCCAGAAGTAGGGCCAAGCGTTGTATCGGAAGCAGGGGAGCCTGCGTCTCCAAGAGCTGCAGCAGAAGACATAAGAAGAATTGTTGCAGGAGTGCTAAAACCAATACTTTGGCAAAGAGGCACGAACAAAACTGCAAGAATAGGAACCGTGCCAAACGAAGTGCCTATGCCCATAGTTACAAGCAAACCAATAATTGTAATAACGAATGCAGCGATTAGCTTGTTTTGACCCATAGAAGCAACTCCAAAGTGTACAAGCTCATTAACTCCGCCCGTAGCTTGAATCACGTTAGCGTAGCCGCCAGCAATGAGCATAATAAATGCAATAAGACCCATGAGTTTTACGCCGCCCATAAGCTGCTTATCGATATCTTTCCATGCAACGGCTCTAAAAATAATCATGGTTGCAAGACCTGCAAGAGAAGAAAGTGAAAGATCCTTACTAATAACTTGAACTACTACAACAACAATAATCGCAAGCATGGTTACATAGTGTGCTTTAGTAAGCGGGCCAACAACAGCGTCCGCTGCGCGAGTATCTGCTTCTGTTGTTTTATATTCGCGAGGCTTTCTGTATAGCACAAACACTGCGAATAGGAGGGCTGCAAGCATTGCAGCACCCAAATACCAGTTCACAGCGCTAACGTCTGAAACGCTAACTTTCATACCATTTTTAGAAAGATTAGTTGCAATAACTGTTTGGAAAATTAAGCCAAAGCCAAATGGAATAGCAATGTATGGCACTTCTAGTCCGAACGCAGTGCAGCATGCGGCGGCGCGGCGATCTAGCTTAAGCTTGTTCATAATGGAAAGAATTGGCGGAATAAGAATAGGAATGTAAGCAATATGAACAGGCACAATATATTGAGACATGCATGCAATAATTGTTAGAACTGCAAGAAGAATAAATTTGTTTGTGCCGATAAGTTTACTGATTTTTTTAGAAATGATTTGAGCTAGGCCAGTTGCTGTAATTGCTTCTGCAAAAGTACCAAGAAGAATGTAGGCGAGCGCAGTTTGCGCATTTGTGGAAAAACCATCACATAGCAAAGCCATAATAGTATGGCTTCCATCTCCAAAAAGAGGGAGATGTCCAGCTATGCCTCCTGCAACGCATGCAACAATCATTGCGAGTAAAACATTGAGTTTAGCGAGACTTAACGCGCATAACACTACAACCGATACGATTACCGGATTGCATAGAATGTTTAAAATCTGCATACTGTTTCACCTCTTTTTAAAGTTATCTTCATTTTGATGTTTGCAAATAATATGTTTTTCAATTTTGATAATTTTTAAATTTTAATAATTAAAGACAATATCATAAAGATTTACGTAAAGTTTTATTTGCAAAGTAAAACTTAAATTACTTTTTTATAAATTACTCTTTAAAAGTTAAATACACTAATTAAATACATTAATACAAATTTGTTAACAATAGCATTTAAGAGTAGACTCAGCCATGTTATTATCTCTTTTTCAGAAAGAAGGTAAAAACAATGAATTTCACAAATGACGTGGTCATTGTAACAGGAGGCGCCCAAGGAATCGGCAGAGAAGTCGTGCGAGGCGTACTAGATGGAGGCGGAAAGGTAATTATCGCCGATATCAATGAAGAAAAAGCAAACCAAACAAAATCTGAATTAGGTTCAGATAATATCTTTGTCTATAAGATAAATCTTGGTGATGTTCAAAATGTTAACGACGTTTTTGCGCAGATAATCAAAGATTTTGGCAAAGTGGATGTTTTGGTAAACTGCGGAGGCGTTGTATCAACTGTTCCATTTGAACAGTTAACAGACGCTGAATTTGATAGAACAGTAAAGATTAATCTTTACGGCACTTACGCAACAAACCATGCTTTATTTGAGCATTTTAAGGAAAATGGTGGCGGAAGAATAGTAAACGTTAGCTCTGTTGCTGGAAAAATTGGTGGCGGTTTACTAGGAACAGCAGCATACGCAACATCTAAAGCTGGTGTGAATGGTTTAACAAAAGCCGTTGCAAAAGAAGGCGGCAAGTATGGCATTCGTTGCAATGCAGTATGCCCATCTTATACTGAAACGCCAATGACTCAAGCTTTGAAGGAAGATAAGGAAAAGGAAGCGAAAATTATTAACGCGATTCCTTTGCGCCGCAAAGCACAACCTGTGGAAATTGCGCAAATGATTCTATTCTTTGCATCTAAAGAAGCCTCCTTCGTTAACGGAGAGATTGGCGATGTTGATGGCGGAATCGTATTAGACGGTTGACGGAGAAAATCATGTTCGCAAACCTAAAGAGCCAAATCACAAAAATAGACTTAAAGAAAATAAAAATTCCAGGAGCTACAATCGTTGTTCCTCTATTTATAGGATGCTTGGTAAACTCATGTTTCCCAGCAACCTTAAAAATAGGTGGTTTTACAACAGCTGTAATTAACGGAACTGGTCCTTTAGTCGGCGCATTCATGCTTTGCATTGGAGCAAGTCTTTCATTTAAGAACGCTCCTAAAGCTTTGTGGCGCGGTGCTGTGATTATTAGCGTTAAGATCCTAACTGCTATTGTTATTGCTCTGCTTGTTTCCAAGTTCTGCAACAATAATCTACTTGGATTGTCAATGTTATCTATTTTAGGCGCAATGACTGTAGCTAATAATGCACTTTATTCTGGTATTACAGCAAACTATGGCACTGAAGTAGATCGTGGAGCTGTTGCTATGACAACCATAAGCGTTGGTCCAACAGTAACAATGATTGTTATGAACTCTTCTGGGCAAGCCGTAATACCATTCTGGCAGATTGTTGGATCAATTTTGCCTCTTGTTTTAGGAATGATTCTAGGAAATTGTTTCCCTTACATGAAGAAGCAACTGGTTAATGGCATAATCCCTATAACCATGATTCTGGGCTTTGTTCTAGGAGCAAACATGAACTTTGCTCAACTAGTTGAAGGTGGACTTTCTGGTGTGCTGCTTGGCATTATAGTGCTTTCTGGATTTGTATTTACAGTATTAGCAGATCGCTTCTTAACTAGGGGCTCTGGTATTGCTGGAGCTGCAATAAGTAGTACTGCAGCAAGTGCTGTTGCAACACCAGCTGCAATGATGGCTATAGATCCAAATTTGGCAAAAGCCGCATTAATAGCAACTCCTCAAATTGCTGCTGCAGTAATTATTACTGCTTTGGCTACGCCATGGTTAACTGCACTAGTGAGTAAAAAATTTGCTAAAAAATCTAGCAAGTAATCAATAGATAATAAATAAATAAAAAATAGATAATAAATAAAATAACTAGTTCAGCCCTGCAAAATAAAATTTGTGGGGCTGAATTACTATTGCGATTGATTTTAGAAAGACGTAAACAACACTAAAACATGCCAGCAATGATTTACAAAAGCCAGCACTCGTCTCAAGTGGTTTAACTTTCATAAATAGATTTAAGATTATTTATGATATTTGGAAGTAACATGATTAAATCAAAAATGTGAGATTTTGTTATATATAGCGTATTTTTATGGCTAAAATATAGACAAATGAACAAAATGTTTAAAAATAAGTTAGTATTTGTTCGCCTTGAAGAGTACCATGAAAGTACTTTCAGGAGATTGACGTCAATAATTGGTCTCTTGACTTATAACATTTTGTTGCAGCATAGCAATATGAGGTAGTCGCCAAAATCATTATAGGCGATATCAGAATTAAATATTGAGTCTGAAGTTAGAAAAATCAAAAAAATCAAAATAAAACCAAAAAATTGAAAATTGAAAATTAAAAATCCACGATTAAAGAGTAAAAGGAGGAATGCTCGACGATTGCAATAGAAGCGTGCAGTACAGTTTCGCTTCAAATGCTTATTTCGCCGCATGTAAATTATGCAAGAAGAACAAACGCTTATAGAAGCGAAAGAATTAGGATTAAAAAGATTTAGAAAATCTCCATTTTGGGATGTGTCATTAAAAGTTGAGCCTCACCAAATCGTTGCAATATCGGGCGAACATGGCTCTGGAAAGTCTGCACTGCTGCTCACACTATCTGGATATATGAAATTCACAAGTGGAATGCTAAAAATAGCAGATTTGGATATGCCAACAGACACTAGAGAATCGCGTCAATATGTTGGGCTGGGACTATTCAATGGAATCAATGAATTCTACAACACTCAAACAATAGAAGAAGTGCTTATGAGCGAGCTAAAACTCGCGAGTGCATCGCCTCTATTTCGTGAACAATACAAAAATGATGTTAAAAATCGCGAAGCTCTACATCAATACGCGTATAACGTTCTAGCGTATTGGAAAGTGTTATCTCCTAGAGAAACTGCTATTGGTGATTTAACGCCATGTGAGCGCATGAGATTGGGAATCGCACTTGCTTTGCTAAAAAAGCCATGGATTCTTTTTGTAGACGGCGTAGAAACTGAGCTTACAAGTGAGCAAAGTGAATGCTTGCTTGCAGACATTCGTTCATACGTTAGTAAAAACTACTGCTCGTGCTGTGTGGGAGTTTTGCAAAGCGAGATAGAAAAGAAGGCAGATCAAGTTTTAAGGCTAAATCGCGTAAGTTACAGCGAAGATTATGAGCTTAACAAAAATGGAGATGGTAAGAATGCGCGTTAATACTATTGTTCTTGCGTTCCGTGAATTAAATAATGCTATAAAAGGTAAAGCTCGAAAACTTGTTATTGGAACAGTAGCCTTAATCCCACTTTTATATGGGTCTTTGTATTTATGGGCGTTTACTAATCCATACAAAACTCTAGATACGGTTCCAGTCGCAGTTGTTGTGGAAGATAGCGGTGCAATAATAAACGGCAAAATGCGCAATGTTGGCAATGAAATCAAGAATCGTTTAAGGAATCAAAAAGATGGAAGCGAAGGTTTCCAGTGGAACTTTGTAGATAGTGCTAAAGCAAACAAAGGCATTAAAAATGGCGATTATTTTATGGTAGCAACTATTCCATCGTCTTTTAGTAAGTGCATTGCTTCTGCGCAATACGATACTCCGACTAAAGCAAAGCTACACGTAAAATACGATCAAGCTAGTAACATGCTTGCTTCTCAAATAGGCAAAACAGCGTTTCACACTTTAAGAAGTGAAATTAGCGAGGCGATTGCACAAGAATATTGGGAGCATATGTTTGAAAAAGTAAACTCTGCTTCTGATTCTTTTAATGCTGCTGTGAGCGGTTCTGGCGATTTAAGCGCGGGAATGCAATCGCTTAATGGTGGTGTAGATAAGCTGAATGATGGATCAAGCAAGCTTACTCAATCTTTGCAAAAACTACAAAACGGATTGGGTGAACTTCAAAAAGGAGCGCAAACGCTTAGCAATGCAAATGCGCAAAGCAAAGAGGGAGCGCAATTCTTAGCGCAAAAAACTAACGATTTGGCAAATGGTGCAAATCAGCTAAATAGTGGAGTGCAAACGCTACATAACGCAACAGACGAACTATATAATGGTGCGCAAAAGCTTTCAGATTCTAGTGCGCAGCTTGAAGAACATGTTAAAGCAGGAAACGAGGCTACAAAAAATCAGCTTACTCAGCTGCTTGTTGAAGCACAAAATCCACTTGTAACTAAAGAGCTTGTGCTAGAAAAGTTGCAAGATCTTGCAGGAGGATTAAGCGAGAATTCTAAGCTTCTAGATACAAATCTTTCGGCATTGAGTCAAGGTGCTGGAGCGCTTTCTTCTGGAAGTTTAAAGATAAAAGCTGGAGTTGACGCCGTTTCTAAAGGAATATCGAGCGTTCACAACGGTTCAACTCAGCTTTCTGCTGGAGCAAATAAGCTGGCAGAAGGTCTTAGCGTTGTTAGCAACGGCAGTGAAAAGCTCAATAATGGTATTGATTCTGCTGCGCTTGGGTCTGCAAAAATAGTAGATGGCTCGAGCAAGCTTAATTCTGGAGTTCAAAAGCTTTCTGAAAACACGCCAAAGCTTGCTGAAGGAGCTAAAAAGTTGCATGAAGGCCTTAAAAGCGCACAAAGCTCTAGCAAAATCAACAATATTAAGCAAAAAAGTAATATGATGAGTGCTCCAGTTGCGCTTAAAGAGCATAATTATTCGCATGTTGAAAACTACGGAACTGGTTTTGCGCCTTACTTTATTTCGATAGGCCTTTGGGTTGGCGCGCTTATGGCAACTTTTGTTTTAAGGGTTATGGATAGGCGAGCAATACTTAATGGCATGAATCCGCTTAAAAGTGCGCTTATTAGCTTGACTCCGTTTGTGATTATGGGCGTAGTGCAAGCTGTAATTCTTATGGGCGTAGTGCACGGAGTGTTGAAGTTGCAGATTGACAATGTTGGTGCATTCTACGCGCTGGGGATTATAGCGTCAATAGTCTTTATGGCTATAATGCAAATGATTATGGCAGTGTTTAAGATTCCGGGAAGAATTGTTGCGATTGTGCTGCTTATGTTGCAAATAACTAGCTCTGCAGGAACATTCCCAGTGCAAATGACGCCATCGTTCTTTAGGGCGGTTCACCCATACTTGCCTATGACGTACTCGATTCTTGGGCTTCGTCAAGCTATGGCTGGAAGGAACAGTGGAGCAATAACCTCCAGCATTGGAATTCTTGTAATATTTGGCATTATTGCGATTGCAATAACAAGCATTGTTGATTGTGTAAAGCGCACAGTTACTATGTTTGATTTGCATCCTGTAATTACATTGGAGGCGTGAAAATACGACAATGAGTAGGGAGTAATTACTGTGATTGCTGAAGTTGCTGAAGTTACCATAATATAAAAATTGCAACCGAGTGCTGCTCAAATTTGTACCCAAGTTAAGTATGACTACTTATGATATTGTTCATACTAGCGTAGTTGTTCAGCTAGGTGTACGAGCAGTGCTCGGTTGTGCATAACTATACGACTATATGTGAACTGTATATGACGTAACTGGTATGGCTAACGCAACTATGCGCAATTATATTAATCTACCTAAGGGCTTATATGAGTTACAGAGAGAAAGGACGTGTCAATGACTGCACGATTTACCGACGAATTAAAAAATGAGAATATCGAAACATGGGATGCTGCTATTCATCATCGTTTTGTTAACGAGTTAGTTGAGGGCACTATTCCTGATGCTGTATTAGCTGGATATTTAATTCAAGACTACCGATTTTTAGATAGTTTCTTGGCTCTGCTTGGTGCTGCAGTTACGACAGCAGACACACTTGATTCTCGTCTCGTGTTTTCGAAATATATTGGTGAGGTAGCGGGAGATGAGAATACGTATTTTGTGGATGCGTTTAACGAATTTAATACTCCTGAATCTTTCCGCAATAAAATTCCAGACACTGAAGCAACTCGCGAATTTAAAAAGATGTTTTTAGACGCGGCTCACAGTGGACATTATGCTGCCGTGCTAGCCGTGTTAAACGTTACAGAATGGATATATCTTACGTGGGCATCAAATGCTGAAGGTAAGCGTCCTGAACGCAAGGTTCATTACCAGTGGATCGACCTGCATGATTATGAAGGATTCCACAAGTTTGTAGGGTTCTTGCGTGATGAGTTGGATCGTATTGGTCCTAAGGATGCTGATATTGCTCGAGAATATTTTGCGCGTGCAGTAAAGCTGGAGCGCATGTTCTTCGATAATTCGTATGAGACTCCTGTGGCAATCTAACGAATAGCATTCTAACGAACGGATGGAAATCTAACGGATGGAAATCTAACGAAGTAAGCAAGCTGTGAGAATAAAAATAGACCCTACAAGATTTGTAGGGTCTACCTTTGAGAAGATGAGAAATTTTCGTTAATAATTGAAAATCTCACTGTTAACTATATATTAGAAAGTAGATGCGTAGACTTCGGCAATAGCATCTTCGCTCATATGCATGTATGAATTCTTTAGAAGTCGCTGCTGCTCTTTAACAACGCTTGAAGCCCAATCGCGAATCATGTCTTTGGTCATTCCATACTCGTGAAGCTTGTGCTTAGGGAGAATCGTGTTAAGAACTTCGTCAAGATTGTTTAATACGTCTGCTTTTTGGCATTCAAGAATATTTGCCATAAAGTCAAAAAGCTTAGAAAGCTCAGTGTTTTCTGCGCTATCGCTATTCTCTTCGTGCTTAGCGTAGTAGCGCAAAACGCTTGTAAGAAGAGCAGCATTTGTCTCACCATGAGCCACGTGGAAAGTGCCGCCAAGAGGATAAGCCATAGCGTGCACGCAACCGCATCCGGCATTACCAAATGCAATGCCAGCGTAAAGACTTGCCGAAACCAAGTCGCTTACAACTTGGGCTTTAGCGCTGCTACCTTCCTTAACAACTCGCATGTAGCTTTGCAAAATAAGACCGCAAGCCTTGTAACTAAACATTTTTGTAAGCTCTGTTGCAATAGGGGAAAGCGCAGACTCAATAGAATGCGTAAGAGCATCAATAGAGCTGGTTGCAAAAACGTAATCAGGCAGGCTCTTTAACAATTCTGGAATAAGAACCGCGTCTGTAGCGTAGCAAGAATCGTTTGCCAAACCCTTTTTAGTGTTGCGCTTTGTGAGCGAGAACACGGCAACGTTTGTAACTTCGGAACCAGTGCCGCAAGTAGTTGGAACAAGAATAAGATCTGCGCCTTTTTGCGCAGGAATCTTGCCATCAATCAAGTCTTCAAGCGGGCTTGTTTGCTTTAACGCGCAAACTTTAGAAATATCCAAAACAGTGCCGCCGCCAATGCCAATTACGCGCCTTGGAGTAGTGTGAATATCTCGAACAATCGCGTCAACCATTTCGTCGCTTGGCTCGCCCTTGCCGTAGTTTTCTTGGAAAATCACATTACAATCAAGATTTAAATCGCCAAAATAAGGCTCCCAAATGTACTTGTTTGTAATAACCAAATCGTCTTTGCCAAGCTTAAATTCTTGCGCAAAATCGCGCGTATTTTCAAATTTGTGAATAGTTGGCTTAATAGATAGCTGCTTCATCCTAGACTCCTTTGTTTTAATTTGTACGTCTTACGCTAATATGCGCGTTTTAATTCGCGATTTGTGCGCGGATGATTAAAAAACCAAGCAACCGCTCCATTATAGAACAAATTGCTTGGTTTAATAAACGCGATTTAAGCTAATCGCAGAACTTAATCAGCAGAGATTAATCAGAAGCTAATCATCCCTTCAACAAAGCCGTGTAAGCTGCCATCGTAATGTAATTGTATGGCTGGTTGAAGTGAGGCATAAAGAAGATATCACACAATGCAAGCTCTTTAATCGTGACTTTCTTTTGAATAGCAAGAGAGAACAGGTGGATTGCTGCAGACATATCGTAGTTAGAAGCCAATTGGCATCCAACAATCACCTTAGAATCCTTCTTGTAAACAATGCGAATCTTAACTTTTGGATTCTCAACTTCCATAAACGCAGGCTTTTGAGTATCCTCAAAATCAACGTAATCAACGTCCATGCCCTCTTTTTGAGCAGCCGTTAAGCTCAAACCAGTGCAAACAAGCTTGTAGTCGTAAATCATCATTGCGCTAGAGCCTTGCACGCCCTCGGTTTCTACAGGAGTTCCGCAAACGTTGTGGCCTGCAATCAAGCCGCTTCTAACGGCATTAGTAGCGAGCGCAATGTAGTTTACGCGGTCTCGAGCGTTGTCGTAGATTGTAGCGCAATCGCCAATAGCGTACACGTCTGGGTCGGAAGTTTGCTGCTTTTTATCAACTAGGAAAGCGCCGTTTTCGTATTGCTTCAAATGATCTTTTCCAAGAGCAACATTTGGGTGGAATCCAATAGCACAAATCACCATGTCGGCGTCGTAAGTGCCCTTGCTTGTTTTAACAGCCTTAACTTCAGTATCTCCAACAATCTCTTCAACAGCTTGACCAAGCTCAAACTTAATGCCCTTATCTTCCATAATCTGCTTCAAATTATCGGAAAACTCTGGGTCAAAATAGCCGTTAAGAATATGGTCTTCCATGTCAATAAGAGTCACGTTCTTGCCAAGGCGCTTAAAAGCTTCCGCAAGTTCCACGCCAATGTAGCCGCCGCCAAGAACCACAACGTTATTAAAATCGCGCTCTTGAAGCTTAGTAATAACAGTTTGCGCGTTCTGGAAAAGCTTTACCATTTGCACGTTTTCCAAATCAATGCCTTTAATGCGTGGCTTGTTTGGAAGGCTGCCAGTAGCTAGAACGAGTTTATCGTAAGAATCGTGAATAACAGATCCGTCTTTAAGCTCTACAGTAACTTCTTTCTTTGCGTAATCAATGTCTAGAACTTTGCTTTCAAGATTTACTTTTGCGCCCTTTTTAACGAAATCTTCTGGCTTCTGGTAGAACAGTCCATCGCTGCTTTGAATCTGCTTTCCAATCCACAAAGCCATACCGCAGCCAAGGAAGGAAATGTTGCTATTCTGATCGTAAATTGTAAGATCGTTTCCTGGGTAGCTCAAAATGGTGTTAGCGCAGGCAGTGCCAGCATGATTTGCGCCAATCTGAATAATCTTGGTCATCGGTAATCTCTTTTCGTCGTTGATGTTACTGTTTAATTTTCATATGCGTGCTGTTAACCACATTGTTTGTTAGTTACACGCTGGTACTAAATCTTATTACATTGATACGAGTCTTGCTAATTTTGATTCTAGGTGTGTTGTGGTCCTATGCTCGCTCAAGCACGCGCTCAATAGCGTTGTTTTGCGAAAGAAGATAAACGCAATACTGGTTCATGCTTATGCCTTCGGCTTGAGATTGCTCAGACAATTGTCTGTGTAATTCTTTAGGAAGACGCAATTTGAATTGCCCAGAATAATCATTTATCTCATGGTAAGACGGCTCTTTTATGTTTACTTTGCTTTGAAGTGCGGCTTCCAGCCAAGCCTTTTTAGCATCCTGCGCATTTGCTGCTGCTTCTTGTTCGGATTCTCCAGAACTCATGCACCCTGGCAAATCAGGGTAGTAGGACACAAATCCGCCTTCATCTGGATCTTTTACAATCTCCAGCTTGTATGGGAGTGACATGTAGTAGCTAAGCGTTTTATTCGTAAGTGTTTTCACCATATTTGATTTTCCTCTTTTATTTCTTCGTCTTCTGCTTCTACTACAGATTTCACCATTTCTACGTATATCTTTTTGATTGGTTCATGCTTAGGAATTGTAATTGGGTTGGCGTGATTTTTGCGAAAAGTATAATGACTGCTTCCGCTTCTTGGATTGCACATTTCATATCCGTAGGCTTCTAGCACTTTTTTCAATTCCTCAAATCTCATATCTTTAGATAAGCTAAGTATTCGCTTAAGTAATTTGTCCCATTGCGACATTTCACCCCCAGTTAATAGCGTGTTTTTGGTGTTTATAAAATTATAAGTGGTGTTACATATGGTGTCAATGTATTCGGTTTGCTGCATAGAAATTATGCAAATCATGATTTGGAGTGAAATATAAGAAACGATGCAAATTTAAACTAACTTTTGTTCGTACAAATATGGAAAGTCGTAAATTTATTTTATTAACAGAAATCTATGAACAGAAATTTATAAGACTATTTTATTAAAAGAGTTATTGTAATTTGTTGCCACGTAATTGGTAGGAGTAAATCCTCCATAGTTTTAGATTTATCCATGTGGCTATATTATTGTGGTTATGGCTGATTTTTCTCATATTCTTGCAACGCGTCCAGATTTTGATGAGTCTGATCGCGAATGGCTGCATCACCTTGTAGCAGACTGGCAGGTAATAGCAGACTTAAGTTTTGCAGACTTGCTTTTGATTATTCAAAACGGCAATGGTGATTACGTTGTGGCAGAACAATGTCGTCCGTCTACAGCAATTACACTTCGAACTGAAGATTTGTTGGGCGTAAAGCTAGATGAATCAATGCATCAAGAACTAAGTGCAGCAATGAGTAAGGAAACAAGTTTCCACTCTTCTGTATTAAGAACTGTTGGAAGAGCAACAGTTTGTAATGTTTACGCCCCAGTGCGTCATAATGGCAAGACGTTAGGTCTTGTTCTTAGAGAAACAAATCTTGCTACAAGAGAATCAAACGGTAGGTATGAGACCGAAAGCATTAATGCTGGCAAAACTCTGTTCGACATGATTTCGCGAGAGCAATTTCCATACCACGATTCAATGCTAAATCAGCGCCACAATGCTAGAGTTGCAGATGGTTTTATTATTTTAGAAGAAAGCGGAGTTGTGCGCTATGCTTCTCCTAACGCAATTAGCTGTTTCCGTAGATTAGGCGGATTAGACACTATGCAAGGCGAGTTTCTATGCGAGTTTGGAGCAAGATTGTTGCACACAAACGATGTTGTTCCTGAAAGTTTGCCTCTTGTACTAAGCGGTAAAGCGGATGTTGATTGCGAACTAGAAGTTAATAATTCTGTTGTTTCTATGCGCTCGCTTCCATTGTATGGTCCAAATGATCGAACGGGTGCAGTTGTTCTTTGTCGTGATGTTACAGAGGTTCTCCGTAGGGAAAAAGAGCTTCAAACTAAGAATGCTACTATTTCTGAAATTCATCATCGTGTTAAGAATAATCTTCAAGCTGTTTCTGCTTTGCTTCGTCTTCAAGCTAGAAAAACTAAGTCTGCAGAAGTACGTAAAGAATTAGAAGAAGCACAAAGACGCGTTCAGACGATTGCTCTTGTCCACGAAGGTTTAAGTCAAACAGCTGATGAGGTTGTTGATTTTGATAAGGTTATTTCTAGTTTGCTTAAAATGTCTATTGAGCTTGCTTCGCAAAATCAGAATATTACGATAGATTTTTGTGGCAAGTTTGGCATGTTGGCAGCACAAGATGCAACTCCTCTTTCTCTTGTTTTAACAGAACTTGTGACTAACGCAGTAGAGCATGGTTTTGAGGGAGTTAGTGAAGGACATATTAAGATTTCTGTTGGTAGAGGTGGGGATAATCTGAGTATCGTCGTCGAAGATGATGGAGAGGGTATTGAAAGTGAGTCTTTGCACGGTATGGCTAAGTCTTCTGGATCTGGGTTAGGCACTCAGTTAATCAATACTTTTGTTACTAACGACTTTGGCGGAACAGTTAAATGGGAGCAACGTAGAGAAGGTGGAACTCGTGTTCTTCTCGACATTAAGCTACGAGTTCCAGGAGTGGAGTAGATGTAGATTACAGTTCTGCATTTTGGTTTCTTCTTGCACGTATAGCCCTGCGTTTTAGTGATCGTCGTTCATCTTCACTAAGACCACCCCATACGCCGTAATCTTGGCTTGTTTCAAGCGCGCATCTTAGGCAATTGTCTGCAACGTTACAAGTTCTGCACACTGCTTTGGCTTCCTCAACCTGCTGATTAGATGCACTGTTACTTCCTACTGGGAAGAAAAGCTCAGGATCTTTGTCTCTGCATGCTGCTTTTGAACGCCAATCAAATGCGCTGCTCATAAATAAATATCCCCTTTAAAAAACGTAGCTTACGCTGGTTAAAACTATTATTAAACTTTGTTTTTAAAAACTATCCGCACTCAAGGAAACCATGAATATAACTTTTTTTCAAGACTTTTTTAAGAATTTTTTATTTTTTTAATTTTTTGAATAATTTAAAATATTTTTTATGTAAAGCCTTATGTAAAACTTAAAATCTGTAATAGATTAGCACTTCCAGGAATTACCATTACGCATCTTCCTGGAGTTTGATAATCATCTACATTAAGAGTTTTTAGCAAGTCTGATGGTATTCCTAGCATTGTATCTGTTCCAGCATCTCCTGTTGGGAATATTATTCTTACTGGTGCTTGTTCTGGTATGCGAATATGCCTTGCGTTTTGTGCGCAGAAAATTACAGTTATTTTTGGATTGACTAGTTTACTTTGAAATTCTTGAGACTTTGTGTCGCTACTAAAAGGTTCTAGCAGTGAGTCTGCATTGTCTAAAATATAAATATTTTGCGAATTGTTGTATGTGTTTCTTGATTTTATAGCTTTAGAAATTACGTTTATAAGATTAGTTTTTCCTCTCTTATTTCCTCCAATAATTGCGATATTTCCCAGATTTGTAGGTAGAATTGCCTCGCTTAAATTAATGCCATCGTCTTTTAAGCCTATTAACAATCCATCTTCTTTACTTAAGTCATAGCTAAAGTCAGAATTAAACCTAGAAGATTTATTGTTGCAAAAAGTATTATTGCAATAATTTTTGATTGTTGAATAACCTAAATATCTTGGTAATGGAGCACTGAATAGTTGTTTAGGTTGATTATAGTAGTAGAATTTTCCAGCTAATTTTATTGCTTGTATAAGAGAATCTTTGTTTCTGCTTTGTGAGCATTGTAATGCTATTATTCCATCTCCAGTGTTGCAGTATGCTGCTCCAGGATTGTTTGGATTTATGCTCGCTGCACAAGATGATCCTAATAATTCATGAGATTGCATTGCATCTCTAACTCTTAAACATATGTTTATAGACATATTTGCTTTCATGTCTGCATTTACTTGTGCCATTGGATTCTGTGTGCATGCTATAAGGTGCATTCCTAAGGATCTTCCAACTGATGCTATTCGTATAAGACGATTCATGTAGTCTGGCAATTGATTTTTTAATGCGTGAAATTCGTCTATAACAATAGCCAGTGAAGGCTGGTATGGTTTTACTTGATTAATATCATGGCATCCTTGGCATGCTACTAATCTTTCTCTTCTATCTAATTCTTTTTCTAATCCTTTAAGTGCTCTTACTGCATGTTGAAGGTTTAGATCTCCTACATTCCCAATGCTGTGTGGGAGTGTGGAAAGAGCGTCAAATGTGGCTCCACCCTTAAAATCCATAAAAACAAATTGCAAAGATTTGGGGGAGTAGTTGAATGCTAAAGCCAAACACCATGATGTTAGTAACACAGATTTGCCTGAGCCTGTTGTACCTGCTACAAGAGCGTGTGGTCCGTTTCTAATAAGGTCTAAACAAAAATATCCGTTTTCGCTTATACCGATTGGTGCTACGAGTTTTTTATTTGACTCATTGGAAGATTTTAGCCAAGAGTAAACAACATTTTTCCATGGAGGAGTAGCATGATTTACTATATTTTTAGAATTACTTATGCTGCTTATTTGATTCGCATTATTTATCAGTATTGCTTCTAAATTTATTGGAACAAGCGTATTCGGAACACCTTGAACATGCTGGCGACTTATCCTTTTAGAAAATTGTGTTTCAACATGTTTTTTAATATTATTTTCGTTTTTGTTATCACTTTTCTTATTCACATTGTATTGAATAATTTGTGGTATTAAGCAAGCAATATACATCATTATGCTTGGGACGACCATAGCTAACATCATCCAACTTTTTTGCAAGCACGCCATTATTGCTAGAGCAATATTGGCAAAAATCGGCACAATATTAGCGATAATCTGCATCCAAAACATTGATTTTGAGGATGCGTTTTTATTATAGATTGCGTTGTTTTCATAGTTTCCGTAGTTTTTACATTCCTTATATTCCATAGCGCAATCATGCATGAGTTTTTACAGTTTGTGCAAGGAAAATACAGCAGTGTGGTTAAAGGTTTAAATACGATAAAACTTTTTGTGTTAATCGTGTTAATCGTATTCGTATTATTGTTGATTCATTAGTTCTGCAAGTGTTCCTACGCTTCCAGGAGCATGTGTTCCTGCAGATAACTGGTTGAATAATTCAATGTTCTTGGCGTCGTCTAACAATACTGATGATCCGACTCCGTAAACCTCATAATCAGGATTTGTCCAATAAACTGTTCCCGTTACACCGTCTTTTCCTGTAGCTTCTTTAAACGCAAGCCCCATGTTTAGTAGTGTTCCAGGATTTGTGTTTTCGTCTAACATTGCTGAATCGAGAGATGCTTTTGCAAATCCTTTTACGGTCCCAAAATTTGTAAGTGTGCTGCTAGATAATGCTTTTTTCATTATTGCGCTTATCACCATGCGTTGTCTTGCTGCTCTACCAAAGTCGGATTGTGGATCCGCGTATCTCATTCTGGAAAAAGCTAGCGCAACTGTTCCGTCTACGCTATGGCATCCAGCTGTCCAATTAAGACCACTGTATGCATCATTTACAGTACGGTTATAGCATAAATCTATTCCGCCCAGAGAATTTACAACTTTTGTAAGTCCTTCGAATTTTATTTCTGCTACATGGTCTATTTTGTGACCAGTTATTTTTTCGACTGTTTTTGTTAAGGCTTGTTTTCCAATATCTTGCGCAACAGTGTTTATTTTCATTTGCTGACCATTTATTGAAACAAGCGAGTCTCTTGGAATTGATATTAAAGAGCTGTGTCCGCTTACAGGTTTTGTTAGTACAAGAATAGTGTCTGTTCTAAAGCCTGTTATCTCTTTAGCTTCTTCGCCTTCTCTCTGGTCTGATCCTAGAATAAGCCATGTTGTTTCTTGAGTGTCTTCTGTATTAGTCAACCATGGTTCGCGTTTTATTTGTGAATCAACCCAGTTCCAAGATAACGCTCCACACACTCCTACAATAATTAAGAGCGTTACTAACAATAGAGTTAAGTATTTTAAGAAATGATGTTTTTTTCTATAACCTATAGGGTTATTAGCAGGATTATCAATTGATTCTACATCGTCTGGTTTTTCAAAGATTTTATTAGACGTTCCTATATAAGACTCAGGTGAAATCATATACGATTCGGAATTTGAATATGCTGTGCTAATCGGTTGCACATTAATTGATGGTGTTATATTCGATATTTTTGGATGACTTGTGTTGCCGTTTTTGCGCGATGTTGGTGCAAAAGATGGTGCTTTTTGATTGATTTGTGAGTTTTGATTTTCTATTTCTTTAAATTTGTGATTCTGTTTAGGAGGAAAACTCGGTATTGCATTTCCATTATTTGCGCTTGTATTGTGTGAGTAAGAGCCATTCTTATTTTTTCTACGATTAGATGGTGCAAAACTAGGAGGATTATTCTGATTCCCTGAAGCGTCTTCTGGACGTTGCTGGCTCATTTATCCTCCTGTAGCATAACTCGTATGTGTTTGCTAATTAATAATTTCTAATCGTATTAACTCAATGCAATAACTAACAATGGCATTATAAAGCATTGTGGTTATAAAGTAGTGTCGAAAATATATTTTCTATCTTTCTTATTATTTCCCTTTTGGAACTGCGCAAATAGTGTTATTTAAGTATTTATCTGCAATACCCATGTAATGCCCAGTATTTGGATCTCTTATTGTTCCATCATTTGGATCCACTATGCCTCCACTATTTGGGTCTATTAGTCTGCCTAATTCGTCTTTAGCTAATCCAGTTTTTGGATTAATAGCGCTAAGTTTTCCTGCTGGTCCGCTATTTGTAGAATCGTAGGAACCTGTACCGTTCGTATTATCCGAATCGTCATTTGAGACATTGGAATCTTTAGAAGTTGATTTTTTATCTTCTTTAGAATTTTTCTTTGTAGATTTTTCAGACTTACTTTGCTTAGAGGCAAGATGCTTAGTAAGTGGTTTATTTTCTCTCATCAATTCCCAAACGTCTTCTGCACTGTCGTCAAGAATAACACGATTCTCGTCAGCTGGATCAGCTGTAATCGGTATTGTTTGTGCATAAATATTAGAAGTATTTAACTTGTGAAGGCTTGTTGCTAATCCAACCAGTGTCGCAGGATTTGCTAATCCTTCGCTTATATTAAGCGATTTTAGAGCAGATTTTGCAAGCTGATATAGCTGACCTGATTGTGTGAACAAGTTTTTAGACAATGCTTGATGAATAAGCTGTTTTAGTAGATATTGTTGACGCGTAGTTCGCATAATATCTGAGCCGTCGCTTGCAGTATCATGCCTCATTCTTGCATACTGTGTTGCTTGAACACCATCTAAATGCTGTAATCCGTGCTTTAAATTAACTCCAGTGTAGTAATCTTTAGTATCTACTGGAATACACAAATTTACGCCGCCTATTGCGTTAATCATGTCGCTTAGACCACTAAAGTCTGCAACAATGAAATTAGTTATATCTAATCCAGTAATTTCATTTACTGTTGCAAGAGTGCACGATGCTGCCGATGCTAAATCGCCGCCTTTAGCGTACCCAAGAGCAAAAATAGAATTGAACATCACTTTGCGCCTGGAAGGAATTTTTCCATTAGTCGTATTGCATGATGCTGCTTTAACCATTGAGTCTCTTGGAATAGAAACAATATTTATATAGGATCTGTCTGCGCTGATTTGAACAATCATCGCCGTATCTGATTGATGATTTTCATCTTCGCCACCGCCCTGAAAAGCACGGTTTCTGCCTTCTCGAGTATCTTGACCAAGAACAAGAATGTTGATTGTTTTACCAGCGTTAGGGTCTACTGCTTGAACTTTTTTGCCATCTTTTGTAATCATGTTAACAACACGAGATTGTATTGTAGACGAAAAATCAAGCCAAACAGCTGCTATGATTGTAGAAAAGAAGGCTAGAATGGCAACAATAACAATAGAAATTAATTTACGAGAATTATATAAAATATGATTGCTTAAGCTATGATGTGGAGCTGAGGAGTCCCAATAGTTAGTTTGGTACCGGCGGTCTTGTTCATAGCGAGAGGCTGCCATGCTTCCTTCTTTCGTAAACACACATATAAGCTACTATTATAGTGCATTCTATTGAGAATTATCTAAACATGCATAATACATACCCCTTGCGTACACTATTATGTATGGATTCATTAACCGCTGAGACTGATACGTTTGAAAATAATGTTTTACACGTTTTTTCAGCTTTAAATCGCAAGCAACCGCGCGAAGTTGATTCGTCGATTATTTCAATAATGAGTGTTGAGAGAGATACGCGGTTTTATGAAGACACTTTGCAAGCTTTAATAAATCAAACTGTTCTTCCAGGAACTATTGTTGTAGCTGATTGTGCTAATAGAGTAGAAAAAGAATCTGTAACATCTTTTAATGTTCAAATAGAACCAACAACATTATCTGGTCTAATTTCTAGCGCAGATTTTGTTAGTAATTATGGTGGTGATTTTTCTAACAACAATCAGGGTTATATACAGGAATCTTACGCAAAGATAAAGATTATTGTTCTATCTATTAAATCTGCAAAATCTTTTGGCGATGCGGTAGAAAAATCTTTGAGAAAACTTTTACCATTGCAAGGCGTTAAATCCTTGTGGCTTCTTCACGACGATTCAAAACCTTGCGATAACAAGTGTCTTGAGGCTTTAAGAGAAACATGGAGAAATACACCAACAGCTTGTATTCTAGGTGCAAAACAAGTGGATTGGCAGGGTAAGATTTTGCACAATGTTGGCATGTATGCATGGAAACATAGAGTGCATTCTCTTACTGTAGAAGGTGAACCAGATCAGGAGCAGTATGATTTTCGTGGAGATGTTTATTCTGTTTCTTTGGCTGGTGCTCTTGTTTCTCTTAGCGCATGGCAAACGATGCGAGGGACTCAACCTTGGTTAACAACGTTTGAAGAGTCTAACGATTTTTGTAGGCGAGTTATTTTAAGCGGTGGGCGAGTAGTTGTTGTGCCAAAAGCTCGCATAGCGCATAGAAGAGCGCGTTTTGATGGAATCCGCACTCGAAGTGGAGAAGAAAGACCTGTTGAAAAATCTAGTATTTGCTACGGTTCTGCATATTCGATTATGGCAAAACAAAGATATTTGTACACGGATATTCGTGTGATTATGTGGCCAATTGTTTGGTTGAGTAGCCTGCCTATGTCATTAATTCGCGCCTTGCAGTCTTTGTTTGCTAAGCAGCCATATGTGGCATTCATGCACCTTATACTCCCGTGGATAGCATTAGCGCAATTTCCTAGAGCTATTTTTGCTAGAAGAAGAGTATCTAGAGTTGCGAAAGTGTCTTTGAAGAGGCTTTCGTCCCTTATAGCCAGTCGTAGCCAAATTACACGTTGGAAAGACAAGACTGTTGCTTTTAAAACTCAAAAAAAGGGAGTTATTCTAAGTCCGCTTGCAAGGCGACATTTGCATAAGCGAATTTTACTTCGTTGGAGTGCTGCTATTTTTGCTTCTTTGCTTGTGTTTGCGGCTGTTATGCTTCTTTATGGTGCTCCTATTAGTAAGATTTTTTCTGGATCCTCGCTTTATTCAAGCCAATTACTTCCTACTGGCTCTAGTTTTAATCAACTTTTTAATTCTGCAATCGGATCTTATATTCCAGATGATGGTTTTGCTTCTGCAATACCTCCATCTCCTCTTCTTATTATTTGGATGCTTGCCTCTATTGTGTTTGGTGGCAATACAATAGAGGCAGTAAGTGTTATTTTCTTCCTTGCAGCTCCAGCAATGTTGTTAAGTTTTTGGGCGCTTGCAGGAGTATTTACTCGTTCCGATATTGTAAGAGTTTGTTCTGGTATTTGTTGGACAATGATTGCAATGGCATTTGGCATATTCGCTAGAGGCGACTTACCAATGCTTCTAACAATGGTGTTTTTGCCAGCAGCATTTGCGTTTGCTTTCCACGCTGTAGGAATGTATGTTACAGAAGATCCAGTGCTTCCTGTTCCATCTATACAATGTGCTGCATGCGCATCGTTATGCTTTATGATTCCTCTTGCAGCTTGCCCTCAGCTTATCCTACCTATGATTGTTATTTTCGTAGCATCATTGATAATGGTTCGTTCACATCGTTTTATGCTAGCGCTTATGCCTATACCTTCTGTGTTGGTTCTTCTTCCAACTCTAGGTAGTGTAGTTCGCTATTTTGAATCTGGAATGTGGCGTCAGCTTTTTGCGACTATGGCTGTTCCATCGCAAAAAATCAATGGTGCTCCTAGAGTTGTCAACTATTTAGATGTTTTACTTAGAGCTTTCAATATTGATTTGAATCATTTTTCTTCCCAATCTTTGCCTATTATGCAGCTTCGCGGAATCATAATGATTGTGTTTGCTGTTCTCGCTTTGTTAATGGCTTTAGCTTCTCTTGCTCTTCCATTTGCTTTAAGAACTTCTAGAATGATGTGGGTTGTGATAGTAAGTGGTATGGCTCTTTCATTAGTTGCATCTCGAGTCGTTATCGCAGCGGATTTTGATGGTCCTATATCTTCTAGCGTTCTTCCAGGCGTATGTTTAAGCGCGCTTGGTGTGCTTGCTTGCATGTGCATGGTTGCCGGTAAAGCTGTTCATCGTTTTGAGCCTTTGCGAAGATCTAATATAAATATTGATAATAATCCAGACGATTATACGACGCGCGTTTCTAAGCGTGCTGCTATTAGGCGCTCTGCTAAAGCGATGCTCCGTAAGATTATTCATCTTGCTAGAGGAATTTTAGCTTTTGGTATTTTTGCTGTTGCTATTCTGCTCGGATTATTTGCTATAACAAGTGGTCCTTTAACTTCTGTTTATGCAAGTGATAACGGTTTACCAATGGTTGTTTCTGACTATTTAAGGAAGAATGACTCTAATCGAGTCCTTGCTATTAAAGCAATAAATAGTCGTGAGCTAGATATTTCACTTATGCGAACTGTTCGAGGTGATCTTATTGATCTATCTCCAGCATTACAAGTTCGAGATGTACTTTACGGGTATTCTCCTAGCAGAAACACACTATATTATGCAGCTTCTAAGCTTCTTTCTCATGCAGACGATGAGTCTATAGAAACTCTGAAACAGCTTGGAATAGGTGGAATTTATATTGTTAACGATTCCATAACTAAAACTAACTTATCTGCTAACAATTCCATCTTGTCTTCTGATAGTACTTCTAATAAGGAGGCTACAGAAAACCTGATTGCTAACGTTAATGCTTCCGATGGTACTCAACTTGTTGTTTCATCTGATCACGGAACATACTGCCGTTTTGATGTTGATAACAGTAAAAAATCTGTTTCAAAAACATCGATTTATAGCCATTCTCGTCCACTTTCATGGAGAATGCCTTGGTTTATTGTTTTTGCTTTAGTCCTATTATTGTATTGCTTAGTAGCGTTGCCGCGTTTTAATAATAGCAATTTAATAGAGCGTGTAGATGATTAGTTAGATGATTATGATTTATTAAACGAATAATATGTCAGGGAAGATTTAAATGAAGTCGAATAAGAATTCTAAAAATAGTCATCGCCATGCAGAAGAGTATGCTTCTGTTAATCTTTCTACTCGTTTTAGAAGATTCAAATTATTGTTATTGTCGCTTTTAAGTGCTGCAATACTAGTTTCTACTGCTGTTGTAATATCCTACACATCTCCGTTTAAACATATTATGGATGATCCTATTTATCCGAATGGAAGTGTGGAAAAACAAGTAAGTTCTACTAATTTTCAAACGGTTTGTCCGACTAGAGTATCTTTGCCAGATGTAGCAAATTATGGCGATAGTGAGTTTCAAGAATCCGAAGGTGATTTAAAGTCGGTTGCGCGATATGCGTCCTTTGGCAATGTTTATAAGTCCTCTGTACATGGTTTAAAAGATTCTGGAAATTCTAAAGATTTAGTCAATAAATCTTTTACTAATGTTTCTAATTCAGATGATGATAGTAAAGCTTATTTTGCTGAAAATAATGTAGACAAAGATGCTCAAATTTTAGAAAGCAATTTTCTTAATGCACAGTCTGGTACTGGATCAGTTGCTTCTAGTGTATCTTGGGCAACAAATGGGGATTTAAAAGGTTTGTCTGCTACTTCTTGCGTATCTCCATCAATGCGACAAAACTTTATTATTCCGCAAATATCGGAAGGTGTGTCAATAAGATTAAATTCTATTAATCTTTCATCAAAACCAACTGTTGTGAGTGTTAAAGCGTGGTCAACAAGTAGATCAGGTGCTCAAATGAATCTATCTACTGGAAGTACTTTTACTGTTCCAGCGCATAGTGACTCTTCTTTTAACATTTCTGCCGCAGCCGAGAAAACTAATGGGCTGTATATTCAAGTTTCAAGTGACCAAGCACCAGTTTCATCTTTTGTTAAAGTCGTTCGCTCTCAAGGACTTGTTTCTAAGGGAGTGGATATTATTCAGCCAACAAGCTCGGCGTCTAAGGAACCTGTTTTACCCGGCATTACATATGGAGATCAGGTCAAAGCTTATATTTGGTCTGATAAAAGTGGGAAACTCGATTTATATTGGCTGGATGATTCAGGAAAGAAAAGCATTAAGGAAGTAGATCTTAATGCAAGGCAAGTTCAGGTTGTTGATTTAGGAAATGCTCCTAAGGGAGTTGGCGCTATTTTTGCTCAAAGCACTGTCTCGACTTTTATTATGGCTTCTGTTGAAAGAAACGGTAAAGATGGTCAGAGTGATATTGCTTTTGTTAATGCTGTTAATCCTATGACTAATAGTGCTTTTGTATCTCCGCTTTCTGCAGATGAAACTTCGTTATATATTGCAAATGGTTTAGTGGATAATTCTCACGTAACCATAAATGCTTATGATTCTTATGGAATAAAGGTATCTTCTAAAGCGGTTGATATTAAACCTTATACTGTTTCAACAATATATGCAAAAGATATTAATCCTAAAGCAATTATGTTTACGCTTAAATCAAAGTCTGGCGTATCTTTTGCTTCTAGGATTCAAAATAATACGGTAAATAGCGCGGGACTTGCAGGAGTTGCTTGGATTCCTTCTAAATCACTTGATCCTAACAGAATAAGTGTTAAGGTTAGAGCAAATCCTGCTATTGTGAAGTAGTTTATTTAGTAAACTATTTTAATTATCTTTACAATCCCCAGTCTGGGTCTATTTCTTCTGGTCTTCTGCCATACAATTCTGCTAGTCGTTGGACCATCTCATCTCGAATGGCGTATTGTAATTCTGCGCGACTAGTAACATGTGTGCATAGCGGCAGCCTGTACAATACGATTCTAGGTGGTATTCCTTTGGAAGCTGGAAATACTTGAGACATTATTCTTTTGTTGCTTTCCCAAAGTACTGGTTGAGATGGTGGAACGTCTTCTACAGCAAACTGCACGCCTTTTGTAAGATTAGACCATGCGCCATTAAGTCTTCGTATTTGACCAGCTACCATTGAGTCAAACATTCCGCTTGCTGTTCTGTACCGTGGTAGTCTTGTGCCAAACATTGGCATTCTCATTCCTCTGCCGTGTCGATTTTTATATCTTCGCTGTTCCCATATTAAAGACGTCATGCTTTAACTTTATTTGTATGCTAGGGCAATTTGACAAACTCATAGTGGAATAGATGGTGAAATAGATGGTGAAATGAGTGGTCTGCAAAACATGCAAGACACGTTGTAGTAAATATGTTAATAATATGGAATACTTGAATTGCAAGGTTTGTACAGGAGGCAAGTGTTGGAGTCTAATATTCATGAGTGGAATGAGCAAGGACTTTGTGAGTATCTTGTATCGTATTCGCTTATTGGTTTTGATTTAGACAATACTCTTGCTTGTTCAAAAAAGCCTATGACAAGTGGAATGCGTACAGTTTTTGGTGATTTGATAAATAGGTTGCCTATTGCTGTTATTACTGGCGGTGACTTGCGACTAGTTAAAAGTCAGATTTTAAAT
The DNA here is from genome assembly GCF_049244145.1 of Gardnerella sp. DNF01204. NCBI lineage: Bacteria > Bacillati > Actinomycetota > Actinomycetes > Bifidobacteriales > Bifidobacteriaceae > Gardnerella > Gardnerella sp. DNF01204. The sequence goes on along the minus strand of NZ_CP058379.1, from coordinate 1,078,342 downwards.
GTTTTACCTGCATATACAAGACTTGATAATCTACACATTATGCCGACTAATGGAGCAAGCTATTATCGCATTTCGGATGGGCGATTGTACTGCATTTACTCGCATAATATTTCTGACGATGATGCAAATCATGTTATTGAAGTAATTATATCTTGTGCTAAAAAAATGGGTTTGTGGAAGTGTGATTCAGATGAGAAACTTTGGGGGAGTCAGATAGAGAATCGTGGTACGCAAATCACTTTTTCAGCTTTAGGTCAACTCGCTCCTGTTGAATTTAAAAAACAGTGGGATCCTAGTGGAATTTTAAAAACTACTTTAGCTCAAGAAATTTCTAAAAATTTGCCTGATTTTTCTGTGCGCGCTGGTGGCTTTACTAGTGTCGATATTGTCAGCAAAGGTGATAATAAGGCTCAAGCTCTTAAGGCTCTTTCTTCCTATTGCCATATTCCTTTAAATAAGATGGCTTTTGTTGGAGATCGGATGTATGAAGGCGGTAATGATTACCCAACATCTTTAACTGGAGCTTTGGCTATTAGAGTAAAAGATCCTAGTGACACATTTAACTTGTGCACTGGAATGTTAAAACATCTTAATTCCTAGTGCGCTGATTTTTAGACAATTTTCTAATTCCATAAATATTTTCAAATTTTAAAATAGCCTTTAACCACATTGACTTAATTTTATTGCAATTACATTTTGTAATATTTATCGTCGATTTATGCTTTTAAAAAATCTAACTCATAAAATAAATGGGCTTATTCTTAACATTTCTTGGACGATTGTTTTTAAAACCATGGTTAATCTTATTCTTCCAGTTGGCTGTGCAGGATGTGATCTTCCTGATTGCGTTTTGTGCGATGATTGCACGAGTATGTTTAAAGAATGGCATAAGGATCCTTTGATAAGCGTAATGTGCGGAAATATTTATTCGTGCTCAACTTATGTAGGTTTTGTAAGGAAATCTTTGTTGTGTTGGAAGGATCATAGTAATCAACTTCTCGATAAGCCTTTTTCATATTTGGTTTCTCAATTGATAATCAAAGTTATTAGTGATTATAAAAATAGTTATGAAAGTAATTGCAAAAATACCGATGAAAATATTATTGAAAATCTTATTATCGTACCAATTCCATCGTCTTCTAAATCACAAAGAAAACGCGGAAGAAAACACATGGATCCTATTGCTAAATACGTTTCTAAAAATCTTAAAGAATATGGTATTAATGCGCGGGTTGTAAAAGCAATCAAAATGGGCAAAATAAAAGTAAAATCAGTTCAAGTTAAAGGAAGTAGGGGACGATCTTTGCGAACCACAAAAGGGTTTTTAGTAGACACAAGAATAGTGCCAAAAGGATGCAAAGTAATACTTTTAGACGACATTATCACTACAGGATCTACGATGAAAAATTGTGTTGAAGCATTAAAAGATTGTGGTATAACAGTTTTCGCGTGTTTTGCTATAGCAGGAGTATGGTCAAAGGAAAGTGTTTTATACGGATTATAATAACTCGTTATTTGTTATACGTAAGCGGTAGTGTAATTTCAAAATTAGCTCCACGCTTATCATCAACAACTTTTACAGTACCGTTATGTAATTGTGCAGCCCATCTTGCAATAGACAAACCCAATCCTGTGCCACCAGACTCAGTTCCAATACCTTGGCTTCCCTTAACAAATTTTCGGAAAATATCAGCCCTATCCTCCTTAGGAATCTGGTTTCCAAAATTAATAACGTTACAAACTAGAGTATTCTTCTCATGATTCGATTTTGCTGTTATAAGAATCTTAGTATTGTCTGCAGAATGTTTAATAGAATTAGAAACCACATTAGTAAACAATTGCGATAGGCGATTTTTGTCCCCAACAAGCGTAATATCATTTTCGACATTAAGACTTATATGATGATTATGCCCAGCATCCGCTATTTCTATAGGTTCGACAATACTGTTAAGAAAATCTTTAAAATCGAACTCTGTAATAACAAGACTTTCTGCACCAGCTTCTACTCTAGATAAATCGAGTAGAAAAGTGATTAAATCAGCCAACTTGTGAATCTGATTTAGAATAGCCTCCATATTCGACGGTGTTGGCTCTACAACTCCATCAGCAAGATTTTCTACCATAGCTTGTAATGCACTAACAGGTGTTCTAAGCTCGTGGCTTACATTAGCTATAAGATCACGCCTCATGTTATCAGCATGCTCTAGTTCTTCAGCCATTTCGTTAAAAGCTAGAGTTAATTTTCCAACCTCGTCTTTTCTATTCTCAATCTGAACTCGCACGGAATAATCGCCATCTGCCATTGCTTCAGAAGCATCTCGCATTTGTCTAAGCGGAGCAGTTAATCCTCTGGAAAATGCGTAAGTTATACCTAGCGCTACAGCTAGCGTTATAGGCATTGCAATCCATCCGCTTAACCCAACTTTTAAAAGAAACCAAGCCATTACAAATGCTATAGCTGTTGCAACAACAATAATCGCAGATAATTCACCTTTTAAAGACGCAAAAAACCCTATAAAACGATTAGGATGCAAAGCAGATTGCAAAGTGACCTCAGAAAAAGAATCGACTTTACCTACTTTATCAACAGAATTGTTATTGTTATTTTTATTATTTCTAGTTAAATATTTGGTCATAATCTTCATCAGGTGGCTCAAAAGCATAACCTATTCCATGTATTGTGCGAATCCAAGAAGAACCAATTTTATGTCTTAAAGATTTAACATGTGAATCAACAGTTCTAGTTCCAGAAGCATCTGGCCAATCCCAGACTTCTTCTAAAAGTGTTTCTCGTTTTAAAACATCATGAGGATGCTTTGCAAAAGTAGTCAATAAAGAAAATTCAGTAGGAGTAAAATGAATTTCTTTACCGTTAAGAGTAACAAGCCTCTGTCTAGGGTCAATAATCAAATCTCCAAACTTAAATAGAGCGTTATATTGCGCTCTATTTGCGATTAAAGTAGCTCTTTCAACTCTCCTCAAAATAGCAGCACATCTTGCGATAAGTTCTCTAGGAGAAAACGGTTTAGTAACATAATCGTCTGCTCCAGCGCTTAATCCAGCCAGTTTATCCGACTCAGCATCTCTAGCTGTAAGCATCAGCACAGGAATAGGGTATCTAGATACTATTCTGCGAGTCGCCTCAATGCCGTCCATAACAGGAAGCATGACGTCCATAATTATAAGATCAGGCTTTAAGGTTAAAGCAGCTTTAACAGCAGACACTCCATCAGAAACAACTCTAGCCTTCCAACCTCTGGCAACAATACGTTGCGCAATAGCTGTGGCTAAATCTGGCTCATCCTCTACAACAAGAATTGTTCGAGGAACACCTTTTTCTGATGGAGTGTCCAACATTTTAACCTAATTCAGATTCCTAACTTAAGTTATTAATTATCAACTAACTACTTGCTGACTGGCTTAAGGAATACAGCTCCAAGCGCTGGAACAGTAATCCTTGCAGAATATGGTCTTGAATGATACTCTTCAGCAGCGGCTGTGAATGTGCCATTGTGAATATCAGAACCACAATACTTAGCGTCGTCTGTTGTAAGAACTTCTTCCCATTGACCACCCTTAGGCAATGCCACTTGGTAATCTTGCCAAGCCTGACCAGAGAAGTTAACAACCACAACAATTTCTTCACCGTTATCACCAATACGAATGTAGCTTAAAGTATTGTGATCAGAATCGTCGCTAGTAAGCCACTGGAATCCGTCTGGCGTAAAGTCTTGGCTCCAAAATGCTCTAGAACTCTTATACAAAGCGTTAAGATCTGCTACCAACTTTTGTACACCTTGATGGAACGGCCATTGAAGCTCATGCCAATTAAGCGAATTGTTGAAGTTCCATTCGCAAGACTGACCAATTTCACCACCCATAAACAGAAGGTTCTTTCCTGGGTGAGACCACTGATATGCCAAAAGCGCACGAAGGCCAGCAAATTGCTGCCACTCGTCTCCAGGCATCTTTCCAAGAAGAGATCCCTTGCCATAGACAACTTCATCGTGGCTCAAAGGCAACACATAATGTTCGGAATATGCGTAAACCATAGAGAATGTGATTTCGTTGTGATGCCAACGGCGATTAATTGGCTCTTCCTTAAGGTATTGCAAAGTGTCGTGCATCCAGCCCATATTCCACTTTAAGCCAAAGCCTAAGCCGCCCATGTCTGTAGGAGCAGTAACGCCTTGATATGCAGTGGACTCTTCTGCAATCATCATAATTCCAGGATTATTCTTGTATGCAGTAGCGTTTGCTTCCTTAATAAAGTCAATAGCCTCAAGGTTTTCGCGTCCGCCATACATGTTTGGACGCCATTGACCAGCTTCACGGCTGTAATCCAAGTAGAGCATAGAAGACACAGCGTCTACACGCAAAGCATCAACGTGATATTCGCTAAGCCAGAAGCAGGCGTTAGCAACCAAGAAGTTACGAACCTCGTGTCTGCCAAAGTTAAATATGTACGTTCCCCAATCTGGGTGCTCGCCGCGGAGTGGATCTGGGTCTTCATAAAGCGCAGTGCCGTCGAATCTACCCAAAGCAAAGTCATCCTTAGGGAAGTGTGCTGGAACCCAATCCATAATCACACCAATTCCAGCCTTGTGGAGCTTGTTTACTAAGTACTTAAAGTCGTCTGGGCTTCCAAGCCTAGAGTCAACAGCGTAATAACCAGTCACCTGATAACCCCAAGAACCTGAGAACGGGTATTGGGTAAGAGGCATAAACTCAACGTGAGTAAAGCCTTCTTGCTGAACGTAATCAACCAGGTGATCTGCAAGTTCGCGATAATTATCGTAATCGCGATTCCAGCTATTTGCCTGAACTTCGTAGATGCTTACAGGACCATCGTGAGCATTAGTCTTTGCGCGATGTTCAAGCCATTCGCTATCGTGCCATTTAAATTCGGAATCAACAACAACAGATCCAGTATTAGGTGGAAGCTCATGAGAGCGCTCCATAGGATCTGCCTTCATAATCCAGTTTCCAGCTTGAGTCATAATCTCAAACTTATAAACTTCGCCTGCACCTACTCCTGGAATGAAAAGCTCCCAAATACCGCTAGATCCAAGAGAACGCATTGCGTGGCGGCGACCATTCCAATAGTTAAAGTTGCCAACAACTCTTACAGCGCGTGCGTTTGGCGCCCACACCGTAAAAGCAGTTCCAGTAACTTTTTTAACCATCTTGCCTGTTTCTGGGCTAACAAGACCCCAAGAATCGGTAATGCTTTTAACATGAGCACCCAGTGCTTCCCAAAGTCTTTCGTGTCTGCCTTCGCCAAACAGATACATGTCCATATCGCCAATCTGAGGCAAGTAACGGTACGGATCATCATCTACAGACTCGGTTCCATCCACTTCCACAGTGCGGATACGATAGCTAGGAACAGACCACTCTTTGCTCTTAGAATGCTTTGTGGCAGGAACAACAGCAGTAAAAATACCGTTGTATTCGTGTTTGGCTTCGTATTCTCCGCCCTTAGTAAGAATTGTTACCTTCTTGGCCATTGGTCGCAATACGCGAACCGTGGCAGTACCAGCGCCTTTGCCAGTTCCGAGATGTCCACCAAGGACCTCGTGTGGATTGTAGTATTCTGCGTTGCTGACCGCAGCAAGCACGTCCTGACGGACAGCCATTGCGATTGCATCTTCATTGATGTTAGATACTGTACTCATGTTGTCTATCATACAACATTATTTGCGTATGTCTTGTGTGTTTTGAGCAAAGTTTGACTAATCAGTCAAAAAAATATCTTTTCGAGCCTCAAGTCTTTGCCTTATGGAAAACTGAAATGAGTTTTTCTGTGCATACGGAGGGTTCTGTGGGTTATCAAGTCGGCGATATGGTCGTCTATCCTCGTCATGGTGCGGCTCGAGTCGAGGAAATTAGTGAACGCACTGTCAAAGGTATTACTAGGCAATACTTACGCTTAGTTGTATTGTCTTCAGATGGTTTAGAGATTAATGTCCCAGTAGACAATGTCAAAAAAGTTGGCGTTCGAGATATTGTAGGCGCAAAAGAAGTTGCTAAAGTTTTTGAAATTTTACGCACTCCTATTCTCGAAAAAGAAATGAATTGGTCTCGTAGATACAAGCTTAATGTTGAGAAAATCGCTACTGGCGATGTTAACAAGATTGCAGAAGTTGTTCGAGATTTATCACAGCGAGATGTAGACGAACATGGTTTGTCTGCAGGAGAAAAGCGTATGCTTGCTCGCGCTCGCAGTATTCTTATTTCGGAAATTGCATTATCTGAAAAGATTGACGAAGAGCAGGCAGAACGCTTGTTAAATGTGAATCTTGGATATGCTGATCCTCTGCCTGGAGATGAGCAACACCATACTCAAGCTCCAGAAGAAGCTGCTGCAGATACTCTTAGATTGCTTGCCGAGAGGTCTAAAAAATCTAAAAAGAAGTAGGACATAAAACTAAAAAGAAATAGGACATAAAAATTCACCTCCTAAGTTATAAAAATTTAGGAGGTGAATTTTATTCTTTATTTATATTTTTTTATATCTTCCTATATCTTCTACTTATTTTTATTTTTCAGATTTACTTTCCAGGATCCTGCTGACCTTTGTTAGACCTACTTGGATCTGGCTTAGAAACTGTAGGCTTTTCTGTAATAGGCTTATTTTGCTGAGAGGCTTCGTGCTTTCCCAACTCTTTTCTCATGTTAATCGTAGCTTTACCGGCATTGTCAATGTCTTCGCAAATTTTCATAACCCATTTTCTTAAATCGGTTGCATACGTTGGCATGAGCTCGTTAACCCACATCACAGACGTGTAGCTTCTTCCAGCTGTTCCAGTCAAAATGCTTATGTCAGTATTATTGCGTTGACTGTTGTTGATTATTACGTCAAATTTTCTTTCTTCTATTAATTTCTGGAATTTGTCCACATTAGTCTTATCAATAGCATCGTCTTGAGCAGCCTGAGTAGCATATTCTTTAGGAGTAGAATCCTCTATATTCATATCTGACATAAGCCAGAAAAGAATAGGATTAGTCGACGCATACTTTAAGTTTTTGTGATCTTTACCAAACTTTTCAATATACTCGTCAAGATTCTTTTCTTGAGATTTAACAGTATTAAGTCTTTTAGTAAAAATCTTCTTCTTTGACGGAAGAATCTTAGAGAAAACGTCGCAAATATTAGACGCCATAGCACTTCTCGCATCTTTGGACAACCATAAGTAAGGATTATCACCATTTAAAGCGCCAACTGTAGAAGCAGCATTTACTGTTTCGCTCTTTTTAGATAAGTATTTTGCAATCCAACTGTCATATCCAGCCCCGTTAGAAATCACAACTTGTGCATCATAAAGTTTTTGCAAATCCTTACTGGATGGTTTAAATGAGGAGGAATCAACATCTGGCTTGTTTATTATTGACTTAACAACAACATCGTTGCCTCCGATCTCTCTGGCTAAGCTTGCCCAAGATTCAAGTGTGGAAACAACTTTAATTTGTTTAATTTCTTTTTTTGTATGTGTTGTTTTTTCAGAAGATTGTGAATTTGCACCGCACCCAGCCATGCCAATCAACATTGATGGCACAATTGCGCAAGCTAAAATCGCTTTGCATATTTTCTTTGCGCGACTTAAATGAAAAGTATTTTCACACATCTTTGCGCCCCTTCCGTAAACAGCGTGCACGTACAAAAGTGTGGTACTGCTGTGGTACAGCTAATAAGTTGTATTACTAATAATAAATACCATTCTATTATTAATATCCTGTTATTAGTAGTTGTGTCGCGCACCTCTATACCTCACGATAGCCTATCCATACGAATATACTACGTGTACGAATTGTATTAGATGATTTGTAAGTTGAACATAAGAATTAACATGCGAGCTGGGAAGTGAATCATGGTTGTTGTATTAGATGGGAAAGCGCTAGCTGCAAGTATTAAAAGCGACTTAAAAAATAGAGTAGAAAAGCTTAAAGAAAAGGGCATTAATCCAGGGCTTGGAACGCTTTTAGTTGGAAGCGACCCTGGTTCGTTGAAGTATGTTGCTGGAAAACACAAGGATTGCGAAGAAGTGGGGATTCGCTCAATCCGATGCGATTTGCCAGAAGACGCTAGCGAATACGAAATTCTTACTGCTGTCGAAAAATTAAATAATGACCCTTCCTGCACAGGTTTTATAGTGCAATTACCTTTGCCAAAAGGCGTGGATTCTAAGAAGATTATTGAGGCAATAGACCCTGCAAAAGATTGCGACGGAATGCATCCGTACAATTTAGGCGAGCTGGTTATGCATATTTCGGGAGATATTGTTACACCTCTTCCATGCACGCCGCGAGGAATTTTGGCACTGCTAGATGCTTATAACATTGATCTTGAAGGCAAAAATGTGTGCGTACTTGGACGAGGAATTACTGTTGGACGAACAATCGGGCTGCTTCTTACGCGCAGGGGAGTAGATGCAACTGTAACATTATGCCACACGCGCACGCGCGATTTGCATGATATTATGATGCGCTCCGACGTTATTATTGCAGCAATGGGCAGCACTGGATTTGTAAAGCCTTGCGATGTTAAGCCTGGATGTGTGTTGGTTGATGTTGGTGTATCGCGCGTTTTTGATGAAGAAGTGGGCAGATATCGTGTAAAAGGCGATGTTGATGTTGCTTGTAGAGAAGTCGCGGGAGCGTATTCGCCAAATCCTGGTGGAGTGGGTCCAATGACTCGCGCAATGCTATTGGCTAATGTTGTTGACATGGCTGAGCGAGCAGCAAGCGGCGAGTAGTGTTAAGTAGCAAATATCAAGTAGCGCGACACGCCCGAAGTAAAACGGCGATTTTGGCTATGCCTATATATAACATTGACAGAGCGCGTGCATAGTGCGCGTACAAAAGTCATAATTTAATATCGAGTAATATCCACCCCAAGAAGAAACCACTAATAAGTAATGGCAGAGAATAATAACGAAGTCGCCAAGGTTGCGATTAATGATATTGGCACCGAAGAAGACTTCATCAAGGCAGTCGATTCAACCATCAAGAATTTTGACGATGGTGATTTAGTTGAAGGTACAGTCGTAAAGATTGATCACGACGAAGTATTGTTGGACATCGGCTACAAAACTGAAGGTGTAATCCCTTCCCGTGAACTTTCCATCAAGAAAGACGTTGATCCAGATGATGTTGTTGAAGTTGGCGACACCATCGAAGCCCTTGTTGTAACTAAGGAAGACAAGGAAGGACGTCTTATTCTCTCCAAGAAGCGTGCACAGTATGAGCGTGCTTGGGGTGATATTGAGAAGATCAAGGATGCAGACGGTATTGTTGAAGGTACCGTTATTGAGGCTGTTAAGGGCGGCTTGATTGTAGACATCGGTTTGCGCGGCTTCTTGCCAGCTTCCCTCGTTGAAATGCGTCGCGTTCGCGATCTTTCCCCATACATTGGCCAGAAGATTAAGGCTAAGATTCTTGAGCTCGATAAGAATCGCAACAATGTTGTACTTTCTCGTCGTCAATTCCTCGAGGAAACCCAGTCCGAAGTTCGCGAGACCTTCCTTTCGCAGCTTAAGAAGGGTCAGATTCGTGAAGGCGTTGTGTCTTCTATCGTGAACTTCGGCGCATTCGTTGATCTCGGCGGTGTTGACGGTCTCATTCACGTTTCCGAGCTTTCTTGGAAGCATATCGATCACCCATCCGAGGTTGTTAAGGTTGGCGATAAGGTCACTGTTGAGGTTCTCGACGTTGATCTCGATCGCGAACGCATCTCCCTCTCCCTTAAGGCAACTCAGGAAGATCCATGGCAGCGCTTCGCTCGTACCCATGTTCCTGGACAGGTTGTTAAGGGTAAGGTCACCAAGATTGTTCAGTTCGGTGTGTTCATCTCCGTTGAAGACGGCATCGAAGGCTTGGTTCACATTTCCGAGCTTGCTAACCGTCATGTAGAGAACCCAGAAACTGTTGTTAAGGGTGGCGAAGAAGTATTCGTTAAGGTTATTGACGTAGACCTCGATCGTCGTCGTATCTCGCTCTCCTTGAAGCAGGCTAACGAGGCTGTTGATCCAAATTCTGAAGATTTCGATCCAGCTCTCTACGGCATGCCAGCTGAGTATGACGAAGAAGGAAACTACAAGTACCCAGAAGGCTTCGATCCAAACACTAACGAGTGGATTGCTGGTTACGAGCAGCAGCGCGAAGAGTGGGAAGCACAGTATGCAGCAGCTCACGAATTGTGGGAGCAGCACAAGGTGTTTGCCGCTAAGGAACTCGCAGCTGCAGCAGAATCCGCAGCCGCTGATGGTCAGAACGAAGAAGCTGAAAAGAAGCCAGCTAAGGAAGAAAAGAAGGAAGAAGTTGCTTCCAACTATTCTTCTGAAGCAGCTAGCGAAGGTGCTTTAGCTGATTCCGATCAGCTCGCAGCTTTGCGCGAACAGCTTTTGAGCGAAAAGAAGTAGTTTCTACTTTCTACTAGAAGTTTATTAACAATTGCCCTGATGAGTTACCATCGGGGCAATTTTGTTTATGTTTGGTTACTGTTTGGTTACTGTTTTGAGTATGTTTTACGAGTATTTTTGTGACTCAAGTTTTGTAATTAAATATAGGTACAATTAATTTTCTTTTAAGAATAATGATTATATGATGCTTTTAAACATTAATCATAATTCTTAAAAGGATTGGTGAAGATTATGAGCACGTTTGATAACAATCAGAAAAATCCTCAGTTCCCTTCGTATGATGGTAATAATGAGGAAAACGCTAAAGCAACTTTAGTAAGCTCGCGCAATAAAATTGTTGCAGGTTTGCTAGCGATTTTCTTAGGATTTTTAGGTGTGCACAATTTTTATCTTGGTTTTAAAGGAAAGGCGATTGCACAGCTGCTTATTTCTGTTCTTTCTTTTGGTTTCCTGTTGATTATTACGGGAATATGGGCATTGGTTGAGGGTATTTTGATTCTTTGCTCAAAGCCTGGAAGTAAGTGGCACAAAGATGCTGATGGTGCTGAGTTAAAAGACTAAAAATAAATATTTAGTATTAAGATTTATAAGTAATTTTACAAATAAAAGATGCGTTTTAGAATTCAATTTCCAAAACGCATCTTTTATTTTTTATGCCTAAAACATTAGAACAAATGAATAATATAGCAAATATACTTATTCTTTAATATTGCATATTTTTTAATTTCATTAATGCTGCAGAGATAATTAGTACTTATATAACGATGGTTATGTAAAATCAAATATGCATATGTCGATTAAATATGTTGTGTTGTAATACGGATAGTAGCTTGTATAAAGGGTTTTTATGAAGAATATTGAAATTAAAAAATTAGATTATTTAGAAGCCAAAGATAATATGAATATAATTTTAGATTTATATCTAAAAGCATTCCCTAAAGAACTGGATCGTATAGATAATGTTCGTGAGCGCATATTAGATAGTTTGAGATATAACAATAGTGCGCTTTTACTTGTTGCTACGATGAATAATCGTATTATCGGTGTTTTATATGGCATAGAATTATTACAAGATAATTGGTATGCGCATCAAATTAAGCCATTTTTATCAGAAAATTATGATTGGTTCAATCAAAGCTTAGAGCTAAATGAGTTGTTTGTAGAGACCGAATTTCAACATTTAGGTGTGGGCAGTGCGCTTATGAAGAAAGTCGAAAATCTTGAATTATATAAAACAATAATTTTATCTACAGAAAAAGATAATAATGCTGTTGCTTTAGATTTTTATAATAAGCTTGGATACAGTTTATTAACCGATAATTGGAAATCTTATTACGGGCCTATTTACTGCGTACTATATAAGAAATTTTAGTAGGGTCAATGAAAATTTACGCTATTGTGAGAAATGTATCGTTTATAATCAAAATATGACAATGATGCGGATTGCGGTAAAGGGCGGAATTGCAGCTGGAAAATCTACAGTAGCAAATCATTTGCGTTCGCTTGGCGCGTTTGCTATAGATTACGATGTTTTAGCGCGTGAATGAGGCTTCTACCGAAGGTGCTTTAGCTGATTCCGATCAGCTCGCAGCTTTGCGTGAACAGCTTTTGAGCGAAAAGAAGTAGTTTTCTACTAAAATCTTATAAATAAGATGCCCTCGGTGAGTAATCATCGGGGCATCTTTTAATATCTTTAGTAATAACGCTTTGATTTATTAATTTTTTATTATACAGTTTTTAAGAAAATAAATTTCTTACGAGAGAAAGTGTGATTATTGTGAGTGATTTAGATAAGCAAACTGGAGATTACTCAGGCTCTGACGGACAGACTCAGTACGGACAACCACAGTACAATGATCAGTCCCAGCGGTATAACCAGGCTCAGCCACAATATAACAACCAATCCCAGTATGGTGCTCAGCCTCAGTACAATGCTCAGCCACAGTATGGTCAGACTCAGTATAATCAGAATTCATATGCTCAGCCTCAGTACAATGCTCAGCCGCAATATGGTCAGTACTCTCAGTCTACTCCTCAGTACAATCAAGCATCTTCATACTCTAACTATGGGTCTAATTATTCATCAAACACATACAGAAGCTCTCGTAACAAGATTGCTGCAGGCCTGTTAGCGATTTTCTTGGGCGCTTTGGGTGTGCACAATTTCTATCTTGGTTTTAAAGGCAAGGCTATTGCCCAGCTTCTTATTTCTATTCTTTCTTTCGGCTTGCTGGCTTTTGTTTCTGGAATTTGGGCATTTATTGAAGGAATTTGCATTCTTTGCTCTCAGCCTGGTTCTAAGTGGCATAAGGATGCCGATGGTGCTGAACTTCAAGACTAATTTTACAATTACTATTTAGCATATAATGCCCCGGTAATTAGTTACTGGGGCATTAATTATAATCAAAATATGACAATGATGCGGATTGCTGTAACGGGCGGAATTGCAGCTGGAAAATCTACAGTAGTAAATCATTTGCGTTCGTTTGGCGCGTTTGTTATAGATTACGATGTTTTAGCGCGTAAAGTAGTGGAACCGGGAAGCGCAGTCTTGCAGAAAATCGTAAGCATTTTTGGGGAAAATGCTGTTAAGAATGATGGCTCTTTAAATCGCGAGTTTATTGCGGAGCATATTTTTGGCGATGATGTAAATCATAAGCAAGCGTTAAGCAGGATTGAGTCGCTTATTCATCCTGCTATTTATGATTTAGCGAAGACTTTAGAAGGTGAGTATATAAGCGAGTATTCTAGGAAAATTTCTAAAGAAGATTGCAGTGAACGAGCATCTTTAAGATCTGTTATTGTGCACGATATTCCGCTTCTCGCGCAAGTAATTGACAGCATTCCATTTAGTTTTGACTATATTATTACAGTTGAAGCGCCTAAAGATGTTCGCATTGCGCGAATGATAAGCGAGCGCAAAATGAGCCAGAATCAGGCGGAGCAGCGCATAAGTAATCAAGTTGAAGAGATTGAGCGCAAAAAAATCGCGGATTTTGTAGTTGATTCCACAAAGCCTATGGAAGTTATGCTTAAAAGCGTTGATTCAAAAATTAAAACGTGGATTAGTAAGGAGCATTAGAGACTCAAAGGAAAAATCGCAAGCAACCGCGCGATTGTTGGGTTTTAGTAAAATAAATAAAATGCTCTTGATGCTCTTGGAGAAAAAATAATGTCGAATAAAATTCAGCGCACAAACAAGCCGTTTGTAGTAAAAGCGCCGTATGCGCCTTCGGGCGACCAGCCGCAAGCAATCGAAGAGCTGGCTAATCGCATTGAAAACGGCGAAAACGACGTTGTTTTAATGGGCGCAACTGGCACTGGTAAAACTGCTACAACCGCTTGGCTAATTGAGCGTTTGCAAAGGCCTACACTTATTATTGAGCCGAATAAAACTTTGGCAGCTCAGCTTTGCGCAGAGTTTCGCGAGCTTATGCCAGATAATGCTGTGAGCTATTTTGTGTCTTACTACGACTACTATCAGCCGGAAGCGTATATTCCGCAAACAGACACGTATATTGAAAAAGACTCGAATATTAACGACGATGTTGAGCGTCTTCGTCACGCAGCTACAGCGAATTTGCTTACGCGACGGGATTGCGTTGTTGTTGCTACTGTTTCGTGCATTTATGGACTCGGTACTCCAGAGGAGTATGCCGAGCGAATGCTTATGTTAAGCGTTGGGGAGCAGCTTGAGCGAGACGATTTATTACGTCAATTTGTTAGCATGCAATACAAGCGCAATGACATTGCGTTTACGCGCGGAACTTTTAGAGTGCGTGGAGATACGGTTGAGATTATTCCAGTTTACGAAGAATTAGCTGTGCGAATTGAGTTCTTTGGTGACGAAATCGACAGAATTACAATGTTGCATCCGCTTACTGGGGAAGTGATTCGCCAAGAGAGTAGTGTTCATATTTTCCCAGCATCTCACTATATTGCAGGGCCGAAGCGCATGGAGCGCGCGCTTGAGGCGATTGAAAAAGAGCGTGACGAAAGAGTTGCGCAGCTTAAAAAGCAGAATAAATTGCTGGAAGCTCAGCGTTTGGAAATGCGAACTACGTACGATTTGGAAATGCTTCGACAGGTTGGAGTGTGTCCAGGAGTGGAAAATTATTCGAGGCATTTTGACGGGCGCGATGCAGGCACGCCTCCGCATACGCTTCTTGACTTTTTCCCAGACGACTTTTTGCTTGTTTTAGATGAGTCGCACGTAACCGTGCCGCAAATCGGAGCTATGTATGAAGGCGATGCTTCGCGCAAAAGAACGCTTGTGGAGCATGGTTTTAGACTGCCTTCTGCAATGGATAATCGCCCGTTAAAGTGGAAAGAATTTTTGGAGCATGTTGGTCAAACTGTGTATCTTTCGGCAACACCTGGAGATTACGAGTTGGGACTTTCGGATGGCGTAGTTGAACAGATTATTCGCCCAACTGGCTTGCTTGACCCTAAGATTGAGGTTCGACCTGTGGAAGGGCAGGTTGACGATTTGCTTGCGGAGATTAAGGCGCGTGTTGCAAAAGATGAGCGCGTGCTTGTTACTACGCTTACAAAGAAAATGGCGGAAGACTTAACTGATTACTTTTTGGAGCTTGGTATTAAAGTTGAGTACTTGCATTCGGATGTTGATACTTTGCGCAGAGTGGAGCTTTTGCGCGAGCTTCGCGAAGGAAAAATTGATGTGATTGTTGGCATTAATTTGCTTCGTGAGGGTTTGGATTTGCCGGAAGTTTCGCTGGTTGCGATTTTAGATGCAGATAAAGAAGGCTTCTTAAGATCTTACCGCTCGCTTATTCAGACGATTGGCCGCGCTGCTCGTAACGTTTCTGGAACTGTTCTTATGTATGCGGATGCTGTTACGGATGCTATGAGCAAGGCGATTAGCGAGACAGAGCGCCGCCGCGAAAAGCAAATCGCGTACAACAAGGCTCACGGAATTGACCCTAAGCCTTTGCGAAAGAAGATTAGTGACGTGAACGACATGCTTGCTAAAGAGGATGTTGATACTCAAACTTTGCTAGCAGGCGGTTACAGGAATGCTAATAAGGCTGGGAACTCGCATTATGGAGTGCCAAAAGAGCCGAATCTTGGGCAGCAAAGTAAAGAAAAGCGTATGGCGAATATTTCTGAGTTGCCGCAAGACGATATTATGTCTTTGATTAAGAATCTGAGTGAGCAAATGCATACAGCGGCAGAACAGTTGCAATTCGAGCTTGCAGCGCGATTGCGTGACGAAATACGCGATCTAAAGAAAGAATTGCGTCAAATGGATGAGGCTAATAAGTGAGCTGGTAAGTGAGCGTTGCTAATAAATAATTGTTTGCTATTGCTCGCTTTTATCGTTAAAAGGTGAGCTCAATATCCGTGGATAGACACTCAAAAAAGTGTAGATATACTCGTAAAGCCTATCAATACATGTTCTATGCTGAGCATTACTCAATGCCTATAATCGTGTGATAAAAAACACTAAAATACGTATAACTATGTGATACACGATAAAAGATAGCGCAAAATATAACAAAGGCTGATTACACGGATAAGCTTATAGAACTTGCGCTGAAAGAAAACAACTAGGAAAGTTAGTCGTAGCTAGTCGCAAGGTAATCATGTTTTAATAAATGAGTGTTGCTAAGTGATAAGTGTGCCTAATAAATAGACGCGATAAATAAATAAGCGCGAGTTTTGTCTATAGGTCACAATTTGCTGGTACACTATTACTCGGAAAGTGGGTATTTTCCCATTTAAAAATAAACAAAGGAAACAGGCAGGCATTATGAGAAAAGCCAAAATTGTTGATACTATTGGACCAGCTACCGAATCGTTAGAGGGTATTACCAAGCTTGTTGAAGCTGGCATGGATGTTGCTCGCTTAAACCGTTCGCATGGCACTCCTGAAGATCATTTGCGCGTTTACAACAATGTGCGCGAAGCTTCAAAGACCACTGGTCGTAATGTTGCTGCTCTTGTTGATTTGCAAGGTCCAAAGATTCGTTGCGGCTGGTTCAAGAAGAACGCTGACGGCGAAGACAAGGTTTATTTGGAAGAGGGCCAAGAGTTCGTTATTACCACAGACGATATTGAGGGTGATGAGCATCGCACTTCCACAACCTTCAAGGGTTTGCCAGGAGATTGCCACGCAGGCGATCCAATTTTGATTGATGACGGCAAGGTTCGTCTTGAGGTTACCAAGGTAGAAGGCAACGACGTACACACTAAGGTTGTTGTTGCTGGCCCAGTTTCTAGCCACAAGGGCATTAACCTTCCAGGCGTTGCCGTTTCTCTTCCAGCATTGACCGAAAAGGATGAGTCTGATCTTCGTTGGGCTATTCGCACGGGTGCAGACATTATTGCAATGTCGTTCGTGCGTTTTGCTACCGATATTGATCGCGCTCACGAAATCATGGACGAAGAAGGCCGCCGCATTCCAATCGTTGCAAAGATTGAGAAGCCACAGGCTGTTGCAAACTTGGAAGAGATTGTTAAGACCTTTGATGGCATTATGGTTGCTCGTGGAGATATGGCAGTGGAGATGCCACTTGAGCAGGTTCCACTCGTTACCAAGCGCTGCATTGAGCTTTCTCGCCAATACGCAAAGCCAGTAATCGTTGCTACTGAAGTTCTTGGATCAATGGTTAACTCTCCAGTTCCAACTCGTGCAGAGGCTTCTGATTGCGCTAACGCTGTTCTTGACGGCGCCGATGCAACTATGACATCTAACGAGACCGCAGTCGGCAAGTATCCAGCAGTTACCGTTCAGACCATGTCTCGTATTTCTCAATACGCGACTGAAAATGGCTATGATCGCATTCCATCTGTGGAGCTTGACATGTCTAGCACGGGTGCAGTTTCTTCTGCAGCTGTTGACTTGGCGGACAAGCTTAACGCTAAGGCGATTGTTGCTTACACTCAGACTGGTCGCACTGTGCATCGCATTTCTCGCGAACGCCCAGCTGCTCCAATCTACGGCTTGACCAACAATGAGCACACTTATCACTGGTTGGCTTTGAGCTGGGGCACTGAAGGCTTCTTGATTAGCGAGGACTACCACGATATGAACCGTCACGATCTTATGATCTTCACCGACAAGGTTCTTCGTGAAGCTGGTAAGGTTGAAGACGGCGACAAGATTGTTGTTTTGAGCACTGCTCAGGGTGAGCGCCAGGCTGGTCGTACCGACTCTATTTACGTTCACACCGTTGGTGCTTGCGATTAATCCCTAGTTGATTGCTAGTTAATCGTTAGTTTTTTTAAACGCGCATCCTTTTGGGTGCGCGTTTTCGTTTAGCATGAATCTGGTGATTTCTCACGCTACGATTTAAACTCGAAGTCGTCTATTCCCGCGTTTGTTTACCATTTGAGCCAAAAAGGGAACAAACGCAGTAATGAAAACGCTACGAGGATTAAGTGTGTCGTTTGGTGTGTCGTTTGTGTATCGTGCAAAATCGTGTGAGAGAGAAGATAACAAAAACGCCGCTTAGAATGTTAAGCGGCGTTGTGCACGTGCCCCCGGTGAGACTCGAACTCACACTGCACAGATTTTGAGGCTGTTTCCTCTACCAATTGGGATACAGGGGCATCTTAAATTATCCGCGTTTTAACGCGACTTGATGACT
The DNA here is from genome assembly GCF_049244145.1 of Gardnerella sp. DNF01204. Classification (NCBI taxonomy): domain Bacteria; kingdom Bacillati; phylum Actinomycetota; class Actinomycetes; order Bifidobacteriales; family Bifidobacteriaceae; genus Gardnerella; species Gardnerella sp. DNF01204. The sequence goes on along the minus strand of NZ_CP058379.1, from coordinate 1,060,308 downwards.
ATACCACATTTTGTAGAGTAATCAAATATACCGCGTGTTGCGCGTGCGGAAAAGTCGCTAGCAGCCGAGCACCAAAAACCCAAAGTAAAATCAAAATAAATAAATATAAATCAAAACAGAGTCAAAACAGAAATATTAATTTGCAAATTATTTAAGACTGGGTGTGTTGATGTAAGAATTTTGGTATAATTGCGACTTGCGCCTCTGTAGCTCAATGGATAGAGCAACGGCCTTCTAATCCGTTGGTTGCGCGTTCGAATCGCGTCGGGGGCACTTGTTTGATTTTCTGCTCTTGTATTATTTCGAAAGCATTTCGACAATATCTCATAAAAACAAGGAGCGCGCGTGGAAAAGCATAATGATAATGTAGCCGCAGCGATAATTCTGGCAGCAGGTGATGGGACGCGCATGCGTTCAACAACGCCGAAAGTATTGCATCCGTTCGCTGGAAAAACGTTCTTAAATCGCGTAATGAACGCAATGGCAGGCGTAAACCCTAAGGAGCTTGCTGTTGTAGTGCACGCTCAAGCGCAACGAGTGTCGGCAGCTGCGCAAAGCTACAATAACGCCGTGCGTATTGTGAACCAGGATGATAAGCCTGGAACGGGCAGGGCAGTGCAGTGCGCAATGCGAGATCTTAATGAAGCTTCAAAACAAGAATGTGGTAGTGCGCTTAAAGGTTCTGTGGTAATTGCGGCAAGTGATATGCCACTTTTAGACACGCAAACATTGCAATCATTAATTGATTTTCACAATAATCAAGGCAATGTAGCAACTGTTTTAACCGCTGTTTTAGACGATGCCACTGGCTACGGGCGAATTGTGCGAGAAGCAAATGGTGATGTGCTAAGAATTGTTGAACACAAAGATGCTAATGCAGGAGAGCTTGCGATTAAGGAAGTGAACACATCTGTGTACGTGTTCGATGCGGAAGTGCTTACAGACGCAATATCTAACCTTAATTCCAAGAACGCTCAAGGCGAATTCTATTTAACAGATGCGCTAGAGCACGCTCGCACAATGGGTCGAGTTGGAGCAATGGCAGCATCAGATTCGTTGAGAGTAGAAGGCGTAAATACACGCGTTCAATTAGCTGCGCTTGCAAAAGCATACAACAAGCGCGTTTGCGAAAAGTGGATGCTTGAAGGCGTAACGATTCTAGACCCTGAAACAACGTGGATTGAAGACGATGTTGTTTTGCAAGAAGACGTTACGGTACTTCCAGGGTGCTTCTTGCAAGGGCAAACGATTGTTAAAAGCGGTGCGGTTGTAGGACCATACACTACGCTTATCGATGCGCAAGTAGATGAAGACGCGGTTGTGGAGCGCTCGCGTGTGCAGGAATCACATATTTGCCGCGCTGCAAACATTGGTCCGTGGACGTATTTGCGACCAGGAAATGTGCTTGGCGAGGAGAGCAAAGCGGGCGCGTTTGTGGAGATGAAGAAAGCGCATATTGGAAACGGCACTAAGGTTCCACACTTAAGCTACATGGGCGACGCTGATTTGGGTGAGCACACGAATATCGGCGGTGGCACAATTACAGCAAACTACGACGGTGTGCATAAGAATCACACGACTATTGGCTCTAACGCGCATGTTGGTGCAGGAAACCTGTTTGTAGCTCCCGTTACTGTTGGAGATGGAGTTACAACGGGTGCAGGATCTGTTGTGCGTCACGATGTTCCAGCGGATTCCATGGTGTATTCGGAAAATACGCAGCATGTTGTAGAAGGCTGGAAGCCAGCTTGGGAGCGTTAGTTCGTTAGTTCGATAGTTAAGGAGAAACAATGGCAGCTTTAGAAAGCTCTGTTAACGCGATTAGGATTGCTGCGGCTGCAGCCGATAGGTTAAAAGCCACTAATATCCAAGCTTTTGACGTTAGCAATCTGCTTGGAATTACAGACGCCATGCTGGTTGTTTCTGCATCTAACGAGCGTCAAGTCTTAGCTGTTAGCGAAGAAATCGAAAAAGACTTGTACTTAAAAGACGATAAGCGTAAAGCTTTATCTCGAGAAGGCTTAGAACTAGCGCAGTGGATTTTGCTTGATTTTGGCGACTTTGTGGTTCATATTATGCACGAGGAAGCGCGCGAGTTTTATCGCCTTGAGCGCTTGTGGAATGATTGCCCTGCAATTGATTTGCAACTTCCAGAGCATGATGAGAGCGATGCACATGGCGATGATGGCGATGATGTGCAAAATGGCGATCAAGAGTCTGAAAGGTAGCGCAAGATAATGGTGGATTTTGTTGAAAGCGCGACGCAAATTGCGCATAATGCAAATAAAAACAGCGCTCACGAGGGTATTGCGCGTTCTGTAATGCTTGTTCGCCACGGTCAGACGCCTTATAATGCTCAATTTAGACTTCAAGGCATGATTGATATTGCTTTAGATGAGTCTGGAATAGACCAGGTGACTCGCTCTGGTAAGGCTTTGCGTGTTCTTTTTGGAGCTTCCGACTTAGAAGACCCAAAGAATCCAAATAGCGAGGAGTACGTGCGCATTACTCCAGAAGAAGCAGACGCGAGTTTTGTTGCAATTGCTTCTCCGCTTATTCGCGCACAACAGACAGCTCATGCTTTTGCAGATAAGATTGAGCTTAATGTTCACGTTGAAAATGGTGTGCGCGAGCGCTTTTTTGGAGAGTGGGAAGGACTTAATCGCCAGCAAATTAACGAAAAATGGCCTGAAGATTTTAAGTCATGGGTTGATGGCAAAGGTGGTGAACTCAACCACGGTGCAGAAACTAAGCAAGAAGTTGGCGATCGCGCGGCGAAAGCTGTTGAGGATTGGGCGCGCAAAACTGGCTCGGATCGCGATTTGCTAGTGTTTTCGCACGGCTCTTGCCTATCTCAAACTGTTCATAAGCTTCTTGGATTAGACAAGGTAGATCCTTCTTATAAGACGATTGGTGGAATGGGAAACGGTCGTTGGGCGCGTTTAATTCCAAGTCTTAACGCGGATGGTTCAATTCATTGGCGTTTGGATGCTTACGATCAAGGCCCTGCAGCCGACCCTACAAGTCAGCGTCTTATTCGCATTTGGGGAGCAGCTTAATCTGCGTAATCTCTCCTTTTTACCGCTTATATTTCGAAAACTACCGTTTAGCGATTTTGTAAAGACAGACTATTTACAGTGCCGTATAGTCAAAATTACAAAACAAAAAGCTAGCAAACGCTAAGAAAAGTTAGCAAAGCTAGCAAAAGCTAACGGTAGTATACGGAAGGGAGGCTTGATGAAAGTAACAATTGCTATTGTGCCGCCAGAAGAGGAGCAGAACGCTCAATTGTCAGTTCACAATATTGACGATAATCTTAAACGCATTATAGCCAATTTGCAAAGCATTGATTCTAAAAATGCAAAAGCAAGTAACACTGAAAATAATACTGTAAATGCGGAAAATAGCAACAATAATTCATTTATATATGGTTATATTAACGATTCGATTATTGTTATGCACGAGCCAGATGTGATTATGATTTGCGTAGAAAATTCGCGCGTAATCATCCACAGTGATAAAGGCGAGTGCGTTTCTTACAAGCGCCTAATGGATTTTGACAATCCGCAATTCGCGTCGTTTGTGCGCATATCTAAATCCGCAATCGTGAACTTGAATCGCATTGTTCGAGTAGATCCAGGATTCGGCGGAAGTATGAGCGTAAAAATGGACGACGGAAGCGTTGAGTGGATTAGTCGCAGATGCTTAGCAGGATTCAAAAAGCGCTTAGGAATGTAGTTTTAAGCGTAGTCAAATATAAAACTATCAAAAATTTTAATACTAATTTTTTTAATACTAATTTTTAATACTTAAAAAGGAAACGATTATTATGGAAAAGCAAGTTACAACAATAGGCAAAACAATGGCAAAAAACATTGTCAAAGGCATTGGCATAGGGTGCACTATTTTTACTGCAATCAGTTTTGTATCTAGCCTGTTAGCGCATAGCGCAGTTGGAAACAGAATTGCATCTTATGCTGTAGCATCGTTTGTTATAGGCATAGGCTATGGAGTGTTCGCTATTTTTTGGTCGAATGAGCGTATGTCAAATCTCGCAAAATTCGTTTTTGCGCTAGTTCCACCAATTGCTATTCAATTTATTGTATCGGTGATTGTTGGGTGGATTTCATTCAAAGATGGGCCAGCTGTGATTTGCGGATGGATTGTATTCACTGTTATTTTCCCGATTGCGATTGCTGCAATAATTTATTACTTCGAGAAGAAGAAAGCGGAAGAAATGAACGCTAGGTTGCAAGCATTGCGTAAAGAAAGCAAGTAAATTAGTGACAATTAAATAATTTAAGTAAAAATTTAAGTAAATAAAATAATCAAATAAAAATTGAGTGGTGTTCATCTTCGCCATTGAGGACGAACGCCACTCGCTATTGTATGCCTCGTATTAGAGACCTAAAAATTCGGCGTTTTGTTAGATTTTTGCTAAAAATTAGTATTTTGACTAATCTTTAGTAATTGTCTTTCCAGCATTAGCTCCAGAAGTCAAATCCTGAATCTCATTAATCTCCATAACAGGAACGGCAGCAGGCTTCTTTGTGCCCTTTTCTTCGGCAACGCGAACTTGCTCATTGTAAATCGCGTCATCCGTGTGAAGCGTAACAGTTCCGCGGAAGCGATAGCCCTTCTTTTCTGCCAAATTTGCAACCGCTACAACCAACTGGCTGCCATCTTGCAAGTTCTTAAAATGCTGACCTGCAGTGCGCTCGTGGTAAGCAAGGTGATTATCGTCTAGAACAAACATTGACATCTTTGGTCCAAGATCAAGCTCTCCATCTTTGCTAATCGTTGCAATCCAAGCCAAATTGTTCTCAATAAAAGTCTTCATATCTTCACTAAGAGTTGCCATGTTGAGTCCTTTCTTCAACTGATTATTTTGCAATCGCGCAATCATATGATTATGATTCAATCACATCTAAGATTACGCGCAATCCTGCATATAAATGCTTAAAATTCGACAAGTTTTTGCAAAAACGCCTAAACTTGTGACATAAATCACCAATTGCACAAAGTGCAAACGTAATTTTCCGCACTTTGTACCATATTTGACCTAAATCACGTACAAAAAGCGGAAAATCGCTAACGCGCTACGCTTTAAGCGAAAAGGCAGGTCGTCGCGCAAGAAAAATCTCGAATCTCGGTGATAAAAACCACGCAAAAGTCCTAGCATGTAAGAGGGCTGGGTGATTCTTGGTCGAACAATATAAGAGCGGCAGCCGATACCAAATAATCCAATGATCAACCACTACAAACAAACCTCAACACAAAAACAAAATCAAAGACAAAACGGAACAACCGCAACTCTAGACTACACGTAATAGGCGGAGCGTTGTGAGACAAGAATTAGCCAGCCCTCTCACAATAGTAAACAGAGAATACCGTTCGCGCGGTCTAAGCGCGCTCACGTCTTCGCTTGCGTTGAAAGCACACTGTGCTTTCAACCTTAAGCAAGCTCAGCGCTCCGAATTACCTTTTCGCGCTACGCTCTAAGCGAAAAGGTAGGTCGGAGCGCATAAATCATGAATCGTAAATATTAAGGCAATAGCGTGCTATCAAGTGCTGATTTCGCAATAAAGTAGTAAATTTTCCGAAGGAACGCCAATGGGTTGTACTTTTCTTGTTTTTGTGGCTATTCTATAAAGTTTATAAGGCAATTTAGCTAACTTAAAGAAAAATTTAATGCTATAGACTTGTTGTTTGCAATAATGAGGGGAGTGACATGAGTGAAATAAATAGCGCGGTTCAACCAAGGCAGAATAATCGAATTAACGTAAACATCGCGCGAATCATGTTGCTCTTATGTGCCGCGATTTGGGGCGGAAGCTACGTCTCGTCTAAATACGCTCTAGAGGTATTCCCACCGCAATGGCTTATGGGAGTTCGCATGCTTGGAGCGTGCATAATAATGGGCGTAGTCTTCTTTAAGACGATTCGCAAAAATTTTACTAAAAAGCTAATAATTCCTTCTCTTTTAACGGGCGTTACGTACTACGCATCTTTAGTTACGCAAACAGAAGGATTAAGGTGGATTGATCCAGGCAGAAGCGCTTTTCTTACAGCAGCCTACTGCGTTATAGCGCCATTTTCCGCGTGGATGATTATTAGAAAAAAGCCAACGCTTTTAGGAATTATTGCTGCTTTAACATGCGTTGTTGGCGTTGGATTCGTTGCATTAAAGCCAGGCTCTCTTGTTCTTACGCTTTCTCACGGAGATATTTTAACTCTTATTTGTGCTGCTGTTTTTGCGTTTAACTTAACATACTTAGCGTATTATTCTAGACAATACAATCCCGTTGCTTTAACATTCGGCCAGTTTAGTGTTTCTGGAGTTCTATTTTTGTTTGGAGCTGCAGTAAGCGAGCCTTTGCCTAACTTTAGTGCAGAAGATAATTGGATTACGTTTACAAACATGTTCTATCTTATAGTGATAGTAACTGTTCTTGCGCAAATTATTCAAAACTACACGCTGATTTATCTTTCTACAGCTAATGCTTCTGTGATTATGTGCACAGAATGCTTGTTTACATTGCTATTTTCTAGCATTCTTTACAATGAGCGCGTAACAAATATGGCTTTTGTTGGATTCGCTTTGATTTTTGTTGCGATTTTGCTTGCAAGTTTGGCAGAGCATATTGAGCTAATGCGCGCAAGAAAAAAGCAAGGTTCTTATAAATCTAAAGCAAAAGTGGCATCTGTGCCAGCATCTACAATCTAAGTAGTACTCAATTTGAACACTAATTAGTGAATATTTTTGGCGATTACTAATTGGTGCATATTGCTTAGTGAGTAGTAGTAGATAACGATTTTTAAGGTGTGCTTGTGAAGAACTTCTTTAAGGGAATATCATTTACGCAAGTTCTAGCTGGCTCTCTTGCAGCTGTAACTGCGTTTTTGCTTTCGTCAAAAATTGGTATTGCTGGGTCTGTTATTGGCGTTGCAATAGGTTCGATTGTCTCTGCTGTAGCATCGCAACTTTATCAAAATGTTATTCACGCGTCTTCTAAAAAGATACAGTCTTCTTCTGCGCTAAAGTCAGGTTCAAGCCGCTATGAAGAAGATGACACTAAAGTGGTAAATAATGCGCGTTTTATTGCATTAGAGGATGATATGCCTAAAGAATACGAAGTTTACAATAATATGATTGATTCGAGCAAAGAAAAACAAGCTAGAAGAGTTGTTGCAATGGCTTCTAATGCAAATGTTGCAAATGTTGCTGGCGATTATTCACGCGATGTTGATTCTTTAAGTTCGCAAAGCGCAAAATCGGTGGAATCGCAAGCACTTAATGCCGAAAGCACGAGTGTTATGGAATTGTCTTCCTTAAGAAAGCTAAAAGAAGAAGATAATGCGCTTTCGGAAGGAGACGAAGACTCGATTCTTACTCTTAACGACGCTAAACGCGCATTAGGCGGCAGAAGTGATTACGCAAATAGTGAAGCGAAGTATAAGAAGCTTACGATTGTTATTGCTATTTTGAGCGCGCTCGCGGCTGTTCTTCTTACTGCTGGCATTGTGCTTCTGTTTACTCAAGGAAAGGGTACAGATAATTTAGTGCCTTCTGGCCAAAATACCGAGCAGGATAATGGCCAGAATCCAAATAATCAAATGCGGCAAAATAGCCAAAATAATGGCGTTCAAAATCAAGATAAGAACTCGCAAGACGCGCAAAAAGACTCTCAAGACGCGCAAGACAATAAAGACAGCAAAGAAGGAAAAGAAGGAAAAGAAGGAAAAGAAGGAAAAGATTCTTCGAGCAAGAATCCTAGCGAAAAGCAAGATAAAAAGACTCACGAGGGGTCTTCCTCCTCTTCTTCTTTAGATTCAAATGAGTCTAATGCAGGTTCTGGCGAGCAAAGCTCTGGGAATTCTGGTGTTTCTGGAGCAGATTCTGGCGCGCGCGGGTCTAAAGGCGATTCCTCGGTTTCTGGCGATTCTTCGCCGTCTTCGCCTTCGACTTCGACTAACAGAGTGAGTGGAGGATCTGCTTCGCAACAAGGCGAATCTGGCTCGCAGCAATCTGGCAGTTGAGAATAGGCGGCGTGAGTAGTCGGCAGCGAATAGGAATAGCGCTAAAAACCGCTGCATACGACACGCCGAGTTTGGTTGGTAGCAAAATCTGTTGTATTCTATCAAAGGTTCGTTTGAGCTATACAACTAAAACGGGGCTATGGCGCAGCTGGTAGCGCATCTCCATGGCATGGAGGGGGTCGGGGGTTCGAATCCCCCTAGCTCCACAATTTGAAACGTCACTTTTAATCGGAGTGGCGTTTTTGTTATATTTCGATACGTATCTTATATACTTGTAAGTCCTAGTGCATGTAAATCATATTTTGCACAATCATTCTAAACTGAAAACTTAACTTAAAACTTAGAGGAGAAATTCCGCATGGTAAAGCGCGCGTGGAAAGTGGCATGCAAAATAGCCAATAATGAGCGTACGTCTGGGTTGATTATGCTCGGATTCGCTTTAGCCGGATTAATGCTTGCAAATTTGCCATTTACGTCTCCGATTTTTGAAGCTGTTTCTCACACTCAAATAGGAATTCCGTACACAAATATTCACATGTCGATTAGCCACTGGGTTCAAGACGGCTTGTTAACTATTTTCTTTCTTACAGTTGGTTTAGACTTAAAACACGAGCTTATTGCAGGATCGCTTAGAGACCCTCGCGCGGCAGCAATGCCAATGATTTGCGCGATTGGAGGTATGGTTGTTCCTCCTATTCTTTTTGCGGGAACTGTTACAATATTCTCGGAGTTGCACGCTGGTCAAGAGATTATGCGACTTACTTCTGGAGCGCTTCCGTCTTTAGACATGGTTCGCGCTGGCTGGGCTATTCCTACGGCAACAGATATAGCATTCTCGCTGGCTGTTCTTGCGCTTTTTGCTAAAACGCTTCCTAAAGCCTTGCGCGCATTTTTAATGACTCTGGCTACAGTAGACGATCTTCTTGGAATCGCATTAATCGCATTGTTCTTCTCTTCGCTTAACGCATGGTATTGGTTTGTAGGCGTTGTTTTATGCGGATTAGTATGGACTATGCTTGTGCGATTAAAGCGAGTTCCATGGCCTGTTGTGGCTCTTGTTGGCTTGCTTGCGTGGGTTATGATGTATCAAGCTGGCGTTCACCCAACTCTTGCAGGCGTAATGGTTGGATTGCTAACTCCTGCGCATCTTGTTCACGGCGAAAAGTCGCTTAGAGCCGAAAGGTATCGCCAGAAAATTCAGCCTTTGTCTTCTTTGTTTGCGCTGCCAGTTTTTGCGCTTTTTGCAACTGGAGTTCATTTTGAAACATTGACTTGGCAGCTGTTCTTGTCTCCAATACTAATTGCGATTACGATTGCGCTAGTTGTTGGAAAGCCACTTGGAATTATGATTACTGCTTGGTTTGCTAAGAAAGTTATTGGCTTGCGCGTTCCAGACGATTTGCGCGTTCGCGACCTTTTGCCTACAGCATGCGCGTGCGGAATTGGTTTTACTGTGTCTTTGCTAATCGCTTCGCTTGCATACAGCGACGCGGATCTTTCGGGTGAAGCACGATTCGGAGTACTAGTGGCGTCTATTATTGCGGCTGCTGTTTCGGGATTTATGCTTGCAAAGCAATCGAATCATATGGAAGAAGAATTAGACGATATTGAAGAGTGACTTTAATGCGTTTATTTAACGCGATTACAAGACGACTAGAAAGTGACTAGAAAGTTCTAAAGGTGACTTATGGTTTCTAATAATAATTTAGATAATTTAGGTAATTTAGATAGTTTAGATAATTCTGGTAAATCTGATAATCCAGATAATGCTTGCGACTTGCGCGCGCAAAGCGAACAAAACTCACCTTGGAAAGACACTTATTACAGCGGTGCGGTAATGATGCGCGGGCCAATGATTCCTAAGGAAAGCACAACGGAAACGCTATTGCAACACGATTTGCCTAACGGAGATTTGCAAGATAATCATGCGTGGCAAGGACTTGACCCTTGGAGAGTTCTTAGAATACAAGCCGAATTTATTGATGGTTTCGACGCTTTAGCAAAACTTGGATTAGCTGTTAGCGTGTTTGGTTCTGCACGAATAAAGCCAGACGATCCAGAATACAGTAGCGCTCGCATAATGGGCAAAGAGCTTGTAAAACGCGGTTTTGCTGTGATTACGGGCGGAGGTCCTGGAATTATGGAAGCGGCAAATCGCGGAGCGGCAGAAGCTGGCGGAACAAGCGTGGGGTTAGGAATCGAATTGCCTCACGAGCAGGGCCTAAATCAGTGGGTGAATCTTGGAATGCAATTTCGTTACTTTTTTGTTCGCAAAACAATGTTCCTAAAATATTCTTCGGGAATTATTGTGTGCCCAGGCGGTTTTGGCACAATGGACGAGCTTTTTGAGTCGCTTACGCTTGTTCAAACGCATAAGGTTTCTAAAATTCCTGTTGTTCTTTTCGGCAGTGAATATTGGAAAGGCCTTATGAATTGGATTGAAACTACAGTTAAAGAAAGAGGACTTATATCGTCTTTTGACCCTAGTTTGCTTGCGACTACAGACGATCCTCTAGAAGCTGTGCGAATTGCAACTGGAGACAAGTTTATTAATTAGTCTTAGCTAGTTTTGGCTAGTTTTCCTTCATTTTTCGCTCATTTATAAGCGTTGTAAGTTGCCAAATTTCTTCTCCAACGTCGATTCCGCGTGGGCATTGCCTGGAGCATGCTCGCACGGATTGGCACGCGCTTATGCCGTCGCTAGAATCCGCCAAGTCTAATCTTCGATTAGTGGCGTTATCTCTAGAATCGTTAATAAATCGCGCAGCATTTATAAGTGCTGCAGGTCCAATAAACGCTTCTCCGCCTGCATAGACTGGGCAAATTCCTTCACACACGCCGCACATTATGCAATTGCTTAAAAGCTCAAACTTTGCAAGCTGCTCTGGGTGCTGCAAAAACTCAATAATCGCAAGTTTTCCGCTGCTGTTTCTTGTTTGAACATTTTGCGCTTGCAAATATGGCTCGAGTCTTTTAAGCTGTGCAATCATTGGGGAAAGGTCGCAAATAAGGTCTCTTTGAATAGGAAAGCCTGAAAGTGGCGCAACCTCAATAATGCCAAAGCTTCCATTTTGGATTAGTGAAGATATCTCTTGAGATTGAACTTGCAGATTGTGATTTTCATCGGCTGTTGGTGTTGGTGTTGGTGTTGCGGTTGCTTGCGACTTTACGCTACCAGTTTTTCTAAAACCGCTTGATCTAACACCTTGAGTTTGTGTATTTTGCCTAGCGTTTTGGGCGATTGTGGCTGTGCAAAGTAAAGTGGGCATGCCGTTTACGTTTGCAGCATCCGATCCGCAAACGCCGTGACCGCAAGAGTATCTAAATGCCAAAGTGGGGTCTATTGTGCGCTTAATTTTAAGCAAGCAGTCTAAAATCGTGTCGTTTTTGCGCGCGCGAATCGTATAATCTTGAATCCAATGTTTTCCGCTTAATGGTTTAGCTGGTAAATCGCCAGAATTTTGCGTTGGAAATGGGCTACTTTTGCGCTTTTTTGCAAAAGGGCTTTCTCTGTGCCTTCTAACTAAACCAGGGGAGTTAGTGGAGGCGATTGGTGCTGAATCGGTGGCTGAATCGCCAGCAACCGCGGAGTCGCGAGTAACCGACGAATCGCAAGCACCGTCATTTGGCGTAAAACGAGATACGCGAAAAGTCACAAAAGCTTCATCGCTTGTAGTGCAATCTTGATTATTAGAATGCGCAAAGTTGCGTCTAAAATCGTCAACCATTTGCGCATACCTCCAATTCATATAATTCTAGTTTGCCATAATACTTGCACAGAAATACTTGAGCGAAAATGCAGAAGCAGAAATACTTGAGCGAATCACAGAAGTAGCAAAAATGTTGGCTGCGCCTAACGTTAGGCTTAAATTATGACAGATGCTTTGTTTTTGCTGGATACGAATAAAGACGATGCGCCCGTTCTTGCAAATGGGATTGAAGAAGGGTGGACTCTTAGCTTGCCTCAACACGTTAAAAGGCACGCAATAAGCGCAATGCGACTTTCGGATGGCGATTCGTTAGACCTTTCGGACGGCAAAGGAGTGCGAATTCACGCAACGATTACAGACAGCGAAAACGGCTTAGTTAGAGTAGATTCGTTCATAAAAGAACCAGCGCCAACAACCCGATTAACGCTTATTCAGGCTCTCGCAAAAACGGGTCACGACGAGCAAGCAATAGACATGGCTACCCAAATTGGTGTAGACGAAGTAATTCCTTGGTGCGCAAATAGGTCGATTTCAAAATGGAAGCCAGGGCGCACAGATAAGCGATGGAATCAAGTGCTTGAGGCTGCAACGGAGCAATCGCGCAGAGCGTGGATTCCACAGCTTTTAGAACCAGTTACAAGCAAGCAGATTCTAGCGATTTGTAGGCGTGCATGCGTTTATGGAAGCCTTGTAGTTGTTTTGCATCAAGACGCAACGGATTCTTTTAGTCAAATCGAAAACTACGTAAACGACTTAACGGAAAAATGCTTAAAAGATGGCAAAACGCGCACTGTTTATGTAGTTGTGGGGCCAGAAGGCGGAATTAGCGAAGAAGAAGTGCAAAGTTTTATAGACGCTGGAGCTAAAAGTTGCGTTTTAGGAAGCAATATTTTACGCGCATCTACAGCAGGGCCAGTATGTTTATCGTTGCTTTCTAGAGCACTTGGCAGGTATGAGTAGTAAGCAATCTTTGCAAGCTTTGTGCGTGTTTTGTGTAAAATAGTAAATGGTGTTCGGCAATAAGAATTGCAACAAGAATTGCAATAAGAATTATTGAAAAGTGGGCAAAATAATGGATAAAGCATGCAAAACATACAAAACTGACGACGATTGCATTTTTTGCAAGATAATTGATGGGCAAATCCCAAGCAGCAAAGTGTATGAAGACGATGAAGTAGTGGCTTTTAAAGATATTAATCCGCAAGCCAAGGTGCATGTTTTGATTGTTCCGCGCAATCATTACAAGAATGTTGCAGATCTTGCTCAAAATGATTCTGATGTTTTGGCTCATATTGCATGTGTTGCGCAAAAAATTGCAAACGACTTTTATAATGGCGATTATCGCCTTGTTTTCAACACCGGTTTGGGAGCTGGTCAAACCGTGTTCCATGTTCACGCTCATGTTTTAACAGGCGAAAAACTTGAAGAAGGTAGTTTATAAATCGTGGCAAATAGTACAACGCGTATTGTTCAAATTCCAAGCGAATTAAGCCCAGTTGCTGTTTTGGGAGCAGCAGATTCAAACTTAAGAGAGTTGGAGAAGGCTTTTCCAAGCATAGATATTTCCGTTCACGCGGATTGTGTGAGAATCGTATCTAGAAGCGCAAGAAGTGAGGAAGACGCTTGCAAAGCCGAACACGCGTTGCGCAAAATAGTTGATTGCGCTTACGAAGCTCCTGTTGATTCTTATGCTGTAAAACGCATGCTAGAAAGAGATGTGCTTAAAGGTAGCGAGCATAATGTGCGAATCGATAGAATTGGGCACAATGGCGGAGTTTTAGGCGGAGCGTTTAGCGGATTAAAGTCTTTTGGTACTGGAGCTGAATCTGGCTTTGGAACTGGCGCAATGGAAAGCGATTTTGCGCGCGGTTCTGCCGATTTAATGCCATCTAGTGAAGATGCTAAAAGGCGTGCAATGAGCAGAAAAGCGCGAATGGCTAAAGGTGTTATAACGTTTGCGGGTGGAAATCCTGTTCGCGCAAAAACAGCGGGTCAAACAGCTTATGTTCAAGCAATGGAATCAAATACTGTAACGTTTGGAATTGGGCCTGCTGGTACTGGAAAAACGTATTTAGCGGTTGCTAAGGCTGTTAGAGCTTTAGAAGATGGGCGAGTGCGAAGAATAGTGTTGACGCGCCCTGCTGTAGAAGCTGGGGAAAATCTTGGATTCTTGCCTGGAACGCTAAACGACAAAGTGGATCCATATTTAAGGCCGCTTTACGACGCGCTTTCCGACATGTTGGGAGCGCCGCAACTTAAGCGATACATGGACGAGAACGTTGTGGAAGTGGCTCCGCTTGCATACATGAGAGGTCGCACGCTTAATGATGCTTTTGTTATTTTAGACGAAGCGCAAAATGCTACTGTTCAGCAGCTTAAGATGTTTTTGACGCGTCTTGGATTTAACACCACAATGGTGATTACAGGAGATAGAACGCAAGTTGATTTAGCGGTTCCAAAATCTGGATTAGCTTCGATTGAGAACGTGCTGAAAGACGTTAAAAGCATTGCGTTTGTTCACTTAAATGCGCAAGACGTTGTTAGGGCCGAGCTTGTTGGGCGAATCGTAGAAGCGTATGAAGCGTGGGAAAATCGCGAGGCTGATTTTAGGCGCGAGAAGGCTAGAAATAGGAAAAGTCTTGAGTCGCAAGCAGCCAACGAATCGCAAAATCTTGAGAGGAATATCAAGTAATAATGAGTGTTGAAGTGATGAACGAAACCGTTTGGCAAATCGACCCAAAAATATTCTCCGACCTTGGAATGTGGGTTTTGCAACAAATGCGAGTAAGCGTTCAATCCGATTTGTCAATTACTTTTGTGGACCCAGAGCCAATCGCTAGTCTTCACGAAAAGTGGATGGACTTAGAAGGTCCTACAGACGTTATGAGCTTTCCAATGGACGAGCTGACTCCTGGAAGCGACGACAAAGTGAGTGAAGGAATGCTTGGAGACCTTGTGATTTGCCCGTGGGTGGCGGCTCAACAGGCAGCAGCGGCAGGGCATAGCACAATGGAAGAGATGCTATTGCTCACGATTCACGGAATGTTGCATTTGCTTGGATACGATCACACTACGCCTCAAGAAGAAAAGCAAATGTTTGGCTTGCAAAGGCAGCTTTTGCTAACGTTCTTTGCGGCTAGATCTGGCGAGCTTTACGATGCCACTTTGCCAGCTGGTGCCGTAAATGAGCTGGAAGAATACGAGAAAAATCATGCTAAATAACATTACAATTCCGCCGATTCCCGATTTGCCTGCACATATGTGGGCTTGCTTGTGTGCAATTGCAATAGTCGCAGTTTTGCTTGTGTGGCTTTCGCTTGCAATGGCGGCGGCGGAAGGGGCTGTGCCAAGAGTTACAAGGTCTAGTCTTAATAATCTTATGATTGAAGAGCAAACGAACGATAACGAAAGTCAAGTCGTTCGCTTGAGGAAGCTTGCTAGAATTCGCAGAGCAAAAAAGCTTATAGCAGATAGGTATGCTACGAGCGGAGCGTGCGCATTTGTGCGAATCGTGTGTAACGTGTTGGACGGCGTGGCTTTTTCTGCAATCGCGGCGACTCTTGGTGCGCCTCTTTGGTTAACGCTATTAATCGGGCTAATAGTTGCAATGATTGTTGCAATTGTTTCTGTTCTTGTGCGGCCAAGAGCAGTTGGAGCGGCTCAGCCAGTTTTTAAGCTGATGCGTTTGTCTAGAATAATTTCGATTGCTGTTTTTATGAATCCGTTTGCAAAAATCGCAAGTCGTGGAGATTCGCAAAATCAAAGCCAAAATCATAAGAAGAATGCTGCTCTTTCCGACGATGAAGAGTTGGAAAATATTCAATTAGACCAAGCTAAAGCGAGTATCGATAGGCTTGTGGAAGCAAACGATTTTGACCCAGAAGTTTCAGAGATGATGCGCAACGTGCTTACGCTTTCCGACACGTTAACGCGCGAAATCATGGTTCCGCGAACCGATATGATTTGTGTTAAAAACGACGAAACGCTGGAAAATTTCCTAAAATTGTGCTCAAGATCTGGATTTTCTCGCGTGCCTATAATTGGCGAGTCGGTTGACGATTTGGAAGGAATCGCGTATTTAAAGGATGCTGTGCGCGCAACCGTGTTTAATCCAGCAGCATCTGAGCGCGCAGTTTCTACGATTAGTCGAAGCCCAATGCTTGTACCAGAGTCCAAGCCAGTGGATGATTTATTCCACGAAATGCAGCGAATCCGACAACATGTTGCCGTTGTTGTAGACGAATATGGCGGAATTGCAGGGCTTGTTACGATTGAAGACGCGATTGAGCAAATTGTTGGAGAGCTAGAAGACGAGCACGATCGCACTCAGCACGCGGATCCGCAAGAGGTGAGTAAGGGTGTGTGGAAAATGCCTGCGCGCACGCCTATCGCCGATTTGGAAGATATTTTTGAAGTTCATATAGACGAAGACGATGTAGACACTGTGTTTGGGTTGCTTACCAAGTTGCTTGGAAACGTGCCGATTGTTGGGTCGAGTGCTGTGACGAGAGGTCTTAAGCTAACCGCGGTTGATTCTGCTGGGCGACGCAAGAAAGTCTCCACGATTCTTGTTGAGCGAGATATTCAAGGATTTAAAGATATTCAAGGTCTTAAAGAAGACGATAGCGCTGGAAAGAGCGGCGGAAAGAGTGACAGCAAGGCTGATGCCAAGAATAATGGCAAGAATGGCGATAAAGATAGTAGTAAAGATAGCGAATCATCGCAAGTTGATGGCGATAAATAGTGTTGAATTATGAATGATATGAAAGATGTTAATGATATGAGTGACGATATGGAAGATATGGAAGATATGGAAGATATGGAAGATATGAATGACGAAATGTTTGCTAATTTAGATCCTTCTCTAAAAGCGAGCGTAGAAGTGCCTGATTTTAACGGCTATAAATCGGGATTTGTTGCTGTAGTAGGCAGACCAAACGTTGGAAAATCAACGCTTATGAACGCGCTAATCGGAACGCAAATCGCAATCGCGTCTTCTCGCCCAGAAACAACGCGCAAGGCGATTCGCGGAATCTTAACAACTCCAAACGCGCAAATGGTGTTAGTTGATACGCCAGGAATCCACCGGCCGCGCACTTTGCTAGGCCAACGTTTGAACGATATTGTAGACGAGTCGCTTGCGGATGTGGATGCTATCGCTTTCTTGCTTCCAGCAGATCAAGAGATTGGGCCTGGAGATAGAAGAATCTTGAGCCGACTTCGCTCCGACTTTGCCAAAAAAGACGCGTCTGGAAACTGGGTGTGGAAGGTTCCGCTTATTGGAATCGTAACTAAAATTGATACGCTAAGCCGCGATGAGTTGGTGTCTCATTTGATTGAGATTCAACAGTTTGCTGATTTTACTGATATTGTGCCAGTTAGCGCTTTGGAACGCGACAATGTTGACGCAGTTAAGAAGGTTTTGATTGACAATCTTCCAGAAGGCCCGAAGATGTATCCAGACGATCAGCTTAGCGAGGAGAGTCCTTCTAGCATGATTGCGGAGCTGATTCGTGGGGCTTTTCTTGAGGAACTTGACGACGAGTTGCCACATTCGCTTGCGGTTGTTGTAGATAGCATTGTGCAACCAGGAGATGAGGACTATGCACAATATGACGATAATAAAGCGCATGTGATTGTGTCGGTGTATGTTGAGCGCGATTCGCAAAAGCCGATTATTATTGGGCGCGGTGCGGAGCATCTTGTGCGCGTTAAGAAGCGTTTGCGCACTGCAGTGAATCGTATTACGGGCGCTAAAGCTGTGCTCGATTTGCATGTGAAGGTTGCAAAGGGGTGGCAGAGCGATCCTAAGAAGCTTGAGCGCTTGGGTTTCTAGCGCGACGACCTGCCTTTTCGCTTAGAGCGTAGCGCGAAAAGGCAATTCGGAGCGCTGAGCTTGCTTAAGGTTGAAAGCACGGTGTGCTTTCAACGCAAGCGAAGACGTTCGCACGGCTAATCCGTGCGAACGAGGACCTGCCTTGTAGTGTGTTTGTACCTAAAATACGGCGTGTCGTCATACAAACGCACTACATGAAGCGTCGTTTTTTCCGCATTTTGTTGCTGATTTTCGTGTGTAGAGCTACAAAAAGCGGGATCGTGTGTAGATACAAAAAACCGCGGAAGACTAGTCAATTATAAGACCAGTTAACCGCGGTTTTGGGCGATTTGCGAGTTACGCTTTAGGCGCTACTTCTTGCGAATCGTATACATTTGCGTGTTAAGCAGATTAGCGTATTTCTTAATAACGCGCGGGCGGATAATCTTCATAGAAGCCGTCATCAAACCGTTTTCTTGAGTAAACTCTTCTGGCAGAATAATGAACTTTCGCACAGATTCCGCGCGCGATACGCCCTCGTTTGCAATATCCACAAACTTTTGGACTTCCGCACGCACAACCGCGTTATTTACGGCGTCTTCCATGCTCATAGTCTCGTCCAAACCCTTGGTTTTAAGCCAATTGCGTAAAATCTCCTCGTCTAAAGTCACAAGAGCAGATATGAATGGCCTCTTATCTCCAAGAACAAGAGCTTGAGACACAAGCTCGCAACGCTTAATCACTTCTTCAATAGGACCAGGAGCCACATTCTTGCCGCCAGCAGTAATGATTAAGTCCTTCTTGCGACCAGTAATGTAAAGCATGCCATCGTCGTCAATTCTGCCCAAATCGCCAGTAGCATACCATCCGTCTTCTGTAAACGAAGTTTCGGTCGCCTCTTCATTCTTGTGATACTTCTTAAACACGCAAGTGCCCTTAATTTGCACTTCGCCATCTTTAGCAATTCGCAAAGTGAAAGCTGGGAAAGCAATGCCAACAGAGCCTTCACGGAATGGAACGCCAATAGGAGTAAACGCGCACGGGGCAGTGGTTTCTGTAAGACCATAGCCCTCGTAAACTGGCACGCCTGCGCCGCGGAAGAACGCTAGCAGCTCTGGATCCAGTGGTGCACCGCCAGCAACAATCCAGCGCGCACGCCCACCAAGCGCTTGGCGAATCGGGCGGTAAACCAGTGGATCGTAAGCAGCGCGGCGAGCCTTTGTTAGCGCCTTAGCGTCTCCAGAATCCTGTACTTCCTTCATATATTGCTGAGCTGTAACAACAGCACCCTGGAAAGCAAGTCCCTTAGCACCATGACCCGCCTTTTGCGAAGCCGCATTATACACTTTTTCGAGCACACGAGGAACAACAATCATAACTGTTGGTTTTGCGACTTGAAGGTCGGATATAAGCGTTGTAATGCCTTGCGCAATGTAGATTCTAAGCGTGCTAGCAACAACAATATAGTTGATTGCGCGCGCAAACGAATGGGCTTGAGGTAAGAATAGAAGCACAGAACCGTTAGGCTCGCTAAGCAAGTCCGGCAAGTAAGTTGGCAAGTTTAACGCGGTTGTGCAGTAATGCTCATGCGTCATTTCCACGCCTTTTGGCGCAGCTGTAGATCCAGAAGTGTACACAATAGAGCACAAGTCGGTTTTTTTAACCGAGTCAATTCGCTCGTCTAGTTCTTCGTCGCTAACGGAGTATTCAAAGGCTTGTAGTTCCGCCAATCCGCCTGTTTCTATGCAAATAATGCGCTCAAGGCTCGGGCATTCTTCAATAGCTCCTTCTGCATTGTCTTTCATTTCAGTTGTGCCAACAATCAAAAAGCGCGAATCGGAGTTATTTACAATGTTGCGAATTTGCTCAGCGGAGTCCGTGTCGTAAATTGTAGCCAGAACGCCTCCGCAAGCCATAACCGCAGCGTCAACAACATCCCACTCATACGAGGTTTTGCACATTAACGCAACAGCGTCGCCTTTGCGCAATCCATAGTGAATCAAGCCTTTTGCGGCTTTTCTAACTTCTGTAAGGAACTGGTTGGCTGTTTTTGTAACCCATTCATCGTTTTCTTTGTATGTGTAAAGTGGATCATCTCCCATTCTTGCTGCCCTGTCTGCATACAAGTCGTAGATGCTTGTGCCTTCGTCTAATGGCGGATTTCCGTCCGTTTTTGTGGTTAGCAAGCCAGTTTGTGGGTCTAGGAAAGTGGTGGTTTGTAGTTGAGAACCCCATTCGTCTACTCGTGGAAGATACTGATTTTGCTGAAGCAGATTATTCTGTTTATTCTGTGATCCGTCTTGCTGATCTTGTGGAATAGAATAGTCTGGTTCTCCTGCGATGTCGTCGCTTACTGGGTGCGCGAAGTTGCTGCCAATTTGCAAAGCCTTACGAGCAAGATTGAAAGCTTGCTGCTGGAGTGTATTTAGGACGGACACATCTGCTCCTTAATTTTGCTAAATGCTTAAATTTGCTAATTTATTTTGGTTAAATCAGCTTGTTTCGAGCACATATTTGTTATGCGCCTTTGACTATATATACATGATAATCGTTGGTGTGATTCAAGTCACCTTTTGGTGTTGGATTTGACTTTAGACTTTATCTGTCTAAGTGTTTTTATAGACTAGATAAGTTGCTTTGGCGAGGGAATAACACTGCGATACTTGCGATAGGCGCTTTGCGATTCGTTGGTTGCTTGCGATTGTTGTGTAAGTTCCGTTATCGACTGGGCTGATAGCCAACTTATGGTGGTTTTCGGCGCGTCGGTGCGCCTGAAGCTGGATTTAAATAAGATTATCCGCATAATCCAGACCATAAGGAGACCGATATGGCTACAAAGATTACACTTGAAGGCGAAGTTCGCAATGAATTCGGTAAGGGCGTTGCTCGCCGTTTGCGTGTTGCCAATTTGATTCCAGCCAGCATTTACGCTGGTGGTGCTGAACCTGTACACGTGACTCTTCCAATGAGGGAGACTACTCTTTCTCTTCGTCACGCAAACGCTTTGTTCACCATTAAGTTTGGCAATGAATCACGAATCGCAGTTGTTAAGGACGTTCAGCGCAACCCTGTTAAGCGCATCGTTGAGCACATTGACTTCTACGAAGTTAAGGCTGGCGAAAAGATTGACGTTGAGGTGCCAGTGTTTGTTGAAGGCACTCCAAAGGGTGCTGCTGTTGCATTCGTAGACGTTCAGGAGCTTAAGGTTCGCGCAGACGTTGCTAACTTGCCAGAGCGCTTGGTGGTTAATGTTGACGGCTTGACCGATGGCACCAAGGTGTTTGCTAAAGATGTTAAGCTTCCTGAGGGCGTTGTGCTCGACATGGATGGCGAAGAGTCTGTTGTTAGCGTTACTGTTCCAGAAGATGCTGCTACAGAAGAGCCAGCTGCTGCTCCTGCTGCCGATGCTGCTGCTCCTGCAGCCGAAGCTCCTGCAGCCGAGTAAGGTTTTGCTTAGGATTTTCTAAGATTTTATAAGCCGCGCGTAGTCAAGATTTTCTTGGCTTGCGCGGTTTTTTGAAAAATCGAGAATCTCTACCAAGCATGGTATTTCACTTAGTACAAGAAACACCAAAAACACAGAAATTGCAATGCTTATGGGGGGGGGGTATCCATAGCTTGTGCTTGAATAATAAAGGTTAAGTATTTTTTTTGGAGTGCACTGGTTACTAAACATTGCCGTATGTTGTGTATTTTGATTGTTGAATACTAAACGTGCATGTTGATTCTATGTACTGGATGTAACGGAGTTTGGGAGTCGAATTGGCTAGAACTAAAAATAGTGGTAGTGACGTTTTAAGCATTAAATCTGCTAAGCATAAGAGTGTTTCTGGCGACGCTAAGAACACTAATAACGTTAAGAGCGCTAAGAAAAATGCTAAGGCTGCTAAGCGTTCTTCCTCGTCTACTGCTACTAGTGCTTCTAGTCATCGCCTTGGCGTTGCAGCTGTAGCTTTAGCGTCTACATTGTCTATGGTGTTGCCTGGCGCAGCGGCTTTAGCTAGGACTTCTTTTAACCCTGATTCTTTTGATCCGTCTTATGTAAATAGTGTTGCTAAGACTTCTGGCAAAGGTGCTGGGAATGGCGCCGGCAAAGGCTCTGGTAATGGCAAGGGCGATGGCGATGGAAACGGCTTATATAAGCATGGATTGCTTAACACGGGTGCTCCTTCTGATCGCACTACGCGCCATATGTTTGATTCTGTTAAATATTCAGTTAAAAATACTGATTCTAATTCTATCGCTGAAGGCGTTGAGAATCAGGAAACGGTTGCTGGCGATTCTTCCGTAGGAGTTAAGGATTATGGCGAATATTTTGTTACAAATGGCGATTCGTCTTCGACTTCAAATCGTTCTTTTGATACTAATAATTTTGAGGATAGATCTGCTACTAGTAGTGCAGATAATAGTACTACTAAGACTGCGACTAAGAGTGAGCAAGATACAGCAAGTTCTGAGATTGCAAAACATGTAAAATCTGCGAAGAGGTCGGATGCGACGCAGACTAAGGACGAGAAAACCAATCCAGCTGAAACTGGTAAGGTTGCGGAGAAGCCAAAGTCGAACGCGTCTGTACCTGCACATAAAACGACTGAAAAGCCAGCTGTTGCAAAACCTAAAGTTGAAAATTCTGTAAAGCCAGCTGATACAAAGCCAGCAGATACAAAGGCTTCATACACAAAGCCGGCTGCTGCTCCTGCAGCGAAGCAATCTGCACAACCAGAAACTTCACAGCCTGCAAGTGCAAAGACTGTTGCGAAGACGGAACCAGAGGCAAAGGCTGAACCAAATCAGAATACAGCGCAGACTGAACACGCTGAAAATCAGCAGCCTGCAAATGCGCAGTCTGGAAATGCTGAAAGCTCGAAGCCTGCTACAGAGCAGAATACAAACGCACAACCTTCAAGCACTCACGAAGAAAATGCGAATACAGTAAACGATGCAAATAAGCCAAAAGTGCGTTCTCGTAGGAGTGTTGATGAAAGTGCAAACGGTTCTAACAAGGGGAGTAGTGTAACTCCTGCAAGTAATGCGCCTGAAACTCCGTCTGCTTCTGCACCTTCAGCAGGTACAGAATCTAGCGCTGGTGCTGGAAATACAGCGAGCCCAAGTGCAGAAGGCAATGGCAATGCTCAAGGGGGACAAGGTGCGCAAGGGCAAAGTGCAGAAAATCCAACTGCACAAGGCACTGCACAAGGTTCGCATGATAATACGCAAGGTGCAGTTACAGGTACAGGCGTCACTGGCAAAGATAAAAGCGCTACGCCTTCACCTGCTTCACCTGCTTCTACACCGACCGCTGGCACACAGAACACTGGCACAACAACTAATAACGCAGCAACTGATCCAAATAGCCAGGTAATTAAGCCGAATACAGATAATCCAGAGGCGAAGAGCACAGAGCAAGCCAACGAACAGGTACAAACTGACAAAAAGCCAAAAGCTACGTACAATTTGCAAATTCGCTATACGATTGGTGGCGCTGCGAATAAGCAGCTTGTGCAGCCGTACGAGCTTACGATTGACAAAGCCGGCTTCGATAATCTTGGCAAAGATGGCAAGTACGAATATATTGAGCTTCCAAAGTCTGCTGGATACCGCCCATCTGTATATCATTCAGGCACATACCAGTACTACATTAAAAACGATAAAAACGAGTTCGTTATTGACGACGGTACGAATGCGGACGCTGTTCGCTACTTGCGTCTAGACAAAAATCTTATTAAAGAATACGCTGTAAAGAAAAGGCAGGCTGTTGGGGGAAATAACGGAGCTCAAGCTCCGCAAGCCTCATCATCTCAAACAACTACAAATCCGCAATCTTCATCCTCTACGCAGATGCCAGCAGAAGACGGCATTCAGTACTACGGCGAGTTGAACATCAACTACGCTCCTAAAACAGCTAAGTACTATGTGCGTCACTTGGTGCAAGATCTAGATAATAAGGATAAGTTTATCGATGCTCCAAATTTGGGTATAGGTAAAGTAATTACTGTAAAGCATAAGGATGGCACTTCTGAGAATATTCACGTTACGGAGATTACTGGCACAGTTGGCTCGGATGTAACAGCTGTTTCAACGTACATCCCAGGCTACGAACCGGAGCATAATCTTATTAGCTCGCCGCTTTCGGATTCTGAAGATGAAAAAGACAAGCTAGTTTTGAACCTTCGCTACTACCGTAAAGCGTATGAAGTTACGTACGATTCTGATGGCGGCACGGATGTTACTGCTCAAAAAGTGTATTACCAGCAAGATGTGCCACAAGTTACGAACCCAACTAGGCGCGGTTACACTTTTAAAGGATGGTCTTTAGTAGATCCTAGCAAAGAGAGTGATCCGCTTTATGCTGAGAATACTATTGTTTCTCTTGATGACTACAAGATGCCGGATCACAATGTGCAATTCCGCGCTAATTGGGAAGCGAACAATACTACTAGCTACCGCGTGAACGTGTGGGTGCAAAAAGCGGATTTAGTTGACAAAGATAATCCAAATTCGCTTAAAAACTACGACTTTGTTGGTCTTGTTGAGCGCAAGAATGTGAAGACAGATAGCGACGTTGCGCTTGATAAAATGGATGATGCCGGCGTTATTAAGGACGCTAATGCTCTTAATGGAACAAGCGCGGATGATTATGTAAGTGCCCCAGAGCTTGGCTTAACTAAAGAAGAGCTGCAGGGAAAAGATTCTGACCATAAGACTGGCTTAATTTCAAAGTTCAACTGGATGAACGATACGCCTGTAACAAGCTTAGATGGGTACAATACCGCGAATCCTGGTGCCGCTGAAAATAAAGGCAAGGATTTATTTACGCGCTACTTCCATGTGAATAAGGAGCTTACTAAAAAGCTTAATACTGAGCAACATGATTTTGTGCCGGGTCGCCCAGATTTAGGCAAACGTAGTAAATCGCAGCTTTGCGCTGACGACTTAAACAACACTCTTAACTTAGTTTACGACCGCAATACTTACGAGCTTATTTTTGC
Organism: Gardnerella sp. DNF01204; assembly: GCF_049244145.1. Taxonomy (NCBI): domain Bacteria; kingdom Bacillati; phylum Actinomycetota; class Actinomycetes; order Bifidobacteriales; family Bifidobacteriaceae; genus Gardnerella; species Gardnerella sp. DNF01204. The sequence goes on along the minus strand of NZ_CP058379.1, from coordinate 1,035,754 downwards.
TAAGCCTGCTGGTATAAAAAATGATAGCTTAAACAATGCTGCTATAAAAAGAAAAGACGAAAACGGCAAAACAACTATTTATTGCTATGCTGGCGGCGGCGATTGTTCAACGGAGTATGATAATAATAACGAAGATGATAATGGCAATGTAATTAACCATAAAGGTTACCGCGTAAATGTTCGTTACGGTCAAAAGCTTACTGATATTTGGCCTGATATAAATGAATTAGATTTTAATAAAGAAGATATAGGCTCTTTAGGATGGCAGCTTGGATATTCAGGGAAAGTAGAGTATCGTGACACTCCTCCGTATCGTTTTACTATAAAAGAATTTGCTGACCCTAGTTTGCGTGTTGCTCTTAAGAATGGTGCTGGAACAGTGCCTAAAATTAGCGATGACCCTGAGAGTAATACCCAAACTGCGTACGAGCTAAAAGATAATCAGCGTCTGCTTACTGCTGATACCAGTAGTAAAAGTGCGCCTATACAGGTGATTATTAGGAAGCAAAGTATTGCGTCTGCTAAAAACGGTGGCGATGATATAGACGACAATGATTATGAGCTTTCAACTGATTCATATAGCAAAGATGATACTTCCAACGATAGCTATAAATATACAGCTCCATCTATTGCAGGTTTTAATCCTGCTAATGGTTATGATAAGACAAAAGTTAGTGATTCGTTAGATTCAGACGACTTTGAAGATAAACGGGAAGAGTGGTATAACGAATCTCATGGTCATGGGAATTGGGATGATTTAAGTGATGATGAGCAGAAAGCTTTTGCTAAAAAGTATCATTTAGAATTTAGAAAATTTAGGGGCGTTCCAGTAGATGAACAAGAAGATTATTCTGGTGATGCAACTGAATTTGAAGAAAACAAAATAATTGAATTTAGATACGACCGCAAGTCGTATGATGTGCAGTTTTATAATGCGGATGGCAATGCTATAAAGGACGGCAATGGCTCTGCTAAAGAGAGCCTGCCGTTCGAGTATAGCTTGACTAAGCGCGGCAAAAAAGATTTGACGGGCGAAGACAAAGATTTATACGGAAACGATACATCTTATGATGCTTCTGTAACTAAAGATGGTGGTGATAACACCGCAACTCAGTTCGATGGCAAGTACACATTCACACTTAACGGCAAGACTTACTCCATCGTTCGCCCTGCTGATTTGCCAGAAGACTATGTGTTTAAAGGCTGGGCTGTTGATCAGGCTGGTACTCAGTTTATAAATGGCGAAAACAAAGATATTACAATGCCAGTCAACGGCATTAAGCTTTACGCTGCCTGGGGTAAGCCAACTAATATTAAGCACACTGTGACGCTTGACTACCATATGCCTGGAACTGACGAAAACGGCAATACTATCCAAGATGTAGTTAAGAAAAAAGAGTTCGCTCGCTACAATGTTATTGACGAAAAGAAAGATATAAAGGTTCCAACGCGCAAGGGCTACGACTTCTACGGTTGGGAAATTACTAAGAACGGCAAAACTTTGCCATACGCTTTTGGCAATAAAGTAGTAGAAGATATAAAGCTTGATGCAGTGTGGGTTAGGGATACTCGCTACAACGGTACTTTTAAGCACATATTCTTAAAGCCAGGGTACACGTTTGCTGACTATAAGAAAGAGGGTCTTTCAGACGCAGAAAAAGCCGCGATGGTGGATCACATTTCTACTCAAACGGTTTCAGGTTTGCGCGAGCATTTGCGCTACAATGCTGAAGCAGTCTACAGTGACGAAACGCACTTCCCGGATAAGCATTTCACGAGCTTTGAAGCCTCGAGTGATGAGAAGCAGAATACTGGCGAGTTTATTTACCAAACGTACAATACGCGCAAGTATAAGGTAAAGTATATTGATCAAAACGGCAAGGAGCTTCTTCCAGAAAGCGAAGTCAGCTCTGTAAATAGAAACTATGACGTAGCATTCTATAAGCCGATTGAAGGCTTTATGCCGGAAACTACGCAGAAGAATATTACTTATACTACTGATAGCGAAGGTAAGCAGACTAACGGTATCCCTACAATCACCTTCAAGTATAAAGACGTTCGCGTGCTTAAGCGCCAGGACGATAATCAGTATCGCCCAACCAACTACACGCGCTACGTGTTCAAAGTGGATGATAAGCAAGGCTCTATGGGTAGCGTTGTTGACTGGCAAAATAATAATGTAGCTGACGGCTCTGCTCTTGTGTACGACGCAATTAAGGGCACGAAGGCATACCAGATGCCACTTCCAACAGTGAAAGCAAAGCAAGGCTATGAGTTTGATGGCTGGACTTCGCAAATCGGTTCGTATGATGCTGGCTCTACGAAGCTTCAGTATGCTGATGGCGTAAGTCGCTTGCCGATTCGCTCTGAAGAGCAGAACAGTCCTGAGGTAATTTACACTGCTAAATTCAAGCTAAAAGCTCCTGTTGCTGCAGCTCCGCAAGTGCTTAAGCCAACTGAGAATATTAGTATTGCAAATAGTGATGATGCTAAGAAGCTTATAACGAATGCTGGTGATTATCCAGATGGTGCTAAGTTCAGCTTTGCTGATGGTGAAAAGTTTGACAACACTCCAGGCTTGCACAAGATTAAAGTGCAAGTGCATCTTGATGGAAATACTGCTGAAGCTGAAGTGCTGTACCGCGTGCTGCCGGATTTGGTGTACGAAAGCGATTGGGATAAGTTCAGCAAAAGCGACTACGTTAAAGAACATATTAGCGATTACGTGCCGATTAACTTTACTGGTAAGAATAAAGAAGGTAAACTTATTGGCCACGATGGCGATAATACTGATACTCCTGCTGGCGAAGAAACTACGCTTACTGCTTACGTTTATAAGGGTAAGGATGTTAGAATCCGCGTGCCGCAAGCCTTCGGCAATGATTACAGCGACCAGCATTACCACTACGTGTTTAAGGGTTGGGCGACTAAGGTTGTAGAACCGACTCCTAGTACGCCTTCTTCTGGCACGTCTTCTTCTGGCACGACGAAGCCAGAGGAGAAGAAGCCAGAGCAGACGTTTGACATAAATTCAAGCGACCGCTACAAGAACGTCAAGTTAGACAACGGCGTAACTTACCACGCTATTTACAAGCGAATCGACTACTTCTCCAATTCGTCTGACGGTGGTGAAGTTCCTAAGGATGCTGTAGTCGCAATCTTCAAGCCTGCTCCAGGACGATTGTGGAAGGACGGCACAAGCGGTCCTAAAGTGTTCTACGTAAAGAAGGGTACTGATCTTGAGAAGATTACAAAAGAAGGAAGTGGCGCATTAGCTTGGCTTAATAATCAGCTAACTGGCGCTAAGGGAACTTGGTCTCGAAGCAGCATGCTTAACGACGGTAAGAAGGTTGATTCAATTCCAAATGTCGCTGACTCTACTGACAAGTGGAAAGTCAATGAACCATTCCAAGAGTTCGTGGCAGATCAGGAGCCTTTAGCTACTCCAGAAGTTAAGAGTAATACTTTGCTTGCAATTCGTGGAGATAAAGAGACTCTTCCAGAGCCAAAAGATTACATTGCTAATTATGATTCTTTGATTGATAAAACAAAGAATCCAAATGTAAAGAGTGTAACAGTTAAGTATGCATCTACTGCTCCAACTATTGATAAAGCTGGCGTTTACACTGTTCCGTTAACAGTTAGTGTGACTTATAGTGACGCGGACACCGTTGACTATAAGACTGTTGGCAAGCTTAAAGTAATGTACGACTTGATTTACGGTGAAAATGTAAAGGATCTTGGTAATAAGCCAACTCAAGATGAGCAATCTGAGCATGACCAAATAGCTAATGAGTATAAGAAGGTTAACTTCATTACGAATAATAGTTATGGAACTATGGCTAGCGGTTCTCGCACTTTGTTCTACGCACATACGGGCAAGACTTCTGGTGTGCGCGCACCGCAGGCTATTGGCAAGGATTATGATGCTGATGGCTACCATTACGAGTTCGTCGGTTGGAAGAAGCTTGATAACTTTACACAAGATAACAGTAGTGCTAAGCCTCTTACTGCAGATAAAGTTAAGCAAAACGAAATTTTGCAAAGCTCAAGCATATTGAAAAATGCGTATAAAGATGACACTACGTATCAAGCGGTTTATAAGCGCGTAGAAAACGTCATCGACGCTTCCAAGCAAGACGAGATTCCAGACGGTTACGTTGCAACCATATTCCTTCCAGGATTTGGCAGAACGTGGGCTGACGGTTCGTATAAGCCAAAACTGCTGTATATTCGTCACGGAAAAGATAAAGAAGATAACATTAAGTTTGCTAAGAAGGTTGCAAGCGACACTGCTGCAACGCTTTCCGGTTTTACAAAGTGGCAAATGTATAATGCAAGAGGCGATAAGTCGAACATATTCTTACATGACAATTGGGATATTAGTAAGCCGCGCATCTTCGTTGCTGAGCAAAATGGCGTTGACGATGTGAAGATTCCAGAAACAGTTATTGGCGTGGGTGAGAGTATTACAAACGTTAATAAGCTCGTACATAACACTGACCCTAAAGTGAGTGTATCGATAGATAGTAACTCTACGGTTGATGTTTCAAAGCCTGGAATTTCAACAATTATGGTGAATGTCACTAAGCCTATTGATGAAACTGATTCTGTCGGTAAACAAAAAACTGTTACAACTAAGTTGCCTGTGCGCGTGTACGTTTTGCCTAACGTGATTGCAGATAACGATTTGCCGGCTAAGGGCACTGCTGCGGCTAAGTTCATAGAAAAGAACTACACGAAGGTGACGTACGTAGCCGGTAAGGGCGGAAGTTTGAAAAAATCGCCTCTTAAGAATGCTGGTAGTGAGCCAGTTTCAGTATATTGGGTGCGAAACGACGCTAAGGGTTTCCTTATGCAGGTTCCAGATGTGCTTGCAGATAAGGGCTACGTGTTCAAGAATTGGACTTCTATTACGACTGAGACTCCAGCAGTTCCAGCAGATAAGCGCAAGGCTACAGAAGAAGAACGCGAAGCTTTGGCTCGTTTGGCTAAGATTGACGGAATGCACTATGTTGCAAAGCTGATCAGTGATTCGCGCAACTCTACGCTTGCTGCTTTGCAAAATCTGCTGAACGAAGCGCAAAAGAGTGTCTACAATGCTAAGCGTGAAGAATTAGCTAAGATTGCAGAAAGTGCAGGTAAGGCTGGTTTAGCTTCTGACATTCGTAAGTCTAACGATTCATTGCAAAATATTAAGAATATGCTTACACACGAAGGCATTGATGTTGATGAAATCGTTGAGCATAATCGTGAAAAAGCTTTGCTTGTAAAACTTGCAAACGAAGCTGGAAATGAAGAACTTGCTAAAGAAATTAGTAAGTCTAATGATTCCTTGACTGAATTGCGTAAGAAGCTAGAGAAGAAAGGAATAGACTTAGCTGAATATGACAAGCTTACTTTTGATAAGAAGAAAGAAGCGTTAGCTCAGTTTGCGGATATTAACGGCTTACATTATGTAGCTAGTATTATTCGCGCTAGCCACAAATCTTCTTTGGAAGCTTTCAAGAGTCTTATAAAATCTGTTAAGCCAGATGTGACGATTCCAGACTATACAGTCAACGAAGAAGATTGTGCTTCGGAAGAACAGCGCGAGCTTCTTATACAAATTGCAGAAGAAAAGGAAAGGCCTGATATTGCAGCTAAAATTAGGCTTTTGCATAGCTCGACTTTGCAAGATTTGAAGAAGCTTTTTAAGGATGCGGGTGTGGATTTGTATGCTATTCCTGCCGCTAAGCCAAAGCATGAAATCACTATTACTGCAAACTTCGAGAAGATGGCTCCTATGAAGTTTAAGTTTAGTGGTTCTGCTCGCGAGGGTATTCTAACGAACTTCAGATTGCAAAACATGACTGAAGGAGATGTTAATAACACAACGGTTACAGTAGATGGCAAGACATTAACTATTAACGAGTTAGTTGCTCAAGGCTTGACTTCTGTAAACGGCATTAACGCAAATTGCGCTGGTACTGAATGCAAGATTTCTGGCACGCCTAAGATTGTTGACGGCAAGCCGAAAGTTGAGCTAACGTTTACTACTACCGATAAGTATGGTCGCGAAGCGGAAATTACTGTTGAAATTGATGTGATTTCTGAGAGCAAACCTGCTCCAACGCCTGTGCCGCCAGCTCCTGCACCAGCTCCGTCGAAGCCAGAAGAAGAACCAAGACAAGAAGAATATCCGATGCCAGAATCATATCCTTATATTCCAATGCCTGAAGCTCCTTCGTCTGAAGTCGTACCTGAGCAGGAGGCTGCGGAACCTAAGCAAGCAACAGAGCCAGAAGCCGTGAAGGATTCTGCAAAGCAGCCGTCAGAAGCTCTGCCTCAAACTGGTAGTGACGTTACACAGTCCGCGTTAATCGCCAGCTTGTTAGCGTCTGTTGGTTTAGCTGGATTTGCTGCTAAGCATCGCAGACGTAAGAACGAAGATAACGAAAGCTGATTTGTTGAGTCGAGGGTGGTGACTAGAATAACGAAGGTTCCGGTTCACGCTTAGCTATTGGGGCTTTGCGACCCGGGTCGCCCGAATTCCATAGGAGACATTATGAAGCAGGGTATTCATCCCGACTATCACGCAGTGCAGGTTACCTGCTCCTGCGGAGACACTTTCGTAACTCGTTCCACCGCAAATGGCGATCATATGACGGTTGACGTGTGCTCAAAGTGCCACCCATTCTATACCGGCAAGCAGAAGATTCTCGACACCGGCGGCCGCGTGGCTCGCTTCGAGAAGCGCTACGGTAAGAAGACTAAGTAGCTTTTTAAACGCCAGCCCTGCTTTCGTGTAACTCGCGGAATCGGGGCTGGCGTTTTATGTGCAACATACATGCGTCTTACAATATTTAAATTTAATATTTTCGATTCAAAATCCGCGTTATGCGCGACTACAAAGGAATATGATGGCTGAGTCAGTAGAGGAACAGTTCCCAGCAGCGGTTACAGCTCTAAACGAATACCGCGATATTGAAAATCGCATGGGAGAGCCAGAAGTAGCGTCTAATCCAGACGCAATTCGCAAGCTCGGTCGTAGACACGCAGAACTCGGGTCAATCGTAAGCGCGTACCTAAATTACAAGCAGCTTTGCGAAGACTACGAAGTAGCTAGCGAAATGGCAAGCGAAGACGAAGACTTAGCAAAAGAAGCAAAACAATTAGAAGAACAAATTCCAGCAGCAAAAGAAAAGTTGCGCACAGCGCTGATTCCTAGAGATCCAGACGATGCGCGAGACATGATTATGGAAATCAAAGCTGGTACGGGCGGCGAAGAAGCGGCTCTGTTTGCTGGAGATTTGTTGCGCATGTACATGCGTTACGCGGAAAAGCGCGGTTGGACTACCGTAATCCAAAGCGAAAATTCGACGGAACTTGGCGGCGTAAAAGACGTGCAGCTTGCGATTCGCGCAAAAGGTACGCCTGCTCCAGAAGACGGCGTGTGGGCAAGCATGAAATACGAGGGCGGCGTGCATCGCGTGCAGCGAATCCCAGTAACTGAATCGCAAGGGCGTATTCAAACTTCCGCGGCTGGTGTAATCGTGTTCCCAGAAGCAGACGAAGACGACGACGAAATCGAAATCGATCCAAAAGACCTGAAAATCGACATCTTCATGAGCTCTGGTCCTGGCGGACAGTCCGTGAACACTACTTATTCCGCTGTTCGTATGACACATATTCCAACGGGAATTGTTGTTAGCATGCAAGATGAAAAGTCGCAGATTCAAAACCGTGCGGCGGCTCTTCGCGTGCTAAAGTCGCGTTTGCTTGCCATGAAGCACGAGCAGGAGGCAGCGGAGGCGGCAGATATGCGCCACTCGCAGGTGCGCTCGTTAGACCGTTCTGAGCGAATCCGCACATACAACTTCCCAGAAAATCGTATCGTGGATCATCGCACAAACTACAAGGCATACAATCTTGACCAGGTGCTTAACGGCGATTTGCAGCCTGTTATAGACAGCGATATTCAGGCGGATGAAGCCGATCGCTTAGCTAAAGCCAAGTAAGTAGTAATATCTTTAAACTCGTTGCTTGTGTTGGCTTGTAGGAATTAGCTTCTAGGAATTGCTTGTATTATGCGCGAACTCTTGCAAAATGCTATTGCGTGTCTTTGTAAAGCAGGCGTAGATTCTCCACAATATGATGCGCGTGTACTTTTAGCACACGCTTGTGGCGTAAGTTTGGCAGACTTAAACAAAGCGCTAATACTTGGCGATTTTAAGAATTTTTCGCACGATTACGCTAGCAAATATAGCGATTTTATATCTAGACGTGCTTCGCGCGAGCCATTGCAACATATTATTGGATGCGCTACTTTTCGCTACATAGACCTAATAGTTGGCAAAGGCGTTTTTGTGCCGAGGTCCGAAACAGAAGTGGTAGTTCAAGAGGGAATAGATTGGATTCGCGCAAATAATCTAAAAAATCCTATTGTTTTAGACTTGTGTGCAGGCTCGGGAGCGATTGGATTATCGGTTGCAAGCGAAGTTGCAGATTCGCAAGTGTGGGCTGTGGAAAAGTCGCCAGAAGCTTTTGAATATTTGCAAAAAAACTACAACAAAATCGCGGAAAAATATGATATTTCAAACAGATATCACGCAATATTAGGCGATGCTACAAACGTTAATCTGCCTGAAAAAGCTGCGATTAAAGAGAAAGTAGACGTAGTAATCACAAATCCGCCGTATGTGCCAGAAAGCCAGCCAGTAGAGCAGATTGAAGCTCGCGACTACGACCCAAAAATAGCGTTATATGGTGGATCTCAAGACGGGCTACTAATACCGCAAAAAATTGTAAAAGCGAGTTTTGCATATTTGCGTAGGGGTGGAATAATGATTATGGAACACGATATTACGCAAGGAGAAGCGCTTGCAGATTATGCAAAAAACGTAGGATTTAGCAGCGCAAAAGTCAAAAACGACTTAACAAACAGAGCAAGATTTGTAGTATGCAAAAAAGAGGCTAAAAATGAGTAAAATTTGCACGATTAACGAAGAATCATTGCAACTCGCAGCGCAAATAATAAACGCAGGCGGCGTAATCGTAGTGCCAACAGACACAGTTTACGGAGTAGCATGCGACCCATTTAACGAGGATGCAGTAACGAAAATCTACCAACTAAAGCGCAGACCGCGCACAAAAGCCTTGCAAATACTTATGAGTAGCGTAAGTGACCTAGAAAAACTTGGGCTTTACTTGCCAAGCCCACTAGACGTACTTACGGAAAAATTCCTGCCAGGCGGATACTCACCAATCGCGCGCGCAAAAAAAGATTCGGTAGCTACAAGGCTTGCTACGCTTTGTAAAGCAGATGAGAGCAGTGAGCAAAACAAAATCCAAGCTGAAGCAACGCAAGGCGTGCGCGTGCCAGATTGCCCAGAATTAATGCAAATTTTAAGAGTTACGGGCCCTTTGGCTGCATCTAGCGCAAATCGCAGCGGAAACGAGAGCGCAGACAGCGTAGAAGAGGCAGTAGCAGCTTTTGGAGACGAAATTCCGCTGTATTTAAATGCTGGTCCAACTCGCTCACACGTAGCAAGCACAGTAGTTGGCGCGGATGCAAGCGATAAAGACGGAATTGTGATTTTGCGCGAAGGCGTAATAAGTGAAGAACAGATAAGAGCAGAAAGTCGCAAGAAATGAGGGTATACCTGTTTATAGCAGCAATCGCAGGAGGCGCAACTTGGCTAATAATGCCGCTTGTACGTCATCTTGCGATTCGCATAGGAGCCGTAGGAAAAGTGCGCGCTCGCGACGTGCACACAATACCTACGCCACGTATGGGTGGAGTGGGAATGCTATTCGGCTTTGCTGTATCAATGGCGTTTGCAAGCTCCATGCCTTTTATTTCAGGGCTTTTTACAGGAACACACCAGCCGTGGGTAGTTTTAGCTGGAGCTGTACTCGTATGCCTTTTGGGTGTTTGTGACGACATTTGGGACTTAGATTGGATGCTAAAACTTGCAGGTCAATTGCTAATAGCTGTTTTTGTAGCATGGGGAGGGCTTCAAATCGTAACATTGCCGCTCGGCTCTCTAGTTACAGCGTCTCCAAGTCTTTCAATCGCAATAACCGCAATACTAATCGTGGCTTCAATTAATGCAGTCAACTTTGTAGACGGACTAGATGGGCTGGCTTCTGGAATTGTGGCAATAGGCGGAATCGCCTTCGCAACATACTCTTATATTCTTGCGCGCACATCTCCAAGCTACGCTTCAATGGCAACTCTTATAGACGTTGCAATGGTTGGAATGTGCTTAGGGTTTATTTTGCACAATTGGCATCCTGCAAAGCTTTTTATGGGTGATTCTGGCTCCATGCTAATCGGGTATTTAATAACTTGCGCGTCTATTATAATGACGGGTCACTTAGATCCATCTGCAGTGCACACAAGCATCTATTTGCCAGTATTTATGCCGATTTTGCTTCCGATTTTAGTGCTGTTTTTGCCAGTGTTAGACATGTGTTTAGCAATATGCAGAAGGCTTGCAAAAGGGCAGTCGCCAATGCATCCAGACCGCATGCATTTGCATCACAGAATGTTGCGCATTGGGCATTCTGTGCAAGGAGCGGTGCTTATTTTATGGGGTTGGGCGGCGCTTATATCTTTCGGGTCAATAATGATTCTGTTCTTTAAAGCAATTTACGTGCTTGTTGGCATGATTATTGCGGCAGCGCTGCTTACAGTTCTTACAATGATGCCATATTTGCGCAGGCGGCTGCCAGAGCTACGAAATTCGTAAAATAATACTCGAATACTCGCGAATCATAGTTCATGAAACGCGATTTTTACAAACGTCATAGCAAAAACGTATAGTAACCCTATGGCTACAACTGATATGAACACGGAATCCGTGTATGCTCCTGTTCCACCAATTTTCGAGAAGCTCGGCCTTGCTTATGATGATGTGCTGTTGCTTCCAAATGAGACTGATGTTATTCCTTCCGAAGTGGATACAACTACTCATCTAACTCGCGAAATCACTATGAAAGTTCCTGCAATTTCTGCAGCAATGGACACAGTAACCGAGTCCGATATGGCTATTGCAATGGCTCGAAATGGTGGAATTGGTGTTCTTCATCGCAATCTTTCTATAGATGATCAGGCTGCGCAAGTCGATATTGTTAAGCGCAGCGAGTCTGGTATGATTACCGACCCACTCACTGTTCACCCAGATGCAACGCTCGCAGATTTAGATAAATTGTGCGGGCGTTTTCATATTTCTGGTTTGCCAGTGGTAGATAGCGAAAATCGTCTAGTTGGTATTATTACCAATCGCGATATGCGTTTCATTGCTTCCGAAGACTATGATCGTTTGAAAGTCAAAGACGTGATGACTCGCGAAAATCTCGTCACTGGTCCTTCTAATATTTCTAAAGAAGACGCGCATCGTTTGCTTGCAGACAACAAAGTTGAAAAATTGCCTTTGGTTGATGCAGAAGGCAAGCTTACTGGTTTGATTACTGTTAAGGATTTTGTGAAGACTGAGCAGTATCCAGATGCTACTAAGGATGATCAGGGTCGCTTGCGCGTGGCTGCTGGAATTGGCTTCCTTGGAGATGCTTGGCAGCGTGCGTGCGCGCTTATGGAAGCTGGAGTTGACGTGCTTGTGGTTGATACCGCAAACGGAGAGGCTCGATTGGCTCTCGATATGATTCGCAGAATTAAGGCAGATAAGGCGTTTGACGGAGTACAAATTATTGGCGGAAATATTGCTACTCGCCAAGGCGCTCAGGCTATGATTGATGCCGGCGTCGACGCTGTAAAGGTTGGCGTTGGACCAGGCTCTATTTGCACTACGCGCGTTGTTGCAGGCGTTGGTGTGCCTCAGCTTACTGCTGTTTATGATGCGGCTCAGGCTTGCAAGGCTGCTGGCGTTCCATGCATTGCTGATGGTGGTATTCACTATTCTGGCGATATTGCTAAGGCTTTGGTTGCTGGCGCTGACACCGTTATGCTCGGCGGCACTTTGGCTGGTTGCGAGGAAGCTCCAGGTGAAAAGGTTTTGCTTCACGGCAAGCAGTATAAGCTTTATCGTGGCATGGGCTCGCTTGGCGCAATGGCTCCTCGCGGTAAGAAGTCTTATTCTAAGGATCGTTACTTCCAGGCAGACGTTACTAGCTCCGACAAGGTGGTTCCAGAAGGCGTGGAAGGCGAAGTTCCATATCGCGGTCCACTTAACGCTGTGCTTTACCAGTTGCTTGGCGGATTGCATCAGTCTATGTTCTACGTTGGTGCGCACAATATTAAGGAAATGCAAGAGCGCGGTCGCTTTATTCGCATTACGGATGCTGGTCTTCGCGAATCGCATCCTCACGATATTGTGATGACTGCAGAAGCGCCAAACTACAGCGGTTTCCACAACTAAATCGTAAGTTGCGTAAGTTGCGCGTATAAGTTGCGTATAAATCGCAAGTAATTTTGCATTAAACGGCGAAGAGTTAGCTAAGTCTTTTTTGCTACTTTCTAACTTTTCGTCGTTTTTGTTTTGACAATTCGTATAAAATTATTGTATAGTTAGTGGGATATCCCACTAAAAATGAGGTGTTTTGTGGAAGTAGTGAAAGATTATGACGTTCGTCTTGATAGTAAAAAGCGTGTAACTCTGCGCGGAGCTAAATACCCTTATTACAATGTTAAAGAATGTGATAATGGTTGTATTTTATTAGAGCCACGTGAGCTTACTATTCCTAAGAGTATCTCTTCTAAAACTCTTAAAAGTATGGATGAAGCAATCCGCAATTTTAAGATTGGCAAAGTCTCTGAACCTGTTGATCTCTCTGACTTCTAGGAGTAAGTGAATGAACTTCAATATTAGAATGGGTATTCCAGAGATGTCTAATATTTGGGAGAGATTGAAGAAAGAGTTTCTAGAAGGCAGTATAAGTAAAAAAGATCTTTCTCTTTATAAGAAATGGGGAAAATCTATGAAACTTTTATCTGAAAATCCAAGGCATCCAGGATTGCATACTCATGATATTGAAGAATTGACAAATAGATATGGTGTTAGAGTTTGGCAATCCTACTTGGAGAATAAAACAAGTAGTGCAATGAGAATGTATTGGGTTTATGGTCCAGATCATATGTCAATAACTATTATCGGTTTAGAGCCTCACCCTGAAGATAAGAAAAATGGATCATATTCTAGAATTTCACTTTCTGATATGCCAGAGATGTGATTTTAGCTGTTAGTCGTCGCTGGGAAGATGTAGGCTGATGGGTTCGAAAAAATATTAGGAAAGGAACGAAAATGGCTGAAGCTAAGGAAGATCTTACGTTTACGCCGGAAGAATCGCGCTTAATTTGGATTGATTGCGAGATGACGGGACTCGATATTTTCCACGACGAATTATGCGAAGTATCTGTAGTTCCAACTGATTTTAATTTGAAAGTTCTAGACGACGGAATTGATTTAGTGATTAAGCCGAGCGATGCTGCTGTGGCTCATATGAACGATTTCGTACGCAATATGCACACTTCTTCTGGGCTTGTTGACGAATGGAATAAAAACGGTTTGCCGCTAGAAGCAGCGCAAAAGCAGGTAGTTGAGTACGTAAAGCGCTTCCTGCCAGAGCGCGGAAAAGCGCATCTTGCTGGAAACTCCGTTGGCTCCGACAAAAAGTTCCTCGACCGTTACATGCCAGATTTAATGGCAAATCTGCACTATCGCGTAATCGACGTAAGCACGTTGAAGGAGATTTCGCGCAGACTTTACCCAGACGTTTACCGCAATAAGCCGGCAAAACATGGCGGCCACCGCGCGCTCGCGGATATTATTGAGTCGATTGACGAGTTGAGATATTACCGTGACATGATGTTCGTTCCAGCTCCAGGCCCAAGCGAAGCACAGGCAAAAGCTGGCGCACAGCACATTGAGAGCACGAGCTTGCTTCGTGACTATGAGCGCCGCGGTGAAGCATTAGAAGACGTAAATTCCGCAGAAAAGCGCGACTATTAAACAAAGCGCGACTACTAAACGCAATAAAAGGTACTGCCAATGAAGCAATCCGAAGCCCTAACCATAATCAACGCTGGTGCAAGCGTTTTCATTACCGGCGCTCCGGGTGCAGGTAAAACCTACGTATTAAACGAAGCTATTCGCGCAATGAGAAAAAACGGTTTAAACGTGGCTGTAACGGCTTCTACCGGAATCGCAGCAACGCATTTAAACGGTCAAACCATTCACTCGTGGAGTGGAGTTGGAGTTTCAAACGCGCTTAGCGATTCGCTTCTTAAAACCATTAGAGCTAGGCGAGGGAAACGCATAAAAGCCACGGAAGTGCTCGTGTTGGATGAAGTTTCAATGATTCACGCGTGGCTTTTTGACATGGTTGATGAAGTATGCCGTAAAGTGCGCAAAAATTCTGCTCCTTTCGGCGGACTTCAAGTAGTTATTTCGGGAGATTTCTTCCAGCTGCCTCCTGTGAGTACTTCTATGCGAAATCGTGATGTGTTCGAGCCAAGTCCAGAGTTTATTGAGTCGCGCGAAGAGTATGCTGCTGCTGGCAAAAATCCAGAAGGCTATATTACGGAATCTTTCGCCTGGGATGCTTTAAAGCCTGTTGTGTGCTATTTAACTGAGCAACATCGTCAGGATGACGGCAAATTGCTTGAAGTTTTGACGGATATTCGTGGCGGTCTTGTAAGCGACGAAGATAAGCAAGTGCTTGCCAGTCGCCTTGGTGAGTATCCGCAAGACGATGAAGTTTCAGTGCATCTTTTCCCTACGAACTCACAAGCAGATGGCTTAAATAATGTGCAGCTTGCGGCAATTGATGCTGAGCCTCACGAATTCGTGGCAACAGAAGCCGGCCCTAAAAATCTCGTCGAGCGTTTAAAAAAGAATATGCTCGCTCCAGAACGGCTTGTATTAAAGGTTGGAGCTGCAGTGATGGCGTTGCGAAATGATCAAGATAAGCAATATGTGAACGGCTCGGTTGGGCGAGTTTTGAGATTCGCACCTGAATCTAAAGGCGGATGGCCGATTGTTGAGTTTGAAAACGGCAATATTGTCACTCTTAAGCCGGCTGCTTGGGAAATGACGGATGGTGAGACTGTTCTTGCTAGCATAAATCAAGTGCCACTTAGATGCGCGTGGGGAATTACGATTCATAAATCGCAAGGTATGACGCTTGACAGTGCGGTAATGGATTTGCGTAGAACTTTTGCTCCCGGAATGGGATATGTGGCGCTTTCTCGCGTGGAAAATCTGGGCGGGCTTTATTTGGAAGGTATTAACGATCGCGCGTTTAGTGTTTCGGCGGATGCTGTGATTCTTGATAGCTCTTTACGTGAGGCTTCTAAACGAGCTAGTGAGATTCTTGCAAACGAGGGCGCTTGCGCGTTTACAAATAATGCGAATAGCGCGAATGGCGATTCTGCCAATCAACAAGAGTTTGATATTTTCGCCTCTAGTGATTACGCGTATAATGACGAATTTTCCTTCGACGATGAGTTCTAGCTTTTTGTAGCTCTAATCGTTGTTTTTAGCTACAAAGTCGGGAAAATCTTCCGCTTTTTGTAGCTCTAATCGTTGTTTTTAGCTACAAAGTCGGGAAAATCTTCCGCTTTTTGTAGCTCTAATCGTTGTTTTTAGCTACAAAGTCGGGAAAATCTTCCGCTTTTTGTAGCTCTAATCGTCGTTTTAAGCTACAAAGTCGGGAAAGTGTTATTGCTATTGTTTAATAGTGTAAACAAGTGTTTATGTCCTCATGCGCAAATAGATTGGAACGCATGAATTCCAATGTACTTCGTATGTCTCAGCTGTTCCTTCGTACGCTGCGCGAGGATCCAGCAGACGCGGACGTAACTTCCGCAAAACTTATGCAGCGCGCAGGCTATATTCGTAAATCCGCTCCAGGTGTGTGGACTTGGTTGCCGCTCGGACTCAAGGTTTTAAACAAGGTTCAGGCGATTATTCGCGAAGAAATCAACGGTATCGGTGCGCAGGAGGTCCACTTCCCAGCGCTTCTTCCACGTGAGCCTTATGAGGCGACAAACCGTTGGGAAGAATACGGTGACAACATTTTCCGCCTTAAGGATCGTCATGAGGCTGACTATCTTCTTGCTCCAACGCACGAAGAAGTTTTCACGCTCCTTGTTAAGGATATGTATTCTTCTTACAAGGATTTGCCAGTTACTTTGTATCAGATTCAAACGAAGTATCGCGACGAATTCCGTCCTCGCGCAGGTCTTATTCGCGGCCGCGAGTTTATTATGCAGGATGGTTATTCGTT
Source organism: Gardnerella sp. DNF01204 (assembly GCF_049244145.1). Taxonomy (NCBI): domain Bacteria; kingdom Bacillati; phylum Actinomycetota; class Actinomycetes; order Bifidobacteriales; family Bifidobacteriaceae; genus Gardnerella; species Gardnerella sp. DNF01204. The sequence continues at coordinate 1,019,524 of NZ_CP058379.1, read as the reverse complement.
CTCGATTGACGAAGATGGTTTGAAGTCTGCTTATGTTGAAGAGCGCGCTGCTTACGCTCGAATTTTCGACCGTTTAGGCATTAAATATGTGATTGTTCACGCTGTTTCTGGCCCTATGGGTGGTTCTGATTCTGAGGAATTCTTGGCTCCAATGGCAATTGGCGAAGATACTTTTGCGCTTGCTCCTTCTGGAAAAGCTTGGAATGTTGAGGCTTTGACCACACCAGAAATGCAAGATGTTGACTGCTCGGCAGCTCCTAAAATGGAAGCTCTTGATACTCCAGATGCTAAGACGATTGAAGCTTTGGTTAAAGTTTCTAACGATTTGCATCCACGCAAAGACGGCCGCGAATGGCAAGCAGACGACACTTTGAAGAATCTGATCATTGCTGTTAAGCATCCGGCTGATGCTGAGGGCGGCGAACACGAGGAGCCATGGCGCGAAATCGTGGCTATTGGTATTCCAGGTGACCGCCAGGTAGATATGAAGCGTCTTGAAGCTCAGTTTGCTCCTGCAGAAATTGAAGAAGCAACTGAGGATGATTTGAAGGCTCATCCTGAGTTTGTTAAGGGATACATTGGCTTTAGCGTATTAGGTCCTCAAGCTCGCAAAGAGGGTAGTGGAATTGAAAATCCTGTCCGCTACTTGATGGATGCTCACGTTGCAAAGGGTAGCGCTTGGATTACAGGAGCTGACGAAGACGGAAAGCATGTTTATAACGCTGTTTACGGCCGCGATTTTGAGGATGATGGTGTTGTTGAAGCAGCCCAGGTTCGCGATGGCGATATGAGCCCAGATGGTTCCGGTCCATTGAGCTTCGAACGCGGTGTTGAGATTGGTCAGGTGTTCCAGCTTGGTTTAAAGTATTCTAAGGCTTTGGGCTTAAGCGTTCTTAACGAAAACGGTAAAGCTGTACCAGTTTGGATGGGCTGCTATGGTATTGGCGTTAGCCGCGTGATTGCATGCTTGGCAGAAACGCATCACGATGATGCTGGTCTTGCATGGCCTATGGCGATTGCTCCAGCTCAAGTTCACGTCGTTGCTACAGGCAAGGATCAAGTTGCTTTCGATGCTGCTGAAAAAGTTGTTGAAGAGCTTAGTAAGCAGGGAATTGAAGTAATCTTCGACGACCGTCCAAAGGTTTCTCCAGGTGTGAAGTTTAAGGATGCTGAGCTCGTTGGCGTTCCGCTGATTGCTGTAGCCGGCCGCGATACTGTGAACAATGGAACGATTGAAATCCGCGATCGCAACGGTTCAAACGTTGAGGCAGTTCCAGTGGATGAGGCTGCTGCTCGAATTGTAGAGCGCGTTCGCGAACAGTTGTAATCGCAATAACTGTTAACAACGAATCAGCGATTAAGCAATTAAACTATTAAACAATTAAACGACTAAGCAATATTGCCGTTGGTGTAATGCTTTGCATATTATACGCATTATTTTCAGCGGCAATATTGCTATGAATAGTAAAAAATTATATAAATTATTAGAATAGAATGTTAATGAGTTTTAATGTTTAATTCTATTAAAACTTTCTAAAAATCATTTACACCTCCTTCAATATCGTCATAGTGGTTTTCTTCGACTTGTGAGCCGAAATCTATTGTTTCTTTTGCTGAAGATTCAGCATCATAATGGTATTCTTGGCTGTCGTTTTCTTGCGAAGAATCCATAGAATAAGTATTAGCCATAGGGTTTTTCATCGCCAAGCTCAAATCTTGATTGGAATAAGTATCTTGATTTGCCCGATTTTCTTGGTTTATTTGATTAGTGTGATATTTACTATTGTTACTCTGATCGGTTCTTCCACGATTATAAGAGTATTTAGTAAAAGCACTAATTCCTCGATTTAGGTCGTGTCCAATTGCGGTGGCTTCTAGTACAACTCGAGACCGGTCTTCTCCATCTTTGTGCCAGGATTCCGTGTTTAAATTTCCGCACACGACTATCGCATCTCCCTTATGCACGCTTTTTAGCACATTTGCAGCTAAAGACTTGTATGCTTTTACTGTCATCCAAGTTGTCGGTCTATCTTTCCACTGTCTTTCCTCGCTATGGTAGTAAGACGTTGTGCTTCCTATTCTAAGTGAGCATGCTGGTGAGTTTTCGTTGCGACTAAAGTTCACAGGGTCACTACCTACATAGCCGCTGATTGTTAGTGTTGCTTGTTGTTGTGCCATATTCTTAACCTTTCAAAAGTTTGGACTGCGACTAATTTAAATCTCAAAATTCATCACGCAACACGTGTTGATTATTGTGATTTTCAATAAATTCGCCGCAGTAGAATCAACTATGAAGTATCAAAAATAGTTTTGCAAGTTATTTTTATCAATGTGGTTAAAGCCTATGCTTTATGCACATCGTTTAAAAACTCTTGACAAAATATGTAAAACTGAGTAGGCGAGTCTAAAATGTGTAAAATATATGTAGATTGATATACTTAGCGAAAGTAGTTTTTGTTTTTCATTAGCATTGGAAGGTGAAGCTTGAGTTTTTTGCCTACTTGTTTGTGTTATTTGAATCAGGGATTACTGAAAAGTAGTTATTAATCACGTGGAGAGAGGTCTACATTTATGTGGCATAAGTCGCACGTATTTTCTGCAAAGAAATGTTTAGCTGCTGCGGCATCAGCTGTTGCTTGCGTAGCAATGATTGGATCTACTGCCATATCTGCTAGTGCTTTGGTTATAGTGCAAAATCACAGTGTTGCTAATGTTAATACTAATTGGCAAGTTAAGAATCAGTCAGTTGCAAGCTACATTTTAGGTGCAATTCGTGATGTGCGTTCAAAGTATTATGACGATGGCGTTACCCTTATGAACGGTATGACTCTTGCAGATTATGTTACTTCTAAGGGTCTTACAAAAGAACAGTATATTAATGATATTCGCTACGATCGTGCTAATGAAGAGGATGCTTATCGTCGTGCAAATGAGACTGTTCAGCATGGAAAACTTGGACATTTTGCTGCGGATGGTGTGAACCTTCCAAACTACGATGGTCGTAAGGCTTGGGGCGAAAACATTGCTTGGGGTGAAAGCTCAGAAGAATCTATGTCGGATTGGACCGCTGGAGAGGAGTCTGCGTTACACCAATCTAATGGTGCTGAAACTACTTACAATGCTCATCTTTACCAGATTTTGAATCCAGAAAACATTTCCTTCGGATATGGCGAAATAGCAGGTACCAAATACGGAAGAGTATCTGTTTTGACTCTTTCAACTCAGGTTGGAGACACTGACTACCCACAAGGCAAGTTAGGTGTTGCTCCTCACCTTGATTTTGCTTGGATTATTCGTAATAACGATATTGCTGTTGGTGCAAATGCTTACACCGACAAGCAGCTTGAGTATCGTTGGCTTTCCTACAATTTGAATACTAAGCAGTGGGCTACTATTGCTGATTGGAGTACTGGAAACTGGGCTTCTTGGGTTACAAAGCCAGGTGATTATTGGCTGCATTGCGAAGTACGCGATCCTTCTACCAAGAAAGTTATTTTAGAGAAAACAATTGCTTTCCACTACACGGTTCCAAGTCAGACTGTTGTTTCTGGAACTTATGCTGCATGGCAGGGTAATAATGTTCTTCTTGGTGCAACTACTAATAATCCTAATGGTTCTACCAAGATTAAGATTTATGATTACAATGCTAAGCAGTGGGTTGAAGGATTTGATGGTCCTTGGGCTTTGTGGAGCCCACGCCCAGGCATTTACTGGACTCATTTCGAAGCTTACGATGAGAACGGTAATTTGTCGGATGTTAAGACCTACGCTTTCGGCGTGTGAATCTGATTAGTAAATCTGATTAGTATCATTTAAAAAGCCTGCAAACGTTTTAAACGCTTGCAGGCTTTTGTTTACTTATTTACTTTAGTTTTATTTGCGATTTACCAAATGTGTACGCGCTCGCTTGGGTCGAGCCACATCTCGTCGCCTTCTTTAACGTCGAAAGCATCGTAGAACAAGTCAACGTTGCGCGCAATGCCATTAGTGCGGCACTCTGCAGGGGAGTGTGGGTCGATTTGAAGGTATTGCTCCGCAATCTCGTTACGAGCCTTTGAACGCCACACAAGTGCGTAGCTTAAGAAGAATCGTTGCAAAGCAGTGAAACCATCAATCTTAGGAGCGTTCAGCAAAGTTTCGCGAATCGCATCGTCACTTCCGTCGATTTCTTGTCCCTTGCTCTTTTGCAAAGCAAAAGCGTAGGCTTTAAGAGCAATAGTTACTCCGCTTAAATCACCAATGTTTTCGCCGATTGTTAAAGCGCCATTTACGTGAGGCATTGCATCGCGCTCTTCTTTGCTCTTTAAGTGAGAGTATTTAACAATAAGCTGCGTTGGTGTAAAAGCATTGTATTGCTCAATAAGCGTTTTAGTGCGCTCAGTGAAGTTGGTTTTGTCTTCTTCAGTCCACCAATTGTTAAGCACGCCGTCGCCATCATATTCGCAACCTTGATCGTCAAAACCGTGGCCGATTTCGTGACCGATTACGGCACCAATAGCGCCGTAGTTTGCTGCGTCTGGAGCACTCGGGCTAAAGAATGGCGGCTGCAAAATCGCAGCTGGGAACACGATTACGTTAAGCAGCGGATCGTAGTAAGCGTTTACAGTTTGCGGAGTCATCTGCCACTCTTCGCGATCCACAGGTTCTCCAGCTTTTGCAGTATACCTACCAAACACAAATCGAGAAACTTCGCGCATATTCTCAATTAAGCCAGCGTCTTCCTTAATATTTAGCGCAGAGTAGTCAATCCAATGATTAGTATAACCAATATTTGGCTCAAACTTGCTAAGCTTTTCCAAAGCCTTTGCTTTAGTTTCCTCGCCAAGCCAGCTGCTGTGAGAAATCGACTCGCGGTAAGCGTTAATAAGATTGTCAACTAAGCCTTGCATATACTTTTTAGAAGACTCAGGGAAGTGCAAGCGCACGTATTCTTTACCGACTTCCTCGCCGCAAGCATCGTCAACAACTCCGATTGCGCGCTTCCAGCGATCGCGCGGCTTGGTGGCGCCAGAAAGCACTTTGCCGTAGAAGTCGAATCGCGCTTGTGCAAAATCCTCGCTTAACATGCTTGCCCAGCACAAAATCACGTGCACGCGTGCCCAAAGCTTTAGATCTTCTAAGTCGGCTTCTTGCCAAATCTTATTCAATCCTTCTATAAAGCTTGGCTCGTGAACTACTACTTTGCTAAAAGCTTTACGAAAATCTATTGGCTGATTCTTTGCTTCTTCGGAATCGTCGTAAGATTTTTGAGCAGCATCCAAGAATGCGTCAAGATTCAGCGCTTCAAGCGTTTTTGCCAAATCCGCATAATCGTAAGGATTATAAGTTTTTTGAGAATCGCGTGTTGCTACGTTATCCCAGTGGTTGCTTGCGATTTGTGTTTCAACCTTCAAGAAACGTTCCGATTGCTCTCTTGTAGTAGTGGCATCACCGTATCCAGCTAAGCGCAACAATGAAGCCACCATTTTTACGTATTCAGCGCGAATCGGAGCGTAATTATCTTCGCGATAGTATGCTTCGTCTGGCAAGCCCAATCCAGCCTGCTCAATGTGCATAATATTCGTCTTAGGGTCTTTAGGGTCTCCGCAGACGCCAAAAGCAAACATTGCATTTGGACCACCGTATGGAGTAAGAGAAGCAATAGTGCGAACCAGGTCTTCCTTGCTGTTTGCCGCATCAACAGCGTCTAAATCGCTCTTAATTGGCGTAATTCCAGCTTTTTCAATAGATGCAGTATCTAAATAGTTGCGGTATAAGATTCGCGACTTTTTGGCTGGGCAATCTTCGCTTTCTAAAATATCTCGAATTTGCGTCTCTGCATCTTCTGCGAGCTTGTAGAAAGCACCATACATTGGCTTGTCTTCTGGAAGAGTGTAAGTGTCAATCCAAGGACCGTTTACGTAACGGAATAAATCGTCTTGTGGTCGAGTAACCGATGAGAAGGAAGCTGGGTCAAAATTTACAGCAGAAATTTCCTTCTGCGATTCTTTATTATTATTATCATTGTTATTAGGCATGTGCCTAGATTACAAGTATTAAGCGACATCATTAGCTAGTATTTTCGCTATATTTTGCGCTATTTTCGTGCCTGCGCGTTAGTCTTAAATCATGATTGAACTTAAAACTCCATCCGAGATTGAAGCTATGAAGCCTGCGGGTCGCTTCGTTGGTAGTATTCTTAAAGATTTACAAGCAATGACAAAAGTTGGAACAAATCTTCTTGAGATTGATGACTTTGTTCGTCAACGCATTATGAGCCGTAAAGGTGCGTCTTCTTGCTATGTTGACTACGCTCCTGATTTTGGAACTGGTCCTTTTGCGCACTACATTTGCACTTCTGTAAACGATGCTGTTCTTCACGGAGTTCCTTTTGATTACAACCTTAAAGACGGCGATTTGTTGACTCTTGACTTAGCGGTTAACGTTGACGGATGGGTTGGAGATTCTGCTATTAGTTTCGTGGTTGGAAAGCATGCGGATCCTGAAGATTTGCGCTTAATTAAGTGCACTGAGGAAGCACTTGAGGCTGGAATTAACATGGCTCAGCCTGGAAACCGCCTTGGAGACATTTCTGCAGCTGTTGGATGCGTTGCTCACGAGTATGGTTACAGCGTAAACCTTGAGTTTGGCGGTCACGGAGTTGGCCATATTATGCATGGCGATCCGCACGTTCCTAACGATGGCACTGCGCATCACGGCTACAAGCTTCGCCCAGGCTTGGTTATTGCTATTGAGCCGTGGTTCTTAAAGACTACTGACGAGATTTATCAAGATCCAAAAGACGGTTGGACTCTTCGATCTGCTGACGGTTCGCGTGGCGCTCATAGCGAGCATACGATTGCAATTACAGAGAATGGTCCAGAGATTTTGACCGTACGCTAAACTTCGAATAGTAAGTGCGTAAAACGAATAATATAAAATATAAAGAGGTACTTTAAATAAATGGCGGAATTTGATTTTGCCCAAGCGTTAAATGATGTTGAAGCAAAGTATTCTTTGATTTCTAAGGCTTTAGACGTTAATTCGTTGAAGACTGCTATTGCAGATTTAGAAAAGCAGGCTTCGGAGCCTGGACTTTGGGATGATTCTGATCACGCTCAGCAAGTTACGAGTAAGCTTTCGGCAGCTCAGTCTCAATTAAAGCGTTTACAAGCCGTTGAGCAACGCATTGAAGATACTAAGACTTTGATTGAACTTGGTCAGGAAGAAGAGGATGCTGATTCTATGAGCGAGGCTCAAGAGGAGCTTGGCTCTATTGCTCACGAGTTGGACGATATGGAAGTTCAAACTCTTCTTGACGGCGAATATGATGCTCGTGCAGCGGTGGTGACAATACGCTCTGGTGCGGGTGGTGTGGATGCTGCCGATTTTGCGCAAATGCTTCTTAGAATGTACTTGCGTTGGGCGGAACGAAACGGCTACAAAACTAAGATGATGGATACGTCTTACGCAGAAGAAGCTGGTATTAAATCCGCCACTTTCCAAGTTGATGCCCCATATGCGTATGGTCGTCTTTCCGTAGAAGGCGGCACTCACAGAATGGTTCGTATTTCTCCATTCGACAATCAAGGCAGGCGTCAAACTGGCTTTAGTGCCGTAGAAGTAATCCCACTTGTTGAAGCTACAGATCATATTGACATTCCAGATTCTGACATTCGTGTGGATACTTTCCAGGCGTCTGGCCCTGGCGGACAAGGCGTAAACACTACGTATTCCGCTGTGCGCATCACGCATTTGCCAACTGGTTTGGTTGTTTCAATGCAAGATGAGCGCAGCCAGATTCAGAACCGAGCTGCTGCAATGGCGGTTTTGCAATCGCGTTTACTTGTGCTTAAGCATGCTGAGGAAGCAGCGAAAAAGAAGGAGCTTGCTGGAGATATTAAGGCAAGTTGGGGAGACCAAATGCGCTCATACGTGCTTCACCCATACCAGATGGTGAAGGATTTGCGCACTGGCTACGAAACTTCGCAAACTCAGGCTGTTTTTGACGGCGATATTGACGGTTTTATTGAAGCTGGAATTCGTTGGCGTCACGAACAGAGAGTTGCAGCTAAAAAAGAGGCTGAGGAAAAGTCGCAAGCTTAGTCTGCATTAGATAAAATTCAAGATAAAAGTCAGAATAAAAATCAAAAATAAAATATAAAATAGTTAAAAACAAAATTAAAGTATATCGTTCAATAGTTCGTAAAGGAAACTGCAGAATATGTCTCTGATTTCACTAGAACATGTGTCGAAGATCTATCCTAAGGGTACGCGCCCTGCTTTGGACGATATTTCTTTAGACGTTAATCGTGGCGACTTCGTGTTTCTTGTTGGAGCGTCTGGATCTGGTAAAACAACTCTTCTAAGCTTGCTGCTGCGTGAAGAGGAGGCCACTAAGGGCGAGATTCACGTTGCTGGTAATGACTTGCGACGCTTAGTGAATCGTCAGGTTCCGCAGTATAGACGTACTCTCGGCTTTATTTTCCAGGATTATAAACTGTTGAATAATAAAACCGTGTATCAGAACGTGGCTTTTGCACTAGAAGTTATTGGCACGAGTCGTTCTACTATTAAGTCGCTTGTTCCGCGTGTGCTTGAAACGGTTGGCTTAACTGGTAAGGAAAATAATTATCCGCATGAGCTTTCGGGTGGTGAAGCTCAGCGTGTTGCAATTGCGCGCGCGTACGTGAATCATCCGCAAATTCTTCTCGCTGACGAGCCTACTGGTAATTTGGATCCAACTACTTCGCTTGGCATTATGGAAGTTTTGGACGCCATTAATCGTACGGGCACTACAATTGTTATGGCTACGCATAATGAAGAAATTGTTAACTCAATGCGCAAGCGAGTTGTGGAGCTTCATGCTGGAAAAATTGTGCGAGACGAACGCGAAGGCTCTTATGATTCTGCGCTTTACTTCCCAGACGCAGATGTTGAGCAAAAGTCGAAAGCTCAGCAGGCAGTTGAAGGCGATTCAGGTGTTCGTACTGTGGCAGATTCAGGCTCTGATCACACTAGTTTTAACTCGTCTTCTGAAGATCCTAAAAATTACAGATTCATGTCTAAACGCGCAAAGCGTGCAGCTCAAGCAAAGCAGGCTATGGATGCTGTTGCGCAAACTTTGCAAAATGGTTCTGAAGATAATGAGGGTATTGCTCGACTTGCGCAATCTGTTCATTCAGGCAGAACGGGTAGATATGGTGAAGTTTTTCAGCCTTTAGAAACAACTATGACTTGGGGGCGTGGTCTTTCAATTCCACCAGCTCCTCCCGTGCAAAAGTCGAATGATGCTGAAGATATGAAGAATTCAGATTTTGCAGATTCTAGCAACTCTTCGGATTCTGGCGATTCTCTTGATTTAAGTGAGAATCAAAAAGATAAGAATAATACAGAAAATATTGTCGAAAACGATATTGAAAATTCTAGCGAAAATTCTGGCGAAAACGTCGGCAATACAAGCGAGAATCCAAGCGAAACTGGCGATTATATTGAATCTAAAGAATCCAATGAAAAAAGTAAATCTGAAGCCAGTAAAAGCGAAAATCTTAAGAACGAAGGAGACGAGTAATGCGATTGCAGTTCATATTCTCAGAAACGTGGATTAGCTTGCGCAGAAACGTTTCTATGATTGTTTCGGTAATGCTCGTTACCTTCATATCGTTCTTGTTTATAGGCGCATCTGTTCTTATGCAAGCGCAAATCACAAAAGCCAAAGGCGATTGGTATGACAAGGTAGAAGTTGTAGCATGGCTTTGCCCAGACGGTACAAGTCAGTCAGCATCCTGTGCTTCTGGAAAAGCTCCTACTAAAGAAGAAATTGTAAAATTGGAAAACATTATTAACCAAGAGTTAGGTGATGATGTTTCGAATATCACTTATGTTAGTAGAAGCGAATTTTACAAGAATACTTTTCTTAAGCAATATCCTAATGGCTTATATCAGGGGCGTACTTTAACAGCTGCTGATATGCAAGATTCTTTGCGACTAAAGCTCACAAATCCAACCAAATACCAGGTTGTTTCAGAAGTTCTTTCTGGCAGAAATGGTGTTGAGGAAGTAGTAGACCAAAGACAAATTTTTGACCCAGTGTTTAGCGTTTTGAATCATGCCACGGCTGTTACAATCGTGCTTGCTGCAGTTATGGTTGTTGTTGCGATTATGCTAACCGGTACAACTATTCGTATGTCTGCAGCATCTAGAAAACAAGAGACGGAGATTATGCGACTTGTGGGCGCGTCTAATTGGACAATTCGCATGCCATTTATTTTAGAAGGTGCTTTTGCGTCCCTTATGGGCTCTCTGCTATCTGGGTGCGCGCTAAGCGTTGTTGTTAAAGTGTTTATTACAGATTGGCTTGCACAAAACGTTCGTTGGATGCCATTTGTAAATCAAACAACTGTTTGGATGACAGTTCCAGTGCTGGTTCTTGGAGCCGTGCTACTTTCAATAGTCGCCTCCGCGGTTGCACTCAGAAGATATCTGCAAGCGTAAACATAAAAGAAAAATTTAAATTATCAATAAATTATGAACATTAATAAATCATAAATAAAAAATCATAAATAAAAAAATTTTATCGATAATAGAATTTTCAATGTATAATTCGCATTAGTTGTGTTTGAATTTTCTACTTGAAAGGGAAGTAAATATGGAAAGCAAGAAATGCCATGCAAAATATTGTAAGCGCACTGTTGCAAGCGCGATTGCAAGCAGCTTTCTTATGCTTTCTGCCGGTATTACCTTATATGCTTGCCAGCCACTACGCGCTGATGCAGTTACCATGCAAGATTACAACAGGAAAGTTCAAAGTAATGCCGCTCTTAAAAAGCGTCTTGCTGGAGTCAATAAACAGCTTGCTGATAAGATCCTAGAGCTCAATGATTTAAACGAACATCAAATCCCTAATCAAGTCCGTGCTGCTCAGCAAGCTCAGGAGCAAGCGCAACAAGCTATGGGCCTTGTTGAATCAACAAATCAGCGTTTGCAGTCTGCGCAAAAAGACAAACTCGATTTAGAAGAAAAAATCAAGCAGACTGGCGAAGATTTTGATGATGCAAAGGCTGCTGTAGCTCAACTTGCTCGCAAAAGTTTCCATGGCTCCAATGCCTCTAACGTAATGGCAATGGTGACTAAATCCACTACTACCGAGCAGTTTGTTGGAAAACTTCAGTCAGAAGCTGCTGTTGCACGTAGCGAAGCAAATGCTGCAAATGATGCTGCTGTTACTTTGAGTAATTCTATGAATAGACGTCAGCGCTTAGCTGCTATTGAAACAGAGATTCAAAAATTAAAAGCAAAAGCTGATTCTGAGGCGCAGAGTGCTCAGGCTGCGGCTAAGGCTGCCAGTGAAAAGCAGCGTTCTCTTCAGTCTTTAAGAGATCAGGGAACTATTCTAAGAAAGCAGTTAGAGAGTCAAAAGAATAGTCTTACTTCTCAAGATGCTCGCGAAGCTGCGGAAATAATTGCTTTGAAGTCACAAATTGACGCTCAAGCTAGGGCTTTAGCTGCTACGGCTGCAGCTCGCATGAATCCTAATAATGGTAATCGTCAACAACTTAGAGGCGGCGGCAGTTGGAATACTCCTTCCTTGCCTGCATTACCGCTTTCTAATGGTGCTGCAAATGGTATGAATTACGCGGTTCCTGGGAATTGTCCTGCTGGTTCTGGCAATTGCTATGGTCATAATACTGGTAACACAGCTGGAGGTTCTGCCTATCCAGCTCGCCAATGCACACTTTGGGCGTATTTGCGCAGATCACAGCTTGGTCTTCCAGTAGGATCCTTTATGGGCAACGGTGCTGATTGGGCGAATTCTGGGCGTAGACTTGGGTATCTTGTAAATCGCACACCGCATGTTGGTGCTGTTATGGTATTTGCTAGAGGAGCTGCTGGATCAGATCCTACATATGGACATGTTGCTGTTGTTGAACGCGTTAATTCGGACGGTTCGGTACTGATTTCTGAAGGTGGCGTTGGATTTGCTACGTTCCCGTCTTATAGGACTATTCGTAATGCTGGCAATTATGAGTATGTTCACTATTAATTTTTATGATTCGATTTAGGCTGGTGTAATTTGGATAAAAAACCTGGTTCAGATGGTACTTTAACTGTTGCAAGAAATAAAAAAGCAAATCACGACTATGCGATTGAAGATTGCTATGAAGCAGGTATTGCTCTTACTGGCACAGAGGTTAAGTCTTTGCGCGAAGGCAGAGCTTCTTTAGCTGAAGCGTTTGTGAATATTGATAGACGTGGTGAGATTTGGCTAGAAGGCGCAAATATTCCAGAGTACTTAAATGGCACTTGGAATAATCATGCTCCTAAGCGCAAGCGCAAGTTGCTTCTTCATGCGATTCAAATTGCTAAGCTTTCTAGGCAGATTGAAGCTAAAGGTTATACCATTGTGCCTTTGAGGATTTATTTTAAAGGCAGCTACGCTAAAGTTGAGATTGCTTTGGCGCGAGGCAAAAAAGAGTACGATAAGCGTCAAGCGTTGCGCGAAGAACAAGATAAGCGCGAAGCATTGCGCGCTATGCGATACAAGAATATGCAATCTAGGTGATTTGCTGTTTTTTATTTCTTGCTTACTGTTGCGCGAGGGCTGGGTGTTTCTTGTCTCACAACGCTCCGCCTCTTACGTGTTTTCTGGTGTTGCGGTTGTTCCGATTTGGCTTTGATTTTGTTTTTTTGAGTTGAAGTTTGTTTGTAGTGGTGGCTCATTGGATTATTTGGTATCGGCTGCCGCTCTTATACTGTTCGACCAAGAATCACCCAGCCCTCTTACGTGCTTGAACAATTACGTGGTTTTTATCACTGAGATTCTCGATTTTTCTTCTTCATTCGATGAATCACCATCAAAGATGCTGAGGTTCATCTCATTCAGTGCGAAAAATCTCGAATCTCTACCCAGCTTGGTGTAATCGTACAACTTTGTAGTAGGTCTATAAACGACACGCCGTATATTATTCATTTTTGTGAATAATATACGGCTTTTGATTTTGCAATTCGTTATTTTTTGCTGATTTTTAGCATATTCATGTATGTCAATTTATGAATATTCAGTTTTTGCATTTTAATAATCGCAATTTAGTAGCGTTATCGTGTATAGTTATGCATATCACTGTAAATTATAAGTTATTTATTCTTTAAATATTGGACAGGAGAAGAAAATGCTTAAGTCAAATAAGATTTTTAAGTCAATTAAGCCTATTGCAGCAATTGCAACTCTTGCATTGATTGGATGCACATGCGCATGCGGTCCAGCCGATTCTAAGGCAGCAGACCCAGATGTGGCACGCAGCTACGATGTAAGCAAAGTTCAAAAAGACGATGAGATTGCAAAACTTGTTCCAGAAAGCGTTGCAAAAACTGGCGAATTAACAGTTGGTGTAAACGTTAGCTATGCTCCAGCAGAGTTCTTCGCTGCAGATGGCAAAACACCAGTCGGCTACGAAATCGACTTTTCTAAAGCTTTAGCAAAATTGATGGGCTTAAAAGCGAAGATTATGCATGCTCAGTTTGATTCCATTATTCCAGCAATCGGAAGCAAATATAACGTTGGAATCTCGGGCTTTACTGTAAACGCTGAACGTATGAAGTCCGTTGATTTTGTAACGTACGCAAACGCTGGCTTATCTTTTGAAGTTCGTAAAGGAAACCCAACTAAAGTAGATCCAAAGAATCTTTGCGGCAAAAAAGTTACATTAGAAACAGGCACTGTTGGCGAGCCAATCATGGAAGAAGCTAAAAAGCAGTGCAAGGCAAATAACGATAAGCCACTAGAAATCATGAGCTTTAAGGAGCAGACCGACGCCACTACAGCATTGCTTTCTGGTCGTGCAGACGTTATGTATGCTGACACTCCTGTAGCTGGTTATGCTGCAATAAAGAACAATGGAAAGCTAGAGATTCTAGAAAGCAGCAACGACGCGGAGCCAATGGGTGCAGCTGTTAAGAAGGACGATGCTAAGATGTTAAAGCTCATTAAGGCCGCAATCGATAAGCTTATGAAGAATGGCGTTTATAACGACATTCTAAAGAAGTGGGGTGTTGAAAACGTTGCCATTAAGGAAGCACAAGTAAATCCAGAAGTCTGATCTTAAATTTGGCGTGCGTTTGTAGCTATTAGTATAGTGAAAACCGCACGCCTTATTTGTATTTAATATATTTGTACATCGCAAGTGCGTTAATTACTAGTTAATAATCCGCTAGTTATTATTCACATATGTGACAATTTAAAATGTTAATGGAGAAAATATGTTTAACAATGCGAGTAAGAAGCTTTCGCAAAATTCTGATGGTGATCGAATTCTACCAGTCAAAAAACCTGGACCAATCATAGCTGGCATAATCGTAGCTATAATTGCGTGCTCGCTGCTTTATTCTATAGTTACAAATCCGCGATTTGAGTGGAATGTTGTAGGCATATATCTAATAAGCGACAATGTTCTTACAGGCATTGCTTGGACTCTAATACTCACATTCTTGTCTATGATTATTGCAATCGTTCTTGCTATAGGATTAGCAATGATGCGTAAGTCTGTAAACCCTGTTCTTCGAGCCGTAAGCTGGTTCTTTATTTGGTTCTTTAGGGGTACTCCAGTTTATACGCAGCTAGTATTTTGGGGAATGTTTGCTGTACTTGTTCCTAAGTTGAGTATGGGCATTCCATTTACATCCGTTGAGTTTTTCTCCATTGATTCCAACGTTGTTATGACTTCTTTAAACGCTGCAGTTATTGGATTGTCCCTTAATGAGGCTGCGTATTTGTCGGAGATTGTTCGTGCTGGTTTAGAAGCTGTGGATGCTGGTCAGGTTGAGGCAGCTCAAGCTCTTGGCATGGGCAGGTCTTTGACTATGCGCAGGGTTGTTTTGCCTCAGGCTATGCGTATTATCGTTCCACCTTTGGGCAATGAGACTATCGGTATGCTTAAAACTACGTCTCTGGTTTTAGCTGTGCCTTTTACCTTAGAACTTCAGTTTGCAACAAATGCTGTAGCAAATCGTATTTATAAGCCGATTCCGTTGCTTATAGTTGCTAGCGTTTGGTATTTAATTATTACGTCTATTTTGATGGTTTTTCAAGTTATGTTAGAAAAGCATTTTGGTAAAGGATTCGAAGCAAAAGACATTGTAAACAATGCTCAAATTAACTCTAATGCTGCAAAACGTGGAGATAATGCGATTAAAGCGAATAGTGACGCTGTAAAGGGTCGCAATAATGCAACAATGTTAGGTTTTAACGCATAAACATATAACGCATAAACCGCGTCAAAATTACAAATTTTATATAATCGTAATTAGATTTGAGGAAAAATGACTGATATTTTAACGGTTGATACACAAAGCCAAAATGTTACTAAAAGTGATACTCCAGCAGTAGTCATAAAGGATTTACACAAGTCCTTCGGTAATCTTCAAGTCCTTAAGGGAGTTGACATGACTGTTAATCCAGGAAGTGTAACAGTCATACTCGGTCCTTCTGGAAGTGGAAAATCAACCCTATTGCGATTGATAAATCAACTAGAAAAAATTACGTCTGGTAAAATCACAATTTATGGCGAGCGCATTGGCGTAAAAACCGTTATACATAAAGGTAAAGAAGCATTGCAAGCGTTAAACGACAAAGAAATTGCAGCGCAACGCGCAAAGCTTGGAATGGTGTTCCAACGTTTTAATTTGTTCCCACATATGACGGCTATTGAAAACGTTATGGAAGCGCCAGTTCATGTTTTACACATGGACAAAACCGCTGCACGCGATTTAGCAATTAAAGAACTTGAACGTGTTGGAATGGCAGACCGCGTAGACCATTATCCTTCTCAGCTTTCGGGTGGTCAGCAGCAGCGAGTTGCCATTGCGCGTGCGCTTGCGATGAAACCAGAAATAATGCTTTTTGACGAGCCTACGTCTGCATTAGACCCAGAACTAGTTGGTGAAGTGCTTAACGTTATGCGTGATTTAGCTAATGATGGAATGACAATGATTGTTGTAACTCACGAGATTGGCTTTGCACGAGAAGTTGCAGATCAAGTTGTGTTCATGGATGGCGGGAAAGTTGTTGAATGTGGTACTTCAGGAATCATAGATTGCCCACAAACAGAAAGATTTAAAGATTTTCTACATCACGTTTTATAAGTGTTTTGCAAGTATTTTGCAAGTGTTTTTCGCGTATTTTAATAAGATTTTTGCATATTTTCGACATGTGTAGAAACACGCACGCTTTATAACGTACAATAGAAAATTATGTGTGGCATTGTAGGATATGCAGGTTTTGGCACAGTTTGCTCAAAGCCTCTAGAAGTTTGCTTAAATGGGTTAGAACGCTTAGAGTATCGCGGATATGATTCATCTGGAGTAGCTCTTGCTGCTCCAGGAATGGATTCTATATGCGTACGCAAAAAAGCTGGTCGCTTAGCTGTTTTAAGAAAAGATATAGAAGCTAATCCAATGCCAGAAGCGAGTGTGGCAATAGGTCACACTCGATGGGCTACGAATGGCGCTCCTTGTGATTTAAATGCGCATCCGCATGTTAGTGCCGACGGAAAAATCGCACTTATTCACAACGGTATTATTGAAAACGCTATTAGTCTTAAAGAACAAATGCAAAAAGAAGGCATAGAGTTTTCGTCTCAAACAGATACGGAAGTTGCAGCAAAAGCGCTTGGAAAAATCGCGAATCAAATAATTGAAGAAACTGGTAAGCCAGATCTTTTTGAAGCAATAAGACGAGTTGCAAAAATTCTTAAAGGAGCTTTTACTCTACTTGCAGTAGACGTTAGACAGCCTAATATTGTTGCTGCTGTTCGTCACGATTCGCCGCTTGTAGTAGGTGTTTCAAATAACGAGTATTTTCTAGGCTCCGATGTTGCTGCTTTTGTTCAATACACAGATAAAGTGCTTGAAGTTGGTCAAGATCAAGCTGTTTTAATCGGAGATATAGAAGGAAACAAAAAAGCACAGCTTCGTCTTACTGATTTTGACGGCAACGAAATTGAAAACCCTAGTTGTTTTACAGTAGACTGGGATGCTTCTGCAGTAGAAAAAGGCGGATGGGATTCCTTTATGGATAAGGAAATCCACGAAGATCCGCATGCCGTAGCTGATACTTTACGAGGACGATTCGACGCAAAAGGGAATATTATTCTTGACGAAGTTAGAATTAGTCAAGATATTTTGCGATCAATCGACAAGATAATAGTTGTAGCTTGTGGAACAGCAAGCTACGCTGGATTAGTTGCAAAATATGCGATTGAACATTGGGTGCGCGTGCCAGTAGAAGTGGAGTTGGCTCACGAATTTAGGTACAGAGACCCAATTTTAACGCATAGAACGCTTGTTGTTGCAATATCTCAATCTGGCGAAACAATGGACACGTTAATGGCGTTAAGGCACGCGCGCGAGCAGGGCAGCCGCGTGCTTGCAATATGCAACACTCAAGGCTCGAGTATTCCGCGAGAATCGGATGCTGTACTTTACACTCATGCTGGCCCAGAAATCGCAGTTGCTTCTACAAAAGCATTTGTTGCGCAAATCGTAGCAGCATACATGCTTGGGCTTTATTTGGCTCAAGTCAAGGGAACAATGTACAGAGATGAAATACAGCAAATCGTGTCCCAGCTTAAAGAAATGCCAGATAAAATACAAAACGTTTTAGATACGCAAGCTGATTCGATTATGCAAGCCGCAAAGAAAACAATAGATGCAAAATCGTTCTTGTTCCTTGGCAGGCATGTTGGCTACCCAGTTGCTTTAGAAGGCGCATTAAAGCTAAAAGAGATTGCGTACACGTTTACAGAAGGTTTTGCGGCAGGAGAGCTTAAACATGGCCCGATAGCTCTAGTAGACAAAGGCGAGCCAGTTGTTGTTATAGTGCCATCTTCTAGAGGCAGAGACGTTTTACACGCTAAAGTAATCTCGGGAATTGAAGAAGTTAAGGCTCGCGGAGCGTTTACGATTGCGGTTGCAGAAGATGGTGATCCAGACGCTGAGCGTTACGCAGATATTGTGTTCTGGCGCCCTAAATGCCCAACGTTGCTAAGCCCACTTGTAGATGTTGTAGCATTACAACTTTTTGCTATGAATATGGCAAAGCTTAAGGGCTACGATGTTGACAAGCCTAGGAATCTTGCAAAATCTGTAACTGTAGAATAGCAGTGAATATTATGTGTGCAAGAAGCCCGCAGAAAAGTCGCAAGCAGAATTTTGGTTGTTTTGTTATGCGTAATATAAACCGTAATATAAACCGCGTTTTTGTTCGTAATATAAAGCGCGTAATTTTTGCGATTACATGCGTTTTTATTGTTGCTTTTTGTGCGTCATGCGGATCTGTTGATTCTAGAACAAAAATAACAGTATGGTCTTGGGAACCAAGCATGAAGCGGATTGCGGTAGATTTTGAGAAACAAAATCCAGATATTCGAGTTAGCGTTAAAGATACAAGCGGATACAACAATCTTAACAGTGCTATTCAAGACGGTTACGGTATGCCAGATGTTGCTCAGCTTGAATACCACGCTTTGCCACAATACGCGGTTAGCGGACAACTTTTGGATATTACAAATCGCGTTCAAGGAACTCAAACATTCTATACGCCAGGCACATGGTCTTCTGTTCAATTAGGAGGACGAGTTTATGGATTGCCAATGGATTCAGGTCCTTTAGCATGGTTTTATAATCAAGACGTATTCAACCAAGCAGGTGTGGATGTTACGCAAATTCACACCTGGAAGGATTATCTACATGCTGCAAGAAAATTAAAAAATATTGGCGTTTATATTGCTGCAGATTCTGGAGATGCAAGTTTTTACAACGCTATGATTTGGCTTGCAGGAGGAAGACCTTTTATAACTTCTCACGATGGTAAAACCGTTACAGTTCGCTTAAGTAAAGACAAAGGAACAAAAGACTTTACTAAATTTTGGCAGTCCATGATTGACGAAGATTTGGTTGATACAAGACTTGCAACTTGGACTCCAGCTTGGAAAAGTGCAGTCGGTTCTGGCAGTGTTGCATCTGTTTTTGCTGGAGCATGGATGACATCGCTTTTAATGCATGATATTCCAGGCGGAGCAGGGTTGTGGCGTGTAGCGAGAGTTCCGACTATGAATGGAAACAATGACAATGCGCAAATGGGAGGATCTGCTCTAAGCGTCCTTCAGTCTAGTCGCAAGCCTGAAGCCGCGATGCGTTTTGTGAATTTTGTATGCCATGATCAGACTGGTATTAAAGAAAGAGTTTTATCTGGAGCATTCCCAGCAGACGTTGTGACTCTTAGAGACAAAGCGTTCCTAAACAAAACAATGGTTCGTGATTCTCGCGGAATCGATGTGCCATATTTCGGAGGACAACAATTCAACCGTATTTTTGCAGATGCAGCAAATCATGTAGATACAGGCTACAAATATTTGCCGTTTGAAGTATATTCTCGTAGCGATTTTCGTTTCACAGTCGGTTTGGCCTATGATTGGAACAGAAAATCAAGAGCACGTTTAACAGTGCAGTCGATGATTGATGCAGGCATTAAACAAGACGATGGTAAGGATTTTCAACTTCCAGACGACCCTGGTCCTAAAATTAGTCTTAAAGATGGTATTAATCTTTGGAAAAAAGACTTGAAAGAATACGGGTATAATCAGGGTTTTGTTGTGCGCTAGACTTATGCACTTTAGGTCTGTAATCCAAAGGAAAAGTCGCTAGCAGCCGATCGTTCGTCTATAAATCTCGTACATTCCTTTAAAAATCAAATTTGGATCGTAATAATCAATAGTTTCAACGTCTTTTTCAAAAAGTCGTCCCAAGCCGCCTGTAGCAACAACCTTAAAAGGCTCATTTATTTCTATTTTGAATTGCTCAATCGTGCGCTCAATTCCACCCAAGAAGCTGTAATACAATCCAGCTTGCATAGCTGGACGAGTTGATTTTGCAAGAACGGATTTAGGGCGCGAAATCTCAACTTCTGGAAGCTGAGCAGTATTATCCCATAGAGCTGCAGCCGCCGCACTAATTCCTGTGCAAATAAGTCCGCAAGTAATTGCTCCGCTTTTATCAACGTAGTTATAGGTTGTAGCTGTGCCAAAATCTATAACTAATACGGGGCCGCCGTATTCGTAAAACGCGCCAACACAATCCGCTAAGCAGTCTGCTCCCAAAGAGCGTGGCTCGTCAATGCGAATATTTACGCCAGTTTTTACTCCAGGGCCTACAATCATAGGGTCGATTTGCAAAAACTTAACAATGCTTGCGCGGAACGAGTGCATAACTTTTGGGACAACCGAAGCAACAATAACATCTTCAACATCGTTTACGCTAAAACCGCTAAGATTTAAGAATTGCGTAATCATAATGCCGTATTCGTCGGAAGTGTGATTTGCTTTTGTAGTCATTCTATACGTGCCAACAATCTTGCCGTTCTCCAAGAATCCAAGCACAATATTCGTGTTGCCAATGTCTACTGCTAAAAGCATATTCGCCTCCGTTGTGTTTGTTGTGTGTTGCCAAACTTAAGTATGCGCATCTTTAGAGCAATATTACATTAATGCTAAGTCCGTTGCGTTCAATTTGATTGTTTGTGCTTGCTGCTTTAGAAAATCGCATAAAAGTGTGGCGGTGTAGCACAGTAGGTGATAAAGTCGAAAACAATGGCAGCGAGGCTAGAAAGGAAATGTAAATGATAAATCGTCATGCAATATTGCACCGACCACTTTCACAATACGCGTATTCTACGGCAGAATATTGTTTAACAATTCGCTTGCGTGCGGCAAAGAATAATCTTTGTTCATGCGTTTTGCATTACGGAAATCGCGTCGATTTGACTCCGTTAGATCAGTTCTGCACGCTGAAAATGGAAAAGATTGCAAGCGACGATTACTTTGACTACTATGAAGCAAACATAAGCAGCGATTTAGATAGAGTTTGTTATTACTTTGAGATGCAAGATGCGGATGAGCGCTTGTATTTGTACGCCGATACTATTGCGACTGATTTTCCAGAAGATCGTACAGAAGTCTACCAGTTCCCATTTATTCGCCGCGAGGAGATTAGCGACGTTCCTAATTGGCTTAAAGAGGCTGTTGTTTATAACATTTTCCCAGATAGTTTTGCAGATTCTAAACGTGGCATAAGTTGCGAGGCAAAAGATTATTTTGATGAGAAAACTGGCCAAACTTTACACACTCGTTTAGGTGGAACCATTAGAGGAATAATCGAAAATCTTGATTATATTGAGGATTTGGGCTTTAATTGCTTGTATTTAAATCCTATTTTTAAAGCTGCAGAATACCATCGTTACGATCTTCTTGACTACTACCATGTTTGCCCTAATTTAGGAACGGACGACGATTTTAGGGAGCTTGTTAGCGAGGTTCATAATCGCGGCATGCACATAATTATTGACGGCGTTTTTAATCATTCTAGTTGGTATTTCTTCGCGTTTGACGATGTTGTTAAAAATGGCGAAAATTCGCGATACAAGGATTGGTTCTATGGATTAAAGTTCCCTGTTAAGCGCCCCGAAGATGGTAAGCGCCCAAGCTACACGTGTTTTGCGTATGAGCGTAAAATGCCAAAGCTCAATACTTCTAATCCCGAAGTTCGCGACTATTTTATGGACGTTTGCCGCTATTGGCTTGAAGATTTTGATGTTGACGGTTGGCGTTTGGATGTTGCGAATGAAGTTGATAAAGACTTTTGGCGTGCCTTCCGCTCTGTTGCTAAAAAGACTAAAAAAGATAGTGTGCTAATTGCTGAGATTTGGGAGAATTCTGAGCGTTGGCTACAAGGAGACATGTTTGACTCCACTATGAACTACGAGTTCCGCAAAGTTTGCCGCGATTTCTTTGCTTTTGGCAAGATTAATGCGCGCGAGTTTAATAGTCGATTTGTGGATATGCTTTTAAGATACCCATTCCCGATTGTTCAGGGTCAATTGAATTTGCTTGATAGCCATGACGTTAGTCGCTTTAGAAGCTTGTGTGCTCAAAGCTCTTCGGAAGCTTGCGACTTTTCTACGGCAGATAAGCGATTCCGCTTGGCTGAGCTTTGTTTGCTTACATCTGTTGGAGCCCCAAGCGTGTTCTATGGTGATGAGCTTGGTGTAATTGGTTTTGAAGAGTGTGATTATCGAGCGCCTATGCCTTGGTCAAATCCTGTCAGCGATAATCGTGATTTATTCCGCGAACTTATAAAATTGCGTAAAAATAACGATTGCTTTATTCATGGTAATTTTAGAGTTCTTGACTATGATGAGCGCGGAAAGTTTGTGTTTGCGCGAGAAACTGACTCTAAGCGTGTTGTTGTAGCTTTAAATGCGTTTAATGAATCTAACGATTCGTTTAGTGCTTTGCCTGATTGTAAGCCGATTATTAGCTACAATTATGATGCTCAAAATCAATCTCTTGGAGCTTTTGGATACGCGATTTTTGAAGTAAAATAGCGATTTATTAGCGATTTTACTGGCGATTTAATCAATAAAAGTGGCACTTAATCAAGTTATTTAAGTGCCACTTTAATTTACAAACGCAAGATATCTATAAGCTTAAGAAAAGCTGGTGTATTCTAGTGTCTTCATCAAGCTCTGGGTGGAAAGCTGTTCCGATTTGATTTCCTTGGCGCGCGGCAACAACGTTGCCATCTACAGTTGCAAGAGTTTCTGCATTCGACCCGACTTGCACAATATAAGGCGCGCGAATAAATGTCATCGGCACTTTGCCAAGATTTCCAAACTCAGATTCGTAGTGGAAGCTTCCAAGCTGGCGGCCGTAAGCGTTGCGCTTAACTGTAACGTCTAGCGTGCCAAATCCGCTAACTTCGTTACCTTCCACGTTTTTTGCAAGCAAAATCAAGCCTGCACAAGTGCCAAGAACTGGCATTCCGCTTGCAATCCTCTCACGCAAAGGCTCGAGCATATTTTGCTCTTTGAGAAGCTTCGATTGCACAGTGCTTTCGCCGCCCGGTAAAACAAGGCGGTCAAAAGACTGCTCCAAGTCGCGCGCTTGACGAAGCTCAATAACGTGTGCGCCTAATTTTTCAAGCATTAAGCGATGTTCAAGAAAAGCACCTTGAACAGCTAAAACTGCTACAGTATGCGAGCAATTATTTGTATTGATAGGTGAGTTTGCCAAAATAATTCGCCTCAATTACTCGCCGCGATTTGCCATTAAAAGCTTGATTTCCTGCTCGTTAATACCAACCATCGCTTCGCCCAAATTCTCGGAAAGCTTAGCAATCATTTTAGCGTCTTTGTAATTAGTCACAGCCTTAACTATTGCAGCAGCGCGCTTTGCTGGATCTCCAGACTTAAAGATGCCAGAGCCAACAAAAACGCCTTCTGCACCAAGCTGCATCATTAAAGCAGCGTCTGCAGGGGTTGCAACACCGCCAGCTGCAAAGTTTACAACAGGAAGTTTGCCGTTTTGTGCAACGTACTTTACAAGATCGAAAGGCACGCGCAAAGTCTTAGCTTCCTCAAAAAGCTCATCTTCGCGCATGCTTGTAAGCTTGCGTATTGCGGAATTCATCATGCGCATGTGGCGCACAGCTTGAATAACATCTCCAGTTCCAGGCTCGCCCTTTGTGCGAATCATGGAAGCACCCTCGTTAATCCTGCGCAAAGCTTCTCCCAAATCTTTTGCACCGCAAACAAATGGAACTGCAAAATCGCGCTTGTTAATGTGGTAAACGTCGTCTGCTGGGCTAAGCACTTCGCTTTCGTCAATGTAATCAATCTCAATAGCCTCAAGCACCTGCGCTTCAACAAAGTGACCAATACGGCATTTTGCCATAACAGGAATAGACACAGCTTCTTGAATGCCGTGAATCATAGCTGGGTCGCTCATTCTAGAAACTCCGCCAGCCGCGCGAATATCGGCAGGAATACGCTCCAACGCCATTACAGCGCAAGCTCCAGAATCTTCAGCAATTCGCGCCTGCTCCGGAGTAGTAACATCCATAATCACGCCGCCCTTAAGCATTTGTGCAAGCTGGCGATTTAGAGCAGTGCGGTCTTGGCTGCCGTTATTTTGCGGATCCGAGGATTCGTTTACTGTTACCGTAGTATTCAAGTTCTCTGCCATTATTCCTCGCTTTTTACTAAACCTATTAAACGCATTTTTATGTTGTACATTGTTATACTACACATTTTCATGCATCTATTAAACGTATGTATTTTGTTAATATGCAAGCTAGCGTGATTCTAATCTTTTTAGGATTTTGCGCACGTTTGCAAGTTTACGTCTGTTGGCATTTAACCACATTCGTAGGATATATGGTAATAAAATAGGCTTAAAATATCTGAAAAATCATGCAAATATGCAATGTGTTGTTTAGACTCACCGCATCTTCGTTTGACTTGTGAATCGGATACGATTGTGTTTGCCGTTGACTTTATGGTTGCGAAAGTTGCAGCTAGATAAAGCGACGAGCTGTAAAACAGAATAAATATAAATTAAATATAAATAATGTATCTAATTACAATCCAGAAAGGTTTGTTGAATGGATAACAAAGAACCCAAAGATGGCGCGTACAATAACGACGCGACCGATAAATTCTATGGGCAAGAAAACGCAGAGCAATCGCAATTTAGTTCTAGTACAGATGCTTCGCTTAACGCTGCGTCTAAAAGGGGATATAAAACTAATAAGCGTGGTTTAGGAAAATTCTGGCTTGTTTCTGTAGCAATCGTAGTAATTGCAGTGGTTAGCGCTATTATTGCAACGTTTACAGGTCCACAAAAAAATCCCGCAAGTCAAACATCTTCTACACAAGTATCAAATAAAACTGTGTCAATCGGATTAAAACTTGCTCCTACAAATCTCGATATTCGCAATCAATCTGGCTCTTCCTTGGAACAGTTATTGATTGGAAACGTGTATGAAGGTCTTGTAGCTAGAAATACTAAAAATCAGGTTGTTCCATCCCTTGCAAAGAGTTGGGAAATAAGCAAAGATGGCTTAAAGTACACGTTCCACATGCGTAAGGGAGTCGTGTTTTCTAACAAGCACAGGCTTACTGCAAAAGATGCTGAGTGGTCTTTTAACGAGCTTGTTGCAAAGAAATATCGCGGATCAAACATGGTTGGAAAAGTTGAATCCGCTAAAGCTAAAGATGATTACACGTTTGAAATCAAGCTTAAAGAGCCAAACGCAAAGCTTTTGTGGGCGTTGTGCTCTAGAGCTGGCTTAGTCTTCGATAAGCTTGCGAATTATGATGCTAAAACTCAAGCTGTTGGATCTGGCCCGTATTTGGTAGAAAAGTTTGTGCCGAATGACCGTGTTGTGTTAAAGGCAAATCCGTGCTACAAGGGTATTAATAAGCCTAGAACATCAAAAGTTGTTGTTCGCTATTTTGTGGATGATGTTGCTGCTGTAGATGCGCTTTCTTCTGGAGCTGTTCAAGCTTTGGCGCCTATTTCAGGTCAGCTTGCTAAGACTTTTAAAGCGGATGCAAAGCGCTATGTTGTTAAAGCTGGAAATAGTACCGATAAATTTGTGCTTGCTATGAACATGAATGGTGAGCGGACTAAAGATAAGCGCGTGCGCCAAGCGATTCGATATGCTATTGACCATAAGCAGATTATTGCTTCACGCGGCGGTACGGATGCTTTGCTTGGCGGACCGATTCCTTCTCTTGACCCAGGTTATGAGGATTTGACTAATATTTACACTCATGATGTTAAGCGCGCTAAGTCATTGATGAAGGAGGCTGGTTTCAGCGAATCAAATCCTTTGCATCTTTCGCTTACATACCCGAATATTTATGGAACGCAACTTGGTGACCAGTTGAGGTCTCAGCTAAAGAAGATTGGCATTGATCTGAAGGTAAACATTGTAGAATTTACTACTTGGCTTCACGACGTTTATAACAATAAAAACTACGATTTGTCTATGGTAGATCACAATGAAAGCCATGATTTTGGCCAGTGGGCAGATCCTAAATATTACTATGGTTACAACAATAAGCAGGTTCAGGATTTGTATGCTAAGGCAATGCTTTGCGCGAATACTAAGGAGTCTAATAAGCTTCTTGCCAAGGCTGCGAGAATTGTTAGCAAGGATGCTCCTGCAGATTGGTTGCTTAATTATAAGGTTGTTACAGCTAAGGTAAAGAATCTTGAAGGCATGCCTTTTGATATTAATCAAGTTCTTTTGCCGCTATACAACTTGCGACTTAGCTGATTTGCTCTAAATTCTCCCGAGAATGTTGCTGATTTACGGCGTGTTGGACTACAAAGTGCGGAGATAGTTGACGGGTTTTGTAGCTCAAGATGGTGCATAGAGCTACAAAAAGCGGAGTTAATGCGGAAATTCTCGGAACACTAGATTAAGTAAGGGGTTTGTATGAAGCGCATGATTCTTCGACGCATCACGTTGTTTTTTGTAGCGCTGCTATTTATTTCTGCAATCGTATTTCTTGCTCTTAGAGTTTTACCTGGAGACGTTGCTCAAGTTATGGCTGGCTTAAACGCGCCAGATGGAAAAGTTGAGCAATTAAGACGCGATTTAGGATTAAACAAGCCCCTTTTTGTTCAATATTTAGAGTGGATTTTTGGCGTTTTTAGAGGCGACTTTGGTGTTTCAATGCTCACTGGTCGCTCCGTTGCATCCACTATTGCTATGCGTGCTAGTATAACTTTTCCACTTATTTTCCTTGGACTTTTAATTGCGCTCGCAATTGGTATTCCTCTTGGATGTTTGCAAGTTTTGCATTCTGGCAAGGCTTCGCAAGTAGTCGCAAGGTTTTGTGCTATTACAGCAGGAGCTGTTCCAGCTCTTTGGGGTGGAATGATTTTAATCATGATTTTTGGCAAGGGTATTGGTTTGGTGGAGCTTTTCCCTACTCAAGGTTTTCCAACAGATGGTTGGCGTGATTTTGGTAGTGCGTTTTTGTCTTTGATTCTTCCAGCGCTAACAGTTGGCATTATTGTTGGATCTGGTTTTATGCGTTACACTGCAGCATCGTTAGAACAGATTTCTAATAGCGATATTGCTTTGCAGACTATGGCTTGTGGAATGACTAAAAAGCAAATGATTTGGCGCGTTGGCTTGCGATTAGCGTTGCCGCAGCTTGTGTCTGTAATCGGCTTGACTTTTGCGCACATGATTATGGGCGTAATGGTTATTGAAAATCTGTTTTCGCTTCCTGGAATGGGTATGGGTCTTGTGCGCGATGTTGGTTTGCGAGATCTTATATCTGTTCAAGGCAATCTTTTTATGCTTTCTGCATTGTTCTTGCTTGTTGGGTTTGCGATTGACGTGTTGCATCGTTTGTTGGATTCAAGACTTAGCCAAGATTCAAGTGGGGAGTGATTCAAGCAATGATTAAGTTTTTAAGCCGCATTTGGTGCGGAATTATTGGAAAATTTGTTTGTATTGTTTTGTGCTTGTGGATTTTTGTAGCTGCGCTTTCTTTTGTGTGGACGCCTTATTCTCTTCTAGAAACAAACGGATACCAGGTATGGCAAAAGCCTTCGCTAAAGCATTGGCTTGGCACAGATGGCACGGGTGCAGATATGCTTAGTTGGCTTATGGCTGGTTCTAGAGTAGAGATTTTGCTTGTTATTTCAACAATTGTGATTGCAAGCGTTGTTGGGTTTGTGATTTTAAGCTTTACGATTTGCCGTGTTCAAAAAATTCGTTCCGTAAGCATTATGGCAGTAGATGCTTTAATTTCTATTCCAACGGTTTTGATTGCGCTTATGCTTGCTGTGCCTCTTGGAGCGTCCGTTCTTGTAATCATGCTTGCATGCGGATTCGGCTACGGCTTAAATCTCGCGCGTATTTTACGTCCAAGTGCTGTTCTTGTTCTTAAGTCTAACTATGTTGATTGCGCGATTTCTAATGGCGCTAGCAGAAGTTACGTTCTACTAAAGCATGTTCTTCCTAATATTTTGCCAATTGCTTCCGTTCAGCTTTCGCTTTCTGCAGGAACTGTTATTTTAGCGGAAAGCGGATTGACTTATCTAGGTGTTGGTGTTCCTTCGGGAGTGCCGAGCTGGGGTCGTGTTCTTTCTACTTCGGTTACTTTGATTCACGTTTATCCGCTTGCGGCTCTCTGGCCTGGTCTTGTTGTTACTTTAACAGTTTTGGCTCTTAATCTTTTTGGCGATGTTTTAAGAAGTGTTACAAATCCAGCAAATAGGGAGTCTAAGAATGAGTCTTGATATAAAAGGATTATCTCTTAGCATTGGATCTTCGCGCATTTTAAGTGATGTTTCACTTAACGTTAAAGATGGTGAGCGCGTTGGGTTAGTTGGATCTTCTGGCTCTGGTAAATCAATGCTTTTAAGAGCTGCGATTGGCCTAGTTCCGTCTAATTGCAAAATCACTGGCTCTTGCCATGTTGGCAATGCCCAAACTGTTGGCGCTAACGATTCTGCGCTTGCAAACATTCGTGGCAAGTATGTTGGCGTTGTTTTTCAGCAGGCGGATCGTGCTCTTAACCCCGTTATGAGTGTTAGCGAGCAAATCGCATTACCTCTTAGGCTTCATTACAATTTAGACGAAGACGATATTCAAAATCGCGTTAAAGTTATGCTTGAAAAAGTTGGTTTAGGCGCGAATATTTTGAATAAGCGCACTTTTGAGCTTTCGGGCGGGCAAATGCAACGAGTTGGAATTGCTACAGCGCTTATAACTTGCCCTAAGTTGATTCTTGCAGACGAGCCGACTACTGCTCTTGATTCTGTTACGCAAAAAGATGTTGTAAATATGCTCACTTCTTTAGTTGATAATATGGGCGCTTCAATGCTTTTTGTTACTCACGATTTTTCGGTACTTTCTCGCGCTGCTACTCGTTGCTATGTTTTGGATTCTGGGCGATTAGTCGATAGTGCGCGTGTTGGTGAATTGCTAGAAAATCCTAAGGTGCGCTCTACTAAACAGCTTGTTCTTGCGGCGCGCGCTTTAAGTCTTAGTAAAAATGATTTAAGTTTAGATAATAATGATCTAAGCCTTGACTGTAAAAGCGATTTAAATAAGAATGATTCTTCTAAAGATGATTGCATTTTTAAAGCTAAAAACGTTCACGTTGTTTTAGGAAGTTCAAAGACGCGCGTTGAAGCATTAAAAGGAGTTGATTTTAATCTTAGAGTTGGCGAATCTTTAGCGCTAATTGGCGGATCTGGAAGTGGTAAAACAACTTTGATTCGTTCTTTGCTTGGATTGCAAGAAATAAGCGAAGGAAAAATAGAGTATTGCGGCAAAGTTGTTGAAACTGCTAAAAATGCTAAAAAATCAAGTTTAAAAGATTCTGCTTACGTAAATATGAGAAGACAATGTTCGCTTGTATTTCAGCATCCTTTTGCAGCTTTGGACCCGCGTTGGACAGTTAGAAAAAGTGTTTCTGAGCCGCTTGAAATATGGCGTAAAAACATGAGTTCTGATTCAAATACTGTTGATTCAAATACTGTTGATTCACATGTTATTGATTCACATGTTATTGATTCTAAAGTAGATGATGTTTTGAATTTAGTTGGATTAAATCCTAATGTTTTTAGCAAAAGATACCCTTGCGAGCTTTCTGGCGGACAAGCTCAATGCGTTGCGATTGCGCGCGCGCTAATCAATAATCCTAGAGTTTTGGTTGCAGATGAGCCAATGAGCGCAATCGATGTTGCTGAGCGCACAAGAATTTTAGATGCTTTTAATGTGATTCGTGCAAATCGCCCTAATATGGCGTGCATATTCGTTAGCCACGATCTTGGTATGATTCAGCATTTGGCGTCTAGTGTTGTTGTTCTAAAAGATGGCGTTGTTGTTGAATCTGGGAATGTAAGTCAAATTTTAACTAATCCAAAACATAGCTACACGCGTGAACTTATTGATGCTGCTACTTTGTAAGTCTGTATCGGTAAGTCTTGCAAGTTTGTAAGTAATAAGCTTTGTAAGTCAATAAAAAATATTTTTTAAATTCGCGTTTATGTGTGTTTGGCAAGAATAGCGTCTAATATTATTTAGTAATCGTTATTTATGCATATTTACGCATACATTTTGCGCATGTATTACAAGTTAGGAAAGATAAAATGAGCGAAAATCAAAACAATCAGCCGACTCCTCGTCCAGAAAGCTTTGAGCTTGATCACACTAAAGTTAAAGCTCCATATGTTCGCTATATTGACACTCAAAAAGGTCCGAATGGAGACGTTATTTCTAATTACGATATTCGCTTAACTCAGCCTAACCAAGAGGCTATTCCTACGGGCGCTTTGCATACGATTGAGCATACGATTGCTGTTCTTTTGCGTCAGCGCATTGAAGGTTACATTGATTGCTCTCCATTTGGTTGCCGTACAGGATTCCACCTTTTAACTTGGGGCACTCATAGCACGGAAGATGTTGCGCGCGCGTTGAAGGAATCGCTTGAATTTATTGCGTACAAAGCTACTTGGGAAGATGTTCCAGCTACAACTATTGAGTCTTGCGGAAACTACCGCGATCATAGTTTGTTTGGAGCGCGTCAATGGTGCAAAGATATTTTAGACAAGGGCATTAGCTCCGATCCTTTTGAGCGTAAGATTGTGTGACTTGTTGCGTTCGTTTGTGTAATACTGTAGAATCGCCATATTCTAAGCATAGGGGGGTGTATGTGTGAAATAAGATTGAGGAAAGCATCTCTTAGCGATCTAAAAGATATTGAAAATATTTATGAGAGAGCAAGAGTATTTATGGCAAATAATGGCAATCCTCATCAATGGGGAGATCGTTTTCCTCTAACATCTAGTGTTATAGAAGATATTCGTTTGAACCGTTTTAATCTTCTTGTAGACACGGACCCAGATTTTGGCAATGAGCGCATTTTGGCGCAATTTGCACTGTGCGAGGGCCTTGATGAAGTCTACGCAAAGATTGACGGAGCGTGGCTAGATGACGTTTTGCCATACGTTACAATCCATCGACTTGCATCTTCGGGAGTCAAGCCAAAAATGGCAAGAGAGTGTTTAAAATGGGCTAAGCTCAACTACTCTAATGTTAGAATCGACACTCATCCCGACAACTTGATTATGCAAAAAGTTATTTTGCGAGAAGGCTTTAGCAAGTGTGGTCTTGTTGTGATTCCAGATCGCGCGCATAGTGCAACTAGAATCGCGTATCAATGGTTGCGCTCGCATAATCATGTAATACGGTATTAGCGGTATTTGCTGTATTTGCAGTATTAAAATGTAAGTCAAAATTAGTTGCAGATATAGTAGACAAAAAATAAATATAAAAGTAAAAATTAAACATAAAGCTAAAAACTAAAAGTAAAGGCGTGAGATATGTGTAAAAATTCGAGTATACAAGCGATTTTGCAAGAAAACTACGCTCGCGCCTTAAGTACATACCCGGGTCAGGTAATCGTTGATTTAAAAGCGCTCAGGGATAATATGCGAACGCTGATTGAGCGTGTTTCTAAAGATTTGCAGCCTGGGCAAAAGTCGCCAGCGGTTATGGGAGTTGTTAAAGCAGACGCTTATGGTCACGGGCTTATTCCTAGTGCGCTTGCAGCTCTAGCAGGAGGAGCAACTTGGCTTGGCACAGCTCAGCCTTACGAGGCTTTGCGACTTCGCGCGTGTGGAATTGATTCAAGCAGATGCCGTATTCTTACGTGGCTCACCAGCGCTCCAACGTCTCTTTTTGCTGATTTAATAAACGCGGATATTGATATTTCTGTTGGCTCGCTTGATTCAATTGATGCTGTTGCGCTCGCTGCTAAATCGGTTTGCACTACCGCGCGCGTACACGTTAAGGTAGATACAGGATTTGGCAGAAACGGTTTTACGCCTGCAGGCTTTAGTGATGCTTTAGAAAAACTTAGTGAATATTCTAGCCAGGGATTAATCGAAGTTATTGGGCAATGGAGTCACTTGGCTGTTGCTGATTGCCCAGACGTTCCAGAGTTTGTGGCATCTACAGATAGGCAAATTGAGCAATTCCACGATTTTACTCGCAGAATGCGCGAAGCTGGTTTGGAGCCTAAAATCCGACATTTGGCTAATACGGCTGCAACTCTTAACAGACCAGAGATACGATTTGAGCTTGTTCGCCCAGGAATTGGATTGTACGGATACGAGCCAGACCCCGTTATGGGAGTGCCTCAAACTTACGACTTGCGTCCAGCTATGACTTTACAAGCGCAATTAGGAACAGTTAAATCTGTAGAAGCAGGTCACGGCATTTCGTACGGCCGCACGTATTTAACGCCAGACAATACAAGCACAGCAATCGTTCCACTCGGCTATGCGGATGGCATTTTGCGCGCCGCTAGCGGATACGATATGCAAGGATCTCGGCATGTTAATAAGCCTGGAGGACCAGTGCGCGTAGAAACTAATAACGGTGCTAGGATTTTGCATGTTTCGGGGCGCGTTTGCATGGATCAATTTATTGTTGACTTAAAAGGCAGTGCTAAAGAGCTTGGGGTTAAAGAAGGAGATACAGTCAGGCTTTTTGGGCCAGGCAGAGGTATTGAATATGCGGAGCCGACGGCAGACGATTGGGCGGCGGCTGCAGGAACAATAAGCTACGAGATTATGACTGGGATTGGCCCTAGAGTTCCTCGATTGTATAAGAATGCTTACGAAGTTTTGCCTAAAAAAGACATAAAAATGTTGGATGAAAAAAGCTTAATCTAAATATTTTGTGATTTGCGGCTTGCGATTAGTTGAAGAGGTTTTTAATGTGTAACGATGTGATTACTTCCGATAACGAAGTTGTTGGCGAATACAGCTTGCACGATACTGAGAGATGGGCTAGCGAGCCTCATCACACGCGCGCTCGCACTCCGTTTGAACGAGACAGAGCCAGAATAATCCACTCTTCAGCGCTTAGAAGACTCGGCGCTAAAAGCCAAGTGCTTGTAGCAGGCTCCGACGATTTTGCTCGTACGCGCTTAACGCACACGTTGGAAGTTGCGCAAATTGGTCGCCAGATTGCTTCGATGCTTGGCGCGGATCCAGATGTTGTAGATTGCGCTTGCTTAGCTCATGACTTAGGTCATCCGCCTTTTGGTCATAATGGCGAGCGCGCGCTTGCTCAAATCGCCAGCAATATTGGTGGTTTTGAAGGAAATGCTCAAACTCTTAGACTTTTAACGCGTTTAGAGCCTAAAGTTTTTAGAGAAAATGGCGCTAGTGCAGGAGTAAATCTTACGCGTGCAAGCTTGGATGCTGCTGTTAAATATCCTTGGGGTTTTGATGAAGCAAAAGCGCACGATAAAGGCGAGCGTGACCTAAAATTCTGCGTTTACCCAGACGATAGGGAAGTTTTTGATTGGCTAAAAAGTGGCTCTCCTCGCGAATTAAAACCTATGGAATGCCAGATTATGGATCTTTCCGATGATATTGCGTACAGTGTTCACGATATTGAAGACGCGATTGTGACTGGCGCTTTTAATACGGAGCTTGTTTGGGATTCAAGCGTTGCGGATCAAGTTGTTCAAGAAGCTCATAATTGGTATGGCAGCCAGTGGGATGCGGATAGTCTTTTGGCGGCTTTTAAGCGTTTGCGTGCTCTTAACATGTTCCCTGATTCTTATGACGGTTCTAGAAGGTCGCTTGCGCATTTAAAGAATATTACTAGTGCTTTAATTGGCAGGTTTGCAAGCTCAGTTGAGAGAGCAACTCGAGAAAAATATGGGAGCGGTGCTTTGATTCGCTACCGCGCAAATGTTGTTATTCCGCCAGAAACATCTTACGAGATAATCGTTCTTAAAAGCTTGGCTGTGCATTTTATAATCCAACCTAGAGAGCGCGAGTTTTATAAGCGTGAGCAAAAGATTCTAACAGATTTGGTTGAAGTTTTTATGAGCAAGTCTCCAAGAGCGCACGATGCTATGGAATCTGTGTTTATAAGTGATTGGAATACTTGCTCTAGCGAAGACGAGCGTTTAAGAGTTGCGATTGATCAAGTTGCAAGTCTTACAGATGGATCGGCTACAGCTCTTCATGCCGCTTTGTGCTAAATCAACGCTTTTACGCTTTTATGAATAGAGTGTCTATAGCCTTCGGCTTGCGATAAGCTAGAGATTATGGCTGGAATGATTGTAAAAGAAGACGTTGAGCGTGTGCGCGCTGCTGCAGATTTGTACGATATTGTATCTGCAACTGTTACGCTTAAGCCTTCTGGGACGGGTACTTTTGTGGGGCTTTGCCCGTTTCACGATGAAAAAACGCCTAGTTTTAGCGTTCGTCCAAGCTTAGGTGTCTGGCATTGCTTTGGTTGCGGTGCTGGTGGAGATGTTTTTAAGTATGTTGAGCAAAAAGAAAACATTGATTTTCGCGAGGCAGTAGAACTGTTGGCAGATCGATACCACGTTGAAGTTCATTATGACCAATCGCAAGCTGGTAAAGATAGTGCTCACGCAGGTTCTAAGCGTGCTCGTCTTATAGAAGCAAATGAGGAAGCTCAGCGTTTTTTCGTGTCCCAAATCAACTCTAAAGAAGCAGCTCCAGCTCGTAGTTTGCTTGCTGGACGTAATTTTACTCAAGCGCAATGTGAACGTTTTGGTTGCGGATATGCGCCGAATAGTTGGGATACTCTAGTTAGATATTTGTCTAATAAGGGTTTTACTCGTCAAGAATTATTGGACGCAGGTTTAGCACGCCAAGGTCAGCGCGGAATTTACGATTATTTTCGCGGCAGATTAACGTGGCCTATTCGCGATTCTACAGGCAGAACTTTGGGTTTTGGCGCTAGAAAGCTTTATGACGACGATTCTATTAGTGCAAAGTACATTAACACTCCAGATACTGTGTTGTATAGAAAAACGCAGGTTCTTTATGGAATTGACATTGCTAAATCGAATATTGTTAAAAAGCGTCAAGTTGTGATTGTGGAAGGCTATACGGATGTTATGGCTTGCCATTTAGCTGGTGTAGATACTGCTGTTGCAACTTGTGGAACGGCTTTTGGTGCAGAGCATGCGAAGATTATTCGCCGTCTTATTGCAGACGATTCTTTGGGAGCGATTCAGCTTGTGGGGCCTGTAAAAGTAGAAGGTCAAAAAGTTAGTTCGCGTATTGTTTTTACTTTCGATGGAGATGCTGCAGGTCAGAAAGCTGCGTTACATGCTTTTGGCTTAGATTCAGCGTTTTTAACACAGACTTTTGTTGCTGTTGCAGATAACAATTTAGACCCTTGTGATTTGCGTATTCAAAGGGGAGATGAGGCTGTTCGCTCTTTGATTGCACGCGCTAATCCTCTTTACGATTTTGTAATCGACACTGTTATTCGTAAGTTTGACACGTCTTTTGCAACAGGGCAGATGGGTGCTGTTAAGGCGGTTGCTCCTCTTGTTGCGCAAATTCGAGATAGGTCTTTGTTGGACTTGTACACTAGGAAAGCTGTTAGAAATATTGGTGTTGATTTAGACGTTATGCGTAGGGAAGTGGAGTCTAATAGAAGGCGATTGCATGTTATAGACGATGACGCTTATTCTAAAAGCTATTCTTCTATCGTTTCCGCGGATTCTCGCGTATTTGATCAGCGTTCTCAAAGCATGAATGAAGCTGCTATAAAAACAGCTATGCTTAGAAGCGCGTACAAAAATCAAAGTTACTACAAGGTTGACGATTCCGTGTTTATGTGTGAGCAGCAATTTATGGCTGTTCTTATGCAATCTCCTTTAGCGTTTAACAGTCAGCTTTTTGCGCAGCTGACTTTGAATAATTTTATTACGCCAGTTTTTAGAACGCTTTTTCAGGCTTTTGTGGCAGCTGGGGGATTGCCTACTTCAAATGTAAGTCAAGGATTATGGCTCCATATTATAACTAAAGCTGCTGGCCCTATGTTAGAAGGTGTTATTAACGAGCTTTCTGTAATGCCTCTTCCATTGTCTTTAAGCAAGGGCTTAAGTAGCGCTTCTTCGCTTAACTCGTCGGCTGCTTACGACTATAGTGGCGAAAGCGCTAAAGGCGGACCATCTGATCTTTTGCGCGTTCCTAGTGAAGAAGAGCAAAAGTACGCAAACGAGCTGCTTATTAAGCTTCTAGACGTTGGTTTTATGCGAAAAATCGGAGCTTTTAAAGTTCGTATGAGTAAGCTTCCTGATGGTCAAGAAAAGCTTACTCTTTTAGGTCAAATCACTAAAATGGAAAGCGCTCGAAAAGACCTTCAGTCGCAAATTCTATAATGTGTATCAATATTGTATTTACGTCCTAATGCTGTTTACTTTACTTTTTAACGTTTCTTATTTTCATATTTTCATACGTATTTGTGGAATATTTGGAGTGTATGTGATGAAATAATCCACACTGCAGATTTAATTGCAATGTGGATTATTAAATTAATAAATTAACAATATTTTATTATTAATCAAGTTGCTCTCTGTATATAGCACTTGCTATAGAACACGTCGGATCTATAAATGGAATCAGAGTGGATTGGAAAGCATGATAAGTGTCTGATTTTCCTGGCCATACAGTATTTAAAACATTGTTTTTATCATCGAGTTGATGGAACCACGAACCGTTAGAATGATCAATGACTGAGTGGTCTAGATATTTGCAGAATTCTTTATACCAAGTAGCATATTGCTTATTTTTAGTGATTCTGTAAAGCGTTGATGATGTATTAATGGCTTCTGCTAGTGTCCAATGCATACGGTCGTGGACTATAGGCTTTCCATTCCAATCTGTTGTGTATACGATACCTGGTTGCCCATCGGCATTCCATCCATCTTTTAATGCTTGGTTAAACAAATTTTCTGCAGCGTTTAATGCTTCTCTTCGCTGTTTGCAATCTTCCTTATAGTAACTGTATGCCCATTGGAGTATTAATCTTGACCATTCGATTCCATGACCTGGTGTTGCACCGTATGGTTTAAATTGGTCATCTTTTTTGTCTTTATTATATTCTAAGTCTGCTTGCCATTGATCGTTGAAATGTTCTGGTATTCGCCAATTGTTGTTAGATGCCCAATTGATTACGTGGCTGATTATGCGCTTTGCGCGTTCTCTATATTTTTCATCTCCTGTGCTATCAGCTACTGCAAGAAATGCTTCTGTTGTATGCATGTTTGCATTAAGCCCGCGATAAGAATCAAGCTTATTGAAGCTTGTATCCCATGTGTCTACTGTTAAACCTATTTCATTATTCCAGAAGTACTTATCGAATACTTTTAATGCATCTTCTAATAGTTGTTTTGCTCGTTCATGTCCTGCTAGTAGTGCGCTTGATGCGGCTAGTATAACGAATGCGTGAGTGTAACAAATTTTGTCTTTTTCAGGTTCTTTGTTCCAACTTACTTGTGGATACCATCCTCCGTGTTCGTTGTCGTGTAAAGGACCTAATAGTCCGTCGAGTCCTCGTTCAACAAGTTGATTCGCTTCTTTGTATCCTAACATTTCTCCTATTGAGTAAACATGAGTCATTCGTGCTGTAATCCATGTTTGTACTCCGCGTGTTTTATCTAGTGTTCCGTCTGTGTTGAGCCATCCTGACCCTCCTATTGGTGCTGGGAAGTTTTTTGCGAAATCAAGTAATTGTTTTGTTTGTTCTGCCATGAATATTCTGTTGGCTTGTGTGTCAAACGTATATTTAGTTGTTTCAAAATCTTGCATTATTGTCCTTTCGTAGATTGTAATTTTAAAATTGAATCAACAGAGTCATGTGTTATGTTAGGGATGAATAATTGCCTATATTCATTTATGCTGTTTATATACTGTCTACAGATAATTATTCCAATTAGAAAATATCATCTTTAATATTTTCTGAAGTTTCTAACAGCTCATCACTATATATGGACAATTACTCTTTGCTGATTAAATATTATAATTTTGGTTAACAAAATTCATAGCAGTTATGAATTTTTATTAATTACTGTCTTTTGTCATAAACTTTTACTGATTTAATATCGTATACTTGTTTTGTCTTTATATGTTAGATATGCGATTTATGCGTATGTGATTTGCGTGTACGTGATTTACGTATAAATGTTTAATTGTGTAAGAAAGAAGTGTAGAAACTATGTTTTTATTACCTGAGCAGCAATTAAATCGCTGTACAAGAGTTATGCAACAACGCTTATACCCGCATATAAATACTGTTTTATTGCATTGTAAAATTCGAGCGTATGAGATTGCTGGAGAACCTATTTCTTCTAACGAATTCTTTTCTAAGTTAAAAAGAAACGATATTGTGTTTCATTCATTCAATGTTCCAAGCGTTTGGGGAACAACTTGGGGAACAACGTGGTTTGAGATATCAGGGTCGATTGATCTTTCAAAGGTAAAGGGGTGCAAAGTTGAGCTAAATGTTGATTTAGGTTGGATTAGTAATCTTTTCCCTGGTTTTCAAGCTGAAGGATTAGTGTATAACGTTGACGGAAGAGTTATAAAAGCTGTAAACCCTTGTAATCATTGGGTTCCGTTGATTGATGAGCATAATAATCGTTCGATTAGTATTGATGAAAATGGTAATTTTACTTTATATTTGGAAGCTGCAGACAATCCATTTGTTGAAGGACCTACTGCGTTTTCTCCTACTGATTTAGGTGAGCGTGCTACTGGAAAAACCGAATGCCAATATATGTTGAAGTATGTTGACGTTACTGTTTTTAATCGTAATATTTTTGATTATTATATGGATCTTGAGACTGTAAGTTCTTTGATGCGAGAATTGAATGACGATAATCCGCGATACTGGAAACTAGCTAAAGCTTTACAGCGCTCCTTAAATGCATATGATGAACATGATTCTTCTACTGTTCAAAATGCTCGTAATATGTTGACTAATGTATTAAGTCAGCCCGCGGCGGCAAGTTCTCTAAGGCATATTGCTGTTGGACATGCTCATATTGACTCTGCTTGGCAATGGCCTGTGCGCGAGACGCACAGGAAAGTCGCACGCACAATATCTAACGTTTTAGCTCTTATGGATGAGGATCCTGATTTTACTTATGCTATGAGTTCTGCTCAACAATACGAGTGGCTAGAAAACGAGCATCCCGATTTATTTGAGCGTATGAAAAATAGGATTAAAGAAGGACGTTTTATACCTGTTGGTGGTATGTGGGTTGAGTCCGATGTAATTATGCCATGTGGTGAATCTTTAATTCGACAAATGACTTTTGGTAAGCGCTATTTTAAGGAGCATTTTGGTGTTGATCCGCATGGCATTTGGCTCCCAGACAGTTTTGGCTATACTGGCGCATTGCCTCAACTTGCTCGCCGCGCTGGATTTGATTGGTTTTTAACTCAAAAGATTTCTTGGAATGATACCACTAAATTCCCACATCATTCATTCCTTTGGGAAGGAATAGACGGTTCTAGGATTTTAGCTCATTTTCCTCCATCTAATACTTATGCTTCATCTGTGAGCATGCATGAGTTAGTTTATTCTCAACGCAATTTTTTGGATAAAGATTTATCTGATCACGCAATATTGTTATACGGTTTTGGCGATGGCGGTGGAGGGCCTACTCGCGAAATGACTGCTCGTATTAGGCGTGATCGTAATTTAGAGGGTGCTCCTAGAGTTGATTTCGGCACTCCTGATGAGTTATTTGAAAAAATACGAAAAGATATTGTTGACGATTCAAATTGCAATACGCCAGTGTTTAAGGGTGAGCTTTATCTAGAGTTGCATAGAAAAACTCTTACTTCTCAGCAAGATATGAAGCGTTATTGCCGCATGGAGGAATCATTGTTGCGTGTGGCTGAATATCTTGTTGTTTTAGCTCGAGTGTATGCGCCAGAATATCGTTTCAATAACGATGAGCTTACTAGAATTTGGAAGACTTTATTATTGAACCAGTTCCACGATATTCTTCCAGGTTCTGCTATTGCATGGGTTCATAGGCAAGCTAGAGAAGAATATGCTAGAGATATTTCTTGTTTACGTAAAATTATTTCAGATATTGCCAATGCGATTGTAAAAGCTAACAGCACGGTTAACGCGGTTAATGCGCGTGAAAATGTAAAGTTGTTGACTTATACAGGTAAAAATGAGGTCGCTTGGAATTTATATCAATGTAGTGAAAGCTGTAAAAATAATACAACAACTGTAAAACACAAAAATGATGGTGGAGTAATTCTTAATAATGGTGTTTTAAGTGTGACTATTGAACGCGATGGCACAGTATCTTCTGTTGAAGATATTAAATTTAATCGTGAGCTAATCCCATCTGGTTATCGCATGGCGCAATATGAGATATTAAAAGATGAGCCGTATCAGTGGGATGCATGGGATATTGAGCGAGATGCATTTATGAGGAATCGTAAGATTGATGATTCTTCAATTGTTGACGTTAAAGAGCTTTTATCGGGCGGTGTATCTGTTGAAATCTTGGCATGTAAAAAGGATGTTAAGATTAAAACAAGTATAATTTTAGAGCCATGTGTTAAACGACTTGATTTCCATGCGCAAGTTGATTGGAATGCTAAAGAGCAATTTCTAAAAGTAGATATGCCAACATCCGTATGTTCAGATAAGGCCCAGTATGAGTGCCAATATGGTTTAGTTGAAAGGCCAATAGTAAAAAATACTCGTAGTGATGATGCAAAGTTTGAATCATGCACACATAGGTTTGTTCGTAT
This sequence comes from Gardnerella sp. DNF01204, assembly GCF_049244145.1. NCBI lineage: Bacteria > Bacillati > Actinomycetota > Actinomycetes > Bifidobacteriales > Bifidobacteriaceae > Gardnerella > Gardnerella sp. DNF01204. Next base: position 979,037 of record NZ_CP058379.1, on the reverse strand, counting down.
AGAAGATTCCTCGTATGCTGTTGCTGTTGCAAATTCGTCTACTTATGGCGCTGATACTGCTCCTATTGGCGATTATTCTTCATCTTATGGAACTATGCTCAGATTATCTTTGCTTTCTGCGCCTCTTTACCCCGATCCTAACACCGATCAAGGTAAGCATGAATTTACTTGGTCATTTATTGCTGATGCAAATATGGATTCAGTTCTAAGTACAGCTGATTTTTTGAATTCGCCAATTATTGATATGCTACCAGAAGTCGATCCATTGTTTACGATTCGCAGAAACTCAGGTCTAATTGCATTAGATTGGGTTAAGCTGGCTGATGATTGTTCTGGAGATATAATCTTACGTATTCACGAGCCGTCTGGTGGATATGCAAATGGGCAAATAAAACTCAATAAAATCTTGCGTTATTCCTCAATTGAAGAGGTAGATCTTATGGAAATGCCAGTGCTGCATGGTATGCCTATAGCTTTGCACAATAATAATGACGCGTTAAATGTAGAATTACGTCCTTTCCAACTATGTTCATTGCGTATTCGCATTGCATCTTAATGTTGATATTTTGTTTATATTTTGATGCTTTTGATTGCATATACCTTAATGATTATTGCGATTCGCAATATATTTAGCTAAAGCACGTATAGGATTATCTTTATGCATATAGTTAATTCCGAGCGCATTCATTATATGTACTATGATTGGTTGGTCAATATGCGCGCGTTTTATTATTTCTACATTCTGGAATGCAGATTCGATGCTCCCTTTGTATAACACATTTCCGTTATCAAGTATGAGAGCATTTTGACAATTTTCGTATGCGAATTCCATGTCATGGGTGATAAATAATACTGTTACATTTATCGTATGTAAATAATTAAGTATTTTTACAAGTCGCATTTTTTGTGGTTTATCCAACCCACCAGTCACTTCATCCATAATAATAATATGTGGTTCTCTTAGTAGTGCAGATGCAATGTTAATAAATTTTCTTTCAGCGAATGACAAATTAAATGGGTTTGTATTTTCTTTATCGTTTAAACCAGTAAGATTCAGAACGCGACTGTAAAGATCATTGTTTATATTCTTTATCCCATATGTAATTTCTTTATGTACAGTGCTGTTAAAAATTTGATCATTTGGGTTTTGAAAAATATAACCAACGAGTGATGTAATATCGTGTTGCTTTAATGTCTTATATTGTTTTCCTTCAATAGTTATGTCTCCAGAAGTTGGCTGTAATAAATTGTCTATTATTTTGGCGAGAGTGCTTTTACCTGCTCCATTGCTACCTATTATTGCGCATAATTCACCACTTTCGAATTCTATGTTTACGTGGTTTAGTATTCTGCAGGATTTTTCTTGTTTATCATTATTTTTATTTTTTATTTTTTCATTTGAAGGATATTGAAAACTTACATCGTTCAATTTAATTGCGATGCTCATCGCATTTCTCCTTTAATAAAACTATTAATTCGCCTATATCTGTTATGTCAGGGGTTATTTGGATATCAAACTTACGTAACTTTTTCACAATTTTGACAACTTCTGGAATATCAATACAGTCAGAAGGGAAAGTTTCATCATAAAAAACATCATATTTATTTCCATAATGAGTGATAAAACCATTTTGAAGAACAATGATATTATCTGCATATTCCGCTAACAAATTTGTATCTTGTTCACTAATTATTACGGTATGTCCCTCGTCTTTGTATTTTTGTAGAAAATTATAAATATTTTTAGTTTCTTCTGGATCAAGTTGTGAAGTAGGTTCGTCAAGAATTAGTATTTCTGGATTATTAACTATAACGCACGCGATTGCAACGCGTTGAACCTGCCCTCCGGATAGGGTTAGTGGGTTTTGAAGCGCAAGTTGTTCTATGTTAAGTAATTGCATAACTTGTGTAACCAGACTCTCTATTTGTTGAATAGGGATACTGCGATTTTCTAAGCTGAATGCAATTTCTTCAAATACAGTTTTTTTGATATGACTTAACTGTGAAAAAGGATCGCTAAATACAAAGCCTACACTGTCACATTCATTAGATTTTAATAAATCAATCGTGTTGTTTAATAGTATTTTTCCAGAATATTTTCCCTTATAGAAATGAGGAATATATCCCTTAAGAGATAAGCATAGACTTGATTTACCTGAAGCGTTAGCTCCAATTACTCCATATATTTTCCCTAATTCTAGCTGTATTGTTATCTTGCTTAAAGCTGGTTTTGAAGTAAGTGGATAAGTGTATGAAAAATTGCAAATATTATATGATATAACCATAAATTACTCTTCCTAGAATAAGAAAAACTAGTGTAATTGTTCCTATTGTTAGTACTAATTTTTCGTGACCATTATGATTAACCTGTTTAATATATGTCTTTTTTTCTGAACTAAAAAAATTTCGCGAATCAAGCATCATTATGCGTTGCTCGATGTTTATTAGTGAAGTAATAAATGCTGGAAGCAAAATCGAAGTAAATGTGCCAATTCTACGTATTAAATTTCCATTAAAGTTTATTCCACGACTTTTTTGCGAGGTTATTATTGCTTTAATTTGCATTTGTAAATAATCAATCGTTTGGAAAGTAGAAAGTATTATGAAACATGTTTTATTGCTCATCCCAAGTTTGTTTAAAGATATTGTAATATCTTCTATATCAGTTATTTGGAAAAAACATATGACTATAGTTGATATATTTAAGGTATTCATTCCGAGCGTTATAGAATTAGACAATGCTGTATCTGTAATCTGCAAAAAATTAAGACTTAATATTGTATTTCCTTGTCTACAGAAAGCGACTTGAAATATCGCAACAAATAATGAGAACATGGCTATACTTGATACGAGCTTATATCCATTCTTTTTTATTCCACATAGAATCATCAGAACAAGTAGAGCAACAAAATAGGGGAACAATAAAAGTCGCAAATTGTATAATGTGAATGAAAAAGTATTTAATATAATATCTACTAATATTAAATATATGGTCAATATAAATTTTGTTGTCGGGTATAGCGTCGCAAGTATCTTGGTATTTTTTACTTGATTAATAGTATCGATATAATGCATGTACATAATTACTTTTATCTCTGTATTTATATAGTAAACTCGATTTAATTTTTACTATTCAGAATCTGAATTTTTTAAATAAAGTAAACCTAATGGGAAAAGAAGCAGTAATTTATTGGGCAAGCATTTTATAACGCTTAAGCATATAATGATTGTTAATACTCTATCAACCCATGTAAAGAATCCTTCAGTAGAGAATACAGAAATCCAGATATTCATTCCAGATGCAGTTATTAAAGCCGCTATAATAGATGATCCTCCGCCAGTGAACCCGCTAAATACTAGGACTACAATCGGTGCTGAAATAATAATGGATATTGTTGCCATGATTATTGAAGAAATAAAAATTTTCATATAATTTGAAAACATTTTATGTTTTGCTAGAATACCAGCGCATAAGGCTAGAGCAATATTGACCACTATGAATGGAAGCATGGTTGGCATAGTGATTGATGAAATTATTGAAGATAGCATTCCAGTTGTTATTCCTACAAGTGGCCCAAAAATCATGCATGCAAATAAAGTACCTATAGTATCAAGGAAAATGGGTAGTTTTAGCATACCTGCTATAGTTCCAGAAATATAATTAACAGCAACACATAATGGTATTGTGACAACTGCAACAGTAGTAAATTCTTCCTTGAATGATTTAATTATCTGTTTCATGCAATCACTTCCTATTTGATTACTACAAATATTATCTTTTTGACTATTTAATTATCAAATGACATTTGTCATTTGATAATTAAATAGTCATAGAAGAGTATCTTTTATGTAGCAAAGCAAAATGTTGGTCCGTTATAACCAATTTTCCTCTTATGCTTGTTATAAGATTCTCTTTTTTCATGGATTCTAGATACCTGTATAAAGTTCGTAAATTAATATTTAGTATTTTTGCTAAATCTTCGCGAGTATATGGGCATATATACGGTCTATCTTTGTTTGCTTGAGTATATAAATAATATCCAATAATGTCAATTGATTCAAGTAGTCTTTTCGTTGCTGCTTCTTGCATTGTTCTTCCCGCTGTTTTTGCGAATATTGATAATACGCAATAGCAAATTTTGCCATTTTCTTGAACAATTTCGCGAAATAGCGAAGATGGAATTCTAAATACCAAACTTTTTTCTTCTGCCATAACGAAAGCAGTATAATGCGGTTCATTGGTAACGAGTTCAAAAAGTCCCAGTATTTCTATTGGTTCAATATTTGAAATAACTCCATCGTTACGATTTAAACTTCCTCGAACTGTAGCTTTACCATCTAAAAAGATATATACATATTTTGCTGCACTATTCATATTTATGAGAACATCATTAGTGTGATATGTTCGTATGAATTGGTGAGGAATGAGTTGTTTTGCTTTCTCTATTTTTACAATCGTACTCATGCTATCCGTTGCATCTAGTATAAATTCAAGCGCCGTTGCTATACATTTGTTGTTCATGATTTACTTTTACTCCTTAAGAACAAAATTAGTCATGACAAGTGTCATTTTAAGCATTATAAAATCATGATATTTTTTAGGCAAGCCTCTAATGGTTTATAAATGTTAATTAAAAGAACTAGGAAAGTGTGAAATCATGAAGCGTAATGATGCGCTAAAAGCTTTTCTTTCATTTGCTATGTATTTCTTGGCAGGTTCGACATGTGTAATGATTGGCAGTACGTTGCCACAGTTAGTACAAACCTATGGACAGAAGATTGAACTTGTCGGTTTACTTGGATCAGCATATGCTCTTGGTAGAATTCTCACCGTTAACATAACAGGTGTTCTTGTAGAGAAAATTGGATCAGTAAAAGTTTTAGGAATTGGTACTTTTATTACTGGCATATTTATGTTTGGTATTCCTACAATTCCTAGTTTTGTTTCTGGTTTAATACTTGCGTTTGCGGGAGGCATTGCATTTGGCACGCAGGATGCTGCATGCCCAACATTGTTAAGTAGCATATTCAAAAAGAATTATGAAAGTTCATTGACTTTTGGACAAGGACTATTTGGTGTAGGAACTACAGTTTCACCATTTGTATTAGGTCTGTTCTTGAGTGGTAAATTATCTTATGCATGGTCATATTATGTGTTAGGTATTCTTTCATTTATTATCTGTGCGGTGTCTTTTATAGTCAAAGATACGTCTGAGATTAAAGATACAGAGAAAGAGGAAGAACATATCAGGCCACTATATGCTAAGAGTAAGATTCTTGCCTATGCTGGAATTGTTATTTCAGTTGCCGCATTCAGCGGAGTATCGACTGCTATAGGTATGTATACAACAAGTTTTGCAATAACAAAAGGAATAAGCGAATCAAATGCTGCATTTATGTTTACACTATTTAACTTAGGTTGTGTCCTTGGAGGTTTCCTTTTCACTTGGATTCTGAGATATGTAAAAGGTACCTTAGTGCTACTCATGAATTGTATCGGTTCATTTATTGCTATTCTTGCCGCAATGCTTGTTAACACTGCCTTGAGTTACTATATTGGGCTTTTCGTTGCTGGTCTTTTCTTAGGCGTTTTATTTAGTGTTATTGTTGCAATTGCCTCTAGAATTATGTATAAGCGCGTGAGTATAGCGTGCTCTATCGTTGCTACAGCAAGTGGCGTAGCTGATATGCTAACTCCTATCGTTGTTGGTGCTGTTATTTCGCAATTTGGAGTAGGGTTCTCATATACATTCGGGCTTATAATGCTGGCAATATGTATTGCTTCGGCTGCACTGCTAAAGATAGTTACATTTGAAAATACAGTTTCTATTAATTGATAGGGTGTTGAGAGTTTATGGAAAATAAAGAAATTTATTCTAAAAAGAAAATAATAATAGATACAGATTGTGGTTCGGATGATGCTATGGCAATTGCCATGGCTTTAAATGATCCTAGATATAAGATATTAATGTTTTCCACTGTATCAGGAAACGTATGCATGGAACAAGCGACTATTAATACGCTTACTACTATCGAGCATGCTGGTTCATATGAACCACCTGTATATAAAGGAAGTAGCAGCATGCTGTTGCGCGATTTGGTTTATGCTCATGAAACCCATGGCAGAGATGGAATGGGTGATATTGGTCTAGTGCCTCATCGCTTAAAAGAAAGTAATGGTAATGCTGTTTTGAAAATGATTGAAACTTTGAGAAACAGTGAGGATGGTGAAATAGACATTATTGCATTAGGGCCATTAACTAACATTGCTCTAGCTATTAAGGTTGATTATGAAGCGATGAAAAAAGTTGGTCGCATAGTAGTTATGGGATCTGCTGGTCTAGGTCGTGGAAATGTTTCTCCTGTAGCAGAATTCAATATTTGGCAAGATGCAGAAGCTGCAAAGATATTAGTTGATTCTGGTCTTAAAAATATTATGTTTGTTGGATGGGATGCATGCTTGGGAGAATGTATGCTGAATCCACAAGAAATTGCTAATATTCGCGAAAGTGGAGAACTTGGTAAGTTTGCCATTGATTGCAATAGGGAATTAATGGAAATGAATATTAGCCGTTTTGGGGATGCTTATCTCGATATGGCTGATCCATCTGCTGTTGCCGCTGCGCTATATCCTGAATGTGTAAGCGAATGCACAAAATATTATTGCCAAGTTGATGCAACTCCTGGACCAAGTTATGGTTCAGTTCTTGTTGACGCTAATTTCTTCTCTGGGAAGACTCCGAATGTTGAAATATGTAGTAAGCTTAATCCAGAAAAATATAAAAATTACATTTATCGTACTTTACATGTTGTAGATTAGCAAAATTTGTCTTTACCGACATGCTTTTCTATCTTGCAATAACATTTAAATACGACCGGGTTTGTTTATTGTTATTCATAAACTTTCTCGGTCGTATTTATATTTAATGCGTATATGTCCAGTAAATATACTTTTCTCACATCCCTAGTATTTTTATATACCAATCCAATACTTCTCGTATCCTGTACAAGTCTGCCGTTTTACCTATTGATTCCCAACGATTTTGATATTGGGTGAACCATTCGTTCAAATTTGTTTTAAAAGATTTTGCTTCAGCTAGAGTAAATCTCTGGTTTAGTATGTACAACCCTAATTGGTTGAGCAGTTGTTGACCTTGAATGTTTAAAATGCTAGTGCTTATAAAATCTTTGTTTATATTTTCACAGTTTATATTTTCGCTGCAAGCATTTATATCGTAGATGCTCTTTGAGCATTCTGATAGAGTGCGATTATATTCTTTAGCATTTAATATTCGTGCTTCTCTTTCATTTAAGAATCGTCTTCTTGCTTGTTCTAGGGAAGTGTTCTTTGGATATCCTAATGAAAATAGTACATCTTCGTTTGCTATATTTTCGTTATTGTATTCAAGTTCTTTGAATTGCACAGCGTCAGACCAGCTGAATGCTTGTGCATGAGACGCTTGTTTAATAATGTTAAGTAAGTTTGAGTTTGTTCTGTTAGCAAATACATTACTTACCTTGTTTATTAAATCTTTTTTTGCAATATTATTAGATTTCCAAGCATATTCCGATGATATTATTACATACGGAAGTGAGAGTATTGGATCGTTTATATGTCCATAATCTCCCCAATCAGTTAACAAAAATCCTAATACATGATTTTTGTGCCCATATTCACATGTTTTGGATATGTTACTTATAGCAGAGTCAAAATCTGGTATAAGCCTATTCCAAGATTGTGTGCCAGGGCATACGTATTGATCGCGATTCTGACTTTTTATTAGTTTTATATTGTTTTCATTCATGTTTGCCGAGTAATCCCAATTTGCAAAAATAACATTTTTTGGAATATCAGCTAATAACTCTGGGTGTTTTATTGCAATATCAGCATACATTATTGGCTGCAAATCTAATTCGTGTAATTTTTCACATAGCTTTTTAATATAGGACAAATAAAGATTTGCCACTCCTATTTTTTCAGCAACATTTTTACTTTCACCGCATCCAAGGTCAAAGGTCTCATCGGCGCCAATATTAAACTTATTAGATTTAAATAGTGATGCATAATCTTTAATCCTTTTAGATATAAACGGTATAGTGTTAGGATTAGTAGGATTTAGAGTATGATGCATCATTCTTTCAACAAAACTGAAGGGTCTTTCTGATTGGTCTGGGAATTCGCCAAGCTGTTTATATGAGTTACTTCTTAGTATTTCATACATGTGTCCAAAAGTTGCAAGTGTTGGAACGAGTTCTATTCCTCTTGCATAGCAGTATTCATCTAGATCGATAATCTCATTACAAGTTAATGGTGAATGTCCAATCCAGGATTCAATTGTGTCATCTAAATCGATAACATGTTCTACGTATAGTTGAAGTTGATTATATTTGTATAGACTTAACTGGTCTACTAAAGTTTTTAACCATGAAAGTTTTGGCACTCTTCCTCTTGAAACATCATAAGAATATGCTCTTACAGGTATTTCTGGAAAGTCTTGAATTTGTAATGATGGCAGTATTAGACCATATTGCATAATTAGTTGTCTTATAGTTTGTATTGCAAAGCATATACTCGCTATGCTCCCAGCTTCTATGCTTATAAGTGTTTGATTGGTCGAGATTTTAGATGAAATTTTATATTCTTGAATACGTAGATTTTTGTTAATAGCTGCCGATATAGCGCTTTTATATCCTTCTGAGTAGCTAATGCTCCAGTTGCAATTGTGATTGTTTTTCAAATCTTCACATAGCTGTTTTGCTGCTGTAGTTATTCTTAAGTCTGGTTTAATATTTATGAAACTAATATGACTTGATTGTGGAAGCGTAATAGTATCTTTTGCGTATATTGATATGTTTTGTGGTGAAGGTATTATTTCGGTATTTGAATTGTCGATTTTCATTTTGTGCTTCTTTGCTACTAGTTTTTACATTAATTTTTTGTTGATTGCTTCTTTGCTTTTTATATCTTAGAGATTCATGATTCTATTTTGAATTACTGATATACATTCTCCTATAAGAGTTATGTCATTGTTGCAAGTGCATCTTCTTACTGTACAAGGATGTTTTGGACTGTATGGACCATATTCTTGTATTGCTTTTTCTGTAGAGCTTATAAATACCTTATTTACAATGTCGGATGGTCCATAAATTACCACGTCTGTTAAGTCTAAAAGATTAATTGTTGTTGTGAGAGCTTTTCCTAAATAATTACCTGCCTCTGCTAATATATCTTCTGGTTTTCTATTTGATGTAAACATTTTTCTATGCAGTGTTTCCGCGGAAATATATGTTTCTAAACATCCTTTTTTGCCGCATGAACAATCTGGTCCTTGCGGATCTACTGTAATATGACCAATTTCTCCTGCAGAATTATTTATTCCAGTGATAATAGCATCATTTATTAATATTGATGCGCCAACACCTAACGATAACTGTATAAATATTGTATTTGGTACGCCGTTGCCGAAGAATCTTTCGGCTAGTAATGCGCTATTCGTGTCATGATCAACGATAATTGGACAATTAAAATGCTTAATCAACTCTTCTTTAATGTTTATATTTTCCCACTGAAGATTCGATGAGCGAACTACTCTTCCTTCATCGTCTACGATCCCAGGTACAGCAATTCCTATTCCTAGTATGTGATTATTTGAATTATTTATTAGAGTTTTGCAAACTTCTATGATTTTTTCACAGTTCGCATCTGTGCTTTTATATAACGATATTTCCGATCTTTTTAATATATCTCCGCACAGATTAACAACAGCGCCTTGTATGAGACAAGGTTGTGAAAGATCTATAGTTATAATGTTCCAATAGTTTGCGTCTACTTCGAGTAGTGTACCTTTTTTACCTCTTTCTATTTTTGACTCTTGACCACTTTCTACTAATATGTGGTCTTCAAGCATTTCGTACACGACGGTTGAAATAGATGCTTTTGATAATTTTGTTTTTCTTACGAGCATAGCTCTAGAAAGTATTTGTTTTGGGAATAAATAGTTGAATATTAGCATTCTGTTATTTATTCTTGCGTCGGCAGGTATGGTTTTTTGAGACACTGTCATTAATTGATTAATCATTGGCTTCGCTATTGTTTTTATGCTCATGTCGTCGTTCCACTTTTAATGCCCATTGTTTTATACATGATATTCTATCAGATAAATATATAGTTTGGAATATATACTAAAACATGTTTTTGTAAAATATTTTCTAATTTTATTTTTTATATATGAAATATTGGAACTATAGATTCCTTTATTTTTCAATGTTTTTATTAAATATATTAGATAGTCTTGCATTTTTATCTTTTAGTGCAATAATTGTACTTAATTGGTTTAATAGGGTTCAACTTCAAAGCAGAAGTATTTTTCTAAGGAGTTTATTATGACGCACAGCACACCGTCGCATATAAGCATAGGGGTAGATGTAGGTGGAACAAAAGTATTATGTGCAGCTTTCAATACTAATAATGAACTGATTGCGCATTCTCAAGTTTCTACCAAGCAAGGTGAAGTAGAGATTGTCGATGAAGTGTGCAAGCTTATTTCTGAAGTGATTAATCAAATTATCCTAAAATATGGCAATGATACTAAATTCACTATAGGAATTGGTGTGCCTGGTTTAGTTAATCAACATACTGGGCAAGTATCTGAATCAGTAAATTTGGGATCTCATAGTATAGATTTTAAGACTGAAATACGTAAACGTTTTGGATTGAATTCTGTAATAGATAATGATGTTAATGCTGCAGCATTCGGTGCATATAATTATTATGGTTCTGATTCTAGTAGTTTAGTGTTTTTGAATTTAGGTACTGGAGTTTCTGCGGGAATTATCATTAATGGCTCTATTTTCCACGGCTCCACTGGTGTGGCTGGAGAAATAGGTCATATAGTTGCTGATACGCAGGGTAGGGATTGCCCATGTGGACAGCGTGGATGTGTAGAAACAATAATCTCTGGAACTGGTTTATCTAAACTTTGGCCAGCAAAGAATGAGTATCCTATCGCGTCTTTGCTGCGCAATGTTTCTGCTAAAAATAAAGAAGCTGAAAAAGTATGGAATAAGTTCATTTCCACCTTAGTTAGTGCACTACAGATTATTACAGTTACTTTTGATCCAGAGATTATTGTTATTGGTGGAGGAGTGAGTAAAACAGGAGCAATTTTATTAAAAGGCGTAAAAGAATACATTTGTAGACTTGAACAAAAATCGTCATTTTTGTCCTCACTAAAAATACCCGATCGTGTAGTGATTGCAAATCAAGAAGTGTTCTTTGGTGCGTTAGGAGCAGCTCTTATTGGCAGACGCTACGATGATAAAGCAAAGGAGGAAAATTAAATATTTAAACCGTGTTGTAAAAGTATTATAAAAATCTCCGCATTGCATTTATTCTTCAGAAAACTACCTTTAACTATCTTTAAATTGGCAGATGATAACTGAATTAATGCAAGTGCGGAGATTCTTCTTATGCAATTAGCACTATAGTTGTCACAATCAACCTAGTTGCCAAAATCAATGTCTCCAAGCTTTTCAATAAGCTTCATGTTTTCGCTATAATCCACTGGGCAAGCTATAACGTCAACGCCGCTTTCTTGTTCCAAAGCTTCTTTAAGCATGTTGTATAAGTCTTCTGGCTTTTGTACGACATGGCCTCTAGCTCCAAAGCTTTCTGCCAATTTTGGAACATTTGGATTAGTAAAATCAACGTATTCGTGTTCTCCAGCGTGTAAGTCCATCTTCCACTTAATCAATCCGTAAGCGTTGTCTTCCCAAACTAGAACAACCATTCTAGAACCCACGCGAACAGCGGTTTCAATCTCTTGAACATTCATCATAAAGCTGCCGTCGCCCATAACAGCAAGAACAGGCTTTGTGTTGATTTTTCCACTATTATCTTTAATAAACGATGCTCCAACAGCTCCAGGCAAAGTCCAAGCCATTGTAGAAAGGCTGTTGTCTATAATGCACGTATTTGGATGCATTGTTGGGTAAAGCCTTGCCATCCACATTTTTAAAGCGCCCGTATCTACAAGAACCTTGGTTCCTTCTGGAACAGCGCGCCTAGTGTCGTATACAACACGCTGTGGTTTCATAGGAATACTGTTATCGTTTTCAAACGAACGTAGCTCGTCTGTAATCATTTGACGAATCTTTGGGTGAGTTACATCAAAAGTAATGTTTCTATCCTTAAGAACATTTGTAAGAGTTTTAAGAGTCTGACCAATATCTGCCATAATGTTTAGGGCAGTAGGGTAGTGTGCGTCTGTGTCTTCAACAAATGTGTTTATGTGAATAATAGTCTTGTCAATATTTGGATTAATCTTCTTAGGGTCAAACTGTTGTATAGAGAATCCAACAGCAATAATCAAATCTGCTGTATCGAAAGCAAAATTCTCATAATCCCTATGCATGAATCCGACTACGCCAAGAGCATTAGGGTGATTATCTGGGAACACGCCTTTGCCTTCAAATGTTGTTGCAACTGGAACATTAAGCTGTTCTGCAAAAGCGCGTAGCTGATCTTGAGCATGGCTTCGTGCAACTCCGTTTCCTGCAAGAATAATCGGCGTTTTTGCTTGGCTAATGATTTTAGCAGCTTCGTCAATAGTATCTGGAGCGGGAAGGATGTGCAGAGGTCTTGGAAGTGGAAGTGGCTTTGCGTTTTCTGGAACGCTCATTTCGCTAATGTCTTCTGGGATTACAAGGCAGGTTGCTCCTGGACGCTTTCTTTGAGCGATTGAGAAAGCTTTACGAACCATTTCTGGAGCAGTGCTTGGAGCTAACATCATCGAAGACCACTGAGTGATCGGTTGGAACAATGACACCAAATCAATGATTTGGTGAGATTCTTTATAAAGACGAGATACGTTTCCTTGAGCGCATATTGCAACAAGCGGGGTCGTGCTTGCGTTTGCCTGAGCCACTGGAAGAGTAAGATTTAATGCTCCAGGTCCAAGCGTTGCTAAGCACACGCCTGGCTTTCCAGTAATATGAGCATAAGTTGCGGCCATAAAACCTGCGCCTTGCTCGTGGCGAGTAAGCACAAAGCGTATGTTTCCATTTCGTTCAATTGCTTCTAAAAGCGGAATATTTTCTTCGCCTGGGATTCCAAAAACAACTTCAACGCCTTCATTTACAAGGCATTCTACAACCAAATCTGCTGTGTTTCTTTTATGATTGTTTTGTTTTGTTTTCTGCAATTCTTCGTTTGCCATAATTGCGCTTCTCGCTTTTGCTTTAAGTTGTTTCAGCCTTTAAGCTTAAACTTCAAGACTTCTTTTCCATTTATAATATAGTCTTCTACGACATGCGCCCATTTTGCGCGTGTCATAAAAATGGGCGGATTTTTGCCTATTCGCTTTGTGGCAAAACTAAAGCTCTTTTAAGACAATATGCCTTGTTATTTCAACGATTTTGTCGGGAATTTTTGCCCCTTTGGATTGGGTTTCTTATACAATTGAACGAGTTGTGTATTTTTGTCACGGAGGAACGATGAGGCGCTGGCTTCTGAATTTGGTCAAGTGTGAAACCATCCTTATTGTGGCCGCCGTTTTAGCTGTTATTTCTTGCTTTTTCGTTCCACCAGATGCGCAATATTTTAGCTACATTCACGTAAACACTATTTCTCAACTTGTTTGCTTAATGATGGTTGTTTGCGGATTCCAACGAATAGGCGTTTTTAGAAGCATTGGCGCGAATCTTCTTAGAAGAGTTAGGACTGAGCGCGGATTAGTTCTGGTTCTTATGTCTCTAACGTTTTTCTCAGCGATGCTTATAACTAATGATGTTGCACTTGTAACTTTTGTTCCTTTTGCGATTTCTGTTTTGATGATGGCGAATGCAGAAAAGCACGCAATTCTTGTTGTGACTTTAATGACGATTGGTGCAAACGTTGGAAGTATGCTAACTCCTATTGGCAATGCGCACAATTTGTATCTTAAAGCGCTTACTAGAATGTCTACTGGTGGATTTCTTTCCATTATGGCTCCGTACACGCTTACTGCTGCGATTCTTATGATTGCGTTTGCGTTTGTGTTCTTTAGCTCTAGAAAAGTCGATCAATTTGAGGGCTTGCATGGAGATGACATTGAACAAAGTGTCTTGGCTCCGCACTCTAAATCACCTAAACCAGATGAGATTCGCGTTATGGGTTACGGTGTTGGTTTTACTCAATGGCGAGTTATTGTTTATAGTCTTTTATTTGTTTTGTGCTTGTGTGGAGTAGCTGGCTGGATTCCAGACTGGATTATGGTTTTGGCAGTTGTTATTGCCTTTATTATTTGCGATTCGCATGTGTTCCGCGCTCTAGACTGGGCTTTGCCTCTTACATTTATAATGTTCTTTATTTTTATTGGAAACATGCGTAGGGTCCCAGGATTTACCGAGATTGCACAAATGTGGGTTGGCTCTCATCCTATGGAAGTTTCGGTTGTTTCTAGTCAAATGATTAGTAATGTTCCAACTACTATCTTACTTTCAGGCTTCTGCGACCAGTGGAAGATGCTTATTATTGGTACTAATCTTGGCGGTATGGGAACGCTTATTGCGTCTATGGCATCTTTGATTTCATACAAGAGTATTACGCATAAGTATCCTCATAATAAGGGTCGCTATTTGCTTATGTACACAATTGTGAATCTTCTTTTCTTGGCTGTTTTGATTGGTTTAGCTTGGATTATTGAGTAGTGTTTTTCTGGCTTTTTGCGTGATTTTTGCATTGTGGGTGTGTCTTTTATTGCAATTATTGTGATTATTTTCACATATTTTTACGTTATTCTGCAATGAAATGCTAGTAAATTTCAGATTATTTGCGATTTTGTTGTATTATTTTCTATTAAATCGCAATTATGCTTAATAATTTTCATTTTATTTAAAATATATACGAAAATCATCAAAAATTGAATATAACATTATAACAAATTTATGTCTTGGCTTATCCATTATTATGGCTTCTTGCACTAAGTTAAGTTTGGGCAAAAGACTTTTGGCATTAATTACATTTTCTCTCTTGTAATTTTGTAAATTATGCATGCCAAAATCAGCTCACATATTAATAAAAATATATAAGGAGAGAACTATGAACGGTGTTCTGTCTATACTGCTAGATGTTTTTAGACAACCATCTGTAATAGTTGCAATGATTTCTCTAATTGGTCTTGCAGTACAAGGCAAAAAGATTTCCGACATAGTACAAGGCTCTATTCGTACAATGATTGGTTTCTTAGTATTGGCAGCCGGATCTGGAGTAGTCACTGAAGCACTAAATCCTTTTGGGAGCATGTTCCAATATGCGTTCCATGTTCAAGGCGTAGTACCAAATAATGAAGCTATAATCGGTACAGTTCTTATGAAGTATGGATCAGAAGCAGCATTAATCTTCTTCTTTGGAATGATTGTTAACATTGTTTTATCAATAACATCTAGATTTAAGTTCATTTACTTAACTGGTCACGTTGCATTCTATATGGCAAGTATGCTCGCAGTAATCTTCAATGTCGCAGGTTTTAATACTCTAACCGTTATTATTCTCGGATCATTCGCTCAAGGTCTACTTATTACGATTTCTCCAGCATTGGTTCAGTCATTTATGCGCACTGCCTCCGGCAAAGATGATGTTGCACTTGGACATCCTACGAGTAGTGGAGTTCTTATTGGAACTTTGATTGCAAAACTTACAGCTTCTAAAAAGCATCCGTCTAAGTCTACTGAAGATATTAAGTTCCCAGCTGCTCTTGGATTCTTAAAAGATACAACTGTTCTCATTGCACTTTCAATGGCAATTATCTACGCTGTTGTAGCACTTTTTGCGGGGCCGCAATATATTGAATCGCATTTATCTAATGGGCAAAACTTTATTGTGTTTGTTATTCTTAAGGCTGCAATGTTCTCTGCAGGCGTTTTCATTATTCTTGCAGGCGTACAGGTTGTTTTAGATGAGATTGTTCCAGCATTTAAGGGAATATCCGAAAAACTCGTTAAAAACGCTAAACCAGCATTGGATGCTCCTATGACTTTTGGTTTTGCTCCAAACGCTGTTCTTATTGGATTCTTGGCAAGCTTTGCTGGCGGAATTGTTGGAATGGTTATTATGGCTTTGGCTGGCACAACAGTTGTTATTCCAGGAATTGTTGCTCACTTTATGGCTGGTGGTGTTACTGGCGTATTTAGTAACGGCCAAGCTGGTAGAAGAGGCTGCGTTGTAGGCGGTTTTGTTAATGGTATTGTTATTACATTCTTGCCGTTACTTCTTTTGCCTGTTTTGGGTAATCTTGGTTCTGCAAACTCCACTTATTCAGACGCTGATTTTGGTGTAACTGGAGTTTTTCTTGGTTACACGAATGTTGCAGGAGGCAAAATCGTAAGTATTATTGCAGTTGTAATATCTTATGTTCTTTTCTACGCGTCTTCAATATTGTTGACGCGCAGAGAAAATAGTAAAGTCAAATATGCAATTGAAAACTAATACAATTGTGAAGAGTTATTGTAGAAATTAAACTTAAATCACAATTAAAAATAGAAACGATAAGTCTAAAAGGTTATGATCTTGAATTTGCGATTAAATAGCAACTTTAATCAATAATTTAAGATTGTAGCCTTTTGTAGTATAGGCACGCCTTAATCGTATATTGGCATAATATACTGATACTATGTAACTGTTGTGTGTTTTGAAAGCAAATTTGTAAAAATTTTCTTAAAAGCTTCATTTTTTAAGATTTTTTTTTTAATAGCTTTTAAAAGAAAATTACTATTTGGAGAGTGGATTGTGACCGAAGGTGTACCTAAATATATTGCCGTGCGAGACAATCTTAGGAAACGCATTGACTTAATGGAGCCAGACGAACAACTTCCTCCAGAGGTAGAATTGTGTAAGCAATACAACGTTAGCCGAATTACTCTTAGACATGCAGTTGATAATCTGATATTGGAAGGTCTGCTTGTAAGAATACAAGGCAAAGGAACTTTTAGAGCAAGAGATGTTATTCACAGTGTTAACCGTGAAGTTATATCAGACCAGGTTCAAGGCTTTTACCAGAATTATTCTGAAAGCAAAGAACATATACGAATCAAAGTTATTCAAAATGATGTAGTTAAAGATGAATCTGCTGCTTATAAGCTTGGTTTAGATGAGTCAATTGATCTTATTTGTGTTAAACGATTAAAGTACGTTGATGACGTTTTGTCTAATTACAGTGTAGTTTATCTTGAAGCTTCAAGATTTCCAAAAGTTTTGACTCATGATTTTACGAAAAAATCTTTAGCAGAGTTTCTAGAAAGCGATTACGCTGTAAAGCTTTGTGAAAATGATTTGTCTGTTCATGTTGAGCAACTATGTGGAACCATGGCAAAAGTTTTACAGGTTGAAGATAAAACTCCATCTCTTGCAGTTGAATCCATTGTTAAGGACTCTTTTGGTTCAATAATAGCCTTTGGTGCTGCTGTTTATACACCAAAGTATTGTGATATTCAATTCAAAATGCATATTACTGTTTGATATTACTTTATTTATTCTTGAACGATTCTTGTTTTTCTATATAAAAATGTTCTAGTATACAGAAAATCTCCGTTACCAAATGTAAACAAATGATAACGGAGATTTTTCAAACTCTAATTAAGATCGCAATCTAATGCGACTATTTTAAAGAGCGTTGATTGCCAAAGCAAGACCAGACTTACGGTTTGCAGCCTGATTCTTATGAATCACACCACGACCTGCAGCCTTGTCAAGCTTTTTAGCAGCCACTGCGAATGCAGCTTCAGCTGCAGCCTTGTCACCAGCAGCGATGGCTTCACGAGTAGCGCGGATAGCAGTCTTCAAAGCAGACTTCACTGCCACGTTACGCTTGTGTGCCTTCTCATTGGTGAGCACGCGCTTTTTCTGCGACTTAATGTTTGCCACTATTACTCCAAACGACGTTTGCTATATCAAGGACATACAAAGGGTAAGCATAGCATGATTCTTGGATAAAACCACTAATTTTCACGAATATTAATCACCATAATGCTTACTGCATGCATTAAATGTAATTAAGTGCATAACTTGCTGTTCTTATCTTCTTGGACTAGGGTAGTCAAGTTGCTACCATTAATGAGTTACAGTGCTTGATGCACATTATACTATATATTCATTGTGTCTTAAAAGGAGATATTTGCTTTGATTACACCGCATAACCAGCCAGGATTTACGGATCAATCGTTGATACGCAATTTCTGCATTATTGCGCATATAGATCACGGCAAGTCTACTGTAGCGGATCGCATTTTGCAGCTTTCTGGGATTGTGCCAGAACGTGAGATGCGAGACCGTTTCTTGGATCGCATGGATATTGAGCAAGAGCGCGGAATAACTATTAAATCGCAGGCTGTTCGCGTGCCGTGGACTTTTGACGGTAAAGAGTACTCGCTTGGCATGATTGATACTCCTGGTCACGTTGATTTTACTTACGAAGTTTCGCGTGCGCTTGCAGCATGCGAGGGTGCGGTTTTGCTTGTGGATGCCACTCAAGGTATTGAAGCGCAGACGCTTTCCAACCTTTATATGGCAATCGAACATGATTTAACGATTATTCCTGTATTAAACAAAATCGATTTGCCTAGTGCGGAGCCAGACAAGCATGCGGAAGAAATAGCTGGATTAATTGGTTGCAAGCCTAATGAAGTTTTGCGTGTTTCTGGGAAAACTGGCGAAGGTGTAAAAGATCTTCTCGACCAAATCGTGCTGGAAGTGCCAGCTCCTAGTGGAAATCCTAATGGCGCTGCTCGTGCGCTTATTTTTGACTCAGTCTACGATTCGTATCGCGGAATCGTCACATATATTCGTATGGTTGATGGCGAGCTTAAATCGCGTGAAAAATTGCATATGATGGGCATTGGCATGACGCATGATCCTATTGAAATCGGCGTTATTAGCCCAGATATGACTCCAACAAAGGCGCTTGGAGCGGGAGAAGTCGGCTACGTAATTACGGGTGCAAAAGACGTGAGCCAATCTAAAGTTGGCGACACTATTACTAGCGCCGTAAATCCCGCATCCGAGCCTTTGGAAGGCTACAGAGACCCTAAGCCTATGGTTTACGCTGGCTTATTCCCAATCGATAACGCGCAATTCCCAGAGCTAAGAGATGCTCTCGACAAGCTAAAACTTAACGATGCTGCTCTTATTTACGAGCCAGAAACATCTGTTGCGTTGGGATTTGGTTTCCGTTGCGGATTCTTAGGACTGTTGCACATGGAGATTGTTTCCGAGCGCTTAAGTCGAGAATTTGGATTAGATCTTATTTCAACTGCTCCAAACGTAACTTACGATGTTACTAGCGAAGACGGCACCGAGCATCATGTGACTAATCCTAGCGAGTTCCCAGAAGGCAAAATCAAGCGCATTATTGAGCCAATGGTTGCTGCCGATATTATTGCGCCTAAAGATTTTATTGGCGCGATTATGGACTTGTGCCAAGATCATCGTGGGGAAATGGGCACAATGGAATACATTAGTGCCGATCGTGTGGAAATGCATTACAGGATTCCTCTTGCGGAAATCGTTTTTGACTTCTTTGATCAGCTTAAAAGCCGCACAAAGGGCTACGCTTCTCTTGACTACCACGAAGATGGCGAGCAAGCTGCAGATCTTGTTAAGGTAGATATTCTTATTCAGGGAGATAAGGTTGACGCTTTTAGCGCCATCGTGCATCGCGATAAGGCTTATTCTTACGGCGTTATGATGACGAAGAAACTTCGCGGACTTATTCCTCGCCAACAGTTTGAGATTCCAATTCAGGCTGCAATTGGCTCGCGTATTATTGCTCGCGAAACGATTAGTGCGCTTAGAAAAGACGTGCTCGCTAAATGCTACGGCGGCGATATTACTCGTAAGCGCAAGCTTCTTGAAAAGCAAAAGGCTGGTAAGAAGCGCATGAAGATGCTTGGACACGTTGAAGTTCCTCAAGAAGCGTTTGTTGCGGCTTTGGCTACGGATGATGGCGCAAACGATAGAGACACTAAAGATAAGATTCGTGCAGCGCAAAAGTCTGAAGGATGAGTTTAGAGTTGGATGCTGAATTAAATAAATCAGCTATGCAAACTAAAAGCATGCCTTTTGAAGTTTACGTGCACGTGCCGTTTTGCTTGCGTCGCTGCGGTTATTGCGATTTTAATACGTATACTGCTCGTGATTTGGGCGAAGGTGCGAGTCGTGAAGGGTACGCGGATGTTGCGATTCTAGAGATGCGTCTTGTAAAAAAGTGGCAGGAATTTCACGGGATTTTCGAGCCTAAAGCGCAATCTGTTTTCTTTGGCGGCGGCACTCCGACCGTTCTTAAAGCGCAAGATTTAGTGCGAATTTTGCAAGAAATACGTAACTTGTGGGGCATTATGCCTGGCGCGGAAATAACTACGGAAGCAAATCCAGACACTGCAGACGAGTCTTATATTGAGACGCTTGCAGAAGGTGGATTTACGCGAATATCTTTCGGAATGCAATCGGCTGTGCCACATGTGTTAAAAACGCTTGACCGCACGCATACTCCAGAAAACGTAGAGCGCGGAGTTAAAACAGCGGATGCTTGTGGTTTGCGTTCGAGTGTTGATTTGATTTATGGAGCTCCAGGGGAGAGTCTAGACGATTGGCGAAAGTCGGTAGAAATGGCTTTGAGCCTGGGCGTTAACCACGTTTCCGCGTATGCGCTAACAGTAGAGCCGCGCACAAAAATGGGTCGCCAAATTGCTGCTGGCACAATTCACGCGCCAGATGACGATGATGAAGCCGCGAAATACGAAGTTGCAGACGAGCTTTTTAATTCTGCGGGCCTAGAGTGGTATGAGATTTCTAATTGGGCGCGCACTGGTTTTGAGTCTCAACATAATCTTGGATATTGGAAGAACATTGATTGGGCAGGAATTGGCCCAGGGGCTCATTCTCACTACAATTCTGTTAGCGGCATTAGCAAGCAAAGCATGGATGATTGTGCTCTTTTGGCGGATTCAAGCAAGTTTTACAATCTTAGATCTTGGGATATTTTGCATCCAAAACGTTGGGCGCATGCGATTAATGCAGGAAACGTGCCTTGGCAAAACTACGAGTGTATAAATAGCGAGGATGCGTTGATAGAAGAGGTAATGCTTGGGTTGCGCATTAGGGAAGGTCTTAGTATTGATGAATTGTGTACAAAGATGCGTAAAGCAAATTGCGAATTTGACGATTCTTATTTGCAAAAAGTGCTAATCGAAGTGTGTAAAGAAGATTTGGCAGTGTTGAACAAAAATCGTATTGCTGCCACTCGAAAAGGGCGTTTATTAAACGATTTATTAATCGAAAAAATTGTTGACGCGTGCCAAAATGGCTTAGTTATGCGTTAAAATGATTCGTATTGTGTGAAAATTCAATGCAGAAAGGAATCAATCATGGCAAACCGCAAAGAGCGTAGAGCAAAAGCCAGGCAGAGTCGTAGGGGAATCCCGTCTCAATACGATCAAACGAATGGCCGCGGTCGCGGTGGAATGATTGACGAATACAATCTGCAAGAACATTCAAGAAGGCTCCAAGAAAACGGCGTTGACGGTTGGAAGCCATCTTCTAGCGTTACAGAACAAGAGGAACAGTTAACTCGTAATATTAAGCGAGCTAAGGCTGGAGATGATACTTGGAATACTGTTCGCAAAGTTATTGGCGTGTGTTCTTGGGCTGTTCTCTTGCTTTCTGCATTCGCGTTCTTGGTAATTATGTGGCTGCCAAGTCAGCCAATGGTGCTTGTTATAACTGTTGCAGTGTTGTTTGCTTTGGGCGTGTTTGGGCTGTTCTTTAGCTTTAGCAACTCTAAGCAAAATCCGCGACTCGATCAGCACGGTACCGCGCTTTAGTTAGATTTGGGTCGATTTAGGTTTGTTTATAAATAAAAATAATTAAGGCGGGCGCTTTGGTAATACAATGTGCGCGCCTTGTTTGTTTTACACGCTTTTATCTATGCAAATCTTGCAAAATGATCATGCAAATTCTAGTTAAATCATGCAAAATAAATTTTTTTGACTAGTAAGTTTTAATTAGTAAAACTTATAGTTTGTTTGCGTAATTTTCTTCTATAATCATTCGACAACTAAAAATATTTAAAATGATTATAACAATATTGCGCATATTTTTTAGATTAAATCAGTAATTTTCATAAAATTTTCTAAGATATTTAAAGAAAATCAACAGTTCTTTCTTAGCTTTTTATAAGGGTAAATCATATAAGCTACGAGATTGTACTTATTGTACCTATTTTGTAACAGACAATTTCATAATGACAAGTGTTCAATGAGGAAGGTAGTCGATGACATTTATTTCTCGCGCAATACGCTACGTTTTGAGAAAAAGAGTGAAATCAGCAATAGTGTTTGTAATATTAGCATTAATTTCAACGCTTCTGCTGGCATCTTCTGCAGTTGCGATTGCTGCAGAAAAAGAAGGCAAAAAGGTAGAAGAACAGGCAGAATCTAGTTTTGTTTTAGCAAATAATCCGCAAGTAAATCCTGGAACTCCTAGGGGAGCAGGAACTGTTAAGCCAAGTGATGTTAAAAAAATAGCGTCACTAAAAAATGTTGATTCGTATGTTTTGCGTCAAAATGTTACTGCCGATTTAGTTGGTGCAAAAGCAGCTAGAATAAAAGGTGTTCAAGACTACGATGCTCGTAGAGAAAAGCAATTCGGAAACGCTGTAAACCTAGAGGGAACAAACTCCTCTAAGGGTCTAAATGCGTTCAAAACAAAATCAATTCACATGGTTAAAGGAAGAGCTTTGCAAGAATCAGATGAGCATGCTTCCTTAATCCACGAAGATTTAGCAAAACTAAATGGCTTAAAATTAGGCGATTCGTTAACACTTAAAGCAAACCCGTTTGACGCCGATAATCTTAACCATTCTACGGAGCAAGTAAAAACACGCATAGTTGGAATTTATGGCGGAGCTAATAATCGCCCAGTTGCAACACGTGCGGAATTAACTGCAAATACTGTGTATACAGATTTGAAAACAACCAGAGAGCTTTACAAATATAAGCCTGGAAAAGAAATATACCAGGACGCAAGTTTTAAGGTTAAAAAAGGAGCGGACGCAGATTCTGTGATTGAAGAAGCGTCTAAGCTGCCGATTGATTTGCAAAACTATCAGATTACTCGAGATGATCAATTCGTACAAGGCATGATTGGAGCAGCAAAAGGCGTAAAATCCATGATGAACATAACAGTTATTGCAGTAAGCACGTTTGCTGTAATTGCTTTAGGATTAGTGCTTATTCTTTGGATTAATGAGCGTAGAAGAGAAATTGGTGTTCTAACTTCAATTGGTGTTGGAAAGGCGTCACTTGTATTGCAGCAGATTTCTGAGCTTGTGATACTTGCTATTCCAGCTATTGCAATAGGTTACGGTTTTGCGAGCGCAATATCTCCTTGGATTAGTGATTGCGCATTAGGCTCAGTAAAAAATTCTGCCGCGCAGCAGCTTAGTTCGATGGGTCAAGCTGGAGGAAATCTAGAATCGAGCATGGCAACGAGAACATTAGATAAGATTGCTGTTCAAGTTAACACAGAATGTTTAATTCAATCGTCATTAATTGTTCTGATGGTTATTGTTGTGGCAGTTGCGTTGTCTTATCTTCCTATTTTGCGAAAGTCTCCTAGAGATTTGCTTGGCATGCAAAAGTAGTTGGCTGCAAAAGTAGGTGGTAAAATGACTCAAATTATAAAAAGAGCTTGGCTAGCTATAGTTAGAAAACCAAGGCGCAGTGCTATTTTAGCTTTGATTATTACGGTTGTTCTTAGTGCGCTTATTTGCCAGAGTGGAGTTATTGCTTCTGTAAAAAATCTTGAGAATCAAATAGCTTCTAATATTGGCTTAGGTTTTAGCGTTTATGCAAAAACGCAGGGAGAGACTTTGCCAGAGTCTGATTCTTCTAGTGATTCCGCTAATCAATCGCAGCAAGATATTCCTCAAGATTTGCAAAAAAACGAAGGAATTCCAGAAAATCTTATTGCAAAATTTAAAAAGATTAGTGGAATAA
Source organism: Gardnerella sp. DNF01204 (assembly GCF_049244145.1). Lineage (NCBI taxonomy): Bacteria > Bacillati > Actinomycetota > Actinomycetes > Bifidobacteriales > Bifidobacteriaceae > Gardnerella > Gardnerella sp. DNF01204. Next base: position 955,010 of record NZ_CP058379.1, on the reverse strand, counting down.
AAACTATTGCAGAAGAAAAAGATGTTTTAGCAAATCCTGTTAACGTTAAAATTGTAGCGCCAATACATGGTCCGCGTTTAGACAATGATGAGATGTTTTCGCTTGTTTCAATAACGGGAACAACTAGATCACAGTTATCACAAGGATTTCAAGAAGGATTATATAAGCTTGAGGAAGGTAATCATATTCATTCTTCGGCACCTGGCGACTTTAAGCGCGCAAAATCTGCAATAATTCACAAGTCTTTTGCTAAGCAAAATAATCTTAAACTCGGCTCTGTTTTAAAGCTAAAACAAGGCAGCAAAAGCATTAATCTTAAGGTTGTTGGTATTTTTTCTGGCAAGATGCAAACAAAAGGTGCGTTGCCGTCAGACTCTTCCGAAAATCGCGTAATAACTGATTTAGAATCCGCTCTTTACCTGTCTGGAAGTAAAAATCGCAGTTCTATAAAGTGTGTTATGCAAAATTCAAATAATCTAACTAAAGCTTTAGAAGAAGCTAATAAAATCGCTAAAAACGATGGCGATGGCATGCTTTCTGTAGAAAACAATGCGCAAAGATTTGCCTCTGTTCTTCAATCTGTAAAAACAGTTAAGCAACTAGTAACAATGATTTTAATGTGTCTTGCATTAGTCGGAATTATAGTGCTTGGTTTAGTTCTTGTTTTTTGGGTTCGAGGAAGGATTCACGAAGTTGGAGTTCTAATGGCAATTGGTATGAACAAGTCTGTAATAGCTTTGCAAATGATTATAGAAGTTTTTATAATAACAGCCTTCTGTTCAGTTGCATCAATTCTAATTGGGTCTGCAATATCTTCAAGTGTAGGATCAATGCTATTGGCTAATGTCTCAAATAGTACAATTTCTGACTTAAGCATTTCTTGGATTCCAAATAAACAAACATTTTTTGCTATTCTTATAGGATTTGCTATAGCGTTTGTATCTCTATGCATTGCTCTTGCGCCAATAATGTTTAAAAAGCCTCGCTTTGTATTGAATTCAATGAGCTGAGGTGATTTTCTTAGATAATTAATATGAATCAATTAGAAGATTGGATTTAACTGGATTTTATTAAGAATAAGATTCGGATTCTGATAGAAAATTAAAAATTTACAAGTATTAAATATTAAGTATGAAATATTAAATTTAGAAAATATTGGAGTTTTATTATGACTACTTTATTAAAACTTAACAACGTTGATTATTCTTATGGTGCAACTAATATTCCTGTTCTTAGAAACGTTAATGCGGATTTTGAATCAGGGAAAATATACAGTATTACAGGTCAATCTGGAGCTGGAAAATCCACTATGCTATCTCTTCTAGCGGGATTAGATACTCCAACAAAAGGAACAGTATTGTTTGATGGACAAGATATTTCCAAGAATGGTGGATATTCTAATCATCGCAAGAATCATGTGTCTTTAGTTTTTCAGAATTTCAATCTAATCGACTACTTGACTCCTGTAGAAAACTTGCGTCTTGTTAATTCAAATGCTGATTCCAAGATTCTTAAAGAACTGGGACTTAGTGAAGACGAATCAACTAGAAATATAACAAAGCTTTCTGGCGGGCAGCAGCAGCGAGTGGCTATTGCGCGAGCGCTTGTATCTTCTGCTCCTGTTATTCTTGCCGATGAGCCAACAGGTAGCTTGGATCCAAATACAACACAAGAAGTTATATCAATCTTAAAAGACGCAGCTCATAAACACGGAAAATGCGTGATTGTTGTAACACATTCGAGCGATGTGGCGGCTGCTGCAGACATAAAATATGTTCTCAAAAACAAACAGTTAACAAAAAAATAATATAAAAGACTAATTATCAACGATTTTTCCGTGCTTCTGCGTAAAGTAAAACCTGTGCGTAACCTTTGCGCAGAAGTTGCGTATCAGTGCATACACGGGGAGGTTGTTGTGGCTGAAGTGTCAGATTCTAAGCCTATTGTGGCAGTTGTTATGGGGTCTTCAAGTGATTGGGAAACCATGCGTCATGCCTGCGAAATCCTAGAAAGATTCAGAGTGCCGTATATGAAAAAAGTTATTTCTGCACATCGCACTCCAGAACTTATGGCAGATTTTGCTCACAGTGCTAGAAAAAATGGTTTTCGCGTAATTATTGCTGGCGCTGGTGGAGCGGCCCACTTACCAGGTATGATTGCTGCTCAAACAACTCTTCCAGTTGTTGGTGTTCCTGTAAAATCCCATGCTCTTTCGGGCTGGGATTCTTTGCTTTCTATAGTGCAAATGCCTGGTGGTATTCCTGTTGCTACAACAGCTGTGGGCAACTCGGGAGCTACAAATGCTGGTTTGCTTGCAGTAAGCATGTTGAGCACAACAGATAATCGTCTTGCAGACGAACTTGAAGATTACCGTCAAGAATTAAAAGAGAAGGTTGAGGAATCTAATGCCGAGCTTATCTGAAGTCACTAATGGTGCTGTAGAGCGTTTGATGCCAGGAGCCACTATTGGAATTATTGGCGGCGGTCAATTGGGACGCATGATGGCTATTGCAGCTAGACATATGGGATTCCGCATAGGAGTTTTAGATCCAACGCTTGATTGCCCAGTATTTCAGGTTGCAGATTTGCAGGTTGAGGCAAATTATGATGATCCTGAAGGCTTGCGCGAGCTTGCTGAACGTTGTGATGTTCTTACATACGAGTTTGAAAATGTTAACGCAGATGCGTTAGATAAGGTTCGTCATTTAACAGCTATTCCTCAGGGCACAGATTTATTGCGTGTTACACAAGATCGTGTTTGTGAAAAAGAGTTTATTAATAAACATGGCATTGAAACAGCTAAATGGCGTGAAGTCAATAATCTTGACGATTTAGACGCAGCAATCGAAGAAATTGGTTTGCCTGCTATTCTTAAGACTCGTCGTGGTGGCTATGATGGTCATGGTCAGGATGTTCTTCGCACTGAAGAAGATGTTGCTAATATTCATCACCGTTCCGATAGGGGAGGAAAATTCCCTCCGTCTATTCTTGAAGGCTTTGTAGATTTTGCTTTTGAAGCTTCAATTCTTGTTTCCGGCAATGGTAATGATTTTGTGACTTATCCTCTTGTAAAAAACGTTCATCACAATAGCATTCTTCATATGACTCTCGCACCTGCAGTTGTGGATCCTGTTGTAGGAGAGACCGCACACGATTTAGCGCTTCAACTGGCTAAAGGTTTTGAGCTTGCTGGAACGCTTGGCATTGAGTTATTTATTACTAAAGATAATCGTGTAGTAGTAAACGAGCTTGCTCCTCGCCCTCACAATTCTGGGCATTACACGATTGAAGCTTGCGATATGGATCAGTTTGAAGCACATATTCGCGGTATTGTTGGATGGCCTTTAAAAAAGCCTAAGCTGCTTTCTCCTGCAGTGATGGTTAATGTTCTTGGTCAACATGTTGCTCCTACTCGTTCTCTTATATTAGAGCATCCAGAATGGCATGTTCATGACTATGGAAAGGCTGAGGTTCGTAAAAATCGCAAAATGGGTCATATTACTGTTTTGTGTGATGACCCAGTTAAAGAAGCTGCAGAATTAGATGCTACTGGCTGTTGGGATGACGAGCTTGATTAAAAGATTTAGTATTAGTCTTAAAATTTAAATAGTTATAGTTTGTTGGACTAGTATTAGATCTTTTAATAGTTTGAAAGGTAAAAGGTTAAATAATGGTTGGTGAGCCAGTACGCAGAAACACTAAGCAAAAAGAAACTGTTCTTGAACATTTAAGAGCTTCGCGTAATTTTGTTTCTGCACAGAATCTGCATCGCCTGCTTGTGGAAGATGGTGAAATCATTGGTTTAGCCACAGTGTATCGTCAGCTTAATATGCTTGCACAAAGTGGCGATGTTGATACTGTTCGTTTTAATGGACAGCAACTATTTCGCATTTGCGATGAGAATACTCATCATCACCATCTTGTGTGTGAAAAGTGTGGTAAAACCGTGGATATAGAGCCTCCTGATGATGAGGGTTGGATTCACAAGATCGCCGAATCTCATGGGTATACGGTTATAGATCACACTTTGGAAGTGTTTGGATTATGCCCAGACTGTAATCAGAGTGTAGATTGATTGCAAACTCATTAATCAATCTAATTAATTACAGTTAAAAATCAGCCTAGATTTAGAATTTAGGCTGATTTTTTCTATATTACTATGAACTATTTTTTAAGCGTTTTTAGCATTTCTAAAATCTGCTTAGGATTAGTCTCTGGCAAATAAGAGCTTGTAACAGCTAACGATATTTGTGCTAGTTTTGCAGAATCCAAATAGCATATGTATACAGGTCTATTAGTAGGCTGGAACTTCTTTTTAAAGAAATAAAGCGACTTAAATCCGTATGCTGGCTCCAAAATATCGGACATCATTTCAAGCGTATGAACAATAATATCATTTGATTCATGATGATTTGAAGATTGAGAATCTCCATGAATTGTAGGCTTTTGGCTTGCCTGGGTATCTTTACTAGAATCCTCATTGCTTAATGTAGAATTTTCACAAATATCTGTTATTCCAGCAAGAGGAGCTGCAGAAAGACTCATAAACTCCACAGCAGATTCTGGATTTTCAAGACCTTCGTCTCTTAACCGTTCCGCCATTCTAGCAATAAGCAACTCCATAATTCCATTAGGGCTATTCGTGCGATGTCTCATAAAATCAAGAGTCCACCCGATTATGCGATTATTGTCATAAGTCGGCATCCAACTTGTAACCCCAAGAACGCGATTATTCTCGTCAATCGCATACAAAATCTTTACTCTAGGATCATGCAATTCTTCCAAACCGCCAAGAGTAAACTTCATTTCTGGAAGAGCTTTAAGTTCCGCCCATTCTTCCGAAATCTCAATAATTTGTTGCTGAACTTCCCAAGGAGCATCGTTGTAAGTGCTAAGAACATCTGTTATTCCATCACGTTTTGCCTTGTTTATGGCAGTGCGAATATCCTGCCACTTTTTACCCCTAGTTTGCCACTCTTTAGGGTAGACTAGCATATCGCTTCCAACTTTTATAGAAGAAAAACCAATAGATTCCAAGGCTTTTCGTTCTTCATCGTGAACAGCGTAGAATGCTGGAGACCATGAATTTTGTTCGCAAAGTTGAATAAACGCTTTCAAATCTTGTTTATATTCTGTTTTATCTCCAAAAGGACCAGTTAGAGTTAAAGCAACTCCATATTTTAGTCTGTATGCTATTGCAGAATGTTCAGTGGCGGAGAACCAATAGTGGTTATCATGCCATGTTGTCATAAAACTCATGGTGTCTCCACCAAGTTGAACTAACTTGCTTGCTTTTTTGCGGTCTTCTTCATTAATTGTTATTTTGTTTCTAAACCACACCATGCAAACAGCAAAAAGAACAAGCCAGAATAGAACTCCAACACCTTGAGTTATTGCTGAAGACAAAGGAGTTATAGGTGTAAGCATGGCATTGGACCTTAATCCAAAATCCTATTCCAGTAGAAAATAGTGCAAAAACAATTGCAGCTAATCCAACTCTGCGCTCAAGCTTATCACTATGATTTGGAAAATGCTTTATGCTTATAAACAGTAGGATTGCGATTAATAAAGGAGGCAAAGCTGTAAGCATAAAGGCTATAGAAGTAGCATTATTCTTGTGGAAAATCATGGTTTGTTTAGTTGCAATCAAAGGCAAAATGGCAAAATACATGGTTGCATATACTGCTGTAATTCCGTTGATTGTTATAGCAGCATAAGCTGCAAGTCTTCTTCCGCGTAAAAGTCCCCAAGATATAATCATTAAAGTGACAATAGGCAAAAGAATACGAATCCAAAGACCTCCTATTGTTGCGTGTTGTAATCCTGAATGAAGCAGGCAACTGCTTGAACTATAGTTTGATATACATCTTGCTAGCCACGGTTTCGTACCCATTTGCGGAGACATGAATAAACCTAATGTAGTTAGTATTCCAGCGTGAGATCTAGAAGATAGTGCAAGAACTGGTCCTAAAGCCATAACAAGTTGAGTTATGGAAAATAGACGTCTAATCTCGTAGTCTGTTCCTTCCCACCAGTTCGCGCTTTTTACAGTATTTGTATTAGCATTGCTATTTTTGTTCATCAGATTGCCAATAATATGGCCACAAATTGCTGCAAAAATTGTGCAATAATCCCCAGGATTTCCACTATAAAGAAGCATCGCAGACGTGATTGCGTATCCTAAAACAAACATTCGTCTACGCCACAATATCGATTCGCATGTTGCTGCAGCCATAAAAGCTCCAACAAAAAGTGTAAAAGGAGAAAGTCTAATTGGTATTCTAGTAATCCAACGCATGTTTCTAATAATCATTGAAAGATTACCGATTAAAGTAAGACCGAGTATTGTTCCAATAAGAGTGCTTGTTACAGAAACAAAAAGCAAACGCATTTTACCGATACGTGTTTCGGCTAACCCTATCAAAACAAGTGAAAGTATTGCATTTACTATTAGAGATGGGAAACTATTTACAAAAAATAGCGAGTGGAATAGTTTAATCAGAAGCTGTGTAATATTTCTATGCCCAAACAAAAAAGTAGAGCTTATTTTCGGTTTATGATACGAGAAGAATTGCGAAAGAGTTGCATTGGTGCCATAAGTATAGATGTGCATTACGGTACTGAAAACCCAGTGAATAAGGTTAATAACCAAGAAAACTAGAGTTATTTTCGCTGCTAGCACGCGCTGCGATAGCCACATGCGCACATCGTTGGTAAGAACGCTTAAATGATGTTTTGCTGTAGACTCGTGATTTTTTGATAAAAAGTTTGGCATGATTTATCGCCTCACCTTCTGATTGATAACCACTTGAATATTATTATAAGAGTTTAAATCTGGATAATTGCTTGTTATTCCAGAATCTTTACAAAGATGGTCGATTACAACTTTTAACCCATTTTGAACGGTATGCCAATCGTGTCCAGATCCTTTAGAAATCATGGTTATAACGCTTATTCCAGACTTATGAGCCGCTATAGCAATATTAGACTGATTTACTTGCGATTTAGGATCCCAAGCTCCAGCTATAGAGTAATAATTTTGTTTTAAAGGAGCATTTTTTCTCATTATGTTTGCTGGAATATGCTTTTCGTATTTTTTGCGATCTCCATCAAAATAACGTTTTATTGTTTCATCGCGATTCTTGTATGTTGGCTCTAGTTCTCCGCCTGCAGAATACATGTTTCCAAATAGTTTAGGATAAGCTGGCACAATCTGAGTTGCGCAAGTTCCTCCTTGAGAAAATCCTCCCATTAGCCAAAGTGCTGGATTGTTGCTGGCTGGTAGATTTTTATGAATCCAATTAACAACATCTTTTGTCAAATAAGTTTGTGCTTTTCCATAAACCTTTGTATCCGCGCAAAGAGAATTGTGTGTTGCAGTACCGTTTTGATCTGGTGACACAACAATCGGAGCTAAACCATTATGATCCTTAGCATAAGCGTCTAAGGTGTTTACAATTTCGCTCGCAGCAAATAGCCTATTAGGGCTTCCTGGTTGACCAGAAAGAAGAACCATTACAGGTAGTTTTGGAGCGTATTTTGTTAAAGCTGCTGGTGGTAAGTAGACGTTTGCGGTGCGGGCACGGAAGTTAGATGTTGTTGCGGGAATTTTAACGGATCTACTTATTCCTTTGGATGGTATTTTGGGGAGCTTGTTTTGTGCTGCAAGTGAATTCCAATCAGCGATTTCCATAACCCCATTATGTTTATTATGCTCTTCAAGCTTCGGATAATTACCTAATCCGAATACTGATCCAATAGTTGTGTATTCGCCATAAATCATGTTTACGCGAATCATTGTGGCTAAAATAAACAAAATAATTGAAAATATTGCAAAAGCTCTTCTATATCCTTTAGATATTATAGCCGCGCTTAAAGCAAATCCTACAGCCGCAAATCCTCCTGCAATAGAAAAAATCACAAGCCATCCTAGGCTTACTCCGAATACAAGAAAAACGTCTGAAATAAGCCAAGTTATAAATCCAAATATAAGTGCGAATAATGATGCAGAACCTAATTGTGTTAAAAGAGATGGAAGATACTTTATTTTTTTAGATTTTGTTATTAAAAGGACAGCTAAGCATAATCCAGATATTGTGAATATACTTATAGGTAGTATGCCGTGCATTAGGTTAATTGTGGCAATAAACTTCATTCTTACTGTTCCTTAAAACCTCACTAGATTAGAGCTATCAAAAAATACAGCCGTTGATAATATAATTCGTAATCCTTAAAATTTTCTATATTATGTCATCAATTATAATGATAAAAGATACAGAGTTTATTGCAATACGTCAAAAGTATGAATATACACAATTGTTTACTACAAGTTATGTTTATTTATGACGATGGCGATAATTAAAATGTATTTGTAACATAGATGCGTAAATGAGTTATGTATTAGTCATGTAATTAGAAGGGTGTGAAATTGCCATTAAGCAATTTTCTTACTATTTTTAAGCGTTTTAAGCTTGCGATTCCGCGATGGTTGTATGCGGTTCTGTTCGTTGTATTTGATGCAATAATGGTTATGATTGTGCAGCTTTCTGTTCAAAGGTCTGGACGAGTGGAAATGACCTCCTCGCTTTCGGCAAGCGCATGGAACATAATTTCAAAAATGTGGATTAGCTTAAATTTTGTATTCGTTTTGAATCTGCTTATAGTTGCTCTAATTTACGGAATTCTGTTGATGGTAATAAATCGTTTTTGGATTACTACACTTATTCTGATTACATTATCTGTAATAATTTCTGTAATCGAGTATATGAAGGTTAATGTTAGATACGAGACAATTCTTCCAGCGGACTTGAACTTTTTAAAGAGTAATACGGGGAATATCGCATCTTTTCTGCCAGATAATGCTATAGCTGTGATTGTCTGCTCCATTATTGCTGTACTTGTAGCTGTTATTGCTGCTATTTTTATGCATTTTGTAGATGTAAATCGCGGAAAAATCGTGTTTACTAAGGATTTTCGCATTTCTATTGTAATTAGAGTTGTTACATGCTTAGTGTGTTTTTTGGGTCTTGGATGGTATGTTTCTGGGGTTGGAACAGTTGGTTCTAGTGCTAACGGTTTTGCTAAGTTTATGGGCGATGCTCCTGCGATGTGGGATTCTGTTTATGATTCGCAAAGAAACGGTGTTTTAGTTGCTTTCTTAAGACAAGTGAATCCAAAAGTTATGGATAAACCAGCGGATTACAATGAATCCACTATGAAAGCTCTTCTAAAAAAATATGATACTGAAGCTAAGAAAATCAATGTTTCTCGCAAAAGCAAAATTTCAGACAATACTGTGGTTTATGTACTTTCGGAATCTTTCTCAAACCCAATGAGGGTTCCAGGATTGCAACTGAATAAGAATCCAATGCCATTTATAAGCTCTTTGAAAGAGAAAACAGATAGTGGTTTAATGCTTTCTTCTGGTTATGGTGGGGGAACAGCGAATCTCGAATATATGTCTCTTACGGGATTGAGCATGGTGAACTTCAATTCATCTCTTACAAGCCCGTATCAGCAGCTTGTTCCAAATTCTTCTTGGACTCCTACAATCAACAGATATTGGGGTAGTGAAGGAAATTCTGTAGCTTTTCATCCATATGAGCCAAGCATGTATTCTAGATCAATAAACTACAAGAAGTTCGGTTTTAGTAAGTTTTATGCTCTTGAAGGTCCTAATATTATTTCTCATAAAAAAATGTTGGATAAATCTCCTTATGTTTCAGATTCTTCAGCTTACGATAGCGCATTTGAGTCAATTTCTGCTAGTAAAAAGCCGCAGTTTGTGCAAGTAGTCACAATGCAAAATCATATGCCTTATAGAAATTGGTATAAGAATAATGATTTTGTTGCAAAAGCAAAAGATAGTTCACCTAATTTAGGACAATCGGAAACATCATCAATTGAAACATATGCTAAGGGTGTTAATTACACGGATCATGCTACGCAAAAGTTCTTAGAGAATCTTGATTCAATTGACAAGCCTGTTACTGTTGTGTTTTACGGCGATCATCTTCCTGGCGTATACAGTACGGCTAGTGCAGATCAAAATAATTCTCTAGATTTGCATTTAACTGACTACTTTATTTGGTCAAATAGAAAAGCTATTGAGACAAATAAGATTAAAAATATTCATAAAAATACTTATTCGTCTCCAAACTTCTTCATATCTCAAGTAGCATCTCATACTAATTCAAAGGTTTCGCCCTATATAGCTTTCCTTACTAGATTACACGATAAGGTTAGTGCTATGGAGCCTCCTGTAGTCAATAAGATTCAAGGTTGGGATAGGATTCCAGAAGGACAATCCATCTATCTGAATAATCATGGTAAGCCAATGATTGCTAATAGTATGAATAAAGAAACTAAGCAATTATTGCATGATTATCGCTTGATTCAGTACGACATTACAGCTGGGAAGCATTATCTTAAAAACACAAACTTTCTTGGTTTTTAAGATAATCAGATAGTCGGATAATCCTCTACAGGTCTAGTGCTTTTGACGCAATGTCATGCCTAAAGAACATGTGAGGAAGATTAAGCTTATCTAATATGCTGTAGACGTTGTTTTGAGCGTCTTTTACATCGTTTCCATGCACTTGCACAAGAGCTATTCTGCCTGAAGAAGTAAGAAGTTTTCCGCTTTCTTCATCGCTTTTTACTCCTGCATAATACACGTGCTGACCTTGATCTTCGTCAATAGGAATTTGAGGAAGAGGAGTTCCAGTAACTAAAGTGCCAGGGTAGCCTTCGCTTGCTAATACAACTCCAAGAGTTACGCCATTTTTAATCCAAGTAAATGTTGGTTCTTTGCCATGCAAAATGTTAAAAATAGCTTCACCAAAGTCGCTAGTAAGTCTTGGAAGAACAACTTCGGTTTCTGGGTCTCCAAAACGAGCATTAAACTCAATAACTTTAGGCCCTGAAGCTGTATCAATTAATCCAGCATAAAGTACACCGGTAAAAGGCGTGCCCTCTTTAGCTAGTCCTTCAACAGTTGGGCGCACAATCTCGTCAATAGCACGCTGAACTGTTTCGTCGCTAATTTGTGGAACAGGACTATAAGCTCCCATGCCGCCAGTATTTGGACCAGTGTCGCCGTCGTTAGCGCGTTTGTGGTCTTGAGAAATTGGCATAACCCAAAAATCAGTTCCGCTTACGAAACTCATAAGTGAAAACTCTTGACCTTGCAAAAATTCTTCAATAACAACTTTTGCTCCAGCTTGACCAAAACGATGATCGACGAAAATATCTTCCAAAGCATCAACTGCTGTTTGCTCATCCATAGCAACAGTAACGCCTTTTCCAGCAGCCAAACCGTCCGCTTTAATAACAATTGGAGCACCATGCTCAAGAACGTATGCGCGTGCAGGCTCCAAAGCGTCAAATGTTTTGTAGGAGGCAGTTGGAACGTTGTGACGAGCCATAAGCTTTTTTGCGAAATCTTTAGAGCCTTCAATTTGAGCTGCGGCTTTGTTTGGACCAAAAGCGGCAATTCCATGCGCTTCAAAATCGTCAACAATGCCATTCATAAGCGGAACTTCAGGACCAATGAACGCAAAATCGTAGTTATTGTCTTTAACGAACTTAATAAGAGCGTCATGATCTGATTGACTTATGTTTACAGTTTGAATTCCATCTGCTGCAATACCAGGATTTCCAGGAGCAACAGTTACTTCTTCAACGCTTTCTCCTTTAAGTAACGCGTGTGCAATAGCGTGTTCGCGAGCGCCAGAACCAACTACTAAAACTTTCATTTTTAATCCTTTATTGCTTTAAGATTTTGCTGTCTACTGTTTTGCGTTTTGCGTTTTTCGCGGTTTACAACAACTCAACTGCAGCGTTTTCGCGCTTAGCCATTTTGCCAATAATATAAGCGGTTTCGTCATGCTCGTTTAGTATACGCATTGCCTCGTTTGCTTTGCTTTCATCAACTGACAAAACCATGCCAATTCCCATATTAAAAACGTTGAACATTTCAGCGTGAGTAACTTCTCCAGCTTTTTCAATAACGCCAAAAATAGGTGGAACGCTCCAGCTAGTGGTATCAATTTTTGCAGCCAAATCATCTGCATACATGCGAGGAACATTTTCAATAAATCCGCCGCCTGTAATATGAGCAACTCCCTTAATAAGATGCTCAGCAAAAAGTGGCTTCAAAGCTTTTACGTAGATTCGAGTAGGTTCAAGAAGAACTTCGCCAAGCGTTTTGCCGCCAAGCTCATCTAACTTGGTGTCAACGCTAAAACCTGCTTCTTCAAACAAAGCTTTGCGAACAAGAGAGAATCCATTTGAATGAACTCCTGAAGAAGGAAGTCCTATAAGCACGTCGCCTTCGCAAATAGCAGAGCCGTCAACAATATTCGAACGTTCTGCAACGCCTACTGCAAAACCTGCAAGATCGTACTCGTCTTCGTCATACATTCCAGGCATTTCAGCAGTTTCGCCGCCAATTAAACCTGCTTCTGATTGCACGCAACCATCTGCAACGCCTGAAACTACCTGCTCAAGTATTTCAGGATTGTTTTTCCCACACGCAATGTAATCGAGGAAGAAAAGCGGCTCGGCACCTTGAGCTGCAATATCGTTTACGCACATTGCAACGCAATCAATGCCAATAGTGTTATGCTTATTCATCATTTTTGCAATCACAAGCTTGGTTCCAACGCCATCCGTACCAGAAATCAGCACTGGCTCTTTGTAACCAAGAGATGCCAAATCAAATAAGCCGCCAAATCCGCCGATGCCACCTACAACGCCTGGGCGTTTCGTGCGATTCACATGCGATTTAATACGACGTACTACTTCGTATCCTGCTTCTACGCTTACGCCAGCCTCTTCATATGCGTGTGGCATATTGATTCCTTTCATAACTATGTTATAAGTATTTTCTTAAATTTTATTTATAAATTGCGGTAAACAATTAAAATATTAAGTTATATAAGATTTTCGTGTGAATATTTGCTGTGCTTTCTCACTTCTTGCAAATGTTCGCGTTCTTCAGGAGTAAGTGAAGCCAAGAATTCTTCGCCGTAATCGTCTAGTGCAGTAGGGTAGTCGCCATTAAAGTAAGCAACACACAAACCGCCATAAGGCGCTGGCTTTTTTAATCCAATCGACTCTACTAATCCATCTAAAGACAAAAATGCTAAGGAATCAGCATCAATATACTCGCGTATTTCTTCGACTGAATGTTTTGCTGCAATAAGTTCCTTTGTGGTTTGAATATCAATACCGTAGAAGCAAGGATATTTAAGAGGAGGAGAAGAAATACGCATATGTACCTCTTTAGCTCCAGCTTCTCGTAGCAATTGCACAATGCGCTTAGAGGTAGTTCCGCGAACAATTGAATCGTCAATAACGATAACGCGTTTTCCTGCAACTACGCCACGAACAGCAGAAAGTTTCATACGAACGCCTTGCTCGCGTAATTCTTGTGTTGGTTGAATAAAAGTGCGTGCAACATACTGGTTTTTAATCAATCCCATTTCATTTGGAATTCCGCTTGTTTCAGCGTATCCTGCAGCAGCAGAAAGTGAAGAATTAGGTACTCCAATAACCATGTCTGCGTCAACAGGAGATTCTTTAGCCAAACGCGCACCCATACGCTTTCGCACAGAATGAACATTAATACCGTAAATATTAGAATCTGGGCGAGCGAAATAAATAAATTCCATTGAGCATACTGCATGTTGTACGTGCTTTGTATATTGCTCAATAGTGTAGCCATCGTCATTAATAACAATTATTTCGCCAGGCTCAATATCGCGAATAAACTCTGCTCTAACAATATCTAATGCGCAAGTTTCGGATGCGAGTACATAAGCTCCATTGCTCATTCTTCCTAAAGAAAGAGGTCTAAAACCATTCGGGTCTGTTACGCCAATAAGCTCCTTTTCAGTTAGAAGCAAATAGGCAAAACCACCATGAACTATTTGCAAAGCATCTTTAAGCTTATCCATAAAAGAAGTTTTATTTGATCTTCTAATAAGATGCATTAACACTTCAGTATCCGAATTCGAGTGGAAGATTGCTCCCTCATCTTCAAGTTTATTCCTAAGAGTTGTGCAATTAGTAAGATTGCCATTATGTCCTAAAGCAACATCTCCATCATGGAAGCAAAAAAGAAAAGGCTGAATGTTTTCAACACTTCCCGAACCAGCAGTAGCATAACGAACGTGCCCAATTGCGCTGTTTCCAGTAAGTTTCTTCATAATGTCTTCGTTTGCAAAAACCTGAGTTAAAAGACCTAGGTTTCTGTAACCTTTAAGATGACCATTATCGTTTGATACGATTCCAGCGCCTTCTTGACCTCGGTGTTGCAGTGCATGTAATCCAAAATATGTTAATCTAGCAGCATCTGAATGACCCCAAACGCCAAAAACGCCACACTCTTCATGAATGTCTTCGAGCTCTGCAGACATCAAACACCCCCTGTTGTTTTAGATTCTTAATCAAGATTTTCCTATAAACTTGCTACAAAAATCACATTATGCAGTGAAATATTCGACTCCAGCGCTAAAAATGTTTTGTGTTCTAAAATCTGGAATATTCACGTACAAACCGTTTCCGCTGCGTTCGCAATGTCCCATTTTTCCAAACACTCTGCCATCTGGGCTAGTGATTCCTTCTACAGCCATAAGTGAACCGTTCGGATTCACTTTAAGATTCATGCTTGGAACGCCATTGCTGTCAACGTATTGTGTTGCGATTTGGCCGTTTTGTATAAGAGTATCCATAACTTCTGGCTGGGCTACGAATCGACCTTCTCCATGAGATATTGCAACACTATGAACATCGCCAACTTTGCAATTTGAAAGCCATGGAGAAAGATTAGAAGCAACGCGAGTTCTAACAATCTTGCTTTGATGCCTTCCAATAGTGTTAAACGTTAAAGTCGGGCATTCTGAATCCATTGGAACAATATCTCCAAACGGGACAAGACCTAGTTTAATAAGAGCTTGGAAACCATTGCAAATACCAAGCATTAAGCCATCGCGATTATTGAGCAAATCGCGAACAGCGTCACTAACAGCAGGATTCCTAAAGAAAGATGCTATGAACTTGGCTGAACCGTCTGGTTCATCACCTCCAGAGAATCCGCCTGGAATCATAACAATTTGGCTTTTATTAATCTCATCAACAAGATCTTTTGCAGATTGAGCAATATCATCAGCGCTTAAATTATTGATTATAAGCGTTTTGCATTCTGCTCCAGCTTTTTCAAACGCTGCTTGAGTGTCGTATTCGCAATTGTTTCCAGGGAAAACTGGAATGATTACGCGTGGGTGACTAATCGGAGTTTTTCTATGAGAACGCATGTGGTTATGAGAATACTTCAGTTCACTAGAGTTTATAGCAGGAACTGAGTCTCCCTTCTCTCGATACGGGAATATATCTTCTAAAGTATTTTCCCAATCTTCTTGCAAACTAGCTAAATTAAGTTTCTCGTTTTCTACGCAAAACTCGAACTCATTACAAGTTTCGCCTACTACATCTACGCTTACAAGATCTGAATCTGCATACGTAAGTTCAGAATCATCTTTAAGTTCCACATAGAACGACCCATATGCTGGCTTAAACAAATCATTCTTGCTAATCGCATTATTAAGCTTTAACCCAATATGATTTCCCAAAGTCATCTTAAATAAGATTTCCGCACTAGCACCAAATCCAGGAGTGCTAACGGAAAGCGCATGTTTATTTGAGGTAAGATTTTCCACAATCCTAATCGCCTCTAAGAAGCTTTGAGATTTAGGCGTGATTCCATCTTCCTTATATTTAGGCAATATTCTTAAAATTCTACTATTGGCTTTTTTGAATTCTGGCGAAACAACGTTTCTCGCGTCTCCTGTAGAAACAGCAAAAGAAATAAGTGTTGGTGGAACATCAAGATTTTCAAAGCTTCCGCTCATAGAATCTTTGCCGCCAATAGCGCCTACACCAAAGTCAATTTGTGCGCTTAAAGCTCCAAGAATAGCTGCCATTGGTTTTCCCCAACGTTCTGGAACATTATGAGGCTTTCCAAAATATTCTTGCAAACTTAAATAAGCATTTTCTATAGTAAAACCGCTGGCTGTGAGCTTTGCCAAAGATTCAACAACAGCTAAATAAGCTCCAGTAAATTGATTCTTTTCCATAATATATGGGTTAAAGCCCCATGACATTGCAGAAGCGGTGTTCGTTTCTCCAAAAACTGGCAATTTTGCAACCATTGCTTGTGCAGGAGTAAGCTGACGTCTGCCTCCAAAAGGCATAAGAACTGTTGCAGCTCCAATAGTGGAGTCGAACATTTCACTAAGACCTTTGTTTGAGCAAATATTTATGTTGGAAACAAGATTTTTCATGCGCTCGCCAAAAGATTTATTAGCGTATTCGCCACTTATATCTTGCCATTTTGAAGTATAGTTTTCGCCACTTTCAACGTGAATATTTTGCTCTTTTGGAGCGCCATTAGAAGCTAGGAATTCACGGCTTAGATCCACAATTGTTTTTCCTCGCCAAGTCATTTTCATTCGTGCTTCTTCTGTGACTATGGCTACAATTTGCGCTTCTAAATTTTCTTGACGTGCATAGGACAAAAATTCGTCGGCATCGCTTGCAGCAACATCAACAGCCATTCGCTCTTGAGATTCAGAAATCGCAAGCTCTGTGCCATCAAGACCTTCATATTTTTTAGACACTTTATCTAAATCAATAATCAAGCCATCTGCAATTTCACCCGTTGCAACGCTTACGCCTCCAGCACCAAAATCGTTGCAACGCTTAATAAGTCTGCATGCATCTTTGCGGCGGAAAAGTCGTTGTAACTTGCGTTCAATAGGAGCATTTCCTTTTTGAACTTCTGCTCCGCATTCCTCAATGCTATCAGTGTCTTGAGCTTTAGAAGCACCAGTTGCTCCACCAATTCCGTCTCTTCCAGTTCGTCCACCTAGAAGAATAATCACGTCTCCTGGCTCAGGTGTTTCTCTTCGAACATGGTCTGCTGGGGTAGCGGCTACAACCGCACCCACTTCCATTCGTTTTGCAACATATCCCGGGTGGTAAATCTCGTGTACTTCGCCTGTTGCAAGTCCAATTTGATTTCCGTAAGAAGAGTAGCCTGCAGCTGCCGACGTTACGATTTTTCTTTGAGGCAATTTTCCTTCAAGAGTTTGGGCTATTGGCGTTCTAGGATCTGCAGCACCAGTTACTCGCATTGCCTGATATACGTAAGATCTTCCCGAAAGAGGGTCGCGAATGCATCCGCCAATGCATGTTGCAGCACCACCAAAAGGCTCGATTTCTGTAGGATGATTATGTGTTTCGTTTTTAAACAAAAACAGCCAATCTTCATCGTGCCCGTTTACGTCAACTTTGATTTTTACTGTACAAGCGTTGATTTCTTCGGATTCGTCTAGATTCTTAAGAATCCCATTATGCTTCAAATACTTTGCACCAATAGTTGCCATATCCATAAGGCAAATCGGCTTATTTGTGCGATTAAGTTCTTCTCGCATTTCAAGATAACGATTAAATGCGGCTTGTACCTGCTCATCGTCTATTTTTATGTTTGTAAGATGCGTGCCAAAAGTTGTATGACGGCAATGATCAGACCAATATGTGTCTATTACTTTGATTTCTGTAATAGTTGGATTGCGATTTTCGTTTTTAAAATAGTTCTGGCAGAATTTTGCGTCTTCCAAGTCCATTGCAAGCGCGCGATCTTCTATGAACTTTTTTAAACCTTGTTCGTCTAAATCGTTGAATCCGTTGATAACTTCCACATTTGCTGGAATAACTGTTTCTGTTTGCAAAGTATTGACTTTATCTAAAGATGCTTCGCGCGCTTCAACTGGATTAATTATGTAGTGTTTAATTGCGTCCAAATCTTTTTTAGACAAATCACCTTTAAAAGCCAAGATTTGCGCGGTTCTTACCCTTGGTCGCTCTCCTTGGCTTATAAGCTGTATGCATTCACTTGCAGATTCTGCTCGCTGATCAAATTGTCCTGGAAGAAATTCCATAGCAAAAACATGTTCGCTTGTGCTTATGGGCAGATAATCATAGGTGTTATCGACTGGTGGTTCGCTAAAAACTGTTTTGATAGCAGTGTTGAATAGATCTTCTGATATTCCTTCAACATCATACCTGTTTATTATGCGCGTTGATTTTAAAGAATCTATTCCTAGAATTTCTTTAAGCTCGTGATTAAGATGCTGTGCCTTAACATCGAAACCAGATTGCTTTTCAACATAAACGCGAAATACCACGGTAAACCTGCCTTGTAATTGTACGTTTTGGCTATTTTGGTTGTTTTGTTTTTTCAGTTTTCTTTTTCAATTTTGTTTAGTTTTGCTTTAAGAACGCGCGTGGCTCGCACCTCGAAAGATGCGAGCCACATTAAAAATCATTCTTCAACATAATTATTTGGATTTATTTCGTCGAAGTTTACGCCTTCGCTTTGAGCAAGAGATTTAAGCCTTGAGAATATCTCCTCGTAGGCTGGAATTATATCTCCTAAATCTCGTCTGAATAAATCTTTATCTAAGTGGCTTACTTCAGAATTATTCGTATTGCGCTTATCCCAAAGTCTGCAAGTATCTGGCGTTATTTCGTCAGCAAGCAGAATGTTTCCCTTAGAGTCAACGCCTTCTTCAATCTTGAAGTCAACAAGCTGTACGTCAATCTTAGAGAAAACATCAAGCAATGCATTATTAACAGCATGAGCTTGGCGAGTAATTTCTGCCAGCTCTTCATCGGTTGCTAATCCAAGAGCTACAACGCCTTCAGGATTAATAAATGGATCGCCAAGTTCGTCGGATTTAACGCAGAATTCCAATAATGGTTTCTTTAAAGGAGTGCCTTCTTTTACAGCATAACGTTTTGCAAAAGAACCAGCAGCAGTATTTCGCATTATTATTTCTAATGGGAACATTTTCATGCGTTTTACAAGTTGCTCAGTGCTAGAAATGCGCCCTAGGAAGTGGCTTTTCACGCCACGCGCCTCAAGAAGATGGAATAGTAAAGAAGTTATTTGATTGTTTAAGCTGCCTTTGCCAGCAATTTGAGCTTTTTTAAGACCGTTGCCAGCTGTTGCCTGATTCATGTATTCCACCCACAACACATTATTGTTATCAGTGGCATACAATTTCTTTGCTTTGCCCTCATACAACTTGTCAAGTTTTTCCATTGACGTGCCTCTCTTGTTGCATCTATGGCTGTAGGCGAAAACCAACATTGTTTGAAGGTTTATCCAACCTTGTCAGCACGTTCAGACTAACAATTGTTACCTACAATTTTTTTAGATTATTTTTTATTCTTTTAATGTCTTAAACCAGTAAAAACCTTGATTTTTCGATGTTTTAAGACGGTAGTTCTACAGTGTGTAATTCGCTAGCAATGCGTGTCGCGCAAGATTTTGCATCACGCACGCTGTTTGATACTGTCAAAATAACACCTAAGCGTCTTGAGCCGTGAACTTCTGGCTTTCCAAAGATGCGTATATCACATCTTGCGCAATCTTCAGTGTTTAATGATTTTGCTACATTCGCAAATCCAATTTTTCCATTACCTTCTACAACAAGTGCATGGCTTAAAGCGACTTCATTATTTTTTAAACAAAGAGCAGTGTGCTTTTGAGTAATAGGAACACCCAAAATCGCTAAAACATGCAGAGCAAACTCGCTGTAATACTGTGAAATCATTGTAACCATACCAGTATCGTGCGGACGAGGGGATAGTTCGTTGAAAAGTAAATCACCGTTTTTAAGAACAAAGAGTTCAACTCCATAAACGCCCCAACCAGTTTCTCCGTTTTCTCTTGCTATTTGAGATAGACCTTCAACGGCTCGTTTAGCAATATTTTTAGCGTTGATTCGAACGTTTTCTGGTATATTTGCTGGTTGCCATGATTGCCTGTAATCGCCATTTTTTTGAAATTGTGCAATGGGTTCGCATGTTGTTATTCCAGCGCTAGAGCTTACAGTTAGTACTGTTAGCTCGTAGTCTAATGGTGCTAAAGCTTCAACAATTACGCGAGATATATCAGCGTTTTGTGTGTTCTGACTCTTATGCTTAGATCTTCTTCCATTTTGTGCTTCTACCCAAGCATTTTGTAGATTTTCAAGATTTTTTACTATTGATTGACCGTGACCAGATGAGCTCATAATTGGTTTTACGACGCATGGATATCCTACGATTTTTGCTCCTTTTTCTAATTCTTCATAGTTAGAAGCAAATCGATATGGTGTTGTTGGCAATCCTAGTTTTTCGTGTGAAATTTTTCGCAAAGCTTCGCGGTCCATAGCAATTGCAGTAATATCAGAGCTTGGAACAACTTGAATTTTCTTACTCTTTACAACATTTTTTAGTATTTGAGTTGATATTGCTTCAATTTCAGGAATTATTATGTCTGGGTTTATATCGTTTATTAAGTCTTGCAACTCTTGAGAGTCGCTCATATCTATAACGCGATTTTCTTGAGCTACTTGCATTGCTGGAGCGTCCGCATAGCTATCTGCCGCGCATACTCTTATGCCAAGCCTGATAAGTTCTATAGCAATCTCTTTGCCAAGTTCTCCAGAGCCAAGAAGAAGAACTTTTGTTGTATGTAACTTTGAATCAAAAATACCAAAAATTCGCTCGTTTGTAACGCTTTCATTTAATTCATTATTTGAATCTGATTTTTGCGAAAAACTCATAACTATATTCTTACATTACGCAATGTCGAATTGTCGTGCGACGCGCCGAATGAAGATTGACTAGCATAAATTTAAAAAATCGTGTATAGTATTCCTCTGTTGTGCGATTCCCGAAGGGTTTCGCGCCATAATGGTGGCTATAGCTCAGTTGGTAGAGCATCTGATTGTGGTTCAGAAGGTCGCGCGTTCAAGCCGCGTTAGCCACCCCATTTTTTCGGCTGGTTTCAGCCGAATTTTTTTTTATGCTAGATTATTTTTTACTTTGAGTATCATTCTTTTTGCAATTAGATTTTTTAATTTATCAGTACACGTTTATGCCCGTATATTAGTACACGTTGGGGTAGAATAATGTGGATTGCATAATTTGTTATGTTTCATAAATTTATGTTTAAGGAGCTTATATATGGCAGGTAGGGGCGGTAAGTCATCAAAGTCGTCATCAAATGTATCTTATGATGAACCTTTTTGGGAATCCGCGCTGCTTTTTGTTCCGCGACTTGTTGGTAAAGTAGTACGTTCGCTTTTTGGTGTGGGAGAATACGACGAAGCATACCGCAGAGATGGATTGTGCTTTGTAATGATTATTATTGCTATTCTTTTCTGCGCATCGGAATGGTTTAGAGTTAGTGGTTTTATAGGCGTTGCTTTTCACTTCGCAGCATCTGCAGTTTTTGGAGTTATGAGCATTGTTTTACCAGTTTGGTTATTTGCTGTAGCAATTAGACTAATGAGAAATAGTGGATCAAAATCAGGTAACCCACGTGTTATAGGTGGTTTTGTTCTTATTTTGTGGTCTATATGTTCTATTTTAGATATTTTATTTGCTAGTAAAAATCAACATTTTCACATAGAAGATTTGCAAAAATCTGGTGGATTATTAGGTTTTTCTCTTGGTTCTCCTTTAGCTTGGGGATTATCTAGGACTTTTGCTCTAGTGATTTTTGTTATTATCGCAATTTTTTCGTTTTTGATGATTTTAAAATTGCATGTTACAGACATAACGCAGTTTATATTTTCTGCTTTTTCTAAAGATAGTAAAGATAGTAAAGACGATAATTCTGAGGAAGATTCATACGATAATGATTCTAAGGATGATGATAAAACACTTGAATTTGCTGATGGAGTGCCAACTCATGATGATTCTGACAAATCTGAAAAGTCTCGCAGATCTTTGCATAATTCGTTAATTTCTAAATTATGGAATTCACTATTTGGAACTAAGAAAAAAGATAGTAATAATGAGCTTTTAGATGAGTATGCTGGAGATGATGCTTTTCTCTGTGCATCTTCAAAAGATGGCGGTAGTAATTTCGAATCAAATAATGCTGATCGCACGAATATTCATGATGGTGATCTTAATAATCAATCGCAAGGTTATGAGAATACGGTTGATAAATCACATAATCGTGAGTCTCCTAGGTCTGTATCTTCAAGTGGTTCTTCTGCGAATTCTAATTCTTGGAAAACATCTCCAGAATTATATATTGATGAATTCCCTAAGGCTCCTATAAGCACCAGCGAGCAATATTCTTCTGATCCTTGGGGAAATATGCCTGCTCAGCAATTAGATAAATATAGGTCATCGCAAGAAAATAATAGTGATAGCGCTGCTGGCAAAGATATATACGATTCAAATCATAGTGATTCTAATGTTTATGAAGATGAACCTTATATTCTACCAGATTTGAACATACTTGTTCATGGAAAGTCTCATGCAACAAGAACACCAGCGAATGATCGTGTGATTCGAGCTTTAACTTCTACCTTTGAACAATTTGAGGTAGATGCGAAGGTTATTGGCTTCTTAAGAGGTCCTTCTGTAACTCAATATGAAGTTGAGTTAGGATCTGGAGTAAAAGTAGAGAAGGTAACGAATCTTCAAAAGAATATTGCGTATGCTGTAGCAAGTACTGATGTGCGTATTCTCTCTCCAATTCCGGGCAAGTCTGCAATTGGTATTGAGATCCCGAATGTAGATAGAGAGATTGTAAATCTGGGAGATGTTCTTAGGTCTGATAAAGCGCGCCAAGATCCAAACCCTATGCTTACAGGTGTTGGTAAGGATGTTGAGGGTCATTTCGTAACGGCAGCTCTCGATAAAATGCCGCATTTGCTTGTTGCAGGTGCTACAGGATCTGGTAAGTCGAGTTTTATTAACTCGATGCTCACTTCTATTATCATGCGAGCAACACCTGAACAGGTTCGTATGATTTTGGTAGATCCTAAGAGAGTAGAGCTTTCTGCATACGCTGGCATTCCGCATTTGCTCACACCGATTATTACGGATCCTAAGAAGGCTGCGCAGGCTCTCGAGTGGGTTGTTAAAGAGATGGACGCGCGCTACGACGACTTGCAATTCTTCGGCTTCCGCCATGTTAAAGATTTCAACAAGGCTGTGCGTGAAGGAAAAGTTCATGCTCCGGCTGGTTCTAATCGAAAAGTTGCTCCATACCCGTATTTGCTTGTGGTTGTAGACGAGATGGCTGATTTGATGATGGTTGCTAAGAACGATGTGGAAAGTTCTATTCAGCGTATTACTCAGCTTGCTCGAGCTGCAGGAGTGCATTTGGTTCTTGCTACTCAGCGCCCATCTGTTGACGTTGTAACAGGCTTGATTAAAGCAAATATTCCTTCTCGCTTGGCTTTTGCTACTTCATCTGCAACTGATTCCAGGGTTATTCTCGATACTGTTGGTGCAGAAACTTTGATTGGTCAAGGTGACGCTTTGTTCCTTCCAATGGGTGCTGCTAAGCCTCAGCGTGTGCAGGGCTCGTGGGTGAGTGAATCTGAAATCCGCAGGGCTGTGGAGTATGTTCGCACTCAGCGCAAGCCAAAGTATCGTGAAGATATTGAACAAATGGCTCAAAAAGCGGATGCTCAAGCTCAAAGCAAGCTTAAAACTAGCGATATTGGCGACGATATGGATGAGCTGCTTCAGGCTGCAGAGCTTGTAGTAGGCGCTCAGTTTGGATCCACTTCGATGCTTCAAAGAAAATTGCGTGTTGGCTTTTCTAAAGCTGGTAGGTTAATGGATTTGCTTGAGTCGCGTGGCGTTGTTGGTCCATCCGAAGGATCTAAGGCACGTGAGGTTCTTGTGCAACCTCAAGATTTGCCTAAAGTTTTAGCATTTATTCGCGGTGAAAGTGATTCTTTGTAAAAGTTGAATTAAGTTTTGCGTTTGCTATACCATATTTGTGTAGCTTTATGGAGGTATTTATAGATGTTGAAAAACAGTAAGTCTAAATTACTTGAAGGTTGGGATTATGCTCCTAATGTAGTGACATACATAAGGATTATTCTTTCCATTCTATTTATAATCTTATATTTGGTTGCAGGTCCTTGGGGTTATACTTCTACTGCGATACGTTGGTCAGTGTTTGTTTTGTTTGTAATTGCAGCTTCTACAGATAAATTAGATGGTTGGATGGCTAGAAAATACAATCAGGTAACTGAGCTTGGTAAATTACTAGATCCTATAGCAGATAAGCTTCTTATGCTTTCCGCGCTTATTATTGCGTCAGCTTTTGGAGAACTATATTGGTGGATTACTGCTTTGTTTGTTATTCGTGAAATTGGCATAACTATTTTACGATTCTATGTTATAAATAAGGGCGGTAAAGTGATTGCAGCATCTTCTGCTGGAAAGTTTAAGACACTTTCTCAGTCAATTGGTATTGCAATGCTTCTCGTTCCTATTGTTCCTATTTTCTGCGCAAATGATATTCCACTTTGGGTGATTTGCTATTACTCCATTGCTTACGGTTTGATTGGAATTGCAATAGGTTTTGCTACTTACTCTGGTATTCTTTATGTGAACGACGCTTTGAAGCATTGATATAGATATGTGTAGTGACTCTGTTAGTGTTTTAGCTAGTGAGATTCTTGATTTTTGCGATGCACATTCTTTGCATATCGCATGTGCTGAGTCTCTGACTGGGGGTCTTCTTTCAGATTCGTTTGTAAAGATTCCTGGCGCTTCTAGAGTTTTTCTTGGATCTGCTGTTACTTACGATATTCGTGAAAAATCTAAGATACTTGGTGTGGATTGCGATTTATTAAAATCGTGTGGTGCTGTAGATGCGCGAGTAGCAAAGCAAATGGCGTTTGGTGCAGCAAGATTATACAGTGGATCTGGTTGGTGTTATAAGCGTTTTGAGCAACAAAAAGATGTTGACAATCCTGATTTTCCTATTATTGGATTGTCAACTACTGGTGTTGCTGGACCTGGTTCTGATGCTGGTAAGCCAGCTGGGTTGGCGTATATTGGTGTTTTTGTTCCAACTGTTACAGATAAATCTTGCTATTCGCTTGACCCTGATGCGATTTCTTGCAAGTTTAATAGAATAAAAAATTGCGTTTTTGATTGTAAGTGTGGAAAAATTAGTAATTTCTCCTTGGAGAAATGTGATTTTTATTCTTGTGATTTAGGATTGTTGATTTCTGCTCAATTAAATATTTCTGGTAATCGTGAAGAAGTTCGAAACGGTGTCGTTTATGCGTTAATCAAAATTCTGCATTCCATAATTTTTGAAGATTGGATTTTTGATGCGCGAGCGTGAATTCTGGGAGCTTCTTGAAGAGGTATTTGGCAGGGAGTTTGGCAGGAGTATCGCAAAAGATCAGGAGCTGCAAAAACTTAATGGTATGAGTGCTCGTGAGGCGATTGATGCTGGAGTAGAGCCAAGAATTGTCTGGAATGTTTTATGTGATCACATGAATATTCCTGATAGTAAGAGGTGGGGTAAAGATCATAATGCTCCACCAATGCCTGCAAAATAGATATTTTCGTTGGAATTTCAAGTCAACACACTTGTCGAACAAATGTTCGTTTATGGTGTATAATGTCAATTGTTGGGCTTCTTGCAGCGTGATAAGTGCCTATTGTGTTATTGAGTAAAACCTTTAACCACATTGCTCTAAAACGCTTGCATAGTCATTATGTATTGCATTAACGTCAATCAATACATCGGCATGCGAAAGGAGTAGCAGATATGGCACAACAAGCAAAAAAAGGTGCAGTGGATCGTCTTATTGATGCCGACAAGGCAGATCCTCGTAGAAAAGCAGCGTTGGAAACAGCTCTTGCCAATGTTGAAAAACAATATGGTAAAGGTTCCGCAATGCGATTGGGTGATAAGCCACTACAAGACGTGGAGGTTATCCCTACTGGCTCAATAGCTCTAGATATGGCTCTAGGGATTGGTGGCGTTCCTCGTGGGCGTATTGTGGAAGTTTATGGTCCTGAATCTTCTGGTAAAACAACATTAGCTTTGCATATTGTTGCTAATGCTCAAAAGAATGGTGGTATTGCTGCATTTATTGATGCTGAGCATGCTTTAGATCCAGTTTATGCGCGTAAATTGGGTGTTGACACAGATTCTCTTATTGTTTCTCAGCCAGATAATGGTGAACAAGCATTAGAGATTGCCGACATGCTAATTCGTTCTGGTGCTTTAGATGTTATAGTAGTTGATTCTGTAGCAGCTCTTGTTCCAAAAGCGGAAATTGATGGAGACATGGGAGATAGCCATGTTGGTTTACAAGCGCGCTTAATGAGCCAAGCTTTAAGAAAAATGACTGGTGCATTGTCTCAAGCTGGAACGACAGCAATATTTATTAATCAGCTTCGTGAAAAAATTGGTGTATTCTTCGGTAATCCAGAAACAACTACTGGTGGTAAAGCTCTTAAATTCTATTCATCTGTTCGAATGGATATTAGACGAGTTTCTACTATCAAAAATGGTGAAGAGGCTGTTGGAAATCGTACTAAGGTAAAGATTGTAAAGAATAAAATGGCTCCGCCTTTTAAAACAGCAGAGTTTGATGTTCTTTACGGAGAAGGAATATCAACTGAAGGTTCTGTAATCGATATGGCTGTACAGTGCGATGTTATTAAAAAATCTGGTTCTTGGTTCACTTATGAAGGTGAACAACTTGGGCAAGGTAGGGAGAACGTTCGCCAATTCCTTAAAGATAATCCTGCTATTACAGAAGAGATTAGCGATAAAGTAAAAGTAGCGTTTGGGCTAATGAAGCCAGAAGATCAATTCGTTGAGGTAGAAGATGAAGATGACAATTCTCAGTCAGTATCATCTTCAAGTGCTGATAGTAAAACAAACACTTCAAAAGGCAGTGATGTCAAATAAAACTATATTAAATAAAATTATTAAAACAAAGTTGAGTTTAGCTGATTCACATCATATTGGCTGAGATTCAGTGAAAAGAATAGAAGATGATTAGTGTAGAGAGTTTTCTTCGCAATCATAAACCTGTTGATTCTTATTATTCTGCAGAAAATGAGTGTGAAAAAGCAGAAGAATCTGAAGTTAATGGTTGTGATTTAACAACAGTTGGCGTTAGTGATGCTTATGATAAGTCATTTGATAGCTTAGATAATAATCATGAAGATTATTGTGAAGAAAACTCTTCTTACGCTTTTAAGAAGTATAATTCATTTAATAGTAGAAAAGCTGCTAAAAAAGTAGATGTCAAAAAAGCCTCTGATTTCGACGATTGTAGAGAATCTGCTTTACGAATGCTAGATTATTCAGCTAGATCTTCCGATGATTTAAAGAATAGGCTCATAAATAAGGGTTACAAAGAGAATATTGTTGAATCCGTAATAATTCGTTTGGAAGAATTACATTTGGTTGACGATAAACAATATGCTAGATCCGTTATACGCTCATGTGTATCTAGATTGTTGGGAGAACGTGCGACTCGCATTGAGCTACAAAAAAAGGGCGTTTCTTCCACTGTGGCCTGTTCAACATTGCAAGAAGCTAGAGAAGACGGTGTTTTTGAAGAAGCTGCATGGGAATTAGGCAGAAAATTATCGTTAAAACTTAAAAGCCTAGACGATAATGTAAAAAGACGTAGATTCTTTTCTGCAGGAGCTAGAAAAGGTCATGATTTAAACACACTAAACGAAGTATATTATGCTTTGTTTAAGTCTTAAACCAAAATCTTTAGCAAATTTCGTTAGCGCACTTAAGAACATAATCTGGCATATCTTCGATGTTAATAACATCGTTGAATCTAGCTGTTTTATTTTTAAGTTCGCTAAGCATTTTAGGAGCGTTTGTAGAAGTTTTGCTTTCTAACAAATCCATGCAAGCAAAATCATCTAATCCTTCAACATTTAAGCCTAAAGATTCGCAAACAACCCTAGGGAACTTATACGGGCTTGCTGTGCTCAAAAGAACACGCGGAACATTAGAATCATGAGGAATATGATTCATAACAAAGTATCCGCAAGCAGTATGTGGATCAATAACATAATTATGCTTATTCCAGCATTCTTGTATGGAATCGCGAATTTGATCCTCGTTTGCCCAGCCGCAACCAAAAAGTTTCCTAATTTTAGAAAGAACATTATCTGGTATTTCAAAGGCGCCCCATTGTTGTAAATCATTCATAAGCATTTGCAACAGTCGTGTATCTTTATCGCACATGTAGTAAAGCATGCGTTCTAAATTAGAAGAAACAAGAATATCCATAGACGGTGCAATTGTTTGGTTAAATGGTCGAATCTTGTTATATGTTCCACTGACCAAAAAGTCAAACAAAACATTGTTGCTGTTGCTCGCTACGATTAAGTGTTTTACAGGAAGACCAAGAATTTTCGCGTAATATCCAGCAAGAATATTTCCAAAATTGCCAGTAGGGACACAAAATTCCACTTCATTACCAAGTTCAATAACGCCTTGTTCAACAAGCTTAGAATAAGCGTAGAAGTAGTAAACAACTTGAGGAATAAGTCTTCCAATATTAATCGAATTAGCAGAAGAAAGCAGTGCGTGATTATTGTTTTCAACCGTTTCATTAATTGAATTGTTAGTAAATATTTGTTTAACGCCGCTTTGCGCATCGTCAAAATTTCCTCTAACAGCGCATACTTTTACGTTATTTCCACTTTGAGTTGTCATTTGCAATTCTTGAATTTTACTTACTTTACCTTCTGGGTAAAAAGTGACCATAGAAGTGCCTTCAATATCCGCAAACCCAGCTAACGCAGCTTTTCCTGTATCTCCCGAAGTGGCGGTAAGAATCATAACATTTTTATTAGAATCAGATACATTTTTTGTGTGACTAATGAATTGCGGCAAAATCTGCAAAGCAACATCTTTAAAAGCACATGTAGGACCGTGGAAAAGCTCTAGAACAAAATCATTATTATTTCCAAGAGTCTTTAGAGGAGTAATTTCACTATCTTCCCACTGACTTCCATAAGCATTTTCAACGCACTCATCAAGCTCGCTAGACGTAAAATCTGGAAGGAGAATTTGAAGAACGTCTTTAGCAATATGTTTATAAGTTTTCCCAGAAAGATTAGAAATATCATAACGAGTTTCACCAAGGCAATCCGTAACAAACAAGCCACCATCATCTGCTATTCCTCTACGAATAGCTTGCTTCGATGTATAGGTTTTAGAGTTTGACCTAGTGCTGTGAAACATAACTGTATTCGTAGTGTTTTCTGCCATGATTCCTCCATTCGTGCTAATTGGTATACATGTTACCTGAAGAGGTGGAGCCTAAGTACTGCTATTGCTAATATGTTCAATATGATTAATCTTGATACAAAGTTAGATGAAACGCATAGTAATGCACAAAACAATATGTCTAAAGATTATGGGGACTCTATAGATTCTATTGTTTTTTCTAGAGCGGATGCTTCGCGAATAGCACAGCGTGAATTTGCTAAAGCTAATACCAATTTTAAAAATAATCTTCTAAATGCTATTGCTGATTCTATTGAAAATAATGCAGAATTTATTGAAGAAGCAAATAAGCAAGACTTAGAAAAAGCTCAAAAAAATGGTATGGATGCTGGAAAACTAGACAGACTTAAATTTGATGAAGAAAGAATATTCCAATCTGCAAAAAGTATTAGAAAAATAGCGCAATTACAAGATCCTGTTGGAGAAGTTGTTCGTGGATACACGCTAGAAAATGGTCTTAGGCTTTCTCAAGTAAGAGTGCCAATAGGCGTAATGGGAATTATTTACGAAGCTAGACCAAATGTGACTGTTGACGTTGCATCTTTGTGCATAAAATCTTCAAATGCTGTAATTTTAAGAGGCGGTAGTGCAGCTGAGCGCACGAACCATGCGACAATTTCTGTAATCAAGCAAGTATTAAAAGATTTTGGTGTAAGTGGAAATCTTATAGAATCTGTTGATGATCTTGGAAGAAGTGGAGCAACGTCAATGATGCATGCTCATGGTCATATTGATGTTCTTGTTCCTAGAGGAAGTGCAAATCTAATCGCTGCAGTTGTTAAAGAGTCAACAGTTCCAGTTATAGAAACTGGAGCTGGAAATGTTCATATTTACGTGGATAAAACAGCAGATTTTGAAAAAGCGATACAAATTATTGTAAATGCAAAAACTCAAAGAGTTGGAGTTTGTAATGCTGCAGAAAAATTGCTTGTAAATCAAGATATTGCTAAAGATTTTCTGCCAAGAATTGCAAGCGAGTTAGCTAAACATAATGTTTTGATTCATGCTGATGAAAAATCCTACAATATTCTATTCGATTCAAATATCAATGGTTTGCAGTTAGAACATGCAAATGATGATGATTGGAATCGTGAATATTTGTCTTTGCAAATAGGAGTAAAGATTGTAAAAGATGTTGAGGATGCTGCGAATCATATTACAAAGTATTCAACGGGGCATACTGAGACGATTATTTCTGAAGATTATTTAACAATCAATAATTTTGTGTCATCTGTAGACTCAGCTGTTGTTATGGTAAATGCTTCAACAAGATTTACGGATGGCGGCGAATTTGGTTTTGGAGCTGAGCTTGGCATTTCTACTCAAAAATTACATGCCAGGGGTCCGATGGGTTTGAGAGAAATGACAACCACAAAGTGGATTGGTTATGGAGATGGTCAAATAAGAGCTTGATGTTATAAATTGTGACAGATAATAAGGTATTAAGAGTAAGGTTATGAGTATGCCAAATACACAGGAATCAACTAAATCAGATATTGTATACGCGAAAAGCGAATCATATGGTGTGTCTGATTTCAATGTTTTAGATGCTTTAGATATTTCCGCTGAGCGTTTATCCATAGTTCGCTATGTGTTTTTAGTGCAAATTGAAGATGGTATTGCGTCTGCATCTCAAAGATCTTCTCTTGAATATGCTGATGCAATATTAATGGGTTGGCCAGATAGGGATAATCGTACTATTTTCAAGCCTCAGGATAATGCTGCTTTAGATGAGATTAATAAGAATTTGAGAAAAATGGAAGATAATATATCTCAATTCAGTAATCTTGAGCGTTGCGGTGAAGTAGATAATATGGCAGATATTCTTATTAAGATTACAGAATCTGTTGCAAAGATTAGAAGTATTTTCCAGCCTGATTTTCCTCTTCCAACATTTGAGGAGATTAAACGGGTTGTTCAAGATGAGTGGAATGAGGAAATGGGCAATATTAATCCTGATAAGGCGAACGTTGCCTCTAGCGTTATCGGTGAAGCTAAGGCAGATGATGCTGCTGATTTGCTTGATGGTGCAAAATAATCATGATGCTTGATTTTGTGTATTTTGAACAAAATGTGGAAATGAATTAATGCAAAATAATCTAAACAACTCTAAAGTTGATTCCCAAAATAGTATTAAGTCAGAAGTAAAAGATTTTTCTGAAGAGCGCAGAATGTCTGACTTGTTCCAAGGGTCTTTTAATGGCACTGAGGCTGCGCCGCCTGTTGTGGTAGGTGTTGTTAAACACCGTCAATCTGCTAGAGGTAATGTTCATCAGCGCCAACGAATAGGGATCATGGGCGGCACTTTTGACCCTATTCACAACGGCCACTTGGTAGCAGCTTCTGAAGTTGCATGGGTTTATGATCTAGACGAAGTTATTTTTGTTCCTACAGGAAAGCCTGTTTTTAAACTTGATAAGAAGGTTACTAACGCAGAAGATCGATATTTGATGACTGTGATTGCAACTGCTTCTAATCCCAAGTTCACAGTTTCCAGAGTGGATATTGATAGACCAGGTGTTACTTATACAATTGATACGCTTCGCGATATTCGATCTCAGCATCCAGATGCTGAACTTTTCTTTATTACAGGCGCGGATGCTATTGCGGAGATTATGCAATGGAAAGATGCTAGAGAACTGTGGAATTTGGCTAGATTTGTGGCTGTTACTCGTCCTGGGTATTCTAGTCCAGAAAAGTTTACTCAAATTGAGGCTCATGTGTATTCAGCGGATTCTTGTGACGATATGATTAATTGTCACAGTCATCGTTTCCCAGTTGACATTTTGGAAATCCCAGCACTAGCAATTTCTTCTACTGATGTTCGTAAGCGAGCTGAGCACGGGGAGCCTGTATGGTATTTGGTTCCAGATGGAGTTGTTCAATACATTGTTAAGCATGGTTTATACAGACGCGATTTGTGATTATTTGGAATCTTTTGCAATGATTTGTTGTGTATGAAACGGCTTAATGATTATAGTCTGCGCAAATAGATAGTATTAATCACAGTCCGTTTTTTGTGGGCTGTTAGTGAACTAGCGTTTGGAGATATGGTGAGCATCGTCCTTGAAGGAAAGCCAGATAAAAACCTTGTTCTCGTAACTGGTCGCGCGCATCCGAAGCTTGCTCGAGATGTTGCAAATCAGCTTGGTATAGAAGTATTGGAAACAACAGCATATGATTTTGCTAATGGCGAGATGTATGTTCGTTACACTCAGTCTGTGCGAGGAACAGACGTGTTTGTGTTGCAAAGTCATAGTGACCCTGTTAACAAGTCCATTATGGAACAGTTAATTATGATCGACGCATTAAAGCGCGCGTCTGCTCGTTCTATTACCGCTGTGTGCCCGTTGCTTGGATATTCTAGACAAGATAAAAAGCATCGCGGTCGTGAGCCTATTTCTTGCCGCTTGATGTTTGATTTGCTTAAAACAGCAGGCGCAGATCGAATCATGAGCGTTGACTTGCATGCGGCACAATCGCAAGGATTCTTCGATGGTCCTGTAGACCATTTGATTGCTATGCCAGTGCTGGTTGATTACGTTCGAGATCGTTTCAGCGAAGATTTAGGAAACGTTACCGTTGTTTCGCCAGACGCAGGTCGAATCCGAGTTGCAGAACAGTGGGCGCAACGTTTAGGCGGAGGTCCATTGGCTTTTGTTCATAAGACTAGAGATATTACTCGTCCAAATCAGGCTGTAGCAAATCGTGTTGTTGGTGATGTTGCTGGGCGTGATTGTGTTATGGTTGATGATTTAATTGACACTGCTGGAACAATTGCAGGCGCTTGTAATGTTCTTAAGGACGCTGGTGCAAAGTCTGTTACGGTTGTTGCAACTCACGGAGTGCTTTCTGGTCCTGCAGTTGAACGTTTAAAGAATTGCGGAGCTAGGGAAGTGGTGTTAACGGATACTGTTCCAATTCCAGAAGAAAAGCGTTGGGATGGGTTAACTGTTCTTTCAATTGCCCCACTTTTGGCAAGTGCTATTAAAGCTGTGTTTGAAGATGGGTCTGTTGCAAAGCTGTTTGACACTTATCCAGAGCATCATGGCAAGGGGTTCTTCTTTGCATAAATCCTATTTCGCCACGCCAAACTTGACGATGTCAATTGTTATGGCATAATAGTGACTTGGCGGTTTTTTCCGCCGTTCCCTCATGGTGTAATGGCAGCACACGGGTCTTTGGAACCCTTTGTCTTGGTTCGAATCCAGGTGAGGGAGCTAGAAATTGCGCCGCTTAATTTTAAGCGGCGTTTTTTATTAACATAGTTTGTTGATAGTGTGTGTATGAGTAGCTTGTTTAATCTAGGAAGGCGTTTTATTAGATATGTTGGAATCTTTAAGAGGTGGATTCAAGCGTGTTATTGCGCCTATTGCTAAGCTGCTTGTAAAATTTGGCTGTACAGCAAATGGCATTACTGTTTTCGGTACTTTGGCTGTTGTAGTAACCTCAATTTTTGTTTCTATGACTGGCTGGCTTTTATTCGGTACAATTTTGCTTACGATTTTTGTCCTTGCAGATGCTTTGGATGGTTCAGTCGCTGCTTTAACTAATCAAAATGGTGGAACGAAATTTGGTGCGTTTTTGGATTCTACTTTAGATAGAATCGCTGATTGGTCTCTATTTTTGTGTGTTTGTATTTGCTTATATCGTGCTAAAAATATCAACATATGTTTATATTTGCCAGAATATGTTAATGGTTTTATAAAATATTGCGGATTGATTTGTTCGCTAATAGCAATTATGGCTGCTTTTGTAACGTCATATGCTAGAGCAAGAGGTGAGTCCGTTGGGGTGGAAGCTAAAAAAGGTTTGATTACTAGAGCAGACAGAGTGGCTATTATATTGATTTCAATGGGATTAAGTGGATTAACTGACTGGCTTTTATGGCTTAGTTTAGCCATGTTTATCCTTTGTATTGGTGGTATCATAACCGTTATACAGAGGATTTTTGAAGTTAAAAATTTGCTTAAAAATACTAGCGCATGACGATTTGTCGCTAAAGAGCATTAAAATCATCACGTTTACGTAACCGTACACTTTTTAGGAGTATCATGTCAGGTCATTCCAAGTGGGCGACCACAAAGCATAAGAAAGCCGCTATTGACGCTAAGCGCGGCAAGCTTTTCGCCAAGCTTATTAAGAATATTGAAATCGCTGCTCGTCTTGGTGGTGGAGACCCTGATGGTAACCCAACTTTGTACGATGCAATCGTTAAGGCTAAAAAAGCTTCTATGCCAGCAGATAATATTAAGCGCGCTGTTAAGCGTGGTTCTGGTGAAGAAGCAGGCGGCGCAAACTACGAAGAGATTGTTTACGAAGGCTATGCTCCAGCAGGTGTTGGATTGATTATTGAGTGCCTTACTGATAATCGCAACCGCGCTGCAGCAGACGTTCGCTCCACTCTTACAAAGGGCAATGGTTCTTTGGCTACAAGCGGTTCTGTTAGCTTCAACTTTGAGCGTAAGGGCTTGATTGAGGTTCCTAGCGAAGGCGTTGACTATAGCAAGCTTTTTGATATTGCTGCAGAAGCTGGCGCTGAAGATGTTGCTGACGACGGTGATGTGTATTCCGTATACACTGATTCTAGCGATTTGGTAACTGTTCGTAAGGCTTTGCAAGATGCTGGTTTCGACTATGATTCCGCAGAAATCGTTATGCATCCAAACAATGAGGTTGAATTGAGCTTTGAAGATGCTCAGAAAGTGTCTCGTTTGATTGACAATCTCGACGATTTGGACGATGTTCAGAATATTTACAGCAACTGGACTGCTTCAGATGAGGTTATGGCTCAGCTTGAGGAAGCAGAATAGTTTCCTATGATGATTTTGGGCGTTGATCCCGGGCTTACTCGCTGCGGGGTCGGCGTGATTGAAGCCGGCGTTTCTCGTCGGCTTTCTTTTATTCACGTCGATGTATTAAGAAGTGATCCTAAGACTTCTCAAGATTTAAGATTGCTCGAAATTTACAATGGACTGGTGGAGAAAATCGAAAGGTTTTCGCCAGATACTATTTCGATTGAGCGTGTTTTTGCTCAAGAAAATCGAAACACTGTTCTTGGTACTGCTCAAGTTGCAGGTGTTGCAATGTTGGCTGCTGCTCAGAGAGGTATTCCTGTAGCTTTGCATACTCCTACAGAGGTTAAACTCGCTGTTGCTGGAAATGGAAAGGCGGATAAAACTCAGGTAGAGCGCATGGTTGCGCGTCTTTTAAATCTTAATGTTTTACCGACTCCTGCAGATGCAGCTGATGCCTTGGCTCAAGCGATTTGTCACGCGCTTCGCCCAGCAGGGGCTTTGCAAGGAGGAGAGCGAGAGCAACATTTAACTGAGGCTCAACGAAAGTGGGCTGCTTCTTTGCGTTCTGCTAGCAGACATTCTTCTGTCGGACGTGACATGTAGTATGTTTTATAGAACAGATGTTCTATTTATCTAGAAAGGTGAGCGCTGATGATTGGTATGCTTAGCGGCGTTATTGAATCAGTTGATTCTCGATGTGCGCTTATCTGTGTTAGTGGTGTTGGCTATGAAGTTTATATGCCATCCTCTGATTTGGCTGCGCTGCATGAAGGTCAAGATGTTAAGGTTTATACGTCTTTACAAGTAAGTCAAGATGCTGTTACTTTGTATGGTTTTACAAGTATGCCTGCCAAGCGTATTTTTCTTCAAATTCAGCAGAAAGTTAGTGGTGTTGGTCCTAAAGTTGCTCTTTCTTTACTTTCCACTTTAAATGTGAATCGTTTATTGCAGGCTATTGCATATGGCGATATCACCGCATTGTCTTCTGCTCCAGGATTAGGTAAAAAGGGTGCTCAAAAAATTATCCTCGAGCTTAAAGGCTCTATTGACGTATCTCAATTAAATGAAGATGATACTTCTAAAGATTCAAAATCTTATAAAAAGGAATTTGATGAATCTGTCATCAGCAAGGTTGTCGATGGACTTATGTCTTTAGGGTGGAAGCAGTCAGATGCTCAAAGAGCGGTTGAAAACGTGTGTAATAGTGAAAAAATTGCTCTGCCAATCAGTGATTCAGATATGCCTAATGTTTTGCGTATGGCATTGGCAGCGTTAGATAGAGGCAGGTGATGATTCATGAGTTTGGATGAAGGAATCGACGTACAAGCTTTAAATACTGGCGTATCCGAAGATTCATTAAGAATTGTTTCATCATCTCCTATAGGAAATGAACAGATTAGCGATGAAGAATTAAGACCTCATGCTCTAGATGGATTTATTGGACAGCCTCTTTTAAAGGCGCAGTTACAACTTTTTTTGGATGCTGCAAGATTGCGTGATGTTCCTCCAGATCACATGTTGCTTGCAGGTCCTCCTGGGCTTGGAAAAACAACATTAGCAATGATTGTTGCTAATGAGTTAGGCGTATCTATTAGAGTTACGTCTGGTCCTGCTATTCAACATGCTGGTGATTTAGCATCAATTTTGAGTTCTCTTGATACTGGTGAAGTACTGTTTATTGATGAGATTCATCGTTTGCCTCGAGCTGCAGAAGAGTTGCTTTATATCGCTATGGAAGATTTCCGAGTTGATGTTATGGTTGGCAAAGGACCAGGGGCGTCTTCTATACCTCTTACATTGCCGCATTTTACTGTGGTTGGTGCTACTACGCGCGAAGGTATGCTTCCTTCTCCGCTTAGAGCACGTTTTGGTTTTACGGCTCACTTGGATTTTTATCCTCACGATGAGTTGGAAAAACTGATTGAACGTTCATCTGTTCTTCTTGGTGTTCATCTTGTTGATCAAGCAGCTAAAGAACTTGCTATTCGTTCCAGAGGAACGCCTAGAATCGCAAATCGACTGTTAAGACGCGTACGCGATTGGGCAGTTGTGCATAATCTTAAAGATGTAAATCGCGAGTCTGTAATAGAAGCCTTATCGTTGTATCAGATTGATACTCAAGGTCTTGACCGTCTAGATATTGCGGTTTTGAAAGCTATTGTGAATCAATTTAATGGTGGTCCAGTTGGGCTTAATAATTTGGCTGCAATGGTTGGAGAAGAGGCAGAAACTGTAGAAACCGTTTGTGAGCCATATTTAGTGCGTGAAGGGTTCCTTATTAGGACTCCTAAAGGTCGTGTTGCCACTGAAAAAGCTTGGCAACACTTAGGTCTTAAAGCGCCTGATAATGTCAGATAGATAACATAAAATAAGTGTTTTGGACGGTGTTTTGTCCGTCTTAGGGTTGGATACATAAGGAGTTTATTGTGCCCCAATTTGTTAGCCAGTATGGCATGCTTATTGTACTCGTAATTGCCATGGTTGGTATCATGTGGTTCCAATCTCGTAATATGAAGAAGCGTCAAAATGAGTTGAAGTCCTTCCATGATTCTTTGAAACCAGGCGTTGAAGTTATAACAATTGGTGGAATTATCGGTAAGGTCGTCGTAGTTGATTCTGATCACGAAGAGATTGTTCTAGATTCAGAAGGTAGTCTACTTCGTGTGTCTTTCAGAGCTGTGAATAGAGTTTATGTTCGTGTAGATTTCAACAGCTATGACAAAGACGATGAAGCTGATAACTCGGAAGATGTTGATGCATCTGATAAAGATGAATCTCAAGAATCTAGCGAAACTGTGCAGATTCAAGAATCCAGTGAAACTGGTGAAGTCAAAGAAAACTGAGATAAGAACAATAAGATTATGACAACAACTGATATTACAGTAAAATCTTTGAAGAATGTTAGTGATGAGGATGTTAAATATTTAGCATCTCTTATTAGAACAATTCCAGGGTTTCCAAATCCAAAGATTGTTTTCCGCGATTTTCTTCCTGTTTTTGCTGATAATCGTGGTATGCGAATTCTTATTGATTCATTAGTAGATTCGTTGCCAGTTTCTAAAGATTCATTTGATTTAGTTGCTGGACTTGAGGCTCGTGGATTTTTGTTTGGTCCAGCTTTGGCTGCTCGACTCAATAAAGGTTTTGTTGCCGTAAGAAAAGCAGGTAAATTGCCTCCCGAAGTCATAAGCGAATCATATTCTCTCGAATATGGGGAAGCTAAGATAGAGATTGAGAAAGATCTTATAAAGCCTGGTCAGCGTGTTCTTATTGTTGACGATTTAATTGCTACAGGAGGAACTGCAAAAGCTGCTGCGCGACTTGTTGAAAGGTCGCAGGGCACTGTTGCTGGATTCTGCTTTGTAATGGAGTTAACAGGAATTAGCGGAATGAATGAGTTGCAATCTTATAAATGCTCTAGTTTAATGACGATGCCTGCATAAAAGTGGTGTATGAGTAGTAGCTTGTGTTGTACTTGGGCAGCTACATTTATTCATATATTGTTTTTAGGTGTAATCATAAAAAATCGAACAACTTAGATCTAACTTCAAGCGGCTAATAAGGGAGGATGATGTTATGAAAAAACTGAAGTCTTCTCTTATTAGCATTTTGAAGGGGATATCTATACCCGCTATTGCGACTTTGATTTTTGCAATAGTTGTTGGATTATTCATGTCACTAACCCTTCTTGTTATTTCTATAGAAGAAGGAACTGGTAATCTTTCCGATTCATCAATGTCGATGACGTGGGCTGCTCTTCTTTTTGCGCAAGGAGTTGGTCTAGGCTTTGATGATTTTATTCTTACAGTTATTCCACTTGGTTTGACTTCGCTTATAATTACAATGCTTGCGATTCTGATGAGAAAACTAAAAGGTGGATCGCTAGTAAATTGTATTGGTTTATTTGTTTGGGTTTTCATCAATGGAGTTATATCTCAAAATACTAATATTGAGTTATTGGATTCGTTACCAGTCATATTGTTAAAAAGCTTTTGTGTATATGCTTTTGCACAGTTAATAGCTGTTTTCCCATACAGCTCATTGTTTGTATTAATCAAAAATAATATAACAAAAAATGTTCCTGAACATATATTAAAACGCATAAAAATTTGCCTTTATTCAACCGTAATCGTGTTGTCAATTTATGCAATTATTGCATTATCAACGATTATCTTTTGGTCCATTGTTGGAGCAAGTAATGTTGAGATAGTTTTTTCAAAGTTAGGAATGCAATTAGGTTCAAGAATTTTAACCACAATTGCATGTCTGGTATGGCTTCCAAACGTTGCATTATGGGCATTATCATGGATTTCAGGTTCAGGATTTGCTATAGGATCAGTTGCTAATTTCACAATTTATGCAGTTAATCGTAAGTCTTTGCCTCCTGTTCCATTCTTTGCCATATTCCCAGACTCTATAGGTGATTCACTTTATAGGATTCTGGTTAATGGTATCGTTTTTGCCTTATGCGGCGTATTTGCGTTATTTGTGATCTTATATTCTAAGTCTTGTAATATTCGTTTGCATTTCGATAAAGATAAACTTGATTGGAAGTCTACCGTTATTGCTTTTGTGGAATCAGCTGTAGTTTTGGTATCAACTTGCATATTAGTAATACTCGTTATGAGTATACTATTCTTGTTCGCAAACGGTGATTTAGGTAAATATCGTTTATCCAATGTTGGTGTAAATGTAAGTAGAAGTGTTCGTGCTTTAGGTCATTTAACAGTATTTGGTTTTGGGTTGGCCTGGATTCTCGTTATATTTGTGTGCGCAATAATAATTTCTATTCGTGCGTTAAGTTCTAAAATTTTTGAGAAATATGATTCCATTAAGCCGTCGAATTTTAATATATTTTCCAAAAAGTTATCTGAAAATATTAGTGAAAAGTCAAAAGAAAATCAGAACATAAAATCGCAATCAAAACCAGTTGAACAGTCATGTGAAACGTCAGTAATAACTCCTAAAGAAAACAATATGTCTGAAAAGTCTGCTGATTATATGTCTTCAAAAAAAGAAAAAACGCGTTCATCTTGTTCAATTAGTCAAAATGAAACAGATAATATAAGTCAGCCGCGAAGCGTTAAATCTACTAAAAAACAACCTTTGCTTGAGAACAAAACTGATACTAGAAAACCTAGAACAGTTAGTTCGAAAGTCAATAAAAAATAATCCTCGTCCAACATCAAGGAGGAAGACCACCGTGCAACAGATACACGCGCAAGAATCAAGTGCAGATGTGCTGATAACCACAGGTAAAAGGTCAATCAAGCGAGTACTTGTATCAGTATTTTGCAAAGAAGGGCTAGAAACTCTGGCAGACGCTTTTAAAAAGTGCGGAACTCAGGTTGTTTCAACAGGTTCAACAGCTGCAAAACTCCAAGAATTAGGTGTAAAGGTTACGGAAGTATCTGATATAACAGGTTTCCCAGAAAGCTTAGATGGTAGGGTTAAGACGCTCGATCCACATATTCACGCTGGGATTTTAGCAGATATGAGCAATCCTGATCATGTAAAGCAGCTTAAAGAGTTAAATATTGAGCCATTTGATGCTGTTGTAGTGAATTTGTATCCGTTTGTAAACACTGTTATGAGCGGTGGAAGCGAAGCTCAGATTATTGAGAAAATCGATATTGGTGGACCATCTATGGTTCGCGCTGCCGCGAAAAATCATAAATCTGTGGCTGTTATTACAGACCCTGCAGATTATAATATTCTTGCCCAAAGAGTGTTATCTGGAGAAGGTTTTAGCCTAGAAGAACGTGAATACTTGGCGCATAAAGCATTTGAACATACGGCTTCTTACGATGCTGCAATATGCCAGTGGACAAGTGAAGTTTGGTCAATTACAGAAAGTATGAAGACCAAGTCTGAGGAAGACGCAAATTCAGTTGATAAAACAAGTGAGGATTTGATTCTTCCAACTGATTATACGCGTACGTGGAAGTTAAATCGCAAGCTTAGATATGGTGAAAATCCACATCAGCAGGCGGGGCTTTATCTTGACCCATTGCATAAGGGAGGTTTAGCTCAAGCTGAACTTCTTGGTGGAAAGCCGATGAGCTACAACAATTATGTTGATGCGGATGCGGCTTGGCGTGCAGTATGGGATTTTGCCCCACAAATCGCTGTTGCAGTATGCAAGCATAATAATCCTTGCGGCTTAGCAATAGGTGCAACTGCAGCTATTGCTCATAAGAAAGCTCACGCTTGCGATCCTGTAAGTGCTTACGGCGGTGTGATTGCTTGCAATTCAACTGTCACACTAGAAATGGCTGAAAGTGTTCGACCAATTTTCACAGAGGTAATTATTGCTCCAGATTATGAGCCTGAGGCTTTGGAGTTATTGCGCACTAAGAAGAAGAATTTGCGAATCTTAAAGGTTGCAAATCCTCCAGTTTTGGGCTTGCAGGTGCATCCTATTGATGGTGGCGCATTGGTACAAAGCGCAGATAAGATTGATGATTTTGGCGATAATCCTCAAAATTGGACTCTTGTATCTGGAGAAGCTGCAGATACTGATACTTTGAGAGACTTAGAGTTTGCATGGCGCTCGCTTCGTTGCGTAAAGTCTAACGCAATTCTACTTGCGCACGATAATGCTACTGTTGGCATTGGCATGGGGCAGGTTAATCGCGTGGATTCTTGCCACTTGGCTGTTGAGCGTGCTAATACTCTTGCTGATGGTGTTGAGCGTGCTCGTGGAGCTGTTGCGGCTTCGGATGCATTCTTCCCATTTGCTGATGGTCCGCAAATCCTTATTGACGCAGGTGTGCGAGCAATTGTGCAGCCAGGAGGGTCAATTAGAGATGTGGAAGTGTTTGAAGCTGCGCGTGCGGCTGGAGTAACAATGTACACTACTGGTACAAGGCACTTCTTCCACTAAATAGTATTTAACTGAATAATAAAATATTTATTAATTTTTTAATTAATACAAGTATTCTATAAAAAGGACCTTGGATTGTATTTTCGTATACTTTCTAAGGTCTTTTATGTATTATACAAGTATGACAATTAATGATCGGTATGAAAAACAAGACGATGTATCAAAAATTCAAAAGAACATTTTAAATGTAAATGAATCTGAATTAGCAAAAAAATCAAACCATATATACGTTTCGGAAGTCAAAGAAGGAAAACCGTATGCGCAATGGATTGTGGCAGCAATAGTATGCGTAAGCGCAGTGTTGGCGTTTATGGGTAAAACAATGGCTGCCACGGTAATAATTGCCGCAACAGCCATTGTTCTTGGAATCATACGCTTAATATTTACTCAAAAAAGTCCATGGAAGGTTAGATCTGTAGCCTTCGATTCTTTCATAAGCATTTCGCTAGGAATTGGACTATTGATAACGTATTTTTCAATTTTTTTCTTAATGTAGAATCCGATAGATTTAATTCACGAAATTCTATTTATCATCTCTGTTAAAAGGATTAAATGGAACATTATCGTTTCCAGTAGAATCCAAAGTCGTAGAAGGGGTTACTGAAGACTCTGTGTTAACAGGAGGTTCTGGAACTACAGGAACAGTATTCTGTAGAACAGGAGAAGTTTGATTTGAGCAATCAGCAGCAACAGGATTCT
Source organism: Gardnerella sp. DNF01204 (assembly GCF_049244145.1). Lineage (NCBI taxonomy): Bacteria > Bacillati > Actinomycetota > Actinomycetes > Bifidobacteriales > Bifidobacteriaceae > Gardnerella > Gardnerella sp. DNF01204. The sequence continues at coordinate 912,442 of NZ_CP058379.1, read as the reverse complement.
GATTATTTGAAGAAGAAGTTGCAAGCTTGCAAATAAGCATGACAAATCCTACGAGCGCAGCGGCAAAAACAGGTGCAATCCAAAATACCCAAAGTTGACTCAATGGTGAGACAGATAACTTTTGCGATTGAGCAAGAATAGCAATGCCAGTAGAACGGGCAGGGTTTAAACCAGCTCCAGTAATTTGATAAGTAATGAAAGCTCCAGCGGCATAAGCAATGCCCATGTGAGTAGAGTATCCGCATTTTGTGCTGCCGTTGTCATTCATGTACGTCATGGCTGTTGCAACAATAACAAGAACTGCAATAATTTCAACAAGAAGAGCAGTAATAACGCCAAAAGATGCATTAACACTCTTAAGTTGGTTTGCAGAAATGGAAGCATTTTCAAAACCATTAACAACAGGAGCAAACCAAGTGTGAGCTGGAACCATCTTTGTTTGTGGCAGAACAAAAACAGTTACTCCAGCTGCAGCGATAGCTCCAAGAACCTGAGCAATAATGTATAAAATTCCAGAAATATAAGGAGTTCTGCCAGTAAGCATAGATGCGATAGTTATAGCAGGATTTACATGTCCGCCAGAAAACTTAGATGCAATACCAATAGCAGCAGCATAAGCAATGCCAGTTCCTACTGCAATCATAAGAACATTTACGCCATACATTGCAGTAACAATAGATGAGAACATGTAGATAGTGAACATTGCAAAAGCGCTTGCAATGAATTCTGCTCCTACTCTAAAAATGAGCGGAGTTCTAAGTGCAGAAGATTGTTTAGAAACAGAGCAATCTGCATTTGAAGTGTAGTTCATAACAATTCCTTACGTTAATTGTGTACACCGCTATGCTGGTTTTTATTATTTACAGCACAACCAAACGTTTGCTATAGTATCACGGCTATGCCATACGCTAACATAGAAAAACGTGGTAATTTCCTGTATTTATTGCAGAATATGAAAATTTGCTACTAATTTATTAAAAGAATACGAATAAGGTCACGTTGGGAGAACGATGCCAAACGCATATTCCCGCGCCAATCAGGCGCAACAAGAATCCAAAAACGCTGTTCGACTGCAAAAGCTACTTGCTGAAGCGGGATTTGGTTCACGCCGAAAGTGTGAAGAAATAATCTTAGATGGGCGTGTTGAAGTAGATGATGAGCTTGTAACAACACTCGGAACTCGAGTAGATCCAAGTAAACAAAAAATACGCGTAGACGGATCGAGAGTGAAATTTAATCACAAGCTTGTAACGCTCGCGCTTAATAAGCCTAAAAGAGTTTTGAGCGCAATGGATGATCCAAAAGGTCGCTTCACTTTAAGAGACATTGTTGGAGATAAGTACGAGCGAATTTTCCACATGGGACGCTTGGACTACGATTCTGAAGGTCTTATTTTAATGACCAACGATGGTGAGTTAAGCCAGCATGTTATGCATCCAAAGTATGAAGTTGAGAAAACGTATATTGCAACTGTTGAAGGCAAGATCAACGGAATGGTTTGCCGCAGGCTAGTTTCGCAAGGCGTAAATCTGGAAGACGGCTGGATTAAGCTCGATCGCTGTGCAATAATCGACCAAAATCACGATGCAACAATCGTAAAAGTTGTTTTACACTCTGGCAAAAATCGCATTGTGCGCAGGATTTTTGGAGCCGTAGGATATCCTGTAAAGCGTCTTGTGCGTACTCAAATTGGGCCTATTAAGTTAGGGGACTTAAAAGCTGGATCGTATCGAGTGCTTTCTCAAACAGAAGTGCGCTCGCTTTCTAAGGAGGTTGGCCTGTGATTTGCGTAGCAATTGATGGACCAGCAGGAGTAGGTAAATCTTCTACTTCTCGTGCTTTAGCGCAATACTATGGTTTTGCGTATTTAGATACGGGGGCAATGTATCGAGCTGCTGCTTGGTGGTGCTTGAAGCAAGGTATTGATTTAAGCAAGCAGCTTGAGTTGGATGAAGAAGGAAATTCAACGAATTCTGCAGATGCAAAACGCTTGAATCAAATTGTTGAAGCTGTTGGAGCATTGTTTACGGAAGATCATGCTGAATTTAGTGTTGATCCAAAAAATCCTGTAGTCGTAATTGATAGTGAAGATATTAGCGAAGAATTGCGTTCCAGCGAAGTTTCTTCGCACGTGTCTACGGTTTCTTCGATTCCTGCAGTTCGACGCATGCTTATTGCTGCTCAGCGCGCGTATATTGCTTCAGAGTCTAGTGAAGATTCTTTCTCAGGCGGAGAGGGAATAGTTGCAGAAGGCCGCGATATTACTACTGTTGTGGCTCCAAATGCTCAAGTTCGAGTGCTTCTTACTGCTCGTGAGGAAGTGCGTCAAGCTCGCAGAAATAAGCAGGATATTGCGCAAGAAAATTTGCAAAATAATGAATCTAAGAATAATGAATCTGAAGAAGACGATATTCGCGCTCGTGATGCTAAAGATGCTAAAGTTACGAATTTTCTTAAAGCTGCAGACGGTGTTACAACTCTAGATAATTCTGATTTAACTTTTGAGCAGACTCTTGACGCGCTTGTAGAGATTGTTGACGATGCAATTGAGCAAGATGAGTACGACCGTTATGCTGCAAATCTTGAAGGCTACGATCTTGATGATGAAGATCGTGCGCTTCTTAGTGGTGATTTTGCAAGCGATGATGAATCGAAAGATACAAAAGCTGTTGGAGTAATCGCCGTTATAGGTCGACCAAACGTTGGAAAATCAACGCTTGTAAATCGTATTTTGGGCCATCGTGTCGCTGTTGTAGAAGATACTCCAGGTGTTACTAGAGATCGCGTAAGTTACGACGCTGAGTGGGCTGGAACCAACTTCAAGCTGGTTGACACTGGCGGCTGGGAAGCAGATGTTGAAGGCATTGATTCTTCTATTGCTCAACAGGCGCAAGTGGCAGTGCGTTTAAGCGATGCTGTGATTTTCCTAGTAGATGGTCAAGTTGGTTTAACTGCTACAGACGAGCGTATTGTTTCAATGCTTCGCGCTGCAGGTAAGCCTATTACTTTGGCAGTTAACAAGGTTGACGACGCTAGAAGCGAGTATTTAACTGCAGAGTTTTGGAAGCTCGGAATGGGTGAGCCTTACGGAATTTCTGCAATGCATGGCAGAGGCGTTGGAGATTTGCTTGACGCGGCTCTTAACTCTTTGAAGAAAGCGAATAAAACTTCAGGATTCTTGACTCCAGAAGGACTTCGCAGAGTTGCTTTAGTTGGGCGTCCAAACGTTGGTAAGTCTTCGCTTTTGAACCATTTAGCTCATGAAGAACGTTCTGTTGTAAACGATTTGGCTGGAACTACTCGCGACCCTGTTGATGAGGTTGTGCGAGTTGATGGAGAAGACTGGCTGTTTATTGACACTGCTGGTATTAAGCGCAGGCAGCATAAGCTTACTGGTGCTGAATACTATTCTTCACTTCGTACGCAAGCTGCGATTGAGCGTTCTGAACTTGCTTTGATTCTTTTCGATTCTTCCCAGCCGATTGCAGAGCAGGATTTGAAAGTTATGAGCCAGGCTGTAGACGCGGGTCGAGCAATCGTACTTGTGTTTAACAAGTGGGACTTGATGGACGAATTTTCCAGACAGCGCATGGAACGCTTGTGGAAAACTGAGTTTGAGCGCGTAACTTGGGCTGAGCGCGTTAATCTCTCCGCAAAAACAGGATGGCATACGAATCGTCTTGCGCGCGCTATGCGAACAGCTTTAGACAGCTGGGATAAGCGCATTCCTACAGGCAAGCTCAACGCTTTCTTAGGTCGTATTCAGTCTGCTCATCCGCATCCTTTGCGAGGCGGAAAGCAAGCGAGAATCTTGTTTGCTACTCAGGCTTCTACGCGCCCACCGCGTTTCGTGATATTCGCAACAGGCTTCTTAGAGCACGGTTACCGTCGCTTTATTGAGCGTTCTCTTCGAGAAGAGTTTGGATTTGAGGGAACTCCTATTCAAATCTCTGTAAAAGTACGAGATAAGAAGAAGCGCAAGTAAAATCGCAAGTAAATAAATGTGCGATTAAAGTCACGAGTAAAGCTTAAGTAAAGTAGGAGCGGAATATGGCTGGTCTGGGCGAGTTAGCTTTTGATTTGCATCATGCTAGCGAAGACGAGATTTTTCAAGCATTTGTTGATTGGGTTAAAGATAACAAGCATGTAGATTTGTGGCCGCATCAAGAAGAATCTGTTATGGATTTGCTTGCAGGAGACCATGTTATCTTAAATACTCCAACCGGTTCTGGAAAATCTCTAGTAGCGCTCGGCATGCATTTTGCAGCGCTCGCTACCGGCAGACGCTCCTACTATACTGCGCCAATTAAAGCTCTTGTTTCCGAAAAATTCTTCGATTTAGTTGCGATTTTTGGGCGCGACAACGTTGGCATGATTACAGGAGATTCGCATATTAACGCGGACGCTCCAATAATCTGCTGCACTGCAGAAATCTTAGCAAATCAAGCCTTACGCGAAGGCGCAAACGCTGAAGTCGATTGCGTTGCAATGGACGAATTCCACTACTATGGTGATCCAGAGCGCGGATGGGCTTGGCAAGTTCCGTTACTTACACTTCCAAATACGCAATTCTTACTTATGAGCGCAACTCTTGGAGACGTAACGGATATTGCGGAACGTTTAGAAAAATCAACAAAACGTAGTGTTGATATTATTGCTAATGCGCCAAGACCAATCCCACTCGAATACGAGTACACAGATAAGCCGCTTGCAACAACTGTAGAACTCTTATTTAACAAGGGTTTAACGCCAATCTATGTAGTTCATTTTTCGCAAGATGCAGCTCTAGAAACAGCTCAAGCGCTTGCAAGCACGGGGGTTTCTAGCAAAGATCAGCGAGACAAAATTGCTCAAGCGATTAAAGGCACTAAATTTACTACAGGTTTCGGCAAAATTTTGCAAAGGCTACTGCGCACGGGTGTAGGCGTACACCATGCTGGTATGCTTCCGCGCTACCGTAGGCTTGTCGAACAGTTAGCTCAGCAAGGATTGCTGCCCGTTATTTGTGGCACAGACACTCTCGGAGTTGGTATTAACGTGCCAATTCACTCGGTTGTTCTTACAGCTCTTACAAAATTTGATGGGAATCGTAGTAGAAAGCTTCGTGCTCGCGAGTTTCATCAAATTGCAGGACGTGCAGGCAGAATGGGATTCGATACTGAGGGCTTAGTAGTTGCAGAAGCTCCAGAGTTCGAGATTGAGAATGCGCGCGCTGTTGCAAAAGCTGGAAATGATCCTAAGAAGCTTAAAAAAGTTAAGCGTAAGAAAGCTCCAGAAGGCTTTGTAGTTTGGGGCGAGCCAACGTTTACTAAGCTTATTGAAAGCGCTCCAGAAACTTTGAATCCTCACATGGTTGTAACGCACTCAATGATTTTGAACGAAGTTACACAAGGTGGGGATGCTAGAGCACGCGTTGAAAAACTTATTGAAGATAGTGCGCAAAAGCCGCAAGATAAAGAGAAATTACTCGAGCGTTGCAACGATATTTTCCAAACTTTGCTCGATACTCAAGTGATTGAATGCAGAGAGCTTTCGGATGGTTCTTGTGATTATGATCTTGATGTTGCTATGCCAGAGGGTTTTGCGCTAGATCAGCCGCTTTCTCCATTCTTACTCGCAGCTTTGGAACTTCTAGACCCAGAATCTCCAAGCTATGCGCTTGACGTAATTTCTATGGTTGAAGCAACTTTAGATGACCCTAAGCCTGTGCTTCGCGCACAAGAGCGTAAGGCTCGCGATGCTGCAATGGCTGGCATGAAGGATGATGGCATTGATTACGAGGAGCGCATGGAACGCTTAGTGGAAGTTAGCTACCCTAAGCCTCTTGAAGATTTGCTTGAGCCTGCTTTTGCGCAATATCGCAAAGATGTTCCGTGGGCAAACGACTACTGGATTAAGCCTAAATCTGTGCTTCGAGACATGGTTGAAACAGCGTCCGATTTTACTGGCTATATTTCGCGCTATGGCATTGCTAGAAGTGAAGGAACGCTTCTTCGTTACCTTTCGGACGCTTATCGTTCGCTTGCTCGCACTGTGCCAGAAGACATGCTGAACGAAGAATTGTGTGATATTATTTCGTGGCTTCGTCTTGTTGTGCGATCTATTGATTCAAGTCTTGTTGACGAGTGGGAAAGTGCTGGAGGGTCGGACGCTGAAGCTAGCGCTGTAACTATGGCTGCGCCTGGAACTTCTGAGTCTGTAGTTGAGGATCGTCGTGGACTTATTGTGTTGATTAGAAACGCAATGTTCCGTCGCGTGCAGCTTATGGATTTGGAAGATGCGGATACTTTAGGAGAGCTTGACAAAGCTTGGGGTTACGGTGTTCACGAGTGGAATGATGTGCTTGACGACTATTACGATGAGCACGAGTATGTTGGTATCGATGCCAAGGCTAGAAGTGGCGACTTGTTTATTTTGGATGATTCTCTTGAGAAGAGTGAACATTCGTGGAAAGTTCGGCAAATTATTGACGATTCGGACGGAGACTATAATTGGGCTATTACTGGAATTGTTGATTTGGATTCCACACAAGATACAGGCGAAGTTGTGTTCTTTGACTACAGCGTGTCGCACGTGTGATTCTTAAAAATGTGCTAACAGAGCACAGAATGCAAAACACAGAATGCAGAATGCAATCGAACGTTTGTTCTATATGTAGTGTAAGCTGGTATTCATGGAGAAAGATTTATTTTCCGCAAGTAGTGCACCTAGCGATGTTACGCGTCCGTTGGCAGTGCGTATGCGCCCAAGCAGTATTGAAGATGTGTTGGGGCAGTCGCATGCGCTAAAAGAAGGTTCGCCTTTGCGCAGGCTTGCAAATCCACAATCTAAAGGTTCTCTTACATCTCCAAGTTCTGTTGTGTTGTTTGGACCTCCAGGAGTTGGTAAAACTACGCTTGCTTATATTGTGGCTAGACAGTCTGGTCGCGTGTTCGAAGAGCTTTCTGCTGTAACTTCTGGAGTTAAAGATGTTCGAGCTGTGTTAGATCGAGCGCATGAGCGTTTAGTTAGTAAAGGTCAAGAAACAGTTCTGTTTATTGACGAAGTTCATCGTTTTTCTAAATCACAGCAAGATGCTTTGCTTCCAAGCGTAGAAAATCGCGATGTAACTTTTATTGGAGCTACTACCGAAAATCCAAGTTTTTCAATCATTAAGCCACTACTTAGCAGATCAGTAGTTGTTAAACTTGAGTCTCTTAGTGTTGAAGATTTGCACACTCTGATAGAACGTGCAATTTCTAGCGAAAATGGTCTTAATAATCAGCTTAAAATCGACGAAGACGCAATAGATTCAATTATTCGTTTAAGTGGGGGAGATGCTCGCAAAACTCTTACTATTCTAGAAGCGGCAGCAGGAGCTGTAACAGGAGATGTTGCGTTGCAGCATGGTAAAAATAAGCCTGTAATTACTGCTGATGTAGTTTCTAACGTAATGGATACTACTACAGTTCGCTATGACAAAGATGGCGATGACCATTACGATGTTATTTCTGCTTTTATTAAATCAATGCGCGGAAGTGATGTTGACGCTTCTTTGCATTATTTAGCGCGAATGCTTAGAGCTGGTGAAGACCCGCGTTTTATTGCAAGGCGAATTATGATTGCTGCTGCCGAAGAAGTTGGTATGGCAGCGCCGCAAATTTTACAAGTAACTGTTGCTGCAGCTCAAGCAGTTGCTTTAATCGGAATGCCAGAAGCGCGCATTATTCTTTCGGAAGCTGTGATTGCTGTAGCAACTGCTCCAAAATCAAACGCAAGCTACAACGCTATTAATAAGGCTTTGCAAGACGTTGATACTGGAAATATCGGTCAAGTGCCTCTTCATTTGCGTAACGCGCCAACTGCTTTGATGAAAAGTTGGGGCAATCATGATGGGTACAAGTATGCTCACGATTATCCGGGTGCTGTGGCATCGCAACAATATATGCCAGATGAGCTAGTTGGTCGCGAATATTATCACCCAAATAATCGCGGCTACGAGCACGAGATTTCGCAACGTTTATCTCAAATCCGCAATATTCTCCACAAATCTGCTGACAATAACTAAAGTCAATAATTAAAAGGCTTCTTACAATTCTAAGAAGCCTTTTAATACAGTATTACTATTTTTTTTAAGAGAGTTTTATTCATGAACAAGCATAATGTGGTCAATATCTTCGCGATTTGAAACGCGGAATAACACAAAACGGTTGCCAATTACTTGCACGACTTCTGCACCAAGATGTTCTGCGAGTTCCTGCGCAGCTTCTTTAGCGCTTAATCCAGAGCCATCTTGTACAGCGCACTTCATAAGCTCATGAGATTGCATTGTCTCATCCGCTTGCTTAACAGCAGCATCGCTAATATCGTTTTTTCCAACGTAAAGCAATGGGCTTAAAGTGTTAGCGAGCGCGCGCAATTGCTTAATCTGCTTTTTAGTTAATGCCATTATTTTCCTTCCAAATCGCGTTTAACATGCGTAAAACGCTAAAACGTCAATTTTCAAAACATTAAAACGTCAAAACGCTATATTGTCAAACGCAATTATCGACAACCAACTATCGACTATTGATCATCTACTTGTAACGCTTAAATTTTCAATGCTTATCGGATTATACATTAACCTTAAGAATCCGCGTTCAATACGTTCAATACGATTAATACGCTCAATATGCAAATATTACAGTTATCAGTTATACAAATATTCCAGCAAAAATTATTCCGCACACAATAGCTAATGTAATTATTAAAAGTGCAAAGTCTTTTAAGCGCATTTTCTCCGTATGTAAGTGCGTGCGCTTAGCTCCAGGAACGTAGCATCTAGAATCTAGCGCAAGTCCCAGTGTGTTTGCGTGCCGAATCACGCTTGCAAATCCTGGAACTATAAGAGATGTTATTGCTTGCAATCGCTTTTTTATAGACCCGTCTTTTATGTTTCCGCCTCTTGCAATTTGAGCTAAAGCTACAGATTCTGCTTCTTTTGCAAGAGTCGGCAAAAATCGCAAAGCGAGGCTCATAATAAGAGCAATTTCTTGACTTGGCAATCCTATGATTCTAAGAGGCGAAATAATAGACGCGCACGCTTCAGTCAACTGCGTTTGGCTTATTGTTAGTACAATTATTGATCCGATTAGTATAACAAGCGAAAATCTTGAAGCGAAAAGTATTGCAAACTTTATTCCATCATCTGTTATTAATAGCGGTCCAATTTTAAAAATTTCTCTTCCAGAATGCACAACTAGAAGATTAAACATTCCAGAAAATACGAATATTGCAATAAACATATGCAATGACAACAATAATTTTATAGGTGATATTCTAGCGAGAAATATTAGAGCAAGCGTTGATAGTGCAAGAATTCCTAGTTGATAGAAGTTTGTAATACTAAACGCGCTAAACATAAGAATTAAGCATGATATTAGTATGATTCGCGTATTGAATAAGCTTAGCAATGACTTGTTTTTGATTTCGTTTTTCTTTTCGTTAACATTCTCGCTAGCATTTTCAAGCTTTTCGTCTTGCGCGTGTTCTTGAATCTCCTTCTTTTTGCGCGATTCTAACGTAACTATGCGCGCTCCAAGCGATTTTGCTTCGTTTAGATCGTGAGTAATAACAATAATTGTTATGCCTTTATTGTGTAAATCGCTTAAAATTTTTAGTACGATTTTTGCATACTCAAAATCTAATCCTGCTGTAGGCTCGTCTAAAACCAAAATTTTTGGATTGCAAGCTAAAACACCTGCGATTGCTGCTAGTCGTTGCTGTCCGCCAGAAAGTTCGAATGGGGATTTTTGTGCTAAGTGTTCAATATGCAATGATTTTAGTGCGTTCAATACTCTGGAATGTAATTCACGTCCTTCTAATCCAAAGTTTTTTGGCCCGTATGCTACGTCTTCAAAAACAGTTTGTGCAAAAAGTTGCTGTTCTGGCAATTGCATAACGTAACCAATGTTTTTGCGAATTTCTCGCATTTGCGATTTGCTTGTTTTTTCGCTAATTTTTATTCCGTTTACGCAAATGGAGCCAGAATCGTATTTAATAAGTGCGCATATTGTTTTTGCGAGCGTTGATTTTCCGCACCCGTTTTTTCCCATTATTGCAACGATTTCGCCTGATTTTACGCTTAGAGAATAGTCTCTTATTATTGGAGTTTGACTATTTGTATAGCTCACATTTAAATTCGATATTTCAATTGCTGTATTTGATTTTTTTGCATTTTCCGTCATGCTTTTTGATTCAATAACAGCTGGCGATTTTTCCGTGAAAAATTCATCTAATTCCAATAAACTTACATCACGCAATTTTCCATTTTCTAGCATCAATATTCGATCCGCATTTTTGCATTCGCTAATCTTATGCGTAACTTGTACGATTGTTGTGCCGCTCGTTTGCAATTTGTTAAAAAGCTTATTTACATCTTCTTTTGCGCAAGAATCAAGCATGCTTGTAGGCTCATCTAATACAATAAGTTTTGATTTTGTAGCAATCGACGATGCAATAGCAACGCGCTGATGCTGACCTCCACTCATATTGCTCGGGTCGCTAAAACGGTGATTTTCCATGTTTACAGCGCGTAAAGCATTGCTTATATTTTGCTTCATAAATTCTTTAGAAGCGCACAAGTTTTCAAGCCCAAAAGCAACATCGTCTTCTACAACTGTTGTAACGATTTGGTCTTCTGGGCTTTGAAACAATGCTCCAATAGATTCTCGTGCTTTTTGGTAAGCTTTTGAATCAACATTGTTTGCTTCAAAAACTTTTATTCCGCATAGCGTAACAATTCCAGAATCTGGGGAAGAAAGTCCTGCAATAATTTTAGCTAGCGTGGACTTTCCACTACCATTTTTGCCAATGATTGCGATTCTTTGACCATATGCAATTTCAAGATCTATTCCGTCTAGAATCCAAGTTTTTCCGCCATCGTAGCTAAAGCGAACTTTTTGCAAAGAAACAGCATTATCTTTTTTAGCAAAATAATCCGTATTGCTTTTTTCGACTTTGCAACATGTTTTATCTTGAATAACTTTATTGCTTTGCATAATCAGCTTGCTTTTTACTTAATTGACTAATGCTATTTTGGCTAATGCTATTTGTTTGCTATTTGTTGTAGTTAAGAAGCTTTGAAACAGGCTTATAAACAAGCATAGTTATTACGCAATGAATCGCAAGCTTAATAGCATTAAACGGTAGCAGAGCTGGAACTATAAGAGCGGCAACTTGTTCAACGCTCATATGCGCATAAAATGGCGTAATAATAAGATTTCCAACTATTGCAAGAGCAATCGCAACTACAGAGCCAACTATAAGCGAAATAATAGCGCCTTCTTTGGTTCTAATTTTTTTGTAGACGATTGCAGCGCTAACAGACGCACCCATTGAAACCAATATTGCCATTATTGCGCCAAACGGGTTAGTAAAGAAGTGTGGAGCAAATCCTAGCACGCTTACGATTGCAGCGGCGAATGGTCCGTATGCAAATCCTGCAATTAAACACACAATTCCCGAAGGATCGTATTTAAGGTAGCTTAGGTCTGGAATAAGTGGAAATTCTATAAAGCTTACAGCAATAGAGAGCGCAACAAATAGCGCGTATTTAGCAATTTTTTCGCTTGACCAATAGTTTGTGCCAGAGTAAGTTGCGTGATTATTTGCTACTTTATTATTTGCTGTGTGATTGCTTGTTTTATGATTATTTTCGCGTGAAATGCTCATTAGAGCCTCCGTTTCTTTCATCCGGACTTTAACCGTTGGCTTCGGATTTTAACCGAATCAGCAGCGCGTTGCCGCTCGCGGGCTTCGAGAAAATTCACTAATACAAGAATTACCTCGTTACCGCCAGTAAGGATTTTCACCTTCCCTGAAACTACACTTTATTTTTATCTTATGCTATGAACATTTATCTGAAAATGAAGTTTGTACTAAAAAATTTGAATTTTATTAATAATATTGATGGCAATGCTAGTGTAATATTAAAAATATGAGCGAAGTTATAAATGATAATACTATTGATAAGCTTGCTGTTGTTGTAGTTACTTATAAGCGTCAGGAGTTGCTTGAAAATCTGTTTAAATCTTTTGAACGATTAAATCAATGCCCATGGAGGATTGTTGTTGTAGACAATGAGAAGAGTGAAAAAACTCGTGATATGGTGCAAGATTTAGATGATGTTCTTACACGTCGCTGGGGTTCTGCTAGCGTGGATAATTTTGGCGATTCAAACCGCGTTGTTTACGCGCCTCAAAGCAGCAATCTTGGGGGAGCTGGCGGTTTTAGTGCTGGTGTTAAAAAAGCGTATGAACTTGGCGCGCAGTGGTTCTGGGTTATGGACGATGATGTTGAAACTGTTCCAGAATCTATTGAACGTCTTTCAAAGTGGACTAAAAGCCACGATGTGATTCAAGGCAGCCGTTTAGACTACGACGGTGGCGATTTTTATTGGCAATATAAATTTATTGTTTCTCTTGGAATCCCTAATCCAATTGCTCCAGCAGCATTTGGACCATCTGGGTATTGCGTTATGAACACTATGTGCTTTGAAGGCGGATTGTTTAAGCGCAATATTGTAGAGAAAATCGGTTTGCCAGATCCGCATTATTTTATTTATTGGGATGACACAACTTACGGATACCTTGCTAGCAAAGTTACGAATCCGATTGTTGTAAAAGATGTTATTCTTCGTAGAACTCGTAATATTCCTAATTGGGATATTGCTGGCGTTCGTCAACTAAATTCTACTTCTGACATGAATCGTTACCATATTATGCGAAATCGTGGTTTTATGGCGCGATACTTTATGATTCATGGCGATTATCGACCATTTATGTTTGCTCTTGGAACAGCATTAACTGCTGCAAAAGAGTTTATTAGGCTTGTTGCTGTAGATCGTGAGCATATTTTAAGTGGTGTTAAAAAGCTTTTTACTGGTTGGATTGCAAGCAGAAAAATTTTGCATGATCCTAATTGGAAGCCAATGCCTCCGTTGAAATAGTGTACAAAAATTAAGTCTTAAAACATCTTAAAACATAAACTAAAAGCCACCTAGCATTTGCTAAGTGGCTTTTAGTTTTTTTTTATTTTATCTCTTTTTCAGTGGGAGAGGTCGATTACCATTCGACCGCGAATCTTACCGCTGAGCATCTCGTCGAAGATGTCGTTAATGTCTTCCATCTTGCGCATATGGCACTGTGGAAGAACCTTGCCTTCAGCACCAAACTGGAACGCTTCTTCCAAATCCTTACGAGTTCCAACAAGAGAACCAACCAAGCGGATTCCGTCAAGAACAAGGCGAGGAATGCTAAGTTCCATTTCTTCTGGTGGAAGACCAACAGCTGCAACAGTGCCGCCTGCTCGCACAGAGTCAACTGCGCTGTTAAAAGCAGCCTTGCTTACAGCGGTTACGACAGCGCCATGAGCGCCGCCTACCTTCTTCATAGCAAATTCAGGAACATTTTCCTTAAGTGGGTTCACGCACAAATCTGCGCCATATTCCTTAGCAAATTCAAGCTGAGCATCGTTAACATCTACTGCGATTACGTGCGCACCAAATACGTTCTTTGCATATTGCAACGCAAGATTACCAAGACCGCCAAGACCGAATAAAATAAGCCATTCGCCTGGATGTACGCCAGATTCCTTAATAGCCTTGTAGGTTGTAACGCCAGCGCAAGTGATGGAGCTTGCAGGAGCTGGATCCAAGCCTTCTGGGACCTTTACTGCGTAGTCTGCTGCGACGATGCACTCTTGAGACATGCCACCATCGGCAGTGTATCCTGCGTTCAAAACGCTACGGCAAAGTGTTTCTCTGCCTGTGGTGCAATATTCGCAATGTCCGCAACCCTTGAAGAACCATGCTACAGATGCACGGTCGCCTGGCTTTAATGTTGTAACACCAGGGCCAACTTCCTTAACAATGCCAATACCTTCGTGTCCAAGAACAACGCCTGTTTTATCGCCAAAATCTTGGTTCTTAACGTGAAGATCGGTGTGGCATACGCCGCAGCACTCCATATCGAGTAAGGCCTCACCAAATTCCAATGGGCGGAGTTCCTTCTCTACAACCTGAGCCTTCTTATCTTTGGTTGCAACAATAGCCTTCATAGAAACCTCCTTGTTCTATGCTTCATCTTTGAAAAACATTACCTTTTTGGTTTCTTTTACCTGTTTGGTAAAAGCTATCTTTTATTCTACATTATTTTTACGATTTTTCATGATAAAAATCACATTTTAAGAAAAATTTTATAAAAATTTATGGCTTAATGATAATAATTATCGTAATCAATATTTTTCTTTTATTCAACACTCCGTAAAATTGCATGTATATTGCAGAAAAATCACTATAAATTTTTATTTTTACTCATAACTTGCATTTATAAAGAAATCAGGCTATTATGACATTTTGTTTGCGGACATAGCTTAGTTGGTAAAGCGCAACCTTGCCAAGGTTGAGACCGCGGGTTCGAGTCCCGTTGTCCGCTCCATTTTTTTTTCTTCTGCTTTTGTTATATTTTTTTTTAGTTTGTTTTAGTCATATTTGTTTTATGAAAATATAAATTTATTAAAGAGTTATTGATATACGACATCTAGCGCTATAGATGTTGTCTATACATATAGTCTTTTTGATATAAATAATCTATCATGATTTTAATGCTGAATTCTGATTCTAAATAATTAGATTTAGCAAATAGGTCAAAATATTGCTAATTGCAAGAAATGAAAATTTTTTAAATAAACAATTAAAGATTGGAGTTGTTATGAGCCTTATTGGTACGCATATTCTTCCGTTTAAAGTAAACGGATATAAGAATGGGGAATTTGTAGAAGTAAGCGATAATGATGTTCTTGGAAAGTGGGCTATATTCTTCTTCTATCCAGCAGACTTTTCGTTTGTGTGCCCAACAGAGCTTGAAGATCTTGCAAATCACTACGAAGATCTTCAAAAATTAGGCGTAGAAGTTTATTCTGTTTCAACAGACACTCATTTTGTTCACAAAGCTTGGCACGATGACTCTAAAGCTATTGCAAAAGTAAAATACACAATGCTTGGAGATCCAAACGGCGCGCTCTCTAAAAACTTTAATGCTTTGAATGAGGAATCTGGTTTAGCTCACCGTGCAACATTCTTGGTTGATCCTCAAGGAAATATTCAATTCTACGAGATGACAGCAGATGGAATCGGCAGAAATGCAGATGAGATGCTTCGCAAAGTTAAAGCTGCTCAATTTATTGCAGCCCATCCAGGAGAAGTATGTCCAGCAAAGTGGGAGCAGGGAGAAGAAACACTTGCTCCATCTATTGACTTGGTTGGGAAAATCTGATTTTTTAAAAGTCTGATTTTCTAATAATTAATTTACTGCTAAAGATCTGCTACTTAAGAATAGAAAGTGAAAATAATGTCTTTATTGGATTCAAACTTAACTACTCAACTTGCTGGATTACTAACAAAAATGGTTAATCCTATTAATCTTGTTGCATATGTTGATAGTAGTAAAAATTCTCAAAAAGTTATTGAGCTTTTAAATGAAGTAGCAGATCAAAGCAGCAAAATCACTGTTATAGAAGGTGATAAAAGTCGCGTAAATCGCAAACCAAGTTTCGCAGTACTTAATCCACAAACTAATGTGTCTGTAAGCTTTGCTGGTTTACCTCTTGGACACGAGTTTAGCTCTTTAGTTTTAGCGATTTTGCAAGTAAGCGGTTACGCTCCCAAAATAAGCGATGGTCAGCGCAAAGCAATTTTGAGCATTGGAAGTCATGAAGTTACAACATACATGTCTGTTACTTGCATTAATTGCCCAGAGGTTGTTCAATCGCTTAATACAATTTCGATTATTAATCCTAAAGTAAAACATATTGCTGTAGAAGGGAGCGCTTTTAAAGACGAGGTAGATTCTCTTGGCGTAATGAGTGTTCCTGCAGTTTTTGAAAACGGAAAAATGATTTCTTCTGGAAGATCATCTATAGACGAATTAGTTGCGATTCTTTTAAGTCAAGAGGAAAATAGCGATTCAAGCAATTCTAAGGTTTCTGGCGATTCTTCACTAGCGCAAAAAATGAACGCCAAAAATCCGTACGACGTTATTCTTGTAGGTGGAGGCCCTGCTGCAAGCGCCGCAGCGATTTACACAGCTAGAAAAGGCCTTAAAACAGCAATGATTATGGACCACAGAGGCGGTCAAGTTGTTGAAACAGAAAGCATTGAAAATCATATTTCGCAAACGCACACAACAGGCGCAAAGCTTGCTAACGATTTAACAAACCACATTGCTCAATATGACATTGACGTATTTATTCCCGATTGGGCTACATCTTTAGATATTGCTGAAGAATCTTACGGATTGCACACAATTAGTACTAAATCTGGCGGAAGCTTAAAAGCTAAAGCAGTGATTATTGCAACAGGCGCTACATGGAGAACACTTGGCATTCCTGGGGAAGACGAATATAGAAACAAGGGAGTGTCGTTCTGCCCGCATTGCGATGGTCCATTATTTAAAAATAAGAATGTTGTAGTTGTTGGCGGAGGAAATTCTGGAGTCGAAGCTGCAATAGACTTAGCAGGTGTTGCAAATCACGTTACTCTAATCGAGTATATGAACACGCTTAAAGCAGATCAAATATTAGTTAATGCTCTAAATAATCTTTCTAATACTACTGTAATAACAGGTGCTGCTCTTAGTTCTATAGAAGGAGACGGAACAAAGGTTATTGCAGTACGTTATAAAGATCGCAATGCTAATAATGGTGAAAATAGTGAGAAAATTTTGCACACAGACGGCGTGTTTGTTCAAATTGGTTTAATGCCAAATACTAAATGGATTTCAAACAAACTAAGCTTAAATAATCGTTCGGAAATAGTAACAGATAGAAAAGGGTGCACGAGTGTTCATGGCATTTTTGCTGCTGGCGATTGCACAGATGAGCCTTATAAGCAAATTGTTACAGCATATGGATCTGGAGCAAACGCGGCTCTTAGTGCATTCGACTATCTAATTAGAAATGTGTAAAACTAGATTAACTTTTAACGCATAAGCTTTTGATACTTAAAATTTATATATATTATATTCTTACTACTTTTAATAAGAAAGATGATTACGTGAACATTAAATCACTTGAATACTTAATTGCTTTTGCAAAAGAGGAAAGTTTTACAAAAGCAGCTGAACGTATGCACGTTTCTCAACCAACGTTGTCTACGCAAATTAAAAAGTTAGAAGATTTGCTTGGAGTTTGTCTTATTGAAAGAACTCCTGGAAAGCAAATTCTAACTCCAGCAGGCAGAGAAGTCGTGTATTATGCAAAGCGTATTCATGCCGACGTTTCAAGTATTTATCAAGCAGCAAGGCGATTAGAAGACCCATGGTCATCTACTATAGTTTTAGGCGTTTTTCCAACATTATGCCCTTATCTTTTGCCAAGAATAATGCCAGTTTTGCGTAAAGTTAAGCCGAATTTTAATATTCGATTTGTTGAAGAAAAGTCTGCTAGCCTTGTAGAAATGTTGCATAGTGGTCAGATTGATGGCGCAATATTAAGCGAGCAATTAAATGAATCTTCTTTGAAAGTAAAACATATTTTTGACGAGGACTTTTTATTGGCTGCTTCTACAAATTCGCAGTTTGGTCATGAAAAAACTCCGATTGATGTTTCGCAATTGTCTAGCCAAAAAGTGCTACTTTTAGAAGATGGTCATTGCATGCGTAGAAGCATGATAGATGTATGTCAAAAAGTTGGTGCAAAACAGTCTGAATTTTATGCTACGTCTTTGGAAACCTTACGATACATGGTTGTTGGAAGTAAAGATGTGACTTTGCTTCCGCGTCTTTCTATTCTTCCTCCAATTGTTCAGCCATCAGGATTAACAATTCGCGAGTTTAAAGATCCAAAACCATATCGTTCGCTGTATTTAAACTGGAGAGCAGCTTCTCCAGTGGATCAAATTATGGACGGTTTAGCTAAGATTATTTCTGGTGCATGCGTGAATTTGCATAAGTGAAGTTAATAAAATTTATATTTTTAAACTTTAAAAGCAATTAAAGCATTCACATGTTAGATTAAAACAAGATTGAAATGAAATATAATTTGATTTTGTTCTAAAAGAGTTAAAACATATTCTACTTCTAATTGTGTTTTTCGAACCGATAATCAGCTATACTTAAAATGTTTGAGTAAGAATAAATGCAACACGTATGGAAATCACTTAAATATTTAGTTTTACGGGTTTTACGAAAATAGTAGTTGGCTTTAAAACGAAAGAACGAGGAATATGCAAGACGAAGTGCAATCTAGCAAGAAAATAGATTCTGCCGAAAGTAGTGAAAAAAATCGCTCAGATATTGCAGATGATAGTATGCAGATTGTGCAGGAAACCATTAAAACATTGTGGGAAAATAGAGAATCTATTCCAGTTAGGATATTTTCTAAAAAGCATATTTTTAAAGATTTTCCAATGATGCCAAAAAACGTAAAGTTAGGTTGGATTAAACTTTCTGGGAAAAAACATGGTATAGCTATTGGATTATTCAATGATGATTGCAAACGTTTTCGTCAGCTTGCTGTTGCAGATTTTGAAGGTCGTGTTTATACAGGACATGACATTTCTATTGAAGATACGATGGAAAGAATACCAGAGTTATCTTTTGTAGAACAAAATTCTATGACTCTTAAAGATTCGTTACGTTTCTATGGTGTTGATGATAGGAAAATTACTCATGCGAGTCATGCGCGTAAAAAAGTAAATTCAATCAATAAAAATAATCGTGAATCTGATTTAGTTGTTATAAGAGGAGATGTAGTTGTTCAGCTATCACAAGATGAAGGCATGCAATGGGTATCATCTTGGATTCGTAAAGTTAATGACAAAAAAGAAGCATATACTCTTGAAGAAACTAGAGTTTTGCTTCCTGACAGACTCCGTTGCAATCTTTCATACTGCGATGCTATTTCAACATCTTTCTTTGCATCGTTCTTTATTCCAGATATAACTAGAGCGTTTAGCGGTTTCGGATCTGGCAATATTTTTAGGCGTCTTACAAAGGAAGCCCCTCTTGGAGCTATTAGAAGAAGCATTATGGATTCAAAAGTGGCGGAAAAAGCAGGTTTGCGTGTTTCGTCAATGGAAAAATATTTTGCTTATCTTATGTTAGATTCTGGCGCTTTAGAACATAGTGGTCCGCTTGAAGCTGTTCATGGAGCAGAACGCTTACATTTGCAAAAGTCGCAAGTTTCAGACGCTAATTTCCTAGTATGGGATGATTCTTTAGAAGCAAAAGCTGCGTTGAAAGTATTGCGAATAGAAGGTGCTATTAACCGTTTCCAGTCCATTAGTAGTTGTTTAGAAGAAAATTGCGCTAATGGCGGTAATTTAACGGAAAATTCTGTAAACTTTGGTCAAATATCTGAAATAGATTTATCGTTTATAGAAGATCCAGCGTTTTGTGCTAACGGCGAATTGGATATGAATAGTTTTGGTAATCCTTTACAAGACGACAATATTCGCCCATTAATGCACTTGTGGAATACTGCAAAAAAATCTAACGACCTTTATATTTACAAGTCAGATGGATCTTCTAATTGCGAATGGTCTTATAGGCAAAGATTATCTGGATTAATTAGAAGTCTTTATTTACCATTTAGGTTTGATACTGATTTTCGCTCTAATCTAGAAGACGGTAATGTTGCATTAGCATTTATGGCAACTGGCAGTTCGATGATGCCGACTAGAAGATTTGATTCTGCTAACCAAAAATGGATTACTTTAACTAATGCAGATAAGTCTCGTATGACAACTGATTACAATCTTCGACTTGGAATAATCATGGCAACCCTTGCATTTGGAACAAGTGAAGAAGTACAGAATGTATCTATAAGATTAGATTCAATAGGCTTAGAAGAAATGGTTGCTGCTCAAGATGATGCTATGAGTAAAATCCTAAATCAAACAATTAATGCTTTGAATAATATGAATCGTGAGGCAGCTCGTTCTAAAGGCGATCCTAAAGATGGAGATATTCATGGAGATGTTAATAACGGACTAGCGAATGTGCAAGATTTACAAAACTTCACTAATCATACTATTCTTCACGAAGATGAAGTGACTGTGCCTGATAGTAGTAATAAAGCCACCAGTAGCAAATCGATAAATTCTAGTGATAGCTACAGTGATACTGAGATTAGTGATAGCAATACGAACGATATTGGATCAGATCCTATTGAACCTAATCCTATGGATGCTTTTAGCAAATACCCAACTGTAAAGTCTTTATTGACAGTCACATTCAATCGTGAATCTTTTATAAAACATATTCGTGCAAATGGGTTGAATAATCCTCTTGGCGCATACAAAAAATTTAACGCAAATATGAAAATAGATGAAGAAGGCGCATTAAACCCGATTGAACCAAGCTTTGATCTGAGAGATAGTTGTTTTTCTCCTCATGGAGCACAGGAGGAACCTGAGTTTTCAGATGTAATTTTTGACATCAAATCTCAAAAAACATTAGCTACTACCAACTCTAAAGGTCTTTCAATTCAAAGAGAAGATTTATTACAACAGGCTGTTGCGGATTTTCATCACATATCGTCAGAAGTAATGATATCTAATGCAGAAAAAGCTCGTATGGCAATGGATATTGTGGAAAGTATTGACGATCCAGAATTAAATGAGAAAGCAAATCTTATAACAAGCGCTTTAATAGACGAAAAAGAAATACCCGAAATATCTTTTAAAGTTTCAAAAGATATTTATAATATGAGACTTCATGCTCATGAGCAATTTATGAGTGGAGACTTGGAAAATGCCATCGAAGAATACGAAAATGCAGTAAAACATTTCGATTCCATGTTTTCCTTCAACGATGTTGTACCAAGATACTTTAATTCCTACGCAGAGCGAGTTGTATACAATCGAATATTTGCAACCCAAAATGAACGTATGATACTTATACCAGATGGTCTTTTTTACGCGCATATGGAGTTAGCAGACTTACTAACTCAACTCAGCAGGCATGAGGATGCACTAAAACACTTAAACACAATGGTTTCATACGCTCCAACATATGTTATTTCTCATCTCAAGTTAGCTTCACAGCTTACGGAGAAAGAAGATTGGACTTCTGTAGAAGCAGTGTGTCTAAACGCATTACCAGTATGCTTTGATAGAGAAGACGCTGCTTTTATATATTACAGACTTGCTTACGCAGAGTGGATGCAAGATAATTTCCCTCTTGCTGTAGCATCATATAAAATGGCAGACAATTTATCTTCTGGAAAAATTGAGTCTATTGAAATAGAGCTTGATGAATTACTGAGCCGTATGCAGTCACAGTGCATTCCAGCTCCTAATGATATGTCTCAAGTAGAAGAAGTTTTAAAAATAAACAATGTTCCAAAATGGCCAGATGTTGAAGCTTATGAGATTATTGATGAAGCTGCAAAAATAACAGTAAACGAGGGAATGTTTGTTATTGCACGAACGCTTTCCGTTGCAAGAGCGAGAATGCTGTTCAGCAACAATTCATCAGATAACGTTGTTCAAATGCAGTTTTTGCGCTCGCTTAACTCATAAACAACTCTTATTAAATAGTAATTATAATCAGTTATTGACTCCTGTCTGGTAGATAGGATAATGAAAAGGTTTTGAAGGGAAAGCTTATGATTGCGTCTAATAGCGATAAGTCGTCACACGCAGTTGGAGAACAATTATCTCTTTTCGACGATTTTGATGATTCGCTAAATACTGATAAATCAAGTGTTAACAACGATTCATTATCTTCAAGCATTAGCACAGTCGATAATCAAAACCAAAATGTTCATGAGCCAGGCGAGAACAATACATCTAACACATCACACGAGTTTAGTTCAACTACAGATTTTAATGATTGGATTTCTAAATTAGAGCCAACAGATGTAGACGCTATTGCATTATCTAAGCTAGAACCTTCACTTTTAACAAGCGAGCAAGCTGCTAGATTATGGGCAAAATTAGCTGCTTGGGCTCAATCAGATCAGATAGCTTATTATGTTGATGATTCACCAAGTAGTTCTGACGCTGCTTATGACACAAGAATGCGAGTTTTAAGCTCACTAGAATCTACATTCCCAATATTAGATACGCCTCAATCACCAACACATAGAGTTGGTGGAACTTTTTCGAACGATTTTGTGTCAGTTAAACATCCATCAAGAATGATGAGTTTAGACGATGTATTCTCATTAGGAGAGCTAAAATCTTGGTACGATAGCATTATTCGCGATTTAAAATGGCCCCAAAATAAGCCATTGCCAATGACATGCGAAGTAAAAATTGATGGACTTGCGTTAAATCTCATATACAGAAATGGAACTTTGGAACAAGGGCTAACTCGAGGAGATGGCGTTACTGGAGAAGACATATCTCTGAATGTAAGAACAATCGAAGAAATACCGACTCAGCTTAAATGCGAAAATTCAGACGATATTCCAGAATTTGTGGAAATTCGTGGTGAAGTTTTTATGAAATGGGCGGATTTTAGAAAGCTGAATATTGAGCAAGAAGATTTAGGAAAGCCTGCTTTTGCTAATCCAAGAAACGCTGCTGCAGGGTCTTTAAGACAAAAGGATCCTAGAATCACTGCAACAAGAAGATTAAGCTTTATAGCGCATGGATTAGGTGATTTAAAGTGGAAAGATTCAGTAAAAAATGATTCTGAGCATAAATCACATAAGCAAACATCGTTTAATCAATCGGACGCATACGAGCTGTATAAAAAATGGGGGATACCCGTATCTCCTTATACTCGCAAAGTTACGTCTTTTGAACAAATAGAAGATATGATTGAATACTATGGAGAACACAGAAACTCTATTATTCATGCCTTAGATGGAATTGTAGTTAAAGTAGACGATCGTGCTTTGCAAAGAGAACTGGGGTCTACATCTAGAGCACCAAGATGGGCAATTGCGTACAAGTATCCTCCAGAAGAAGTAAATACTGTTCTTAAAGACATTGTTGTTCAAGTAGGAAGAACAGGTAGAGTCACTCCTGTTGCTGTTTTGGACCCAGTAACTGTTGCAGGATCTACAATATCGCGCACAACATTGCATAATCCTTACGAAGTTGAGCATAAAGGTGTGCTTATAGGCGATACTGTTGTTGTTCGTAAAGCTGGCGATGTTATACCAGAATTAGTTGGTCCAGTACTAAAGTATAGGGATGGGAATGAAAGCAAATTACGCAAATTTGTTATGCCAGAGTATTGCCCATCATGCGGATCTAAGCTTGCACCTGCTAAAGAGGGAGACAAGGATATTCGTTGTCCAAATGTAGAAAACTGCCCAGCACAATTAACAGAGAGAATAATTAATCTTGCATCGAGGCACGCATTCGACATTGAAAATCTTGGAGAATCTTCTGCACTAGCTTTAACAAATCCAGAAGATTCTAGACCTACAACTGCAGAGGTCTATCATCCTGATATTGACAAAATAGTAGTTCAGCGCGGTTCTTCTTTGCAACCAACTATTCCAGAATCTGTGTTTGATCTTCCAAAATTTCAAGAACCTGTTATAAGAAGCGAAGCGGATATTTTTAACATTACTGCAGCCGATTTGCGAAATATTAAAGTTTGGAAAGAAATACCTCTTGTTGAAGAATGGAAAGAATTAGGAAAAGACGGAAAATTAAAGAAAAGAACTAAAAAAATAGGCGGATCTGGATTGTGGAGACAGGTTTCTGCATTCTGGACTAGACCTTTAGAAGCTACAAGAAGAAAATCCAATGATGATTCCAACAGTGATGAGCTTAAGGAATCTTTAAATCCAGATTACCCAATATTTGAAGTTCCTTCTGACGCTTATGTAATAAGGTTAGTTGAAAAGAAAATTCGTAAAAATAATGTTCTTCAAACAGTGAGTGTTCCTGAATACACTCGTCCAAGCGAAACAACAAGAGCAATGTTAGAAGAAATAGTTCAAAAGGGTAAGTCTGCAACACTTTGGCGTGTGCTAGTGGCTTTGTCTATTCGTAGACTTGGTCCGCCTACAGCAAGACTAATAGCGGCAAGATTTGGTTCAATTGAGAATATTTCTAAAGCATCTGTTGAAGATTTAACACAAATTGATGGAGTTGGTCCAGAAATTGCTCAAGCTGTATACGATTGGTTTGAAAAATCGAAGAATCCTCAAGATTGGCGTAGTGAAGTTTTACGTAAATGGAATGAAGCTGGAGTAGTTGGATCTTCTGACTCTTCTAATGCGGACAGTATCGAACAGACTCTTAGTGGCAAAACGGTTGTTGTTACAGGATCATTAGAAGGTTTTACCAGAGATTCAGCTAAAGAAGCTATTTCTTCTAGGGGAGGAAAAGCAGCCTCTTCTGTTAGCAAAAAGACGTATTGCGTTATTGTAGGAGAAAATGCTGGTTCTAAAGCCACTAAAGCAGAAGAACTTGGTATACCTATGCTAGATGAGAATCAATTTAAGATTTTGCTTAATACTGGCAGTATTGAATCTGCTCTAGATAGCAAATACGAACTTGATTTTAAGAACGAATCGTAAAAGTTAAAAATGAGCAGCACTATTGAACTCGAAACTCGCATTTACGATCTATTAGGAAGTGTTATTGATCCAGAATTAGGTCGTTCAGTTACTGAACTAAATATGGTAACTGGCATACACGTAAGTGGAAAACAAAATGTCACTGGTGCATGCGATTTTGATAATTCTTATCCAACTTATGATGTGACTATAAGCATAGAACTTACTGTTCCAGATTGTCCTCTAGCACAAGTAATTACACAGAGAATTCAATCAGCTGTAAAAAAATATCCTAATGCAAATCTTGTTCCTCACGTAAATATAAGCGCTATGAGTAAGGATAAGCTTGCAAAACTTGTTTCGGATTTGAAAGAGGAACGTAAAGAAAATCCTTTTAATAAAAATGGCGTTAAAACAAGAATTTTTGCTATAGCATCTGGAAAAGGGGGAGTTGGAAAGTCTTCCATAACTGCCAATTTAGCAGCCACTTTCGCGGCTCTTGGATACAAAACAGCAGCAATAGATGCAGACGTTTATGGATTTTCTCTACCGCGTATGTTTGGTGTTACAAGTCAGCCTACTAATTTGAATGGCATGCTTATGCCAGTAGAAGCTTGGGGGGTTAAACTGATTTCTATTGGAATGTTTGCTGGAACAGATCGTGCGATTTTGTGGCGTGGTCCTCGCTTGCAACGTTCTCTTGAACAGTTTCTTTGCGACGTTTGGTGGGCAGACCCAGATGTGCTTCTTTTAGATTTGGCGCCTGGAACTGGAGATATGGCTCTGGCTGTTGCTCAATCATTGCCTAATGTGGAGCTTGTGGTTGTTACAACTCCTCAGCCTAGTGCTTCAGATGTTGCCGTTAGAGCAGGTCTTATGGCGTTGCAAATTCCAGTTAATGTGCGTGGAGTTGTAGAAAATATGAGTTGGTTTGAAAATAATGGAGCGCGCTTGGAAATCTTTGGTTCAGGTGGCGGAAAACGCGTTAGTGACCAGCTTTGTAAAGCTCTTGGTAAGAATGTGCCTCTTTTAGCACAAATTCCATTAGATACGAGTATTAGAGAAATTGGAGAGTCTGGCAGACCTGCGGTTCTTAAAAAGGATGGAAGCCTAGCTAATTCACAATTAGCTAACACCTTTATTCAACTTGCTAAAGCTTTAATGGAAACTGTTAAATAAAACTATTAAATATGGGGTTACTTAATTTTTAAGTAACCCCATATTTAAATGATTAATGATTAATTACTTAATAGCATTCAACCATTGTTCTTTTGTAGCTTTTTCAGCCTGAAGCTTAGCCTTACGCTTTGCATCTTTTTCACTTGCAATTTTAGAATCAAGCTCCTCGAGCTGAGCCTTCAATTGCGTAGCAAAACTAGACTTACGAGCGTCTGCCTCTGGGTCAGCATCTTTCCAAGCAGCATCTTCAACAGCCTTAATCTTCTTATCCACATCATTTAAGCGGGATTCAATTCTGCGCATATCTTCGCGTGGAACAAAACCAATCTTGTCCCATTCTTCTTGAATCTCAGATAATGCTTTGCGAGCTGCTTTTGCTGCTTCTTCATCTTTAACATGAAGAAGAGCTTCTGCCTTAACAAGCAAAGCTTCCTTCTTGGAAAGATTTTCTTTTTCACCAGCATTCATCTTTTCTCTATCTTCTTGACGAGCATGATAGAATGTGTCTGCAGCTTCACGGAACTTAGCCCATAACTCATCGTCGTGCTGACGACCAGCATTTCCAGCCTTCTTCCAGCGATCCATCAAAGCATTAAACTTCATAGAAGTTTCACGCCATTTAGTTGATTCCTTCAAGCTTTCAGCTTCAGCAATAATGGCTTCCTTAATTTCTTTAGCAGTATTTCTTTCAGTATCACGCTCCTTAACCCAAGCGTTGCGTGCTTGAGTGAAAGCAGAACGAGCTTTAGAAAATCGCTGCCACAAAGCGTCAGCATCCGCCTTATTGAGATGGATCGTAGTGCGCTGATGTTGCTGCCACTTGTCAAACAGGGAACGAAGCTTATCTGAAAGCGAGCGCCAATTTGTAGAATCACCTATTTGAGCAACTAATGTTTCTGCCTGTTCAACAATAGCAGTACGTTCTTTAAGAGCTTTATCTAATTCATCTTTGCGAGCTTTTGCAAGTTCTTCTTTTTTAGACGCAGCCTTAGCTTGCAATTCGGCGTGTCGAGCATTCAAAGCAGCGATGTCTCCAACTACCGATGGTTCCTTAAGATCCGCCTCTAAAGTAGCTAAAGTCTCATCAATTTCCTTAGGTCTCACATTAGACGATTCAAGTCTTTTTTCGAAGAGATCAAGTTTAATCTTTAAGTCAAGATAACGATGTACGTAGAAAGTCAAAGCATCTTCTGGAGTACCAGTAGAATACTGACCTACTTCGCGTTCGTCAGCTCCTTCACGAACATAAACGTTTCCATTTTCATCAACTCGCCCAAAGGTTTTAGCGGTTTTAACATCTTCGTCGCTATACGAGATAGTTGGAACCGCAGCAACAACGCGAGCCTTGTTAGCAAAGTTTGCAGGCGACGGCGCATGCGGCTTTGGGGTAGTTTGTTTAGTAGTTTCTTCAGGTTTAGTCTGTTCGGTCACGGGTCGACTCCTTACAGCAAATGCACGGTAACAGTGTTACGAATAAGTATGACGGTAAGCCATGATTTTTCCGCAACATAACCTATTATAGTGGACATGGTACAAGGCTCATCAATATCTGGTTTTCCAGAGTGGCTTCCTAGTGAGCGCGCTGTTGAACAGCGTGTTATGGACACATTGCGGGAAGTATTTGAATTAAATGGTTTTATAGGCATTGAAACTCGTGCTGTTGAGCAGGGTTCAAGTCTGTTAAAAAAAGGCGAAACTAGCAAAGAAATATATCTTTTGTCTAGATTGCAAGAGGTGGGGCATGAAAGCGACACTCCTGTTGAAAATCGAATAGGTTTGCATTTTGATTTAACAGTTCCTCTTAGTCGTTATGTTGTTGAACACACTGGCGATTTAGCTTTTCCTTTTAAGCGCTGGCAGATGCAAAAAGTTTGGCGCGGCGAACGTCCGCAAGAAGGACGCTTCCGTGAATTTGTTCAAGCAGATATTGATGTTGTGGGAAATGGTGATTTGCCGTCTCACTATGAAGTGGAGCTTCCTCTTGTCATGGTAGAAGCACTTGAGCGTTTGCGCGAATTCGGATTACCTAAAGCCACTGTTCACGCCAATAATCGTAAGCTTTCTGAAGGCTTTTATCGCGGTATTGGTTTAAGCGATATTGAGGGAGTTCTTCGAGAAATCGACAAACTCGACAAAATTGGCGCTGAAGAAGTTGCTAAGCTTTTGGTAAAAGAGTGCGGAGCTACGGACTCACAAGCTGCTGCATGCTTAGAATTGGCTGAACTTACTGCTGAAACAGGAGATGAGTTGAAGTCTCGTTTCGATGAATTATGCGATAAGCATGATATTTCTCGCAGTGAAGATAACGAATCGTACACTTTAGCTTCACAAGGTGTTGAAACTCTTGCAATGATTGTGGACGATGCAGCAAAAATTCGTCCAGGTGCTGTTGTGGCAGATTTGAAGATTGCGCGAGGATTGGATTATTACACAGGTTCCGTGTACGAAACATTCTTAAATGGTGCTGAATCCCTTGGATCAATCTGCTCTGGCGGACGCTACGACAATCTTGTTTCTCAAGGTAATAAAAAGTATCCAGGCGTAGGTCTTTCTATAGGACTTTCGCGTTTACTTTCTTATATGCTTCACACAGCTGGTGCCACTGTTTCCCGTGTTTCTCCTGCTGCAGTATTGGTGGCAGTTTGGAATGAGGAAGATAGGTCTGCTTGTAACGAGATTGCTCGAAAGCTTCGTTCTAGAGGAATTGCTGCTGATGTTTCTCCAAGTGCAGCAAAACTTGGTAAGCAGATAAAATATGCAGATAAGTTAGGTATTCCTTATGTGTGGTTCCCAGCTGATAGCGCAGATTCTGAATCTAACCATGATGAAGTGAAGAATATTATTACTGGGGAACAAGTTTCTGCAGACGTCACGTCTTGGCAACCAGATACTGTTTATGCCCGGCAGACTGTTTCTTGCGCTCAATAATTTGCTTTATATTTTAAGAATATATTTTGCAATATTTGAACGCGCGATTCATGCGGTAAACTATTAAAGTCAAAACAAAAATTAACAAAATTATTTAAACAAGGAAGTGGACTTATGAGCCAGACGGCGTATCGCACACACCATGCCGTTGAAGTGACTGAGACCTTGGTCGGACAGAACGTAACCATTGCTGGTTGGGTTGATCGTCGCCGTGATCACGGTGGCGTCGCTTTCGTAGATGTTCGTGACAACACAGGCTTAGTGCAGGTTGTTATTTACGATGAGGAAACTGCGCGACCATTGCGTAGTGAATTTGTTGTTCAGGTTACTGGTGAGGTTCGCCTGCGTCCAGATGGAAATGAAAATGATCATTTAGCAACAGGAAAAATCGAAATTGTTGCAAATAAAGTAACAATTCTCGCTAAGTCCGACGCGTTACCGTTCCAGGTTTCTACAGCATTGGAAAACGAGTCTGAAAACAAGCTTCCAAGCGAAGATGTTCGTTTGAAGTATCGTTATCTTGATTTGCGCCGCCCATCAATGCAGCGTAATCTAAAGCTTCGCTCTGATATGGCTAAGGCAGCTCGTCACGCTTTGGAAGATATGGACTTTACAGAAGTAGAAACACCAACGTTTATTAAGTCCACTCCAGAAGGCGCTCGCGATTTTGTTGTTCCAGCACGTTTGGTTCCAGGATCTTGGTACGCGCTTCCACAGTCTCCTCAGCTTTTAAAGCAGTTGCTCATGGTTTCTGGCGTTGAACGCTACTATCAGCTTGCTCGCTGCTATCGTGATGAAGATTTCCGTGCTGATCGTCAGCCTGAGTTCACTCAGCTTGATATGGAAATGAGCTTTGCAAGCCAAGAAGATGTTATGGCTATGGCAGAGCGCGTTATTGCTGCTATTTGGAAGGAAGCTGGTCACGAGATTACTCTTCCTTTGCCTCGAATCACTTGGCAGGAAGCTATGGATAAGTACGGTTCCGACAAGCCTGATTTGCGTTTTGGAAACCCACTTATTGAGTTGACTGACTTCTTTAAGAACACTCCATTCCGCGTGTTCCAAGCTCCTTATGTTGGCGCTGTGCTCTTTAAGGGCGGTGCAGATACACCTCGTCGTCAGTTTGACGCATGGCAGGATTGGGCTAAGCAGCGTGGAGCTAAGGGCTTGGCTTATGTAGTCTTTGGTGAAGATGGCGAGCTCAAAGGCCCTGTTGCTAAGAATCTTAGCGAAGAAGAGCGTGCAGGACTTAAGGAAGCTGTTGGTGCGCAAGATGGCGATGCTGTATTCTTTGCAGCAGGAAGCCGTGAATCTTCTCAGCTTTTGCTTGGTGCAGTTCGTGTAGAGCTTGCTAGCCGCGCAGGATTGCTTCACCCAGACGAGTTTGCGTTTACTTGGGTTGTTGACTTCCCATTGTTTAAGCGCACAGATGATCCAGACGATGATGATGTTGCAGTTGGCCATTCTAAGTGGACTTCTATGCACCATCCATTTACAATGCCATCTGCTGATTGGATTGATAAGTTCGATAAAGATCCAGAGCATGCAATGAGCGATTCTTACGATATCGTGTGCAACGGTAACGAGATGGGCGGTGGCTCCGTTCGTATTCACCGCGACGATATTCAAGATCGCGTGCTCGATGTTCTTGGAATCGACAAAGCGGAAGCAGAAGAAAAGTTCGGCTTCTTGCTTGAAGCCTTTAAGTACGGTGCTCCACCTCACGCTGGTATTGCTTTGGGCTGGGATCGTACTGCTGCAATTCTTGCAGGCGCAAGCTCGATTCGCGACGTAATCGCCTTCCCTAAGGCTGGCGGCGGACGCGACCCTCTAACTGGCGCTCCTGCTCCAATTTCTGACGAACAGCGCGCTGAAACTGGCGTCGATTACGATCCAGAAGAAGACGAGTAATCGTAAATATAATAGAATGCAATAATTTACAATTTAAATATTGCTAATAAATGCCGTTAAGTTGTGTGATTGTATTAGGAAATCCGAACTTAACGGCATTTTTAAACTAAAATTAACATTTTGGTATCATTTTTATTGTTTTCCGTAACTTTATAAGCGTTTAAAAGTAACTATTACGATAAACGCATGTAACAAAAGAACATTAGAATCCTTTTTATGTATACTAAATTAAACAACACAAAAAAAGTAGCACAGCCGTTGGTGGAACTTAGCCATGTTGAAAAACACTACGGTAAGCTTCACGTTTTAAAAGATATTAACTTGACTGTTAATAAAGGCGAAGTGCTTGTTATTATTGGACCTTCTGGTTCTGGCAAGTCAACAATGTGCAGGACGATTAATCGTCTTGAAACTATTGACTCTGGAGACATTCGCATTGATGGTAAGCCTCTTCCTCAAGAGGGAAAAGAACTTGCCGCATTGCGTGCAGAAGTAGGAATGGTGTTCCAGTCTTTTAATCTTTTTGCAAACAAGACGATTCTAGAAAACGTTACGCTTGCTCCTATTAAGGTTCGTCATATGGAGCAGCAAGAAGCAGAAAGTTTGGCAATGGATCTTCTTGCTAGAGTTGGTGTTGATAATCAAGCTAACAAAATGCCTTCTCAGCTTTCTGGAGGTCAGCAGCAGCGAGTGGCAATTGCTCGCGCGCTTGCAATGCATCCAAAGGTTATGCTTTTTGATGAGCCTACATCTGCGCTTGATCCAGAAATGGTTAACGAAGTTCTTGATGTTATGGTTGAGCTTGCAAAAGAAGGAATGACCATGATTTGCGTTACTCACGAGATGGGCTTTGCACGTAAAGCTGCAGACAAAATCGTGTTTATGGCAGATGGCAGAATTCTTGAGCAAAATACACCAGAAGAGTTCTTTGAAAATCCAAAGACAGACAGAGCAAAAGACTTCCTTTCAAAGATTTTGACTCATTAATTTGACTCGTTTTTAAATCATTAATAGCGATTTTTTAAATCTTTAAGAGGTAGTTATGAAATATTTACACAATATTGCGCTTAAGTGTAAGCGTTACAAACTGGGATTAAGACATACATATTGCGCAATTTTATCTATGATTTGCGCATTGTGCTGCGTTCTACCACTTAGCGCTTGCAGTCAAAATAGTCGCAACGATGTAATACGCATTGGCATTAAGTTTGATCAGCCTGGTCTTGGCTTTAAAAAGTCTGGAACTTACGTTGGTTTTGATGTAGACGTTGCAAAGTACGTTGCCAAAAAGTTGGGTTACTCCGAAGATAGGATTGTTTGGAAGGAATCGCCTTCAAAACAGCGTGAAGCAATGCTTCAAAATGGCGATGTAGATATGATTGTTGCAACATATTCCATAACAGATGCTAGAAAAAACACTGTTTCTTTTGCTGGACCATACTTTATTGCAGGTCAAGATTTATTAGTTCGCAAAGACGAGCATAAAGTAAGCGGTCCAGACGATTTAGACGGAAAGCGTTTATGCTCAGTAACTGGTTCTACGTCTGCAATAGTTATTAAAGAGAAGTACTCTTCAAAAGTTCAACTTATGCAACAGCCTGGCTATGCAGAATGTGCAACAGCATTATTCTCTGGAATCGTAGACGCTGTTACAACAGACGATATTATTCTCGCTGGTCTTGCTACAGCATCTAGAGGCAGACTAAAGCTTGTTAGTAAGCCATTTACTGAAGAGCACTATGGCATTGGCATTAAAAAAGGAAACACGAAGCTAGCTAAGCGCATTAATAATGCTCTTAAAGACATGATTAAAAATGGTTCATGGAAAAGAGCTTTAGACGATAACATGCGCGGAACTGGTTTTAAGCCAAACGCAAAGTATAATCCGCCAGTACCAAATGAGGGGGAGGAGTAAAATGCAAGACTTTGTGCAATTATTTACTTCATACAATATTCCAGGAGCATTCTTGGTGAATATTGAAATCACATTGTGGAGCGTGCTTTTTTCAACGATTCTTGGTGTGATTCTAGTTATGATGAGGATTTGCCCAATTCATTCGCTTCGAATTATTGCAAGCGCATACGTTGAGTTCTTTAAGAATATGCCTCTAACAATAATCATGGTATTTATGGTTCTTGGCGTGTATGCTCAGCTAAAGCTCGGTTTTTCAACTGTTTTTAGCGTAAACTTCTTCTGGCTTGCAATTGCTGGCTTGAGTTTCTACACTGCAGCTTTTGTTTGCGAATCCTTAAGATCTGGTTTAAATACCGTACCTTTGGGTCAGGCAGAAGCATGTAGAGCGCTTGGACTTAACTTCTTCCAATCGGCTTTTAATGTGATTTTGCCTCAAACATTTTGCGGATCTGTAGCACCTCTTGGAAACACTTTTATTGCGTTGCTTAAAAATTCCACTGTTGCTGCAGCTGCATCTGTTGCAACTGAAACATCTACTCTTATGAGTGAGATGATTGAAAGGCATGCAGATTTGATTGTTCCAATCTTTTTGATTTTTGCGTGCGGATACATTGTGTTGATTATTCCAATCGGTATTTTCACAACTTATTTGTCTAATAAGCTTGCGGTTAGAAGGTGATGAAAATGGCAAAAAAACAAGAAAAATCTCTGTTATTTGATGCGCCTGGGCCTAAGGCTTTAAAAAAGATTCGCATTGCAAATATTGTTGCGTGCGTTGTGTTTGCACTTATTGTTATTGCTTTGCTTTTAAGACTTAGCAATCCTCCCGAAGGCGAAAATCAGCTTTCGTGGGATTTGTGGAATCCAGCTGTGGAATCGGAAGCGTGGACTGATTTTTATCTTCCAGGATTGTGGATGACTCTTAAAGCTTCACTTCTTGCCGTTGTGGGATCGATAGTTTTTGGACTTTTATTTGGTCTTTTAAGACTATTGCCTAACCTGTTTCTTCGCAGCATTTCTGCCGTTGTAGTTGAGTTTTGCCGCGCTGTGCCAGTGCTTTTGCTTATGATCTTCCTTTGGAGAGGATTTGCGTTTGCTGGAATAAGTGGCGCGTCTTACTGGGCCGTTGTGTTGTCTTTGATTTTGTACAACGGTTCCGTGGTCGCAGAGCTAGTTCGATCTGGCGTTGGAAATCTTCCTAACGGTCAGCGTGAAGCGTCTTTAGCTCTTGGACTATCTCAATATCAGTCTTTAACACAAATCGAAATGCCACAAGCTATCATCGCAATGCTCCCAGCAGCAGTAACTCAGCTTGTTGTTGTGTTAAAAGATACTGCATTAGGTTCCATAATTATGTACACTGATTTGCTACAAGAATCTAGACGACTTGGATCAATGTACTTTAATATTTTGCAAACTTTGACTGTTGCTGCAGTTGTGTACTTCTTGATTTGCTGGGCGCTTTCTTGGTTTGCTGAATGGCTCCCATCAAAGCTTAGTAGCAGAACGGCAGCTCCGACTGAACCAGAACCTGTTGCGCCAATCGCAATTATGGATCCTTCTAACGTGAATCAGATTGCTGTTGCTAAGGAAGTTAAAGAGCTTCCGTACGGTGGAACTCCTAGAAAGTACCACGTGCATCACCGCGGTACAAACGCTTCTATTCACCATTGGCGTCGTACTCGTTACTTGCAAGGCTACGATGAGCATCATCTAGAAACTGGTGACGAGAATTTAGATGATAGTCAAAATACTAACCAAGATAAAAATAATAAAAAGCATGATTAATTCTAATTTTTAGATTAATTATGAATAATAGCGCAATGGGTTTGATTCCGCCTGTTGTGCTATTTTTTTGATTTTTAGTAATAAAATCCATTCACCTTGTTTGCAACATATAGATTGAATAGATAAACTATTAAACATAATGCATACAAGGAGGCTGTCTTAAATGGGCGACACTTTTGAATTGTCCGCTGCAAAGATGCGCGAACAAGGTATGAGTGAGATTGCGATTAATCAATTTGCGCATCTTTATGACTCGTGGATTAATGATAAGTCTGGTGAATTTATTCGCGAAAACACTGTAGAGCCTATTAAGAGTGTTCCAAATTTTCACGAAATTTATGAGACTATTGATCATGATAAAGCTGTAAACGCTTTTGCAAAAACAGCGTTTATTAAGCTTAATGGTGGTTTGGGAACGTCTATGGGATTGTCGTGCGCAAAATCTTTGTTGCCTGTCCGTAGGCACAAAGCTCGACAAATGCGATTTATAGATATAATAATCGGTCAGGTTCTTACAGCACGCCAACGCTTAGGTGTTGATTTACCTCTTATTTTTATGAACTCTTTCCGCACATCTAAAGATACATTACAAGTGCTGAAGCGTAATCGTAAATTTTCTCAAGAAAACATTCCTGTTGAAATTATTCAGCATCAAGAACCGAAATTGCTAGAGGAAACCTGTGAGCCAGTTTCTTATCCAGAAGATCCTGAGTTAGAGTGGTGTCCTCCAGGTCATGGAGATATTTTCTCTACAATTTGGGAATCAGGATTGTTAAACGTTTTGAAGAAAAATGGTATTGAATATTTATTTATTTCAAATTCAGATAATTTAGGCGCTAGACCTTCTCGTACTCTTGCTCAGCACTTTGAAAACACGGGTGCTTCAATAATGATTGAGGTTGCTAAGCGTACTCAAGCCGATCGTAAAGGTGGTCATATTGTTAGAGATCTCGAAACTGGAAGAATGATGCTTCGAGAAATGACTCAAGTTCATCCAGAAGATCGAAGAAGTGCTCAAAGTATTAAGAAACATCCCTATTTTAATACAAATAATATTTGGGTTCGCGTTGACGCATTACAAAAAAAGTTGGAAGAATACAATGGAGTTCTTCCTCTTCCTGTGATTTGCAATAGAAAAACTATTGATCCTACAAATGAAAAAAGCGAGAAAGTTATTCAGCTGGAAACTGCGATGGGTGCTGCAATTTCGCTTTTTAATGATGCTATTTGTGTAGAAGTAGATAGAATGAGATTCTTGCCTGTCAAGACAACTAATGATTTGTTTATAATGCGTTCAGACAGATTCCATCTTACTGATTCTTATGAGATGGAGGATGGCAACTACATATTCCCAGATATTGATCTCGATCCTCGTTATTATCGAAATATCAATGATTTCAACGAAAGATTCCCTTATTCGGTTCCTGCTTTAGCTGCTGCAAAGTCAGTTACTATTCGTGGTGATTGGACATTTGGTAATCAGGTTTCTATGTTCTCCGATGCTGTTTTAGAAGATACTGGAGAGCCAAGCTACGTTCCAAATGGGGAATTTGTTGGGCCTCAGGGTATTGAACCAGATGAATGGGTGTAAATAGCGTGTGAAATTTGAGAATTAAAAAATATTTATGGCGTGTCGCGCGTGAAATGGCTTGTTTTCAAGGGTTCTCTTACCCTTGAAAATAATAAAATAAGAAAAATCATGAGTTTTTTTAAAAATGTCCACACGTATAGCAAAACACCATTAAAATAGATAAAGTGTGTGTGGAGGATTTAGCGTCTTACATTAATCGCAGATTCTCTATGCATGGAAGGAAACTACAAAAGAAACGATACGTGAGGACCAATGGCAGAAGGAAGTAACGGAAGACGTCGTTTTTCCGATAAGTGGGGCAAACATGAGCTAGATGTGCTAGCGGTGTTGTCTTCCGCATTTCCACAATGGCTGACTTCGCGTCAGATTGCACAACGAGTTAAAGCTTATGCTGATTCATATGGAGAGCTTGCTGATCAGGCTGCTAAGGCAGCTTTTGCCAAGCAGTTCCAAAGGGATCGTGCAAAACTTGCGGCTATGGGAATTGCAATTGAGTCACGACAGCCAGAATATTCTTCCAAATCCGAAGGGCAAGATTTTGCATCTTATAGATTGCAGCTTGGCGATGAGCCAAGAGTTCGTATACGTTTCGAGCAAGAAGAACTTCCTGTTTTGGCTGCTGCCAATTATTTGGCTAGGTCTATGTCCATTTCTTCTTCTGAATCTCGTAAAGTTGAGCAACAGCATTCTTCTGCGTCTCGCACAGCTCCAAGAGTTCCTCAAACTCCTATACCTGGACTAGGTCTTGATTCTATCGCTCCAGGTTTAGGCACTCAGACAATTCCAGATGCATTAGTTAAGGTTATTGATTCACGTAGATTCGCCGCAACAGTTGATGTTGATGGCGAGCATTTGAATGTTGCTTATACTGATTCAGATGATTTAGCGATGTTTGTGCTTGAACATCCAGGTTCTTGTGTTGTAAGTCCACAAGAAGCAGTAGATGCATTCCATCGTAGACTTAATGCTGCAACGGAATTTGTGTCTTGCGATGAAGATTATGTTGAGCAAGACGATTTATCGCAAAATAGCTCTGACGATAATCAGGATTTGTCTGACTCTGAGCCAGACAAATCACGCCAAAAGAAAGCATCTTTCCAAACTGGCAGTGAGGTTGATCGCAGACTTCGATTAATGCTCTTCCTTTCTGCACATCTTGGTGAAGAGTTCCCATTGGATGAGCTTGCTGTTAGATTTATAGGAAAGCCAAAGAGTGAAGACGAACTTCGTAGATTTGTTGCTATTTTGCACAAAGATATCAATACTCTTACGACTGTATCTGATGATGGAGAGATGGCTGGTAGTCAGTTCTTCGATATTGATTGGTCTTTGCTAGAAGCTGAAGGAATTGTTTCTGCAACAAATTCATTAGGGCTTGAGCGTTTGGCTGGTGTTTCTCAACAGTATATGAGCATGTTGACCGCATCAGTTAATTATCTTGCTCATTCTCCGCTTCTTCCTGTTGAACAGAGAGACCAGGCTAAGGCTTTGTATATGCGTTTGCGTAGGCATGTGCGTCCAGGTGAAACTCCTTGGCTGAGCCTTACTGGTTATGAAGTAGAGCCTAGAAACTGTTCTATAGTTCGTAGCGCTATTAATGCTGGTGCTCTAATTGACATGGAGTATACAGACGGAGCAGGCAGAACTCGTAGGAAAGTTGTTGCACCTTCTAAGATTTTTGTTGATGAAGGCGTTTATTACGTTGCAGTTTGGACTGATGTTGAAAATCAGGCTCCAGAAGATAAACGTAGTCTAGTTGCGAAGGATACTTCTATCAATAAGGCAAATGGTTTGCCTAGAATTTGGCAAGTTCTTCGCGTTGCTCGCATTGAGCATGCAGAGGTAATTACGCCTGTTTGCCCTGTAGAAATTCCAGATGTTCCTATTAGCGAACTTCGTAAGTGGAGTTTTGACAATGGTACGCAAACATGCTTTATCACTGATGAACCTGATTTAAACTTCTTAAAGAGTCTTTCAGGTGCTACGGTTGAGCCTTGTGGGAGTGGGGTTAAAGTTCATTTGACTGTTTGCTCAGATTCTTGGTTTGTTGCTTTCTGTATTGCTCATGCCCGTCATATCAAAGCCGTTTCTCCAGAAACTTTGCGGACTATGATTATTGCTCGTGCTCAACGTGAATTGAGTGTTGATCATAGCGATTCTCCTATTGTGGAGAATTAAAATGCCGTGGTGGATTTGGATTATTATTACGCTTTTCATGCTTTGTATGATTGCATGCGGGACTGTTTTCGCTATTAGAAATGCTTTTAGGATTTTTGAAAATTCTTCAAGTTTTCTTGAAAAAGTTTCTTCTTGCTTTGAAAGACTTCAAGACAATAATGATTCTTTAGATAATGATACAAGCCTGCTATTCACTCGTCCTATAAAGGATGCAGCGCGTAGATACGAGCATACTCGAATTAAGGTTAATGAGCGTCATAATCGTATAAGAGAAACCCATAAGTCCATTTGGCAAAATTGGAATACAAAGTCGTTGCGTCAAGAAGATATTGATAATCCTATTTTTAAAGAGTCAAAAGAATCTTAGTGAATTGCGAACTTAAAATTATTTTGATTTAAGAAGAAAGAACTAAACTTTTTTATGTCTAAGACGTCATATCGCAAGAAAAAGAAAAATGATATTCTTGTTGATTCAAACGATTACAAGAATGATTCTGAAATTCCTTTATCTCCAGCTGAACGGTTTAATTTGTTTAAGCAAACTATTGAGCACTCTCGAACTATGGCTGCAAAATTTGAACAATCTTTAAGTTTTGATTTAGATGATTTTCAAGCAGAAGCAATTGATGCACTGGAAAATGGAGATAATGTTCTTGTGGCAGCTCCTACTGGAGCAGGTAAAACTGTTGTTGCTGATTTTGCTGTTTTTCTAGGCGTAAATCGTGGAGTTAAAACATTTTACACAACTCCTATTAAGGCTTTAAGTAATCAAAAATATCATGATTTCTGCGAAGTTTATGGAATAGATAGAGTTGGACTTTTAACTGGAGATACTTCGGTTAATCCAGAAGCTGATATTGTTGTTATGACTACAGAAGTTTTACGCAATATGCTTTATGAACGTTCAATTACTCTTAAATCTCTTGGATTTGTTGTTTTAGATGAGGTTCATTATCTTGCAGATAAGTTCAGGGGCGCTGTGTGGGAAGAAGTTATTATTCATCTTCCTAAGAGCGTTAAGATTATTGGTCTTTCTGCAACTGTTTCTAATGTGGAAGATTTTAGTGCATGGATTTCTTCTGTGCGCGGAGAAACACATTTGGTTGTAGATGAGCATCGTCCTGTTCCACTTGAAAGACATGTTATTATCCAAAAGGATGGACGCACAGAGCCTGAATTACTTAACTTATATGATGTTGATAAAAATGGTAATAGCACCAATCATGTAAATCTTGCCTTAACAAGAAAAATCACTCAATGGGAGAATGCTTCTTTACGCCGTAAAGCATCTTATCGTAATACGAATAAACGTTTTAGAAAAGGCAAGTTTTCTAACAAATATGATAATTCATCTAAAAGTAATAGGGGAGAAGTTGCTGTTAGACACACACCTAAAAGGTGGGCTGTTATAGATGAGCTTGATTACCTTGATATGCTCCCAGGAATATATTTTATTTTTTCTCGTTCAGGATGCGATCAGGCTGTTCAACAATGTTTAAACGCTGGATTATCTCTTACTAGCGATGAAGAAATGTATGAAATCCGCAGAATAGTTGATTCTATGATTGCGGAAAATAAGCTAAGCAAAAGCGATTTAAAGGCACTTAGATTTGAGCGTTTTAGGTATGCTCTTGAACAAGGTTTTGCAGCTCATCACGCTGGTATGATTGCTATTTTTCGCCATATTGTAGAAGCGCTTTTTGAGCGCGGTCTTATTAAGGTTATTTTTGCTACAGAAACTCTTGCTTTAGGTTTAAATATGCCTGCGAGAAGTGTTGTTGTTGAAAAACTCGTTAAATTTGATGGTACAGGTCACGTTCCGCTAACTCCTGGTGAGTTCACACAACTTACTGGTCGCGCTGGCAGACGTGGTATAGATGATATTGGTCATGCAGTGTTAATTGACAATCCTGATTTTGATCCTTCTAAGGCTGCATCATTGTCTAGTAAACGTGTGTATCCTCTTCATTCTAGCTTTGTTCCTACATTCAACATGGCTGTTAATCTCCTAAATAATAGTGATGTTAAAACTGCTCGCATAACTCTAAGCAGTTCTTTTGCTCAATGGGAAGCCAATGCTTCTGCTCAAAGGCTTTTAAGTCGTATTGAGGATCTTAAAGAAGCTATTAACGGCTACGAACAAGCATTTCATTGCACTCAAGGTGATTTTGCTGAGTTTATGACTCTTAGAATGCGTCTTAAAGATGCTCAACATGATCAGCGCAGAAAACTTAAGCACACAATATTTGCTAGTGAAGTTGAACGTGCTAAAGCTTTTAAAGAATTAGATAAAACTATCGATACCTTACGCAACGAGGAGCGTAACCATCCTTGTGCAGGATGCCCAGATATTCAAGAACATTTACACTGGGGTTATTATTGGGCTCGAGAAATGCGTGAACTAAAACAAGTTAAGGATCGCTATAATTCTCGCACTGGCTCAGTTGCAAGATGTTTCGATAGTATTTGTGAAGTACTTTGTAGATTAGATTATTTAAAAAATACGAACGATGCTTTAGTGTTAACAGACAAGGGTCAGTTGCTTCGTAGACTTTACAACGAGCTTGATGTTGTTTTTGCTCAATCAATTTGTGAAGGAATTTTTAATAATCTAACTCCTATTCAATTATTGTCTTGTTTATCTGCATTAGTGTATGAATCTAGGGGTCCTGCTGGGGGAGAGCCGCGTAGGTATCCTGGAGGATTAAATGCGCCTGTATTCAATACAGTTTTAAAGATGAAAGAATTATTTATTCGTATAAGTGATATGTGCTTGAATAATCATCTTGATGCTTTAAGACCTCTTGATTTTGGTGCAATCGATATGATTTATGATTGGGCTCAAGGTGCTGATTTACTCGACATATTGCAAAATACTGACATAACTGGTGGTGATTTTGTCAGATTTGCAAAAAGACTTATTGACTTACTTAATCAACTTGCTGTTGCTAGCGAATATTTGAAAATATTGCCTAACGTAGATGATTCTTTAGCTCACAATGCTTATGAAGCAGCTAAACTTATTAATCGCGGGGTAGTTGCTTATTGTGATGTTTGATATGTTATTGATATACCATGGTATACCTTTGTGTATCGTCCGTGCAATTCGCTAGCTTTATAATGAAAACAAAAAGGAGAATAATATATTATGGCAGAGCGCAGTTTACGTGGAATGAGCATTGGAGCTAAATCATTGGAATCCGACGATAATGTTGATTTCGCTGCTCGTAACGATGTTGCATATGTGTGCCCTAAGGGTCACAGAACGATTCTTCCATTTGCTCAAGGTGCCGAGATCCCTGAAGAGTGGGAATGCCGTTGTGGTGCATTAGCACATAAGGAAGGCGATGCAGACAGACCAGATGATGATTTTAATAAGCCAGCTCGTACGCATTGGGATATGCTTTTAGAGCGTAGAAGTGAAGAAGAGCTTAAAGCTTTACTTGATAAGCGTTTAAAGATGCATCATGAGGGTTGGATTCCTGATTACGAGTGAGAATTATTTTTACAAACAAAACACTTCTAAGGGAAATAAGCTGTCATGAAAGTTGTTCTTCTTGATTTAGATGGTACTTTAACACAATCGCATGCTGGTATTATTGCGTGCGCTAAAAAAGCGATGTCTGATCTTGGTATGCAGATACCTGATGATACTGAAATGTTGCGTTTTGTTGGACCGTCTATACTTGAATCTTTTCAGAGGAATCATATGCCTAAAGAATTGCAATCTGAAGGCGTTAAATTGTATAGGAAATATTATTCCGAAGTTGCAACTTTTATAGATCCTGATAATCCAAATGGCGATATGATTACTGGGAATTTTTTGAACAAAGTTTATGATGGCATTCCTGAACAGCTTAAGTTGCTACGAAAGTCTGGTTATTATCTTGCTACTGCATCTTGCAAGCCTGAATATCAAGTTAAACCAATTTGTGATCATTTTGGATTGACAAACTTGATTGATGGTATTTATGGTGCTAGCAAAGATATGTCTAGGATTAATAAAGATCAAGTTATTCGCTATGTTTTTGAAAATATTGGATTCAATCCTTTACGGGATCGTGCTTTAATGGTTGGCGACCGTTGGACGGATGTTGATGGCGCTTTAGCATGCGATATTGATTGTTTGG
Source organism: Gardnerella sp. DNF01204 (assembly GCF_049244145.1). Classification (NCBI taxonomy): domain Bacteria; kingdom Bacillati; phylum Actinomycetota; class Actinomycetes; order Bifidobacteriales; family Bifidobacteriaceae; genus Gardnerella; species Gardnerella sp. DNF01204. Next base: position 870,333 of record NZ_CP058379.1, on the reverse strand, counting down.
GTTGCTCTTGGGGTTATGCCGAGCCTGGTGAGCTTAAAACTCACGGAGCATATCGTATTATCGACAGTGTTTCTGATTTGAATAATGCCATTAACGAGTATTTTGAATAATTTTGAAATATTATTTGTTTTTCGTGCTAAAAAATATATGAGTATTTATCCGATAATGTCTCTTACGTCATCTGTAGACTCAACAAAAGCGAGTAATTGGGGAGCTGTACCGTCTTCGCGTATGACTTCCCAATCGTCTTTTGAGATGAAGAAAAGTGTATCACGATCACTGCGCTGTTCTAAGATTTGTTCGTCGTCTAAATCTTCTAGTGGTAGCATGTCAAAAAGACCGTGTGAAAAATGCATTTGTCGTTTGTAATGACTAGCTTTCTCATACTCACGAAAAATAGCTATATCTTGCTTGTTTTGAAAGTTGTCTTCTTGAATATCAGCAAGTATCTGAAACGGAGTGCGAGAAGACTTAACGCGAGCGTTTTTGAAGTTACCTAAAGTTAATTCTTTAGCAATATCTCCGTGAACTTTGCTGACATATTTGGCGACTATGCGTTCTGTGCCGTCTTTGCAAATTTGCCAATCCATGCCACCAGACGCAGCGATAAAGTCACCACCGAATTTTTGAAGAAATAAACCAAACTTAGCTGCAATATAATCGCGAATAGTGTCACCACGTTTATTACAGTGATAACCTTCAAAAGTTCGAGTAGTTATAAAAAGAATATGAAAATGAACATGCCAACCATTGTCACCATAAGTAACTTCTGTAGCTTTTACAGAACCAACGACAATATTATTACGAAAATTCATAAAGCCAGACATAGATTGCAAGCGAGCATATGCAGCACTGATATTTTTCCATAAATCAGCAAGATTATCGCCTTTATGATGACGTTGAGTCAATGTCAATAAGCTCACTACGTAGTTATTGCGCTTAGCCCAGTCAACCAAAACTTTTAGTTGTTCAACACGATAATGTGAAATTTTTGCAGAGCAAACAGGACAACACCAAACATTCGAACACGTCGAAAGACCACCGAATGTGGCAGACCCGTCTGATCTTACTTTTTGAACCGCAGCAGCATGATTAATAACATGCCCACAATCTTTCAACGTATGCTTAGAAGCAATTTTCTGCATTGTAGAGCGTAAAGACCAGAGCATATTGAAAGCTTTTTCCGAATTACCAAGAGCTTGGCGAAGCTTGTGAGACTTGATATTGATATTTACTGTCATTTCAATTATCCTTAAAGAGAAATTGTATTGATTATGCTATTATAAAAAAATTATGATAATACTGCAACCAATGGTTGCAGTATTATTTTGCCGTCTCGAACTGCGCACAGTACTGTGCGAACAGTTCGGACGGTCTGATTTTTACGCACGGAGAAGTGCGTGTTTGGGAAGGTTGATTTGAATTGCGGATGACGACGAGTCCGTAGAGCGTGTAGAAGTGTGTGAGTATTCGTCATTGCGTGCGATACGCTGGTATGTGTCATAGAGTGAAGTTTCTCGTTTTGTCATATGAAAAACATACGTATACAATTTTTTAGCTACATATGCGCCTTGTAATTTATCATAAGAAAGTGTTTCACCATCTGATACATCATTAACGATAATAGTACGTAATAAGCTATGGCAATTAACAATTGTTTTTACCTGTTTACGTAAACTAATGTCGAGTTCTTCCCATATTTGTGAGGACATAACAATATGGAAACGATTTTTACGTTGTTGAGAGATCGCAGCAAGAAAATCAAGACTAATACCACGTTTCTTATTAAAAAATAGATGCGCTTCATCAAGAAGAAGTAATAACCCTTTATCACCAACGGTCATATTAAGAATGTTTTCTAATTCATCATTCGTAAAAAACAGATTTACACGTGGATGATTAATAATAATATTACTATAGCATATGCAATCCGGATAATCTTTTAAAATTTTAAGCGCATAATGTACCATACTAAGAGTTTTACCAGATCCTTGAAAACCCTTATACACGCGCGTTCCTGTAGGAAAACCTGTAAAAGCTTTAGGTGACTTATGCCTAAAAGACTCAAAATCTATTTTCATTGAAATATCTCCAAAACCCAACTAGCCGCAAGATTAACTAAATACGCCACATACACAGTAAACTTAAAAACAATTAAAGAAGAAATAAAAAGTATTGTCCAAACAAGCGGTGGCGCAAAACGATGAAGAAACCAAAAAGCAATACTAAAAGCATCAATAACAAGCGAAACATCAGGAAACGGAATAATAGAAAATAATTTAAACAAACCAGCAAGAAGAACACCAAGTGCCACAAAAATAGCAGTAATAACAGCAGTACGAATACCAACACGAACAAAATCAAGCATACCTACACTCCTAAGAAATCAAAAACCATACTCAAAGACATAGAACGCTCACGCCAAGCACGCACAAGCTCAGGCATTAGACGAAGCAATTTAGCAAAACAACGTAAAGAAATATAAAAAAGGGGGAGAGCTTCTAACGCAATAAGCCATGCAGGAGGAGCAGGAATAGCATCAAAATCAAAATCCAATTTTACACCATTATATGATGCACTAATATTAGGAGGTTTAGGAGATGTAGTAAAAAGATTCGTAAAAAGCGAAGAAAGCTTACTAACATTATTTTCAGCTTTTGTATCATTATCACTCTTCTTAGAAAACTCATTTTTCTTTTTTTCTGCATCAGCATTAGCTTGCTGTTCTTTTTTCTTCTGTTCTTCTCGATCACGCTCCTGATCTTTCAACAACTTTTCTAACTTATGTAATTCAGTTAAAACTTTACCAGTGCGTATATCTTGATAATCATTAATTGAACGAAACCAAGTAAAAATACCATCAATTTTAGAACGAATATCAGCAAGCGTATCATTCACATTAATGAGACGATTAGAAAGCGTAGAAAACCAATTATTAAACTGATCCAAATACGCCTTAATATCAGCAAGATTATCACCCCGAATACGAAAAGCAGTAATGAAATAATTAGCATCATTTTGAAGCTTAGCCACAGACGATAAAGCGCAAGAAGAAGAAAGACACTTAAAATACGCTGTCTTAGCAGCAACATCAAGCTGTAAAAGGGAAGAATAAGGATAATTCGATAAAGCACCCCACTTCACGCCAAACGAAGTATCAGAATTCAATTGATGAATCGAAACAGCAACAATATCACCAGCTTGCAAACCAACGGGATAAATAGCATCAATAGACATAATTTGTCCACGAGCTAAAGCAACCGCACCAGTACCTAAATTTGAAAGAGAACCATTAGAAACAGTAATGTTACCATTAATGGGCACGCTATCAACAGGAGTATTAATAGAAGCATTAGCGACGGTCGGAACGCAAACGACGAGGAAAAATAGGACGCACAATAAGCCAAACAATCGAACAAATAATCGTCGTACATAACAAAGCATCAGTAACGAGTTCTGCCGTAAAAAAATGAGTAGAGGGCTGCACTTGTACCGAATACGTCTCATAATTCTCACAAGGAGAACGACTATCATAGGTTTGCGCATACGAAGATAAAAACCACTCATCAGCACTTACACCAGCCTTAACATATACAGCATACTTACGTCTCGATGACCAATCACCAGCACGATAAGAAAACAAACGATTTGTATCAACAATACAAAACGAATCACCATAAACAGGCTTACTTAAACCTTTAGTATTACGAGAATCAACAAAACGCATTATGATCTATACAATAAATCAAAAATCCAGGAAAGGATAAGCCATGTACAAATAGCAGGAACGGCAAGCGGAACAAGCGTCTTTCCTAACTCAACAATAACATCATAAAAAGGTTGAAAATCATACATAGCTTATCCAATGACAACAATAAACGTTAAATATTAGCTTTACCTTTAGAAACGCCTTTAACCAATTTACGGATAATACGGTAACCAAAAGAAAAAACCACAACAAGACCAATAAGAGCACCCGCTGCAGTTAGCTCATTCCACATTGCTCCAGTATTCCAAGCAGTTTGAAACGAAGCAATCCAACCAGCCATACCAGAACCATCAGCTAAAATTTGTGCAGAATACATAATAAAACTCCTTACTAAATAACAACATTTTTAGAATCAAATAAATACTTAACTTCAAGAGGTTTCAAAAAAAGACGAGAAATCTCTTGACCAGCAACAATAACAGCAACATAATCATAAGGATTATTCGCCTTAGACGTTGCATGCACAAGTCGCAAAGTAGCATTAACATCAGTCATTTAATCACCCCCTTTCAATTATCTAGATTTTAGTTTTGGAACATCTTTAAGATTGAGATATAGTGTTAAACCACGAGAACTAAGCCAACGACGACAATATCCGATAATGTACGTTATGTCAGATTAGATATATTTTAGGGATAAAATATACAAATACATTAGAAATTTACTTAGATAATGCAGAGTCTAAATCAGCTTTAACCTGTTTAACAATACGACCAACAGCTATAGCAAAAACAGCTGTGCCACATTCAAGCATATCTCGCATATTTTCCTGATTACTATCGCATTCCACAACAGATTGACCATCGCAAATTATGGTCATATTTTCGAGATGCTTTACACTAAAACAATTTAAAAACACTATAGCAGTAGTCACATTAGTAAGATTTACTCCAGCGTCTAAAAGTCGCTTAGAAACCGCCATAATTGCAATGTCTTTAAATGAATATAAACGACGAGACCCAGAACCATGAGACGGATTAATAGAAGGCTCAATTATGTGTTTACGAGCCCAATAATCAAGTTGTCTATATGTAATACCAGCGATATTCATAGCAACGCTTCCACGGTATCCTGTGGAATACTCTTCATCATCCGAAAACGAAAACAGTTCCCCCTGCGTTGGCTGATGATCATGTTTTAAAGAATCAACCAACGCACTATCTTCAGGAGAGTTTTCAAAATTCATTATCGTTTAGTAACAGCGTCACATGTAAAGAACATTAATCGGAACTTGCCAATCATAATTTCGTCACCATTATGAAGAATAGCTTCATCAACACGGTTACGATTAACATACGTTCCATTTAGACTTCCAGCGTCAGCAATGCTAAAAACAGTACCATTTCTACGAAAAACAGCATGAGCTCTAGAGACAGTAGAATCGTCTAGCATAATATCAGCTCTAGAATCTCGTCCAACAGAAACGACGTCCTCATCTAGTAAATAACGCGATCCAGAAACTGCTCCACGTGTAGAAATAAGTAAAGCGGTACCAGGAAGCAGCTTTGCTATAGTATCTAAATCATCCTGCCTAAGAGGACGATCTGCATTAGAGTTTATTGGAATGGTAATAGCTGGCATACCAATAATGGTTGTTTCGCCAGCAGTAGGAATCGGTTCAGTCATAATTGCTATTTTACCTTCTTATTCGACCGGTTTTGCATATTGATACTGTTTTGGTTCGCGTGTCGAGCGAATTTCAACCTCTTCAGGCGTTGAAACATATACGGAAGCACCGAATTTGACTTTTAATCTAGACCCAACTCCCCCAGCAATATTTACGGCGTTTTGCAAATTCTGAGGCTCGCCAATAGCCTTAACAACATATGGAGGATTAATCTCAATTGCGTCACATAATAACCCATGCTTAGTGTCAGAAATATAGCTAGAAGTTACTATACGTATGTCGTTAACAGACATAACCTCCACTCCAGCATTACGAAGCTCTTCAAGCAGTTGAAACATTGTAGCAGCATCCACACGCTCTTTTTCTCCAGCAGTAATGTGAATAATTACTCCCTTACCAACAGCTGGAAGACGACCAGATATTAAACCACTCGTCTGAGAATTCTGCTTAGCAATCCTAGCAGCTTCCTCCTGTTTGTTAACAGATGCTTTTAAAGAATTAAGCTGGCTAGTTAACTCAAACTTTCGCTGCTCTAGATTTTGTATTTGCGAATTAGTTTCTGTAATTAAACGAGTAAGCTCATCCTCACTCATCGTCTGATATACAAGTGTACTTCTATTAACCTGAATCATATAAGCAAATCCAAGCAATGCACAAAGAAGCATAACAAGTAAGCCAGTTAAAATACTAGTACGCGTAATATGACCTTGCAATGAAGGCTTATTTTTTCGTTTAACAATCGGGAAAGAACCTGTTTGTGTACGATCACTTTCGCGATCTTTAGCATGCTGACGATGCAATTTTCTGACGATATTGTCAATATTTTTATCAATATTTTTGTCAACATTTTTATCAAAAGTATCGTCTAAATTGTCGTTCTTTATGCTATTTTTTGATGTATTAGAAAATGGGTGACGCATATCAGCCTCTAAATATAAAACGACGTATTGCAGAAACGTTAGAGAAGATTCGTATTCCTAATACAACAATAACAGCAGTTTGCAATTGTGCTCCAACTCCAAGTTGGTTTCCGAGTAAAACTAAAAGAGTAGCAGCAATAACATTCGAAAAGAATGAAATAACAAACACCTTATCAGAGAAACTACGCTCAAAATAAGCTCTAGCAGCTCCAAGCAGAGCATCCAAGGCTGCAAGAACCATAATTGGCAGATAAGGTTGAATAACTACTGGAATATCAGGATGTACAACAATCCCAATAAGCGCACCTAAAATCAATCCAAGAACAGCTGTCATAACCTATTTTCCTATCTCCTACTCAATAATTCTTTTGCAAAATTAATTTCACCAGTTCCCGCAGCAGAAAGTTTAAGCGTATTTGACTTAGAAATTTGCGGATTAATACCTGCGTCGCTAAGAGAAACAAACCACGGAGAACGCTTTTGAGAATTTAACTTTTCAATAAGACTAGAACTGTCTCCAATAGCCTCAATCATATAAGGGCTTTGAGTCTGATTAACACCTATAAGAATAGTTGACCCAGCAGTACGGATGGACGTTTGAGCGCCAATTCTATGACCATTTATTGATATTGCTTCTGCGCCTGCATCCCAAAGAATGGAAACAAAAATCTGAATATCTCTATCTGTAACAACCCTAATTCTTTCTCCTTTAGCCATTTCTCTAGGAATGTTGCCGCTAGAGACGTCATTGTTTGTAGAAATAGGATTAGCAATAGTTAAAACAATTCCAGACCCTACAACGCCATGTGTACCATTCGTCATATTGTCAGATTTATCAACTTGATTTTCATAAGGAGTATTAATTCTTTTTGACTCACGATCTACACTAGCCCGCAATCTAGTTACATCTTTAACAAGATTGTCAAAACGGCTTGCGTGAGAAGTAAGCTCGTTAGCTAACGATAAACGTATGGCTTTACGAGAATCCGTATGCAATTTTCGCACAAATTGGCTTCCCACAGTACCAAGAGCAACACAAATAATAAAAACAATTATTCTAGTAATCCAGAGATTAATCTTACTAACATTCTGCTTATTAAGACGGGAATCCATAAAAAGAGGATCCACTGGTCTATTGCTTAAATCGTCAATTAAGCGTAATGAATAGTCTTCAATACGACGTCTTTTTTCATTATGGTTAGAAAAGTTATAACTTGAATTAGTCACATGATGAGGACCAAGAGCAAATACAGATTTGGAAAAAACTGCTCTGCGTTTTGAAAATAAGATAACGGTTGGAGCAGGAAAAGACTCTGGAATAACACTATTATCAGTGTTATTCACATCATGATTTAGATTAGAAGTCTTTTGCACCATAATATGTCCGTTATTTAAACCAGTTTATAATACTTATAATCCTTATTTAAACTTTTTTATTAATAGCTTATAGGCTTGAATGCAATACAATACTCCAGCAAACCAGTAAAGTGTTATTCCCCAAATTGCACAAGCTATCGCTGCAGCATACAAAATAAGCATTGGTTCAGTAGCAACAGCATAAACAATCATAAATAATACGATAGCAATCATCAATAATGCTGTTCCAGTTTTACCCATGAAATTCACTGGTAAAGGTCCATAATCATATTGTGCAAGAATAACAATCAAAATAGCCATTACTATGTCTCGCAAAACAACAAGAGCCAACGCCCACCAAGGTATAATCTTGGCAAACGCTAAAGCTAAAATGCTGCATGCTATTAAAAGCCTATCTGCAACAGGATCTAAAATCTGCCCTAATTTGCTAACCTGATTAAAAGTTCTAGCAATATAACCATCAACACAATCTGAAAAAGCAGATATAGCAAGAATGATTAGAGCAACCCCCATTTTATTTTGCGCAATTAAAATGGCAAGATATGGTATAGAACATATACGCAGAAAACTAATCACATTAGGTACAGTAAAAACTCGATCAAGTGCTTCAGGACTGTACTCCTGATTAGAAATGAACTTAACCATACCTATTTCCTTAAAAACAATTTAAAAGACTTACCAATTGTATTCTATTTTGCATATATAAAATATTGGGGCATTATTCTAAAAATGCCCCAATAAAAGTTTTATGCTCGCCAAGCCTCTTGCGCAATATTACGAATAGAATCAATAGCAGCTGATGGATTTTCAGCTCCATAAACAGCAGATCCTGCAACCAGCACATCAGCACCAGCTTCTGCGACTATAGCAGCTGTAGAAGGGCTTACTCCACCATCAACCTGAATATGAGTATTCAATCCACGACGAGTAATTTCATCACGTAAACGACGAACCTTACCCATTTGATTGCTCAAGAACTTTTGTCCACCAAAACCAGGCTCAACAGTCATAATAAGAATCATATCGAATTCATCAAGAATATCGAAAATAGGTTCAACTGGCTCAGCTGGGCGGACTGCAAAACAAGCTTTGCAACCCATGTCTCTAAGCTGACGAGCAAGACGAACAGGCGCATGAGTGGCACCCATATGGAAGCTCACAGAATCAGCACCAAGTTTTGCGTACTCTGGAGCCCAACGATCAGGATCCTCAATCATCAAATGAACATCTACAGGAAGACTAGTAACTTCGCAAATGCGTTTTACAATCGGCTCCCCTAAAGTTAAATTCGGTACAAAATGATGATCCATAACATCAACATGAACAAGATCAGCATTTGAAATTGCTATAAGATCTCTTTCAAGATTGCAAAAATCTGCAGAAAGAATGCTAGGTGCTATTTGTATATTCATGTGTTCCATTCTAAGAAAAGCAAGCGACTAGAAAAACAAAATATCTATATTATTTAAGAATATTTTAAGATAATCTTTTTGTTTTAATATTTGAATTAGATTGAGATTCACGCTCACGTTCATCTGCAGTTATATCAATAAGACGATTCACAAGATCTGTTCGTGACTTGTGGGTATTTTGCAAAATCATAAAAACAATAATTGAAATAATAAATACAACTATAGAAACCCATACGTTAATTCTTATTCCAAGAAAAGTATGTGAAAAATCAATCCTTAAAGACTCAATCCACATTCTTCCTGCCGTATACCACATTACGTAAAGAACAAACTCAGATCCAGATTTAAGTTTTCTCTTAAGAACTTTGCCGAAAGAAATAAGCAAGGCTGCGCCTGCAAAATTCCAAATCATTTCATATAAGAAAGTAGGGTGAAACAGAGTACCCTCTGGGCATGTGAGACCATCGTAGCAACTTTCACTGTGTCCTATAGCATTTGCAGCAGAATAATTAAGTTTTAGGCCCCATGGCAAAGTAGTTGGAGCACCATAAAGTTCTTGGTTAAACCAATTACCTAACCGCCCTATACCTTGTGCAATAAGCAAGCTAGGTGCAGCTGCATCTGCAAGCAAGCTTATTGGATATTTTTTATAGGTACACAGTGCGCTTGCAGCAATAGATCCTAGGATTACTCCTCCCCAGATTCCTAAACCACCATTCCAAATTCTAAATATCTCCAACAAATCTCCCTTAGGTCCAAAGAACTTTTCGGGAGTGGTAATAACATGATAAAGACGTGCTCCAACTATTCCTGACGGAAGACTAACCAGTGCAACATCTAATATCTGATTAAAATCTCCGCCTTCTCGTTTCCATCTACGAGTGGTAATCCACATTGCAACAAGTGCACCAGCAAGAATTGATAAAGCATAAAATCTTAACGTTATAGGTCCTAATGTAATCTGAGAAATACTAGGACTAGGAATAGAACAAATCGTCATAAATCCTCATGTTAGTAGAAAACCATGACGGTTACTTGTAATGTTTTTATGACAAAACAAACGATTAATATCTAAAATATTACCTATAAATTAGAACCCTACAACCTTAATCAATGCCATAAGAACAGGCGCACAAAGCAAAATAGAATCCACTCTATCTAAAACTCCACCGTGACCTTTAAGCAAATGCCCCATATCCTTAATGCCAATATCCCTTTTAAGCATTGAAGCACATAAATCACCAAAGGTACCAACCATGCCTGATGCAACACCCATTATTGCTGGCATCCACCAGAATTTTATCCAAGAAGATCCATAGAAGCCAGATATGATAGCGTAAGCACCTATCAAAGCAAAAAGCATTGACCCTAAAAGACCCTCTATTGATTTCTTAGGAGAAATACGAGGAGAGAGCTTATGCTTACCAAGCCACGCACCAGCAAACAAACCACCAGTGTCACTTAAAGCTGGTAGAAACACAAGCAGCATCGCATGCGCTATAGCATACTTAGTATTTGTTAAAGACAAAACAATGCATGAGGCAAGCAAAGGAATATACAATACAACAAACAATGAGACTGCCGTATTAGTGAAAGTATTTGCCTTTGCACTTTTAGATGATGTAGGATGCTGGAGCTTTTTTTCTACAGCGCGTAAAGTCCTTTGCGAAACAGTGCTATTCAATGTAGCAAAAACAACAGTTAAAAGCAATGATGCTGTTATGCCACTAGCCATAGCAACAGTATGCCATCTTGCATAAAAAGCAGAAAGAATAGTGATTACAGAACAAACAGACAATAACAGAAATGGAATCCTGAAACCTGCCGTAGCAAAATCTACATGCAACTCCCACAACGCGAGAACCATAAAAATGGTTAAAAGAATAACAAAAGTATCGATGCTAATTACAAGACAAGCAACAATCACAGCAACCAATAAAATCGCAGTCGCTATAGCCTGAGGCATATTTCTGCCAGTACGACGATTTATATCGTCTAAAGTATCATGGGTGCCGTTAATGGTCTTTTCATGTGAAGAATCAGATTTTGCCGACTTATTATTACCGACTAAATTGTTATTAGTTAACAAATCAGCTTTGTTAGACAATTCTCCAAGATTTTCTTGATTCATACGACACCCATTCAACCTAAAAGTTTCTGAAGAATCAGACCTCCATTATTTCCTTCTGCTTGCCATCAAGCAAAGCATCTAAGGAATCAGTTACTTGCTTCGTAACTTTATCAAGCTCTTTTTGTAAGCGCTCTCCTTCATCTTCGCCGATTTCACCATCTTTTACAGACTTATCAATATTCTCCTTGGTTTTACGGCGAATATTTCGAACAGCAACCTTACCTTCTTCAGCTTTTGTTTTAGCAAGTTTTACGTATTCTTTACGACGGTCTTCTGTAAGTTCTGGCATTGTAACACGAATTACATTTCCATCTCTATTAGGGCTTACTCCTAAATCTGAATCGCGAATAGCCTTTTCTACAGCATTAGCTTGCGAAGCATCAAAAGGAGTTACAGAAAGAGTGCGAGGCTCTGGAACACCAATAGAAGCAACAGCCTTAATAGGTGTTGGAGCACCATAATAGTCAACCATAATGCCATTAAGAAGAGCAGGATTAGCACGTCCAGTTCTAATACCCATGAAGTTCTCTTTAGTAGCTTCCACAGACTTGTTCATCTGTTCAAGAGCCTGATCGATAATCGCTGGCATGTATTCTCCTTTATCGGTATGTGCCAATTTTAAAATTTATTATTTAACTATCTATTCATGTTTATTAAATTTTAAATATTCAAATTATGAATATTCGCATATTTAAGCAAATGTAGGTTCAGCATCCGAAACTAAAGTTCCGATTTCCTCACCAACCAGTGCTCTAGTGACGTTTCCTTCACCCTCTAATCCGAATACGCGAATCTTCTGCTTGTTATCTCTAGCCATAGATAGTGCAGAAGCATCCATAACAGCAAGACCATCGACAAGAGCACGTTGATAATTTAACGTTACAAATTTCTTCGCGTTCTTATCTTTCCGTGGATCAGCGCTATAAACGCCATCTACACCATTCTTGCCCATCAAAACCTCATCGCAATGTATTTCCAAAGATCGCTGAATAGATACAGTGTCGGTTGAAAAATATGGCATTCCAGCACCAGCACCAAAAATAACTACACGACCCTTTTCAAGGTGTCGAATTGCCTTAAGTGGAATATAAGGTTCTGCAACTTGACCCATTGTTATAGCAGTTTGCACACGCGTTGCCTGCCCTGCTTGTTCAAGAAAATCTTGTAGAGCCAAGCAATTCATAACAGTACCGAGCATACCCATATAGTCACCACGGCTACGATCAATTCCAGCCTGCTGAAGTTCTGCTCCGCGGAAGAAGTTTCCGCCGCCAACAACAATTGCAACTTGCACGCCTTCATGCACTGCTTTTACAATTTCTCCAGCAATTCTACGAATAACATGAGTATCAATACCAACGGCTCCACCGCCAAATGCTTCTCCCGAGAGCTTCAATAAAACTCTACGAGACTTGCTTTCCCCCGCTTGTGCGATAGTCATAAAACTTTCCTCCAGTCATAACGGCGAACGCAAGCATATCTTTGCCATGATATCTTTCAATGACGACACAGCAAAACACGATTTTATAATGTATAAATTAAAAGAATGGGCTTGCATGACTTATCACGCAAACCCATTCTTGTTTTATGAATTTTTAATAAGCTTTCGCTTAAAAATTATTCAGCAGAGCCTTTGCCAACCTCAACGCGAGCGAAAGCCAAAGCAGTGCCACCAACTTCCTTGAACAAATCTCCAATAGTCTTGGAAGGATCCTTGACATAAGACTGCTCAAGAAGAACGGTTTCCTTGAAGAAGGCGTTCAAACGGCCTTCAACAATCTTTGGAACAATCTTCTCTGGCTTGCCTTCAGCTAAAGACTTTTCTGTAGCAACGCGACGCTCAGACTCCAACACATCTGCTGGAACATCTTCGCGGCGAAGCCACTGAGCGCCCATAGCGGAAATCTGCAAAGCAGCTTCGTGAGCAACCTTAGCGCCCGCTTCGTCGGTAGCAATCATAGAAACAATGCTTGGAGGTAATTCAACGGACTTCTTGTGAGCATAAACCTCAACGTGAGGACCGCTAATCTTGGCAATCTGCCCAACCTTAACGTGCTCGCCAAACAATGCTGCTGCTTCTTCTACTTCTTCCTTAACCGTAGCATCTCCAGCCTTAGCTGCAAGAAGCTCTTCTGCACTAGAAGCATTGGCTTCAATAGCATTGTTCAACACAGTTTCGGAGAATTCAACGAACTTTGGAGTCTTAGCAACAAAGTCGGTTTCGGAATTCAATTCAACTGCATAGCCAGTTTCACCTTCTGCAGTTTTAACAACCTTAGAAGCAACGGTTCCTTCCTGAGCCTTGCGACCTTCACGCTTGCCAGCGGCCTGAATGCCCTTAGCACGGATAATTTCCTTAGCGCGAGCTACATCGCCTTCGGATTCGGTAAGAGCCTTCTTAACGTCCATCATGCCAGCGCCAGTTTCTTCGCGCACCTGCTTAATCAACGCTGCAGTAATTGCTGCCATTTTGTTCTCCTCATTAACCGCCAACAGACTTATTCAGCCTTGGCTTCGTCTTCAGACTGTTCAGTTTCCTTAGTGAGTAGTTCCTTTTCCCATGCTGCCATTGGCTGAGCGTCAGAACCTTCGGACTTTGCGCCCTTTCCAGCACGTTCAAGCAAACCTTCTGCAACAGCGTCAGCCATCAAGCTAGTAAGAAGCTCGACACCACGAATTGCATCATCATTTGCTGGAATAGGATACTCAACAGAGTCTGGATCAGTGTTGGTGTCAACGATTGCCACAACTGGAATACCAAGCTTGTGAGCTTCTTCAACGGCCAAAGCTTCCTTGTTAATATCAACAACAAACATTGCCGAAGGAGTACGGTTCATGTTGCGAATACCGCCGAGCTGCTTGGAAAGCTTGTCCTTTTCGCGTTCAAGAAGCAAAAGCTCCTTCTTAGTCAAACCAGATCCACGAACATCAGTGAAGTCCATTTCCTCAAGTTCCTTGAGACGCTTTACGCGAGTGGAAACAGTCTGGAAGTTCGTCAGCATACCGCCGAGCCAACGCTCGCTCACGTAAGGCATGTTCACACGAGTAGCCTGATTTTGCACAGCTTCTTGAGCCTGCTTCTTGGTACCCACGAACAAAACAGTACCGTTGTGAGCAACAGTCTGCTTAATGAAGTCATAAGCCTTGTCGATCATGTCGAGCGACTTGAACAAATTGATGATATGAATACCATTGCGCTGGGTTAGAATAAATTGCTTCATCTTTGGATTCCAGCGACGAGTCTGATGTCCGAAGTGCAAACCTGCCTTCAGCATTTCACTCATGGTAATCTGTGCCATATCTATATACCTTTCTTGTCGGTTCTTGCCTGGCCATGCCTGTTCGCATGCAACTTGGATAACATATGTCTAAATCCAAGCCGACCGACACGAACGGACGCGTACATGGCGCGTATTCGCGTATCCGAGTAGACAATAAAAAACGAGCAATCATATAACGCGACAACATTCATGCTCAATGGACACGCAAAAGATAATCATATCAGACGCTTAATACTAAATAAATAATACAAACTAATACTATAGTTGTTGCTAGTTCTCATTTAGATATTATTTAGATAATCCATTACGAAGTTGGCGCAAAGCTTGTTTTCTAACATCTTTCTCTAAACGATCCAAATAAACGTGTCCATCTAAATGATCACACTCATGCTGAATCATACGAGCCATTAAACCCTTGCCCTCTAGAACAATAGTTTTACCGTCTAAATCAATGCCTTTAGCCCTAGCATAATCTGCCCTGCGAGTCTTATACCATAATCTTGGAACGGACAAGCAACCTTCATCCCCATATTGTTCACCACTCAATTCTTCAATAACAGGATTGAGAATATAGCCAATATGACCTTCAATATTGTATGAAAACGCTCTAAGGCTAATACCTATTTGATTTGCACTAAGACCTGCTCTTCCTGGATCGTTTACAGTCTCTAATAAATCTTCTACGAGATTTCTAACTGCTGGAGTAATCTCACGAATTGGATTACATGGTGTTCGAAGAACAGGATCTGGAACAATGCGAATCTGTCTAATAGTCACAGTACTTCCTTAAAAATTCTAAAAGGCTAATTAAAAATGCAATGCAATTATACAAGACTTAGTGTAATTAAAATTGCAATTTTAATCAGCCTATTTAACGTTTTATAGCTAATTTAGTTTCGAATAACTATTCTTTGTCGTTAGAATTATTATTCTTCTCAGCATATTCAGTATGCTGATCTTTTACATTAACCTGTGTAGGCAAATCCTCACCAAAACGTTTCAGATGAGTAGCAGCCTGATCGATTGCTTGCTTAACTCTAGGAGTAACCGCTTCTTGAGCCTGTTTAACAGTTTCTTGCGCTTGCTTAACAGTCTCAGTTGTCTTATCTAAAATCTTAACTGTAGCAGGTAATGGTCTACTGTTTGGTTTTGGAGCATAAAGCTGATTCTCTATAAGATCACAATACCTCTTCAAAACCTTAGGACGCACAACTTTCATGCTTGGAGTCAAAGTGCCAGTTTCTTGTGAAAATTCTTCATCCAAAATAATAAATTTACGAATAGACTCAGCCCTAGAAACAGTGCTATTTGCCTGATCAATAAACTGTTGTACAACAGAACGAATAGCATCGTTTTCCGCAACAGCACTCATAGAAAGATTTTCATCCATTCCTTGACTCTTAAGCCAAGAACGAACCATATCTGGCTCAACCTCAATCAAAGCGGAAACAAATGGCTTACCGTCTCCTACAACTACTGCGTGAGATACGAGAGGACACTTAGAGATAATACTTTCCAAAGGCGCTGGACTTATATTTTTTCCACCAGCAGTGATAATAATATCTTTCTTTCTACCAGTAATAGACAAGAATCCTTCATCGTCGATCTCGCCTAAATCTCCAGAATGGAGCCATCCATCTTCGTCAATAACATCCGAAGTAAGATCTGGCTTATCATAATATCCGATAAAAACGTTAGGACCTTTTACAAGGACTTCTCCATCATCTGCAATACGGATAGTAATTCCAGGACCAGGGCGACCCACAGAACCAACTTGATTAGCATGCTCAAAATTAACAACACAAGGAGCTGCTGTTTCGGTCATTCCATAACCTTGAATAAAGGTTATTCCATCCAACCCGTTAAAGAAATGAGCAAGCTCAGCGTTTATTGGAGCTCCGCCGCAAGCTAGCCATGATAAATTAGGTCCCAAAGCAGATCGTATGGAAGATCCAACAGTTTTCATATAAAAGTCATGCTGAAGTTTTGCATAAATTGAGTGTGTTCTACCTTCAACTTCATCTTTAGACCACTCAATAAAATGTTGTACAGCCTTTGCAAAAATCCTACCGCGTATACCTGCTCCAGCTTTTTGAGACGCAGCATTATAAACCTTTTCAAACACTCTTGGGACTCCAAGCAAATATGTAGGTTTAAAACTACGCAAATCTGCTAATAAATGCTTTGCATTTGGCACATATCCAATAACACCGTGAGAACCTATTGCCACATACTGTATGTATCTGGCAAAGCAATGAGCTAACGGAAGGAATAGCAATAGTCTACTTGGCTTATAAAGCATATCATTTAAAACGTCATAAGCTGCATACACAATATGCGTAAAATTCCTATTGGAAAGCATTGCACCCTTTGGTTTTCCAGTTGAACCAGAGGTGTATACGATAGTCGCTAAATCATCAGCTTTTACTTGACATATGCTGTTATTAAGTTCGTCATCGCTGATTGATTTTCCAAAATCAATCACTGCATCTATTCCAGCAGCTTTAAAGTTAAAAATAGTCTTTAAAGACATACGCTTATTGTCTTGGCGAACTCGCTCTAAACATTGCGCATGTTCATCATCACCTGCAAAAGCTATCACAGGCTTTACTTCAGAAATAATTTCAGCAGCTTGGATTGCTGAATCTGTTTCATAAATCGGAATGCTTACAGCACCAATGCACGCGCAAGCAAAATCCGCAACGCCCCACTCATAACAGGTTGGGGAATAAATAACAACTTTGCTTCCTCGTTCAACGCCAAGAGCAATCAACCCCTTAGCTGTTGCACGAACTTTTAATAGCATTTCAGATGCAGTAACATCATGCCATTGACGAGTATCATCGTCTTGCCATTGGGCTATTACGCCTTGTGGATCTCGCATTGCCCTATTGGCAAGCAGTGAATAAATTGTGTCACCGTCATTTGTTGGGTGAATGACCTCTACAGCAAATTCTCGCAGCATAGTCTTAATTGTACGGTATATCTAACACGACACAAACGAAAGTCGTACAAAAATGTCAACCTAAAATTGGTGGTTTTTACAAATAAACTCTTCTGGTTAGATAATTAGAAGCAAACTAATAATGATTACCTAAACCAGAAGAGTCATATTTTTGTATTTAACTATTATTTAATTGACAATGGAATTTAAAGGCTAGTATATTTCCTACCAATCATCCCAAGTCAACTAATGTACATATCCAACTTCCGTTTTGAGATTTAAATGCCAAAGACGCACAATAATTTAAGCTTCCAATAGAAAATAAAACAACTGCCTCAAAACGAGTTGGACTAATTAGCATTCCATTTATCATTCTTGGCATAGTCGGTTTGCAACGTAGTTGCCAACTTGTATATTCATCGTGTTTGTCTGAGAAACATTGAGATATTAGATACCACATGTTTTCAAGCTTAAAAATACATTCTTCGCTAAGAACCTTACGCATTTGTGACGATATCGGTCTTCCTCTAGAAATGTCACTAGCAATACATGCTACTTTGCACGCTATTAAAGCGAGGTCTAAGTACAATTCCTCATCTGCCGAATTATTAAAGCATGATGATACATGATATGTTGCCATAAAATGCGAAGAACCCACTGGGAATGAACCTTCGTATACTGGCAATGGCTTGCGATCATTCCACTTGAACGTAGTATGATCATCATTTGCAGCAAAGTCGTTTTTTACAACTTCCCAGAATGCATCATTTTCGTCATAGTTATCGCTGACTATGGTACCAAGAGTATTATTCATTTTCCTGCTCTTTCCCGTTAAAATTTGTTACTTATCCCATTTTCTATTTTTAAATTCCTTATTTTATTTTTTGTATTTTTAATTTAAAACCAATGTCTAGCAAAGGTTTAAATAAAGCATACAACTTATTTCAAAAATTCAAAGTATTATTTCTAAGTGTGCATAAATAAAATTAAATCCTCGATTTTTGTTGAAAAATCAAGGATTATTTAGTGTTAAGTTATGCACATTATAGTTTTTACTTCCTTGTGCACTTAAATTTTTAGTTTTAAGCTCACAAGGAAGTAAACAAATAGTATTAAAAATTACCGAACATCCTGATGGAATGGGTTAAATACAACACTACAACGCTGGAAACTCTTAACATCGACATAGCCAGTGGATGCCATTGTGCGCCTTAACGCACCAACATAATTTGTTTTTCCGTCTGCCATATGACTTGGACCAAACAAGATATTCTCCAGCGGAGCAACAGTTCCAACATTCGTACGCATTCCGCGTGGCAAAGATGGATGGCGAGCTTCTGCTCCCCAATGCATTCCGCGTCCTGGAGCCTCGGTTGCTCGTGCTAAAGGAGTTCCAAGCATAACTGCATCTGCTCCCATAGCCAAAGCCTTAATAAAGTTGCCAGATGTTCCCATTCCGCCATCTGCAATAATTTGAACATACCTTCCGCCAGATTCATCCATATAGTCGCGACGAGCTTCGGCAACATCCGAGATTGCAGTTGCCATAGGAGCTTGAACACCAAGAGTATTCATAGTTGCAGAAACTGCACCTCCACCGAAACCTACGAGAATTCCAGCTGCACCAGTTCTCATTAAATGCAAAGCTGAAGTGTAATCAGCACAGCCTCCCACAATAACTGGAACATCAAGATCATAAATAAATTTCTTTAGATTAAGTGGTTCATGATCTTTAGAAACATGTTCTGCACTAACAGCTGTTCCACGGATAACAAAAAGATCTACTCCAGCTTCTAACACAGTAGAATAGAATTCCTGAGTGCGCTGAGGAGAAAGAGCACCTGCAACAGTAACTCCAGAATCACGAATAGTGCGCAAACGTTTAACAATAAGTTCAGGCTTAATTGGTTCAGAATAAATTTCTTGTATACGCTTCGTAGCAATTTCGTTTGGAATCTCCGAAATTTCCTTTAGAAGTGGTTCTGGATCCTCGTAACGAGTCCATAAACCTTCCAAATCAAGTACACCCAAGGCGCCCATCTGACCCATTGCAATAGCCGTATCTGGGCTAGTAACAGAATCCATTGGCGCAGCAATCACTGGTACGTCAAAACTATAAGCATCGACTTGCCAGGACGTAGAAACAGCCTGCGGGTCGCGAGAACGACGAGAAGGTAGTATAGCAATATCGTCAAGTGAGTAAGCAACTCGGGCTTTTTTGCCCAATCCTATTTCAATTTCCTGAGACATACTTACAAGGCTAGTGTCTTATCATGACGAATCAACATGCCGAAAATTATTTAACTAATTTATAAGATAATTCTATTGAATATCAGTGTTACTTATGCAATGATTCGTAAATAGATTTAGCTTTAGCTTGACCGATGCCAGAAACCTTTTGTAAATCGTCAACACTCGCATCTTTTAATTTCTTAACACTACCAAATACGGAAAGAAGACGTTTTTTGTAAAACTCTCCAATACCAGGAATCGAGTCTAGTGACGAATTTAACATGGCTCTTCTTCGTTTCTGCCTATGATAAGTTATAGCAAAACGATGCGATTCATCTCTAGCTCTCTGTAGCAAATATAATCCTTGGGAGCTTCGTTTAAGAATAATTGGGTATTCATTATTAGGAAGCCAAACTTCTTCAAGCTTTTTAGCCAAACCGCATACGACTATGTTTTTTATTCCACAATCTATCATAGCTTTTTGTGCTGCTCTGGCTTGTTCTCTACCCCCGTCAACAACTATAAGATTAGGCGTATAAGCGAATTTTTTATATTTTGATTTTTCAAGATTTTCTCCGTAATCATCATCTACATCGCCACTACTTGTGTGCTTAAAACGCCTAGAAATAGTTTCATACAATGCGCTCAAATCATCAAGTTTTCCGTTGCCATCAGACCCTTTTATGGAGAATCTTCTGTACTCGCTAGGTTTAGCAATACCATCTTCAAATACAACCATTGATGCAACCTGATATTCTCCATTTACCGTATTGGAAATATCATAACATTCAATACGCAAAGGAGATTCGCTCATTCCAAGAGCTTCAGCCACCTCGTTCATGGCGCTACTTCTTGCATCTAAACTGCTGATTCTGCTGGACTTCAGTCTCATTAATGATTGTTTAGCATTATCATTTGCTTGATTCATAAGATTTCGTTTATCGCCACGTTCAGGAACCTTAATGCTAACTTTAGATCCACGCAATTTGCTTAACCAATTTTCCAAATTTTCACATTGATTCTGTGATATTTCAAAAGGAATGATTATTTCTCTAGGGATTGGGGTAATTGGGTCTAGTAAATCTCCCCTTCCTGTTGATTCTTGCCTTTTTTTACGCTCTTTTGTTGTTTTTGCACGATACGCTGAGTCAATATATTTACTCTTGGTATTCTCCAAGTCAATCTGCAATGCATTTCTTGATTGCTCTATTTTCAAAGAGTCTTCATATTGCAAATTATTATTTGATTCATATTCTGAATAAACTCGCATAAGCAAATTCGCTATTATATCTGCATCGCTAATATCCTCGCTTCTTTCAACCTGCCAATTTTTCTCTCCTCGCAATAAGCCTTCGCGAACAAAGAATGCGTGAACGCATGCCTCTAGAGAATCTCCACTAAAACCAAAAACATCAGCTTCAACATTCTCGTCAAAAACAACAGAATTTTGTTGCATAACAGTTTTAAAAATGTTTATTTTATCTCTTATTTTTGCAGCATTCTCAAAATCAAGATTATCGCTAGATTCTTTCATTTCTCTTGTTAAATCGTTAATGTAAGAATCACCTATAGAACCAGTTAGTACACCAACTAATTGTTCAACATTATTTCTGTGAGTTTTACGATCCACTTTTGCAATGCAAGGTGCAGAGCATTTTCCAATGGCTGCAAGAAGACAAGGTCTACCAGTTTTATGAGCTTTGACAAAAACGGATTGTCTACACGTTCTTACAGGAAAAGTCTTAAGCAAAGAATCTAGACTGTGCCTTAGCTGCCACACTTTTGCATATGGACCAAAGTATCTAGTTGATTTAGAATTCCTATTTCTTGTGATCCAGACTCTTGGAAAATCATCATTCACAGATACAGCAAGATAAGGATATGTTTTATCATCTTTAAAAACAACATTAAAACGTGGATTAAACTCCTTAATCCACGTGTATTCTAGTGTTAAAGCTTCAAGCTCAGTGTTTACAACGGTCCATTCTAGGCTTCGAGCTGTTAAAACCATCGACTGAGTTCTAGGATGAAGCTGATTTAACGGTTGAAAATAATTAGACAACCTATTTCTTAAACTTTTTGCTTTTCCAACGTATATTACTTTCCCCTTCTCATCTCTCCACTTGTATACTCCTGGTTGATTTGGAATATCGGAAGTTTTTGGTCTAAATAAGTCTCTCGTGTCGCCTAAAAGTGATGCTCCAAAATTATTTTTAACTGAATTGTTCAAAATGTCAGTAGTACTTATATCACAATTAGACAGATGAGTTTTCTTCCATTTGCCTTGACTGCTTATAACATCTTCTTTGATATCTATGTTATTATTCACAATTTCCATTCTGTTCACCTCCTTTCATAAAAATACTATTTAACTATATTCCTTTAAGATTTGAGCATAGGCTTTAAGAATTTGCCCGTCCAACTTTCTTTCGATTTTGCAACTTCTTCTGGAGTGCCAGTGATTACTATTTCGCCGCCTTTGTCTCCTCCCTCTGGTCCTAAATCAATAATCCAATCCGCGCATTTTACAACATCAAGATTGTGTTCAATAACTATTACAGTATTGCCTTTATCTACCAAAGATTGAAGAACGCTTAAAAGTTTACGAACATCTTCAAAGTGCAATCCAGTTGTAGGCTCATCAAGAATATAAACAGTTTTGCCAGTTGAACGTTTTTGCAACTCTGTAGCAAGCTTTACTCTTTGTGATTCTCCACCAGATAATGTTGGAGCACTTTGTCCGAGTTTAATATATCCAAGACCAACTTGTACAAGAGTATCCAAATATCTTGAAATGGATGGATATGCTTTAAAGAATACAGCAGCTTCAGAAATTGGCATATTCAGAACGTCTGAAACGGTTTTACCATTATATGTTACGTCTAGAGTATCTCTGTTGTACCTTTTCCCATGACATTCTTCACATTGTACGTATACATCTGGCAAAAAATTCATCTCAATTTTCAGCGTTCCATCTCCGCTGCAAGCTTCGCATCTTCCGCCTTTTACATTAAACGAGAATCTTCCAGGACCATAACCTCTAACTTTTGCTTCTGGTGTTTGAGCAAAAAGTGTACGTATTTTGTCCCAGACACCAGTGTAAGTCGCAGGGTTTGATCTTGGCGTTCTGCCAATAGGGTTTTGGTCTACGTGAACAACCTTGTCACAATTTTCAATACCATCAACTCGTTTATGAAGTCCTGGAACAATGCGAGCGCCGTTTAGCTTATCTGCTAAAACTGGGTAGAGTATCGAGTTTATAAGACTAGATTTTCCAGATCCAGATACTCCTGTTATGCAAGTAAATATGCCTAAAGGTATTTCTACATCTATATTTTTAAGGTTGTGTTCTTTTGCTCCAACAATAGTTAGTAAACGATTTTTGTTTATTTTTCGACGATTTTTAGGAACTTCTATGCATTTTCTTTTTGCAATATAGTCTCCTGTAATTGAACGTTTTGCATCTTTTATGTGATTTGCTGGTCCGCAATATACTACTTCTCCACCGTTTTCTCCAGCTTCGGGTCCAATATCTACTAACCAGTCGGATTGCCGAATTGTATCTTCATCATGTTCAACAACTATAAGAGTGTTACCTAAGTCGCGAAGATTGTGCAATGTTGATATGAGTTTCTCATTGTCTCTTTGATGTAATCCTATTGAAGGCTCGTCAAGAACGTACATGACTCCAACTAGTCCAGATCCAATTTGAGTCGCCAATCTTATTCTTTGTGCCTCTCCACCTGAAAGTGTTTTTGCGGCTCTAGAAAGAGTTAAATAATTTAAGCCAACATCATTTAAGAATCCTAATCTTGCCTTGATTTCTTTTACAATTTCTTTAGCAATTATCTTGCTTGATCCTTCTAGTTTTAAAGAATTAATCCATTCAAGACTTTTTTCTATTGGCATATCACATATGTCTGCAATTGAGTATGAGTTTATTGTTACTGCTAAGACTTCTGGACGCAATCGTTTACCGTTACATGTTAAGCATGGAACTTCTCGCATGTATGACTCGTAGTATTGGCGCATTTGATCTGAGTCTGTTTCATCATGCTTGCGCATAAGAGTGCGCACTACACCTTCGAATCCTGTTGAATATTCTCTCTGCCTACCCCATCTATTTTTATAAGATACTTTTACTTCGAAATCATGCCCATAAAGTATTGAATTTTGCGTATCTTTCGACAATTCACACCATGGTGTATCCATACTAAAACCAAGTTCAACACTTAGCCCTTGTAGCACATGCCTATAGTATTCCCCTGCAGCTTTATTTAGTGCCCAAGGTTCTATCGCGCCTTCATTAAGTGATTTTTCTGTATTTGGAACAACAAGAGCAGGGTCAATCTCTAGATTGTAACCGATTCCAGAGCAATCGGGGCACGCCCCATAAGGAGCGTTGAATGAGAATGTTCTAGGCTCTATTTCTGATAAATTAAGCTGGTGATTGTTAGGACAAGCTCTGTGCTCAGAAAAATTTCGGCGTCTGCATTTAGAATCAGCAACTTCATCTACAAAATCAGCTATAACAATTCCTTTAGAAAGTTTTAAAGCCGTTTCTATAGAATCAGTCAAACGAGTACGTATGCCATCTTTTATAATTAACCTATCTATTACAACTTCGATTGTGTGTTTCTTTTGTTTTTCTAAAGTAATATCTTCAGAAAGCTCGCGCATTTGCCCATCTACAAGCGCTCTCGAATAGCCGTCTGATCTAAGAAGAGTAATTGTATCTTTGAATTCGCCTTTTCTGCCGTTAACAACAGGTGCTAATATTTGCAATCTTGTTCTTTCTGGTAAAGAAAGTATAGAATTAGCCATTTGTTGTGGTGTTTGAGCACTGACAAGTTCGCCACATTTAGGGCAATGAGGAATTCCAACTCTAGCAAAAAGAAGCCTTAAATAATCATAAACTTCTGTGATTGTTCCAACAGTAGAACGAGGGTTACGATTAGTAGTTTTTTGGTCAATAGATACAGCTGGGCTTAATCCCTCAATAAAATCTACATCTGGTTTATCCATTCTTCCAAGGAATTGCCTGGCATACGCGCTTAAGGATTCCACATAACGCCTTTGACCTTCTGCAAAAAGAGTATCGAAAGCAAGAGAAGATTTACCAGATCCTGACAATCCAGTAAAAACAATCATACGATTTCTAGGCAATTGTAAACTAACATTTTTTAAATTGTGCTCTCTAGCTCCTTGTATGGTTATCTTTAAATCTGAAGGAACAGAAGACAAATCATATACTAAATTATCATTATCTTTTACAGGCTGAGCAGAGTCGAGCATAGATTGCAAGATGTCAGCTTTTTTAGTGCATTCATGGTTTTTGTTATCTAAAATTGCATCTTGGGATAAAGGTAATTGCATGTTTTGCGAAGAATCTGATTTGCTTTGCATTCTGCCTCCCTAAGAGCTATTTTAAGAATCAAGACTTTGCACCAAACTCACTATTGATTGAGCACTAATTATACAATACAATTAATTATAGAACACTTGTTCGAAGTAGATAATTTTCTGCGTGTTGTCGAAATACGTAGAAATATGAAGAATAAAATCCTTTAGTAAAAACTATGCAAGCCTAACTGTATAATTGTGAGTTTGGCTAACACATTTTGAAGATATTCAGATTAAAGCATTATTTTAAGGAGTGGGTGCAAATGGCTATTGACGCACAAGGATTAACTATACAAATTGGTGCGCGTACGCTATTAAACCCTACCGACTTTCATGTAACAAAAGGCGACAAAATCGGCTTAGTTGGAAGGAATGGAGCTGGAAAAACAACTCTTACACGAGTAATAACAGGAGAAATGCTCCCAGCTGGCGGAACTGTACGAGTAAGCGGTGGATTGGGGTATCTACCACAAGATACTCATGCAGCAGACCCAGAACAAAGCGCGTTAGATAGGATTATGAGCGCTCGCGACATTTCATCAATCGTATCTCGTATACGAAAAGCAGAAAAAGAGATGACGAATCCAGATCCAGATATTATGACGAAAGCCATGAATCGCTACGATAAGGCCATTGAAGACTTTGAAAAAGCTGGTGGATACGCTGTTCAATCGGAAGCAATATCGATGGCAAACAGCCTTGGGCTTCCACAAGAAATTATGAAGCAAGCTCTTGGAACTCTATCTGGCGGTCAACGTAGACGAATTGAACTTGCACGAATACTTTTCTCCGATGCAGACACGCTGATCTTAGATGAGCCTACCAACCATTTAGATGCAGATTCTATAATTTGGCTGAGAAACTATTTGAAAAAATTCTCTGGTGGATTCTTAGTAATATCCCATTCAACAGAATTGCTAGATGAGGTTGTAAATAAAGTCTGGCATTTAGATGCACAATTGGCTCAAATAGACATGTATTCAATGGGTTGGAAAGCATACTTACATCAACGCGTTGTAGACGAAGAACGCAGGCGCAGAGAACGAGAAGTAGCTGAAAAAAAAGCTGAACGCCTTATGAAACAAGGTATTCGTTTACATGCAAAAGCAACAAAAGCAGTAGCAGCTCAAAACATGATGCGTAGGGCTGAACGTCTGTTAAGTGAAACAAGCGAAGCACAAAGTCGCGAGAAAGTAGCAGATATTCGTTTTCCAGAACCTGCTCCTTGCGGACGAACACCTATTATGGCTGAAGATATTTCAAAAGCTTATGGATCCAATATTGTATTTGCTGGCATAAATTTGGCTATAGATAAAGGTTCAAGAGTTGTTATTCTCGGATATAACGGTGCTGGTAAAACAACCACTTTACGTATTCTAGCTGGAGAAGAAAGTGCAGATACTGGCAGCGTAAACTATGGGCATGGCTGCAAGATTGGCTATTTTGCTCAGGAACACGACACTTTGGATTTAGATGCGACAGTATTAGAAAATCTTCAGCATGTTGCTCCAGATTTAAATGACACTCAAGCAAGATCTATGCTAGGAAGCTTCCTATTTTCTGGAGATGACGCAATGAAGCCAGCTAAAGTGCTTTCGGGAGGCGAAAAAACTCGTCTAGCCTTGGCAACTCTTGTAACTTCAAAAGCAAACGTGCTTTTGCTCGATGAGCCTACTAACAATTTAGATCCAGCTTCTAGAGACGAAATTCTTAAAGCCATTGCAAAATACGAAGGCGCTATTGTATTGGTTACTCACGATGAAGGAGCAGTTCTTGCGTTAAACCCTGAACGAGTTCTTCTTATGCCAGACGGTGACGAAGATTTGTGGAGTGATGACTATCTTGATTTGGTTGCGGAAGAATAGGATTTTAGGATTGCTATGAAAACAACAGCTAGATTTGCTAATTTTACGCTAAAACACATTTTCCATGTTCTTCGCGAGCCTTTAGCAATCTTGCTGTTAATAGCATTGTTTGAATGCACTGTTGGAAATATTCCATTTTGGAATAGTGTTACTGGCAGCACAGATAGCATGTTCGCACACAATGCAACTGGTCCAGGTATTGAAAGACTTTCTTCTGGAGGACTTTTAATTACCGATCCTTCGGAATCTTATTTAGAAGTTAATTCCGACGGATCTTCACCATATATTCAGCTTAAGCCTTCACTAATTACGCCGAAAAAAATTGGCAAAAGCCCTGTTAAAACGGATGTGCATGTACGAATTGATGTTAATAAAATCGCTGGAAAGCCTTTAAGTACCAACCCTAGAGCCATTAGTTTTGCTATGCTTCCAGTTCCAGATCAAGCAATTGGAGTTAAAAGCACTCTTAGATTATGGATACAACATCCTAAAGGAGATGTTGTAGACGTTGAGGATGCTAAAGCAAATGTTAGAGCACCTTTTAGCTGGAATTGGGGTCGCGTTTTTCTTCTTATAATAATTTCAATTTTTATTGCATTATGGAATCCGTGGTCTAAGCTTTGGAAAATCAGACTTAATACAAAGAGTATTAATCAAAGACTTTTACTTACTTTATT
The DNA here is from genome assembly GCF_049244145.1 of Gardnerella sp. DNF01204. Taxonomy (NCBI): domain Bacteria; kingdom Bacillati; phylum Actinomycetota; class Actinomycetes; order Bifidobacteriales; family Bifidobacteriaceae; genus Gardnerella; species Gardnerella sp. DNF01204. Next base: position 842,695 of record NZ_CP058379.1, on the reverse strand, counting down.
TTGGACACCTTTCCTTTTGATTGCTATTTTTGCAATATTTTGGAATGTTTTTAACGGTATTCCAATGCATTTTGATGTTGCTGGAAACTACACTTACGATTTTGATCAATACGCACGTACAGCAGACGCTCTACTTAAAGGTAAGACTCATCTTGATTTACCTGTTCCGCCGCAAATGCAAAAATTATCTAATCCGTATGACCCAATTGCAAGAAATAATCTTCTTTCTGATTATGTACACAATATTTATTGGGATCATGCGTATTATAAGGGTCATTGGTATTCGTATTTTGGTGTAATACCAGTTGTTTTATTCTTTATCCCGTATAAGATTATATCCAATTTGTGGATTCCTGGTGGAGCCATGCTCCCTACAACAATAGCCACTTTCATATGCTTAATTGGATTTTTAATTTTTGGCTCACTATTGGTTATTCGTCTAATTAAACGTGTTAATCATCAGGCAACTCTTGCTTGTGTATCAATTTGTTTAACCTTATTCTTTATTACTTCAAACACCGTTTACTTGTGGTTTAGAACATCCTTTTATTCAGTTCCAATGGCTGCATCATTATTCTTCACTTCACTAGGATTATGGTTTTATCTCGGATCTATTAAAGATGAGGAAACTATAAAATCACACAAAATAGTGGAACAATTAAAACCATCATCAATAATATCGTTTAAGCATATTGCAGCAGGATCGTTGTTTATTGCTTTTAATCTTGGTTGTAGACCAACTTTTATAATCGCTTTTCTATTCGCAATTCCGCTATTTTATACTCATTTTTACTCATATATTAAAAATATTATTATCAGTGACAAAAAATCTATAGAAAATCTTAAAAACTTATTAAAGCTAATTCTTTGCATAATTATTCCATTTATAATAGTTGCAATACCAATCGGATTATATAATGCTTTAAGATTTGGGTCCCCTTTTAATTTTGGCAATGAATATCAGATTACGATTACAGATATGACTACAATGCGTCTCCCTTCGCAGAACATCATTCCATCCATTTTAAGTTATATAGCTTTGCCAATACGTTTTATATCAACTTTCCCTTGGATAGCAATTCAACCTATTGCTTTTGAAAAGTGGCAATATGCAGAGCCAATGATTGGTGGAATGTTTACATTATCTCCACTCGCATTACTAGGAATTATATGCGTTTTCACAATGGCTAGAAACATGAGTAAAATCGCTACACGATTAGCTATAATATCTGTAATTTCAGGCATAATCGTTATTGTTTTTGACAGCTTAAAAGCTGGTATAGGATGGCGATATATTGCGGATTTTGCATGGCTTTTCGCTTTAAGCGCAATAATAGGTATTAATTCTTTACTACAAAAATATGCTGATATTACAGTATGTGACACTTGGAAAACTAAAACATTATGCTATTTACTGCGATTCGTTATTTTTGGTCTTCTATTTTTCTCCATAGCAATAGCTTTTCTAAGCTGGTTCGTACCAGGCAGAGAAGACTCAATACTACGTTTTAATCCTCAAATGTGGCATACTGTGAGATGCTGGTTCACATTAATCTAATTTGTTTTCATTAATTTAATTCTTCCAGCATTGCATGAACAGTATCTAGCAACGCTTTAACACCATACACAAATTGTTTTTCTTCTGGCAGCAAAGATAATGCCAAATATCCATTATTTGGCATATCGAAGTAATAGCCAGGCTGAGATACAAGATGATAATCTTGCATAAGTCTTAGAGCTAAATCATCATCATCTAAACACGATGGAACACGGATAAGAATATTCCATCCGCCTTCTGCACGCAATGCACTAACGCAACAATTTGGGTAGTTTGCAAGCATTTTTCTAAGCGTTTTAAGATTAGACCTAACTCTGTTTTTAACAAGATCGGTTTGTTCTTTAGCACATTGCAATAATTCCGGAATTCTTTCTGATACAGTTGCACCAATTGGAAGAAAATCATCAGCAATAACATCAAGGCGTTTCATAGCATCCTGTACGTCTTGACTTGGTCCCGAAACCTCAATCCATCCAACTTTTGCATGCGGAGCTGCAAGCATCTTTGAGAATCCATCTAAAGCAAAAACTAGCGTAGATTCTTCACCTGCTAACCTACAGTTTCCATCAAAAGGTTCTAGACAATAATCATAAAAAACTTCATCAGCTATAATTGCCACATTATTTTTATTGCATAGTTGCAATAATGCGTCTCTTTCTTGAGGCTTTATATAAGATCCTGTTGGATTATTTGGATTTATTAAAACAAGTGCACGAATACGATTATCCGTATTCTCTAAAAGTTCTTTAACCCTAGGAATATCAATAGTCCAAGAGCCATCATAAACAAGCGGATAAGGTATAGATTTTACGCCTTGTAGTCTTGCAATCGATTCTATAAGAGGATATCCAGGAGTCGGAGCTAAAACAGAATCACCGCAATCACACATTAGCATCATTAACCATGCGTATGCTTGAGAGGTTGATGATAATACGTATAGATTATCTGGATTAAGAACCTTAGCTGAACTACCCTTCTTATTTACAATATTTTGATCTACGCGATTATCTCTATGATTTATAAAGTTAGCAAGAATGCGCCTAACTTCGACAGGTCCTCTAGGATCCGCAGTATATTTTGCATTTAAGCACTCTGGAGAAAGACCATGTACTGTTGGGTTTGAATCATTAAGTTTTGTAAGTTTAATACCTTTAGATATAGCAACACGTTGAGCCAGAATAATTGGATTTGGCTCACTAACATCAACTCTAGAAGAAAATCGCACTCGACTACACTAGCGCATTGTATAAACCAAATATATAAAAATACAAAAATATGCAAATACAAAAAAATGCGCTGAACGCAAAAGCATCCAGCGCAAATAAAATATCAAAAATCCTTAATTGTTTCTTTGCTGCATTGCATAATATGCCGCACCTATAATGCCAGCTTCATTATGCAAAGACGCAACTACAATAGGTGTCTTAATATCGATATGAGGCAAGAACTTCTCGCTAACACGGCTAACACCGCCGCCAACAACAAACAGGTCTGGGTTAAAGTACTTTTCCATCAAACCATAATACTTAGTAAGACGCTTAGCCCACTTTTTATAACCCATGTCTAGCTTTTCGCGAACAGAAGAAGCAGCATACTTTTCCGCATCTCCCTTACCCTTTTCAAGCTGAATATGACCGAGCTCTGTATTAGGAATAAGAGTACCGTTATAAATCAATGCTGTGCCAATTCCAGTGCCTAGCGTAGTAGCGATAACCAAACCATCTTTATCTTTTGCAGCACCAAAGTGTTGCTCAGCAAGACCAGCAGCATCAGCATCATTCACTACAGTAACAGGACGACCGCAAGCTTCGCTGAACACTTCTGTAACATCCACACCAATCCAAGATTGATCGAGATTCGCCATAAACTCAAGCTTCTTTCCAGGCTTAATAGGAGCTGGAAAAGCGATTCCAACAGGAACATCTGCAGGAACATCAAAATGCTCAAGTTGCTGACGAACAATATCTGCAACAGCTTGAGGTGTGGAAACCGCTGGAGTGAGAATCTTATATCGCGGTTCTGCAAACTCGCCTTTTTCCAAATTAACTGGTGCAGCCTTAATACCAGAGCCACCAATATCTACGCCAAATGCTTGTGCAGTGTCAATCATCGTTAACACTCCCCTCTGAATGTCGGACAATGGGATATCATGTTCATTCTACAATATTGCTAAAGCGACACGCTTATATAATTGTCTATTTAATGATAACGATTGCATAAATGTTTTTCTCAAAATTAAAGCTTTAATATTAAAAATCATGCAAACAATTGCTAAGATTTTAACTCTAATTTATCGCAAATAGTTTTGAAGCTCTTTGTTTATTAAACCATTTGAAGCAATAACGTCATTTTCACGTCTCCAATGAATTGAGTCACCATTCCATTGTCGAACATGCCCCTGTGCTTCTTTAACAACAACGGCGCCAGCTGAAACACCTGGAATATCCCACCTATGAAGATGTGGCTCAAAATATGCGTCGTAAGTACCATCTGCTACTTTGCACAAGTCAAGCGAAGCAGGACCAATACGCTTAATATCTGCTGGGCATTCTTCCTCAAGCGAAGAAACAACGTCTAAAGCTCTTTTAGATTCACCTGGAATATAAGACATTCCATAGCAAACAACAGAGCCATGCAATGTTGATGTTGTAGAAGGCGTGATTTTCTCTCGCTTCTCCCCATTAGGAGTTTTACGAATACGAATAGCACCCTGACCCTTAGCAGCCAAATATGTAAGCCCTAAAGCTGGGGCATGAACAACACCAAGAACAGGTCTAGCAGAGCCTTGATCATTAAACTCGAAAAGCGAAACAGTTAAAGTCCATTCAGCCATATCGCGGTTAAAGTTAATAGCACCGTCAATATTGCCTACACACCAAAAACGATCACCTGTTTTGCAATCATCTGGTCTATTTCTCCAGAATCCTTGAAAAGTATTTATATAAGTAAGACGATTTTCAATAAAACGTACTAGCTTATCTCCAAAAGCTGAATCAGATTGATTAGGATCACCTAGAACCATCATACTTGCCATATCTCTAGGATTAAGCTGATCCTGATATGCATGTTTACCAACATCTTCTAATATTCTAGCAACTTCAAGAGCTACATCCCTTAAATTCATACCTGCCATATTCTTCTCACCCCTCTGTCTAATACAATTGTTTTCAAATTCTTTAATCTTGTTCTCATAAAATCTGCAACTATTCTACTCAACTAATTAAATTAAACCAAACTTCCACACGCAATATTCCAATAAAATCAATAAACTTTCACATTTGATATAAGTTTTATAGAAAAGTTTTACAATGCAAAACGCATAGAAAAACAAATCCTTAAATTTCTTAAACCAGCCTTAAAATTAATTCATAACCTAACATCTCTTCCAAAAGATTATAACATGACTAAAATACTAGAGTTAAAAAACCAAAAATTAATTAATGCTCCTTCATTGAAAAAACCAGGACTTCTTGTTTTAGATGTTGACGCCACTCTTATTGAAGAAGAAGTGATTGACTTACTAGGAGATATTGCTGGAGTCGGGTCAAATTTAGCATATATAACTTCTAAAGCAATGAAAGGAGAAATTGACTTTGACACATCTTTAAAACTAAGGGTTTCAATGTTAAAAGGACTCGAATGCACTTGTTTTAAAAAAGCTATTGAAAGTATCCACGTAACCAGTGGAGCCAAAAAACTTATAGACACATTACATTCCTTTGGATGGAAAATAGGAGCAGTTTCTGGAGGATTCAATAATGTTTTAGATGATTTTCTGCCAAATCTAAACATAGATTTTTGGGTAGCAAACAATCTAGAAGTAGTAGATTCTAAGCTAAGTGGGAAAGTTATTGAGCCTATAGTAAATCGCCAATATAAAGCACAAGCATTGACTAATTGGGTGCGCAAGAACAATATTGATATTGCTCAAAGCGTTGCTATTGGAGACGGCGCTAACGATATAGATATGATTAAAACAGCAGGATTAGGCGTCGCATTTTGCGCAAAGCAGTTATTAAAAAGTCAAGCTAAAGCAAGCATAGATACGCGAGACCTAAGCCTAGTTTTAGATTTACTAAACTAAACTTAACTAACTAGAATTTATACAAATTTTACTTTGCGTTTTTCAAGATTACACTTATCGCTTCAATCCAAATAGGACTCTTGACTTAAATGCGCTCCTCTAGCCCAATCTGCAGCCTTCATAGCCTTTTTACCTTGCGCTTTAACTTCTAAAAGCTCAAGAACACCACTTGCAGAACCAACCCAGACATTTCGCTTACCTGCAAAAATCTGCCCAGGCTTAAGTTCGCTTAGATTATGTATTGAAATATCCTCATCTTTTGCCAATGCACAAGAAAGAACATGCAAACTAATGATTTGCAAATCGCCACAATCAACATGCAGATTACACCAAGCTCCAGGATTTGGCGTGCAAGCACGAATCTGCCTATCGATTGCAAATGCTGGAATATCAAAACGAATATGAGCATCCTCAACAGTGATTTTTTGCGCGATTTGGCAAGGTGTAGGATCTTGCTCAACAGGAATAATTTGACCAGATTCCATCCCAACAAGAGCAGAGCAAAGAAGATCTGCACCATCATTGCTTAGTCTCATAAGCAAGTCGCCAGCTGTTTCATGAGCACCAATCTCGGTAGTCATTTGTGCAAGAATAGGTCCTTCATCCATTCCACGCGTAATCTTAAAAACAGTGGCACCGGTAATATCATCTCCAGCCCAAATCGCACGCTGAACAGGAGCTGCCCCTCGCCACTGTGGAAGAAGCGAGAAATGCAAGTTGTACCATCCTAGAGGAAGAGCGTCCAAAACAGATTGTCTAAGAATCTTTCCATAAGCAACCACGGCAGCAAGTTTAGCGCCAGTTGCCTTTAAAGCTCTTATGCACTCCTCTTCATCACTAGGATTAACCTCTAAAACAGGAATCCCAAGTTCAATCGCAGCTTTTTTAACAGCGCTAGGAACAATTTTCCTACCTCTGCCTGTCGGAGCATCAGGTCTCGTAAGAACAGCACGAACATCAAAATGCTCTTTATCTTGAGCTAAAGCACGCAATGGCGCAACAGAAACCTCTGGTGTTCCAGCAAATAAAATAGGTAGCACCATACGTAAACCCCCTTAAGAAAAATATCTTCATTATTCTTAACATCTTCAAAAATCATATACTCTCAACAATCGAACAGTAACGAGAATAGTCATGAAAATACTAAGAATTAGCGAATTAGCAGAAAGCATCCTTTAACTTGCTAAAGAATCCTTTGTGATTTGTAGTCGAATCTGGGATAGCGCGTTGAACAATAACATCATCTTTTCCATCATGCAATTCTTCAAACTCTTCAATAAGTTTACGCTCTTCATCGCTCAGCTTTGTTGGAATATTAACAAGAATGTGAACAACAAGATTTCCGCGTTCTTTAGAGCCTAGAACCGTTACACCCAAATTAGGTACAGAAATAGTATTTTCACTTTGAGAGCCAGAAGGGATTTCCACGCTCTTTTTGCCGTCAAAAGTATCTATATCAACTTTATGTCCCAAAACAGCCCAAGTCATTGGAATGTCAATCCAACAATGTAAATCGTTTAGATTCCTAGTAAACTGTTTATCCTCTCGAATATGTACATCAACATACAAGTCGCCAGCAGGACCGCCACATTCCCCTACTGCTCCTTGCGAAGCAAGTCGCAATCGAGAATTATCTTTTATACCAGCAGGAATAGTAATCCCAATTTCTCTTGATGTACGAATTCGACCATGTCCATGACAATTTGGGCAAACATTCTTAATGATTGTTCCGTGACCTTCGCATTCTCTACAAGGCTCCGAAGACATCATTTGACCAAACATTGTTCGAGTAACCCTTTGTACAAAACCAGCGCCCTTGCATTGCGGGCAAGTTATAGGGTCTGATTTATCTGCAGAGCCTTTTCCAGCACAATCTTGACACAAGCCAAAAGTCACTACATGAACCTTAGCATTTCCACCAAATACTACTGTTTTAAGATCAACTTTAACTTCTGTGAGTGAATCTTCACCACGATTCACGCGCGGAATAGGAGAACCCGTACTTGTTCCAAAGGATCCAGAGAAGAACTGATTTAAAATATCTCCCATATCCATATTCATATTGGCATATCCGCCAGCGCCAGCTCCAGCACCCGATGCCGATAGATTGTTTGGGTCAACACCCATATCTACCATTTTGCGTTTTTCTGGATTAGACAAAACGTCGTATGCAGCATTAACTTCCTTGAATTTGTCTTCAAACTCAGGACCTGCGATATCTGGATGGTACTTTCGACTTAATTTTCTATATGCTTTTCGAATCTCATCATCGCTAGCGTTAGAATCAACACCTAAAATCTTGTAATAGTCAGTCACTTAACTCCCCTTTTACCTTAATAAAATAATTCTTGCATAAGGCACAGCCAGTTATATTTTTATGAATTTTCGGATATAAACGCATTAAGATACTTAGCCACTGCTTTAACCGCAGTCATTGTTGCAGCATAATCCATATGCGTAGGTCCGATTGAACCAATGAATGCGGAATCAGGATCGGAATTATATCCGTAAGCACTCGTCACAACAGAAGCATTCAAAAGACCAGGCGTGTGAGTTTCCGAACCTATTGCAACACTGACTCCACTTGCACAATCACTTGCCTCCTCACTTAGCGAAGTCATCAAACGCATAATAACAGCTTGCTCTTCTAAAGCATCAAAAAGAGCAGCAAAATCACCAATATTCTGTCTATGAGCAAGCTGGGAGGTTCCAGCCATGTATAATTCGTGTGCTCGATCGCCATCGTACATATCTTCAATAGCATTAGACAATTGTTTAATTATTTGTAACGAAGAAACTAAATCTTTACGTTCCGACAATGCACACACTTTTTTAGATGCATTCAAAAGTGACAATCCAATGCAATCTTCATTAATCATATTTGTTAAATGCAACAAATCATCTGAATTCACATTAGAAGCCTGAATCATATGTTGCGCTACCCCTCCAGCGTCTGTAATTACTACGACAAGAAGAGTTGATGACGATACTTGAACAATCTCAATTCTTTTTACTTTTGATCTAGATAATGCAGGTGACGCAACAAGAGCAACCTGCCCAGTGATACTTGCAAGAAGACGAGCTGAACGTTGAAGTGTGTCTTGCAAACTTACAGATCCACTTAAAAAACTGCGTATTCCTCTTCTTTGTGCATTAGAAAGTGGTATTAGCGCCGCCAATCCATCAACGAAATATCTGTATCCTTTTTCCGTAGGAATTCGACCAGCAGATGTGTGTGGCTGAATTAAATAACCTTCTTCTTCTAGTATCGACATATCGTTGCGAATTGTTGCAGAGCTAACATCTAATTTGTGATTTTTAGCCAAAGACGCTGATCCAACTGGCTCGTGTGAACGAATATAATCTTCAACAACCGCACGGAGTATCATCATGCGACGTGATTGCATTGATCCTCCTTTTATTTAGGTAATGTAACTTTTACTGTCAACTATTATATATTCCAGAATAATATGTGATTAACTATTTTTTGTTATCTTAACAACTAACTATAAATATAAACTTTTGTTAAGTTTTGACACACTTTGTTAGAAATTCGTCTGATATAAAAGATAGGATTAAATGGCAATGTGAGGGTGATGGCCAGCGTAAGCTGTGCGCAAAAAACCCGAATTATTGGAAGGAAAGTAGATCACATGACCGAATTCAACTGGTCTGCATTAGACGAGCGCGCCGTAAAGATGGCGAAGGTTCTCTCGGCTGATGCTGTTGAGCGAGCAGGACACGGACATCCTGGCTCCCCTGTTTCATTGGCACCGATTGCGTACACCTTGTACCAGCACTTCATTAAGCACGATCCAGCTGACCCAAAGTGGGCCGGTCGCGATCGTTTTATTCTTTCTGGCGGCCACGCTTCGCTTACGCAATATGTGCAGCTGTTCTTCTCTGGATACGGCTTGACTCTTGATGATCTCAAGTATTTCCGTGGCGGCGCAGACACGCGTACTCCAGGTCACCCAGAATATGGCTTAACTCCAGGCATTGAAATGACCACTGGTCCTCTTGGACAGGGTCTTGCTTCTGCTGTTGGTTTCGCTTATGGTCAGCGTTTTGAGCGTGGTCTTCTTGATCCAGAAGCTCCAGCTGGCACTTCCCCATTCGATCACAAGGTTTGGGTTATCTGCGGCGAAGGCGACGTTGAGGAAGGCGTTTCTTCCGAGGCTGCTTCCTTGGCTGGAAACCAAAAGCTTGGTAATTTGACCGTAATCTTCGATGCAAACCACATTCAGATCGAAGGCGACACTAAGCTCACCTTCTCCGAGGATATTCTTGCTCGTTACCGTGCATACGGTTGGTACACCGATGAAGTTAGCTTCATTCAGCCAGACGGCTCCTACAAGGAAGACGTTCAGGCTTTGGCTGCAGCTATCGAAAAGGCTCAGGAAGTTACCGATAAGCCTCACTTCATTAAGGTTAATACTTTGATTGCTTGGCCAACCCCAGGCAAGACCAACAATGAAGCTTCCCACGGCTCTAAGCTTGGTGAAGAAGCTGTTAAGGGCTTGAAGGAACTTTGCGGTTTCGACCCAGAAGTTTCGTTCCCAATCGACGAAGAAGCTTTGGCTCATGCTCGTAAGGTTGCTGAACGCGGTTTGGCTGCTCACAAGGCTTGGGATGAAGCTCTTGCAAAGTGGGCTGCTGCAAACCCCGATAAGGCTGCTCTTTACGAGCGTCTTAAGGCTGGCAAGCTTCCTGAAGGATTCGACAAGGCTATTGACGACTTGGTCGCTGGCTTCGAAGCCGGTTCCAAGGTCGCTACCCGTAAGGCTTCTGGCGCAGTTCTTAACGCAATCGCTGCTGTTATGCCAGAACTTTGGGGCGGTTCCGCTGATTTGGGCGGCTCCAACAACACCAATATTAAGGGCGCTGACTCCTTCGGTCCATCCGAAGACGCAACTCGCACTTGGCCAAACGTTTCTGAGTACGGTCGCCAGCTTCACTTTGGTGTGCGCGAGTTCGCAATGGGTGCTATTACAAACGGCATTTTGCTTGGTTCTGACACTCGCCCATTCAACGGCACATTCTTCCAGTTCTCTGACTACGAGCGCCCAGCAGTTCGCTTGGCTGCTTTGATGGAGATTCCAAACCTTTACGTTTGGACTCACGACTCTGTAGCCTTGGGCGAAGATGGTCCAACTCACCAGCCAATCGAACACTTGGCTGCATTCCGCGCTATTCCTCAGCTTGAGGTTGTACGCCCTGCAGATGAGTATGAGACTGCTGAAGCTTACCGCTACTTCTTCGAGAAGAAGAACAACTACCCAACCGCTATGATTTTGACCCGTCAGGGCGTGCCGACCCTCGCAGAAACTGCTGAGAAGGCTCGCGAAGGCGTAAAGCACGGCGGTTATGTGTTGGTTGACTGCGAAGGCACTCCAGACGTAATCATCATGGCTACTGGCTCTGAAGTTCAGTGGGCTGTTGCTGGCGCCAAGACTTTGGCAGCAGAAGGCATTAAGGCTCGCGTTCTTTCTATGCCATCTCTCGAGTGGTTCGAAGAGCAAGACGAAGAGTACAAGGAAGCAATCCTTCCAAAGTCCGTCAAGGCTCGCGTTTCCATCGAAGCCGGCTTGGCATTGCCTTGGTACAAGTATCTTGGCGATTGCGGCAAGGCTGTTTCTATCGAACAGTACGGCTTGCAGGGTGACGGCGGTCAGAACATGATCGACTTGGGCATTACTGCTGAGCACGTAGTAGAAGCTGCTAAGGCTTCTATCGAAGAAGCACGCGCTTAAGATAGAAATTAAGCAAAATAAAAACTTGATGTATCAAAATAAAATTGATTCATCACAAAACTCGAAGTGCTAATTTAGCAACTTCACTGGAAACAGCAAAGGCGTGTTGATGTTAAGCTACAGCTGGTTTAGCATCAACCGCTGTTTCCTGTAAAACGCCAACACTACCAACGTGTTCCAACTGGTGGAGCACAGTGTTAAGGAGATAACATGACTGAAGCAACGCAGCGCACTAGCGATTCCGGCGTTTCTATTTGGTTGGACGATTTGTCCCGTACCCGCATTGAGTCTGGTTCTTTGCAGGATTTGATCGCTAACAAGAATGTTGTTGGTGTTACTACCAACCCATCTATCTTCCAGAAGGCTTTGAGCCAGGTTGGTCCATACGACGCACAGCTTAAGGAACTCGGCAAGGTTGACGTTGAAACCGCTATCCGCGAGTTGACCACCACCGATGTTCGTAACGCAACTGATATCTTCCGCGAGATTGCTGAAAAGACCGATTTCGTTGACGGTCGCGTTTCCATCGAAGTTGACCCACGCTTGGCTCACGATACCGCTAACACTGAGAAGCAGGCTGAAGAGCTTTGGGCAAAGGTTAATCGTCCAAACGTTATGATCAAGATTCCAGCAACTTTGGAAGGTCTTCCAGCTATCACTGCTACCCTTGCTAAGGGTATTTCTGTAAACGTAACCTTGATCTTCTCCCTCGAGCGCTACGAGCAGGTTATCGACGCCTTCATCGAAGGTATCGCTCAGGCTGCAGCTAACGGCCACGACTTGAAGCACATTGGTTCCGTGGCTTCCTTCTTCGTATCCCGCGTTGATACCGCTGTTGACAAACTCCTCGAAGCTAACGGCTCTGATGAAGCTAAGGCTCTTGAAGGCAAGGCTGCTGTTGCTAACGCTCGCTTGGCTTACGAACTCTTCGAGAAGAAGTTCGCTGCCGATTCACGTTGGGCTGAGCTTGAAGCCAAGGGCGCTAAGAAGCAGCGTCCACTTTGGGCTTCTACTGGCACCAAGAACGCATCTTACTCCGATTGCAAGTACGTTGATGAGTTGGTTGCTGAGCATGTTGTTAACACAATGCCAGAGAAGACTTTGAACGCTCTTGCTGATCACGGCAACGGTGCTGCTTCCGTTAAGGGTACTTACGAAGAGAGCCACGCTGTTATGAACAAGCTTGCTGAGCTTGGCATCAACATCAAGGATGTTACCGACAAGCTTGAGGCCGACGGTGTTGCCGCCTTCATCAAGTCTTGGGATTCCGTGATTGCAGACGTACAGTCTGGCATCGATCGCGTAAACGCCTGATTCGATTAATCAGTAATAGCTAAATATAAACCGCACATGTTCGTGGATTAATTCACACATGTGCGGTTTTCGTTTAACTAGCGGTTAAAAACGTAAGTAGTAGACCGACCCTTTCCACAAACTGAAATATCTCCCCTACTAACTAAATCAGATAACAATTGCTTAGCTTTGGTGCTACCCACGTTAAGAATATTTTGCACTTGTTCACGCTTTATTGTTCCATGATTATGCACTGCTTCAATAATCTTTTTATAGCAATCGTCAACGCTCATACGCTTATATGACTTATTAGAATCTTGTGAAAGTGCATTTGCAGTAAGTCCTGAATTATAAGTATTATTCACTAGATTTGACGAATGAACACTAAGATTCGTTTTGTGATTTTCAGGACTAGATACAATGTTATTCTTATCATTTACAAAAAATTCAAGAGTGGTACGGTCAGGATTAAAGGACTCACTTAACCTTGGATGAGGTATTCCAGCCCAATCACATCCAGCTCTCATAGCATCAAATCCGCTTCCTGCACGTTCAACAACAGAAATCAGTGCAAACATTTTAAGCAGTGCGGGATTTCGAGAATCAGAAAAACCTCCAGCCAAAGCCACTTCTATAGGCATACGTAAACACCCAGGGTTTGCAAAATAAAGCTTAAAACCAGCGTTCAAGCTATTCGTTTCTGTAGTAGATTGTGAAGAACCGTCAACAGAAGTGTTCACAACATTATTATATGTAATAACCGTGTTTCCTCGCATATAATAATCAGCATGAATCAACGTGTTTGCAAGAGCTTCTCTAATTGCCATATGCAACGCGGTATCATCAACTCTTAATGATTGAGAATTAAGCAAAAATGGTAATAAATGCTATGATAAATTAACACTAAAGACTACTAAAAACAGTACTTCAATCTGGATTGAGAGAATGGGTAGTATAGCTATACTTTTTTAGTGCACACTATGGATATTGGGTGCACTTTTTAACGATAGGAAAGGCTATCGTTAAAAGGTTTAAGATTGGCTTGATAATACGTTTACATTACAATTGTTCCAGTCGCTTAGCCTGTTCTCTTCTAGCGTAAATAACCGCGAGTATTTGAAGTTTTTTCTACTCTCATCAACACAACGTTTGCTCACAACACGAAACAATATATAACTTACAACAAATATATTTTTTCTTTATCAACACATATTTGCGAAGTACGATTGTAGATTTGAGTTATATCCTCCATTTTTTCCAGAAACACTTTTGTTTCCGGATCACGCAAAACAGCAAACTCCTTCACTGCTTTTACTCCAATTACATTAGCATTTTCATGTAATCCGTTTCCTTTATTTTGTAAAGACTCACCAACAGAACGATATTTAGCTAAAGGAATACCGCCAATTAACTTACCAACAGCCGTACCAGCAGTACCTATAGCTTTCACAACGTTGACTTCTACTTCCGAATTACCAAGTTTTTCTAAATATAAAGAGCTTTTTTCAAATTTCTCACAGTAGTCATCAGACAATTTCTTTATCTCATTTTCTGCATTGCTAATGTACTCTTCCGCAAAATTTTCACTTAACATTATTTCCATCAAAGATGATAGAGAGAAAATATACAATGACAATCTGTAGTATTTAAACTTTTTTCCTAAATCAGACAACGTCGAATTTACGTTACTTTTAGACACAATAAACTTCTTTAACAGAAGAATATCAGTAATCTTTTTCTGATAAGCAATAATGTTCTTTCTAGCACGATTCTTAATATCGATAACAAGCTTATGATTATTCGTAACAGAAATTTCATTATCCCAACTGCACTTATAAGTAGAAGCAATCCCCATCAATGACTCAACATCTGCCTCAATCTGTGACTCATTCTCAACTTCCATGAAGGTAAGTATCTTTTCCTGCGTCTCTTTAATCTTTTTCATATCTTTTTCAATAGAATAAATAGCCACAGCCATCATTAAAAGAGCAGGATTAAACGCAGATACTGTTTTCATAGAACCTTGCAAAGACTCCATCTTTGAAATCTGCATCATTCTAGAGCCACCGTCAGATTTTCTTAAAGATCCCCATAGATTCCCATTTTTTGCGTATTTTAGAGTATCACCTGCAGCTTTATTAGCAATCTTATAAATACCATCCGTAGGAATGGTTATTGTTTGAGTAACTGTATTACATGCAGGAATTAATGACGATAAACCAGATCCAAAATTCAATAATTCAGATACGGGAACACTTAATACTTTATTGTTGTTATTAGTAAAATATTTAACATCAACAAGAAGTTTTTCAGTAAAATCTACTAACGTATTTTCACTGTTACTTGCAGAAAGCTCACCACTGTTACACATAAGAACAATACTATCTGAAATAGCATCTGAAAGAAAATTATACTTTTAGTTTTCTACTCTCTTGAATACTATGAAACTTTGCAAACAATATTATCGATATTAAATCCAACGGAAAGCAAACTTGACATTTGCTCTCGAAACGATTATCTTATATGTAAAGCTAGCTTTCCATTAGGAAGGAGAATGTAATGTGAAAAATAGACTTGAACAAATTAGAAAAGAAAAAGGCATAACACAAGAAGAACTTGCAGACGCACTCGAAGTATCAAGACAAACAGTCGGTTCTTTGGAAAATGGAAGATACAACCCGTCAATCATATTGGCATACAAAATTGCCAAGTACTTTGATTTAACAATCGAAGAAATATTTATCTACGAGGAGGATAAAAAATGAAAAAACAAAAAACACAGAATTTTTGGTACATAGGATATGTAATAGGAATTTGCGGACTAATTCTTGCACTGACTCTTAAACTGAACGAATCCGTAGAAATTGCACTGTCAGTTGTTTTTGTTGCAATTATCTCACTTTCACACGTAAAAATCATGCACTATAAGATGATGGAAAAAGACCACAACTACAAAATAAACGTGAACGATGAAAGAAACGAGAAAATCAAAGATAAAGTAAATGCAACAATAGCATTCATACTAATGCACCTAATGGGAATAATTGCCATAATTGCATTTATCACAAAAGCATATTTGCCAGCTGCTCTTCTAGCTATTTCGATTGCCTTTTCTCCATTAATCATGTTTTTTATCAACAAATATTATGAGAAAAAATATTAAAATCAGACCTGACCCGCTCATTTACTACTTATTACGAAGCTTACCAACTTTCATAAATTACTTATCTACAATACGGAACTTTTTTATTCTCAAAGTTGCATCTGGCGAGGCAAATGAAAATGACCTTTACACTTGGATTAAAAACCACCAAGCCTAATACTCCAACATTCCGAAGCATTTTTAGAATATGCCAAACTCTATTTCGTGCGATTGGTCAAAGTAGCGGACATAAAACACCACAACAATATTACTTCACTACAGCTCTTCCATTCAAGCAATGCACCGCATAATGAGCACATCCATCTGGGTTGCGCACGAGATTTGCTTTATGCTTATCACAAACTTCAGCCACGCCATTCTCACAAACTACTTCAAGACATGCATCCTTAGGTATTTCTCCTTCTAAAACACTCGTACCATTTAAAGTATCCACCATGCAAGAAGCAACAACCTTAACATTATTCGCCACAGCAGAACCATTAAGGCACTTTAGAAAAACATCATTCGCCTGAACATTCCTTGCTTCCACCCTGCCGTTATGAACTTCCGCATAAATCTTGTCAGCTTTAATATCTGCTACTAATACTTGATTCGACTCAGCTTCAATTTCACAAAAATCAATACTCTCCGGCAATGAAACAATGACAGCAGGACTGCCTTTAGCAAGCCAATGCAGCCAGTAAAAAGCCGATACTTTTTCTGTTTGAACAAGTTTTATACCGTCTTGATTTTCTTCAATATGAAATATATCTTTTTCACAATTAACATAACTAATGCTAAAAGAATCAGCCCTTCTCACCGTTAAGCTAACATCTTTCGTTTTTGCTACAAACTTCCTACTATTCACCACTTGAACAACTCCCTTGTTAAATATCGGGTTATAGACCAAAAATCAAAAGACCCGACTTGGTCCGCATTGTTAATAGGCGCGTCGGGTACTGTTATTTACGTATGCTACACCAATGAGAGTATTTTATTAAATCTTTCAAACTAGCACAAATTTTTTTCTTTCTAACAAGATTATTTAGTCTTACACTCACCTTTATGAACACAAACAAATGTCAGAACGAAAACGCAACAACTAGAATGCACGCATAGTAGGTATCAGAAAAAACGCTATTCCAATTCAGCGCGATTTGTAAAGGAGCGCCACTGATTTTCTGTATGGCTCGACTGCTTCATCTTAATGTCGAGTGTGTAGCCAGATTCGTGCTCGTTCGCTGGAATTGGTCAAAGCATGTTTTTGCTCGGAAATACACCGATTTTTGCCCTTATACGTTCTCGGAAAAGTTCAAAGGACCATGTTACTACCTATGATATGCAAATCCGTAGATTTGACGTTCGTTTCAAGACTTCGCTCTGAGGAAATAAGTCCGAAATCCCATCGTCTCGACATACCTATTTGTGAAACCAAAACTATACATTGAATGTCCGTTTTCCTCTATTCGATATATGGTTTCTGTCTCCAATGGTCGCTTTTTAATCTTCAATGTTCACTTTTTTATATTTCTGGTTCCTGCTGTTTGGCTTATCTGGTATCGTCATTTCTATTTTTCCTGCACTAAGCAAAGGCTTGATATATTTTTCAGAAAAGTTTCTTCTACCGGTCAGACCCATAAATTCTTGCATTTCTTTCCGACTACGAGGAACGATACAAAATTGAAGGAGAGCTTGTATCGTAACTTGCTCCCTAACTTGCTCCCTAACTTGCTCCCTAACTTGCTCCCTTGGATCAAGTTCTTCGGTCGGCCCGACCGTGGCAGTTGCCGCCTCAGAAAGAGGAATCACTGTCGTAAAAACATCTGCCTCTGTAAAGACAGGCTCTCCACCAGAATACATCTTCGTGTATTTATAGCTGTTGCGCATACCGCTTCCAAGCTCATCAGCAAGTCCGATCTCACGGAACACTTTTGCTATCGGCGGATTCTTTGCAAATGGCTTGAATGTTTTCAGATTCAGGTTGCCGTGCCCATGCGCAAGGTTCGCATTCTCTGTTGTAATCTTATCCCGTTCAATGACAAGCTTCGGTACATATCCACTGGAAAAATCACGGTGCATGAGCAGGTTGGAAATAATCTCACGCAGGATTTTATCTCTGGAGCTTATCCGCTGGACACCATCCAATGTAAAAACATCATTCAGATGCTTCTTTCCAAATTCCATCAGACGATCATAACTTTCAATCAGGTTTGTAATCACCACATCCCTGTCATCATAACGATCAACATTGAACACTCTGAAAATAGCGTCTGTCTTATGCTGAGGTAACACGGATATGATACGGTTATCCGTACCAAAGAGCAAGATTGCCGCAAGTGTTATACCTTCTTTGTTCGTTTCCGGATCCTCAAGTATAAGCCCGCAGCTTCTGAGCATCTCCTCATCCGTCATGTCAATCCACGGATGGTGCTCAGTATTCACTCTCGTCATTCTCCTTGCTCGATCCATAAGATCATGACGAAGGCTTGAAACCGGGATGGCAGGGTAGACCTTATTCACAAAATAGGTGCTTTGCTTACGGGCATAAAGGTTGAAAACCATGTCCGCATTATCTGTAATATCGATGTCCGACTCATTATTGCGATCAAATATTCTGCCCGCATTGCGGTAAACGGTTTTTCCAACCGGGACATAGACATAAAGAACAATACGCCCATCGATCTCATATTCCTCTGTAGTCAAATAGAGTGGCGGATACATTTTTCTCTCATTGTTAATCGTAGTAACAAAATTTTTCTTCATCTACTCAACGCAGTCTTTATCAACACCGAGAATCGTCCCGTTATCCTTCACACCAAAGAAAATATGACCGCCATCCCGATTAGAAAAAGAACAAACAGTATCGTAGACATCCTTCGTAATATCTGTTGTTGATTTTTTGAATTCGACCGTCAGCCCCTCGCCCTGATGAATCAAGTTCATCAAATTTTCAGGGAGTATCATATAACTCACCCCTTTCGATTATTCACTTATCAATTCCATTAGGCAAAATGGAATCAACCTCGTTCTCCTTAAAAGTCTGTTCTTCTTCCTTTTGCAAAGCCTTCTGCGCAGCCCTGTAGCTTCTCTCATCAGTTGCAGGATAATTATTATTGACTTCTGAAACTTTATTACAAAGAACATCTCTCTTTTTTTGTATCTCACTATCGTCAAGCACTTCAAAATCAACTAATAAGGAAACATACTCTTCTCGAATACCCCACAACACATTTGCTGCATTTCGATGCTGGCTTACTTCATTTTGAATCTTATATTCCTTGGCATATAGATTTAGGCACAAAGACAATACAGCAGCAATTCCACCTACCCATGTCGATATGACCTTGTTTGTTATAATGCTGTAAAAAAATCCGCAAGAAGAAAGTGCGGTCAATATAATCTGTGCATTCTTCACATACTTATTTTCTTTCTCAAGTCGATCAGCTAATTTGTGATGCGCAGTATATGTGTATATAACTTTTCCACAAGCATCCTTTATTTGATTTTTTAATCGTGCCCTATAGCTTTTATCACTTTCCATTTTACTCCGATACCATTTTATTTAGGATCTTGCCGAGGACATCCCATCCTTTTGTAGTATCAATCGACATTCCACTTCCGGGAGCAGATAGACTTGGCGCAAGTATTTCGTTGCATGGAATATGATTATAATAATCAAGTAATGCCTGTTCATACGATCTTGGTTGGCTTGAGGAATTGCTATCTCCATCCGTAAAATGCCATCCTTCCATCGCAACATATACAAAGGAATCAATTAAAATTCCTGACAGATGATAGCTCGAATAAGAATCATCTCTGATCGTTCTTATGTGCTTACAAGTAGCACACAATAACCCATTAGATGAGCTGTTCTTTTCCTTCATTGCTTTTTGCTCAGACTTAGGATCTGTTGTTCTCCAGTTTCCTCCCATATTCGTATCTGGATATTTGTATGAAACACTACCACCCAAACTTGTCTGCGGAAACGCTGGTAACACTTCAAATTTCATCCCATCAGAAAAGGCAATTTTAACAACCTGACCATCTGCCCTAATATCGCTTCTTGAATAGTGAGTTTCAATCGCATTCTTCACAGCCTGTAAAAGTCTAGATTGCCCATTCCATTTAGAATATGAGTACCGATTATATTCATCTTCTGGAATTTCAACAAGTATATCTATGTCGCTTGTATTTATTGCTGTGTTTCTTCCATAAGAACCAACATAGAGACTATGTGTAGTTTCACTCGTTGAATTCCAAAACTCTTGATTTATAGCTTTCGTAACCGTATGATATCTGCTTGCTATGCTTTGACGCGTTACTAAAGGGATAATGTTATCATGTCTTATTACGTTTGAACTCATAATTATTTCTCCATTTCATTTTTGCCTTTTGATTATCAGGAAACTCTATTCGAAAGCCGCCAAGAAACCACAACATCTTCTTTTCGTTATATCAGCTGTACCAGCACTCATTATTATCATAAACTCCTCTGTCTTCGGCAACCATAATCAATTCCTGATTATTACTCTCTTTCAGTACCTCACTATAGTTAACTACCCGATGCTCCATATCATTGTTGTCCGCCCAGAGGTCACACTGAAGCATTACAGTAGCAACAGCGTCATCCATGCCCTCCGGCGGGTATTTATGTTTCTTAAGGAGCACCACTATCCTCCTGAAGGTATGGAAGATGCTGTTCAAACAGTAATGACTCAGTGTGAGCTGTGGACTGATAGAACAGATCTATATAGTTTTGCATAATTATCGTAATTGAACCACTTCGATAATTAGCCTAAACCTTATTTTCCCACTTCACAGCCTTGGTGCAAAGTGGCGAATCGACTTGCATGAGCGATTAAATATAATTCGCGAATGCACTTCGATTCGCTGAGCTTGCTCAAAGTTGAAAGCACAGCGTGCTTTCAACGCAAGCGAAGTACGTTAACATACTGTGCACTCAACCCCAGAGCGTCGATATCTTCCCCTATACAGCAAAATCACTCTCAAAGACCGCGAAAACCCAGCTTAAATCCGCCACACATTAAACCTTTTAACGATAGACCCCGCAAACCCCTGCTACACAAGGGCAAAAATGCACCCACCTAATCAGCCCTTGACATCAATACGACACTCCCCATGTAGCCCAAAAATACACGAACGATTGAACTTTTTTGTACTGTGGTACATATATGCAAACTATAAATACGGTATGCGTTTATGGATTTGCTGAACTATCGCCTAGTTTCTTATGAATTTTATTAGCACAAGCAGGCACTCTTCTAACCAGCATCGACAAATAGTGTTTACTTTCAAGCAAGAGCTTGACAGTAAACACTATCTAACTTATACTGTATGTATCGACGCATCCGTCGATAGGATGACGACCCCTTAGATGTAGCCAAGGCGCGAAGACTTTTTACGCGTTGACTCATGACAACTATTTGGCGCGTTAACCCTTTACCAGCTTGTGGTGTGAGGTGAATTGCATGGCTCGTAATAAGCGGCTTAGTTTTAATGAACGCAAGCAAGCAATAAAGCATGCTGCTATACGTATTTTTGTCAAACAAGGCTTTGAGAACACAACCATGGAAGACCTGGTAAAAGAAACAGGCTTATCAAAGGGTGGGTTTTATCACTACTACAAGAATACAACCGACATACTCCACGACATCATGCTCGACGGCATCGCATACCGCAACACCATCATGATGAAATCTATAGAGGATGGCAAGCAATGGAGCATTGATCTTCTTGCTGATGAAATGGCCAGAAAAGCAGTTGATAGCAATGCGCTTATGCCCGTCTACGTGGAACTTTTGTTGGCTAAGAAGAGAAACCCCCAGCTTGAACAGGTATATAGACAGCTTGAACACACTGCTTTTGATACGTTTAGGGCACATAACATCGATGCAGAAACGCTTTCTGTTAAGCCTTCGAATTTTGAACTTATGGCGTTTTTTGTAAACGCGATCATTCTTTCTGCGCATGTGCTCAACGAACACAAACTTGTACAAGATAATCAGGCGCTTATTAAGCAGCTGCTCTTGAATATTTTGAAACAGGACACCGCTCAATCCAGTCACGAGGGCAACAGCCGCGGCGCTACTCGCTCCAGCGACGAGGGAAACAATCAGTTAGGCAGCATACAAGAGTCTGTTCAAGCATCTTCAACTTCTTTACCAGCAAAGGAGCTCTCATGAACACATACCGCAAACTGTTTGCCTATATTCCACAGTTTAAGGGTTTAGCTATTGGAGCAGTACTCGTTTCAGCTTTGTCAGCTCTACTAACTACTTGCGGATATTATGCGATACATTGTTTTTTGCATGCGCTTATTATTGACGAAAACTTGCCTGTCGCTCAAAATTTTGCATTCGTCATTGCACTGCTTTTACTTACCGGCAGTTTATGTCTTGGCGCGTCGGGTCTTATGGCTCATTACGTGGGATTCAATTTAGAAAATGTTTTGCGCAAACGCGGTGTTGAAGGCTTAAATCGTGCAAGTTTTACATTCTTTGACACACATTCATCTGGAACTATTCGCAAAACTATTGACGACAATGCAGCGCTCACTCACACGATTGTCGCACACATGATTCCTGACGCTACGCGCGCAATCCTTATGCCATTTTTCATAATTGCATTCAGCTTTTGCATAAGCTGGCGCGTAGGTTTATGCATTCTAATACTTACTATTGTCGGTAGCGCTATTATGGCTAGCATGATGGGCGGCAAGCAATTCATGAAAATGTACCAAGACGCACTCGATAATCTATCTGCCGAAACAGTCGAATATATTCGTGGCATTTCTGTTATCAAAATCTTTGGCGTTTCAGTAAGTTCCATGAAAAAGCTATCCAAACTTATTCACAATTATTCAACATATGCTTACCAATATTCAAAGCATTGCAAAGCAGGATACGTTGTGTATGAATGCCTTTTCTTTGGTATTATTGCAATACTTACACTGCCGCTGGTATTTTTTATTGACGATTTGGGCAGTCCCAAACGTTTGGCTCTCGATTTAATTATGACGTTTTTCGTATCGGGATTAATGTTTGCAGCATTTATGCGCGTTATGTACATTGGCATGTACTCGTTCCAGGGTAATCATGCGGTTGATTCGCTTGAGAAGCTTTATGCGCAAATGTCGAAAGAAGAAATACATTTTGGCAATGAAGATCATTTTGCAAATCACAACATTGAGTTTCGTAACGTTTCGTTCTCGTATGACAAAAAAGAAGTTTTGAAAAATCTGTCCTTCAATTTAGCAGAAAATAAGATATATGCTCTAGTAGGAAAATCTGGATCAGGTAAATCTACAATTGCTAAACTGATGTGCGCATATTACAACATAAGTTCTGGAGAAATTTTAATTGGCAATAAACCTCTTAACACATATTCTCAAGAAGCGCTCATGCAAGAAATTTCCTTTGTTTTTCAAGATTCTAAGTTGTTTAGTGACACACTATATAACAATGTTAGCTGCGTAAAACATGACGCAAGCCACGAGGAAGTAATGTCTGCGATTTCTGCAGCAGGACTTGATTCGGTATTAGATAAATTAGATAAGCGAGAAAATACCATAATTGGAACAAAAGGCGTGTATCTTTCAGGTGGAGAAACTCAACGCGTTGCGATTGCTCGTGCCATTTTAAAAAATTCTCCCATCGTAATTATGGACGAAGCGTCTGCTTCTATTGACGCAGACAACGAGCATGAGTTACAAAAAGCATTTAAACGTTTAATGCGTGGTAAAACGGTCATTATGATTGCACATCGTCTGACGTCCATTACGGGTGTGGATGAGATTTTGCTTGTTGACCACGGACACATTGTTGAGCGCGGTTCACATGCTCAGCTTATGGCGCAAAATGGCCAATATACACATTTGTACACAATTTACACCCAAGCTAATGAGTGGAGGGTTGTTAATGATTAAGTTTTTAAAAAATACGTTTGCTCTTACCGATCAAGGTGTACGAGGCGCTTTTAAATCGGGTGTACTTAGTTTTTTGGTATTTGTTATCAATATGGTTCCTTCAATGCTGCTGCTATTGTTGGTAGATCATCTGTTACTACGCCATGTACATAGTACAGCCATCTATCTTGTGTGTTCTATTGTGACCTTGGTGGTAATGGCAGTGCTATTGAGTTTTGAATACGAAGCACAATATAACGAAACATATAAAGAAGCAGCTCATTTGCGTCTTAATATTGCAGAGAAACTTTCGCGACTAGAAATGTCTTACTTCGCAAAACACGATCTTACCGATCTCTCTCAAAGTATTATGGCAGACGTAGCGTCACTTGAGCATGCAGAAAGTCACGCAGTTCCGAAACTGCTCGCGTTTTGTTTATTCTTACCATTTCTTTCTGTATTAATGTTCATAGGGAACTGGAAAATGGCGATTTGTGCCGTTGGCCCTACGCTTCTTTCGTTTTTGCTGATTGTAGTATCAAAGCGCTATGTACGTGCGCAGCACAACAAACATTACCTGCGATTACGCGAAAATTCTCAAGCGTTTCAAGATCGTATTGAGCTGTCCAAGGAAATTGCGGCGTTTAATCTTGCAGAACGTATAAAAACAAAGCTTTATGCCAAGCTTGATGACACGCTCCGCGTCCAGTGGGAAAGCGAACGCAACGCTGGGTTCTTGCTGATATTTGCCGATATTTTCTCGCATTTTTCGTTGGCATTCACGATTATCGGTGGCATTTTTCTTATGCAAACTGGCGAAATTTCTGTGCTATATCTGCTAGGCTACGTTCTTGCTGCCATGAAGCTCAAAGAATTTGTGGACTCGAATATGGAATTCCTTATGGAAGTTTTCTATATCAATTCGGCTGTGAAGCGTATTCGTGAAATTCGCGACGCAAAGGTATTAGATGTGCAGCCGGAAGCTGCTACAGACGTACACACTACAGATAAACGCGCTACTCAATTTGCTAATTTTGATATAGAGATAAACAAGCTCAGCTTTTCTTACGATGACGCTACTCCTGTGCTAAACGACGTAAGTTTTACTGTGCCGCATGGAAC
Organism: Gardnerella sp. DNF01204; assembly: GCF_049244145.1. NCBI lineage: Bacteria > Bacillati > Actinomycetota > Actinomycetes > Bifidobacteriales > Bifidobacteriaceae > Gardnerella > Gardnerella sp. DNF01204. Next base: position 817,819 of record NZ_CP058379.1, on the reverse strand, counting down.
AGTTTGCGCACTTGTTGGGCAGTCAGGCTGCGGAAAAACAACTCTGCTTCGACTTATAGCGCGTCTGTACGATTTTAATTCTGGTAGCATTCGTATTGACGGCGTAGATATACGGAAAGTTTCTACTGAAAACCTGTACCGAAATATATCTATCGTTTTTCAAGATGTTACTCTCTTCAACACAAGCATTTTGGAAAATATTCGTATAGGTCGAGAAGATGCTACAGACGAAGAAGTGAAACATGCAGCTCAGCTTGCGCATTGCGACTTTATTGACGCACTCCCAGATGGGATCAACACCATTATCGGCGAAAACGGTCAGCAGCTTTCTGGAGGCGAGCGTCAGCGTATATCAATAGCGCGCGCATTTTTGAAAAACTCACCAATTCTTATTCTTGATGAAATTGCTTCAAGTTTAGACGTTGACAACGAGATTAAAATTCAACAGTCACTTACCGAATTGGTAAAAAATAAGACTGTGATTATTATTTCTCACCGCATGAAGTCAATTGAAAATGTTGATCGAATAGTTGTGTTAAAAGATGGTCACGTTGAAGCATGCGGTACACATGCCGAGCTTATCCAGATAAGCCCTACTTATCAAAATCTTATTGATAAAACGTGTGCAGCAGAGGAGTTTTCGTATTAGTTTGAGCGCGTGTAGAACGCGCATGATAGAAAAAGGAGGAATTTGTTATGGAACGCGCAACTAAATTAAGTGGTCATGACCTGATAAACATTGGTATATTTGGAGCCATTTATTTTGTTATTGTATGTGTAATATCAATGCTTGGGATAGTACCCGTCTTTTTGCCGCTCCTTGCGGTATTAATGCCAATTATAGGCGGTATTCCTTTTATGCTCTTTTTGACCAAAGTTAAAAAGCCAGGAATGATTTTTATCATGGCAATCATGATGGGTCTATTGATGGTGCTCACAGGCATGGGAATGTGGTCGTTGTTAACAAGTGCGATTGCTGGTTTGATTGCAGAAATTGTGTTCAAAAGTGGCAACTATGCCAGTGCTAAAAAAGCTGTTTTGACATATGGATTTTTTAGCCTGTGGATGTATGGCAACTATATGTCACTGTTTCTTGATCGCGAACAATATTTTGCACAACGTGCAAGCTTTGGTAAAGCTTATGCCGAGGCTGTTGCTCAGCTCCTACCAAATTGGATGGCGTTCGTTCTGCTAATTGTATGCTTTATCTGCGGTATTTTAGGCGGACTGTTTGGTCAAAAAGTTTTGAAAAAACATTTTGAAAAAGCTGGTCTTGTTTAATGGCATATTCATCTCTAGCAGCGCAAAAGAACAAACGCAGTTTTCTAGATCCACGCGTAAAAATCGTCCTTGTTTTGCTATTAGCAATATTCGTAATGGGCGGCGTGTGTGGCGCACGCATGAAAGATATAAGTTTTGTATTATCTATCATTCCTTTTGTGCTGCTTTTGATAGAACAACAATGGAAAAAATTTTGGCATGCAAGTATCATGCTCATAATAGGTTATGGCTGTCTTTTGGTGATACCATATTTGCCTAGTATGATAAAACCTATCGCTTTAATGTGCGGATATATTCTTACGCGCTTTGTAGCAACAGTTGCAATGGGCAATTATGTTATAGCTACAACTTCGGTGAGTGAATTTATTGCAGCAATGGAAAAAATACATATGCCACGAGCCATTATTGTGCCAATGTCAGTTATGTTTAGAATGTTTCCAACGATTGCAACAGAATGGAAATCAATTTGTCGCGCTATGAATATGCGTGAAATTCATATAGGAGCAGTTGGTATTGGAAAAATATTAGAGTACCAATTAATTCCTATGATTAGTTCGGGTGTACGTATTGGCGAAGAACTATCGGCAGCAGCGTTAATTCGAGGATTAGGCTACCCTATCAAGCGAACTAATATTTGCCAAATTGGTTTTCGAATACAAGATTGGTTTTTATTACTCATTTCTTTGTCGGTCATATGTTTTTGGTTGTTGTGTAGCTTAGGAGTAAGCGTATGATCGAATTTAGGCATGTTTATTTCCATTATGGAACTGAAGATGACCATCATACAAGTGAATTAAATGATATTAACTTGCGCATAGAAGATGGCGAATTAATTTTGATAACCGGACCTTCGGGTTGTGGCAAAACAACGCTGTTACGTCTTATAAATGGTTTAATTCCACGCTTCTATCAAGGAAATGTAAAAGGCGATATACTATTAAACGGTCGATCTTTTAAAAATAATGAATTATATGATTTAGCACATGTTGTAGGCACGGTTTTTCAAAATCCTAAGTCACAATTTTATAATGTTGATACAACGAGTGAACTAGCGTTTGCGTGTGAAAATCAAGGACTACCAAAATCTGATATTTATCAGCGTATTGATACAACAGTTGCTGATTTGCACATGGAAAATTTGATGGATCGCAATATTTTTCATCTATCTGATGGCGAAAAGCAAAAAATAGCTTGTGCGTCAATTGAAGTAGCAGGATTAAACATAATTTTGTTAGATGAACCTTCAGCAAATTTAGATTACGACTCAACGTTGATGCTTAAAAAGTTGATTTTGCATTGGAAAAAACAAGGAAGAACAATTGTTGTAGCTGAGCATCGAATAGCTTATCTTTGGGATATTATGGATCGCCTAGTGGTTATGCAACAAGGTGAGATCGTTAAAGATATTAAATCCGAACAAAAAGATGCTCTTAACGACATAGATGCGCAAAAAATGGGACTGAGAACACGACTTATGGTATCACCCATACAAATTAATAAAATGCCATCTGTCACACAAGACGATCAGATAATCGCATTAAAAAATTTCAACTTTGCGTATCATGGCGTAAAGAAGAAAATAGTCAATATTAAATCGCTTGCTATTGCGCGTAATCAAATTACAGCAATTGTAGGAAAAAATGGAGCTGGCAAAACCAGTTTTCTCAATTGTTTTTGCGGTTTAGAAAAAAACTGCAAAGGTATTTTTAAATACGAGGATCGCGTTTTAAGTAATCGAGCACGTAAAAAATTATGTTTTATGGTGATGCAAAATACAGGCAACCAGCTGTTTACAGAAAGCGTTTTAGATGAAGTTTTAATTAGTTTGCCTAAGCGCAGCAAAAATAAGAACGATGTTGCGATGAATATATTACGACAATTTGATTTGGACTTTTTGGCACACCGTCATCCGCAGAGTCTATCGGGTGGGCAAAAACAGCGATTAGCAATTGCATGCGCGCTGGCAACAGGTAGAGAAATTCTAGCGTTAGACGAGCCGACGAGCGGATTAGACTATGCGCATATGCAAGAACTAGCACAGCTACTATCAAAACTTAAGTCAATGAATACAACAATTGTTGTAGTAACTCACGATAGTGAACTCATACATGCATGTTGCACAAGATTGATTCATATGTAAAGTTAGCTCTCGAAATGCATAGAATTTATTTATCTTGAACCACATACTATGACCTCCCCAAAAGGGAGTATGAATAAATATAAACGCAAATGAACTCGTTTCTTTTCCGAAGCAAATCAAAATTGTTCTAAAGTTGCGCGCCTTGTTGACACATACGATTCAACTATTATTTCATCATACTGTGCATGAATCGTGCTTAATTAACATTTCCGACTTCACAGCCTGGGTGCAAAGTGGCGAATCGACTTGCATGAGCGATTAAAACATAATTCGCGAATGCACTTCGATTCGCTGAGCTTGCTCAAAGTTGAAAGCACACTGTGCTTTCAACACAAGCGAAGCACGTTAACATCATGTGCACTCAACCCCAGAGCGTTGATATCTTCCCTCAAACAGCCAAACTTGAATTTATATATCTACTGTTTTAATAAGTTTGATTGCCCTTGATGATACTAACTCGTCTTGGCTCATTTCCAAAAGGCTCTTTTCATCTACCCACTTATAATTAACCGTTTCTCCTTTTTGAAGAGCAATTGCATTTTTCTTACAATCGGTTACGCATAGATATTCAACATAAAGAGAGTGGTAAACATCCTGCACAAATCTTCCGATCTCCATAATTTTTGAAGCTTCAATACCTGTTTCTTCTTTTAATTCTCTTACTGCACATTCTAATGGTGTTTCATATTGCAATGCAGAACCACCTGCTGTCAACTCCCACATTCCACCGAATTTCTTTTCAAAATCTCTTTGCATAATAAGGTAAGTCCCATCTATATGTTTAACAATTACTTCGCCCACCAAATGATACATGCCGTCAGGAATTGGTTCTCCTCTCACTAATGTAATATTCTTTAATTTATTAAATTCTTTATCATACGCATCCCAAATCTCAGCCATAAAACCCTCCATAAGGCCTGATTGTCAATTTCATTAAATATGAATTTTATCTTTCTCCAGTGGATACAAAGCCATTGTTCACTTCTACATAAAGCTTACCAATCTCAATATCCGTGATGAGCACTTGATTAGAATCAGATTCAACCTCACAAACTTCCACATCATGTGGCAAACTCACAACAATTTCAGGCATACCCTGAGTAAACCACCTCAGCCAATTCGAAGCTGAAACTTTTTTAGTTTGAATAAGCCTTATAACATTTTGCGCTTCCTCAACCCTCAATATATCTTGTTCACAGTTAACAAAGCTCACACCAAAGGTATCAGCACGTTTCACCGTTAAACGAACATCTTTCGTCTCTGCGATAAACTTCTTATTATCCATTACTTACGTTAATTAGATAAATAAATACATAAATTACAATTGAACTAGTATAGAAACATTCTATTTTTCATATAACATAGTAAAAGTAGTGAATAAATTACGAGGAGGTAATTTGTGAAGAAAAGATATATGTTGAGAAATATTTTTAAAACCAAATATAATTTCCATAATATTGTTTTAATCGTTTTCATTGGACTATTAGCAGGTTTCTTATCAGGATTGTTCGGTGTAGGTGGAGGAATGGTGATAGTTCCTGCATTAACTGTTTTTATGAAATTTGATCAGCGTCATGCTACTGCTACTTCTCTTGTTGCCATAATTATAACGTCGCTTTGTGGAAGCATTGTTTACGGTTTAGACGGCAAAGTGTCATTTTTATCAGCATTTTTTCTAATAATAGGTTCAGTTTTCGGATCACAAATTGGGGTATATTTTTCACATATTTTGCCTAAAAAAATATTTCCTTGGTGTTTTACACTTTTTGTATTACTAGTTATATGTTCTAGTCAAGTTTGGATTCCGTTAAGAAATGTAGATTTTAATGTTAGTTTTTTAAAAGCTATATGTCTTATATTTATAGGCGTTTTTTCTGGTATTTTTTCAGGTATTTTAGGCGTTGGTGGCGGAGGAATTATAGTGCCATGCGTGCAACTTTTGCTCGGCATGGGAGACCTTATGGCAAGAGGAACTGCTTTGCTTGTCACGCTTCCTACAGCTATAAGTGGTAGTATTGCTAATGCTCGTTACCATTATACTCATTTTACTGAAGGAATTATTATCGGTATTTTTGCGACATTTACTGTAAACTTAGGCGCAATAACTGCGCGCAGTATTTCACCTTTTATATGCAATATATTGTTTTGTATTTTTTTGTTCAGTGCATGCTTACGAATGATATTAAAAACAGGTATTTTAGCTAAGAATAAGCGTTAAATATGTAAAGTCTTTGACTTTTATTTATTTAAAAAAATAGTTTTGAATATAAAAAGTGGGGCTTAGATTTAAGCCCCACGATATAGGAGAACGTTATAAAGTGACTTTTTACAATTATGCCATTTGAGTAACATCTCTTTTTGCTTGTATAAATTTTATTATCATGTTTTTTGCGTGATAAATAATTACGCAAACTATACTGTATATCCTCACTTCACAGGGTGGGTGCAAAGTGGCGAATCGACCTGCATGAGCGATTAAAACATAATTCGCGAATGCACTTCGATTCGCTGAGCTTGCTCAAAGTTGAAAGCACACTGTGCTTTCAACGCAAGCGAAGTACGTTAACATACTGTGCACTCAACCCCAGAGCGTAGACATGTTCCCTCATACAGCCAAACTGCGCTCAAAAACCACACCAAGCCAGCCTAAAGCCGCCACACGCTAAACCTTTTAACGATAGCACTCACAAACCCCTGCTACACAAGGACTAAAATGCACCCACCTAATCAGCCTCCTGCATCTGATAGCACAATCAAGCGCCGTGACGGTGGGAAGCACCACTTATTTTTCTCGTTTGAGTTTGAACATAAAAATAGCAGATAAAGGGAAGGAAATGAATTTACACCACTTTTAGGACTTGACCTATGAAATAATTAATAGTTCCATTTTCAATCAATATATAAAGACCGAGTCCAATAAACACGACAGGTACAATTACTTTTTCGTACTTTTCCACAGTCTCTCCGATAGCAGAAATTGAGGCGAGATTTTGAGATAATTTGCATAGAATCAAAATCCCTAAGGCAAATATTACTAAACTTATACTAATCTCAATCAAACTCTTTCCTGTAAAATAGGGGATATAAATTCCTAAATTATCTCCACCCATTGCCACTGTTAAACTTGTAAATGCTAAGATTTTTGATCCATCTCCGGTAATTTTCCCCTCGATATCTTCTTCATCAATATCTTCATCCAAAAAATTGCTCTTATACCAAGACCTAGCGGAATTAGACCAAGGAGTCCGATAATCCAATCTTGTGGAATAAAATTTAAAAAGTAAGCGGCAATAAGACTAGCCAGTACAAGCAGTCCTGTACCTAAATACTGCCCTACATAAATTGATTTCAAACCTTTCTTTCCTTGACTAGCGAATAAAATAGTCAAAACAACTAAGTAGTCAATGGATGTAGAAACAAAAACTAATAAAGCGGATACTATTGTTTCCATTATTTCTCCTTTCAAAATGTTAAATTTTTTAGACAGGGGGGTACAAAGTGGGTGCACTTTTTAACGTTAACATCCTGTGCACCCGACCCTAGAGCGTTGACATCTTCCCTCATACAGCCAAACTGCGCTCTTAGAAGATTATGACAAGAAGAATGTGTTTGATATTGAAGAATATATAAAGAGAAAAGGCAAAGTTAAGCTTAATAGAAATACTGTAATTACAAGATTAAACGAGTAAACACTAGGTATGTCTTATCGACATGTTCGTATGCAGAAACATATCCATGAACCTTTTAACAATTATCTCTGCCTATCGTTAAAAGGTCTCAAGCAAATAAACTTAGAGTTCTCACACTCCTAGATATTTAATATATATTTGACACGGATTCCACTCATCCCATAAAGTTGGAAAACATTCCAATTCTTTATATCCCATCGCGATATAAAAATGATTTGTAATATCATATTCTTTGTAGTGTCCCATCTGAACAGTTTTTACCTGTGAGTATGTGTAACCCATCTTCCTTGCCATAGCTTCGTATGCTTTGTTAAGTACCGAGCCAACTCCCATTCTATGGAATTTCTTTTTTATACCCATCACAAAAATCTCTGCACAATCCTTGCTGGTTGCGTTTAACACAATAAACCCAACAAGTTTATCATTAATATAACAAGCAAGAAAAGGCTTTTCCTGTGAATCTTGAATATATTCTTCTGTACTTTCTGGCATTCCAAACCATTCTTGAAGATCATACAATACTTCTCTAGATACAGATTCCTTTTCTAGTTTATTCTCAATTTCTTTTACTTTTATATTCAATCCAGTCCTCCACAAACTCTAATTTATTCTTGTCATCAATACTAGAGCCTCCGCCGTCGAATCTTTCCAATCGAAGCTTCCTATTCGGTCGCTTCTCTTGGAGATTCTTGACATGAGACCTACCTCTGCTTCGCATCGATTAGCTTTGCTAATCGCGCGATAGCAGGGTTAGAGTTTCAACGTTGATTGACATTCCCCACTTCACAGGGTGGGTGCAAAGTGTGTGCACTTTTTAACGTTAACATCCTGTGCACTCGACCCCATAGCGTCGATATCTTCCCTCAAACAGCAAAATCACACTCAAAAACCACAAGAACCCAGCTTAAAGCCGCCACGCATTAAACCTTTTAACGATAGACCTCGCTAAGCCTTGCTACACAAAGGCAAATTTGCACCCACCTATTAAGCCTTTGACATCAATACGACAGTCTCGACGTGGATTGAGAGAACTCCAAGTATAGCTACACTTTTTTGAGTGCACACTATTGATAGTGGGTGCACCTTTTAACGATAGAAGCGAGCTATCGTTAAAAAGTTTAAGATTGGCTTAATAGCTTGATTCTTGAGCATAAAAAATAGCCTAGAGATGATTCCCCCTAGGCTGAGTTTTGTAACATTTCAAATGCTAAAAGTACTTTGGCTTTTATGATGCTCTTTCAATATTCACGCTAATCTCTGATTTAAAAGTTACGCTGAACTTGTCCTCGTAAACTTTTATTTTCTTGATGTACTTTCTTACCAGCTTCTCGTCATACTCACTAATATCGTGACGCTCATTTTTCAGAAAATCTTCCATTTCTCTGATTCGTCTTTTAGCATCTTCTTGACCTGCTTTTTCTATAAGAAGCTGCTGTTTCTTAACCTTAAGCTCATCAATCTCGTTGGCAGTTTTCGTGTAGTCTTTTTTAGCTTTAAGCAAGGTTAGTAGTATCGCTTGTTTGTCCGCGATTCTTTTATCAACCGTTTCAATCTCGTTTAAGTTATTGCCCGCGATAATTTCTCTAATATTATTCTTCAACATGTCTAATACTTCATCCGATATACTAAACACCTTGTTTATGGCTTTCACTGTAGCAGACTGCAGTTCTTCCTCTTTTACTGTCGGAGCATCGCAAGCACTAGGACCATTTTCCCATCTGGTACAACAACGCCAAACAATAGATCGTACTCCTCGGTTATTCCAAGCAATTCTTCTGTAAACATCCCCGCATTTAGAACAAACACACAGGCTGGATAAAGCGTACTTACTGGAATAAACTCTCCTTTTTTTGTTCTCCTCACCACTAAACATGTTGGCTCGTCTTACCATTTCTTCTTGAACTTTAAAGAAAATATCTCTTGGAATAATAGACGCGTGGCTATCTTTCACATAATACTGTGGTTCTGTTCCATCATTTTTTATACGAACATGGTTAATAAAATCTGTCGTGATGGTTTTTTGTAAAAGAGCATCACCAATATATTTTTCGTTTTGCAAGATGGTTTTAATATTAGACAAGTGCCATTTAAATGCCCGGCGCCGTTTTTTTAATGCCGTCTTTTTCAAGGCCCTCCGCTATATCTCTAAGACTTGCTCCTTCTAAATATTCTCTATAAATCCTTCTTACGACTTTTGCTTCCTGTTCAAGAATTACAAGTTACTTGAAGATTATGATAAAAAGAATTTGTTTGATTGTGAAGATTTTTTGAAAAATAGGGATAAAACTAAATTAACTTCAAAATCTAAGGTATTAAAAATAAAAATATAAAAAACTAATTATAGGATTGAATATAGCAATAAACGATAGATAATAAAAAATCTATCGTCTTTTTAGTTTAAGAAATTATAAAAAGCAAAGTACGCTTGACAAAAAAAGCAAAGCGAGCTATACATTATATGTAAAGTTAACTTGCTGTTGAAGGAGGAAAATGAAAAATACAATTTTTCGATTAAGAAAACAGCATAAAATAACTCAAGAAGAATTGGCAAATGAAGTTGGAGTTACAAGGCAGACCATAACTTCCATTGAAACTGGGAAGTATATAGCGTCACTGCCTTTGGCTTTTAAAATTGCTAAGTTTTTTGATATGAGTATTGAAGAAATATTTAGTATAGAAGAGGATGATTAATATGAACAAATTAGAAAAATATAAAAAAGAAATAGGATTTAGAATTAGTATTTTAGTCTTATTATGTATGGTTGCCTTACTCGCAGTTATTATTGGAAATTTTTACTTAAAATATAAATTCCCATTAAAAGAAGATGTGACATATTATGTAGCAGTATTTTTTATTGGACTTGAACTTGTATCTGTATTCTACATGTCAATGCTTGGTAGAGCATATAGAAATAGAGATATATTGGAGAAGATGCATACTAAAGAAACAGATGAAAGAATGATATTAATAAAGATGAAGTCAGGATCAAATATAATACCTATATTTTCAATGGCTATTGTAACTGTTTCTTTATTTGTAGCATATGTAAGTTATGAAGCCTTTTTAGCGTTAATAATAGTTGCATTTGTGCAAATAATATTTTCTAAATTATTAAAAGTATATTGGTCAAAAAAGATTTAAAAATATCATAGTAAAGGTATTAGACGATAGACAGTTAAAACTCTATCGTCTTTTTTATACTCAAAATTAGGATGTAAAAATGGTAAGGATAAGAATCCCCACTTAAAACAATTTAACATATAAGACTTTTAGCGATTGAAATATAAGTTCAGTCGCTTTGTTGATTGAAATTTGTAGATTAAGGAGAAGAAATTAATGGATAGAGAAATGATAATTTAGCTGCCTAATCTTCGATTGTCGCTTGCCCGTTCATGAGCATAGTAGGTAAAAGCCAATCACGGAGAGCTATCAAAGCTCTATTTTCGCGTTGATTATACGATATAGTCGTATAATCATGCATATCCAATGCTATTAAACACCTTAAGTTCAATCTCATTTGGAATATAAATGGGTCGATTATTAACTAGTGGTTTATCACAAGAAAGTACAGCATCACCACTAATGAAAAATGGGTATTCTCCATTGAGATCTTTAGCTGCTCCGACTTTAATGGTAGATTTCTTCTCTTCACTGATAATGTCACCAAGCTTTCCGTTTGACTCTCTACGAAAGAATTCGTCACACAACTTCGCCGGTAACGAAAGGTGGGTTATTCACAATCTAGTAAAAAGATTTGAATTAAGCCAGGTAGCAACGCCATTATTGTTGTTGGAATCACAAACCTCGTCCGCAATCGCAAGCAACCGAGGATTACTATTCGATACCGCTACACCGTATCCCCCTGCGCGGAACATGTCTATATCTATAATATCGTCTCCAAAAACGACTGTGCGGCTCGGCTTCACACCCAAACGATTGCAAATAACGTTCAAAGCATGCCCCTTGTTTGCAAGAGGATTCGTAAGCATCCACAAAACATCTTCGCTAATGTGTAGCGAAAAATCGGTTGGAAGAATGCTCTGAAGTTTTTCCTTCTCACTCTCTCGAGGAACAATAATAATCTTGTCTGCAATGCCACTTGGAACATTAGAAAAATCGGTAATAACAAAATCCTGCTCGTTCCAAAGCATACGAACATCAAAATTAGTGTAACGAACATCGTTCATAACAATGCCAATGCGAAGCGTAGGAATCTCATTAAGCAAGCGCAAACACACACTACAAGCATGTTGAGAATCAAATCCAAAACGCGTAAGAGTATCAAGGCTTCTTTGCGAAGTAAGCTCACCTATCGTGCTGTGAGCACAGTCAAAATCAATAAGAGCACCATTAAGGTACGCGCAAACTTGAGCATTCAAATCGTGAATAAAATCAAAAGCACTTCCAACAGGTCGAGCAGTAATAATCGCAAGCGGAATTCCACATTCACTCAAACGCTTAGAAGCGCTAACAGTTTCTTGGCTTAAATATCTGCTTTCAAAAGCATTAGCATCATGAAGCATAGTGCCATCAAGATCTGCTACCACAAGAGAAGGAGAAAAATGAAGCATAACAATAACCTAATGTATTTTAATTAGTCTAACATCTTCTAACATCTTAAAAAGCATAGCAAAATGTACACCTGCTCTGCTTATAAAACAAAAGCGCGCAATCTTTCGACTACGCGCTTAAAAGAATACTTAGATAAGTGAGAACTTAGTCATAAGATTCAAGGCAACAATAACAGCCACCCAAATCAACGCTATAATAACAGTCCAACGATTCAAGTTCTTTTCTGCAACACCAGAGCTACCAGCGTTCTTCGTTAAACCGCCGCCGAACATGTCGGAAAGACCGCCGCCCTTGCCCTTGTGCATCAAAATCAACAATGTCAACAAAATGCTGGTCAGCACAAGCAACACTTGCAAAACAATTTTCACAGCGGACACAAGTAACCTCCTGTTTTAGAGTACTTTGTAAAGCATAGTAAAAGCCATTGACCTATGTATTAAATTCGATTTTTGTAAGACGACAATTGAACAATAGTAGCCAATTCCTCAATGTCTAAAGAAGCTCCACCAATAAGAAATCCATCAACGTCTGGCTCACAAATAAGACTTGCTGCATTAGAAGACGTTACAGAGCCGCCATAAAGTATTCTAACTTTTTGTGATACAGTATCCCCGAAAGTTTCCTGCAGATCATCCCTAATAGCCTTAGCAGCATCTTGAGCAGACTGTGCTGTAGCTACCATTCCAGTTCCAATAGCCCAAACTGGTTCGTATGCAATAATCAAACGCTCTGCCTGCTTAGAATCCAAATCGCGAGTAACGTCATGAACCTGTCCAACTGCAAAATCAAGCTCTATACCCTGCTTGCGCTCTTCAAAACTTTCACCAACGCAAAGAATAGGTTGCATTCCAGCAGCAAGCACAGCTCGCACTTGGTCAACAATATTCGCATCATCTTCTGGATGATACTTGCGTCGCTCAGAATGACCTACAATCACCATTGAGCAGCCCAAGCTTGCAAGCATATCTGCAGAAACATCTCCAGTAAACGCGCCTTGAGCTGTAACGGAAACTGCTTGCGCGCCATAAAGAATAGGAAGATTATCAGACTCAACTAATACTTGCACACTTCTCAAGGACGTAAACGATGGCATAAGAGCAATATCGCATTTTTTACAATCGAAGCGAGAATCACATAGACGCCACCAGAATTTTTGAATAAAATGAGTGGCTTCGAGGTGATTAAAATTCATCTTCCAATTGCCTGCAACTAGCGGTTTCCTATTGACAACCATAATCACCCTTAAGAATTAGTTATAAAGATAAAATTAACATTATGCCGACCCCGATCTACAAAAAGAATTTATAAAATCGAAGTCGGCACAATATTTTAAAGTCACTTACTCAAGCACGCTCAAACCTGGAAGCGTCTTACCTTCCAAGAACTCGAGTGAAGCGCCACCACCAGTGGATATGTGAGAGAAGCCATCTTCTGGGAATCCAAGATTACGAACTGCAGAAGCGGAATCTCCACCACCGACAATAGTGAAAGTGCCGTTCTTCGTTGCATCAACCAAACCCTGAGCTACAGCGCGAGTACCAGCAGCAAACTCTGCAACTTCGAACACGCCCATTGGTCCATTCCAAACAACAGTCTTGGAATCAACAATCTTGTCGTGGAAAAGCTTTTGAGAATCAGGGCCAATATCCAAGCCCATCTTGTCTGCTGGAATAGCATCCGATGGAACAACTTCTGGAGCAACAGGAGTATCGCCTGCTGGGAAGCCAGCGTTCACAACAATATCGGTTGGAAGAACAAGCTCAACACCATTCTTCTTAGCAGTTTCGATATATCCCTTAACTTTCTCTAGCTGATCCTCTTCAAGCAAAGAAGTACCAACTTCATGACCCAAAGCCTTAAGGAATGTGAACACCATTCCGCCACCAATAACAAGACGGTCAGCCTTAGAAAGCAAGTTTTCAATAACGCCAAGCTTGTCGGAAACCTTAGAACCACCAAGCACAACAGTTAAAGGACGCTCTGGATTTTCGGTTGCGCGAGAAAGTGCCTTAACTTCCTTCTCAACAAGCAAGCCAGCAGCAGCTGGAAGATCGGCAGCAACATCGTAATTTGAACCCTGGGCGCGGTGAACAACACCGAAACCGTCGGAAACAAAAACTTCTCCAAGAGCAGCAATCTTCTTAGCGTATTCAGCGCGTTCGGACGCATCCTTACTGGTTTCTTCAGCGTTGAAACGAACGTTTTCAAGCAACACAACGTCGCCATTATTCATGGCAGCTACCTTAGCCTGAGCATCTTCACCATAAGTATCTGCAGCCAAAACAACATTAACACCAAGAAGTTCACCTAAGCGAGCCGCTACTGGAGCCAAAGAGAGCTCTGGAACAACCTGACCCTTTGGACGTCCAAGATGGGCCATTAAAATAACCTTGGCACCCTGCTCACGCAAAGCTTTAATCGTTGGTAAAGCAGCCTTGATTCGACCATCGTCTGTGATAGTCGTGCCCTTGAGAGGAACATTAAAATCAGCACGAACGAGTACGCGCTTGCCGCTCAAATCTCCCAAATCTTTAAGTGTCTTCATTGGTATCCTTTCCAAAACATGATTCAACCAATCATGATGGCGAATTTAACAAGAAAAAAGACGAAAGCAAAGCTAAAACGTCTATAAATTCCATGAGCAATTATATCGCATGTGCGCAACAAGCACGCCCAAAATTAGATAATAAAAAACTACAAAAAATGCCGCATACTAAAAGTATGCGGCCAATACGAATAAATACTCAGTCAAAAAAGCAATTACATTCGCGACTTTTCTACTTTAGCGCAAAGCTGCAAAAGCCTACGAATACGACCAGCAACAGCATCCTTTGTAATCGGAGGATCCGCTAAATGACCAAGTTCTTCTAGACTTGCATCACTATGCTGCAGTCGCAACTTTCCTGCCATCAAAAGATTTTCTGGAATATCGTCCCCAAGAACATCGAAAGCGTGACGAACCTTTTCGCAAGCTTCTGCAGCAGCTTTAGCACTTCTGCGCATATTAGCATCATCAAAGTTTGCCAGTCGATTAGCTTTGCCTCTTGCTTCACCATCAGAACGCTTACCAGTCCATTCTCGAGCAGAACGAGGAGCTCCAATCAAAATCAGCATACGCTCAATAGCGTCAGAATCTCTCAAAGTAACACGCTCAGAGCTTTTAACTTTGCGCGCCTTTGCACCAACTCCGAGTCGTGCTGCCATTGCTTGCAACGCTGTAGCAGCCTCATGAGTTGGGCAAACAATCTCTAAATAGCTTGCCTTTCCAGGATCGGATATAGCCCCATGAGCTAAGAAAGCACCTCTCCACGCAGCTTTAACCTGCGCAATACTTCCACCAACAATTTCAGGGGCAAGACCAGCAACGATATGCATACGACGGTCCAACAAACCTGATTGCAGAGCCAAAGCTGCAGCACCTCGCTCCACAAGAACATCGTAACGAGTAACAACACCTGTAGGAGTCTGACGAGTAGTTTGAGAAATCGTTGCTTCTCTTTGGAAACATGTCACAAGCGTATCTACAAGCCATTGCGCTGCGCTTAGAGAATCAAACTGTGCACGAATCACAGCCTGATTATTAACCGGCCTTAAGCCGCCACCAAAACGCATCATTGCTGCTGCCTGAGCCATAACAACCGCTGGTAGCTCACTATTATTTGCGACGAGTTCGTTCTTTACGTCGTCAAGAAGAGCCAAGGGAAACCTCCTATTTTGTTCTTCTTAGAGTATGCGTTGGGATTCATACAAGATGCCGTTGCACGATGTGCAAAACACCTACATGCTCGGCTTTCTGTGATACCCAATGACTTGGACATTTTACCTTTTATAGTTCTGCTTTTTATATTACATAATCCTATAGGAGAAATTAAATCATGTTCTAGATCTCATCTCTCTAGCAGATACTGTAACCTGCAATCCTCTTAATTTTAGTCTTCTTGCAAGCTCTATGCTAATAGCTACAGACCTATGCTGACCCCCAGTGCATCCAACAGCAATTGTTACATAATGCTTATCTTCTTTTGCAAAACCATCAATTGCCGTAAGAAGAGCTTTTTCGTAATAGTCTAAGAATTCTATTGCCGCTGGATTTTTAAGAACATAATCGCTAACTGCTTTATCTTTTCCAGTTAAATCCCTAAGCTCTGGAATCCAAAATGGATTGGGCAAAAATCGCATATCTGCCACAAAATCGGCGTCCATAGGCATTCCGTACTTGAACCCAAAACTAAAAATGTGAACAGATACTGTAGAAGATCCTTTTCCAAGCAACCCCTCATAAAGTTTAGTGGAAAGCTGATGAATACTAAGATTTGAAGTATCGATAATAATATCTGCGCAATCTTTAAGATGACATAAAAGCTCACGCTCTTCCAAAATACCATCTATAAGTCTTCCTCCGCGCTGCAAAGGATGTGGTCTGCGCACTGACTCATACCTTTTAATGAGCACAGAATCAGATGCATCTAAAAATAGTATTCGAGTTTTTACGCCTAAATCATCTATATGACCCAAAACAACAAATAAATCATCAAAATATCCGCGAGATCTTACGTCAATAACTGCTGCAAGCTTATGAACTTTAGATCCAGAAGATGTCATCATGTCTACAAGAGGGATGAGTAACTTTGGAGGAAGATTATCAATAACATACCAGCCCATGTCTTCCAAAGCATTTGCTGCATGAGATCTGCCAGCGCCGCTCATGCCAGTAATGAGCATTACTTCAAAATCGCTTGCCACCTGCGAGAATTCACTATTTTCAGTGATCATAACGCCTCCTTCAATGCTTTTTCCATGCAACTTCTTATGTAATCGTAATCTGTAGCCTTGTCAGATTGGTGTTTGATTATGCAAGAATCATCACACGAATCATCACTTGAATGCCTATAATCAAAAGTCATGAGTTTTACTTGATCTAGTGCTTGATATAAAAGCATTTCTTCTCCACCAATACCCATGCCATATTTTCTCCAAACTTTAAGCATCTGGCTTGGTCGAGGATCATATACAACGTCTAGCAAAGCTCCTAAATGTTTTATTGACTTTTCCTTGCAATATTCACACAAAGCGAGCGCTAATCCGTCTGCTATATGAGCAGGAACAGTGCTTATAACAATATCTGCGTTTACAATTGCTTCAATTGCATCCAACGAAGAAATAGATTCTAGAATGTGAGATTTATCACATTTTTCTATATATTGCGATATTTTTATAAACTCAGGATCAATAGTAGGGAATTCTATACCGCAAACAGGCTTGTAGCCACGTTTGTTTTTAAGATTCAAGTTAGACGGCTCTATTCTTCTGCTATTTGGAAAATCCAATTTATATTTATCTACTAAATCGTTAAATCTACTAACGCCTTTAACAGTTTTACCATCGCTTTGCAATCTTGCAACAACACTAACTTTACTCAATTTTGAACCTTGAGCAATTTCTATTAAAGCTGCCATTGCAGAAGACGCAGTGTTTCCGCTGCCAATAATAACCGCACTTTTAGCATTTAATATTTGAGACTTTAAAGAGTGTATTAACGCCATTACAATACCATTTACATCTGTGTTACAAAGCTCAATCGTCTCAGGATTTTCTAAGCATGGCTTTTTACTAAACACAGCAGTATTTGCAACACCAAGCGTTTTAGACCAATAATCGCAAGCTACACCTAGGCTCATAATTGTTTTTTTAAGTGGCATTGTAAGGCTTAAGCCTTTCCAAGAATCGTCAAGATTTGCAATAAAATCTTTTAAGTCTTCCTCGCTAACTTTTTCTTTACCATAATGCCAATTATTTAAGCCCAATGCCTTATATGCAGCATTGTGTAGAACTGGAGATAGAGAGTGCGATATAGGATTGCCCAAAACCGCGCAATTGTAGCATTTTTCAACCATTTTAACCTCTTTATTTATAAGTCTTTATTAATAAGTTTATGCGATTTTACAAATCCTTAGGATCCACACTAAATTTTAATTCACCATTTTTTCGCATTGCAAAATGCTTTGCACATTCTTTTTTCAAACGATTAACTAATTCATCTCTATACTCTAATGGCACTCTTACAACTGCTTTAACTCTGTCGTTTAACTCTTCAAAGCGTTGAGAATTTTGCTCGTGCAATGTTGAAGGAGGCTTCATTGGAACAATTCCAAGTAAAGGTGGAAGATATTCGGATTCACTCGAATCGCCTGAAACCACAGATTCACTATCTTTAGTTTCGACTTTTAACATTGGAAGATTACTAGAACTATCTAAATCACCATTTTTGCTTACAACTTTTGTAATATCTTCGCTTACATCTACACTCATTGCGCCAATCGCATTAAGCGTATCTACTACAGCCTGCCTAAAACCCCATATTCTTGCGACACATACAGTTGGCGGAAGAAGTGCTTCACTTCTTTCTTGCAACTCTTGTTTAGAAAGAATTGATGAATCCCATTCTTCCAAAGATTTAGCGAGAATATCGTAAGTTTCACCCAAAATAAGAACGCTTCCACCTCTGTTTTTTGACGCACACATTGAAGCTGCTTTCATCCAAGCATTCAAAGTGTCTATTCGAGAATCTAAACCAGTGTTGTAAAGACTCGTCCACGCGTCTAAAATCGCAACAAGACCATATTCTCCGCAAGAATTTTTAGATGAGCTTAAAACTCGAGGTTCTTCTCCTAAAGTACAAATGACAATCATCGGCTTCTGGTCAATCCACTCTATAACACCACTTTTCTGCTTCGCGGAAGATATAATAATTGGAACATCATTGAAAATCTTAAATATTTCTTTGGCAGTAAAATTGACGCCAACACGAATAGCCTCGATAAAGTTAGATCCACTAGAACAATTCGAGCACTTCCAGCCAATCGCAGCACTTCCACACCATGCGCATTTAGGAGCAGAACCATCTATAGGTAAGTCAAGAGGACCTGTACAGCGTTTACAACGAGCCATACTATGGCATTTTTTGCATGCAGCACGCTGAACAGTATCGTCTTGTGCTGTAACAAGTAAAACAGGCAGATTTGCGTCTAAAGTTTGTCTAATCGACGCTAGTGCAGTATACGGTATTCTAGATCCTGCACTCGGGTCATTTATCTTATTAAGGTTATCCAAATTAAGTAGACGAACCCATGGGCAAGCATTACTAACAATAGTATTAAATGGTTTAATTTCAATTAAAGGTCCACTTACTTTTGCAGCAAGATTTTTTCCTTTTAATTCGTTTTGACTTATTACGCTTCTAGCAAAAGACATTGTTATGAAAACGCCATTATGATTTTGTGCGCGCAATCGCATAACGCCTCTAGCTTGAGCGTAAGGCATCATACCATCTGCGTACTGATATGCGCCATCTTCTACAATCACAAAAAGCGCTTGCGACTCAACTGGTGCATACATTGCAGATCTTGTTCCTAAAACACATGGAACAATTCCTTTTTCTATAGCTCTCCACGCTCTATACCTGTCTGCTGGAGAATCATATGCGCAAAGACGAGCAACATCTCCACTTAAAGTTCCACTTGGATTCTGCGATTTTTTATAAGGTTTAAGACCATAAACCATAAGGGCACGCATAACATCGTTTACTTCGCGAATTGTAGGAAGAACAACAGCAACTTGACGACCAGCTCTTATTGCAGTTACAATAATCCACGCTAAATCCTGAGCCCATCTCATTGCTCCTGGTAAGGCATCTATAAGAAAAGCTTTGCAATTATTCTTATAATTATTCGAAAGCGAACTATTTTCATGATGCAAATAATACGGTTTCTGAACATCTTCTAAGGATTGTTTAAGAAGATTCGCATTATGGTAGGATGCAATCATACGAGCATCTGTTGTTTTTCTAAGATTCTCACCTCCATCGTATTGAGATATCGCGCAAGTATCATTAGACCTAAAATTTTTTTGTAACTCATTAATCCATTTTACTCTTTTAGATAAATGAATATCGTCCAGCAAATTTTCTTTATCTACACCAGCAATTCTTCTAGGTAAAGCAAGTCTAATAATATTAGCTCTTGTTCCACCATAAGCATCAGCTATTGAAGAAATATCTTCCATAAAAGATTTAGAAACTACTTCCCCTATTGGAATAATTTTTTCAATAAACTTTAATGAAGATATTGGTGTTGTGCTTGATTCACTCCTACTCCAAATAATTCCATTTACGCGTCTAGCACCAAATTTGACGCGGACCATACACCCTGGCTTAGCGTAATCATCCTGATCTTTGCTAACAATGTAATCAAAAGTTTTACCGAGATGAGATGCTTGAACATCCAGCACAATATGAGCAATAGGGCAATTATCAGCTCGACTCTGGGTTGAATCACTCTTCTTACGCCTACGTGGTTTGCGCGCTAAACCATCAAGTGAAGGCTGCTCAAGCATTAGCACATCCTTTTAAATCCTCAAATCAATTTTTTAAAGATTTTACCTCATTCTTAATCTGATCAACACGATTAAGTCTTTCCCAAGGAAAATCAACATCTGTTCTTCCAAAATGTCCATAAGCAGAAGTTTTCGAGTAGATTGGTCGAAGCAAATCAAGCTCGTCGATAATTGCTGCTGGGCGTAAATCAAAGACTTTTCGAACAATCTTAGAAATATCTGAACGAGTAATTCCATTAGCTTCGGTTCCAAAAGTTTCTACATTCACGCTAACAGGCTCTGCAATTCCAATCGCATATGCAACTTGTACCTCTATTTTATGGGCTAAACCTGCGGCAACAAGATTCTTAGCAACCCAACGCGCAGCATAGGCTGCAGAACGATCCACTTTACTAGGGTCTTTGCCAGAAAAAGCTCCACCACCATGATGTGCAGCCCCTCCATAAGTGTCTACAATAATTTTTCTGCCTGTTAAACCAGAATCTGCTGCAGGACCACCCAAAACAAAAGATCCAGTTGGATTTACAAGCATTCTGTAATCATTATGATTTACGTTTTTCCCTAACACTTTGTTAAGAACAGGCTCTACAACGTTTTGAACAAGTTGATTTCTAAGCCAATCATGACTCACATCTGGGTCATGCTGTGTTGAAATAAGAACAGTATCTAAACGAACAGGGTTCCCACATTCATCATATTCGATTGTAACCTGTGTTTTACCGTCTGGTCTAAGTTTAGATACAATTCCAGATTTTCGCACGTAGGATAGGCGCTGGGCAAGCTGATGAGCTAGATATATTGGAAGGGGCATATAAGCGTCTGTCTCATCGCTAGCATATCCAAACATAACGCCTTGATCGCCTGCGCCTTGGCTTTTATAACGATCTTCTTTAGACGCAATACTTTCGGATTCTAAATCTAATCTAGAAACACCTTGATTTATCTCCGCGCTTTGCTCAGTTAAAGATACCATTACTCCACATGAATCAGCATCCAATCCAACAGTTGAACTGTTGTATCCTACTTCGCGTACAACTTTTCTAACAATTCCTGGTATGTCGGTGTATACTTCTCCCCTAACTTCCCCGAAGACTACAAATTGTCCTACGCATGCACAAACTTCAACAGCAACATGCGCATGAGAATCTTGACGAAGCATATCATCTAGAATCGCATCTGCAATCTGATCACAAAGCTTATCAGGATGACCTTCTGTAACAGATTCTGCAGAAATAAGTTTAGCTTCCGACATAACTCCCCTTTAATTAAAAAATTAAAACTTATGCACTAAAACCAATAACAGCCGCATATCCAATACCAACAAGCATAGGATAATACGGCTGCAATTAAAAATGTAAAGAAAACTTAATTTCCCTCATTCATATCATCTTCACCAAGATTCTCCACCAGCAAACCTTTATTAATTTCTCGGAATGCTATAGAAAGAGGCTTCTCTTGGTTTCTATAATCAACAAGAGGACCGACATTCTGCAACAATCCTTCGTTGAGCTGAGTGAAATAAGAATTAATCTGCCGTGCTCGTTTTGCGGCAAACAAGGCAAGCGCATACTTGGAATCCGCATGCTGCATCAAATCATCAATAGGCGGATTTGCAAGTCCCGTAGGTGTTGGCTTAGTGCCCAATGCCATAATGTTCTCCATATTCTATGGTGCCACAATAGTTTCCAAGTAGACTATTGTAAGCTATTGCAAGGATATTTAGGAATTACTCATTTAGATTAATCTAAATTAATTTAAATTAATCTAAATCGTATTCTTTAGCTATTATCTTCCAAAGTTCATCTGCAGCGCGCTGAGCATCGTCATTAACAATCACAAAATCAAACTCGCTAGACGCAGCCATTTCTACTTTAGCGGTTTGCAGACGCTTAGCCTGCTGCTCAGGAGTTTCAGTGCCTCTACCAATAAGTCGACGCTTAAGCTCCTCAAAGCTAGGAGGGGCAATAAATACGTATACGACTTCTAAACCTAATCTAGAAGCTTCCTGCTTAACTCTCCTAGCTCCCTGAAGATCAATTTCTAAAAGAGTTGGAACGTTTTGAGCAAGATGATCTAAAACAGGCTGAATTAAAGTGCCATAATGTGCCATTCCATGAACAAGAGCAGTCTCCAGAAACTCTCCGTTCCTCTTCCTGCGCTCAAACTCTTCTTCATCAATGAACCAATAATGAATTCCATTAAACTCATCATAACGAGGTTTTCTGGTAGTCGCAGAAACAGAAAGCCAAATATTAGGATGTTTTTCGCGCAATACTCCCTCAACAGTGCCCTTACCAGCTGCAGTAGGACCAGTAAGAACAATCAAACGCCTTTTAGTAGCGACTGGCATACTATGTGTATCGTTTAAACTAACCATATTTGACTCTCTTAAATAATTTTCATGAATCCATTAAAGCTTGACGAATATCCCAAGCTATTCGTTCAGTTGCAGTAGATAATGCACCAATATCTGGACCATGAGAAGCAATAGACCTAGAAACTGTTACTAAAACATTTCCATGCGTGCCAGCAAAAACCGTTTTCAAATCGTTAGCTTCCGCTCCCTGCCAACCGTAACCTGGAGAAAGAATCGGGCCAGTAAAACTCGTTAAATCGATTCCACCGCCATTCATCCAATCCCCAATAGTGGCTCCAACAATTAAGCCAACAGAACCCATGCCCTTTGTATTATTGTTAAAAATTTGCGCAGTTTGAGCAATACCATGAGCAACAGTTGTGCCGCGGTAGGAACCAGTCTGACGAATAGCAGTTTGCAAGCTAGCACCTTCGCGATTAGACGTTAGCGAAGCAATGAACACTCCCTTGCCATTATTAAGAGCCTCATTAATCAACCCACCCATTGACCTAGCTCCGTAATACGGAAGAAGTGTAATAGCATCAGTAAGAAGAGGCGCATCTGGCTTAAAATATGCGTCGGCAAGCGCAGAGATTGTCGTAGACAATCCACCATGACCGCAATCCACAATAGTAATTACGTCCATTTGCCTTGCAGCATAGAGCACTCGTTCGAGCGCCGCGAACCCCTTAGACCCGTAACGCTCGAACATGCTCGACTGGAATTTTACGGCAGCAGCTCTGCCGTTCATGGCCTGAAGCATACGCATGGAGAACAATTCTGCTCCTTGAGCATCCATCTTGTATCCCCAATTAAGCAGCATCTTGCGGTGCGGATCTATACCAACGCATAATGGACCGTATTTTGCCATAGCGTTTTTTAGACGCAATCCAAAATCGGATCTTTGCGCCTGCAATTCCTGCTCTCGTATGCTTTCGGTCATGTATTAAGCCCGACTTTCTTCGTTTTCTGCCTTTTCGATTGCAAACAGTTGCTTGGCATGCTCCTGAATGCTCATCACCTGGTAATCGTTGTTCTTAACAGCTTCTATAGCCATAAGAACTGGTGCAAACTCCGTAATTGTAGTGAATTGCGGAAGGTCTGCTGCAACAGCAGCTGCACGAATAGCATAACCATCCGTACGTGACCCTCTGGAATTCGGCGTGTTCAACACCATATCAATCTTACCATTCTCAATCAGTTCAACCACGTTTTTGCCGATTCTTTCATGCGAAGGCTCAGCATTTCGCACATCCTTCGCCGTGTCGCCAAGGCTAGAAAGCTTATCAACAATAACGGAATCAATGCCGTAGCGTCTAAGAACAGATGCTGTACCTTCGGTAGCCCAAATAGTAAATCCAAGCTCTACTAGGCGCACTGCAAGTAGCGGCAATTGTCTTTTATCTGCATCACTTACAGACACAAACACGTTGCCGCTTGTAGGCAAACCGCCCTTGTAAGCTGCAAGCTGGCTCTTAGCAAAAGCATGTGGGAAGTCGCGGTCAAAGCCCATAACTTCTCCAGTAGAGCGCATCTCTGGTCCGAGCAAAATATCAACTGTGCGACCAACAGGCGTGCGGAAACGTTTGAAAGGCAAAACGGAAGCTTTAATAGCAACCTGCTGGCCTGGGTGAATATCTCCACCATCTCCCTTAGGAAGAAGAAGACCGCGCTTTCGCTGCTGTGCTATTGTTTCGCCAGCCATAATTCGAGCAGCAGCTTTAGCAAGAGCAACTCCCGTAGCTTTAGACGCAAACGGAACAGTACGAGACGCTCGAGGATTCGCCTCAATTACGTACAAGGTGTTTGCCATAAAAGCGTATTGCACATTAATAAGACCACGAACTGAGCATCCGCGAGCAATCGAAAGCGTGCCCTCCCTAAGACGGCGAATTTGATCATCCGAAAGCGTGCTCGGAGGAAGAGTACAAGCAGCATCACCCGAGTGAACGCCAGCTTCCTCAACATGCTCCATAATTCCACCAATATAAAGCTCGTTGCCGTCGTAAAGTGCGTCAACATCAATCTCAATAGCGTCCTGAAGGAATTTATCAATCAAAAGCGGCGAAGGCAAACGACCAGAAACAACAGTGTCTGCTTGAGCTTCCTGTAACGCGCGATCCACATATTTTGCAAGCTGAGCATCGTCATACACGATTTCCATGCCACGACCGCCAAGCACGTAGCTTGGTCGCACAAGAACAGGGTAACCAATTGCGTGAGCTGCATCTTTTGCTTCCTCAAGGCTCAAAGCTGTGCCGTATCGAGGAGCATTCATGCCTTCTTGGCGAAGAACCTCTCCGAAAAGCTCACGATTTTCCGCCAAATCAATAGCCTCAGGCGTAGTTCCCAAAATTGGCACTCCTGCAGCTTTAAGACGCGCAGCAAGCGAAAGTGGCGTTTGACCACCAAGCTGCACAATCACGCCCTTAACAGGACCAAGCTTCTTTTCTGCTTGGTAAATTTCGAGCACGTCTTCAAAAGTAAGCGGCTCAAAGTAAAGGCGATCCGACATATCGTAGTCTGTAGAAACTGTTTCAGGATTGCAATTGACCATGATTGTGTCGTAATCCTTACCCAGCTCTTGCACAGCATGAACGCAAGTGTAGTCAAACTCAATACCCTGACCTATTCTGTTTGGACCAGAGCCAAGAATGATTACAGCTTCACGATCGCGTGGCTTAAGCTCGCTTTCGTCAGCGTAGCAAGAATAGTAGTAAGGCGTTACAGCGTCGAACTCGGCAGCACACGTGTCAACCGTTTTGTAAACAGGATGCAATCCATACGCCCAACGCAGCTCACGAACCATGTTTTCGCCTTCATCGCCAAGATTACGCAAATGCGCAATTTGAACATCCGAAAGACCAGCAAGCTTAGCATTCTTTAACACTTTTGGCGTCAAATTTTCTGCTTCACGAACCTCTAAAGCTGTTTTGTTAATTAACGAAAGCTGCTCAACAAACCATGGGTCTATCTTTGTTGCGTCAAAAATCTGCTCAGGCGTAGCCCCACCCCATAGTGCGCGCTGAATTTGCAAGTAGCGGTGCTCGGTTGGAGTGTGCATTTCTTCAAGAAGATTACTAACTTCTTCTTTACTTGGGCGCTCTCCGTCCCAGTTAAAGCAAGCGTGACGCTTGTCGATTGAGCGCATTGCTTTGCCAAGAGATTCCTGGAAGTTTCCAGCCAAAGCCATTGCTTCGCCGACTGACTTCATAGAAGTTGTAAGCGTAGTGTCTGCTCCAGGGAACTTTTCAAAAGCAAAGCGCGGAATCTTAGTTACAACATAATCAATCGTTGGCTCAAAGCTTGCAGGAGTTGAACGCGTAATATCGTTTTGAATTTCGTCCAAAGTGTAGCCGAGAGCAAGTTTTGTAGCGATTTTTGCAATCGGGAAACCAGTTGCTTTAGATGCGAGCGCAGAAGAACGCGAAACTCGCGGATTCATTTCGATTACGATAATGCGACCAGTTTGAGGGTTGATTGCGAACTGAATATTGCATCCGCCGGTGTCAACGCCAACGCCTCGAATAATCGCAATGCCAATATCGCGCATCTTTTGATACTCGCGATCTGTTAGCGTAAAGCATGGAGCAACTGTAATCGAGTCTCCCGTGTGAACGCCTACAGGATCAACGTTTTCAATTGGGCACACAACAACAACGTTGTCTTTGGAATCTCGCATAAGCTCAAGCTCAAATTCCTTCCAGCCTTCAATGCCTTCTTCAATAAGCACTTCGTCTGTTGGAGAATAGTGAATACCTGCTCCTGCAATGCGATGTAATTCTTCCTGATTGTGAGCAATTCCAGAGCCTAAACCTCCCATTGTGAAGCTTGGGCGTACAACAACTGGGTACCCTAGTGTTTCAACAATTTTGTCTACTTCTTCAATTGAGTGAGCAATAAAGGATTTTGCACTTTCTGCCCCAGCTTTTTCAACAACTTTTTTGAAAAGCTCACGGTCTTCACCGCGGTCGATTGCCTCAAGAGATGCACCAATAAGCTCTACATTATACTTTTCTAAGATTCCTGCACGACCCAAGTCCATTGCGGCATTAAGAGCAGTTTGACCACCTAATGTTGGAAGAAGCGCATCTGGCTTCTCTTTAGCAATAATGCGCTCCAAAATTGCCGTGTCTATTGGCTCAATATATGTTGCGTCTGCAAGCTCTGGGTCCGTCATAATAGTAGCAGGATTAGAGTTTACAAGAATTACGCGGATTCCTTCTTCGTGAAGTACTCGGCAAGCTTGCGTTCCAGAGTAGTCGAATTCTGCAGCCTGACCAATTACGATTGGACCAGAACCAATAACCATTACGGATTTAATATCAGCACGTTTTGGCATTATAAATTCCTTTTATCCCTTTATACCTACTATTTTTCGCTTTTATTCTTGTGATTTTGCATAAGTTCTACAAAGCGGTTAAACAAGTACGATGCATCATGAGGTCCTGCGGCTGCTTCTGGATGATATTGCACAGAAAAAGCTGGAATATCAAGGCATTGCAAGCCTTCTACAACATTGTCGTTAAGATCTACATGAGACACTATTACGCGACCAAAATGTCCATTTTCGTAAGGAGACTGAACAGTCTTACCAATAGGTGCGTCTACAGCAAAGCCGTGATTATGAGCCGTAACTTCCACTTTTCCAGTAGTCACGTCTTTTACAGGCTGATTTATGCCACGATGACCAAACTTAAGCTTGTACGTTCCAAACCCAAGCGCGCGACCTAAAAGCTGGTTTCCAAAGCATATTCCAAAGAATGGGTATCCTGCGTCTAACACGTTACGCAATAATTCCACTTCTCGATTTGCTTGAGCAGGATCACCTGGTCCATTCGAGAAGAACACGCCATCTGCGTTAAGTGCTTGAAGTGACTCAAAGCTTATTGAGGAGCTTACAACGTGCACACGGCATCCACGCTGTGCCAAACGATGCGGAGTCATGGCTTTTATACCAAAGTCCACAGCTACAACAGTGTAAAGAGGCTCCTTGCCTTCGTAATCTCCACAAGGCTCAATTGTATAAGCTTCTTGCGTGCTAACTTCGTCAGTTAATCGCAAGCCTTGCATTTGAGGAGTTTGTTTAATCTCATTCACAAAAGACGCAACTGTACGAATTGCTCCAGTAGATTTGTCTATCAGTGCTTCATTAGAAAAAATGCCGGCACGCATAACGCCAACTGAGCGTAAATGTCGTACCAGCATTCTCGTATCAATACCACTGATTCCTACTATCCCTTGTTTTTCTAAATCATCTTCCAAGGAACCAGTGGATCTCCAATTGCTAACAATAGGGCTTGGAGCTTTTACCACGTATCCTGCAACCCATATTTTTGAAGATTCTGGGTCTTCATTGTTAATTCCCGTATTTCCTATGTGTGGGAACGTTTGAACAACTATTTGTTGATCATAACTTGGATCAGTAAGCGTTTCTTGGTAACCAGTCATTCCTGTAGAGAACACGATTTCAGCGCGCGTAGAACCTTTTGCGCCAAATGGTTTACCAACGTAAACTTGTCCGTCTTCCAATACTAATACTGCATCATCAGTGCCGAATCCAGCGAAGGTGTCGTTATAGCCCACCTTAACCCCCTTATGGCTTTAGGTTATTCGTGGCAAGTCTACTCAGATTGGCGGACGGCGACGCGCCGATAATAGCTATCAACAATTTCTTAATGCAAATTATTATTGCGAATTCATTACTACGAATTCATAATAAAAAAAATCCGCTTAATGCTACTGCACTAAACGGATTACACGCAATTTTAAATTCACTCAACAGAATCAGTATTAAATTCATTAGAAGATTGTTCAACATCTGAAGAATCAGCTGCTTCAGTTTCATTAACTTCTCCAGCAGTATCTTCCGTAGATGCCTCACCATTAAACTTTGCTAAGCAAGCTTCTTTGTCTGCCATAATCGCGCTCAACAAGCCATGAATAAACGCAATAGCATCATCATCACTATACATTTTTGCAAGAGAAATAGCCTCATCGATAGCAACCTTATCTGGCACTTCGTCGTTTAAGAGAATCTCCCATACAGCTATTCGCAAAATATTACGATCAATCACCGCCATTCTTCCGACTTTCCAGCCAGTAGAATAACGATTCAACGTCTTATCAATCCTATTTCTACGCTCACCAACTCCTCGAATAATATCAACAGCATAATCTGGAAGAGGAGTTTGCGCACCTGGCTCCTTCAAACGTTCTTCAAGCAAAGAAAGAATATTTTGATTCTTTTCATCTGCCTCATACAGCGTATTCAAAGCCCTTTTGCGAGCGGTGGAACGTGCCATAGTATCGTCTTTCTATCAAACTACATAATCTTATAGATCCTTAAAGTCTACAAGAATTAAACTTACATCAATATATATCAAATATTGCACAAAATAGCTATTGCAAAATAAAACGACTCAGCAACAAGAATCGCCGCCGAGTCGCTTTATACAAAAAATTTAATTAGTTTTCACGACCAAGGTAAGATCCGTCACGAGTGTCAACCTTCACCTTTTCACCTTCGCCAACAAACAGTGGAACCTGAATCTCAGCACCAGTTTCAACAGTTGCAGGCTTTGTGCCAGCGTTAGAACGGTTACCTTGCAAACCAGGTTCAGTGTGAGTGATGGTCAAAATTACAGAAGCTGGAAGCTCAACGCTCAAAGGAGTGCCGTCATGGAAACTTACAATGCAATCAGTGCCTTCAAGCAAATACTTGCTTTGTTCACCAACTAAGTCCTTAGGAATATAAACCTGATCATAAGTGTTCATATCCATAAAGACGAAGTTATCGCCATCTTCATAAGAGTACTGCAAAGTGCGATTATCAACGGTCTCGAACTCCATTTTCATGCCGGCGTTAAAAGTCTTGTCGACAATCTTGCCCGAGAGCACGTTCTTAATGGTGGTACGCACAAAAGCAGGACCTTTACCTGGCTTAACATGCTGGAACTTGATAACGGTCCAAAGCTGACCTTCAAGGTTCAAAACCGATCCATTTTTAATATCATTGGTAGTCTGTGCCACGAGTTATCCGTTTCTTTCGTTAATTAAAGCTGCAATATACACAGCTAAGAAATAAACCTTGCTTATTATGCCACAAAGCGTCAACTAATTAAAATAACAACTAAAATAACAACACGCATTTAACGCGATTATTCGTTACTCTTGATCGTTTTGTTCCGACGACTCTGAGTTTTGACTACGACCCATTGGAATATAGCCACCTTGATCATCCTGAGGATGTGGAGCATCAAAAGGATACCCATTGCCATCTCTACTTAAAAATCTATCGCTCACTTTTTTAATTCTATCTTCGTACTGGCTTATAACAGCTTTTATTTTTTGATAAGACTGTCTTAACTCTTGATAATTATTGCTGCTTTTAGCAAGAGCATTACCAGCATCATTAATAGCATTTTCTAGACTTTTAGAAGCAACAGCTAAAATAGGCAAATCTTTCGCTTTTTCTACAAGCTCTCTAGCTTTTTTAACAAGATTTAACAATTGATCGCCAAAAGAAGTTCTGCTTGTTTTTAAAAGATTATCAGAAGATTTTTTAAGCGAATCAGCATCTTTACTCAAAGTATCCAACTGGTTGGAAAGCTTATTTTCGACTGATGGTGAATCGTAAGAACTGGCTCCAACTGGACAATCTGAAATATCATTTTTCAAATCATCATTGGCATAATTTAAGGAAGATTGAAAATCGTCAACAGCATCCTTAACTGAATCAAAATCAGCATCAAAATCGGAAGATTTTATTTCAGAAGCATCATGCACGTTTTGGCTTGAAATAATTTTTTTAAGATTAGCTTTAGCTGAAAGAACTTGTGTACGCAACTGCACGCACTTTTTAGATGGCTCGCCCGCGTTTATATTACTCTTAGAACTATTCGCAAACAAAGACAACCATATTCCGATAACAATTGCCACTGCAGTAAGTGAAATAGATATAATCACTGCAATAGCTTTCTTATCGCTTAATAATGATCTGTTTGAATCATTACTAGACCGATCAAAAATGACATCTTGCTCATACTCAGGCGGATTATTAAATGAAGCTATATCATTCAAATCCTGATATTCGTTATTGTCCTCTTTCATAATCCGCCATTCCTGTTTAACAAACCTATGTATGAATAAAATAGCAAGAACACAACTCATACATGACTTATATAATTGCTTGATTATATAAGTCTATAATTGTATAAGTCTATATTGCACAAACAATTTACGCACCATATTCTCGCAAATAATTTTCAGCTCGAGCAGCTAAATTCTCATCCATAACAGCGCTTCCATCATTATTAGTAAGTTTTTGTGCTGCAGCAAAAATTTCACGCACGTTAGCAATTGGCAAAACTGTGAATCCAAACTCCTGCTCTACTGCTTTTACTGCAGAAAGCTCACTATCTTTCGTGCGTTCCATTCTGTCTACTGCCAAAATCAAGCCTACAACTTGCACATTTGCTTCTGCTTTAAGCTTTGGCAAAGTTTCGCGAACTGCGGTTCCAGCGGTCATCACGTCGTCAACTAACAGAACTTTCATGCCGTCTTTTAACGGTTTTCCAACCATAATTCCGCCGTCGCCATGGTCCTTTCGCTCTTTGCGATCGAAAGTAAAACCAACAGGCATATTGTGATTATTCGTCAAAGCCATTGCCGTAGAAACTGCCAGAGGAATACCCTTATAAGCAGGACCAAAAACAGTATCAATGTCTTGCGGAAGTTTGCCATCTTCGATTGCTGCAACAACGCGCTGAGCGTAGTATGCTCCTAAGCTCGCGATTTTCATTCCGTCGTCAAAAGCTCCAGCGTTAATAAAATAAGGTGATTGACGACCAGATTTTAGCGTAAAGTCACCAAATTTAAGTGCGCCTGAATCAAGCAAAAACTTTGTAAAACGTTCGTCTAATTCTGCCATAATTAGCTCTCTTTCTTAAAATAATTTTGAATACTTTCTAAATACTTTCTAAGTACCTTATTAAATACTTAATTTCAGCGCCAAGTCTTTCCTTCGGCAAGTAAAGACGCAAGCTTTGGACGCGAATCAAGCAAATCGTCAAGCTCGCGAGCAATGCGAATAGGAGCAGTAGGATCCACCAAAGCGGCAGCACCAACTTCTACAGCATTAGCGCCAGCATACAAGTATTCCAAAGCTTTTTCGCCAGAATCAATTCCACCAATGCCGATAATTGGAATATCTGGCATAGCTTGGCGAACTCTCCACACAAACCCAAGTCCAATTGGGAAAATAGCAGGACCGGAAACACCTCCTGTGCGGTTTGCAATAATCGGCTCGCCTGTGCGAATATCAATTCGCAAACCAACCAGCGTATTAATCATGCTTAAAGCATCTGCTCCAGCTTCAACAGCAGCTTTGCAAATCGAGACTATATCAGTAACGTTTGGAGTCATTTTTACAATCATTGGTTTATCTGTCATTGCGCGAAGTCGCTTAATTAAGCGGTGCAATGCCACTGGATCCGTGCCAACACTCATTCCGCCGTGAGTCACGTTTGGGCAACTTACGTTAATTTCAAGCATGTCTGCAGAAGAATCTGCAAGCTTTTCAACAACTTGAGCATAATCGTCATCACTGTGGCCAGCAACATTTGTGATTACAAGCGCTCCAAGCTTTTTTAACTTTGGAAGCTCGTCTACTAAATAGTGGTCAACTCCAGGATTTTGCAAACCAACAGCATTCACCATTCCAGAAGGCGATTCTGCAGTGCGCGGAGCAGGATTTCCTTGCCAAGGAACAGGTGAAACGCCTTTTGTGCAAATTGCACCAAGCTGACTCACATCGTAAAAGTGAGCGCAAGCTGCAAGCTGAAACGTGCCAGACGCTGTTCCAACCATATTCTTCCATTCAACTCCAGCTACTTTAGTGCTGTGTTTCCAAACGTGGCTTGTGTCAAATCCAAGAGTTGATGCATTATTTTGCGCGCTATTTTGCACATTCTCTAAAGTATTATTCATTTCGTTACTCATATCTTTTTACTCCCAGCCTAATCTTTCAGAGTCAAACACTGGTCCTTCGTTACAAACTTTAAGTCTGCCTTCTAAAGTATCTACAACGCAAGCAACACAAGTTCCATATCCGCATCCCATTCTTGCTTCTAGGCTTAATTGACATTTAACATTACGCTCATGCGTCCAATGAGCTACAGCCTTCATCATTGGCATAGGACCGCAAGAAAGAACAACAATAGGCAAATCGCCATTAAAATCAAAATGATTTTCTTGCTCTAGTTCATTAAGCAAAGTAATAACAGTTCCTTGCGCGTTGCTAATGCTATAAACATTATCAACGTATTCCTTCATAAATGAGTCAGCAAAATGATTATCGCGATATCCAAGAACCGCAGTCACTTTGCAATTCTTGTTTTTTGCAATCGCCTGTGCAGCACAAATCAAAGGAGGAACACCCAATCCCCCGCTTACAAGAACATAGTGCGCTGGCTTAGAAATATCAAAGCCCAATCCTAATGGTCCTAAAGCGTCTACAGTGTCTCCTGCTTTAAGCTGCGCAAACTCGGCAGTGCCCTTACCAATCACAGCAAAAATAAGAGTAAAAGTATCTCCATCAACGCTTGCAACACCAAATGGTCGAGGAAGCATAGTCGTAGAATCTGGAGAATATAAGTTAACAAATTGCGCAGGAGTGGCAGTTTTAGCAATAGCATCATCGCGCAAAACTAAGCGATACACACCTTCATCAAGCTTTTGATTATCAAGAACTTCTATAGCACGGCGACCTAAAAGACGAGTGTATTTTAAATCATCAGCGTGCAAACTTTTTGCACTAAAAGAATCTGCGCCCGAAGAATCATAAGCGTCTTCACGTAACGTAAATATGGCGTTTCTCAAAGATTTTCGAGTTTGAATAAACATGCCATCACTCATCTAGTTTTACCCTACCTTATGTAGTCGTATCGTTGCGTAATTTAGCTATCTTTAGCTATTTTTAGTTTTAGTTATATTTAGTTATACATGCATAATTGTTTTTACACGCGCATATTCACAATTTTGACACAATGACCTTGAAACATTTCCGAATTGTGATTCGCTTTGCATTAACACTAACACACGATTTATTTATATACTGCTTGTCTTAAATCATCCCTCATGTTTAAAGCAGATTTGCGAGCAGAATCAGATACAATCTCAAGAATATTATTAAGAGAAAGAGAAGACTTGTTTTTAACATAATCTTGCGATTTTCGCCAAGAACCAATAATTCCGCGAGAAGAATTCACTATTGCACCTCGACCATTTTCATCAAACATTCCAGCAACATCTTGTGCCGTTCCACCTTGTGCGCCATAACCTGGAACAAGGAAGAAAGTGTGCGGCATAATCTCGCGCAAACGCTTACCTTCTTCTGGATGAGTTGCTCCCACTACTGCTCCTACTCGCGAATACCCTCTAGTCCCAATATTTGATTCACCCCATTTTTCTATCAAACCTGCCATATGCTCATAAACTGGTTTGCCATCTTCAACAACAAGTTCTTGAAGCTCTTTGCTAGAAGGATTAGATGTGCGTAGAAGAACAAAAATATTTTTATTACGCGCTACTGCCTCATCTATAAATGGCTTAACACCATCTGAACCCATATACGGGTTTACAGTAAACGAATCCTCGTGCCACACATCTTTTGTACTAGCGCTTTTAAGAAGATTAACTAAAGATTCGTTAAAATCGTAAGAATCATCTTTGAAATACGAATCAAGATTAGCGAATCCTCGCAAATGTGCTGCATACTGAGCTGCAGTGGAACCAATATCGCCTCGTTTTGCGTCACCAATAACAAATAACCCACGTGATTTTGCATAATCACAAGTCATAGCATAAGTGTCTATTCCAGCTGAACCAAGCGCCTCATACATTGCAATTTGCGGCTTAACAGCTGGAACAATGTCATAAATCGCATCAATAATCGCACGATTAAACTCAAAGTACGATGCAGCAAGCAAGGTTGGCAAAGCCTCTTCATCTTCGACTTCTTGCAAAACTTCATCAGATAATCCACTTAAAATTTGCGCAGGCAAAATCCCAGGCTTTGGATCTAATCCAACAACAGTAGGGTTTTGCTTCGCTGCTATTTCTTCTATCAGTTCGTCCATATTGTTCCTCTACTAGCCGCAAACTATTTTTTAGTTTTTAGTCTTTGTCTTTACTTATAAAACACGACTTATAAAATACACAAATTACATACGAGAAAAGGCGATCTCTGAGCCAACAATAGTAGCCACTGGTCTTCCCTGTAACTGCCATCCTTCAAATGGAGTATTACGAGCCTTTGAATGGAATGAATTCGCATCAACGCTCCATTTTTCACGCATATTAATAAGCACTAAATCAATATTTTCTGGATGTTCAGTTTCACTTAATTTTAATGTTCGTCTCACGGCACAACGCGAAGACACGTTAAGCAAAGCTGCAACATCTGTAGGCCTTCTACTCATAAATTGCATAGGATTAATCGACATAAGTTCAATTAAGTGCTTATCATCCGTATATCCTGCATCAACAAGAACTTTACGGCATACACCATAAGCACATTCCAAACCAATAATCCCATTTGGAGTATTAGCAAAATCGCCAGCTTTATCACCTGCTGTGTGAGGAGCATGATCTGTGGCAATCATATCTATAGTGCCATCTGCAATAGCAGCAAGAGTTGCCTGTCGATCCGCTTTAGATCTTAGTGGTGGATTCATCTTTGCCATTGACCCATACTTAAGCACATCCTCATCGCAAAGAGCAACGTAATGTGGGGCTGTTTCGCAAGTAATCGGCAAACCTTCCTTCTTGGCTTTGCGAATAGCTTCAAAAGCAGCAGCCGTACTAACATGCTGGAAGTGCACGTGAACACCTGTTTTGCGAACTGCTTCTATATCCCTATTAACAATCGCAAGCTCCGTAGACGCAGGAATTCCGCCAACACCTAGAATTTTAGCAACTGGTCCTTCGTTTACCGAGCCATAATCATGGTGCTCACAATGCTCAAGAAGCGGTAATCCTGTTTCTTTCGCCATTTTAAGAACGTCTAGCAAAATCGAATTTGTAACAGCAGAACCATCATCACTTATGGCAGTAATTGGATGCTTTTTCATAGGCGAAGTTTTTTGATTATCATCAACACCATGAACATATTTTTTCCAAAGTTCAATATTGCTTGGTTTTAAACCTTGCCTACTTATTGAAGCACAAACACTTAAATCGTAGTGGACTGGCAATTTTACGCCATAAATACACCCGTATCTTTGCAAAAAATCTATAACGTTTTCTACATCAAAAGGAGCATCATTCCAAGGCTCACCGTCAACAGCTGGAATTGTGTTTGGCATAATCAACACATTCGTATATCCTCCAGCAGCCGCAGCATTGCCACCAGTCATCATTGTCTCTTTATCAGTTTGACCAGGATCCCTAAAATGCACGTGCGGATCTGCAAAACCAGGAGCAACAATCCAATCGCTTGCATCAATTTCCCCGTAAATTCGGGCATTTTGTTCAATTAAAGCGTCTTGTCTAACGCCATCTACAACCAAATCGATTCGCTCGCCAGTATCCCAAACGGCAATATTTCGCAAGGTTAACATGCGTGAGTCGTTCATATTGCTCCTAGTTTTGCTTATTTCTATTTTTATTCAGTTTTATTTTTAATTTTGAATTATATTATTTACGTATATTCTACTTGGATTCACTGCAATTCTTCATCACAATACAAGCAATGATACTCATGTCTATCTGACTCAGCTTTATAGAATCTACGCTTAAGAGTCAACTCACTATTTGTTATGCAACGAGAGTTAGGACATATAAGATTTTCTGGAGCATTCTCGTCAGATATGTGAACGCGAGGATTAGCCAACGAAATTCCATGAGCATCGTAAGCTTCCAACTCATCTTTAGGAACATTGACAAAATCAGTCGGTTCATATCCTGGAAGCTCATCTCCAAGAACAGAGCTTTCTAATGCCATTCGCATAAGCATGCCATTCTTAACCTGTTCAAAATATGCTGCACGAGGATCGTCATCAACATCAACAGCGATTTCGTTAATTCTAGGAAGTGGATGAAGCACTGGCATATAAGATTTTGCTTTTTGCAATTTTTCTTCTGTCAAAATGTAAGTGTCACGAAGTCGCAAGTATTGCTCGCGATCTGTAAAACGCTCTTCTTGCACGCGAGTCATGTAAAGAACGTCTAGACTGCCAATAACTTCCATCAAATTGTGCGTTTCTTCGTAAGAGCACGAAGGTGTATCATTAATGCGGTCGATTACGTACTGAGGAGTTTTAAGCTCATCTGGGCTAATTAGCACAAAGTGAACGTTTCCAAAGCGGCATAAAGTTTCAATAAGCGAGTGAACAGTGCGGCCGTATGTTAAATCTCCACATAAACCAACTGTTAAATTATTCAGCCTGCCAAATCGTGCAAGAATTGTAGCTAAATCTGCAAGAGTTTGAGTAGGGTGCATATGACCACCATCTCCTGCGTTAACAACAGGAACACTTCCTGCATGCGACGCCACAAATGCAGCACCTTCTTTAGGATGACGCATAGCTACAACATCTACATAATTTGACACCACTTTTAAAGTGTCGCTAACCGTTTCGCCTTTGCTTGCACTAGAAAGCTGTGCGCCTGCAAAACCAATCACCTTTCCACCTAAGCGAAGCATTGCCGTTTCAAAGCTTAGTCGCGTTCTCGTGCTCGGCTCATAAAAAAGAGTGGCCAACACTCTGCCATCGCAAGTGTGGGCCACTTCTTTTCTGTGCTCGTCAATATATCGGGCTTTGTCTAAAAGCATTCGTATTTGCGCAGTGGAAATATCGTCTAAAGTAACAACGCTTTTGTTTGCTAACGATTGAGCAATTGCGCAACGAGAAAAAACTTGATTAGAAGAATCAGAAAATACATTCGTCATAATAGAACCGCTTACCTTTCGCTAGTTGGCAAACGACCGCGACCACACGCGACCTTGTAGATTGTACACGATTTGTCAGACTTAGCGACACAATAAAAATGTTTCTAAATATTAGCGACAGTAGAAAATACGAGACATGACTTCGCGGCATTGACGCATAACAGCCATTAAATCGTTTTCAAAAACGCGACCCTGGTTTGGATCGTACCCAAGATAAGTGGCGATTCCACCCAAAGAATAAGAGTCTGTTGGGATAACATCCGCGCGCTCCAAGGAACCAGACCACAAGAAGTTCGCATTTCGCACTGCAGAACACATATGCCAGCATTTTTCTAACACATTTGCGTCTTCATCTTCAATCAAATTCAATTCTTTAAGCGCTCTCAACGCTTGCATTGTGCCAACTACGCGCAAAGACTCGTGTTTCCCAGCATATTGCAATTGCAAAAGCTGAACAGTCCACTCAACATCGCTTAAACCACCGCGACCAAGCTTCAAATGTCTGTCTCTACTAACTCCTCTTGGTAAGCGTTCTGCTTCCATACGCGCTTTAAGCTTACGAATTTCCGCCAATTGAGATTCGCTAAGAGCATCTGGTGAATATCGCAAGTCGTTTACTACTCCGCTTAGCAGATCATCTGCCAAATCTTTCGACCCTGCAGCAAAACGCGCGCGCAAAAGTGCTTGATTTTCCCACGTACTAGCCCACTTTTGGTAATAATGCTCACACGATTCTAGAGAACGCACAAGCGGACCATCTTTACCTTCTGGTCGCAAATCTAAATCGACCATGATTTTTGGTTCTAAAGTAAGAGGACCTTGCAGAATATTGCGCAATATGTCTACAGTAGTCTGCGCGAAACGGTGAGCAAGATCAGATACGGAATCATATTCAATCTTGCAATCATCATCATTCGCCGTCGGCTTATAAACAACCATCATATCCGCATCCGAGCAGAAGTTAACTTCCCTTCCGCCATAACGTCCTAGGGCAATAATGGCAATCGAAGCTTTGCTCTCATCTAAGCCCATTTTTAAAGACGCATCTTTCATAGACCATTGCAGGGCAGCATCAAGTACAGCATCAAACACATCACTCATCGCTTGCATCGAAGTATCATCGTCGATAATCCCGCACATCCAAGCAAGAGCTACTCGCTCAATTTCTTGCCTTCTTAAAGCGCGCAAAAATTGTGCAAAATCCGCAATACTGCTTGAATATCTTGCAACCATTGCTCGCGTTTGCATATCTAGACTTTCTCTGCCTCTAGGTGTAAGAGCCGAATCGTCTCCAAGCCAAGTTATTGACTGTATAGACTTCATCATTGCATCGCCTAAATAACGCGAATCAGACAAAACATGACAAAGCCTGCGAGCTGCGCTAGGAGAATCACGCAAAAATCCAAGATATGTGTTTTTTCCACCAAAACGCTCGGAAAGTCGCCTAAAAGCAAGCAAACCCATGTCGGGATTTTGCCCTTCTCCAAGCCATTTCAACACTGCTGGGAGCAAAATTCTGTGGATTTTAGCAGCGCGTGAAAGTCCATCAGTAAGCGCTTCAACATGCATTTGTGCAGCTTTTGCATCAGCAAAACCGATCGATGCAAAGCGAGCGCGAGCAGCTTCTGCAGACAACACAATAGGATCCGCATCCGTTTGCGCATTGAT
Source organism: Gardnerella sp. DNF01204 (assembly GCF_049244145.1). Classification (NCBI taxonomy): domain Bacteria; kingdom Bacillati; phylum Actinomycetota; class Actinomycetes; order Bifidobacteriales; family Bifidobacteriaceae; genus Gardnerella; species Gardnerella sp. DNF01204. The sequence continues at coordinate 778,768 of NZ_CP058379.1, read as the reverse complement.
TGGCAGCATTGGACGGTAGTAAATATCTTTATGCAAGTGCCTAATTTCTCGGCGCGCTTTGTCGAATCGTGCAACAAGCTCTTCTGGCTTAAGTCTAACAGATCTAGCAAGACGCCTGATTTGTTCGTTATTGTTAAGCTCTTCCGCACTAATGCTTCTAGCGCGATCTAATCCACCATTTCCTTGGGCACCTAAATCTGGGAATAAATGAGTGCGTTGCATACTCCACATTTGCTGGCGATGTTCAAGAACACGCTCAAAACGGTAGTGTTCTGCCAAAATTGCAGCTTGCGACCTAGAAACGTATCCTCCAGCAGATAGTGCATTAAGCGCGCCTAAAGTATCTCTAACTCGCAAAGACTTATCTTCACTTCCGTGCACAAGTTGCAGCATTTGAACTGTAAACTCAACATCTCGCAATCCTCCGCGCCCAAGCTTCATGTCTAAATCTCGCTGAGACACAGGGATCAAAGACTCTACTCGCTGTCGCATATGTTGGCAATCTGCAACAAAGTGTTCTCTACCAGACGCTTTCCAAATAAGCGAATCTGCCATTTGTCTATAATCTTTACCTAGCTGCGCATCTCCTGCAGCTGGTCTCGACTTCAGTAATGCTTGAAACTCCCAGCTACTTGCCCACTTTTCGTAGTATTCGTGATGTGATTCCAATCTCCTAACAAGAGGTCCATCTTTGCCTTCTGGTCTTAGCGCTGTATCAATTTGCCATAATGGTGGCTCCGCACAACCCATAACAACCGATTGACACACTTTTTGCAAAACAAGTGCAATAGAAGACCCAACTCGCAAAGCTTCATCTTGTTTAACGCCATTAGTTGGTTCTACTACATATATTAAGTCAATGTCTGAAACGTAGTTTATTTCTTGCGCTCCCAATTTTCCCATTGCTATTATTGCAAACCTGCAGCAACAAGATCCAGAAATTTGCCCGCGCGCAATCGCAAGCGCCGCCTCTAAAGCCGCATCCGCAGCATCCGAAAGTTTACGACTTATGTCTGGCTGTAATTCTACAGGGTCTGCGCTCGCCAAATCATATGCCATAATCGCAGCAATATGCTGACGATATCTCGCTCTAAGAGCACAAACAGCTTGTGCAAAAGGCATAGAACTTATTGGAACAGTGCACGAGCTACAATTCTTGGCGCCAACATTGTCTTCGTTTACTACTGTTGCACTGTAAGATTGAATAGCTTCGAGTAAATCCGAAACACGTTCTTCTAAAGTCATGTGTAGTAAGTGATTTGGGTCATTTGCTGCAGCGTTTATTAAATCGGTGTGCGTTCTCATTAGCATCGCAAATGATTTAGATGCTCCAAGAACTTGCATTAAAGACGCAAGTGGGCTTGTTATTAATGAATTATTCGAGTTCTCCGCAATATTTTCAACAGTTTTTTTCTGAGATTGATATATATCTTTAAACGCTAAAATTGCGTGATCTGGATCTTCTACCCTATTTATGCTTTCTAAGATTTTGAGCACATTAATTGAGTTATTCTCACAATTTTTGCAAATATCTTCTATAGTTTTACGAGCAGATTCTGGACGAGCAAATCCAGCTTTAACTAGAGTTCTGTATGATAAGTCAGTTTCTTTAGCAAAACTTAAATTAAAATCCGCATGCTGTTTTAAATCAGTGCCTAAATTATGATCTAAATCGCTATTACTGCTTTTTTGACTGCTCATACCGCCACTGTACATTGTGGTGCAGTACAACATGATCCTTGCACTGCACCACAAATCTACAAATTTACACTATCTTAGTAAAAAGTGGCTTAACGTTTGACCAAATGCTTCTGGTAACGCCAGGACGATTCATTGTGTACAAGTGTATTCCATCTACGCCTTCCGCAACTAAATCGTTAATCTGTTGAGACGCAAATATGCTTCCAGCGTCTTGCAAGACTTCTGGGTTACTTCCCCATCGCTCAATCATTGCTAAAACTGGCTCACTTATTTTAGAAGAGCACATTTTTGTCATTCGCTTAACTTGATTAGCGTTTACAACAGGCATAACTCCAGCTTCAATTGGAACGTTAATGCCAGCTTTTCTAGCTAAATCCCTAAAGTGCAAAAAGTCATCATTATTGTAAAAAAGTTGCGAAATCAAGTGAGTTACTCCAGCATCAACTTTTCGCTTTAGATTATCGATGTCTTCTTGCAAAGTAGCAGCTTCTGGATGTTTTTCTGGGTAGCATGCACCCAAAATAGGCAAATCTGGGCGCTTTGAGTGAATATATGATACTAAATCGCTTGCGTGATTAAATACTCCAGCAGCATTCTGATTTTCAATAACGTCTCCGCGCAAAGCTAAAACGCCACTAACGCCTGCCTTATCAAACATATCTAAAGCTTCGTCAACATCGTCATAATCCAAGTATCTTGCTGTTAAGTGAGCAACAGTTTTAATGCCATACTCCGATCGAATAGTGTTGGCGATTCTAGCAGTAGCAGTTCGATCCGAAGATTTTCCAGTTCCATAAGTTACAGATATAAAATCTGGATCCAATCCCCTTAAGCCATCTAAAGTGTCGTAAATCGTACCTATTGGAGATGTTCTTTTAGGCGGAAACACCTCTAGCGAAAACTTTGGTTTGTACGTCATTTTAGACTACCGCCCAATTCGCTTCTAACTTTTTTAGCTGCCGAAACAAGATTTTGCAAGCTAACCCAAGTTTCTGCATTTCCGCGAGTTTTCAAGCCACAATCTGGATTAATCCACAGCTTGTCTGCTGGCATTTTGTGCAAAATCTCGTGAATCCTGTTAACAATCTCATCTTCGCTAGGAACGCGAGGAGAGTGAATATCATAAACACCAGGGCCAGCTTCTGTTTCAAAGTTCGCGTTATGAATAGCGTCCAAAACAACTAGATCTCCGCGCGAAGCTTCAAACGATATCACGTCCGCATCCATTGCATCAATGTCTCGAATAATGTCGTTGAATTCCGAATAGCACATATGAGTGTGGATTTGCGTAGTAGCAGCTACGGCAGAGTGCACAAGACGGAAAGCTGCAATCGCCCAGTCCAAATACTTCTTATGCCAATCCGAGCGTCTAAGCGGAAGCTTTTCTCGTAGTGCTGCCTCATCGATTTGAATTACGCGAATTCCAGCACGCTCCAAGTCCAAGACTTCATCTCGAATAGCAAGAGCAAGCTGCTGAGTTTGCTCTTCGTGCGTAATATCTTCGCGAGGCCAAGACCAGTTAAGAATCGTAACAGGCCCCGTTAGCATGCCTTTCATAACATGGTTTGTGCGGCTTTGAGCATACGCACTCCACTCTACTGTGATTGGCTGCGCTCTAGAAACGTCGCTCCAAACGATTGGAGGCTTTACGCATCGAGTTCCATAAGACTGCACCCAAGCGTTTTTTGTAAACTTAAATCCGTGCAAATGCTGGCCAAAGTATTCAACCATGTCGTTTCGCTCAAATTCGCCATGTACAAGAACGTCTAAGCCAATGCGCTCCTGGTGTTCTATGCACTCGTCTATTTGCTTGGCAATAAACGCGTTGTATTCTTCTTTGCTAATTTCGCCTTTTCTATAAAGCGCTCGAATCGATCTTATTTCTTTTGTTTGAGGGAAGGATCCGATAGTTGTTGTAGGCAAATCAGACAATCCTAATGCTTCTTTTTGTAATTTTTGACGCTCCGCGCGAGATGGCTTTCGCTCAAAATCTTCTGGCTTAAGGCTTGCGATTCGCGCTTTAACATTTTCGTCTACTTTTACTCTAGACCCATCGAATAATGCCTGATTTTGCGCTAATTCCTCGCTGTTTTTAAGCTCATCATCATTCAAAACGCAAAGCTTAGCGATTTCGCTTACTTCCTTCAGCTTTTCTACAGCAAACGCAAAATGCTTTAATACGTCTTCGCCAAGCTCTTCTCCATCCGTACTAAATGGAACATGCAAAAGCGAGCATGCAGTGGAAACAGCTATGCGATTAGTAACGTTTTTTTGCAAAGCATCTAGCAAGCCAAGGCTTTGCGCGTAATCATTTTTCCAAATGTTTCTGCCGTTTACAACTCCTGCAAAAATAGTTGTTTTCTCGTTTACTCCATATTTTTGCAAAGCTTCAAGGTTTTCTTCTTTGCCTTCTACAAAATCTAAGCCAATTGCATCAAATGCCAAATCGTTTAGTGTTTTGTACGAGTCTAAAATATTGCCAAAATAAGTGTTAAGCAAAATTTTAACGTTTTCAGCATTATCCGCGCTTTCAAATCTGCTTTGAAGAATCGGATTATATAAGTCGCTAAAAATCCTTAAATCTCCATCTTCTTTATCTAAGCACAAGTATGGTTCGTCGAATTGCAACCATTTTGCTCCAAGACTTGCAAATCGTTTTACAATATCGCAATACGCGTTTGCTAATGCTTCAATCGTCTCTTTGTTTGCTTCTAATTCTTGTGCTTGCGGGGTGCGCGCTAGTTTTAAGAAGGTGTATGGTCCAATCAACACTGGTTTTGTTTCAATTCCAAGTGCTTTTGCTTCATTGAACTCGTCGAATGGTTTTGTGCCAGCTAAATGCAAATCTTGCGGATTTTCTACTTCGGGAACAATGTAGTGGTAGTTGGTTGTGAACCACTTTTTCATTGGAAGCGCTGTTACGTCTCCGCGTTCACCTTGATATCCGCGTGCGATTGCAAAAAGCGTATCTTCTGCATTTTCAAACTCTAGATTCTTGTACCGTTCTGGCACTGCACCAAGCAGGATTGCTGTGTCTAGCATTTGATCGTAATAGCTAAAATCATTACTTGGTATAAGTTCTATTCCAGATTCTGTTTGGATTTTCCAATGCTTTTTGCGCAAATCTTTTGCAACTTGTCTTACTTCTTCTAGAGTTGCGTCTTTTTTCCAATAGCGTTCAATAACTTTTTTAAGCTCGCGATTTGCGCCGATTCGTGGGAATCCCTGTACGGACGTAAGAACAGTATGCATATATCCTCCAAATAATTAATAACCTGATTCAGCCTAGCAAACATTTGGCTTAATGAGGTCATTAGCTATTTGGGGGTGTCGTTATAACCTAAACTTATATGCAGATTTATGCAGATGATTCGTGTGGATTTTATGCAAATTTTATAAGGATTTTATGCAAATTTATGCGTATTTTACTATTCAAAATCCTTTGGGGTTATAATTCCCAACGCTTTAGCTCCTCGCAAACCGCAAGATGCAAAAGGTACGTCGGATACTAAAACAATAATCGAAGCATTAGCTAATCCGAGTCGCATTGTTCCTAATATATCAGGATCTGAATCTGGAGAAGAAAGCCATTGCGCAGCCATCGACATTGTTGGCTCATGACCAATAATCATTGTTATTCTAGAATCGCTCCTAATCGCACAAAGCTCATCCATTACAGACTGCATTCCGCCATCATATAAGCTTTTTCTTGACGCTACTATTGGAGAATCTCCGAACTTTTTAAGCATTTTGTGCATCGTTTGTTCGGTGCGATTTGCACTTGAACAAATAATGTAGTCTGGAACAAGCTTTAAAGATTGCAAACCTTTTGCCATGATTTTTGCTTGTTTTAAACCTTTATCGCTAAGGTCCCTTCCCCAATCGTCTCCCATTGTTGGCGGCTGTGCTTTTGCGTGGCGCATTAGTAGCAGCACATATTTTGCGTGCTTTACTTTTTTAACGATTTTTTTGATTGACGCCGCCATTTTAATCTCCTCAGTCTTCAGTTAAGCCTTATCAGGCTTTGGATTTGAGTTAGGTAATTGTGCGATTTGCAAATCTAAATCTCTAAGGACTTTTCTAAGCTTTCTATCGGATATATCTCTAAGAGACAAGTCTTCTAACTGTTCTGCGCGCTCTTCGGGAGTTAAGTCATCAATATCGCTAACAGTATCTTTTGTAGCACGATCGCGCTTTTTTAACGCATTAAATCCTTGCGCCATTGCGCGCGAAATAACCAGAAAACCAGTATGACCTATCATTGCGTGATCTGGTCTAACTGCTAAATCTTGTGCTTTCCAAGCTCTTTCTAAAGTTTCTTGAATCTCTGGTTCTGTCCAAACTCCCGAAGCTCGCAAACTTTGTGCCATTCTAGACATTTGCGTTGTAGTTGTTACGTACGCAACCAATACTCCACCTGGAGCAATAACTCTATAAGCCTGTTCAAGCCTGTTCCAAGGGTCAAGCATATCTAGCATAATGCGATCAAAATAGCCTTCTGGAAGAGACTTTGCTACTGAGTCAAAATCTCCAGTTAAAAGATTCCACCATTCTGGTTTTTCGCCATAGTAAATTGTTGCGTTTAGTTGCGCGATTCTAGCAAAATCAGGTCTAAGCTCTATTGTTGTAAGCTCACCACTTTGACCAACAGCGTCTAAAAGACTTAAGCTCATCGCGCCAGATCCTGCTCCCGACTCTAAAACACGCATTCCAGAGCGAATATCTCCTAAAGAAATCACTTGTGCAATATCTTTTGGATACATGATTTGAGCGCCTCTTGGCATAGATAAAACGTAATCCGCCAATCGCGGACGCATAACTACATAATCCCATCCGCCTATTGCGCGGGCTGCCATCCATGGCTTGTTTGATTCTTTAGATGCGTCAAGCTGCTTATTGCTACGCTCAAAATCACGTTTTGTGCTAACTGTTGTTACTACAACACCTTGAGTTTTGCCAATAACATCGTCGTGCAAAATAATGCCGTGTTCGGTTTGTGTAACTCCGCCTTTAGTAAGCTGTGCTGTGATTCGCTTGCCTTTTCTATCGGTGAATTGGATTTTTTCACCAACTTGCAAAACTCCTCTACGTGCATAGCTTTCGTACACAAAACACCTCGCTTATCTTCAGAACGACTTTTACTATTATAAGCTAACGGTTGTAAGTGGCATTGCTGAATCGATTGCAAAATCTGGAGCGGACGGACGAACGCCTGCTTCCACCAAATTCACACCAAGCATTGCCACCATTGCTCCGTTATCAGTGCAAAGCTTAAGCTCTGGCAAACGAACTTCGATTCCATGCTCTTTGCCTTGCTCTAAAAGATGTTCTCTAAGTTGCGAGTTTGCAGAGAATCCGCCACCAATCAACAAAGTTTTTGAACCGTATTGCTCGGAGCCCATCATAGCTTTGCGAGAAAGAACATCCGCAACAGAGTTTGCCAAAGATGCGCAAACATCGTCCACTGGTATTTCTAAGCCTTGTGCTTGGCGAGCTTCCACCCAACGCGCAACAGCTGTTTTGACACCCGAAAAACTAAAGTCGTAAGGATGCTCTTTGCCAGAACGACCTTGCGTAAGTCCTTGCGGAACCTTCAACGTATTTGGATCCCCAAGGCGCCCGTGCCTGTCAATATGCGGACCTCCTGGATAAGGGAATCCTAGCAATCTAGCTACTTTATCAAAGCACTCGCCAGCTGCATCGTCTAATGTTGTTCCAACAACATCTATACTGCGCGCAATGTTATTAACATGCAAAAGAGAAGTGTGACCTCCCGAAACTATAAGCGCTAGAACGTCTTTAGGTACATCGCCGAATTGCAATTGTGTTACTGCAATGTGTCCAATAACGTGGTTTATTCCATAAATCGGCTTTTTTGCTGCACTTGCTAGTGCTTTAGCTCCCGAAACTCCAACAGCTAAGCATCCTGCTAATCCCGGACCTGCACTTACTGCTATAGCGTCAATATCGCTTAAATCCATATTTGCATCTGCTAATGCTTTTGATACCACTGGCACGAATGCTTCTGCATGCGCGCGTGATGCGATTTCTGGTATAACACCACCGTAGCGTGCGTGTTCTTGCATTGAGGATGCTACAACGTTAGAAACTAATGTTCTTCCTTTAACGATTGCGGCTGCCGTTTCATCGCAAGTTGATTCAATGCCTAAAACTATTGGCTCGCTTGTTTTATTCATTGTTTCACTCATTATTATCCTCACTTTTAGCGCTGTTATAAGCTTCGCTAGATTCTTCTAAGCTTTTTGAGCTTTTTAAATTTTCTAAGTCTTCTAAATCGTCTATTTGTGCGCACATTGTATATGCGTCTATTCCTTCTGGCATATAGTATCTTTTTCTTAATCCCATTTTTGTAAAACCGAATTTTTCATACAGTTTTAGCGCTGGATTGTTATTTACCCTAACTTCTAAAAGCATTCGTTTTGCGCCTATTGATTTTGCATTTTCAATCATAGTTTTTAGAAGATTGCTTGCAATTCCTCGCTTTTGATATTCTTTTGCAACACCTATTGTCATTATTTGAGCGTCGTCGCCATCAAACCAAAATCCCGCATACCCAGCTACCGTATTTGTGTTTAGATCAACATCTGCATAATACGCGCGCATTGGTGCTTGTAACTCTTGCAAAATCATGTTCTTGTTCCAGCATCCTGGTCCAAACAAGTCTGCTTCGATTTTTGCAATTTGAGAAACTATTGCTTCATATTTTGCATAATCAATTTTCTCTATTGCGCAGCTTTGACTATTTGATGCACAAGCTGGATATTTTGAGCGAGTTATGTCTACAATCATATGTGTACTTCGCTTGAATCCTATTTTTCCGCCACTTTTGTAGCAGCGCCAGATCCCAAAACGTGCTTCAACGGGTTTGGAACAGATACGTCTGGTCTTCTTAAATAAAGCGGTTCAATAACGTCTTTTTGACTTGCGCACAGCTTAAATATCTCTAATCCTTTTACGCCTAAATCAAGAGCACTCGCCTCTGTAATTAAGCATATATTCCCGATTTTCTTCCAATCTTCAGCGTATTTTTTAGCACCATGGCCTGCAACGCAAACGCAATAATCGCAAATATTATTTGATTCAAAATATTGATTTACTCTTTCAACAATATTTGCAGGATAATCAATGTCCATTTCTATTACTGCACAACCACTATCGTCATATAAACTCATATAAACTTGGCGTCTTCTAGCGTCATTTAACGAAAGAACATACGTGTGTTTAGCTACGCAAGATTCATTATTTTCGACTATTTCACTATTAGAGATAACGCCATCTTTAAGCGATTCTTCAAAAGCGCCAGAACGAATCATTAAACTTTGTGGAAGCAAACTGTTGCATCCTAGAATCTTTGCGTTATTCGCAAAAGCAATCGCCTTAGCTGCAACCAACCCAGCTCTTAAACCTGTAAAAGGAGCAGGGCCTACTCCAACTACAATCTCGTCTATTTGATTAAGCTCTAGATCAGCATTTTTTACTGCAAAATCAATGTTTACTTGCAACTTTTCAACATGTGTACGCGAATCCGTTTCCACTATTGGCTTATAACCTACAACTCCAACTGTTGAACCATATGACGTATCTATAATCAGCGTATTGCTCATTTTTGTTCCTTAAATTAACCAACCAATTTAGCTTACTCTTAATCAAGAATTTTTAAGCGATCGCACCAGTCTCCTCCGACTGGAACAAGCGTTACAACGCGCTTGCCTTCACTTGTAAACTCATTTGACTTTTCTTTATCAATCGGTCTATCAATATGAATTTCAAGACGAACATCAGCAAGAACACCAGCCATCTGTTCTCCCCACTCCATAAGCACAACAGTTCCCTCTCCTGGTTCTTCCAATGCTTCATCTAAACCTAAAGATTCAAGCTCATCTAAAAGCCTAGAAACAGTGTCTTGCCCTGGAGCATAATCTTTTCCACCAAGCCTATAAGCATCTACATGAATAAGATTCGCAACTTTTCCATCAGAAAATGTGCCTTTTAGCTCTCTAGCAATAGTAAAAGTCGGGGAAACTATCGGATCTTTTATTCCCAAGCCCTGTCCAAAACCTTGCGCGAACGTTGTTTTTCCAGCACCAAGTGGACCAGAAAGCAAAATAACATCTGTCTCATGCACTATTTTTGCAATAGTTTTTCCAAGATCTCGCATACACGAATCAGTTGGAATTACTAGCTTTTTGATATTATGATTTTCCAAAATTACACACTTTCATATTAGACTTTTAACGCTCTATGTTTTAACACTTTATGCTTTTAAAATTTTCACATTAACGCCCACGACAAGCAATCATGCTAATGCATTTTTCTAAAGCGTAATCAGCATCACTTGTTCCGCCTTTGCATTGCTCATCTGCCCACGCTAAACATTTAAAACACTTACGAATCCCATCATCATTCCATCCACCTAAATCCCTCATAGCCATTTTTAACGCCCAAGGGTTAACTTTTGCTTGAGCATTAGAAATTTCCCCGTTTTTAACAGCTATAGCCTTTGTAATTATTCGCATTTTTGCAGCCAAAGCCCCAATCAATGCTATAGCATCAACGCCTTGTAAAATCGCTCTTCTTGATGCAAGAATAGCTTGAGCATAGTTACCTTCTGCAGCTTTATCTGCTACAAAAAATCCAGTTACTTGCGGATCCGATATTAAATATTGGTCAACTATTTTTAGTGTGATTGGGTTATCTTCAAAATCAAAGCACAATTGAGAACAAAGAGCCGCCAACTGGTCGGTTTTCCCGCCTAAGACTTCTGTTATGCGTCCAGCTGCTGCAGGCTCTATACTACGATTTTGCCTTTCAAAAAGACTTAGCACAAAATTCAATCTTGCATCATCTTTTTTAAGATCTGGTACAGTTATTTTACTTGCTCCAGCTTTTTCAAGTTTTGTAACAATTGACTTTCCTTTAACACCTCCTTCGTGGCGCGCAATAACCCAGCAATCATTGTTATTAGATTTAGATTCTCTAGTACAAAACTCTATTATCGCTTCAACTAAATCTTCATTAGCTTGTTCAAGATTATTAATAACAACAATTGTTCCGCTAGAAAAAAGTGATGGTCCTGTAGCAGTTATAAAAGCATATTTATCGGCATTTAATGCGTCTAAATTTATAACATCTGCATCTGGGTAGGAGCCTAATATGCGAGTTTTTAAGTCGCGCGCGTTTAGATCATTTAAATACGCATCACCGCCAACTACAACTGTAAATGGCGCAAATTTTTTTAACGCTTGCATACGTACTCCTTAAGAATATTTATATTCTCACGATTTAACTAACGCGAATATCCTTGTTTTTATTTAATCCGCTTAATTTTGCACGCCTATTAATTGTACAAACTATATAAAACTTAAAACACTTAATCATTCAAAAAGTTTTGTTGAATCATTTATAAGCTGCTTAAAACGATTTGACTTAACTTGTAAAAATATCCTTAAACTATTATATGATTCACTTTTTCTAAAATATTTATTTATGATAAGTACTAATAAAAAGATAGCGAATTCAGCGCACGCGATTAGCCACGCACCTAAAGATCCATTAACCCAAGGTATTGTTCCAATTTGTAAATCTCCCAAATACCATGCGCAATTTGCCATAATGTTTGTTCCAAAAGATGAAATTGTGGCAAAAATCAGAGAAATAGAATAACTCCAATTAGCGCATATAAGCGAAAGCAGACCAAATATTGTTGCAAAATCAACAAAAGGTGCAACAATTAAATTCGCTATAACAGATATAAAAGATACTTGCGGTTGCATTAATATTTGTACAGGAAGCGTAAAACACTGTGCACACAACGTTATGCTTAATGCGCTTGCAAGACTAGACGGCATATATCTTAAAAAGATTCTTCTTAAAGACATTCCACAAACAATTATTCCAAAAGTTGCGCAAACAGAAAGAGCAAACGAATAATCCCATGCATATTTTGGACAAATAAAAAGAACACTTATAACAGTTATACTTAAAGCACTAGCAGACTGGTATTGTCTAGAAAACATTAATGCCCCGGCAGAAATTAAACCCATTATAAGCGCTCTAAGAACAGATGCCGACGGATACACAATACACGATAAAAGAATATGACCACAAGCTTCAAATATTGCGCTCACTACTCTTGGCAAAAGCAAAAAAGCACATGTCTTACGAATAACGCAAGATAAAAGCAAAAAATGTCCTCCAGAAACCGCCATAAGGTGCATTATTCCAGCTATTTTGAATCTTTGTTTCATAGTATTCGCATAAGTGCTATCGATACTAACTTTTCGTAAATCTTCTACATCACTTAAATGCTCTTGTCCCAAAAGTCCTACAGTAAGACCAGGAACAAGCATTTGACCCTGTTCATCTAAAGAACTAGTCACATTGTAAAATTCTTTCCACAATGTATTTAGTAATCTCTTAAAAAGATTAGCTTTTTCAATAACTTCTACTTTATATAATTTCGTTTTATCTGTTTTGTTTGCTTTAGGAACTTGAATTTCTATCGCATGAGAGTCAAATTTTGAAATCGAAATTTTTCCAAAACTACTTATCTTGTATCCGTAGTTCATTATTTTGCAATCTGGATTAAAAGCGTAAAGTTTGGCAGACACAAAGCTTTTACTCCTACTAATAACTTTTTCTTTATCCATAATTTCAATCTGTTTTACATTCACGTTTAATACGCAATCCCCCTTAAAGGATTGCGATACTCTTGGAGGAGACGTTATATCCATAAGCAATCTGATGGATTGAACATCGTTTTTTCTATTAAATTTATATTCTGTATCACTTTGCTTTAGATCTTTAATAGCATTAAAAACAGGGTCCATATGTTCTATGTTTAGAATAATTGAACACATTATAAAAGCTGCTAGAAACGTACAAAAACTTGTTAAAAAAGCATGCTTGTATCCTATTATTTTTAATTTTTTAATTAACTCATAAAACTTTGATTTTATGCGACTTTTGTAATCAGTTGTATTCTTTAAGCGGCACGTAAAAATGCAATTTCCCATTGAAAAAATAGTATAAAAGCACAAAAGAGCAAATGATAATATTGCGATTATCATACAGAAAAAATCTTGTTGTGAATCAACTATAAATCGAGCGAATAAGCAACCAAACCATACGCTAAACGCAATAGGAACAAGCCTAAAATCTTTGTTTCCATTTTCAAGATCCCAATATAATTCTTTCATTTTCCAACCTTAAAAATCACATAAATTTACTTAATGCAGATTGCTGATTTAAGTTTTAAAAAAGTCTTTTGCCCAATTCCTTTAACTTGCATAAGATCTTCAACCCGCTTAAAAACACGCAACTTTTTACGCATATCTAATATTCTTTGAGCCATTTTTGGCCCTATACTTTTTAGAGTTTGTAATTCTTCCAACCCTGCTGTGTTTATATTTATGCAACCGCTTTTATCTTTGTTGACACTATTATTTTTGCTTATATCATTTTCATTAATTTTGTGCGTGCTATCACTAAAATCTTCATTTTTATTTTTAACAGTTAAATCTTTAGTCTCATTTGTATGTAAGTCTTTTTTAGAATCCTCTTTAGAATCATTGCTATATTCATCATCATCTTTATTATTTGATTCAAATTTTTTACTTAAAGATTTAACTTTAGATTCTCTCTGTGCTTGATAAGAATAAATCTTGTTATAAGTTCTAGATTGACATATGAGCATGGTTAAACTTGATGCTAAGAATACTACGAGAATTAGCATAATAGACAAAGCATGTACTGGTTTTATTCGTAATCTAACGAGATTTCTTGTTTCAAAATTATTTCGTTTATTAAGATTATCAATATTTGAAGCAGAATCTTTTGAGCTTATGCAAAAATCAGCAAGCTGATAATCTATAGAATTGTTTTTCTCTTGTGCCAATATGCGATTTTTAGAATCATCATTCAAAGTATTTTGCAAATAATTTGAATTTTCATAATTATTATTTAAAGCATCAATAGCTGCCAATCTTTCTAGAACGTTACTATTGTTTTTGTTCATTTTAACCACCTCCTTCGTTTCAGACTATTTATTTTTGATTGTTAAATAAAAAAAAAGATGCTTACCTCCACTATTAAATGAAGATAAGCATCTTTCAAGTAAAATTAACCAATGTGGTTAAAGGCTATTTTGCCTAGAAAACATTGAGTTTCAGCTTTCATCTGGCACAATAGACACAATCTTTGGTGCTTTCACGATTACCTTGCGCGGCTTCTTTCCACCCAAGCGATCAGCTACGGCCTCTAAAGCAAGCTTTTCAAGCTCACTAGCATCAATATTCGGGTCAACTTCAAGCTTTGCGCGAACCTTGCCCTTGATTTGCACAACAGCTGTAACAGTATCCGCACCAACGTAGCGGGAATCTTCAACTGGCCAATCTGCGTGAGCAATCGACTTAGTATGTCCAAGCTTGCTCCACATTTCTTCACAAATATGCGGTGCAATTGGAGAAAGCATAAGAACAAGCGGCTCAACTGCTGCGCGAGGCACGTGAGGCAGAGACGTTAAGTGATTATTCAACACAATCAGCTTAGCAATCGCAGTGTTTGGACGCATTGCTTCCATTTCTACAGTTACTTCTGCAATCGTGTTGTTAAGAAGCTTTAGCGTCTTTTCGTCCAAAGCATCTTCTGTTACTACGCAAGCGCCAGTTTCTTCGTTTACAACGTTACGCCACAAGCGTTGCAAGAATCGCATGCCTCCAACAACGTTACGCGTATTCCATGGGCGAGACTCAGAAAGTGGACCCATGCTCATTTCATACAAACGGAACGTGTCTGCACCGTAGTTTTCGTACATGTAGTCTGGAGTCACAATATTCTTTAGGCTCTTACCCATCTTTCCAAACTCGCGATTCACGGTTTCGCCGTGCCAAGTAAATGTTGGCTCACCAGCGCCGTTATTAGCGCCTTCCTCAACCTCATCAGCTGGCACGTACTGCCCGCGCTCATCCGTGTAAGCGTAAGCCTGAATCATACCCTGGTTAAACAAGCGATGGAAAGGCTCAGCAGAATCAACGTAACCCAAGTCGTAAAGCGCCTTATGCCAGAAGCGCGAGTAAAGCAAGTGCAAAACTGCATGCTCTACGCCTCCAACATAAAGGTCAACGCCTCCAGAAACATGTTCCTTGCCTGGTCGATTCGTACCCATCCAATAGTCGTATTCGTCGCTGTCAACCATATGCTCAGCGTCGTTTGGATCCAAGTAACGCATGTAATACCAGCATGAACCAGCCCAGTTTGGCATAGTGTTGGTGTCGCGATAGTAGGTTTTTACACCGTCACCAAGATCAAGCTGAACTTTAACCCAATCCTCGTTTCGGCTCAAAGGTGCTTCAGGCTCAGAATTTGCGTCGTCTGGAGCGTAAGTTTTTGGCTGATAATCTGGAACGTCTGGCAATGCAATTGGAAGCTCACTATCCGGCACAAGGTGAGCAACACCATCCTCATCATAAACGATTGGGAATGGCTCACCCCAGTAGCGCTGCCTAGAGAACAGCCAATCGCGAAGTCTGTAAGAAACCTTACCAACGCCTACGCCTGCTGCTTCAAGCCAAGTCGTCACTTTTTTAATAGCTTCATCTACGCGCAAACCGTTAATAGACAAAGCGTCACCGAGCTTATAAGTATGCTCCACAGAAGAGTTAATAACAATTCCATCGTGAGAAACAAACGGAGCTTTGCCATCATAATCTTCTAGCTTTTCGACAGAATCAGGCAAAGGCTTAACAGTGTAAATTACAGACAAGCCGAAAGCTTTAGCAAAATCATAATCGCGCTGGTCACCGCCAGGAACTGCCATAATTGCGCCCGTTCCATAACCCATAAGCACATAATCTGCAACAAACAGCGGAAGTTTTGCTCCAGTTACAGGATTAATTGCGTAAAGACCAGTAAACAAACCAGTTTTTGCACCAGCGTCTTCCGTACGATCTTTAGCGGTTTTAGCGCGAGCTTGAGCCTGATACTCTGCCAATCCTTCCTTAAGGCTTGCGTAGCCACCCTTCCAGCTTTCTAGAACGCTAGCTTCCCACGCTTCTGGAACGTGCTCAAGAATCGGGTGATCTACAGAAACAACAGCAAAAGTTGTACCAAAAAGCGTATCTGGACGAGTAGTGTATACTTCCAAATCGCGCATTTCACCATCTGCACATTCAACTTCAAAATGCACGGAAGCACCGTGAGATTCGCCAATCCAGTTTCGCTGCATAAGCTTAACTTTTTCTGGCCAATCAATAGTATCCAAATCTTCAACCAAGCGATGAGCATAAGCTGTAATTCGCATGGACCACTGACGAAGATTGCGCTGGAATACTGGGAAGTTTCCGCGCTCAGATTTACCTTCTGCAGTAACTTCCTCGTTTGCAAGCACAGTTCCCAATCCTGGACACCAATTTACAGGAGACTTAGAAATGTAAGCAATGCGGAAGTCATTCAACACATCCGCTTGCTCTACTTTATTGAGCTCTTCCCACTTTTTGTCAGCAAAACCAGGAATTTCGCGCTTTGCGCTCTTAAACTCATCAACTAACTCAGCAATTGGTCGAGCAGAACCTTTACCGCCATCTTTGCGTACAAAATCAGGGTCATACCAAGCGTCATAAAGCTTCGAGAAAATCCATTGAGTCCAACGAACGTAGTTTGTATCAATAGTTGCAAAAGATCTACGATCGTCAAAGCTCAATCCCATGCGATGCAACTGCCTGCGCATATTTGCAATATTTGCCTCAGTAGTAATGCGAGGATGCTGACCTGTTTGAACAGCATATTGTTCTGCAGGAAGTCCAAAAGCGTCGTAGCCCATCGCGTGAAGAACATTCTCACCCTTCATACGGTGATATCGGCTCACAACATCCGTTGCCAAATATCCAAGAGGATGTCCAACATGTAAGCCCTTTCCAGAAGGATAAGGGAACATGTCCATTGCAAAGAAAGAAGGACGGCCACAAGCCAATCTGCCTTCGCCATCCTTCAAATCGCCCTTAACATTAGCAGCCCAGAACGTGCCTTGCTCGTCCCAAGTCTTTTGCCAGCGCTGCTCAATATCTTGTGCGAGCTGCGCATTGTAACGAAAAGCTGGCTCAGCAATAGTAGCTTTATTGTCAGCTGTTGAATACTGTTGATCGTTGTCTTCCATAAACAAGCACTATAGCGACTCATATCGTCAATTTGCAACACTTTTTACAACTTTTATCCATATTTTATTGTGTTTTTTGAAAGTTTTAATGCACAATTCACAAAATACTCTTATTTAGCGTTTTTCATGAAAATCATTACTACAATTGTTTTAAACGTTCAACATAAGATTTTATTAAGAATAATGTGATTTAACGAGGTTAGTTATGAAGGTATCAAAGAACATACTTTTATTAATCGCATGCATTGTATGGTGTTTTGCCGGATTCAACATTCTTAGGATTGGTATTATTGCTTACTCAAACTTTTTATCTCCTATTAATTTCGCTTTATCTTTAGCTGTTTTTGCAATATTCCAAGTGTTTATTTTCGGAAAACTTGTTAAAAAACATACTGCTAGGATTAACGCATACAAAGAAAACAAGCAATTTTTCCTTAAATTCTTTGACGTTAAATCTTTTATAATCATGGCTTTTATGATGACTTTTGGAATTGTTCTTCGTGCAACAAATATAGCTCCAGAACAATTTATAGCCGTATTTTATACGGGATTAGGTTCTGCTCTTACTCTAGCAGGATTGCTTTTTGGGTATCATTTTGCTAAAACTGCATGTCCGCGTTACAAAAACACTCATACTATGCAATAGCGCTTACAAACACTTGTAACAACATCAACATTACTAAGAAATATTTGACTATCACTCTACGTAAGGAAGTTACTATGAACCATGTTATGAAACGTTATATTAATACGTCTTTGTTGTATGCTGTCTTCGCCATGATTGGCGGCGTCTTTTATCGCGAATTTACAAAATTTAATGCTTTCCATGAAAAGACTGTGCTTGCTATAGTTCACACACACTACTTTATGCTTGGAATGGTTGTTTTTCTGTTACTCATACTATTTGAGAAAAACTTCAGTTTTAGTAACGAAAAAACTACGAGAATCTTAATAACTTATCATATTGGACTCAACCTAACAGCAGTAATGATGATTACTCGTGGAATTGCACAAGTAATGCGTCTACATCTCAGTCCATCTATAGATTTTTCCATAACTGGTTTAGCAGGTATCGGACACATCCTACTTGGCGTAAGTATTGTACTAATCTTATTGCAAATTAAACGCAGCATCGCTCATTGTGCTAATACTTCATTAGAATAGTGATGATAGGAATAATTTAGTTTATTCATAAAATATTTATTAAGTGTGTAACTATAAGCCGCATATGCTACTACATTAAGAAGGTTGCTATGAGTAATAACGTGTATAAAAAGAGTAGATCATACGCACCAGAACGATTCTTTGAATGCGAAGGTCGTGGCCTTAATTGGCTTCGAGAAGCTTACGACTATGGCGGGCCTAAAGTAGCTAAAGTTTTTGATTGGGGAAAAGACTACTTAAACATTGAACGCATTGAAACTACAAGCCCTACTCCTTTAGCATCGTTTGAATTTGGAGCATCTTTGGCGCATATGCACGATTTCGGTGCGAAATATTTTGGGGAGCCACCTGCAGATTATGATGGCACATGCTATTTTGGACCATTAAGCGACCCTGTAAAAATGGATTGTGGCACTTGGAGTAATGTTATTGACTATTTGGCAGAAGGCAGACTTTTACCAATGGTAAATCTTGGTATTTCTAGAGGAAGCCTTACAAAAAACGATTTAGATCTTACAAATAAAGTTATTGATGCTATGCCAGATTTGCTGGGAAAAGCATCTGAAGATAAACCAGCGCGAGTCCATGGAGACTTGTGGAGTGGAAATGTGCTTTGGACTAAAAGCGAAGATGGCGAACACACAGAAGCTGTTTTAATTGATCCTGCAGCTCACGTCGGCCATCGTGAGGAAGACTTAGCAATGCTGCAACTGTTTGGGATTAGCTATTTTAAGCAGATTTTAGATGGCTATCAATCTGTTCATCCATTAAAATCTGGTTTTGAAAATCGCATGACAATTTGGCAGCTCTACCCTATTGCTGGACATTGTGTCTTCTTTGGTGGAGGCTACGTTAGCGAATACCGAGATATGTGCTTGGATTTGCTTAATCGCTAAATTTGCATTAGATAATTTAATAGAAACTAATATAAAAGTAAGCACAAAACTAAAATTTACGAAAGGCCTTAACTACTATGATTCGCACGCATAAGCATATTTTGCGCAAAACTATTGCTCTTTTAGTATCTAGCACAATGCTTCTTGCGATTTGCGCATGCGGATCGAGCAATGCAAAAAACGCATCGCCTAGCGCAAAGCCTCAAGTGAATCACGGCAACGTTATAGTTTTTACGCCTTCTGATGGTCTAAATTTAAGTAGAAAAACTCCATTAAGTACATGGGATAATCTTGTTCCAGAAATAGTAAAATCGTTAAAAAAGCAAGGATTTTCAGAAAATTCTATTACTACTAAATCGTCCAGCAGCTTATACGATCAAAGTCAAGATATTCAAGATTACGTTGTAAGCATGATTACATCTTTAAAAACAAAAAATTCTTCTAAAAATAAAAACAAGAAAACAAGTATCAGAGATATCCATAGCATCGTAAAAAAGCAACTTTCTAATACGACTATTGTTGTTGCTCCTTGGAGTAATAAAAACGGTAATAATAATTATGGTGATTACGTCACTCAACCCACAACACCTAAAGAGCAACTAAAAGAAGAAGATCTAAAATCACAAGAGGAAGCAGAAAATAGACTTACATCGTCATTAAATTTGGCTAAAAAAGCTGGCATGCATGTTGTTATGTTATCTAGGCTTACTAGAGATTTTAAGCCAGATGCATTCTTCAAACTTTCTTCTGCTCAGAGCATTGGAGAAATTCAAGCGTATACTCTTGTGCAAAAATTAGCATTAAATCAGGCTTCTAAAGATAATCCAAAAAGCGTAGAAGTACTTTTGCCTTGCCACAATCAAAAACAAGATGTTCATATGCATTTTGGAGTAAATACTCATGGTAATTCAGATTCTGATAATTCAAGTTCCAAAATTCAAGAATTTGATGATGAATTCGCGCGACTTGCTTTTGCTGGAATCTGGAAAATTCTAAAACCTTATTTCGCATCTGGATTAATGATTTCACCTTCTGGAAAACTTAGTAAGGATTCAACAGAGAATGACTGGGAAAATGCTGCTTTCGACGCAGATAATTCTGACTCTGTTAAGGCAGAACTTAATTCGAGATTAGTAATAAAGAATGATAACGGAACAACTTCCACAAAACACGTAGATGGCATTATTGCTTTAGATGATCAAGTTGTTATGCAAGTGGAAAAAGCTCTTGAAGACCTTGGGTATAAGGGAAGCTCTGCGGATATCAACCCTTCCTTTACTCTTCCAGATATAATCGGAAGCTTTATAGGAAAACGAAATTTGACTAAGAAAAAGGTTCCAACGCCTGCTTCTACTGCGAAAAATAATGAATCACAAAAATCTAGCACAAAAAATAATGATTTGAATTCATCTGAATCCAATAAAGAGAATAAAAATACTGAAGATTCTGAGCTTAAAGATTCAGCGAATGAATTGTTAAACGACTCAAAATGGCCTGTTATTACTGGCTACGGCGCTTACAAAGATGCTTTACCAAATCTTGTAAATGGAAAGCAATGGATGACTTCTATCGAAAACATTCAGAAAATCTCTACTGATGTTGCTCAAGAATGTAGTTCTCTAAATGTTAATGGAAAATTATCTCAACTCGAAGATATTTCTATTTTTGTAAATAACAGTGGATCAGAAAAAGATATACCTGTAATAACAGAACCAATTCTCGCTGTAAGCGCAACTAATCTTAAAGCTCTTTTGATTGACCCTGGATACGTAACTCTTGCAGATGCAGGACTGTAAAGTACGTTATTTTCTTGGTCTTGGAGCGTAAATCTTATTTTCGATAAGATCGTTATAACGTTCTATAACCGCATTGCGCTTTGCTTTAAGGCTTGGTGTAACTAAACCATTTTCTTGAGTAAAAGCATCTGGAACAATCTCAAATTTTCTGATTGATTCTGCTCTAGAAACATTAGAATTTGCTTTAACTATGCTTTGTTCTACGGAACTTATGACGATTGAATTTTTTCTTGCCTCTTCCAGCGAGCGCACTGGGCTTGCTCCTCGAGATTTCAGCCAAGAATTCACTTCTGCAAGATCTAACGCAATAATCGCAGAGATAAAAGGTTTTCTGTCTCCAATAACAACGCATTGAGAAATAATTGAAGAAGTCATAACTGATGCTTCGAGTATGCTAGGTGAAACGTTTTTCCCGCCAGCTGTTATTATCAGATCTTTTTTGCGACCAGTAATTTTTACAAAACCGTCGGAATCTAAAGATCCGAAGTCTCCTGTATGCAACCATCCATTTACTATTTGTTTTTCAGTTATCTCTGGATGATTATGATATCCTTTGCAAACAGCGGGACTTTTAATACAAAGCTCTCCCTCATCATCTATTGCTACAGACACTCCCTGTACTGGCAAACCAACTGTTCCGATTTTATAGCCTTTCGTTGGATTTACCATTGACGGAGCACATGTTTCTGTCATTCCGTACCCTTCGAGAATTGGCAATCCCATGCCATTGAAGAAATGCGAAATCGATTTGTCTAATGGCGCTCCTCCTGAAACACCATATTCAACGTCTCCTCCAAAAACTTGCAAAATTGAGTTGTAAACGAGCTTTTTACATAAGGAGTGGCTTATAGCCAGCATTGGCGAAATCATTCTCCCCGATTGTTGAGCTTTTGACCATTCTTTTGCCACTTTTACGCTTTGAGCAAATATAAATCCTTTTACTCCTCTACCAGCTTTTTGAGAGGCAGCATTGTAGATTTTTTCAAATATTCTAGGTACACCAAGTATGAAAGTTGGTTTAAAACTTTTAAAATCACTTAGTATTGTTTTAAGGTTGCTTGACAATCCAAGTGTTACATTTCCCGCAAAACAGAAGAACTGCATAAATCTTGCAAATACATGTGCTAAAGGAAGGAATAAAAGAAGTCTTGGTTTGCCTTTTAATGCTATATCTGGCATGGAAAGCATTCCAGATTTCGCTATAAACACAAAATTTCCGTGCGAAAGTTCTATACCTTTCGGGTCTCCTGTAGATCCAGATGTGTAAACGATTGTAGCTAGATCATCGCCTTTAACAGCTTTTTCTCTTTCATAAAACTCTGAGTCTGTAACTGTTTTTCCATACTCAATTAGCGCATCTATTGCGTCTCTGCTTAATACATAGACATCGTTAAGGCTTGGACATGACTTCTTTGATATTTCCACAGTTTCACGCATATTTTCATCTTCAACAAAAATCATGCTTACTCTAGAATCGTTAATAATATTTTCTATTTGCACTGCAGAACTTGTTTCATAAATTGGCACTGTTAACGCGCCTATAGACATTATTGCCATATCAAGCACAGTCCACTGCCATGAAGTATGCGCTATTATCGATATAGTATCTCCCGGCATCACACCGTGTGCTATGAATCCTTTTGCTACCGATATAACCAAATCTTTAAAGTCTTTAGCACTGTAGGAATTCCATTCCCCGTCGCGTCCTACATACTCAACCAATGAATCGTTCGGCTTACGTTCTACGCGACTTTCAAGAAGCGAAAAAATGTTTGCATTGTAATCAATTTTCTCATCGAGATTACGAGAATACTTTTGCATATTCGCTCCCTAATATGTTTAAGAAAATCTTATGTAATAATCTTAGGTCAATGTCTTAAGCCCAAGACTCTTATTACACTATACGACACACATTTTACAGACTATTTTTTTCTTCTTTTGTCTCTTCTTTTGGTTTTAAAATTATTCGTTTTTTCGCTACCATTTTCCTTGGATTTGCATAAGTCCTGTCTCTTCGTTTTAAACCCCATTGAATACACAAATTGTCACAATGATCTGATCCAACTGTTACGTAACCAAAAAATTGACCTTTTCTAACAACTGTTCCAACAGGTAAATCTGTATATGCTGGCTCAAATGTGGAAGACAAAACTCCATGTTTGATTGTTACAACAGATTTTCCAGCCACAAGTCCAGCAAAATTTATTATTCCATCTGATGGAGCATATAGCTCAGTTCCTTCCTCTGCTCGCAAATCAACTCCTCTATGACCAGCGAGCCATGGCTTTGCTGGAGTATCAAAATCTTTAATAATATTTACATTTTTTACTGGCCATACCATCCTTGATTTACAATTTGTAGTTTCTTCTAGTGTTGAAGCTGTTGAAGCCTGACTAACTGTATTCGCGACTATTTTTTGATTTTTACCTACAAAAGATTTTTCTATGCAACCAGAGTCAAATGAAGACACACTATAATCAGTTTGATTCGATTGCAAATATTCATACTCAATACTTTTGTTTATTGTAGGATTTATGCAACTATGAATAATCAACATGATTACAATCAGAATCATAAAAATCAGTATTCTAACAAACTGTGATTTTTGTTTTAATATAAATTTTTTGACTTTTAAGATTCTGGGCTTAAGCATTTTTAAATCAAATATTTTTCTCATGATATTTTATTTTTCTCCTTTCATAAATCAAATTTGTTTTATGCTTCAACAGCGAAAATCTGCATTATTTAAAGGTTTTTACTTATATTTGAAAGTTTTTCACAAAATTCTTTTTTTAGGAACACTTTTTTATCAATGTGGTTAAAGCATGCAAATCATTGGTATTCCAACGATTACGAGTTTTCGACACGCCCAAACACGCTATATTTGCATATTATAAAATTCCGTGTAATATAAATGTCTTGTGCACGGCACACAGCCAAGCACAGAGGATATTCCTGCGTAGCTCAGTTGGCAGAGCGTTCGACTGTTAATCGAATGGTCGCTGGTTCAAGCCCAGCCGCAGGAGCCAAGAAAACCACCAGCGAACCTGGTGGTTTTTTGTTTTGAATTTATTTGAATATTGTATTCTAATGAATCGCAAATAATATTGCTTGTCCTGCAAATCATCAAAAATGCTACAAACTACAAGGATCACGTACTTAGTTTGGCGTAAACTACAAGTGTTGTTTTGCAAAAAGCAATTCTTGGCGAAGATTGATAAAAACAGAGGATGATACATGTTAGAAAACATCTCCGAAGCCACAAATAATGGCCATAAAAAGAAGATGATAATTCTCGTTGCTGGCGTCATTGTATTAGCTTTAGTATTAGGCGTTGGTGGTATTTGCTGGAGCATTCAGCACTCGTCTCGTATGAAAGAAGCTAGAAAACAGTGCGAAATTAAGGTTGCACAAGTTAGCAAAGCAAGCCAGTCATGGAAAAAACTTACTAAAAATTCTCTTCTTATCTCTTTTGCTCAAGATAACTCAGAAAATGGCAAATTACTTGCTAAGCTTTTGAAGCAGCGTTTGCCAGAAACAGTTGTATGCAATGCTAATTCTCCAGAAGAGTTAGGGTCTCAGGGAGCTCAAGCTATAGCTGCAACTCAATGGTATTCTGACAATGCTCAGCGTATTCGTGGAGTGACTTCTGCAATGATTGATAAGCTTTCTGCAGCATCTACAGATACTACAGCGAATGCACAGGAGAAGCAGAAGGCTGAAGAAAGCCAGAAGGAACTGCAGAAGATTACTGCTCCTGTTATTCGTATAGCTCCTAAGGTAAAGCGTAAGCCGAATATTATTATTCAAAATATTCCTCCTACTCAAGAAGAAAAAGTTCAAGCAGATAACGCCATGCAGAAAAAGATTGAAGAAGCAAAGCGTCAAGCTGACGAACAAGCTGCTAAAGCTAAAGCAAACGCAAAGGCTGATGCAGAAAAGAGACGTTTAGAATTAGAAAGAAGAAAGCGAATTAGGGATGCTGCCGAAAATCTACAGAAGCAGCTAGAAGAACAAGCTAAGAAGCAAGCTGAAGAACAAGCTAGGAAGCAGACGGAAGAGGAAGAGAAAAAGAAGGAAGAAGAAAGAAAGCAGACGGAAGAGGAAGAGAAAAAGAAGGAACAGCCAGATCCTAAAATTTCTAACGACGGAGACAAATAATAACCTCTGTTAATCAATAAAAAAATGCGCTCAGCAAATCACTGAGCGCATTTTTTATATTCTAATCACTTTGTTAAATCAACTTGATCTAACGGAATAACCTTAGTGTGGTACTTAATCTTGTATCCAACATAAAGCACAATGAACAGCGGCACAGACATATAAGTTATGCCGATTGCTTGCCAATTAAGCGTGTGGAACGATTCAAGATCTTGACCAACAATAACCAAAATGCACAATACAAGAGCCACAATAGGACCGAATGGATACCACTTAGCTTTATAAACAAGATCGTCCAAAGACTTTCCTTGAGCAATATACGCTTTGCGGAACCTGTAGTGCGCAGCTGCGATTCCTGCCCATGCAATAAATCCAGTCAAACCACTTGCAGCAACTAAGAACATGTAAATTTGAGTTCCAAAAATACTCATCAAGAATGTTAAAAGAGCTACAACAAACGTTGCAACCAAAGATTGCATTGGAACACCTCTTCTATCTACGTTTCCAAACATCTTTGGAGCGTGATTATCTTTTGCGAGGGCGTAAAGCATTCTAGTAGAAGCATACATTCCAGAGTTTGCTGCCGAAATAACAGATGTAAGCACAACGGCATTCATGATTGTGGCTGCAATCGCCAATCCTGCGCGCTGGAATACAAGAGTGAATGGGCTTATAGAAATATCGCTAGCTTCCGATCCAAGCAAACTTGGGCTTGTGTATGGAATGATGCATGCGATTACAAAAATTGCAAGAATGTAGAACAAAACAATACGCCAGAACACTTGCTTTACAGCCTTTGGAATGCTCTTATCTGGTGTTGCAGATTCACCTGCTGTAATGCCAATAAGCTCTGTTCCCTGGAACGAGAATCCTGCAATAGCAAACGCACCTAAAACAGCTGGGATTCCGCCAGCAAATGGAGCATTCTTATGAGTAAAGTTGCTTAACAATGGTGCTTTTCCGCCTAAAATTCCAACAATCGTAAGCAAACCAATAGCAAGGAATATAATAACTGTTACAACTTTAATAATCGAAAGCCAATACTCGGTTTCTCCAAAGCACTTAACAGTAAGAATATTAATCAAAAGAATAATAACAAGAACTGTTAGCGAAAACACCCATATTGGCACATTAGGAAGCCAATATTGCAAAACGATTGCTGCAGTGCTTATATCTACAGCAACCGTGATTGCCCAGTTAAACCAATAATTCCAACCCATTGCAAATCCTAAAGCTGGATCAATAAACTTTCCAGAATAAGATGCAAAAGACCCGCTAATTGGCATATATGTTGCCATCTCTCCTAGAGATGTCATAAGAAAATAAACCATGATGCCGATTGCAGCATACGCTAAAAGCGCTCCCCCTGGGCCTGCCATGTGGATTGTTGCGCCACTAGCTACAAATAAGCCTGTTCCGATGCTTCCACCCAAAGCAATCATGGAAATATGGCGTGTTTTTAGACCGCGATGAACGGTTTGAGATTCAGTAGTTGATGAACTGTTGTTATTCATTGTTTCCTCCTTTTGACAATATTCAAACAGAGGTAAACAGGCAACAGTATGCATGTCGATAGCACTCCGCAGCAAATTGCCAAAATTGCTGCGACAGTCCTTGGCTTATTAAGCCAAGTCCCAGCTTGTAAGCTAGAAAGAATAACCTACAAACTTCGGCGCTCTCCCCTTTTGCAAATCACTTAACGCCTCTTTCTGGCTAATGATTGCTACTCTTGTTGAGCGCGACCTCTGGTCGATGTGTTTCATTATTGAGATAGGCAAAGACAAACTCTAGACACTAACCGATATTTATTCAGATTAGACTATATTTTCTATTTATTTTGATTATTTTTTTCTGTATTTTTTATGGCTTTATCGGAAATTTTACGACTATATGCATTATGTCTGCGATATTTACTTATTTTTATTGGCGATTTGCGGTTCATTGCACCAAAAAGCGTTAAATCAAACTTTACAGACATTAATCGCATCGCAACTACTAGCACAACAATAAGAGTATCTAAAATCATCTCTGTAATAACGTCAAAACATCCTGCACGTTGTGCTTTTACAACAAATACCGTCAAAACACACCCAACTGCAGCAGGAAGCGCATACCAATGCTTATCTCGAACAATTACAGGAACTTGATTCAAAACCATATCTCGAATTAATCCACCACCAAGAGCTGTAGCCATGCCTAAAAACACAGACGCCATTCCAGACATGTGAAAATCCAAGCCTTTAGCGGTACCATTTACAGCAAAAAGCCCCAATGCTAAAGCGTCAAGAGTTAACATAAGCCATTTCCACTCATCAATTTCTAGATGAGCGAAAGCAACAATAACACCCGAAGCAAGACCAGTAAAAACAAATCCCCTATCTGCAATTCCAACTGGCGGCAAAGCTCCAAGCAGAACGTCTCTAACAATTCCGCCACCCAATGCTGTAAGCCATGACGTTGTGATTATTGCAAAGATATCATAATTCTTGCGAATAGCCCACATTCCGCCAACCATTCCGCAGCAACCCATAGCAATGTATTCAACAACAAGGAAGAAAATGTTATCTCCTAAAGCCCCTTCCACAATATTTCCTTTCCAAGGTTAGTTAAACACTTAAAAAACAAAATCCGCCTAATAAGCCTATAACCAATTAAGCATACAATTAGCGCGCCACCTTTTATAAGATATAAAAAATGACGCGCCAAATACTAAAAACTCTAACGGATTTAAAACGACTTTTAAATAGCTCTTAAACAGCTTTTAACTAGTCGCACACCTTCCACATCCAGTTGTGAGTATCTTCAACATCTCCAAGCTGAATACCAAGCAATTCATCACGCAAAGCCTGAGTCAAC
Organism: Gardnerella sp. DNF01204; assembly: GCF_049244145.1. Taxonomy (NCBI): domain Bacteria; kingdom Bacillati; phylum Actinomycetota; class Actinomycetes; order Bifidobacteriales; family Bifidobacteriaceae; genus Gardnerella; species Gardnerella sp. DNF01204. The sequence goes on along the minus strand of NZ_CP058379.1, from coordinate 751,022 downwards.
TCACCAACTCCACCATCAGCAACCTTAAGATCGAAGTCATCTGACTTAAAGCGACCAATAGGCGTAATAATCGCAGCAGTTCCGCAGGCAAAGACTTCAGTGACCTCACCAGAGCGAATATCGTCAAGCAATCCCTGAAGTGGAATCATAGTTTCAACAACCTTGTGACCCGCTTCTTCTGCAAGCTGAATAATAGAACGACGTGTAACACCTGGAAGAATGCTACCAGTAAGAGATGGAGTTTCCAAATGACCATCCTTGTGCAAAACAAACACGTTCATTCCACCAAGCTCTTCCAAATAGGTCTTAGTTGCTGCATCAACGAAGCAAACCTGTTCGCAACCGTGTTCAATACCCTTGTATTCACCGAGCAAGGAAGCCGCATAATTTCCACCACACTTAGCAAAACCAGTACCACCAGGGCCAGTGCGGAACCACTGATCTTCAACCCAAATACTAACTGGCTTCAAGCCACCTTTAAAATATGGTCCTGACGGAGAAGCAATAACACAATATTCAACCTCATGAGCTTCTCGCACACCTAGGAACGGCTCGGAAGCAAACATGAACGGACGCATATAAAGAGTATATTCGCGTCGGCTTGGAACCCACTCTTTATCTCGCTTAACTAAGGCTGCAACAGATCCAATAAAATCGTCGATAGAAAGATCTGGCAAATACAAACGCTTCGCAGAATTCTGGAATCGTGCCGCATTAATATCTGGACGGAAAAGCCAGATGGATCCATCAGTTCGCTTGTATGCTTTTAAACCTTCAAAGCATTCTTGGGCATAATGCAACACAGAAGCACCTGGATCCATTTTTAATGGCCCATAAGGCTCAACACGTCTATCCGACCAGCCTTCTCCCTTGGTCCAAGACATATGGACCATATTGTCGGAGAAAATCTGACCAAAAGCAGGCTTATCAATCAGCTCTGCTCGCTTTGCATCCGAAACAGGATTATCGTTAGGCAAAACAGTAAAATTGCCAGCAAGTTTGTTCAACAGATCAGAATCACTATGATCGTAAGAATCATAGGCATTTTTAAAGTCTGGAGCAACCTCTAAATCAGCCATTATGTCTCTTTTCCTAATTTGCGATATTACTTGTATTTTTATTATTGCTTTTATTGCAATTAATGGTATAGATTAGTACGATTCTCGATTAACGCAAGACTGTAAACAGATATTTTTATAGAAAAAAGACTAATTAAACCAAAAATCTTACGAATTGCAACAAAAAATTAACATTAAATACGTAAAAAATAAACTCGCAGCGTAACATTTGTGCCTCTGGTGGGACTCGAACCCACAAGCCCGTAAGGGCGTCAGATTTTAAGTCTGATGCGTATGCCAATTCCGCCACGGAGGCAACAGACAATTATTATGCCATATAATACAATTAAAAACAACTCAGCGTGTGGCGAGAATTCTACGACCCAAATCTAACGTGATTCCATCTAGTAAACCATGCTCACTAGCAACAAAAGTATCTAGAACTCCACCATGGTCTTCATACGCCGCTTTTGCAAGTCGTTCAAGTACACGACTCAACACAACTGCACCTCCACCAACAACATCAATTCTTCCAGGATGAATAGTGGCATAAGTACGTCTACGTTCTCTTGTCATATGCAAGAACCTGTCATTAACTGTATACGCCTGATCCAACGCGATTTTTACTCCATCAACAGCCTTATGGTCATAATGCTTTAATCCAATAGCAAGGGCTGCCATAGTTGTAACAGTGCCAGAAACACCAATAATCGTGCGAGCTTTACCAGCGTTAACATGCTTAAAAGCTTCGTCTATATTTTTGTCAATATCTTTTATAGCACAAGAAATTTCTTCTTCTGTTGGAGGGTCTGTATGCAAGTGTCTCTCAGTCATTCTAACGGAACCAATATTCATTGAATACGCGGAATCCACTTTATCTTCCGCAATATTCACGCCGTCTCCACCAAGAACAATCTCAGTAGACCCACCACCTAAATCTACAACAACATAAGGGGCTTGCAAATCTTTTCTAGAAACAACACTTGTTGCTCCCAAAAAGCTCAAAGCAGCTTCTTCTGTTCCGCTAATAACTTCAGGGCGTACGCCAAGCTCATCAAACATCATCTGTTCAAAAATGTCTCTATTTAGCGCATCCCTAGTTGCAGATGTTGCTACAAAACGAATAGCATCTATTTTGTGTTCGCTAAGCACTTTTGCAAATTCTTTGGCAGCAGATTTAACTCTCTGCAAGGCATCTTCAGCAAACATATGCGTTTCATCAATTCCCTGACCAAGTCTTACAACTCTAAGCATTCTAGGAACAACATCGCGCATACCATTAGCATTAACTTTTGCAATTTTTAATCTAATCGAATTCGTGCCACAGTCAATTGCAGCTACGCAAACCGATTTATTAGTTCCAATGATTGTATTGGTGCTAAAAGATTTTGTATTTAATAATTTCTCAGTTTCAATTTCATTAGCATCATCACTCCAAGGAGTAGTGCACTTACAAACATTAGGGTCAAATTCATTTTTTACCTTGCTTAACACCATATCGCCAATAGGATTCACACCTTTGCCCATTACAAGACTTTGCGCAAGCAAGGCATGCAAACACTTAACACGAACAGGCATACCCCCAGCACTCATATCTTTAATATGCTCTTCACTATCTTCTAATCGAATAGCTAATTCGTGACGAAACTCTAAATAGTATTTATGTGCCTGCTCATATTTTTTAGCAACATCATTGTCATTATTCAATAAATTGTTGCATTCCTTCATAAAACCTTGTGCTTCAAGATGCGAAGCTGCTTTAACCGCTTCTGGACTTGTTAAGTAGCATGTAGTTGGAAAAGGAGTTCCATCTTCTAAGCATGGTCTTGTAATAACAGCAAGAGGACGTCCACAAGCGCATCTAGCTCCAACTGCAACCATGCCCCTAGGGAATCTTCCCAATTGACGTTTAACAATGTCTTTATCTGCATCACTTGCAGGGTTTTCCAACAAACTATCCACTAAGGATTGTATATTCAAATCCATGTTTTTAACTCCCCTATGCATTTGCATGATTTTAAAATAAAGTACTTTAATATTTTCTTACTACTGTCTACTTGTATTACTCTGTTTCTTATCTGTAGATTTTGACGATTTATTTTTCTGATGCTCATTTTGCTGGCGACTTTTATCCATTTTATTATGCTTATAAGTCTTATCTTTATTAGAATCGTTAACGTCATCGTTTTGAGATTTCATACTCATATCATCTGGCTTATCTGCTTTATGAAGAGAATAGAACAAATCACTATACCAAGGAAGAGCTTTTCTTTCTTCATACTGTGATTCATCTTTATTAAATGATTTTGGCACAACTCCTGTAACAGCTTCTGGGTGTTCAACTCTAACAGCCTGCTCTCCAGGGAATATGAATCCTAGCCTATCCCTAGCTTGTGCAGTAACATACGCTTTATCTTTCCAACGATCAATATTATTATCCAACTCCTGTTTTTTGTCTTTTAGAGCAGACTCATCTCTTTGCAAAGCGTGTAATTCAGCCAAGCTTAACGCATAATTTCGAATTGTTGAAACAAATTCTATAGAACAAAGAAACGCCACTACTATCATAAAAACAAATACGAACGAACCAGAAAACAGCCTTTTTTTCTTTGGCTGATTTGATTCATCAACTGTACTTGTTGCCGTGCGGCGATTTCTCAAAACCATACTTCTAAGTTACTTTAAATATTCGACGTGTAAATACACCTTATATTTACTTTTAGCCTAAAAAATCATTATTACACAATATGAACAAAATACACGCCAAAATACAAAAATTGTGACCAGCTATCCATATATAGGAGCTGGTCACAAAATCATACTCAAAATTCTTTTAAAACTTAGATTCCCAACTATTCCATTTGAGCCTTGCTCAAAATCGTATCTGCAGAATGCTGCAACTTTTGCAACTCTTCTTCAGTCAAATCAAGCTTGCACTGCTCAATAATGCCATCTCGACCAACAATCGCTGGATAAGAAAGATAAGAATGATATTCTTCACGATAATTGGATACAGGCATCTGTTCTCTAGAATCCGTCATTACAGCATTCACTAAACGAACAGCTGCTGCAGCAATACCGTAGTTGGTATATTTCTTTCCATAGAACACAGTGAAACCGCCTTCGCGAGTTTCATCATCAACAGCATCCAAGTCAATGTTCTTTTCCTCAGCAGGATCAGTAATTGGCTGCTCTAACACTTTTACCGTAGACCATGCAACGAACTGTGAATCGCCGTGCTCACCTAAACTATAACCCTTAACTGCCTTAGGATGAACTCCGAAGAACTTTCCTACAGCACGATGCAAACGGGCAGAATCAAGAAGAGTGCCAGTACCAATAACTCTTTCGTATGGAAGTCCAGTAGCTTCCTTGTAGAGCTGGCAAATAGCATCACAAGGATTAGTGATATCTATCAAAACGCCATGGAATCCAGAAGCTTTAATTTTTGCACCAACTTCTGCAACCTCTTTACGGTTATACTTAAGCTCCGCAAAACGATCTGGATGAGGAACATCCAAAAGTTTTATATGACCCAAGGCGCTTACGATTACTTCTACGTCTTTTAATGCTTCATAATCATTTACTGTAATATTAACGTTAAAAGGCACATTATCCATTGAATCTTCAAAATCAAGAGCATCAGCCTTAACTTTTGCTTCATTTGAATCATAAAGATACAAATCGTCAACGTGACCACCAATAATGAGCTGATGGGCTACTGCAGCACCAACATTACCCATGCCTATAACAGCGACTTTTCTCATATGAAACATCTCCTTCTGTTTTTAGTTTTTCATAAAAATAGCACTATTCTGGAGATAATGAAAGTAATTTTAGAAAAATTTTTTTAAAATTTTAAGAAATCATTGAAAATATACAAAAACGGCCAGCCGCATTTTATTGCGACTGACCGAAAATAAACTTCAGCTCAAAGCTTAAAAAGCTTAAACAAGTCTTATGAAGAACTTATAAAAGCCCTAGTATATTACTTCATATACTTCTTGCAAGCCTTGAATGCGCTGTAACCAGCGTACTGAGCGGTAGAGCCAAGCTCTTCCTCAATCTCAAGCAAGCGGTTGTACTTAGCGATACGCTCACCACGAGCAGGAGCACCAGTCTTAATCTGACCAGTGTTCTTAGCAACAGCAAGATCAGAAATGGTTGTATCTGGGGTTTCACCAGAGCGGTGGGAAACCATAGAAGTAAAGCCATTCTTGGTTGCAAGCTCAATAGCGTCGAGGGTTTCGGTAACGGAACCAATCTGGTTCAACTTTACGAGCAAGGAATTAGCTGCTCCAAGCTCAATACCCTTAGCCAAACGCTTTGGATTGGTGACGAGCAAGTCATCGCCAACGAACTGCAAACGATCACCAAGACGCTTGGTGATTGCTGCCCAATCATCCCAGCCTTCTTCCTGGAATGGATCTTCGATGGAAACGATTGGATACTCGTTGATGAGCTTCTCGTAGTAATCAAGCATGTAAGCAGATTCGCGCTCTTCGCCGTCGAAACGATACTTGCCAGTTTCCTTGTTGTAGAACTCAGAAGAAGCAACATCGAGGGAAATACCAATCTGCTTTCCTGGCTCGTAACCTGCAGCTTCGATTGCATCCATGATGTACTTCAATGAATCTTCGTTGGACTTCATCTTTGGAGCGAAGCCACCTTCGTCACCAAGACCAGTAGCCAAGCCTTCCTTCTTCAAAACGTTCTTTAAGGTGTGATAAACCTCAACACCAGCGCGCAAAGCATCGCTGTAAGTTGCGAAACCGTATGGAGAAATCATGTATTCCTGAATATCAGTTGCAAAATCAGCGTGAGCGCCACCGTTCATGATGTTCATGTTTGGAACTGGAAGAATATGTCCGTTAGTTCCGCCGATGTAACGATACAATGGAAGCTCTGCAGATTCAGCAGCTGCATAAAGAGCAGCAAGAGAAACGCCAAGAATAGCATTTGCGCCAAGCTTACCCTTGTTTGGAGTGCCATCAAGCTCAATCATGGTTTCATCAAGAGCACGCTGGTCAGAGGCATCCATGCCAATAACCTTTGGAGCAATTACTTCATTAACAGCCTTAACTGCTTCCAAAGTACCCTTGCCCTGATAACGGGACTTGTCGCCATCACGACGCTCCCAAGCCTCAGCCTCACCAGTCGAAGCACCAGAAGGCACTAAGCCAATACCCTGAGCGCCATCTTCGGTCTCCAAATAAACCTGAACGGTAGGATTTCCACGAGAATCCAAAATTTCGCGTGCATATACGCTTTCAATAGCTGCCACAACTACTCCTTATTCATTTTGTTGGTTGTGTAACATATTCAAGATTAATGCGTTTTATGGACGTTATTTCGTAGCGTAAGTCGTTAAAGATACAAGCCTATATAATCTAAGCGTTTCGCGATTTGTCCATGCCTTTATACGATAATAACAAACTGACACGGGGTGCAATTATTTAATTGTAATTGCTGAGATTATACCCGTCGAACCTGATATAGCTAAAACTATCGAAGGGAATGTCGTTATGAATAACCTTTTTAGCGCGATTGCAAAACTGCATCATAAAGCTTTTATTTCTTTAAAAGCTTGGCTTTCTACTATAGCGATTCTTTTTTTATGGTTTTTAATAACCTTAACTCCTGCCGAAAATCGCGCTTTGCCATCTCCAATCGAGGTAATAAAAGCATTTGTTGACTTAAACAACGAAGGAATATTACTACCGTCTCTTGCAATAAGCATATTTAGAGTTGTAGCTGGTCTTCTTTTAGGAATTGCTTTTGCTTTGCCATCTGGAATCATTTCTGGCGGAAGCAAAATAGGAGAATCAGTAATAAATAAACCAAGTCATATGCTCAGATCCATCCCATTCCCAGCATTAGCACCTTTATTGATCATTTTTCTCGGTGTGGACGAAATGATGAAAATAATGCTTATAGCGCTTGGTGTTTTTGGACCAATGTATGTCAATATTCGAGATGGAGTAAGGAACATTGACCCTAAACTAATAGAACTTGCAAAGGCTTATAACGTTAAAAAATCGACTGTTTTTACAACAATTTTTATGCGAGGAACACTAGCTAATTTTATGACAGGATTGCGATTTTCAATTTCCGTAGCATGGGTTGCTTTAGTTACTTGTGAAACAGTTAATTCTTCAATAGGAATCGGATATATTCTTTCTAGAGCTCAACAATTCTTTAGACCAGATCAAATGATGGCATGCATTATTTTATATGCGATTGCAGGACTTGGATCAGAAGTTACTGCAAACATATTCGAATATTGGCTTATGCCAGAACGTAGAGTAAATAGAGAATCTTAACAAAGAGTTGATTTTAGAAATTCACGTAAATAAAGAATTTATAAAATCCTCTGTGAATTTTAGAGATACTTTTAACGATACTTTTAAAAATAAGTCAATTTTTATAAAAATTTAATCAACAAAATTTAATCAACAACCAAATAAACCAAATAAGAAAAACACAAAATAAAGGTAAAGGAGCCAAATCATGGCTAATTTCAAAATACAAATTGCTAGCAAACGCTCTATTGCAGCAATATGCGCTTTTTGCGCAACTATCGCTCTTGCATCTTGCGGCGGAGCTCAAAAACCTGCAAATAACTCCCAATCTTCTAGCAAAGATACGGGAATAATGAGGGTTGCTTATCTTTCTACAGCAAACTATTTAACAACGTTAAAAAATGAAAAATTCCTTCAGGAAGAATTTGGAAAAGCAAAAGTCACCTATACTGGACCATACACTCCAGTTGATGGTCTTACCGCAGTTATGAGCGGAAGCGCTGATGCAACAACTACTGGAACTGGACGATTTATTGATTTGATTGCAGAAGGTCAACCTTGGGTTGCATTTGCGCTCGAATATTACAATGGTGATTCTCAAGGAATCGTTGCATCCGCAAAAAGCGGCGCAAAAACACTAAAAGACTTATATGGAAAGAAAGTTGCTATTATTCACAACGGTGATACTGGCGATTACATGCTTCACCGCGCATTCGATAAAAGCGGATTAGACGTTTCTAAAGTGCATAAAGTAGAGATGAGCCCTAAGAACTTCCAGGCAGCATTTACATCTGGACAGATTGATGCAATTTCCTCATTCGATCAGAATCTTGCTGCAGCGATGACAACCCCTGGGTCAAAATTACTTGTTAACGCTAAAAAGTATGGCAACATGAATGTTACCATTCACATTGTTTCTAGAAAATTTGCTAAGAAGCATCCTGAGCTCGTTAAAAAAATGTATAATGCTCTTGTTCGCGAAGCTAATAAGTCACATAAAGAAAAGAATGTTATCGGGAATGCTTATAAGCAACTTGGAGCAAGCGACACAATCATTAAGCAGATTGAAAAATTCGATAATCCAACAATTAAGCCAATCGATAAGAAAGGCTTAGAAATGATGAAGGTTCAGGCAAAAGAATACGTAAAATATGGTTTAATTAAGCAAGCTCCAACAAACTTGGATGATTCCGTAATGGATTGCAGCAAGTAACCTAAACCTTTAAAATACGCTAAATAATTTTCAAAATCAAAACACAGTAGGAGTTAATATGAACATTCAAAACAATGAAAATAATGCTAATAATGTCAACAATTCCTACTGTGTTTCTTTAACGCATATTGAAGTAGCATTTGACGACACTTATAAGGTTTTGAAAGATATTAATTTAAACATTAAGCAAGGCGAGTTTGTCTCACTTATTGGCAGATCAGGTTGCGGAAAAACAACGCTTCTTAAAGTAATATCTGGTTTATTAAAACCTACAAGCGGCAGTATAAACGTTACAGACATGCAGGCTATAGGATTCCAAGATGCAAGATTAATCCCATGGCTAAAAATTGGTGAAAACGTTGTTTTTGGTCTTTCAGACAGTAAAAACAATCTTAAAAAACTTGCAAATAATGCTCTTAGCAAAATGCAATTAGAAGAATACGCCAATAAATGGCCTTCTCAACTTTCTGGCGGTCAAGCTCAACGCGTCTCTTTAGCTAGAGCATTAGTAAGAAACCCAGAGCTATTGCTTTTAGACGAACCTTTCGGCGCATTAGATGCTTTAACAAGACTAGACATGCAAGATCTTCTAGCTAAGCTAAGAACACAAAACGGCTGGAGCACAATCATGGTTACTCACGATATTGCGGAAGCTGTAAGATTATCAGATCGTATTCTAATGCTTCAAAATGGCGTAATATCAAGGCAATGGAATATCGATAGGAGCAGTGTTGATTCGCAAGGAAGACCTACAAATCATGTTTCTATTGAAGATGATTTAAGACTTGCCTTAAAGTGACATGTTCACTATTTAAAATTCACCTATTAATTTTTACCAATCAATGTCTTCTAAAAGTTGCTTAGCCCATTCGACTATCTCTTTTTCACTCATAGACGATGAATCCCCTAAAACAGACGCAAAAGGAGATGGAAAAATCATTGTGTGGGTTACAGGCTTAAACTGTGCTCCCCTGTAGATCCTACTCAAACGCATCCAAACAGATTGAGCTGGATCTACGCCAATAACGCGCACAGTTTTACCTTGCATGCTTATTTGATTAATACCCATTTGTTTAGCTTTAAAACGTAATCTTGCAACATCAAATAATGTTTGTAAGGATTTAGGAGGATTTCCATATCTATCGCTTAACTCATTGAAAATCTCTTTTAAGTCTTCATCATTCTGAGCCTCAGCAAGCTTCCTATAAGCTTCCAAACGTAATTTATCTGAATCAATATAAGATACTGGAATTGAGGCTTCTATTGGCAAATCAATAGAAACAGATATGGACTCTTTATGATCTGGTTCCTTATATTTTTCAACAGCTTCAGATACCATCCGAACATATAAATCGAATCCGACTCCTTCAATATGCCCACTCTGAGCATCTCCAAGCAAATTGCCAGTTCCGCGCAATTCCAAATCCTTCATAGCAACATCAAAACCAGAGCCAAGAGCAGTATATTGAGCGATTGTTGCAAGCCTGTCGTGAGCCTGCTGAGTCATAGGCTTAGTAGGATCGTACAAAAAGTATGCGTATGCGCGCTCACGACCTCTGCCAACTCGTCCTCGTAATTGATGAAGCTGACTTAAGCCGAATCTGTCAGCGTGATCTACAATAAGCGTATTTGCATTAGAAATATCTAATCCTGTTTCAATAATCGTAGTGCAAACAAGAACATCAATATCCCTATGCCAAAAATCACGAATAATAGTGTCAAGTTGCTTCTCGCCCATTTTTCCGTGCGCAATCGCCACTCGAGCATCTGGCACAAGTTTTTGAATATTAGAGGCAATTTTACTAATATCTTCTACGCGATTATGAACGTAAAATACTTGTCCTCCACGCAATAATTCACGTTTAACACAGGCTGCAACTTGTGCATCTTCATATGCTCCAACATAAGTCAAGACTGGTAGACGATCTTCTGGAGGCGTAGCAAGCGTAGACATTTCACGAATACCCGTAACAGCCATTTCAAGCGTTCTAGGAATAGGCGTTGCAGAAAGGCTAAGCACATCTACATTTGTTCGTAGAGCTTTTAAAGTTTCTTTATGTTCAACACCAAAACGTTGTTCTTCGTCTATAATCACTAATCCTAAATCTTTAAATTTTATATTTGGATTTAAAAGTTTATGAGTTCCAACAACAACATCTACTTGCCCTGATTCTATTCCTTGCATTGTAGCGTCTATTTCTTTTGCACTCTGGAATCTGCTCATTGCGGCAACTGTTACAGGGAAGCCAGAAAAACGGTTAGTAAAAGTCTCGTAATGCTGCTGAACCAAAAGAGTGGTTGGCGCTAGAACAACTACTTGTTTACCGTCTTGAACAGCTTTAAATGCAGCTCGAACAGCAATTTCCGTTTTGCCAAACCCAACATCTCCGCAAATCAACCTATCCATTGGAATTGGCTTCTGCATATCTTGTTTAACTTCGTCAATAGTAGTAAGCTGATCTGGCGTTTCTTGATACGGAAATGCATCTTCCAGCTCTTTTTGCCACGGAGTGTCAGAGCTGAAGGCAAAACCTTTAGTAGATGCTCTGGCTGAATATAACTTGATTAAATCTTCTGCAACTTCTTGAACATGCTTTCTAGCTTTTGCCTTTGTAGCAGCCCAATCTGATCCTCCAAGTTTGTTTAACTTTGGAATTTCAGCCCCAATATATTTGCTAACCAAGTCGAGTTGATCGGTTGGAATAAAAAGCTTGTCGGCAGGCGCATTACGTTTACTTGGTGCGTATTCAATTTCCAAGTATTCACGAGTAGCTTCTCCACTTGAGGTTTTTATATTTCGCTGCCTCATGCCTATAAATTTGCCGATTCCATGCTGATCGTGAACAACAAAATCGCCTGGTTTAAGATCTAGAAGGTCTATTGATTTTCGTCTTCTCCTAGGAGTCTTAAGCGCGCTTGCAGAAGATGTTTTTCCAGTCAAATCTCTTTCTGTAAGAATAGCGATTTTACTTTGTTCATCTATGAATCCGTCCACTATTTGCGATTGAATCGGTACAAAATCAAAAATTCCAGTTGATTGTATTGCGCGACTTAGTCTAGATAAGGTTCCATATGCGGATGCAATTATGTAAACTTTAAATCCGTTTGCTATAAGACCAGATATTCCACTAGAAATCTTTTCATTGTCTCCTCTAAATTCTTGAGGAGATTTAATGCTCAATCCTAGACGGCTATTTTTTACAATTTTATTTTCGTCAGATTCTTTAAGACCTACGGTTGCTTGCGACTTATCAGATCCAAAACTCGTTAAATTTATTACCTGATGATTCTTATTTTCTAAGCTTGCTAAAGTTTCATCAAAATCAAGAAAACTCGCCTGATCGAATGTGATTGGAGCACCTGCTCCTCTACCAGATGCAGCTACATGCCAGCTTGCTGCCAAAAATTCATTAGCAGTTCTACTTAAATCTTGAGCTGCGCGCCTACATTTTTCTGGGTCAGAGATCAATATTATAGAATTTTTTGGAAGCAGATTTTCTACTGGTTCCATTTTGTCAACTAATGCTGGAAGCAACGACTCCATACCTTCTACAGGTATTGCATTCGATATGGATTCCAACATTTCGTCAGCATTTTGAATTTTACCAATCAAAGATTTTGCACGATTTTGAATATCTTTTGTAAGCTGTAATTCTCTACAAGCAGTAGCCCAAATACTATTAATATTCTCACCGTATGTGCGCTGATCAGATGCATGAAACTGCTTAATCGTGTCGATTTCGTCTCCAAAAAATTCGATTCTAACAGGATGATTCATCGTTGGAGAAAAAACATCTATTATTCCACCTCTAACCGCAAATTCTCCACGATTCATAACCAACTCAACGCGATTATAAGAGTTTTCAACAAGACGTTTTACAGCAGAATCTATAGGAACTTCTTTACCACATTCAAAAACAAGAGGCTCCACGTCTGAAATATTTTCAACAACTGGCTGAATAATAGAACGAACTGGCATAACAAGCACACGAATTTGGCTAAACATTCTATTTTTGCCACTTTGAGGATGTTTTAATCTTCTAAAAACCGACATTCTACTTGCCACAGTGTCTGCTCTAGGAGAAAGACGCTCATGAGGAAGAGTCTCCCAAGCCTCGAGTTCGGCAATATCCTGAGGATCTCCATCATACCAATCGCGTATTGAAGAAACAGCGTCACTAGCATCTCTACCAGATGGAGTAATTAGAACAACAGGACTACTCTTTGATATTGCAGCTGCTATAGCAGGTCTAGAACCTAAAGGAGATGCTACAGTAAGCGGATTCGGAAAATCTAGCACGTTAGAAACTAAAGATTTAAACGCTTCATTTTTATCTAAAATATCTTTAAGTATATTTTCAAAAGAAACGTTAGAATTTATAAAATCTTTAGAATCTGACATATTGTTAGCAAAAAAATCAGATTTATTTGCCATTGAAATGCTCCTGAGTGGCGCTAAGTCCGCGGAAGATCACACTTTCTACTGCATCAGCACCATCTGCCAAAAAATTAGGAAGTTCAGATTTTTGCGCACCAGCAAAACCACCCAAAACCCAATTAACAGTATTATCATGCGCGTGCGCTCCGCGTTGAGCGTGCCCCACACCCATTCTCACACGAGCATATTGCGGAGTTCCAAGACTGCGATCAATAGAACGAATACCATTATGACCTCCAGCAGAACCGCCAGATTTTACTTTAATCCGACCAAAATCCAAATCCATATCGTCATGAATAATCACAATATGGTCAGTTTCAATCTGATAATACGAGCTTATTGACGAAACAGCAGCACCAGAATCGTTCATAAATGTGAGCGGCTTAGCGAGGAAAAACTTCGCCGATTTACCGTCTAAATTCATTACTCCCTTGCCTAATTTTGACAAGCCCTTATGGTCGGAAAAAGATATTGACCAACGCTCACTTAGCACGTCTGCAACCATAAATCCCATATTATGACGTGTACCTTCATACTTCGATCCAGGATTTCCAAGTCCTACAATCAGCCAAAAATCCGATGCCATAGCGCACACTCCAACTCATAAACTCAACAACAAAATGGGCGTACCGATTGAATACTACTTAAATACGTAGGCTCTCGATACGCCCTCATATACTGCGCACTATTCTACCAATAAGACGGTCATTGTTTAAATAATGCGGTTATTGTTTAAAATTTTCGCAAAAACTACTTTAAGAATTCGTCGGTGGATAATTCTTTAGCTTGAGGAGTTTTATGAGTTACCTTACCTTTTGCATCAGTGTAAGCTCCTCCTTGGCTTAAGAAGTTAAAGTAGTCTTGAGCACCTTTAACATCACTTGTGCCAAACACAAACTTGCCACTTTTAATATCTGCGTGGTTTCCCCAATACTGACCATCGACGATCAGTTTCATGCTGCGTTTAACAAATTTTGGATTAAGATTTGCGTCTTTAGCTTCTTTAACCAAAATGTCAGATGCTTCATCTGGGTGCGAATACGCGTATTCATACCCACGCTTTGCAGCTTTAACGAATGCGCGAACAAGCTTAGGATCACGTTTAATTGTTCGCTTATTAGTAATAATACCAATCGTATCTGGCTGACCAGGAACTCCATAATCTCTAGACCTAAAACAACGAAGCTTAGGACCGAACATATCTGCTTGGACACCTTCCCAAGTCGCATAAAACCCACCAAAATCTGCTTTTCCAGATTCAAGAGTACGGAAAGTTGAGGTTCCAACAGTAACTTTATCGAATTTACCCTTGCCACCATCATGCTGAATCATTCTGTTAATTACAACATCACTTTCTGCAGCACCAAAAGACGCGTAAGTTTTTCCATCAAAATCTTTAGGAGAATGAATCTTATTGTTTTTAGCAAGAGCACACCAAATTGCACTTGGTTTTTGCTGCACTTGCATAACCTGCTCAAGATTAGCTCCCTTTGTAGAAGAATCAGCAACATTAGTTAATGTAGTAAGGGCAAAATCAGCTGCACCACTGTCTACAGCATGTTCAGAACCAGTTGGAGCAACAGCAAGCATATCCACATCTAATCCTGCATCCTTAAACCAACCTTTATGTTTTGCAACATAGACACCAATATGATTAGTATCTGGTGCCCAAAAAAGCATAAAAGATACTTTACGAAGATTCGAGTTTTGATTATTACCCTCAAATCCACATGCAGAAAGAGATAATGCACAAAATGCAGAAAGAATAAACGCAAGACTACGCTTTAAAACACGCATATTCATGAGTTCCCTACTTTGTTTTTACTTACCATTTTCTGGGAAATGCAGCACAGACTTGGCAGAAAACGGTATCAAGGGCCTAGCCCGCGCCGTTCAATGCCCCCTATCAAGCTAAGAGTCTGACTAGGTTTGCCACACATTGACTCACGAAACATTTTGATTATGCACGATTCAATCGACAAATTAATAATCATGTTACAAACATAAGATTCTGATAGAATACACGTGCTATTCTTATTTCTGAATTTATGCGATTGGGGCAGCAGTCGCTATTTTTATGTCACTAGTTTAATATTCAAGAAAAGGATTGAAAATAAATGACGCAATCGCGTTTAAAGACTACGCTTGCAAAGTGTCTGCCAACTGTAATATCAATAGCAATTGTGCTGGTTCTATGGCAATTTGCTTGCCAACACTATAAGATATCGCCAAATCTTATTCCTGCACCAACTTCTATTGCTCAAGACACAATTGAATCATTCCCTACTTTATTGCCTGCTGCACTAATAACAACTCAAGAAACAGTTATTGGCTTTGCACTAGCAATAATATGCGGAATTCTTCTGGGCGTATTTTTCCATGTTTCTAAGCTAGTTAAGTCTGCTTTATTCCCACTACTGTGCGCGGCTCAAACTATGCCTTTAATTTCTATTGCACCAATTTTCTTGATTTGGTTTGGATTTGAAATGTCTGGAAAAATAGTAATAGTAATGATTTTTAGTATGTTTCCTATTGCTGTTCAAACTGTTCGAGGATTAGACGCAGTTCCTAGTTTTTATACCGATGTTGCATTAACTTGTGGAGCTAATGCTACTTGGACTTTGTGGCATGTTAAGTTGCGCGTAGCGGCTAGGCAAATTTTCGGAGGAATTAAAATTAGCGCAGCATATGTTTTGGGAACAGCTGCTACAGCAGAATATTTAGGAGCTAGAAACGGCTTAGGTATTTGGCTTCAATCCGCATATAACTCTTTTAGAACTCCACTTATTTTTTCAGCAACTATAGCAATAATAATTCTTACAGCTCTTCTAATGCTTGTTATAAATACAGCTGAAAAACTTCTTCTAGGTCCTGTGGAAGACGATGAAGATCCAGATAATCAACTGTAAAACTGATATATAAAATTAATGCCGAGCATAATGTAATCGATTATGTTCGGCATTAATTTTTATTGTTCCAAAACTGTCTTCTAATTCTACTTAACAGCTTCTTCACTCATTGCATCATTAATAGCATCGCTAAGCTCTTTTTGAGCCTTTCCATATGCTTGCCAATTCCCTGATCTCATTGCAGAATCAGAATCCTTCAATGCTTGAGCTGCTCGTTTAAGTGCAATCCTAGCTTTTTCACTAATAGAATTAGATTTTGCAGGTGCATTTGCACTACTTTTAGCATCGCTCTTATTGGAATTATTTGCACTATTTTTATTGGAGACATTTTCATTTGAGCCAGAATTATTGGAAGCATCGCCAGCGTTTGCGCCGGAGTTTCCTCCAAACACTTGGTTTAACGCTTCATCCAAAGTGTCAGCAAATCCAACTTGATCTCCAAAAGCAACCAATACTTTCTTAAGCAATGGATAGCTCGTAGAACCGCTAGATTGTACGTAAACAGGCTCTACGTAAACCAATCCTCCACCAAGAGGCAATGTAAGCAAGTTTCCACGCTTAACTTTGGTTGAGCCAGATTCAAGCAAATTCAACTCTTTAGAAACATTTGCATTAGCATTAAAGTTGTTTTGAGCTTGACCAGGTCCTGGAACATTTGAAACTTTAGGTAACTCTTGAAGTCTTAGTTTGCCATAATTTTCGCTTACTTTTCCAGCAACATTTCCAGCATCGGAATCTACAGACAAGAATCCAGTTAGGATTTCTCGAGTGATTTTTCCAGCAGGAATATATGTGGAAACAAGCGAAAATACTGGTTTGTTTGCTCCTCTAGTTTGCAAAGTCAAATAGTATGGAGGTTGCAAAATATCTTCTCGCTGAAGACTTTGAGATTCTGTAGGATCTACTGGAGTCTGCCAGAAGTCTTCTCCCGAGAAGAACTGACTTGCGCTGTCAACATGATACTTTGCAAGCAAATGCCTTTGCACTTTAAACAAGCTTTCTGGATATCGAATATGACTCATCAAATCGCCAGAAATCTTAGAAATATCGTGATAATGACCTGGGAATATTGATCTCCAAGCCTTAATCACAGGGTCCTTTTTATCCCAAACATACAAATCAACCGAACCGTCGTAAGCATCAACAGTAGCTTTAACTGAATTGCGAATATAGTTTGCTCGCTGATTCGTTAAGCCTTTAATAGAACGAGATGTTGTGGTTGTAGAATCCTGAGTCACCTGACCAAAATCAGTCATTTGCGAATATGGGTAAGAATCGGACGTTGTGTATCCGTCAACAATCCACTTAACTCGTCCGTCAACAACCGCTGGGTAAACGCGTCCATCTAAAGTCAAGTATGGAGCAACTTTAGAAACGCGAGTCTTAGGATCACGATCATACAAAATCTGCGAATCAGAAGTAACTCTATCAGAGAACAGAATCTGATCTGACTCAAAACGAATAGCGTGCAACAACCTAGAGAAGAAGTTTCCTACTCTTGGTCCACCATTTCCCTTAAACGTTGTTAAAGCACCATTTGAACCAGTTGGATAATCAAATTCCCAAGGAGCAGTGCCTTTTGGAGAACCAACAATAGAATACTTTGGAGCGTTTGGCGAGAAGTAAATACGCGGCTCATACTTCTTCAACTTTGTAAGCTTTCCTTGAGTTGGAATTCCATATTCCATAAATTGCGGCTGACCATCTGCAGTAACCTTATTTCCGTATGCTGCAACCACGCCATATCCGTGCGTGTAAACAGTATGGTCATTAACCCAATTTCGATTATCGTTTCCAGCTAAATCAAGCTCTCTTGCAGCAATAACCGTGTCTTGACTCACGCCATCAATGTCATACTTATCTACAGAAAGAGTATCTGCAAAAGTATAGTATTGCTTAGATTGCTGCAATTGGCGGAATGTTGGAGAAGTAACTTGAGGGTCTAAAAGCCTGATTTGTGCAGTAGACTCCGCTTCTTTTGCAAGCGCTCCCGACTTTCCTTCCGAAGTAGCGTTATACGATTCTTTTTTAACATTATTTAAGCCATACGCAAACTTAGTTGCATCAATATTTCGCTGAATATAAGTGGCTTCTAATTCTTGAGCATTCGGTGCTACTTTAAAACGTTGCAAAAGAGCAGGCCAAGCAAAAGACAACACCATAGCGCATGCAACAAGAGACGCAACAGCTACAGCAGGTGTGCGCCAAGCTTTAACAGCTACAACAAATCGCGTGCCAATTTTTACATTTCCATTAAGAGCGTGAGATTTTAGCAACCACGCTGTTATAACAATTCCAACAATTAGTGTTATTACAGCCATTGCAATGCTGGAAGGAACGCCAGCATTCATATCTGTGTAAGATCCGCCAGTAATCTTAGAACCATCCAAATTTACAATCGCAAACACATCTAAGATTTGCAAAACGGACCAGAAAATAATAACGAGCATAAACCACGCAGAAATTTGACGCCTTGCGCTTTTAGTTATGCTAAAAATGCCCTTGCCGCCAACAGGAAGCGTAATTCTTACAGCTCCCATCAAAGCGTTTGTTATAACGCTAAATAGCAAAGAAACAGCAAGAAGAACAATAAACGCTCTTGTAAAAAGACGCAATCCTGGCAAAACAAACACATAGAATCCGTTATCAAATCCAAATTGCGGATCTTTAATACCAAATGATTGGTAGTTAAACATAAGCAGAATTTGCACCCAATGATTGTAGAATTGCATTCCAAACACAGCGCCTACAATCAAAGACACAACTCCTGCAACATGCATTGCAAGCTTAGAGCTTATTCCCTTTTTAGTGTCTAAAATATTGCCTTTTTCTTTAACATATACGCCATCTTCGCTTCCAGGACGTTTTTTAATCGCAATATATGCAGACAAATACCCAAATGCAGCCATAAGCAGAGCGTACAAAGCCCAAACGCCGATTTTAGCGGCTAGTTGAATCCAGATTACGCTCTCGAATCCAAGTTGTGCATACCACATGCAATCTGTAATAAAAGTAGAAAAACCAAAAATAATTGAGCATATAAACGCTATTGCTACTACTATTGCAACAATAGCCCAACGCCATTTTCTTGATTTTCCAACAAACTTATTTACATCAAAATCTATTCTCATATAGCGATTATTCTCCTTACTGTTTGAGCTTTTATTATCGCTTTTATTGCTTTTACTATTATCGCTAATATTGCTAGTATTGCTTTCGCTATCTTCGCTAATATCGCTATTTTTTGGCAAATCGCCTTCGTTTTCTAGTTTTTTCTTAGCTTCTAATAGATCACTAAAGAGGTCACCGATGTCACCATCGTCACTATCTGCCCAATCTCCTATTTTTTTTGCAAACTTTGAAAAAGTCTTATCTTTGTTTTCACTATTAGACTCATTTTTAGAAGCATCTTTAGCAACAATATTTGTATTGCTATTATCTTCATCAATGCTTTCTATAACTACATCTTGATCGCTGGAATCATCCGCAGAAGCATCGGAAGAAGTATCGGCAAAATCATTATTTTGATTGCTCTTTTTCTTTCCATCGCTTGAATAATCGGAACGCTTATTCACTTTAGTGTTTTTAGGTTTTTTAGCCATATACGCGCCAAAAGCAACCCATGCAATGCCAATGATTATTTCTATGATGACTTTCAACATAAGGATAATAGTACTATACTAATTACTCCTAATCTACGTGTTGTGTTTGTTGTGTAATCAAAAATAATTACAAAAAAGCGCGCTCACAAAGTAGCGAACGCGCCTAATTTTATTAAATTAAATCATGTAAGCATTTAAGCTAAGCAACATCTGGATCGTCTTTAGCGATTGTTCCAGTGAGCTTACCAATTGCTTTCATAATGTGATACACAACCAACACAACAACAGTGCCGATTGCAATACCGTTAAACTGAATTCCAGAAACAGCAAATTGGAAGTTAGCAATGCCAATAATCATAACGATTGCAGCAATCATAATGTTAACTGGCTTATCGAAGTTCACTTTGTTCTCTACCCAAATGCGCACGCCGATCATGCCAATCATGCCGTAAAGCAAGGTGGTTACGCCGCCCAAAACGCCCGCTGGAATGGAGTTTACAATTGCACCAAACTTTGGGCAGAGGCTTAATACGAATGCGAAGAATGCAGCGCACCAATAAGCGGCAGTAGAATACACTTTTGTTGCAGCCATAACGCCAATGTTTTCGCCATATGTTGTAGTACCGCAGCCGCCAAAGCACCCAGCAATTGCAGTACCTAAGCCGTCTGCAAACAAAGCGGTACCAATCTTGGAATCGTAGTCACGGCCAGTCATCTGAGCTACAGACTTAACGTGACCAACGTTTTCTGCAATAAGAACGAGCACAACTGGCAAGAACATAAGCAAAACAGAGAAGTCGACTTGCGGAGTGTGGAACTTAGGGAAGCCAATCCAAGAAGCTTGCTCAATCTTACTAAAGTCAACTTGACCCTGGAAGCATGCGTAAGCGTAGCCAACAAGAACGCCAAGCAAAATGTTTAAACGTCCAAGAAGACCGCGGAAAATTACTGCAATAAGCATAACCGCAACCAAAGTTACTAAAGCAGTATCTGGCGCCTTTTGGAAGTTACCCCAAACAGCTGGACCCAAGTTAAAGCCAATGATTGCAACGATTGCACCGTTAACAACAGGAGGCATAATAATGTCGATCCACTTTGCTCCTGCAAAATGCACAAGCACACCGATTAAAGCAAGAAGAATACCTGTGCACATAATACCAAAGCTTGCTACAGCAATACCTTTATGCGCAGCAGTTACAGCCATAACAGGTGCTATAAGACCAAAAGAGCTTCCTAAATAACTAGGAAGCTTATTTGCGTTAATCAACAAGAACAGTGCTGTGGAAAGAGCCGTGAACATTAAAGTAGTAGACGGATCAAAGCCTGTAAGAATTGGCACTAAGAATGTTGCGCCAAACATAGCAATAACATGCTGAGCGCCAATACCAGCAGTACGAGTCCAAGTTAGACGCTCATCTGGCTCTACTACTTCTCCTGGCTTCAAAGTTTTTCCGTCACCATGAAGCTGCCATGTAAACAACGATTTCATCGTTTTCTCCTTGTGTAAAACGAGTTCGTATATATGTTTGTAGTCGAACAACTACAAAAAACAAGCGCCAGCTTAAAAAAAAAAAACAAGCACTACTCGAGCGCAGGTTTGGCAGCTTCCGCAGAGGTCGCCATCAACCGCCGCCCCTTAGCCAAATGGTCATTCTAATGTACTAATCATAAAGTGTCGAGGCAATTTTAAAAATAACAAATTTACATGTGATTTTCATTGAAATATCAAGGAAAATCGGTGTGTCGAAAACAGATAAAACACAACTAATTAATACTAATAAAAGTTTATACTTATAAACTTTTGCTTACGTATTAAATCTGCTTATTACAATCTTAATTTTGCAAAACATTTTGAATGTAATCTTTTAACACAATTGCATGATTTATACGCAGATCTTTCGCGCCATATAAAAACGTTACTTTTTTATTTTTTCTACATATATCTACGATTTGGTTTACACAATCTTGATTCTCGTCTAGCTCTTCAATATAACGATTAGCAAATTCTTCGAAACGCTCAGACTTATGCCCAAACCATTTTCGCAAATCACTTGATGGAGCAATATCTTTACACCACAAATCAAGATTTGCCTTTTCCTTACTTATTCCTCTAGGCCACAATCTATCTACTAATACTCGCAAGCCATCATGTTCATCAGATGATTCATAAATGCGTTTAACTTGAATATTAATATTGCACATAATTACCTCTTTAACTACATATAATGATTACACAATTATGATTTTTTTCAACAAGATTTAATTAATCACAATCCGAATGAAACTAATACAAGACTACGATAGATTTTTATCGAATATGTTTTATTATGTGATTTTTATTTTTAGCGTGTTGCTTGTAATCAAGCCAAAATGCAAATAAATGTGTAAATATTTTTGAATTTTTGTTCATTTTTGTCCGATTATGAGAGAATACTTAGCTAAATGGTTAATTTCTTTGATACATGGAAAAAGAAAATCTGCACCATCAACATGGCTCTTATAGCAGTGTTGACTCTTCTAGCTTCCTTAATTGGTAGCTGGCTCAAGCAGTTCCCAGGCTTAAGCCTTTTGGGAGCGCTTATCATTGCGTTGCTTATTGGCATGGCCCTGCAGCTGCCTTTGCACGTATACAAGTTGAATAATGATTCTAGAAGATCTGGAGTTAAATCTTCTGCTGGTCTAATTGCAAATAAGCTTCTTCGCCTAGGTATTATTTTGCTAGGCTTTAAGCTAAATTTGCACGTTCTATTTACTCAAGGTTTAAAGTGCCTACCAATCGCAGCTGTACTCGTTGCTGTTATGGTTTGCGTTACTTATAACATTGCAAAACTTCTTAAAGTAAGTCCTCAGCTTGCAATGCTAACAGCAGGTGGAACAAGCATTTGCGGAGCGGCAGCTGTTATGGGCCTTTCTGGCTCCATGCCTGTACCTCCACAAGAAGAGGATGAAAAAGAACAAAACGAAGTTATGGCTGTTGCAACAGTCGCAATCATGGGCACAATCTACGCTTTGGCTGAAATTTTCATTCTCCCTCATTTCGGAATGACTAAGCAGCAGCTTGGAATCGCATCTGGCGCATCTCTTCACGAAATTGCACACGCTGTTGCAGCAGGCGGAGCTTTTGGGAGTATTGACGTTGCAACAATCATGAAGCTTACACGAGTTCTTATGCTTGTTCCTACATCAATCTTTATTGCAATTTGGTGGAATGCTCGTCACAGCCAAGTAGAAGATAACGGTAAACGCAAGATTAACTTCCCATGGTTTATGCTCGGTTTTATTGCAGCATCCGTTATTGGTACATATGTGCCTTTTGTTTCGTCTTACGCATCCCTACTTGTTGACGCAGGATACGTATTCCTAGGAATGGCAATGGCTGCTCTTGGAATCAACGTAAACTTTAGAGTTATATTTAAGCAAGGAAAAGCAGCGTTCTTGGCAAGCTTCTTGGCTTCTATAGTGTTAGTTGTGTTAGCTTGTGCTGCAAGTATTTTGTTCTTCTAAAAGAACAGACATTATAAAAGAAACAAGAGGATTCCCTTTAAGGGAATCCTCTTTGCATATATAATCAATAAATATTTCAGTTATCCAATATGTACAGAAGTTCCATCTGGAATATACGAATAGAACCACTTAGAGTCAGGCACACTTAACCGAACACATCCATGAGACGCAGGAACACCCAGCTTTTGAGCCTCTGGAACAATATAATCACCAAAATTAAACCTGGTTGGCACAGAGTGGAATAAATATTCAGAACCTATAAAACCAACCCAATAGTCGCCACCCATCTTTTCTCTATCATTATAAAAATGGTCACCTCGTGCACCAATTTTATAATCACCTTTAGGAGTTGATTCATCCATTCCAGCGCTAACGATCATCGTATAAACAAGATTATTATTCGCATAAATATAAACACGTTGTTTTTTAAGGTCTACATTTACATGTAAATGATTTGCATCGACACCAGAAAGATTCGGATACTGACCTCCTGTAGGAATTTTCCATAAATCAGAAGATTTAATTATAGAATTATTTAAGTAATCTATCTTTATTTTAGATTTTTTATTACTTTTATTACTCTTATTGTTTTTGCGTTTTGAATAATAAGATTTTGTGTTATTAGAGATTCGACTATTTACTTCTTCAATCACATGAGATACTTGAAAACCAACAAAGCTGAAAAAGATTAAAATAACTAGAATAGTAGAAACGCGCTTATAGAAAATTTTGCGATTTTCTGGAGATTTTAAGCTAATAATATATTTCACTAATCGCGCAATAAGTGACCTTAGAACGCTTTTTAAAGAATAAAATATATTCATAAAATCTCCATAAATAAACAAAATAAAAAGGCGCTACTTTGATACTATACTACAGTACCTAAGCAGCGCCATTACACATTAATATGATTATTGTTTAGACAAATTGTTTAACTAATCACACATTAAACTTAAATTCAACAATATCCCCGTCTTGCATAACATAATCGCGGCCTTCAAGACGAAGCTTTCCTTCTTCCTTAATTTTAGCCATTGAGCCTTGAGCTTCAACAAAATCATCGTATGAAACAACTTCTGCTTTAATAAATCCACGCTCAAAATCAGTGTGGATAACGCCTGCAGCTTGCGGAGCTGTCCAACCCTTATGAATTTGCCATGCGTGAACTTCTTTAACGCCAGCCGTCAAATAGGTTTGAAGCCCTAGAATATCAAATCCGACTCGAGCAAGCTGATCCAATCCAGATTCTTGCAAGCCCGCATCAGCTAACATTTCTCGAGCATCTTCTTCATCAAGCTCAGTAAGCT
Source organism: Gardnerella sp. DNF01204 (assembly GCF_049244145.1). NCBI lineage: Bacteria > Bacillati > Actinomycetota > Actinomycetes > Bifidobacteriales > Bifidobacteriaceae > Gardnerella > Gardnerella sp. DNF01204. The sequence goes on along the minus strand of NZ_CP058379.1, from coordinate 726,689 downwards.
CCGACTCAAATTGTGCGTTAAGGAAAATCGCCTTTGCAGGAGCTACAGATGCAGCTAGCTTAGACTTTAAAGAGTCATCCGAAAGCTCCGAATCGTCAACGTTAAACACGTAAATAAAAGGCTTAGCAGTAAGCAAGTGCAAATCGTAAACGTCGTCTTTATTAATCAACTTCTCATTATGAGCCTGATCAATTGTCTTGCCAGATTCAAGAATTTCCTTAGCTTTATTTACAGCATTCACGTATTCTTGAGTAACTTTTTTACCACGTAAATCTTTTTCTAACTTTGGCAAAGCATTCTCGATTGTTTGCAAATCAGCAAGAATAAGCTCCGTGTTGATTGTGTCAATATCGTCTGCTGGATCTACCTTGCCATTAACATGCACAATGTCATCATCGTTAAATGCACGAACAACTTCGCAAATGGCATCTGCTTCACGAATATTAGCAAGAAACTTGTTGCCCAAGCCTTCGCCTTCGCTTGCACCCTTAACGATTCCTGCAATATCAACAAATGTAACGGTTGCTGGAACTATTTTCTCGGTTTTAACAAGCTTCGCTAAAACAGGCAAACGTTTGTCTGGCAAAGGCACAATACCAGTATTTGGTTCGATTGTTGCAAACGGATAATTTTCTGCTAAAACGTTATTTCTTGTTAGAGCATTAAACATAGTCGATTTACCAACGTTAGGTAAACCTACGATTCCAATTGTTAAAGACATAATTACCTACTTTAGACCAGCTAGAGGAATTGACGACTCTACTATACTCGTATTGTTTTATTTTTGTTGAATTGCATCAACCGCGCTAATAACATCTCCCCTAAAACCACACGATTCTAGCTTTGAAACACCTCGAATCGTAGTGCCGCCAGGAGAACATACAGCGTCTTTCATAACGCCTGGATGAATGCGAGTATCCATATACAGAGCACCGACTCCCTCAATCATCTTTGCAGCCAAACGATATGCGCAATCTCGCTTTAGACCATACTTTACGCCAGCATCCGCTAAAGCTTCCATGTACATAGCAGTAAAAGCCGGAGCACAACTAGAAACACACATTGCAATATTTATGTGCTCGCTATCTACTCGCTCGACTAAAGAAATCGGATTAAAAATCGCATTAAAAGCTTCTAGCTGACTATCGGTTAGCGTATTTTCGTCTTCTGCTAAAGTAACTCCTTGGCAAACTGCGATTGGCGTGTTTGGAATAATGCATTGCACGTTAGCATCTTTGCCAAGTAGATTCTGGTAATGCTTAAGACTCCAGCCTGCTGCAACGGATATGATTGCTATTTTTCTGTCCACAATAGTTTTTGCAATAGGATGCAGAACTTCTTCAATCTGATTTGGTTTTACAGCCAGAATTAAAATATCACTAGCATCACAAACTTCACACGCGCTTTTTAACGCTTTTACTCCAAATTTGCTCGTAGTATTAACAAGTTTTTCAAAGTGGGCTGCGCATGCAACCATATCTTTTCCTTGCAAAACATTAGCGCGAATCAAGCCTTGCGCAATCGCTTGAGCCATGTTTCCAAAGCCAATAAATCCAACGGTTCCAATTGAGTTATAACTCATTAACAAATCTCCCTAATAAGTAAACAATAAACTAAACACTAACTTTTTATTAAGCATCTAATCATTTGTACATACAACTTGTATATCTAATCATTTGTTAGGTACTTTAATCAAAAGTTACTTATACGACTTATATCACTTATATTACGACTTATATCACTTATATATAGTCTCTAAATCTCCACGATTCTTTGCCTCTTCTAGCAAATGACGGAACACAAAGTCGCCATGAACACCATCGTGCTCAAACTCGTTAGTAGTCCAATAATGAGAGTTAGAAATATGAGACAAAGTGTCTAGCTGAAGACCAGAATCAACATACAAGTCATCGAAATAAACCGCTGCTTGCAAAGGAACTTCATTATTTGCGAGTTGATCTAAGTCGTAAATCTTGCCAAATTGCATATCGTTCATCATGCAATCAACAGCTGGCAAGAACGGTTGCAAAGCTTTTTGCTGATCAAACATCCACGGAAACACAGCTTCGCCAGTAAACAAAAGCGGACGCGCACTGCCAGCAAACTCTGGCATTGTTTCTCGAACTTGCTGAGCTGCCCAACGAATTGGATGATCTAATTCGCCATCCGCATAAATGAACTCTTGTAGTGGCCAATATAGCGGACTAGAAGATGTTGCATCCATAACGCCATAAAGAAACTCATCGCTTAAATAGCCATCTGCTGTTCCACCACCATGTTTAAACGCCTTAAGAGAGCCATCTCCATCCGAAAATGCAGAGTCAATAAGCCAATGAACTCTTTCAAAACTTGGCTTCATGCCAAAAGATGAACCAAGAGTCTGAAAGCGCTCAACCGTAAGCTTTTCGCCATTAGGCAAGAAAACATCTCCTTGAGAAATCCTATCTGCAATAGCTGCAGCGCGCGCAACATCCTGCGGATAACGCTCGTAGAATTGCTCAGTTTTTCTAGCCATACGCGGGAACGTGTGCTCGTAAACTTCTAGAGCATTAGCTGGAATGTGAGGAATACCGCCCGTTGTAAAGCTTGCAAGTAAGCCCTGTGGGAAAAGAGACAAATACGTAAGCGTTAAGAATCCACCATAACTTTGACCCAAAGAAACCCACGGCTTTGCATTAAACTCAGTTAAGCGCAAATGCTCAAAATCGCGAATAATAGAATCAGCTAAGAATCGCTTTAAATACCATGCTTGCCTCTCTACACTCACGCCGTCGTCTGCCATGCGCTTAATCGTAGAAGCATCTACTCTAGAAGAGCGCCCAACGCCACGCTGGTCTGGAAGAACAACACGAAAATGCTTAATTGCCTCTTGAATCCAACCATCGCTAGACGGCGAAAGCGGACGAGGGCACTGACCCCCTGGGCCTCCTTGCAAAAACACTAGCAAAGGCAAATCGTCATGCACATGTTCTGGAGCACAAATAACTCTGCAAAATAGGCGAATCGTCTCCCCTTTAATAGAATCGCCTGGAGTGTTTTGCTCCCAGTCTAAAGGAACATCGATTGCGCGCTCTTCTACATACAATCCTGGTACGTAATACTTTGCTAGCAGTGCCATTGTAAACATTCCTTTCTGCACTCGCATGCAACGTTGCAATAACAAATCACATACAAAAATACACACTCTTATATAAATCATACTCAAGTTCGATTGTTCTATAAAGTGCCGTGTACTAGCCTAGTAGTTATGAAAATATCTCACACGTTTAACAAAGCCATACAACGCTTACGCACTGAGCTTACGCTAAACGATATATTGTGGGGCATTATTCCACTTATTCTTTTTACACTTTCAAGCAATCGGTATCCTATAAACAATGTTGACGGATTCTTGACGCAAAGTTCACTAATTACAACCTATCTTATAAATATTGTTGTTGCATCATTACTTTCAGTACGAAGAATATGGCCCGAACACACAGCTGTTATTTTTATTGTTGCATGCATTTTGCAAGTAATATTTGGCCCTACTCAACTTTTTGCTGATTTCTTTGGTTTTGTGCTGCTTGTTAATGCTATTGCTCGCGGAAATCCAGAACATTCAAAAGCTTTTGTTATTGCAGCTTACGTAACAACAGTATTATCTTGCGCAGCAATATCGTGGAATATTGTAATGGGGCCAATATATGGCATCAATCATTTAAAAGCTAGTTATTCTTGTAGTGTACAAAATATAAATAGCAGCAACATAAGAAACTGCTTTTCAAATGTACTTGATTTTGCAATTCCTTCCATAATTTTTGCGATTATTATTACTACAATTACGGTTATTATTGGCTACTGGCAGCGCACTCACGTGCATACTATTCAACTTTTACAAGAGAACAATAATGCTATTCGCGCGTACCGAAAGAAAGCTCAAAATATTGCTGTTACTGCAGAGCGCGCTAGAATCGCAAGAGATATGCACGATATTGTTGCTCACACGCTTTCTATTATTATTGTTCAAGCAGATGGTGGTCGTTATGCAGCAACCAAAGATATTTCGCTTGCTAAAAAAACAATGCATATTATTAAAAACGAAGCAGAGCGCGCCGTTCACGACATGCGTCGACTGCTAGAGGCTTTAACAGACGCTCCATCCGCTCAATTGGATTTTAATCACATACCTTCGCTTATTGAGCAAGCAAAAATTGCATCTCCTAATAACATTTTTTGGCACACTGTTGATGGCATAAATTCTCAAAATAGACTTAACACGGACGCACAAACCGTTGCATACCGCATTATTCAAGAATCTCTTACTAATATTCGGAAGCACGCAGGAAATGGCATTAAAATAAACATTCACGAACAGTGGAACGAACAAGGATTAACACTAAAAATCACAAACGAAGTACACAAGCTTGAAGCTAATCAAGAGCAAAATAGTGGTGTGCCACATAAAAATGGTTATGGTTTGATTGGCATGAAAGAGCGCATTGAAAATCTTCACGGAACGCTTGATTATGGAAAACTCAATGATGGAACGTTTAGTATTGTTGCTTTTATTCCATATTTTTACAGCACAGACCAATCAAACACTACTGCTTCTGCACTAAATAGTATTCCTAATGTTAGTTATAAAAACGTAAAAGTTAATAATCCATTATCAACGCAAGAAAAACCAGAAAATACAAGCGATAAAACCTCATCAAAAGTTTTGCCAGCGACAAATAATTCACAAAATAGGATTGAGAAAGTATCACAATGGTTTGAACAACATTGGCTTATTGGCGATGTTATTTATGCATCACCTTGGACTGTTCTAATGCTTTTTATACCAACTTACGATTTTACTGTTGGAACTGGAATGACTTCACAATATTCAAGCTCGCTTTCATTACAAATACTTTATAGAATACTTACGCTTACTACTATGATTCCATTTATGTTTCGTAGAAAAGCTCCGACTACGTGCGCAATTGTTGCAGCAGCATTTTCTGCAATACAACTTATATGCTTGCCTAATATTTTATTTGCTAATTTCTTTATACCAACCATTGTTTATGCGGCTGTGCTCTATGGCAAAAAGCACGCATGGCAATGGGTTAGCGCAGTAGTGCTCGCCGAATCTGCTATTTTTGCTGTAAAAATTGGTGTTGCATCAAAAAATATTCCACAAAATGAAACTCCAATACGATTTTTTGCATCTAATGCGTACACAACTAATTTTTATGACATTATGCAAATGGCGTCCGTAGGATTAATTTTTGGTTTTATAGTTGCATTAATTTGTTTTGCTGCTATTGCATTTGCTTATTACCGCAGAAACGATGACAATAATTTGCTGATTCTAAAAGCGCGCAGAACAGAATTAGAACAAGAACAAAAACAGCTAGAAGTACTTGCAGCAAATGCCGAAAGGCAGCGTATTAGCGCAAATATTCAGCAAAAAGTTGCAGTTACATTGCATAAAGTAATTGATGCCGCAAATAGCGGAATTGATATGCTTAATAAATACGAAAAAACAAATAGTAATGCAGAAAATCAAAAGTCAAAAGAACCTGAGCAACTACAAGAACAAAGTGAAGCAATTAGTAAAGCTTTCAAAAATATTAGTGACGAAGGTCGTTCAGCACTAAAATATATGCGAAAATTGCTTGGAATTTTGCGAGAAACAGGATCAAGCGTTAATTCAGCAAATAATAGTGCAAATGTTTCTGAGATTGCGGTTCGCCCTGCTGCACCACTTGATGAGCAAATTCAACACAACGCATTAAACACAACACATTAAATAAGCAACAGTAAGTTGATACTATGGAACATATGGAAAACAATGAAGTAATTCGCGTAGCAATAGCAGACGATCAGGAGCTTGTGCGCGCAGGATTTGCTATGGTAATCAACTCGCAAAAAGACATGCAAGTTGTTGCGCAAGCTTCAAATGGCAATGAAATTGTAGAAGTTGCGTCAAAGGAAAATCCAGACGTTATTTTGATGGACGTGCGCATGCCTAACATGGACGGCTTGGAAGCAACTCGCAAAATTTTGCAAGAAGATGCTAATAGCAACACGCACATTATTATTTTAACAACTTTTGATTTAGACGAATACGTTATGGCTGCAATTCATACGGGCGCATCTGGATTCTTGCTTAAAGATACAGAGCCAGAAACATTGCTTAATTCAATACGAACTGTGTATCAAGGAAACGCAATTATTGCTCCAACTGCTACAAAGCGCTTAATTGAGTCGATGATTTCTAAGCCGAGCAACGAAAGTATTGCATCGGAAGAAGAAAATACAGAAAATGCGTCTAGAAGCAAACAAAACGCAAACGCTTACAATTCTTACTTAAATGATTTAACAGATCGCGAGCGCGAAGTACTCATTGAAATTGCTCACGGACTGTCTAACCAAGAGATTGCTGATAAACTGTTTATTAGCTTGCCAACAGTTAAAACGCATGTTGCTCATATTTTGGGAAAAATCGACGCAAGAGACAGAGTTCAAGCTGTTGTGTTCGCTTACGAAAATGGTCTTGTTTAATTATTCTTATAAAAATAAAAAATAATGCGGCTGTTCTTATAAACAATAAATCTTTTCTATAAAATAATGCGGCTGCAAAATTAATCTATTCTTCATTGAACGATCGACTTGCAACCGCATTTTAATTTTTTTATATTATTTGTGCTATTTATATTCGCATTAAGCTATTTTAGCTATCTGTATTTGATTATCAGCAATCCTAAGTTTTATTTAGAAAAGCGAATTTTGCCACCGCGACTCATATAAATACCTGCAGCTGCAGAACCACCTATTGCCATTGTTCCTACAACAGCGCCAGCAACTACAAGATTATTGTTGTTCGATGGTGCTTTTGCGTTATCGCTTTTAGCTTCAGATAACTTATCGGCTTCTTCAACAGCTTTGGAATCTTCTTTTACCTCTTCATTTTCCGTATTTTCATCTTTTTTATCTTCTTCAGTATTTTGAGAATCGCTTTTTTCGCTACTAGAAGCGTTATTTGCTTCGGATTCTGCTGGATGAGATACTGGCGATGCTGTCTGCGCTGCAACTGATGCAGTAGTGCTCACATTTGCGGAAGCAGCAGAAACATCTGACGCAGGAGAAACAGCAGATGCATTTTGTGAGTTTCCAACAGAAGCCGCAGGAATTTCCTTGGATGTAGCATTCTGTGGGATAACCTTTGATTCAGAAACTGGAGCAAATGGTGTTACAGAGGATTCTGCTGGGCGTGCTGCTACAGATGAAGAAGTAGTCGATTCAACTTCAACACTCTTCGCTTTAGATTTCTTAGATTCTAATGATTCTACTTGCGAAGATCTATATTCAGAAGATGCAAATTTATTATCTGAAGACCGCGAATCAACTTTAGAATCCTTCGGCTGAGTCTGCACAGAATCTTTTTCTTGTGCAGCTTTTTCTTCAATAACTTTAGTATCTGGAGATTTTACTTCTGGAATGGACTTCTCAACTTCTTTCTTCGACTTAGTAGAGTCATTTGGCGTATCAACTGTAGTATCTGACTCTGTACGTGGAGCTGGTGTAGGAGAATCCGGCTTCATTGTTTCTTCTTGAACCTTATTTTCTTCCTTATTAAGATCATTGATATCTACACCAAAATTATCCTTAAGTTTTCGTTCATATTCTGCTACTTGTTGCCTTGCATTTTGTGAATATATATTATATTTTCTCAAATCCTCTTCAGCAGAATTCAACTTTTTAGTATTGTCTCTAAGATTGTTTTCTATATTTTTTCTATCTTCATCTAGCTTGATTTTCTCTCCATTAAGACGATCAAAATCAGATTCAGAAGCAGATTCCATTCTGCGTTCTAATTCTTCAATTTTATCAGTTTTATTATTACTATCTTCCAATTCTTTTTTTACAAGTTCATTTAAAGTCTTAACTTTTATTTCTAATTCTTTTAACTTGTTTTCATAAATCTTTAAATTATTTTTTGCACTTTTACGACTAGAAAGTAATTCATCTTGTGTCTCTGGATCTTTAGCACCCAAATCTAAATCTTCTAATTTACCGAATTTGTTATCAGAAGCATCGACAACATTATTTGGTTCTGATCCACTTACAGCTTCTTGTGCCCACGCTGGCATTGGGCTTTGCATTAATAACAACACGATTCCTGCAATCACTGCGGCAGATTTTTTATTGACCGTTACCATATTCTTCTACTCCTTGCTCGTAGCGGCCTCATATTTAATTTATGCTTATGTCAGCAGTCAACCAAAGAGCATAACAGAGAAATAAATAAGATTCCAACGTCAAATAATCGAAAAATTTTTCGATTAACTTGTTATAACAAATATTTAATACTTAATTTTTTCGATTTTCCCGATAAAAATATAAATCCATATTAATAATATCTAAACAATTGTATTTTATGCATAAAATTTATTTATTTTTTTGATGTACATCACATTATTTTTTCTGCGTGTCGCACGTTATGTAGAAAAAAATAATGCTGATGCACAACTACACCAGCATTATTTCTGTTTTTATAATTAACTTAATATATGTTATAACAACATATAGTTTATTCTTCTGCGAGCGCAACTACTGGCGAAGACTTCACTGCTCTACGAGCCGGAAGAACGCTAGAAAGAAGCGCTGCAAGCAAAGTGATTAGAGCAAGAACCGCGTAAATAGCCCAATCAACTACAAACGGAACTTTGCCAATTACGCTAAACACCATGTAGGATCCAATCCACCCAAACACTGTTCCAACAATCAAGCCAGAAACGGTGCTTGTTAAGGAAATCAACGTTGCTTCCAACGCAAGAGATCTTCTAACCTGGCCTCTTGTCATGCCTATTGCGCGCAAAGTTGCAGATTCTTTGGTTCTCTCAATAACAGACAAGCTTAATGTGTTTGCAACGCCTATTAAAGCAATCACAACAGCTACTGCTATTAAGCCAACAAGCAACATCATCATTACGTCGATAGCACTCTCCCACTGCGCTCGCTCAAACACGCTTCCAGCAGCCATAACCTCCACATAGCTAGATGTAATATTTCTAATATTTTTAACAATATCTACAAGATTAGCTTTGCTAGAATCTACCGAAATGAGCAGAATATGCGTTGTAGGCTTAAGGTAGTTATTGAAGTAAGATTTGCTAACAAAAGCAGTATTCCTTGAATATATATTAACATTTCTATACTTCTTAAACTGAACTTGCTTTACAGTAATGCTTTTATCGTTATTACTAGAGTCTGTATTCGTGCCAGTAAATGGCGTAATATTATCACTGTCTGTTTCACCAGAACTGTACTTTTCTACGTAAGCTTGCAGATCAAGGTTTCCTTTTTTAAGCTCAAAAGGTTCTCCACCTTCTTCATTAAACTTAGGCAAAAGTATAGAATCTTTGTTTATATTAACGCCATCAAGGTCAGTGTGCATTACATTTTTAAGTTGATTTACATTATCAACTCCAACTGCCATAGCATACTCAGTTTTGCCCTTAGCGTTCTTAAAAGTCATAGGAACTGCAGGAAGCAACTCAGTATGCTTTATTCCACTAATCTTTGAAATATCGGCAGCTAGAGATTCATCAACATTCTTGCCTTGAATAATAATGTCAACACTGTAACGGTCATCAACAACACCTTTAAGAGTTGCTTTACCACATATTGCGCCCGTTACTACTGTAGAAACAAGCGTTACGCCAATAAGCAAAGCCGTTCCAGTTGCTGCAACTCTTCTAGGGTTTCGTTGCACGTTTGCGTTGGCAACTTTAGAAGCAGGCCCACAAAGTGCCATGATTGCGCCAGTTGCCTTCATAGCGAACGGCATCCAGAATGTTGCTGTAATAATAATTCCGATGAAAACAAGCGCACAACCAAACATTGCTCCAAGCAAAGTCATCCAAGAGTCAGAACCAGCATTAGGTGACTTCCCAGCAATCATACTCGCTAAAGAAGTAGCACTTAAAGCAGTAGCTAAAATACCTACAACAATAAACAGAACGCCAAAAACAGCGCGAATAATGCTTGCACGCTTATCTTTAATCAAATCCATTGGTCGTAGCGCTTCCATAGGCGTTACTTTTGTAGCAGATCGCGCAGCACTCATAGACGCAAGAACTGTTACAATCGTGCCAATTGCTATTGGCCACACAATTGCCGGAAGCGAGACAATCAAAGGAATCTTAGATAACGGTCCAGAATTAATATTCACGTTACTAATTGCGCCCATAAATCCGATTGCGCAAAGCACACCAACAGCCGCGGAAATAACTCCAAGTATTGCAGCTTCAAGCAAAACTGCAGCATAAAGCTGGTGAGATTGTGCGCCAATTACGCGCAAAAGCGCAAGAGTTCGTCTGCGTTGAGCAACCAGCACTTGGAATGTGTTTGCTATAACAAGCGAAGAAATAAGCAACGCTAGAATACCAAAAGATAGCAAAAACATAGTCACAAAATTAGTGCCGTTAGACACATTTCGAACAGATCTCACACCAACTTCGTGCCTAGACATAAGAGAGAATCTCGAAGGAAGCAAAGCGTTAATCTTAGGAGATAAATCGTTTATTTTAGATTCATCAATACTCATGTACACTTTGCTTTGCACAACTTGATTGTCAAAATTCTCAATATTTTCGAGTTTTGCACAAAAATCGTTCGTTATGCCACCAAGATACGTGCCGCGATTTGAAAATGGTATTTGAGAATGTTCTCCATCGTCAACAAGACCAACCACACGAACATCGTACGATTTTTCTTTATCTCCGCCAGTGTCATCTACTTTAACCAAAGTTATAGTATCGCCAATATTTGCATGTATTGATTTAGCAATACTTTTAATAAGCGTGATTTCGCCTATTTCTTGCGGATCTCTACCTTCTGTTGATTTATACACAGGAAGATTTCCATACAAACCATTAGACCAAGCAATACTCGTAACTGATTTATCACCTTTTTCTACTCTTACAAGCGCAGTAGCATCGTCACTACGAATACCGTTAACACCAGGCATCTTCGATATTTCGTCTAAATGAAGATCTTTATAATGAATTTCACTACTCGGAGAACTGTTAGGATTCCTAAATGAGATTGCATAATTTGCGCTACCGAATTCATTTGTTGCGTTTCGAACCATCAAGTCATCAACGCTGTTTGCAAAAAGCAAAGTAGCGCTCATAAACATGCTGCCTATAAGAATTGCAATTCCAGAGGCGATTAGCATGCGCATGCTTTTACGCATAAGTTTTAGTGCGATTTTCCACATTCTAAGTTCACCACCTTTTATTGCAATTGAGCAGGCTGATTATTAACGCCAGCCTCGCTACGCTCCATAAGCATCTTGCTCATTCCTTCTGCAGTAGGATTTTGCACGTCTTCAACGATTTGACCATCTGCAAACACGATTGCTCGATCCGCGTAAGACGCTGCAACAGCGTCGTGAGTAACCATAATCACAGTTTGACCAAGCTCCGTTACAGACTTCTTCAAGAAATGCAAAACTTCCAAGCTGGAAGCAGAGTCGAGATTGCCAGTAGGCTCGTCTGCAAAAACTACGGAAGGCTTAGAGATTAAAGCTCGAGCAATTGCAACGCGTTGACGCTGACCACCAGAAAGCTCAGCAGGCCTATGCTTTAAACGATCTTGCAAGCCAAGAGTATTAACCAAAGTATTAAACCATTGCTTATCTGGCTTTTTGCCTGCCAAAGTAAGAGGCATAAGAATATTTTGCTCAGCGCTAAACATTGGAAGAAGATTAAAACTTTGGAAAATAAAACCAACCATCTCGCGGCGCATAAGCGTAAGCTGCTTATCACTCATGCCTGTAATATCTAGGCCGTCAACCAAAACTTTTCCAGAATTAACGCTGTCAAGACCAGCCAAAGAATGCATTAAAGTTGACTTTCCAGAACCCGAAGGACCCATAATCGCAGTAAACTTGCCGCGCTCGAAACTAACGCTTACATCTCGCAAAGCGTGAACAATGCCTGCACCCTTGCCAAAATCTTTAACAACATGCAAAGCTGCAACCGCAGTCTCGCCAATCAAACCTTCTTGAGCGGAATAATTCATTTGCGTAAAACGCGTATCTTGACTATTTTCAACACTCATTTTGCACCTCGCTTACTTTTGCAGTTCCTTACAAGTATTGGAATTACCTTACAATTACAATTTACGGGATTAAAAACGCATTCTCTATAGTGCGTAAGGCTGATATTCTCATTGAAATAATAGGAATTTTGATATTAAATTTTGATATAAAAATGCTCTTATATAAAATCGTCATACTTTAGTATGAGAGCCAGTATGAGAGGCTTAAATTCACAGGCGTAATATTACAGATCTAAATTTGCATTCCAAATAGATTATTTAATTCAAAATAAATCAATTAGATAACTAAAACACCAATCAATTAAAGAATTTTTCTTAACGTGATTAATATTTTTCTTTCAACATATTCATTGCAAATCATGTGCTCGAATTTTTATAAATGTGCTTATTTATATCTAAAATAAATAAAAATGCATAAAATTAGTTAGTTTATGTTCATTTTAATTGCTTATTTGTTAAGTTTAGTAATAAAAAGCTTATTTAATACACTCGCCAAATGTCATGCAATATTGTAAAATATTAAACGACTACCAAAAATTTGGTGTATGCCAATATGAAACTCAAAGGAGATTTTCGCATGGTCTATAGAATGATTTTCAATCAGACTGCTTACTTCGGTCGCGGAGCAATCAAAGAGATTCCAAACGTTGCTAAAGCACACGGCTTTAAAAAAGCATTTGTAGTAACAGATCCTGTTCTTGTAAAAACTGGAACCGTTAAAAAAGTTACAGACGTTCTAGAATCAGCTGGTCTTCCATACGAAGTATTCGACAATGTAAAGCCAAATCCACCTGTTGAATGCATTCAAGACGGTGTAGAAAAGTTCAAGGTATCTGGAGCAGACTTCCTTATTGGACTTGGCGGCGGCTCTCCACAAGATACATGCAAAGGCATTGGAATTATTGTAGCAAACCCAGAGTTTGGCGACGTTCTTTCTCTTGAAGGCGTTGCAGATACAAAGAATCCTTCTGTTCCAATCTTTGGCGTGCCAACAACCGCTGGAACCGCATCCGAAACAACAATCAACTATGTTGTTACCGATACTGCAAAGCTTCGTAAATTCGTTGCAGTAGACCCTCACGATATTCCAATCGTTGCATTCGTAGACCCAGACTTAACCGATTCCATGCCACGCTCGCTTAAAGTTGCAACTGGTTTGGACGCACTCACCCACGCAATCGAAGGTTTCATTACACCAGGCGCATGGAGCCTTTCGGATTGCCTGTCTTTGCAAACAATTCGCATGATTGCACAAAACCTTGCAAAGAGCGCAGATGGAGACGTTCCAGCAGGCGAACAAATGGCTTACGCAAGCTATATAACTGGCATGGCATACTCCAACGTTGGTTTGGGCTTAGTTCACGGCATGGCTCACCCACTCGGTGGTCGCCTTGGCGTTGCTCATGGCGTTGCAAACGGAATTTTGCTCGCTCCTGTTATGGAATACAACAAGGATTACACTGGCGAAAAGTATCGCGATATTGCTGCAGCATTCGACGTTCCAAACGCATACACAGATGACCTCGAAACCGTGCGCAATGCTGCTGTAAAGGCAGTTCACGACTTAACTGTTAAGCTTGGAAATCCTACTAAGATTAGCGAAGTTGGAGCTAGTGAGGCAGATATTGAAGGCTTGAGCCACGACGCTTTGGCAGATGTTTGCACTCCAGGAAACCCACGCAAGGCAACTTTGGAAGACATTCGCAAGATTTACACAAGCTTGATGTAGTCTTCTAAAATAATAAATAATAAATAAATACGCAATATTTGTGGACGCAATTTATCTTGATTTAAGTTGCGTCCACATTTATTTGATTTATGTCATAAGCCATAAATCATAAGTCAAATTCTATATCTAATAACTCTTCTATCAATCGACAACAGTCTGAGTGCTTTCTCGAATAACAATATGCGCAGGAAGAACCAGTTGATTCTCAATCTCCTTACCTTCCCTAATCTCAAGAATCATTCTAATAGCATTCTTTGCTATTGAGTCAAAAGGCTGATTAACAGTTGTTAAAGATGGCATCAAATACTGTGCAGGATACACGTCATCAAACCCAGCTACAGAAAGCTCAGATCCTAACTTAATACCGCGTTCGCGAGCAGCGCGATACACATTTACAGCTGTAATATCGTTGCAAGCAAAAATAGCAGTAGGACGCTTTTCTTCAGGCAAATCCAAAATCTTACAAGCCATTTCATAGCCACGTTCAGGAAGATAATCCCCCTCTTTAACCAAATCTTTATCAATCGTCAAGCCAGACTGCTCCATTGCAGCGTTATAGCCAGCAAATCGGGCTACACCAGATTGAACATTAAGAGGACCAGTTATAACGCCTATTCTCTTATGCCCCAGATTAATCAGATGTTTTGTAAGCTCATAAGCTCCTGTCCAATTATCGATTGAAATCGTGTGATCTTCCCCATTAGAAAGAGACACGGGATCAATTATAATCAACGGAATATTTCGCATACGCAAAAATTCCTTATCTTTCTGCGTAAGATCAGACATTTGAGATATAACACCAAGAGGATTTCTATCTACAATTCCACGCAAACATTCATCACGTTTCTTACCATTATCGGTTTGAGCGACTGTAAGAGCTAATCCTTCTCTTTGCGCCCAACGAGATGCGTAAGTAATCATCTCAATCGTGCCATTATTTGCCACATAATCTACTAATAATTCAATTGTCGGAGATACCTTAGTGCTTACAAGCGAATACTCGCGCCCACTTTTTAAAAGAACTTCTTCTACTTTTTTGCGAGTCTCATCTGAAACGCCAGTTCTACCGTTAATAACCTTTGAAATTGTAGAAGGCGATACCCCCGCCTTTTTAGCCAACTCCGTTATGCGAGGTTTTGAAGATTCATTTTCAGCAATGCTAGTTGCGTGACTACGAGTTGGCATATGCACTCTCCTAATTCCTATATTCCTATGCTCATATGCTTATAAGTCGCAAAATTTTCTTAAGTCGCAAACAAATGCAGAGAAAATTTCTTACTTAATTTTGCATTAATTCTCAGCAATGCGAAAATTCAAAAAATAGAAAAACCGCATTATTGCCTGACGTATCAAGACTAATAGAAATAATATCATATGTTATTTCGCTACAGACTATGCAAAGTCGCGAAATTTTCTTATGACACGCCGAATAATCAGAATTTAACAGATAACATCGATGCCAAAAGTATTCATTTTTTAACAGTTATAAAAGATAAAAGCTCAATTTTTCAATATTCTTAAAATCCGAAATATGACATTTATCACAAAACGCGAGATTAGGAAAAATTCGCAAAAAATTATTTACGAAAATTTCCTAACAATTAGAACATTTTTCTATTATTTTGTTATAAAATATAGGAGTAGGTCACAACGATCTTAAAGCAAAGGAGCACAAATCGTTATGAGTACAATTACATCAGTAAAAACCTATGATTTTAGATTCCCTACGTCGCAAACGCTTTCTGGATCCGACGCAATGAACAAAGATCCAGATTATTCATCCGCATACGTAGAAATCAAAACCAGCCTAGACGATGGCATTAAAGGTGTTGGATTTGTATTTACGATTGGCCGCGGCAACGATGTTGTTTGCGCAGCAATCGACTCCATGTCTCAAGTGCTTATTGGCAGAAACGTAGAAGAATTACTAGACAACATGCGACTTGCATGGGATCTTTTTGTTCACGACTCACAACTTCGCTGGCTAGGTCCTGAAAAAGGCGTAGAGCACATGGCAATTGGCGCGATTTTGAGCGCATTGTGGGATATTAAAGCAAAGAGAGCTGGAAAGCCATTGTGGCGCTTGCTTGCCGAGATGGATCCAAAGGAATTAGTCTCTACGCTCGACTTCCGCTACATGACAGACGCTTTAAAGCCAGAAGAAGCAATCGAATTCTTGCAAGATGGCCAAAAAGGCAAGGAAGAGCGAATTGCAGACTTGCTTGTAAACGGCTACCCAGGATACTCCACTGCCGCAGGCTGGCTCGGTTACAGCGACGAGAAAATGGTTGCAATCGCTAAGGAAGAATCGCAAGTTAAAGGCTTTAAGCAAATTAAGCTTAAGGTTGGTCAAAATGTAGACGACGATTTAAGAAGACTCGCACTCGCTCGCGAAGCAATCGGCCCAAATGTTCGACTTGCAGTAGACGCAAACCAAGTGTGGGATGTTCCAACAGCAATTACTTGGATTAATCGCTTCCACGACTTCGACTTAGCTTGGGTAGAAGAGCCAACAAGCCCAGACGACGTTATTGGACACGCAACAATCGCTCGCGCAATCAACCCAATACCAGTTGCAACTGGCGAGCAAATGCAAAGCAGAATCATGTTCAAGCAATACTTGCAGGCAAACGCATTTGGAATCATGCAAATAGACGCAACTCGAGTTGCAGGTCCACAAGAAGTTGTTCTCGAATACTTGCTTGCTCGTAAGTTTAACAAGCCAGTTTGCCCACACGCAGGTGGCGTTGGATTATGCGAAGCCGTATGCCACTTTGCAATGTTTGATTATGTTGCAGTTTCTGGAACAAAGGAAGGTCGCATGATTGAATACGTAGACAATCAGCACGAGCACTTTGTACATCCAACACAAATCAAGAATGGCAATTACGTTGCGCCAACCGCCCCAGGTAATGGCACTGAGATGACGCTGGAAACAGCCGAAAAGTACCTTTATCGCGGCTAAAAATAATAAAAAATAAGTGGCTAATCGCATAGTGATTAACGATTAGCCACTTGTAAAAATAACAAATCATAGAATTTTATAATTTAAAAATTAACTAAAAGCAAACCACATCATTTAACAAAGGAGTTCATTATGGATTTGCATTTGGAAGGCAAGGTTTTCATTGTAACAGGTGGATTCAAGGGAATTGGTAAAGGCATTACGCTTCAACTTGCTCGAGAAGGCGCAATTCCAGTAGTTATTAACCGCGCAGATGCTGCAGAAGAAACATTCCGCAAAGATATTGAGCAATACACAAAGAACTACGATGTTTATCTTCTCGACTTGAACGACACGGACGAGATTGCACCAATTATTGAAGAAACCTATAAGAAGTATGGTCATATTGACGGCATTGTAAATAACGCTGGCGTTAACGACAACAAGGATTTGGAATCCACTTCTTGGCGCGACTTCGAGAAGTCGATTCACGGAAACCTCACTCACTACTACGAAACTGTTCATGCTGCTGTAAAGTACTTGAAGGAAAGCCACGGAGCAGTTGTGAACATTTCTTCTAAGACTGCTCTAACTGGCCAGGGCAAGACTAGCGCTTATGCTGCTGCAAAGGGCGGAATCTTAGGCTTGACTCGCGAATGGGCTGCAGCTCTTGTCCATGATTGCGTGCGCGTAAACGCGATTGTTGTTTCGGAATGCTGGACTCCACTGTATGCAGATTGGATTAAGACATTTGGTGACGAAGCTGCTCAGCAAGCTCGCTTGAAGGTTATTACAGACAAGATTCCTCTGGAAAACCGCATGACTACTACGGAAGAGATTGGAAACGAAGCTGCATTCCTGCTTTCGGATCGCTCTTCGCACACCACTGGTCAGTGGGTATTCGTTGATGGAGGCTACGTGCATCTTGATCGAGCTTTGTCTTAAATCACAAATCCAAATTTAAGATTAATGCAGTTTAGCTAGTAAATGGTGCGCAATGCGAATGTGTGTTTGCGCACCATTGCACAAAATCATTTAAGAACTTAAAATCTTAAACTTTTAGAATTATTCTCACACAGGAGTGACGATGACTACAAAAGAAAACGACAATGCCGTCGTTAAGAATAGTAAAAATGGCTCAAAAGCTATGATTGCCATCGTATTGGTAACATCTTTGTTCTTTGTATGGGGCTTGACCATGAATTTGGTCAATGCACTGAATTCACCATTTGGCAATTATCTTGAACTGAATAATACTCAAAAAGCATTGCTGCAGGTAGCATATTTTGGCGCATACTTCGTTATGGCAATTCCTGCAGGCTTAATCGCAAAGCGTTTTGGATACAAGGGCGGCGTTATTAGTGGCCTCGCACTCTTTGCTCTTGGCGCATTTGCGGTAATCCCTGCAACAGCTACCGCAAGCTACGCAATGTTCCTAGTTGCAATGTTTGTTATAGCGTTGGGCGCAGCAACTTTGGAAACGAATTGCAACCCTTACATTACTAAGCTTGGCGATGAGAAGGGCGAATCCTTTAGAATCAACATGGCACAGAGCTTCAACGGAGTTGGAAACATTGTTGGACCTCTTATTCTTGGTCAAATTTTAGGCAAAACTGTTGCTAAGAACGAGCCAGGCTTCGACGTTGCTAAGCTAAAGTTCCTTGGCGATACTCGCTTGATTTACATTGTTATTGGCATTGTTCTTATTGCGATTATTGCAATCTTCTTCTGCTTTAAACTCCCTACTCCTCCAGGAGACGTTGAGGCAGACCAGGAAAGCAAGGGTGATTCTTCCTTCATTCATCTTATGAGCAAGCCATACTTTACTCTTGGAATTATTGCAGAATTCATCTTTATTGGACTTCAAGTTGCTGGAATGGCAATGTTCTCCGACTTTGCTCTAAAGCATTGGGGTACTGGAATCACCACTGGTGTTGCTGCTTCTATGCTTGCAATCGTTTCCTTAATGTTTACAATCGGCCGCTTTGTTACAACTCCTTTGATGGCAAAGTTTGATGGTGGCAAGATTCTTGGATTGTACATGACTTTGAGCGCAGTTCTTATGTTTGTTGCATTCCTTGGACTTGGTCAGATTTCTGTAATCGCCTACATTGTAGCGTACTTGTTTATCTCCATTGGCTTCCCAACAATCTTCTCTCTTACTCTTAAGGGAATTCATGGAGCAGCAGCAAAGACTGGTTCTTCTGCACTCGTTATGAGCATTGTTGGCGCTGCAATCATTCCGTTAGTTTTCGGTTTGGTACAAGATTTTGCTGGAATCGAAGCCGCCGTATTGCTCACAGTTCCAGGATTCTTGTATGTTGCTTGGTACGCTCTTTGGGGCTCAAAGATTGGTCTTGTAGAAGCTAAATAATTCGCGAATAACTACAAAGTCTTTAGAAAGGAAAATTTATTATGTCTCAACTTCGTATTTTGGATTCACATTTTCATATTTGGGATCCAACAAAGCAAGTCTTGCCTTGGCTTGATGGCTTAGACAAGTTAAACCACACTTTTACTCTAGAGCAGCTAGAAAAAGAGTATGCCGATTTAGGCGTTGACTTCCTCGGCGGCGTATACGTTGAGGTTGATGCTGCAGACCACGAGCTAGAAGATAAGCTTATTGGCGAAAATCCTAATCCTAAGATTCTAGCTAAAATGCTTAGAGTCACGTTGGATCCGTTTATGCGCGTTCCAATTCACGCAACTGGTATTCGCGAGCCTCTTCATATTCCGAGCGAGCCACGCGGACGCTGCCTAGAGCCTTCGTTTATTGGTGGTCTTAAGGCAATGGCGAAGAAAGGCATGCCTTTCGAGCTTTGCAATCGTGGCGAAGAACTTGGAGATATGGCTAAAGCTTTTGAGCAAGTTCCAGAAGTTACTGTTGTTCTAAACCATTTGGGCAATGTTCCAGGATTAGACGACGATTCTTGCAATGCTTTGCGTGCGTTTGCAAAGCTTCCACACAGCTATATTAAGATTTCGGGAGATAATCCAGTAAATCCAGATATTGTTAAGTTTGTAAAAGACACCTTTAGCCCTGATCGCCTACTCTTTAGCTCCAATTGGCCAGTTGTTAAGTTGAATTCTTCACTTAAGCAGCATCTTGACTTAATGGTTGAGCTTTTCGGCGATGACGAAGATTTCTTTATGAATAATGCAAAGAAGGCGTATGGTATTAAACTGTAATTAATTAAGTTATTTGAATAATCGATTTGAATAATCATTGCTTATGGGGTGTAAGATTTTGCCAGTTAAAGTCTTATACCCCATAATTAAATACACAAAATAATTAAATAAAAGGACGAATTTTATGACTACTTCTAATAGCGCAAAGCTTGATTTGCATGCTTTTAAGGGCGTGTTTTGCCCATCAATAACTGTAAGCAAAGATGACGGAAGCATTGACTACAACTTATGGGCAAAGCACTTAGACCATCTGATTGATGCTGGTATTAATGGCATATTGATTTTTGGCAGCATCGGCGAATTCTACGCATATCCACTTAGCGTAAAAAAGGAAGCTGCTAAGTTTGCTATTGAACACGTTAATCACAGAGTTCCAGTTCTTATAGGTGTTGGGAACACAAATCTTAACGAAGTACTTGACTTTACTAAGTTTGCGGAAAATTGCGGAGCAGACGCTGTTGTAGCTGTATCTCCATACTACTTTGGGCCAACCGCACAAACAGCAGAACGATACTTTGGCGCAATTGCTAACGCAACTAGCTTGCCTGTGATTTTATACAACTTCCCTGCTCGAACTGGCAGCGATTTAACACCAAGCTTAGTTGCAAATCTTGCTGAAAAATACCCGAATATTGTTGGTATTAAAGATACGGTAGATACTATAAGCCATACTCGCGCAATGATTGAAGCCACTAGACGCGTAAACCCAGATTTCGTTGTTTTCTCTGGCTTTGATGAGTATTACACTCCTAACAGGATTGCTGGAGGAAATGGCGTGATTTGTGGTCTTACTAATGTAGAGCCAGAAACTTTTGCATCTTTGCATAAGGCGTATGAGGCTGGAGATTTTGCACATCTTATTGAATGCGCTAAAAGAATCAGCCATTTGATGGCAGTTTACAACACTACCGACTTGTTTATTTCTGCTATTAAAGCTGCTGTAAATCTTAAGGGATTGCCGATTAGCACGCTTGTTCGCGAGCCTGCAAGTCAAGTTAATAGCGAGCAAATCGAAGTAATTCGTGCGCTGCTTAAATAACTAAGTCACTCGTAATAAATCAAGAATAAAAAGAATAAACCCGCACAACGTTAAGAAGTGCGGGTTTGTTTTGTATTGACTTACGTTGATTTATGCTACGTAAGTTGCATCGCGGATGCTACTTTGTGTAGCGCTCGAAATCTTCTGCAGTATTCACTTGAACGCGCTGCTTAATAATGGACAAAATCCACTCTTTAGCTTGCGAGGTAGGAACGCCATTCAATTGGCTACCATCGCGGAAGCGGAAGCTCACAGCATTGTTGTTCACATCCTCTTCGCCAGCAATCAAAGTGAAAGGCACCTTAGACTTAGAAGCGTTACGAATCTTCTTGCCAAAGCGATCGTCGGAGCTGTCCATTTCGCAACGAACCATATTCTCTTCCAAATCGCTAATAAACTTTTGCAAGTGCGGAGCAAACTCGTCTGCAACAGGAACGCCAGTCACCTGAACTGGAGCCAACCATGCTGGGAACGCGCCGGCATAATGCTCAAGCAAAATCGCGAAGAAACGCTCAATAGAGCCGAAGAGTGCGCGGTGAATCATAACTGGGCGCTGGTGGCTACCATCAGCTGCAATATACTCCAACTTAAAGCGCTCAGGCAAATTGAAGTCAAGCTGAATAGTAGAAACCTGCCAAGTGCGGCCGATTGCATCGCGAGCTTGCACAGAAATCTTCGGGCCGTAGAATGCAGCTCCACCTGGATCGTCCACGAGTTCCAAACCAGACTCTTTAGCAACCTCTGCCAAAGTGTTAGTTGCTTCTTCCCAAATCTCGTCGGAACCAACGAACTTGTGCTCATCCTTAGTGGAAAGCTCCAAGTAGAAGTCGTTCAAACCGAAGTCTTTAAGAAGACCAAGCACAAAGTTAAGCAAGCTCTTTAACTCATCGCGCATCTGCTCGCGAGTGCAGTAAATATGCGAATCATCCTGAGTCAATCCGCGAACGCGAGTTAAGCCATGCACAACGCCAGACTTTTCGTAGCGATACACAGTACCAAACTCAAACAAGCGCAAAGGAAGCTCGCGGTACGAACGCTGGCGAGACTTGAAGATCAAATTATGCATTGGGCAGTTCATTGGCTTCAAGTAGTAGTCAGCACCCTGGCGGGTTACATTGCCATTCTCGTCGCGCTCTTCGTCAAGCTTCATTGGAGGATACATGCCATCCTTGTACCACTGCAAGTGGCCGGAAGTCTCATACAATCCACCCTTAGTAATGTGAGGAGTTTGTACGAAGCTGTAGTGATGCTTTCTGTGCTGTTCGCGCGAATAATCTTCCATTGCGTTAATGATTGCAGCACCCTTTGGATGGAACACTGCTAAGCCTGGGCCAATCTCGTCTGGGAATGAGAACAAATCCATCTCTTGACCAAGCTTACGATGATCGCGCTTAGCAGCTTCTTCCATGCGAGTTGTATAAGCTTTAAGCTCTTCCTTGCTAGGCCATGCAGTTCCGTAAATGCGCTGAAGCATAGGGTTATGCTCCGAACCACGCCAGTAAGCTGCAGCCACACGCTCAAGCTTAAAAGCCTTAATATAGCGCGTATTTGGCAAATGAGGTCCGCGGCACAAATCGCTCCAGACCTTATTGCCTTCGCGATCCAAATTGTCGTACATGCTAAGCTCGTGCTTGCTGATTTCGCCAGCAGCAGCCGGATCAAGAGCCGCTTCCTTATCTCCAATCAACTCCAACTTATAAGGTTGATTTGCTTCTTCTTCGCGCGCTTCATCCTCTGTTACAACGCGGCGGCGGAAGCTTTGAGACTCTTTAATAATGCGCTGCATATGCTTTTCGATTTGCTTCAAATCGTCTGGCGTAAATGGAGTATCAACATCGAAATCGTAGTAGAAGCCGTCTTTAATTACAGGACCTACGCCCAACTTTGCGTCTGGTCGAATTTCTTGAACAGCTTGAGCCATCACGTGTGTAGCGGAATGACGCATGATTGCGATGCCATCTTCACTATCAAGTGCTACTGATTCCACGGTATCGCCGTTATGAAGAGGCGTGTACAAATCACGCAACTCGCCATTTAAACGCACGGCAATAATATTCTTATCTTCCGCGAAAAGTTCAACGCCAGTGAAGCTTGCATCCACCTCCTTGCGCTCATTGTTTACTGTAATGGAGATGGTATTTTCAGCCATAATTGTCCTTTTCTATCGGGGTCTTGCGTTACTAATGTGCAGACCTGGACTTGTGTGGCGTCGATAAACTTACGCGATTAAAACATAAATAAAACGCGCAAAAAACGACGTCAATCGCACGCATTTTTCACGTGCAATTCTCTGTTACTCTAGAACAACAGAGCGACTTTTTAACAATGATTTTTTGCAAAAACCAGAATAAATCTCATGTATTTTCAAAAAGATACTTTCACTAAGCTTTACAACTAAATAGAAGCATCCAGCGCAAATCGCGATAGTTCCGCCAGCAGAAAGTCTTAAAATCACAGCTAAGGCAAGTCCTAAAAGCGCTATAAAAATAGAAGACAATACGCACGCAAACACAAATTTGTTAATGGAACGCATCCTGCTCTTTAGTGCTGCTGCAGGAGCTGCGATTAAAGATACCGAAACAACAGTTCCAACAGCTGGAATAATTACCGAAACTGTAATGATTATTAGCGCAAGAACAATTCCTTGCATTAATCCGCTTCTGCCTCCTAAAGCTTTGTAATTAGTGGAGTCAAAAGAGCAATGAATCAAATTAGCACTATTAAAACTCCACAATCCTAGTGCAAGAGCGAATGCAATAATCGCAAAAATCACGTCTGCAGGAGTGCAATTAAGCAAAGATCCTGTTAAAAAACCCTCAATTCGCAATGGAAGAGGAGCAAACCACTTGTTTAAAAAGTAGCCGCTTGCAAAACCAACAGTAAGAGTTATTCCAGCAGATGCTTGAGAAGATATGCCCTTTAGTTTAGAAAGCACATGCATCATAAAAGACAAAACAATACAAGCCAAAGCAGCGCCAATAAAAAGACCAATAGACAAAACGTTTTGGTCAATCGTATAAACAGATGTAACTACAACTCCAATAACAGCTCCTGGAAAAGCAGCGTGAGTTATAGACTCGGTGAAGAAAATACGCTGATTAAGCAAAGCCAAGGATCCAACAAAACCGCATAATGCTCCAACAGCAATTGCCTCTACAATCGGAAGAGCAATAATTTGCCAAATACTTACCATTATTACTTTCCACCACCATCTATTGCGCTAGACTTTTTCTTTTTAGAAAACTTTTTAGAAAACACTAGTGCGTATGTAACTCTGTATAAGAATCTTAAAATCAAAACGACTACGAACATTGCGCAAATACTTAGCGCCACTGCAGCTTGCGGAGAAACTGGATGATCAAGTTCCAAGTTCATAGCGTACATGCCTAATAAAACGCCAAAAATACCAACCGCAACGCCAACAAACGCCATACGCCCAACAGTGCGAGAAACCAATCTTGCGCTAGCTCCAGGAATAACAAGGTATCCAATAACAAGAAGTACGCCAACAGCCGAAGATGCAGAAACTACAACAGACGCAATTGCAACATTTAGCACAATATCTACAAGTAAAGTATTAACACCCATTAAAGGAGCACTAGCGCGGTCAAACGCAACAACAATTTGCTTCTTCCAAGTTAGAACAAGTAATGCGATTGCAAATAAACAAATAAGCATTGCTTGAGTCATTCTATCATCTGTAACATCTAGCAAACGTCCAAACATAAGTGCTTCAAGCTGTCCAGACATATCTCCCTTTTTAAGAGATATTACGATTCCAAGCGCAAAAAATGTTGTTAAAACTGTTGCAATTATTGACTCGTTGATTTTTTGAGACCTAGATGCCCACACAAGAGCGGCAACCAGAAAAATTGCGCAAATCGAAGCTCCTGGAATAATTTGCCCAATTCCACCATATAACGCTCCGACTACGATTCCAGGAAAAATCCCGTGAACCAAAGCCTCCGCATTAAACTCGGCGCATCTTAAGTTAACAAACACGCCAACTATTCCGCTAGCAATCGCAAGAACAATAAGAAGACAGAAAGGTCTGAAAATGTATGGAGCGGATGCAATAAAGTCAAATCCTGGTATAGGCTCGAGGATTTTGCGCAAAGACTCAACCAATTCAGCTAGCATTGGATTCGTCTCCTAAAGCAGTGCCCGAAATACTTGAATCACTAAAAGTGCTTGTGACACTCGCCGCATTTAACGAATCATCTTTGTTTGCTAATTGATTCAAAGTAATACCCGCACTTGCAGCTGGCATACTTCCACCATAAGCCAAAGATATGTTTTCTTTAGTCATGACTTTTCTAAGAGGCCCAAAAGCTACTTGACGACCAGCCAAAAGCAAGGCTTTTTCGCAAATCGCGTCCGCGATTACCAAGTCGTGAGTAGAGACAACAAACGAAATCCCATCTTCTTTTGCGGACTTCATAATATTGAGCAGTTCTTTTCGATTCGGCTCGTCTAATCCGTTAAAAGGCTCGTCTAAAAGAATTAACGTAGGGCGCGCAACAATAGCTCTAGCAAGCAATATTCGCTGGCGCTGACCTCCAGAAAGATCACCAAATCGCACATCTGCTCTATTTAGCAAACCAACATGATTAAGAGCGTCCTCAACAGATTTTTTCTGGCTTTTTTTAAGCAAACCAAGGAATCCAGTTTGCCTGCTTAAGCCCATTGCTACAACCTGACGAGCGGTGATTGGAAAAGTCAAATCCAAATCAACTTGTTGAGGAACGTAGCCTATAGAAACCGTTTTTGGCATTGTTAAGCTTCCATGGCTTACTCGCACAATACCAATAATCGCCTGCAAAAACGTTGTTTTTCCAGAACCATTAGGTCCTATTAAAGCTAAAGCCTCTCCAGCTTCTACACTTCCGTTAAGCCCAGTCACAACAGTTTTATAACCGTATGCTAGGTCGCAATCTTTCATTGCTAGGACGCTCTTATTCACTATAAATTAACCTTCTTGTAACTACTTTTGTAGTGATTTATTATTTTCAGCTACTTATATAGCCACCTATTAACTACTTTTTCAAAGCAGTTTTTACAGATTCTGGAAGGTCTGGAACTTTGCCATCCCAAGCCTTAACAAGAGTCTGAACATTGTGGACAATGGAACCAATATAGGTCTCGCCAGCAGAGCCAACAGGACCAAGGGAATCGCCATAAAGCGCATCGTCGCCAATAATCGCCTTTACGCCTGCAGCAGCAGCCACAGCCTTAATAGACTTTGAATTGTTGGAATTTTCGGCAAAGATTGCTACGGCACCAGACTTTTTAACAGCTTCTGCAGCCTCCTTAATATGGTCTGCAGTTGCATCCTGCTGACTGTTGAAGTCAGAAAGAGCTGCGCCAATAAACTTAACATTGTAGTCGCGTGAGAAGTATCCGAATGCGTCGTGCGAAGTAAACAGAACGCGATGTTCCTGCGGCACGCTGTTCAAAGCTTCAGTTGCCCAAGAGTCTAAATCAGTAAGAGACTTAACGAACTTTTCAACATGCTCATCGAAGATTGACTTGCTTTCTGGAAGAGCTTTGCCAAGGAAGTTACCAATATTCTTGACTTGAATCATAGTATTCTTGGTGCTAGTCCAAATATGTGGATCATACTGGAATTCTGGCTCTTTCTCGCCTTCTTCTGGTGGGAATGGCCATTTTTCAGCATGAACCTTTTCAACACCGCGGTCAATCTTGTAAGGAAGATTCTTTTCTTTAGCAGCTTCTGCCTTTGAATCCTTGATTTCGTCTGCGGTAAGAATGCCCGAAGTTACTCCCATCGTGCCCTTAAATCCAGTAGCTTTTACAGCCTGATCTAAGAAGTGCTCAAGATCTACTCCAGAAACAAGCATTAAATCTGCTTTAGAAAGCGCTTTGGATTGCGCTGGAGTCATCTCATGCTCGTGTGCAGACGCGTTTGGCGCGAGTAAGCATGTAAGGTTGATTGTTGACTTTGCTTTGTCTTGAGGCGCGCCAATCACAGACTTTTTGCCTTGAGAATCGGTTTTATTAAGGCTTAATCCAGATTTTGCATCTGCAGTGGATGCGATTTGAGTTACATAATCGCAGATTTGAGTGGTGGTTGCAACTACGTTTACTTGATTACCGTTAGTCTTTTGATCTGCTGTCTTAGCTGTTGATCCACATGCGCACAAGCCAACAGTTAGCAAAGCGGCGGTGGCTGCGGTGGCAAAAATTCGTGCAGTTTTCACTATTTTCCTTTCCGGAATCTATGAATTCACATTATTGCAAGTCTTGTAATCTGTTTAAAAAGCGTTTTCACTTTCTCCATTATTTTTAATTAGGAAAGATTATCGTTAGCAATAACGTTTAAAAGCATAGAAAAAATATGATGGATGGTCAATGAAATTTTGAAAATTTATTATATTTTTTCAAAAGTGGCGTGTCGCAAATTTTTTGTCTGATATAATTGCGATTTTTCTTGCGTTATATAAATAAATGGTGTATATAGCGAATGCAATGTGACAAATAACAAAACCACAAATAACAAAACCACAAATAACAATCCCAGATATTCACTACAATCGTAAGCATGAGTGAACTTCTAAACATAGAAGCAAAAGATGTAAGCAAATGTCTAAAAAAGCCTAAGCCTTTTTACAATAAATACTCGCGTGGGGTTCTGGGATTAGTAACGGGTTCTAATGAGTATCCTGGAGCTGCAATATTAAGCGCGAGTGCTGCGTCACACGCAAATATTGGAATGGTTCGTTATGCCGGTCCTCTTCGCGCACAAAACTTAGTATTACAAACATCTCCAGAAGTAGTAGCCTCGGAACAATTGACTGGAAAAATCGACGCTATAACAGTTGGATCTGGAATACCAGATGCGGATCATTGCAATACTGAAGCTAGCGCAAATCAAAGAAAATACATTGCGAGCATTCTTGCGCAATATGCGAAAGAAAATAATAATTCGAAAGAACAATCAATAAGTCAAAAAGATAATCTTCCACCACTATGCGTAGATGCTGGAGCGTTAGATTTACTGCCAAAACAGGTTTGCACAAAAGTGGTTCTCACTCCACACGCAGGAGAATTAAGCTCACTTTTTACTAGATACGACTTGAATATAAGCGCACAACAAATATCTAGCAATCCAACACACTACGCTCAAAAAGCAGCCGATCTTACTGGAGCAACTGTGCTAGTTAAAGGCGCAACAACAGCAGTTGCATCACCATCAGAACTACACTCTCCCATTTATATTGCAAAATGCGCTCCATCTTGGCTCGCAACCGCAGGTTCAGGAGATGTACTGGCAGGAATTCTAGGAGCATTATTAGCGCAACGCGAAAGAAAAGAAAATAATAAAAATTGTGCAGAAAATTATGCAGAAAACTACGCGAATTACGCAGAAAACGAAAACTATGCTTTTATTGCAGCGAGCGCAGCTGTAATCCACGGAATTTCAGCATCATTAGCATCTAAAATCAACAGCGAAAACAATTACACTCAATTGGCGCAAGACATAGTGGAATCAAATGATGATTCAACTTCAGATCACCCAATTGTAGCAAGCGATATTATTAATGCGCTGCCTTACATTATTGGTCTTTTAATGAATCTTAATTAGTGAAAGAAGAAAAAATGAAAAACACAAATATCAACACAAATATCAACACAAATGAAAATGTAGAATCTGTTGAAATTCACGACGTAATGTTTGATTATTGTAAGGTCTTACTCGAGTGGAATTGCAGGAATTGTTTACAAAAACAGTTCCCGGATTTAGTAGACACGATTTGCCCTAATGGCACTTTTGGAAAAGACGATTTGGCTGGATTCTATGAGTTTGAAGACCGAATGGACGGCGGCGAACTATTAAAAGACCTTTTGCCAGAATATGAAAGGCGCTTTGGCAAGGAGCTTAGCAACGCTTTTCAATGGTATTGCACACACTATGACCAAGTTCTTACGCGAATGATGCCTGGAATAGTTGATTTATTGCACGATTTACGCAAAGCTGGCTACGGAGTTTGGGGATTGACTAACTGGTCTAAAGAAACTTTCCCACTCGCATTGCGTAAATTCCCAGAATTGAAAACGCTTTTACAAGGTACGGTTATTTCTGGCGTTGAAAAATTGCATAAGCCACAGCCTGAGATTTTTGAGCTTGCTATGAACAGATTTGGATTGAAACCGCAAACAACTGTTTTCTTCGACGATAAGCCAGTAAATATTAATGGCGCGCATAATGTTGGAATGCACGGGTTTGTTTTTACTACAGCACAAAAAGCTAGAGAGGATTTGGCATCGCTAGGCGTTAGATTATAAGCACTAAGCCAAAGTCGCAAGATTATAGGCGTTAGTTTATAGTTGTTATAGTTGTAATAGTTGGAAATAGTCAAGTATAAATCCCAAAATCGGAAGGCTCTTAATAATGACGCTGCTGCAATTAAAGTACATTGTGAAAATCGTAGAGTGTGGATCTATGAACGAAGCTTCGCATGAACTTTATGTTTCACAACCAGCGTTAAGCTCTTCCGTAAAAGAATTGGAACGAGAGCTTGGCATTGAGATTTTTACTAGATCTTCTCAAGGAATTGCATTAACTGTTGACGGAGCTGAGTTTTTAACATACGCACGACAAGTTTTAGACCAAGCAGATCTGCTTGAAGAGCGCTACAACAGCACTAAGCCTAGAAAACAGCTTTGCAGCGTTGCAACTCAGCACTACATGTTTGCTGTTGAGGCTTTTGTAGACATGATTCGCAGCATTGATTCTAACGAGTACGAGTTTTCACTAAGGGAGACTCGTACAAAAAATATTATTAATCAAGTGACTTCAATGCGCGCAGACCTTGGTTTGCTTTATCTTTCCGACTACAACAAAGACGTTATTGGAAAGATGCTTCGAGAAAAGCATCTTGAATTCCATCCACTTTTCCGCGCTAAATTGCATGTGTTTATTTCTAGAAACAATCCACTTGCGGGTCATAAAAAACTCACTTTGGATGATTTGCGACCATATCCGTTTATTCAGTATGAGCAGGGTGAGGATGGTAGCTTCTTCTTTACGGAGGAAGCGGTATGGCCTCAACATCCGCCTAAAAAGATTAATGTTACTGATCGCGCAACCATTTTGAACTTTATTATTGGTCTTAATGGTTTTACGATTTGCACTGGAATCGACAATGGCGACTTGAATAACGAGAAAATCGTGACCATTCCGCTGGATTGCGAAGAAACCATGCTTGTTGGGTGGATTAAGAATGAGCGCACGAATCTTTCCCCTGCAGCAATTGCGTATCTTTCTCAACTCGAATCTGTGTTAATTAAACACGGATATCAAGTAATAAATAGAGCTAAATAGTAGAACTGAGCAGCGTGATTAAGCAACATGACTGAACAGTGTAACTGAACAGCGTAACTGCGAGATTTTGGGAATTACACTATTCAGCACCGTTACATTATCCAACACTATTTTGTGTGTAACTCAAAAATAGTGTTTAATTTTGATGCTACGCTTATTCTTAAGTCAACCTATACACGAAAAATGTATTAACAAAATGCTGACTAATACCGAGGCATACCAGTAGATACAAAAAATGCGGTATATCATACCGCGAAACTGAACAATATTGTGGGTGATATAGGAATCGAACCTATGACCCCTTCCGTGTGAAGGAAGTGCGCTAGCCGCTGCGCCAATCACCCAAAATTTTTTTAATTATGCGTGAAAGGCAATCCTTTCGAGTGGGCGATACAAGGTTCGAACTTGTGACCCCTTCCGTGTCAGGGAAGTGCGCTACCACTGCGCCAACCGCCCAGGTTGTTTATTAAGCTAACCCGCTTAATCGAGGTGGGTACGAGAGTCGAACTCATCTATACGGCTTTGCAGGCCGCTGCCTAACCGCTTGGCTAACCCACCGTAAGGTCGAATAACTCACCGGACCTAGAGCGGACAACGGGACTCGAACCCGCGGTCTCAACCTTGGCAAGGTTGCGCTTTACCAACTAAGCTATGTCCGCAATGCTCTCACACTGACAACTGCCAGCGCCGAAGCACGAGTAACTACTATACCCGAAATATTCTCAAATGCAAGCTTTGCGTCTTTTGGCGTGTCGTTTGGTGGTGTTTGCGCGTGTTGGTTTGAGGTTTGTTAGTAAATAAGATTATATATGATACAGTGATGGAACAAATGGATTGGGAGTACTCGGTCGGCGAAAGCTCTAGGCGTTATGCCTAGAGCTTTTTGCTTTTTTTATTCTCGCGTAATCAATAAGGGGGTTATAGGCCCAAAAGTGCGTAAAGCTAGGCTGATGAATATTCTGTGTCTATAATCCACGATCTAAACACTGTTACTAACTCAGTCAACTGACTGAGAAAAAACGGTCATATGTTACTGGTGCAGTACATAAACTGCACCAGTAACAGCGTTTGACGATTTATTGTTAAATACTCAGCTAATACATGCCTCGAGCGCCAATGCGCATAAGAATACCCACATTCGATATATCATAAGCCCTACTGCTATAAGGCTTATGAGCTTATTTTTTACACAGTTTTGTCCAGGCGGCGAATGTGCAGAAAACAGATTCGATTACCGCAAAACCCTTGTATTGCAATGCGTGAGACATGATTTCTTACACACTTTTGGCCTATAATCCCAAAGGTGTATCTGTTAGTTGACTTATTTTGAATTAAATATCACTTTTCTGTAGTAAATAAATTATCAATACCAGATTTATCATTAAACATTATTTACTACATTTTGTTAAATTTAGATTCATGTGGTACTATATATGAGGGGGGCAGGGTATTTATACTACATAAATAGTAAGAACTTTTTCAAGGAGGGGGGGGGTGATTGTATGGGCAGAAATAGTATCAGAAATACGAAGCAAACTTCTAAGTCTGTTGCTTCTAAAGCTAGTAAAGTTTTGCATGATGGGAGATTTAGTAAAATTTCTAAGTCCGTTGCTGGAAGTGCTTTATCTCAAACTAAAAAAAGTTCTAAATAAGGCAATTTGCATAATTGATTAGCTAAGGGGAGCTAATTCTTATATGAGTTAGCTCCCTTAATGAGTTTTTAGTAATGGATTAAAAGAAAACCGAATGAAAGCCTTTAAGCGGGAACATAGGAAAGCCTACCTAGTGCACATTGCATGAAGTAAGTTTTCCTTGTTTTTGGTAATTACAGTGGTATTTGCCAAGCCACATTACTTTCAGACATTTTATCTAAAAGTTATTCGAATGGAGCTTGCTATATTCCAAACACTGAGCAATATATACACAAGCAATGCTTGAGGAAGCGTATGAGCTTGGTAAAACACAAAAAAATTATTATGTCTAGTGACGTAAATAAATAAGACATGAATTATATTATTATGAAGAAATTGCTTTTAGAATGCGCGTAAATACGTATTCATTGACAAATTTATCAAGTTCTCTAGCATTTTGTAAGTTACTTGAATGCGACAATAAAACTTCTAAGCATTTCTTTTCATCGATTCTTTTTCTATCATCATTATCTAAGCTATTTATCAATTTATTAAATGACTTTGATATTAGTTGATTTACAACTTCTTTTGTTAATGCTTTATATTCTATAAAAGCATCAAACCTACTGTATATGGCATCACCTAAGACTCGTTTAATTTGCCCCTCATTTATAAAATTCGAAGTACAGAAAATTATGCTATTTTTTAAATTTACTTGGTAATTCTTATCTTCAAATTTGCCTTCATCGAACATCTGATAAAATGCGCTGTAAAACATATTGTCGGGTTTATCAAACTCATCAAACAGAATAACATTGCTTTCTCTTTCCAAAAGGTCTCTTGAAAGGGAAGATGAGTTGTGACTTGCACCAAAAATATAATCAGCAAATGAATTAGTGTGAAACATTGAGAACTGTTTCCTAAATAAATGTTGGCCAAGTACTGATGACAACAATTTTGCTGTTTCTGTTTTTCCAACTCCTGCTGGTCCATACAACATTAATACTATAGGTTTTCCCTTATTATAGTTTTTGGCAAGCTGGTATAAATTCACAAGTAACTTCTTTTTTGCTGTTTCCTGTCCTAAAATTTCAGAAGTGAACTTGTTGGAAAATATCTTTAGCGTTTTAGTTTGAATATTTTCGTACGAACAGTTAACTCTATCTATTTTTTCGTAAACCTCTTCTAATTGACTTACGACGCTATATGGAGGATTTTGAAAGTATATATTTCCGATTGAAAACTCATCCAATAGTGTTATAAGACCATTTAGTCCGCTGTCAGATAGTAGAGCATATTCTTCTGTAGTTGCAATCACATTTTTAAAGCTTCGCTTTTTTCTGTTCTCCTTTATTTTATTAGTGTAATCCACATAGAAATTGTGTCTTTCGCGATCTGATATTCCCACTAATTTTGTAAGCGTTTTAGGCCTTATACCTTTGGGAAGAATTTCATCAAAAGCTTTGCGTGGGCCATAATAAATCTTAATTTTCATATGCTACTCCCGCAAAAAGAACATCATAAACATCAACACAATCAGTTGATTCTTTTGTATCGTTCTCACTCGCTAGCTCATATGCGTCAATTTTCTTTTCTTCCATTTGGAATTCATTATTAATATCCAACTTATTTATCGATGTCTTTCCAACCTTAACACCATGATAAGTAAGATTCATTTTAACTAAATCGGCTAGTGAATAGGTATTTCTAAAAGAAGCTAAATTAAAACGCAAAATAATTATATTATCATTGAAATTCAAAAGCATTTCATAGTAACCTTTACCTCTCGTTAATGCTTCATCCATCATTGGAATATTAAGTTTAAAATTACCAGCGTCGAGCTTTCCTTCAGTCATAGCCATGTATGGTGTTATTAATTTAAAATAAGATAACGAATTAGGATATGCATACACTAAGGAATTATTAAATTTTTGTATCTTGTCCTCACTGTACGCAAAATCTAAATAATCAGATAGTACATCATTAGTAAAAATTTGGTTTACTATTCTTTCAGCTTTACGATTAAGCTCTCCTTTAACTCCAATGTTTGCACGCAAACTAAATGGCCAAAATGGAAATTTAATATCTGCAGATGTTCCACCGTTTACCGATTCAGAATCATTGTTATTTGAAGCCTTCTTAATTTCACTAATCACTTTCCCCTTATTTCTGATACACAATAAGTCTGTAGCTGCTTCTTCATCGAAATAGATTACTTTTAAGAAGGACATATTATTGGCACCATTGCGTGCACGTTTTGCCATTATTAAAACCTTTCTTTGATCGGCACCCAGTTCTCGTCTGCCATATCTTCAGCAAATACCGTGTTGTTGATATAAAGTTCACCATCTTTATCTCGCACAAAACCCCAGTTAAGATTTTTAGCTTGAGCATACTGTTTAAAAGCGTTGAACTTATTCTCAATCTGCTTGTCAATATTCTTATCTTGTCCTCTAGATTCGCCGCCTTTGGTTTCAATTACCCAAATAGAACCATCTTTCTTTTTAACAATATAGTCTGCATAGAAGAGCCATTGATGTTGCAAACCATCGATGTAAACGATAGAGAAATATTGCTGACCGGTATCACCGTTTTTATAAACCCAATCAATATCATCTCGCGTTTCACAATACTTCTCAAACAGCATCTCAGACGTTGAACGTATAACACTTGTTGCATAACCTGAAGTGTATTCACGGTAAGCATTTGCAAGGTATTCTACTTCATTTTTGACACCCGGATCGTACTTAAAGAAATCCTGCTCAGGAATCTTGAAAGTAGATGTTTTAGGCGCAAGCTTCAGTTCTTGTTGTACAGACATTTTAGCTGTAACATCTCTAAATTCCTCTTTCAAAAGATGCTCATTGTTAACAACAAAAGCATAAAAGTCGGCTGTAGTAAGGTTAATGAGTTTTTGCTTATTATTACCACCTTTACGGAATAAGCGTTCCAGAATGACTTTTACTTTGACAGTTGACATG
The DNA here is from genome assembly GCF_049244145.1 of Gardnerella sp. DNF01204. Taxonomy (NCBI): domain Bacteria; kingdom Bacillati; phylum Actinomycetota; class Actinomycetes; order Bifidobacteriales; family Bifidobacteriaceae; genus Gardnerella; species Gardnerella sp. DNF01204. The sequence continues at coordinate 691,731 of NZ_CP058379.1, read as the reverse complement.
CCAATCGTGCTTTTAATCGCATCGACACTGTGCAAAAGTTCAATACCATGCTTATGCGTATCAACATGCTTTCTAGTCATATAGTATGTTGTAGATTCAGCTACGGAATCTGTTTTAATGAACTTACCGTATAAAGCAGAGCCGAGTATTTCATTACCAAAAACATAGCCGGCAGCTTCTAAACGTGTGAGGTTTGCTTTCTTATCATTTGTAAGTTTATATTTTTCAACAAGGAAAGCATAAATCTTTTGCAACACTTCACGCTCCCCTAAACCATTAAAATCAAGGTCACGGATTTGCTTTTCTAACGTGAATGTCTTGCACTTATCTTTAAGAAACAGACGTCTTGTTTCGTAGGCCTTATCCATTGAAGAAAGTAGTCCTGCCTTGTACTTTTCATCAAAAGTATAAACATAGCAAAAATCAAGCAAATCATCATCATAGTGCCTTGCTTCAGGCATACGACGAATACGTCCAATAGTTTGTATTTCAAAGGATTCACTCATGCCTTCACGAAGTTTTACGAGTATTTTCGCACGAGGACAATCCCAGCCAGTAGATATTGCTTGCTTCATAAGAAGGAACACAGGAATAGCATCATTCTCAGTTAGATCATCGGGTAAGTCTTTCTTATCTTCACTCATCCACTTGCTGACCATACCGTTTTTATACGTGTATCCCATAGACTCAAGCTTTGCTTCTACTGCTTCAATCGTTTCAGGCTTACCATTAGGGAACTGAATCAACACGAGTGGGCGTATTGTTTTACCAATTGATTTATACCTGCCAGATATCTCTTTACGCTTGCTATCAGCTAAATCAAGCAAAGTATCATAATCATCATCAATATTGATATTTTCCTTGAGACCCTCATTAACATAGAGAGCCTTTGTAATAAGACCTGCGTCAATAACATCAAGTTCATCAATTTCAAAAAACTCATAGCGCTTGTTTTCAACAGCCGTGGCACTGACACGAATAGTATGCTTGGCAGCAAAAGCATCAATAATTGTTCTAGCTTTTGCAGTGTTATTGGAGTGTTCCTCGTCGATAATAACAATAAACTCTATACCTGAACGATGGGCTTCCGCTATACGGTCGAATAGATTTTTACGTTCACTGTCACGAATAGCCGTGTTACCCTTCTTAGTAACCATCTCCCAGTTGATAAAAGTCGTTGAACTTTCAGGAAATCCACCTAAGAGTGCGTCAAATAAATTCTGTGTCTTTCTACCTGGAGAAAGTTTCTGCATCTTCTTACGACTTTGCTCTTCAAGGTCTCCTTTTCCTGGGCATAGCCAAATAAAAGCAGTTTTCTTATCAACATTACTTAAATATGTATCAACATAGTCAATAAGAATAATTGTTTTACCTGAACCAGTAGGAGCTTTCATAACTACCGTTTCTTTAGCATCCGACTTAGTAGTTAAATCTATTAAACGGATTACGGCTTTTTCTTGAAATTCAAATAAATTGATTGTAAGCCCTGGATTTACCATGTCTCACCAACCTCCTTCAGCTCATATTCGAAGTAGTAATCAGGAATAATATGAATCTCCGTGTTACTAAAAAGTGCATCCTGCTCAGACGTAAAGAGCACATTACGAGAAACATAAATTGCCTTTACGTCCTCATAATTCGACCAGTTCTTAGCAAGCTCGTCAGCTTGTTCATCACTCAAAACAATAAGATAGTGCTTGTTATCCAGCGTAATACCATTTTCAAGTTCTACCATCTCTTTGATGTGAGAAAGGAGTTCTTCACTCACATCATCTGCATCTTTAGCAATAAAGTCAGTCTTGAAATATTTGAGATTTGCAGGAATACCTTCTACATCCGCGTAGCCATGAATCACACGCTTAATACGCTCATACGTAACTTCTTCACAAATATTATTCTCATTATTCGTGCAGAGAATAAACTTACGATTCCCACCATCTTCCTTATTCAGCTCAAGAACAGCTTGCGCGGTAGTACCACTGCCTGCGAAGAAATCTATAACTGTGGAATTTTTATTGATACACAGTTTAGTGAGATATCTCACCAATGATACAGGTTTTGGATATGAAAATGGAATTCCTTCTCCCAAAATTTTCTTTAAAATAGAAGATCCATCTTCATTCGTACCAACTTGTTGGCCATTGCTTGTTTTTATAATTTGCCAAGGTGATAAATTAAAACCTTCTTTTGAATCGGAGTAAACTGCTCTAATTGCGCATCCAGAACTTTTAATTATATATTTTGTACCATTTTCAATCTGCCTATTAACTTCTTTTTGGCTCCACCTAGACTTAAACGACATTACAATTGGTTCAATATTTGAATATTCATAACTAACGTCGTTAATATCCAACTTTGAGTCTGACTTTTCAGCAACAATTCGAGTTTCTAGTTTATATTTTTTATTTGCAGAATCATTAATACAGGTTGGATTTTTAAAATACACGGTACCAGCTGGGAATGTTAAAGTTTGCTCATTATTTGATGCGTTATAAAGAGGAGCATCCAAAAATTCAGTTAACGTTTTTTCCACCAATAACGATTTTAACTTACCGTCTATTCCATATAATTTATTCGCATAGACCAAGATATAATCAACGTTGCAATAGCAATTTTTGGCCTGTTTACCTGTGTGATGTGTTTTTTCCCAAATAAATGACGTAATAAAATTATTGCTACCAAAAATATCATCGCATAGTAAATGTAGATTAGATTGTTCTCTATCATCAATAGAGATAAAGATAACGCCGTTATCAGAGAGTAATCTTTTTGCAATCTCAAGTCTCTCACTCATGAAGGAGAGCCACTTAGAGTGTGCATAACCATCCGTTTTATCTACAAATGCATCATCATAGATAAAGTCCTTGTTGCCCGTATTATAAGGTGGATCAATATAGATTACATCAATCTTTCCTGCATGTGTTTTCTCAAGTAACTTCAAGCTGTGAAGGTTGTCGCCTTCCATTAGGAAGTTATAAGAGTTTTCATCAGTTGCTTTAATTTCACGCTCTTTTACTTCAGTGAACACGGGAATATTGTCTTGCATCATACGGTCGACTTCTTCTTCGTGTTTTTCCCATACAAGACCATATTTTTTCGAGTTGAGCTCATTCTCAATCTCATCAAGAGCAATAAGAGTTTCATCATCGTCTTTATGCTCTTCTTTAACTTTATTTAAGAATGCCAGCATACGCTCGCGCTTCTGTTGCGATAAATTAGCCACTATATCCTCCTACACCGTGATTCAATTCTATCGTTTAGTGTGCAATTAAAGTCAAAACAGGTGTTTTATACTTTTTTCAACGAGATATGTTTTCATGTATGTATCGTTTTAATGATTTCGTAAAGAATATTAATCATTTTTATTAATGGTTTTTATTGTAAGTATCTTTTCTTCACACTAGAAAATCTTCACTAGCAGACTTATATGATCCAAGATGTATGCCTCCAGATTTGCGCAAAGCTCACGAAGAACTAGATAAAATAGTAGACATTGCTTTTGGTGCTACAAATCTTTGTTCTAATAACGACGAGCGACTAGAAATTCTCTTCAAATCCTATATTCGCATGACTAAAGAATGAATTTAATATAAATAAACTCGTAAAACCCAAAAATCCCGATGGTTTTACACACCGGGATTTTCGTTATTTAGAATATTTTCGTTATTTAGAACTCAACATCAAGACTCAAAATCAAATCTCAACATCAAGACTCAACATCAAACTTTATACCGCGGAAAATAAACTCCCCCAGCAAACCTTCGCCTTCTGCATCAACTTCAACGCGTTCACCATCTGTTAAGTCGCCAAGCAAAATCTTCTCACTTATGGCATCCTCAATATCGCGCTGAATAACTCTTCGCAACGGTCTTGCTCCAAGAAGAGGATCAAAGCCCTTTTGCGCAAGAAGATTCTTAGCTGCATCTGTAAGCTCCAAAGTCATATGACGTTCAAACAGACGGTCATTCAAACGCTTAACGTCCAAATCAACAATCTGACGAACCTCTGGCTCAGTAAGCTGACGGAATACAATCGTATCATCCAAACGGTTTAGGAATTCCGGACGGAACTGACGCTTTAATTCCGAATTAACCTGATCCTTCATTCTCTGGTAAGATGCATCCGCATTATTGCCAAGACTAAAACCAGTATTCGCTGACTTAGCAATATCACGAGTACCAAGATTTGTAGTCAAGATAATAATCGTGTTCTTAAAATCAACTTTTCTTCCTTGGCCATCTGTTAAATGACCGTCGTCTAACACTTGCAAAAGCGTGTTGAAAATATCTGGATGTGCCTTTTCAATTTCGTCAAAAAGCACCACCGAGAATGGCTTTCTACGAACCTTCTCTGTAAGCTCGCCACCCTCCTCGTAGCCAACATATCCTGGAGGAGCACCGAAAAGACGAGAAGCCGCATACTTTTCCGCAAACTCCGACATATCAACACGAATCAAAGCATCATCATCGTCGAACAGGAATTGAGCTAAGGTTTTCGCAAGCTCTGTCTTACCAACTCCTGTAGGACCAGCGAAAATAAACGATCCAGAAGGACGCTTTGGATCTTTCAATCCTACTCGCGCACGACGAATAGAACGAGAAAGTGCAGAAACAGCCTCATCTTGACCAATAATACGCTTATGAAGCTCCGCTTCCATACCGAGCAACTTTTTGGATTCCGCTTGAGTTAGCTTAACAACAGGAATACCAGTTGTATTAGAAACAACAGATGCAATAACATCCTCGTCTACAACCATATTCACATTAGACTCGCCCTCACGCCAAGCCTGCTCTTTATTCTTACGTTCTTCCTCAAGCTTTTCCTGCTCATCTCGCAAGTCGGCAGCCTTCTCAAAGTCCTGATTCTTAATAGCTTCATCTTTCTTTTCTGAAAGTTTAGAAATCTTAGAATCAAGTTCCTTAAGCTCTGGTGGCTCTGTCAATCGCTTAATACGTAGGCGAGCTCCAGCTTCATCAATAAGATCAATCGCCTTATCTGGCAAATTCCTATCTTGAATATAGCGAGCAGACATTTCTGCTGCAGACTGCAAAGCAGCATCCGTAATAGTTACGTGATGATGATTCTCGTAGCGTGCACGCAAACCTTTTAGGATCTCAATTGTCTCTGCAATAGAAGGCTCTTGAACTTGAATAGGCTGGAATCTTCGTTCCAAAGCCGCATCCTTTTCAATATACTTTCTATACTCATCGGTAGTTGTAGCACCAATCGTCTGTAGCTCACCACGCGCAAGCATAGGTTTAAGCATGTCAGAAGCACCCAAAGCACCATCTGCAGACCCAGCACCAACAATAGTATGAATCTCATCAATAAATAGAACTATATCTCCACGAGTCTTAATTTCTTTAAGCACCTTCTTTAAGCGCTCTTCAAAATCGCCACGATAACGAGATCCAGCAACCATCGAACCCAAGTCAAGAGAATAAACCTGCTTGCCCTTTAACGTTTCTGGCACATCTCCAGCAACAATCTTCTGTGCAAGACCTTCCACAACAGCTGTTTTACCAACACCAGGTTCACCTATAAGAACAGGATTATTCTTAGTTCTGCGAGAAAGCACAACCATAACGCGCTCAATCTCTTTTGAACGACCAATAACAGGATCAAGCTTCCCTTGCTCAGCTTCTGTAGTAAGATTCCTTCCGAACTGATCTAGCAGCGCAGAACCAGACTGATTCCTCTTATCCTGCACTCCTCCAGCATTAGCCAAATCACCCTTCTGACCGTCTTCTGGTAATCCAGAATTTCCTCGAATCAAATCCATTGCAGTGCTACGAAGGTCTCCTAAATCGACCTCCATCTTAATAAGCACCTGCGTTCCAACACCTTCGCCTTCTCTAATAAGACCTAAGAGAATATGCTCGGTACCAATATAGCTGTGCCCCAATTGCAATGCTTCACGCAAACTAAGCTCAAGCACTTGTTTAGCATGCGGAGTAAAAGGTATGTGTCCACTAGGCGAGACAGTACCAGTGCCAATCATTTCTTTTATTTGTTTACGAGTATTGTCTAATTCTACGCCTTTGGCGTTTAAAGCTTTTGCTGCTATTCCTTCGCCTTCTCTAATAAGACCTAAGAGAATATGCTCGGTACCAATATAGTTATGCTGAAGAGAGCGCGCTTCTTCCTGAGCTAGCACAATCACACGCCGAGCGCGGTCAGTGAACCGTTCAAACATAATTGCCTTCCGTTCTTATCCTTCGTTCTATGGTAACGAGTTGCCATGACTCTAACACTATTTTTAGTGTTACTCATTGGTTAATGACGACTTATTTAAATCTTCAGAATTGTCTGCAGAATTCGAGTCATCTGCAGAATTCGAGTCATCTGCAGAATCCGAGTCATCGCCAGATTCTGCATAATCTGCGCTATCTGCATCATCCGAAACATCACTCTTATCAACATCATCAGAATTATCAGTGCTATCTGCAAAATCTTCTGATTCAATATCTTCATTAGATTTATTATCTTTATTATTACTTCTATCAATTGAATCAATTTCTGCAGAATCGCTATTTTCGCTATTTTCACTGAACTCGTCAGACTCGTCTTCAATTATCAACCTGCGATGTTTTTTACGATTTTCCTTACTATCTTCAATCGCTTCTTCGATAAGCTCTACATCTGCTCTCTCGTCTCTAGGGGCTTGAGGAGCTATCTCAATATGATAATCGTCATAAGCTGGAGCCGATTGAATCCAAAGTTGTGATGGCTCTGGTGGCTCTATTTCGGAATGCTCTCCACACCCGTGATCTAATGCCACCACTCTCCCATCGTCTGGGCTCCACATATTTGCGCAAACTCCAAACATGTTTCCTAAGCTGCCAGCTAACGGAATCATAAATCCGCAGGATGAACACGCTTTACCATCCGCAATTTTAGTAGAAAGCGATTTAGGACCATGTTGTCCCGAATACCATCGCTTCGCCGTTTGAGCTATTGCCTCAGCAGTCATAACCCTCTTACGAGTTAATCTAAAAGTCTCAACTGCTTCTTCAAAATCTTCTTGAGATTCTTTAGATTCATTATCTTCTTTAGATTCATTATTTTGCTCTGTTTCGCCATCCTGTTCGGTTGCTGGCGACTTTTCCGATTCAGAGCATTCAGTTTCTACAGAATCTTCAGAAACATTTGCTTTAGATTTTTTATAATCTAAATCTTCTGAATTAACTCCAGATTCAAGCCTTTCATCATCTTCGGCTGTACCAATAGAGTCCATAACCGAAAGATCCGTTGGTTTAAGTCTATCTTTCCAAGGAATCCAAGGTGGAGGTAGTAAAGAATCCTCAGTTGGGGCAAGAGTTGACTCATTAACTGTCCAACGATCAACATCAGCATCGTGGTACAGCGTTACTGACCACTGCCAACCTTCATACCCAGGCATATTGCAAACAAATCTAAAATCGGTAACATCACTACCAAGATCTGTAGCACTTACGAAATCTCCAACAGCGTTTTCACGCTCTGAAGTTTCCACAGCAATACTATATGCAAGCTCCTGAGGATTAATTACTTCATCTGCCATAAAAAATCCTGTTAAATATCAGTCCTGCACGTCAAAATTGTCTGCTACAGCACGCAACAAATGCGCAAGTTTCTTACTCTCAGCAGTAGACGGATAATGACGACGTCGTAAACCATTGCCTGCAGAATCTAAAAGCTTAATAAGGTCTTCTACTATTGCAGCCATATCTTCAGCTTTTGGTCTTGTGGCTTTTACTAGCGAAGGCGCAGAAGCCACAACAGTGAGACCCATTGCCTGTGGCCCTTTACGACCTTCAACAACAGAGAATTCAACACGCGTACCTTTACGCAGCTCTTTCACTGATTCTGGCAGCGCAGAAGATGGTAAGAATACATCTTTGCCATCCTCATCGCATATAAAGCCATATCCTTTTTTAGAATCGTACCAACGAACACGCCCGTTGGGCATAACACACCTCACTCGAATTCATTAAATTCTATGCGAATCATCATACTCTACTATAATCCACATAACATTCACTCGGCTCACGCTTTATCAATTGTAGCGCATGAATCCCGAACAATCTAAAACAAAAACTATAAGCAATAAATTATCCGAAAAAACATGTCAAAACAAGCAAAATTATAAATAAAATAATTAATAATTTAAACTATTATCGATTTTTACAATATTATTATCGGTAACCATGCTAGAAGTATCTGTATTCTTAACCTTCTTATTATTCTCATCGTCAAATATCACATTCGGCAACACAACCGTAAGAGTTAAACCATGAGGCTTAGATTCAGATGATTCGCTTCCTACCATTGTATCATCAATAAGCTGATCACTGCTGGTCCTAGATGCACAAGACGTAGTAGCGCATATAAAACCACGATGAGCTTTAACAACAGACTGAGCAATAGACATACCTAAGCCAGTACCACCCTTTTCTCTAGCGCGAGATGGATCTGCAATATAGAATCGCTCAAATATGTGAGATAAAGATTCTTCAGGTACGCCAGGTCCATGATCTACCACGCGAATAACCACAAATGAGCTGCCTGTTCCAGTAGATTGGCTCACTTCCGCAGCTTCTAAAAAGTCTTTCAATGAACGAGATACAGATCCCATTTTTTGAAGAGCTTCAGGAGTAATAGAAGCCTTTAGAACACCCATACCTATCTCTACTGGAGAATCGCTTGGAGTATATCGATGAATGTTTCCAACAATATTTGTAAGAACTTGTCGCAATCTAGCTCCGTCACCCTTTAAAGTGACTTTAGGTAACTCACCTGGAGTAAAAATAAACTTTCTATCAAGACTGCAATTTGTTGGCTTAGAGCAATTCATCAACTTCCAGTCATCAGCTAAATGCAAAGTGCCTTGCTGAATAACTCGAACTGGATCCAACGCTCTCAAATCATTTGCCGCATCAGAAAGAATAGGAGTTACTTTAACTGTCTGAGAAACATTTATTCCTCTACCCTCGTCAAATCGCGCCAGCGAAAGCAAATCTTCTACAAGTTCCGTCATTCTTTCACTAGAAGCCTTAATATGAGCAATAGAATCATCAGCTTTTTCTTGCTGACCAGGCACACCTCTCCACATGTAGTACAATTCAGCGTATCCATGAATAGCAGCTAATGGAGTACGGAGTTCATGACTTGCATCAGAAACAAATTGTTTCATTTTCTCAGTCATTGCTTCCTGGTCGTTAAATCCTTGCTCAATCTTAGAAAGCATAGAGTTCAACGAAGCAGCTAAAGATCCAACCTCCGTGTTTTCTGGGGCGGAAGGCACTCGCCTACTTAAATCTCCAGAAGCAATCTTCGACGCAGTTTTTTCTATTCTCTTTAGTGGAACAAGAGTAGATTGAATAATAAGAGCAGCTAAAACAGCACCAAGAAGAATAACTGTTATACTAACCATCACGCAATAACGTGTAAGCGTATTAACAGTATCTAATTGGTCACTTAAAGAAAGAGCTATATAAACATACCCTCTAACATGCATTTCGGAATTATATCCGCTTCGCTGACCCCATGTAAGAACAAGAACTCGCCAAGGAGATTCCGCAGCTTTTGCAGTTGTTTCATCAATACTTTTTACATCTCCATGCACTCGCGCTGGAGCAGTAAAAGGTCTACGTCTTACAACAACATTATTAATTTCGCCATCTTCTGGAAGATTCGGCATAGAAACAACATCACCTTTAAGTTTTGGAATCAAAGGTGTAGTAATAATCTTGTTATTAGTGTCTCTAATCTGCAAGAAATAATCATTAGGACCTGCAGTCTGTTCTCCAGAATCCTTACTACGAAGCAAATCTATATTGTCGTAAATAAGCTGAGCCTGATCTGTAAGCTGAGCATCGGTTTTATCCAACAGATAACTGCCAACTAATTGCCTAATAGAAAGAGAAATGCATAATGCAGCAATTGTAAGAACAACCAAAGTACACGCCACTAAACGAGTACTCAACGGTATAGCATCAATATGCCTCCGCAACCATTTGGACTTAGATTTATTCTTGTTTTTTTTAGGATTATCACCAGAATAAGTCACTAATTCGGCTTTAACATTTCGATCAGCACTAACTTCGGACTGATTTAATCCGCTGTTATCAGAACCAGATGTTTTGGAACCATTATTGTAAAGCGAACCATCCACAGATTTGCTCTCACGCATAATCAGGCTTGACCTGCTTTCGGAACGCGAATCATATAGCCAATACCACGCTTCGTTTCAATAAGAGGAACAACCTTCTTTAAGCTTCCATCCTCATTTTTAATTTCAATACCATCAATCTTTTTACGAAGATAAGAAATATAGGATTCTACGATTGCCGCATCTCCACCCCAATCATATTGCCAAACATGATTGAGAATCTGACTCTTAGACAATACTCTACCTTCATTGTCCATCAAATAATGAAGCAGTTTATACTCCGTAGGACTTAATTCAATTGGAACACCAGATCTGGAAACATCATGCGAATCCTCATTAATTTCCAAATCAGCAACGCGCACAACAGGAGTATCTTCATCTGGATCTTGAGTTCTACGCAATATTGCACGAATTCTCGCAACTACTTCTTCTAGACTAAAAGGCTTTGTAACATAATCGTCGCCACCAACAGTAAGACCCATAATCTTATCCTGAGTGTCGTCTCTAGCAGTAAGGAATAACACAGGAACAGCAACACCATTCTGGCGAATTCGCCTTGTAACCGTAAATCCGTCTATATCTGGGAGCATAACGTCCATAACAATAAGATCTGGATGTACACGCTCAATAACATCAATAGCTTCTGATCCAGAAGCTGCTGTTTCTACATCAAATCCTGCAAAGTGTAGCGATGCTACCAAAAGCTCACGAATTGAAGGTTCGTCATCGACCACAACAATAGATGCTTCTACATTCTTACCCATACTGATTAGCATCACTTATAAAACTGAATGTTTCCTGAGTGTTTCCTGAAAAAAATCGATTTATTTACGCGCCGCATGGCGTCTCTTAGCTCTTCTCAACCCTAGTGATACTTGTTTTAGAATATAGTTTCTTCTCCACAAAATAAGTGCAACAAGAACAAACAAAGCAACAATAATAACAACCATAACGATTGTTGAAACTACACTTGTTCTGGAAGTTACAGAAGTTTTCTTAGACCGAGCAATCTGCTTCATAAGCATGATTGCAGATTGAGACCAATCAGCACCTTGAGAACTAATAAGAGGACGATACGCCGCATCAGAAAGCAAATCCACGGTTGTTTTTCTTTTAAGCCATTCATCAGAATTAGATGAAACTGCTACTACAAGCTTTCCATCATGAGTAGCAACAGCAAGAAGAACAGTATTACGATCTGGATTAGTGCTTGTAAGTAAATCACTAGCCCATTTTGACGGATTTTTATTTCCAGTAAAATTAGATAAATAAAGTAATTTAACCGATACACCTGTTTGTTTTTTGGTTATTGAAATCATATCTGAAACTTTTGTAACAGAATCTCCAAGAAGATTTTCTGTATCCGTAATAGAATCTGTTGCAACAATACCCAAATTCTTAGTGCTTTTATTCTGAGAATCCGCTTTTGATAATCCATCATTAGCAAAAGCTGTTGTTGGAAACAAAACACTTTCGCTCAAAAATACAATAATTACAAAAGCAGATAAGCCTTTAACCACATTGATAAAAAAATCTTTTATAAACTTTCTCGACGGCATATATTCATAATACCGTGTTTTTAGATTACAAGAAACAAGCGCAAAATAGAGCAATTTAGGCAAAACAAAAGTTAAAAAAATTATAAATTTGATTTATACAAATTAATTTATACAAAAGATAAGTTTGCACGGCAAAAACTAAATGAATAACTATAAGAAAATTAACTACACTAAATGAGGAGAAAAAATGACACAATTTAGAGTTGATTCAGAACAAATTCAGCAATCTGCTGCAGCAGTTGCATCTTCGATTAATGCGATTCGAGACGCCACAAATGGAATGTACGCAAATCTCCAACAATTGCAAAGTGTATGGACTGGTCCTGCAGCTACACAATTTGCATCAACAGCTTGGCAATGGCGTGCAGCACACCAGCAAATGGAACAATCATTGCAATCCATTCAACTCGCTATGCAAAATGCTTCTAACATTTACATGGATACAGAAGCGCAAGCTACATCTTTGTTTTCAATGGGATAAACAAAATAATTAAACAATAGAATAAATAAAAAACGTGAGCGGTGACTTGTATTTTATAACAACTCACCGCTCACATATAACAACTAGCTAAAAGCTAAGCAATACGTCTAACTTTTATTTAGTAGCCCATCTCTGCGCCAGCCTGTGGTGCAGCAGCTGGCTTCTCAGGCTTATTAGCAACCACAGCTTCTGTAGTTAAGAACAAGCCAGCGATAGAAGCAGCATTCTGTAGAGCAGAACGAGTTACCTTAACTGGGTCGGTAACGCCTGCAGCCAACAAATCTTCATAAGCATTAGTTGCAGCATTGAAGCCTTCGCCTTCTGGAAGCTCACGGACCTTGTTAAGCACAACGTCTCCAGAAACGCCGGAATTCTGAGCAATCTGCTTGATTGGAGCTTCTACAGCACGGAACACAATTGCAGCACCCGTGGCTTCTTCTCCACTAAGAGCAACAATATCAGCAGACTTCTCAACCTTAGCGGCAGCCTGAACCAAAGCTACACCACCGCCTGGAAGCAAACCCTCCTCGATAGCAGCCTTAGCATTACGAACTGCATCTTCAATGCGATGCTTACGTTCCTTAGCCTCAACTTCCGTAGCAGCACCAACCTTAATAACAGCAACGCCGCCAGCGAGCTTAGCAAGACGTTCCTGAAGCTTTTCGCGATCGTAATCGGAATCAGTGTTCTCAATTTCGGCGCGAATCTGAGCAACACGAGCCTCAACATCTTCCTTAGAGCCAGCGCCAGAAACGATAGTTGTTTCATCCTTAGAAACAATAACCTTTGCAGCATGACCAAACACAGAAGCGTCGATAGAATCAAGCTTCAAACCAAGGTCGTCAGAAACAACCTGAGCACCAGTCAAAATAGCCATATCCTGAAGCATTGCCTTACGGCGATCGCCAAATCCTGGAGCCTTTACTGCAACAGTATTGAAAGTACCGCGAATCTTGTTAAGAACAAGAGTTGGTAATGCTTCGCCATCAACATCTTCAGCAATAATGAGCAATGGCTTACCAGACTTCATAACAAGTTCAGCAACATGAACAATGTCTTGCTGGCTAGAAACCTTGCCAGAAGTGAGCAAAATGTATGGGTCTTCAAGAACAGCAGTCTGATCTTCTGCATTAGTGACGAAGTAAGGGGAAATATAACCCTTATCAAAACGCATACCTTCAGTGAAGTCCAAATCAAGACCAAACTTGTTGTTGTCTTCAACGGTAACAACACCGTCCTGACCAACCTTATCCAAAGCTTCAGCAATCTTTTCGCCAACTTCAGGATCTGCTGCAGAAATAGTTGCAGTAGCTGCAATCTGATCCTTTGTTTCAACATCCTTAGCAGATGCGAGAAGTTCCTTAACAATTGCTTCTGAAGCCTTTTCAATTCCGCGACGAAGAGCAATCGGGTTGCTACCAGCAACAACATTCTTTAAGCCTTCGTGCACCAGAGATTGAGCCAACACGGTAGCGGTTGTAGTGCCGTCACCTGCAACGTCGTCAGTCTTCTTAGCAACTTCCTTTACCAATTCGGCGCCAATACGCTCGTATGGATCTTCAAGATCGATCTCCTTAGCGATTGAAACGCCATCATTAGTGATGGTTGGGGCGCCGTAAGACTTATCAAGAACAACGTTACGACCCTTTGGACCAAGAGTCACCTTTACTGTATTTGCAAGCTTATCAAGACCAGCAAGCATACCCTGACGGGCATCTTCTTCATAGGCAATAATCTTTGCCATTATTCCTCCACATAACTTAACTATGGAACACTCACTCAAACCGTCGAAATCTAACCAACCGTCAGCTGTTGATTAAACCTGCAACATTAGAGTGCTAAATGAAGATTAGCACTCTAAGTGCCCGAGTGCCAACTATATTCAAAAATATATAGAAAAAATCTATAAGCAAAATCAAAAATAGCCAAGCAAAAAGCCACTCTAGATGACTTTCTACTCGACTATTTAAGAAATTATTTATTATTGAAATTTATTGCAAAATGAGTAAATCGCAATTTACTTGCACAAAACAACAACTATTGTGGTAGTTATTTCACTAGTTGCCTCAACATTGCTAATACCCAAAGTTTTAGCAATGTCTTGTGCAGCAGCACGATTTTCATCTCCCTTGTACCAAACAACAGAATCCGAAGGAACATTACCTTTAGGATTTGCAGCTTCTACATTTGCATAACCAGCTTGCTTAAGCTTTCCAGCTTCTTGAGCTGCATGACCCTGAATTTTAGTTGCATTAACAACTTTTACTTGAACTGTCTTGTTAATATCTGCTGTCGAAGAGTCATTGTTAGCATTAGAGTCTTTAGAAGAATTCTTATCTTCTTTATCTTGCTTTTTATCTGACTTATTTGTTTCTTCTGGGTCCTTATCCTCGTCTGAATCATCGCCATCAGCTTTGTCAGATTTACTCTTGCTCTCATCAATTTTGCCATTTTTATTGCCATTAGAAGACTTGGAAATTGCTGAATTATTTGCACTCCAAGGCATACGAATATTGTTGATTTCTCCAGACATAACCGCCCATGCCAGAAGACCCAACACAACAGCAACAACTAGCACAACAACATATGGGAACAATACAGCATACCACGCGCGATTTCCACGATGTACTCCAACAGGACCTTCTGGTGGATTATCGAAATCATCAGTCGTGAATGACACGTTCTGGCTATTGTTCGCCATAATTGTATCCCTTCCAAAAAATCATTAAAACAGTATGGAATACATACTAGCGAATGCCTCGCACAAAACATAAGATAAATGGAAATATAAAAAATTATTATTATTTGCTGCACATATTTGTCATTTATGTTTTAAAGTTATTAACCATGGAGATTAAACAGCGAAAGTCTTTACACGATTTAATAGACCCAGATTGGGCAGACGCTCTTGAACCAGTAGAACCACAAGTTCACAAAATGGGAGACTTTTTAAGAGATGAACTATCTAACGGGAGGCGATTCCTGCCAGAAAGTCACAATATTCTCAGAGCTTTTACAATACCTTTTAAAGAAATAAAGGTTCTTATTGTTGGTCAAGACCCATATCCTACTCCAGGTCATCCTGTAGGGCTTAGTTTCTGCGTTGCTCCAAACGTTAAACCATTACCTAAAAGTCTTATTAATATTTATAAAGAATTAGTTAGTGATTTAAATGTACCAATGCCAAAGAATGGTGACTTAACACCGTGGACTCAAAAAGGCGTTATGCTACTAAACAGGTGCCTTAGCGTTGAAGTAGGTAGACCTAATAGTCATCAGGGAAAGGGCTGGGAAGAAATTACCGATGCAGCTATTACCGCATTGAATAACCGTGTAGATAATAACGGCAAGCATATTCCTCTGGTTGCAATTTTGTGGGGAAGAAATGCTCAAAGTCTTGCTCCCCTTCTTACAAACGCAATCATTATTCAATCCCCTCACCCAAGTCCTCTTTCTGCCTCTAGAGGATTCTTTGGTTCTCGTCCATTTTCAAGAGCAAACCAGGCTTTAATATCGTTAGGATCAACACCAATAGATTGGACTCTCCCTAGCGAATAGTAAAGATTATTTAAAGTAGTAAAATCATCTAAAGTAGTAAACATCAGTTAGAATGAAACGCATGGCATTATTCCCTCCACAACCAAGCAAACAAAACGATAACGCTAATACTGGCGTATTTAATCTTCCTCCACAACCACGTGCAGTTACACCTAACAATACAATGGTCAGCAATACAATAGCTAATAAAATTGTTGACTCTATAAATCAACCAGTATCTGCTGGTGTTTCTAATGAAGATATTAAACGAGCTCAACAGATCGCTGATATTCTTCGTTCTAGGTTTGCACAAACACTTGTTGGACAAGATTCTCTCAGAGAATCACTTATTTTAACTCTTGCTGCTGGAGGACATATTCTTATTGAGTCCGTTCCTGGATTGGCTAAAACCACAGCGGCTCAGACTCTTGCTACAGCAATGTCTGGAAGTTTCAAAAGAGTGCAATGCACTCCTGATTTAATGCCAGCAGATTTGGTTGGAACACAAGTTTTTGACTTCGCTTCTCAAAGATTCACAACACAAATTGGACCTATTCACGCTAACGTAATTCTTCTAGATGAAATTAATCGTTCTAACGCAAAAACACAATCCGCTATGCTTGAAGCAATGGCAGAAGGCGCCACAACTATTGGTGGAGAACGCATTAATCTTCCTCAGCCTTTTATGGTTATCGCTACACAAAACCCTATTGAAGAAGAAGGAACTTTTAATCTTCCAGAAGCACAAATGGATCGCTTTATGATTAAAGCAATTATGTCGTATCCTTCCTTCAACGAAGAAGTTAGTATGCTGAAGCTTTTAACCAATAGAGGCAGCGACGTTTTCAATCCAGAATCTTTAAATAATCAAAAGATTAGCCTTCAGGATGTCACTTTCTTAAGATCGGCAACTCGCAGAGTACATGTTTCGGAGGCAGTTATGAAGTATGCAGTAGATATTGTTGCAACTTCTAGAGGAGAAGGTAGTCACCCTCTTAAAACTATTTCTTCTCTAGTTAGAATGGGCGCAAGCCCTAGAGCTTCTATCGCGTTAATCCGTATCGGTCAGGCACAGGCTCTTCTTGCTGGAAGAGATTACGTAATACCGGAAGACGTTAAAAAGTTTGCTCATGATGTTCTTAGACACAGGATTCTTCTTACTTTTGAAGCTTTAGCTGATTCTATTACAAGTGATCAGATTATTGACGCAATAGTGAAAACGGTTCCTGCACCATGATCTTTGCAAATCCGTTTTTTACAAGAATGTTAAAATCTTTTACAAAATCTGATTTTGTGGTACAAGATACTAAAAGAAGCTTATTAGTTTCAAATTCTGCTAAAAAGATTAGGCGAAAGATTGAAGAATTAGATAATCGTCTGAATTTACCCGTAGCCAAAAAATCGTTGGGCATTTTTGAAGGAGAGCATCCGTCCAATCATAATTTTGGAAATGGTGATTTAGTTGACATTCACTCATGGCAGCCGGGTGATGAAGCTAGAATGATGAACTGGAAAGCTAGCGCTAGACTTGGCGAGCCAATGGTTTCTTCTAGAGAAAGAAACTGTTCTTCTAAGACTTGGATTCTTGTAGATTCTAGCGCGAACATGAATGCTTCATGTTCTTGTAATGGACTTAACGAGTATTTGTACGAGGCAGCTTCTAATTCAGCGTGTTTCTTTGCGTCTTTAAGTATAAAACGTAACGATTCATTAAACTGCGTTTTATTTGACGGTAACGATATTATAAAGATTCCTTCATCTAGGAATCTTCCTGATTTTGAACGTAATTTGGATAAAAATATATATAAAACACGTAAAAAACTTAGAGATACAAATACGATCATAAATTTTGCTAATTCAATTAATCAATCACGCGGATTAATAGTAATTATCACGGATGAATATGCAATTTCGTCAAAACATTTTGATGATTTGCAAAAAATTTCAAGACTACACTCATTGATCGTGGTAACAATATGTCCAATTAATCCATTTAATTCATATAAAGTTACGCCAATAATTGACGGTACAACAATGCGAGAAATTCCAGCATTCTTAAAAGATGATTCTTGCGCTAAAGAAGTTAATACACATAGAGCTTTTGTCAATAACGCATTGCACGAAATTCTAAATAACACAGGATCATCGCTTATACGCGGTTCTTCTAGTGAACAAATATTCCATTCTTCGACGAAATTTATATCGAAAGCTACCTTACAGAGTATGTTTTCTGGCGCTAAAAGCAATAAAGATTTACGCTTGAGTTAGTGGGGTAAGTCGATGAGTATTCTTGATGTTAATAAAATTCTAAACGATGATTCAATGCTATTTGCATTTATTGGCTTAAGTCTAATAATCGCATGCGCTGCTTTCGTGGTTCTATATGCTGCAATTTATAAAATAAACACTAAAGGGGATTCTAAGCAAAAAGTTAAAAATGCTGCTCATACATTGAATGCAAATAAGCAAGAATGGCGTAAAAAGATTGATTTAGTGGTAAGCCAATATCATGAAAATAAAATTGAGAAAGATCAGGCTTTTGCAAAATTAGCGCAAATAGCTAGACAATATGTTTCCATAATGAGTGGCGAAAACATTAAATCGCATACACTTGGAGAAATCAGTTCACTTAGAAAATCTTGGAAAAACACTCATGGAGCAGATCTTTTAAGACAAACAATCGCAGCATTATATCCTCCTGAATTTGCAGATAGCACATATAATAATCAAGCTAAAAATACAGATGTGGATCAGGGTGCAAGATGGGTTCTTATTCTGCTAGAAAGTTGGAAAACAAAGGAGAATAAAAGATGACATTCTCCACATTATCATTCTCAACATTATGTAACTGCCAAATATATAATTATTCAACACTCGTTTCATCTATTTTCTCTATGCGACTTAAATGGCCAATAGTCCTGTTTTTTGGTGTTTTAGCAAGCGTAATAATTCTTATAACTGTATTAGTGATTAGCGAGGTTAAACGACACAACTTAAAGAATCATTCGTACAATTCAAAAAACATTTTAGAATCAAGCTTTTTGAGAACATTTACTTTAGACGAGGATTTGCAAGGAAGTTTATGTGCTAGAAAATGGAGACTATGGAATATTCTTCGCAAATTCTCTTTTATAATGCTTATCCTAGCTCTTATATGCACTACAATTCTCAGCTCTAGACCTTCAAGAGTTTTAAACGCAAACGAACAATCAAGCTCTAGAGATATTGTTTTATGCTTAGATGTTTCTGGATCTACTCTGCCGTATGATTTGGAAGTTATTAACGCTTATTTGAAATTTGTTGAGCATTTTCAAGGCGAGCGCATTGGTTTGAGTATTTTTAATTCAACTTCTAGAACTGTTTTTCCTCTTACAGACGATTATTCACTTGTTAAAAAACAGTTGCAGTACGCTTCTAAGCTGTTGGATGGAGTTCAAACACAAGACAAAATCGACAATATGCAACAAAAGCAGTATCAGCAGATTTCCACGTGGCTTGATGGTACGCAAAACCGAAAAGAAGCAACATCGTTAATTGGCGATGGTCTTGTTAGTTGCGCTGCAATGATTCCTGGAGTTGTATATGGTTCTTCTAGCAACTCCCAAAAACCTCATAATCGTCTTAATCGTAGTGCATCTATTGTTTTAGCTACAGATAATGTTGTTTCTGGGAAACCAGTTTACTCTCTTAAGCAAGCTTTAGATCTAACAAAACGAGCTAATATTCAAGTCGATGGATTGTATTCTGGATCTACTCAAAGCGAAAATGAGAACACTACTAATCAGATGCGTGAACTTATTGAAAAAAATGGTGGCATTTTCTTAACTCAGCATAATTCTGATTCTGTTTTAGCTTTGGTACGTAAAATTGAACAGCAGCACACAATTATGCAAAAGGACTCTACACAATCAGCGTTAAGCGATGATCCTAGTATTGCAACAATATTTGCGGTTATTTTTGTAACTCTCTGGCTTATTTCAGCGAGAAGGATAAAACGATGAAAATATCTTTTAGTTGGATTTCGCTAGTTGCTATTGCGATTCTTGGCATTTTGGCATTATATGAAATTTTCCCAATTAATCGCAAAAACCTTAGTTCGGACGAAACAATTTATATGAGGGTTCGAAGAGTGTTGATATGCGTTCTTCTAGCTATTTGTGCATTATGCCCTTGTGTTATGAAAAGCACCTTGCAACGCTCTCTTAATGCTACAAATGTTATATTTGTTTTAGATGTTACTGGCTCTATGAATGTTAATGATTCTAAGGATTTAAACAACAACACAACCACTAGGTTTAATTCTGCAAAACAAATAATAAAACAAATTACAAATAATTACATAAACGCAAGTTTTACTGCTATTAGGTTTGGAGCGTCTTCTAGTGTTGATGTTCCACTTACGCCAGATTCTAATGCAATTGAAAATTGGGTTGATACTATCAACACTGAACCTGTTGGAGTTTCAAATGGAACTAGTTTGGATGCTCCCCTAGATAAAACTCTTCTTGAAGCTAAGGCAATTCATGACGCTCATCCGCAAGACGTTACAGTTTTATATTTAATAAGCGATGGAGAAGAAACAACTTCTAGAAAGCGTAGAACATTCTCATCTCTACGCGGATACGTGAATCATGCTTATGTTATTGGCGTAGGTTCTAAAAATGGCGGGAAAATCCCAAATACCACCACTAAGCTAAATGATTTAGATGATATAAATTCTACAGATTCTTCTACAAAACAATCTGGTAAATGGATTATTGACCCATCTACTGGAAAACCTGGAATATCTAAGATGGATCCGCAGAATCTTAAGAATATAGCTGATGAGATTAGTGGAAAATATGCTGACTCTAGCAAAAATCACTCTATTGGATTAGAAGCAAAAAATATTCTTTCTAAACAATGGAAACAGAACAATACTGTTAAGCCAAGACTTAGACCTGAGCCAATCGTTTGGCCTTTTGCTATTCTTGCAAGCATATTGATTCTTTGGGAATTATCATGCTGGATTACAAAATCAAGGAAGCTTATATGATTAGCAGAATCACACCTAAGTCACTCCTAAGATTTTCTCTTGTTACTTTATCTTCTATTGTTATAGCCTTATGCGCTATATCAGCTTATTTGTCTATTACTAATCTTAAAGCAGAATCAAAGTATAATTCTGCCACAAAATCACTAATAAATAACATAAAAGCGTCAAAAAAAGTTGATGCAGATATAGAAATATTGCTCGTATCTCAAAAACAGGTTGATGATCAATTTAGCGAAGCAAAATCGCCATACACTATTCTTTTACCTCACATAAAAAATAGTATTGAGCACAACGCACTAATATCTAAAAGACTTACTAGATTCTTACAAAAACAAATTGATGAAGATAAAAAGAATACTGATTCTAGTACACAATCCAACTATAATGACCGAAACCAAAAAAATAATTTGCAGGACAAATCTGGGAATTCTAGTTTAAGCGATTCTCAAAAAAAGAAGGTCGAAGACTTATTAAAACAAAACAATCAAAAAGATCAAGACCAGAATCAAATAAACCAATCCGAAAAAGATTACAGCAATAATGATTCAAATAGTAAGTCTGGAAAAACAAAGTCTTCTAAACAAGAAGATTCAAGTAACAAGCCGTGGTAAAGGTAATAAAAAAATATCTAATAGAATATAAACCCTTATATTTCAATATTTTGGAACCTTTAACCACATTAAAAGATTTTTCGTGACTATTTAAAAAACATTGTGTGTAATACTTTGTATGCATACATTTAATAATTATTACTGGCTGATAGCAAGAACAGAACAATGTTCTAACAGCGTGCTTGGCGAAGCACATTCAAATACTCTTAAAGATTGGCATGGAAAAGCCGCAAACGCGTTCAATGAAGAAATGTTTAATGTTGCCAAAAAAGCATGCGAAATTAGCTCTATTAACTCAAAAATCAACTTATGGAGGTGAATTTAATGCCTTGGAGAGTTAAATCAACAATAACAGGTGGGAAAACTATTAGCGTAGCTGATGCTAGCGAATACAAAACAAAATCCGCAAAATTACAAGAACTATCCAACGATTTCCACTCGTTAAGCACAAGCTGGATGCAAGCTGCGATGCAGATTGAAAGTCAAAAATCGTCTGTTTTCTCTGAAAATAACAAAAATTTTAATGGTTATTTTAATGACGATTCTTTACAACCGCTATTGGATCCTGCAGAATGCAGAATAAAATCAAGCCAATGTGAATCGTTATCAAATAAACTTGATGAATTATCTTCTCTAATAATCAGAGCAAATAATCTATATGCTAACGCAGAATACAAAAATAGAGAAAACTTAGATAATCTTGTATCGATTGGTACAAGTATATTTCCTATTACAGCAGTACCATTCTTTGCAAGCGTAGGATTTAGCATACTTTTAGATATGACTCAAAAAAGCGGTATGAAAAACTTTTCTAAATGGAGTCATGAAACTGCACCAATTCAACAAGGCTTTATTAGAGGCTTTTCTAAGCATTTTTTAATAAACCCCGTAACAGGAATCCCTATTCGTCTTTTTTCTAGTATTCAAGAAAAGAACGATGTAAAACATTCAAAAGCACCAGTTTCCACTTTTGCAAGCGCATTAAGCTTGTTTAGCGCAAAAATCAACGATGCAAACCAAGGGAATAGTCTTAAAGTAACAAAAATTAGATTACCTCACAGAGAATATTCGAAAATATTGCATTACAGAGGAAGCAATATTAGTCAAGCTCTTGCAAATCTAACAGATCTTTCAAATGGAAATCTTGGCGTAAAACCGCCTAAAATAAACGCAGATGGAGCAACAATAGCAATACAACGATTTAAGAAAAAAGACGGTAGTATATCTTGGCTTGTTACAATACCTGGAACAGATGGCAAACCAAAATCTCCTTTTGGATGGCCACAAAACGCAGAAGTTATGAGTAGTTCTAAAAACGTAAGACAAAATGCAGACAGCACAAAAATGGTTATAGAAGCCATGAGAAAAAGTGGAATTAAAGCAAAAGACTCAGTTATTCTTGTTGGACATTCACAAGGAGGAATTGTAGCTGCAAGCATAGCTAGCGATTACTCAAAACAATACAACATAAAACACATAGTAACTGCTGGATCTCCAATAGCAAACCATCCAATACCAAATAAAACTTGGGTCACAAGCATAGAAATGGAAGACGAACTAGTTCCTACCTTAGATGGCGCATCTAATCCAAATAGAAATAATTGGGTTACAATACATGGAACTGCAAAGAAAAGCGCTACTGCTCACAATGGCACAATCGCCCCTAAAACAGCTCATAATGCAATATACAATTCACTTGTTGTAAATGTAATAAAATCGCAAAACAAAAATAAAGAAAATAATAAGAAAAACAATAAACAATACAGAACTAAAAGTTATAAAAATGAAAAACTTTTTGAAAAAGATGGAATCTTAGTAAAAAATGTACCAGAAGAAGGAACGCTCACACATGATTTGAATTATCATAAAGCAGCTTATGAAGACGCTCATCAACTTGGATCTAAAGAGATACGAATGCAAGAAGAGCATTTTAGAAAAACACTAGGTGACGAATTAGAAGAAACAACACTATGGCAAGGAATTATGAGCCATTAACTATGCGCCATTAACTAATAACCGCTCAAAACACCTAGTAGTTTCATGCCATGCTGTAACCTTTAAAGTATGAAGCTTACTGATATTTGCCCTGCTATTGCTTTGACTCCGCTAGACGGAAGATACCACAATCAAACTGTTGATCTTGTAGAATTTCTAAGCGAACCAGCCTTAAACCGCGAGCGCATGCGCGTAGAGGTTGAATGGATGATCCTTTTAGCAAACGGATACAAGGGAAACGGATTCAAAACCATTGTAGACGGCGTAAATCCTTTAATAGATGAAGAATGCGATTATTTGCGTGCAATTCCAGAAAATTTTGGAGCAGAAGGAATAAAACGCCATGCAGCTCACGAAGCTATAACACATCACGACGTTAAAGCTGTTGAATACTACATTGACGACGAGTTAGACAAAGCAGAGCAAGTATTAGGGCATAAAACCCAGCTTAGCAATCTTAAAACATTAGTTCATTTTGCATGCACGAGTGAAGATATAAACAATCTTTCTATAGCGAGGTGCGTAAAAAACGCGGTTGAAAACGTATACACGCCAAATTTGAAAGCTATTGTTGATTACCTAACCCAAAAAGCACAAGAGTATAGAGATATGCCAATGCTATCTCTCACTCATGGTCAGCCTGCCACTCCTACAACTTTAGGTAAAGAGCTTGCCGTGTTTGTTTACAGGCTAAATAGACAGCTAAAACACCTTAGCTGCCAAGAATATCTTGGAAAAATAAACGGTGCTACTGGAACTTTTGGCGCTCACCTTGCAGCTTTCCCTAATATCGACTGGCTTAGCGTTTCTAAAGAATTTGTAGAAAATAGAATGGGTCTTTGTTTCAATCCTCTTACAACGCAAATCGAAAGTCACGATTGGCAAGCAGAGCTTTACAGCACAGTAAGTCATATTAACCATATTCTTCACAATCTTGCTGTAGACGTGTGGATGTACATTTCTCGCGGCGTTTTTGTACAAGTTCCAGTTAAAGGAGCTACAGGATCTTCCACAATGCCTCACAAAGTGAATCCTATTCGATTTGAAAACGCGGAAGCAAATCTTGAGATTTCTTGCGCACTTTTCGACACTCTTTGCGCAACTCTTACCGAAAGCCGTTGGCAGCGAGACTTAACAGATTCAACTACTCAACGAAACGTTGGATCCGCATTCGGCTATGCTCTTCTTGCTTTAAACAATCTTCTTGGAGGCTTAAAGTCGATTCATCCAAACACGCAAATGATGAGTGAAGAGCTTAACAGCAACTGGGAAGTTCTTGGAGAACCAATCCAAACTGCTATGAGAGCTCAAGAAATTGCTGGCGTAGAAGGAATGGAACGCCCATATGAGCAGGTTAAAGAATTAATGCGCGGTCATAGTATTTCTAGGCAAGATGTTGAAAAGTTTATATCTTCTAGAAACTTTGATACAGAAACAGCAAATAGGTTAAAAGCTCTTACACCAGAATCTTATACTGGTATTGCATCTAGGCTGGTTGATTTTATTCGATAAATTTTATTTAATAAATAAACGGTGTGGTTATGCAATCGCAAGTAGAAGAAAATTTGGTTATTAATGACACGAGGCCTAAATTAGTTCGTAATTGGGCTGACTTGATTTACGCGATTATATCTATTGCACTAGGAACTGCGGTTGTACTGTTTACAATGTGTTTTTCTGGCACAACCGCAGGCGTAGAGCACGATGCAAAAAATGCTGGAAAAATTATTGTGTGGATTGTAACTGGATTACCATCTTCTCTTTTCCAGCAAGCAATTACAATCGCCATAGTAGCTAGCGTAGTAATTTCTATGATTAACGCAAGACGTTGGATTGATACAACGATATCTACACTAACCTTGCTATTAACATATCCTCTAGTATGGTATATTTCTTATCTTCTCACTGCTTTAAATAATGCTCCACTATTTACATCATTCAATTCGATTTCCAGCAGTCACGGTACTGAATTATTGCCAGACATATACGCGGTAATAGTTGCTTTTTTAACCGTTAGTGGACCTAGACGAGATAGTAAAGTCGTAAGAATATCTTGGCAAGCATTAATAATTGCTTCACCTATACTAATAGTCACATCATGGCATTCACTAACAGGTGTTTTAACATCTTGGTGTATTGGTCGCGCTATAGGTACAATAATCAGATTTATTAAAGGCACTCGCAGCAAAGGTGCTTGGGGAAAAGATATAGTTGACGCATTAGAAAATATTGGAATTACTCATCTTGTTCAATTAAACAGACGTACACTAACTACAGACCATAATGGTGTTCTGAAATCTAGCCTTGATGACGATCTGATTGAAAATTCAAGGCTATACGATGCGATTGATATTCATGGAACAAGATACGTGATTTCGGTTCTAGATAATCAGGTTCACTTGCCAGGATATCTAAATCAGCTATGGCAATGGATTAAGCTAATAGATATACCAGTTAGACGAGATCGTTCTGCAAGACACTCCATACATCATCATCTTTCAATGCTTCTTGTTCTTAGGAGCTTGCACTTAGCTACAGCAAACGTTTATGGAGTAACAGATTGTGGAAAATCTTCAATAATGGTATTCCACACCGATAATGTACTTGTGCCATGCAATTTAAACACGCTTACAATTAAAGATGCGGAAAGACTTATGCGCTACCTCGATATTGCAAACAATCGAGGAATAACACATAGAAGAATAAGCCCAGAAACACTTGCAAGGCTAGAAGATGGAACTCCGGTTATTGCAGGATGGCAAAATGGCGATGTGGCTAGCGACGACATCAATATTGCTTTAGACAAAGTACAACTTTTATCAATAATCGCAACATGCATTGATACAAGTAGCGCTATAGAAGCTGCTATGAATACTTGGGGCGCAGATAAGCTAGCTCAAATAATGCCTTTTATGCAAAAAGCTGCTATTCCTTCATCAACTAGAGCATTAACGTCTTGGAATAAGAAATTGTTTGAAGAACTTAAAACTAAGCTGGGTGAAAAGGTATGCGAGCACACAGATGACGAAGATTATGATACAGTGCGATTAGCCCGTTTTAATATTAGATTCTTCGTTACGCTGATTCTTATTGTTGCAGCTCTGGCTGCTATTGCAACACAATGGCATCCTCAAGAAATTGTATCTGCTCTTAAACGCGCGGATACATTAATGGTTCTATTATGCTTTGCGTTCAGCTTGCTAGCTTGGGTAGGTTCTGCGATTACAGTTGGATCTTTTATGGACGATTCACGCCCTTCTGCTGGCGTTCTGTTTACATCACAAGCTGCTTCTGGGTTTACAGCTGTTTCCATGCCAGCTGGCGTAGGACCAGCCTTTGTGAACATGCAAATTATAAAAAAGAATGGGTATTCGGCTGCTCAAGCCACAGCCATTACAAGTGCAGTTTGGCTTTTACAAGCACTTGTTACAGCTTTAGTTATGTTCTGCGTAGGCATTTTTACTGGTAAAAATGTGCTTTCTGGAATGATTCCTACACACATGCTCATAACAGTAATAGGAATAGTAACGCTAATCATATGCACTTTTATGATTATTACACCTATTCGAAAATTTATACGTAAAAGATATCTTCCTATTCTTTCAGATTATGGTAAACAGATTAAAGAGCTAATAAGTAGCCCTAAACAGCTCATTAAAGGCACTGTAGGCGGTCTTATTCTTGTTTTTGCAACAGGACTGGGATATTGGGTAGCTCTTCTTGCTTTCGGCTACTATGCAAACCCTTGGGAAACAGTGCTACTGTTCCTAGTTGCCAATACTGCTGGTTCCGCTGTTCCTACACCAGGTGGATTGGGAGCTGTTGAAGCTTCACTTACTTTTGCTTTTACCTCAGTTGGAATTCATCCAACTATCGCATTATCTGCTACCCTACTTTACAGACTCATGTTCTACTGGCTAAGAATACCAATAGGCGCTTTTGCTATGAAAAGTCTTAGTAACCGCGGATTAGTTTAGACCATGTAACATATGCTTAAAAAGCTAGACAGCTTAGTATGGTCTGCTTAAAATCTTGAAAAACCAACTTTCTTATTATATAAGATTATTTAGTTGATAATAGTATAAATAAACCTATATAAGGCATTTCTACGATTTTAAAGTATTTTATCAAGCAAAAAATCTAAAAAATCGTAAAAAAATCTCGGAAAAACGGCGAAAAACCGCGCATTTGTAGGGAAAATGTATTAATATCTATGAGTGAAAGTGGTCTTTGGAAGAGAAGGCCCCTAACACAAAGGATGCTTGTATGGCATACAACAAGTCTGATCTCGTTTCGAAGATCGCTCAGAAGTCCAACCTTACCAAGGCACAGGCCGAGGCCGCTGTCAACGCATTCCAGGATGTGTTCGTTGAGGCTTTGCAGTCTGGTGAAGGATTGAAGCTCACTGGCCTGTTCTCCGCTGAGCGTGTAAAGCGCGCTGAGCGCACTGGCCGCAACCCACGCACTGGCGAAACCATTAAGATTCCTGCATCTTACGGTGTTAGAATCTCCGCTGGTTCTTTGCTCAAGAAGGCAGTTACTGAGTAGGTTTAAACGATAAGCGTAAGACTTACAAGCAAACGAGGAACGCTCCCAATTTTGGATTTGTTCCTCGTTTTTTTATACCTAATATGATTTTGTATGCGTTAAGCGGAAAACAGAATAAAAAAAAACGCGGTGAAAATCACCGCGCCACCTGTGCGCCAGACAGGATTCGAACCTGCAACCTTCTGATCCGTAGTCAGATGCTCTAATCCGTTGGGCTACTGGCGCATGTTTCCGAAGCCTTAGGAAATCGTTCCCTTGTTTTCGGCAACTTGACTAATATACAACCATATTCACAAAAACACAACCCTTGGCGTGTCGCCAAGGGTTGCAGCTAAAACATAAAAATCTAAAAAGTAAAAACTACTTAAGACCTATGTTCAAGAACTTCATCTACCATACCGTATTCTTTAGCCTGAGGAGCTGTAAGAATCGTATCCACCTCAATATCTTTACGAATACGCTCAATATCCTGACCAGTATGCTTTGCAAGAGTGGATTCCAACCATTCGCGCAAACGCAACATTTCCTTAGCCTGAAGCTCTATCTCAGTAGCCTTACCAAAATCCTGACCCATAGCAGGCTGATGAATAAGAACACGAGCATTTGGCAGAATCATACGCTTACCAGCAGAACCAGCTGCAAGCAAAATCGCAGCAGCCGAAGCAGCTTGCCCTAAACACACCGTTTGAACATCTGGCTTAATATACTGCATAGTGTCGTAAATTGCCGTCATAGCTGTCATAGAACCGCCTGGAGAGTTAATGTACATCATTACATCCCTATTTGGATCCATGCTTTCTAGAACCAAGAGCTGAGCCATAATGTCATCAGCAGAAGTGTCATCAACTTGTACACCCATGAAAATAATACGATCTTCAAAAAGCTTAGTGTACGGATCTTGAGTTTTCATACCATAAGGAGTCTGCTCGCCAAATTGAGGCAAAACATAACGATTCGTAAACACACCACTGGTTTGACCAAATCCACCCAAGCGCTGGGCGCGTGCAACAAACTTTGCTTCTTCACTTGCCATATAAAATCACTCCTCCCCACGCATAGAAGCTGGAGTGGTGACAATCTTATCCACAAAACCATACTCCAAAGCCTGCTGCGCAGTAAACCAATGATCATACTCATTGTCACGGTAAATTTCTTCAACTGTATGACCAGTCTGCTGCGCAGTAAGCTCAGAAAGAGTCTTCTTCATATCCATAATTAACTCAGCATTAATACGCACATCAGTTGCAGTACCGCCAACGCCACCAGAAGGCTGGTGCATAAGAACACGTGCATGAGATGTAATAAAACGCTTACCAGGAGTACCAGAACTCAGTAAGAACTGACCCATAGAAGCAGCCATTCCCACAGCAATAGTAGCCACATCTGGCTCAATAAGCTGCATAGTATCATAAATCGCCATTCCTGCCGTAATAGACCCTCCAGGCGAATTTATATAAAGCCAAATATCTTTTTTAGGATCTTGCGCAGCTAGCATAAGCATCTGTGCACAGATGATATTAGCATTTTCATCCTTGACTTCAGAACCAAGCCAAATAATACGATCCTTTAAAAGTTGATTAAAAATCGAATCCATTGGATTTTGTGGCTCCCCTTCTTGCATAATGGGAGAAGCCGTAAACAGCTCAGTCACCTTATCTCCTTACAAACATTTTGAATATATCTAGACTATCGTGTGCGCGTGACCGCAAAAAAATGCGAAATAAATCGCTCAACACAATTAGCTACGCAATTGGACACAATTGCAGCAAATAGCATAAGAAAAAGTAATGCAAACGGCGCATTTACTAATTCAGCAACTAAAAGCCAAGCCATAATTGGAGCTTTTCTGGAAGATGCAAGTAAAGAAACAGCGCCAATAATAGATACAGAAATTGCAGAAACTTGCGAAATGTCAAAAACTTGCGAAAGCGCAGACGTTGAAAAAATAGCGTATAAAATCACACCAAAGCAAGCGCCAGTCGAAATACTCGGCTGCAAAACGCCTCCAGAGGCACCGTAACGCAAAACCAACAAAGTCGCAAGCATTTTCATCATTGCAAGAAGCAATAAAATAGTCACAATATGTGAACTTTCTGCCAAATACGGAAAACTAGCTACAGAAAAAGCAAGCTGAGAAAGCGACCTACCATTCCCCATAATATGCGGAAACCAACAAGCCGCAACACCAATAACTAAGCCAGCTACAGGCATAAAACACAGCATTTGTATGCCACGCAAAGCATGAGTTCTACACCAAATAATACCCAAGCGAAAAACGTAACCAACTAAGCCGCACGCTGCACCAACAACAACAGTTAAAACGCAAATTTGCCAAGAAATCACGCAAGAAAATTGCGAAATATTGTAGTATCTAGAATGATGCAATAAAAATTCAACAACAAACGCAGCAACATAATTCATAACAAGAGCAAAAGGCAAGCAATGCAAACGCTCCGAGCGCGCAATATTTTTAGCTGCATTATCTATTAGCGAGCCATTCTCGCGATTTAGCCACGCATAAAAACCAAAACCTTGGGTTTTACTAAGCAAACCTAAAGAAAGCACGGTGCCAGCTAAAGGCGCGTGGTACACTGCAGCCAAGCCAGCACCTGCAGCAGACGCAACTAGTATACGCTGAGTTTTAACAGACATATGAAAAATACTGCTGCAACGCTGAGCAATCATTGCAGCTAATTCTCTAGGAGCTACTTCCCTTCCGATTGAAATTCCAGAGCCAACAATGCCGATTTGCAATAAAACATGTGCAATAGTAGAAAAAATTGGCATTCTACTGCCACTAACGGCTTGTGGAATAGTAACGATTCGAGGAGGATTTTCTCTTTTTCGCAAAAAATACCAAGCCAGTGCAGCAATAGTCATAGCAATTGTGCCAGGTAGCACGTATCGATACCAAGGAAGAGCTGAAAATACAGTGTTTTTAGCAGATTCAATTGAGCCAAAAGCAAGGTATTGTACAGCATAAAAAATAAGCGTAAGAACTGTAGCTCCTAGGCCAATAAGAACGCCAAGGGCAACAGAGACTGCAATAAAACACGCTAGACGAATTGCAAAACTAAATAACTTGCAAGATTTACCGAATCTGCCAAATCTGCAACAAGCTTCATGCTTAGTTTTAGCACTATTATCCATAATGTCTCGCAATTCTTAAGATTTTCCTATAATAATCGTAATTATTTAATTAGATATAAGTAAGACCCAGCGGAGCTAAACTCCACTAGGTCTTAGATTAAAATCTAATAGAAGATACTAACTTACTTTTCAGAGGTAAGCTCATCAGCTACTGCAGCAGCAGCGGAAGCAGCTTTAACGCTTTCGTCTTCTGGCTCCTCTTCTTCCGTTAAGAAAGCACTCAAGTCTATAGCCTCTCCACCAGCAACGAATTTCACAGCACGCATACCAGCAAGCAAGCCCTTAGAACGAGCAACTTCCTGAACAGCGGAACCAAGCTGACCATTACGAACAATAGCGTTAATAAACTGGCTTGGATCCATACCATACTGCTGAGCAACAGAAACCAAGAAGTTAGTGACATCTGCCTGAGATACAGAAACATCGAGGCTTTCTGCCAAAGCGTCGAGAACCATTTGGTCACGAAGCTCCTTTTCTGCAGCCTTCTCAGCTTCTTCCTTCTGCTCTTTAGTAGCCTTTTCAGGATCTGGAGTCATACCCTTAAGATGTTCAGCAACAGCCTTTTCTTTAACACCCTTTGGTACAGGAATCTCAACCTCTTCCTGAATCTTAGCAATAAAGGCATCGCGAGCCATAGTAGCCTGACGGCCTTCATTTGCCTGCTCGCAAGACTTACGAACATCAGCTTTAAGCTCTTCGAAAGTATCAAACTCAGAAGCTTCCTGAGCGAAGTCATCATTAAGCTCTGGCAATTCCTGAGTCTTAACAGAGTTAACCTTCACCTTAACCTGAGCTTTTTTACCCTGGTTCTTTCCAGCCTCAAGAGTGCCTTCAAAAGTGGTCTCTTCGCCAGCGGAAAGACCTTCCAAAGCTTCATCCAAACCATCAAGCATGGTGTTGGAACCAAGCTCATAGCTCACGCCATTCTGAGAATCAGCAACCTCATCGTCGATTCGAGCTTCCAAATCAATGTTAGCAAAATCACCCTTCTTAGCTGGGCGATCAACACCAACAAGAGTACCGAAGCGCTGACGCAAAGCCTCAAGACGAGCATTAACATCTTCGTCTGTAACTTCTGGCTTTTCTACTTCGATTTCTACACCCTTGAACTTGTTAAGCTTGAACTCTGGACGACGCTCAACAGTTGCAACAAACTTAAGCTTAAGTTCGTCTTTAGCAGATTCTGGGACTTCCTGAACATCAAATTCTGGCTGATCCATTGGGCGAATCTTCTTTTCTTCCAAAGCCTTAGAATAAAGCTCTGGAACAGCAGAATTTACAGCTTCACCGGCAACAGCTCCGAAGCCAACTCGCTGATCTACAATCTTGCCTGGTACGTGTCCCTTACGGAAACCTGGCACGTTGATTTGCTTTGCGATCTCTTTACGAGCCTGATCCATAAATGGCTCAAAATCTTCGAGATCTGCGGTAATGGTGAGCTTAACCTTAGTTGGCTCAAGATTCCTGACGCTGATTTTCACGCTTCATGCTCCTGAAATTACGTTTTCTAGCTTCTGCCATATGGCACAACCGTTACATAATAGCGCGAGTTACGGACTCTGCAATTAAATCGCTTTGCCACGTTCTTGCGCCCTGCTCTACAAGAAACTCCTTAACGTTAATATGCTCAATATTATCTTGCCAACAAAGATTGCGAATAATTTGCGGTTTAATAATGATTTCTGTAGGAGTATGCGTATCTTCTGCAATCTTGATTAAAGACTGCTTTACATTTTGTAAGCGCTCATATCTTTTGGGATGATGATCACGCCAATACTTCATAGATCGTGGAGCTGCTTGCGATTCTTGTGCGTCGCTAGAATCCGCAGAATCGCCAGCATCCGCAGAATTGTCAGAATCGCCAGAATCGTTGTAATTGCCATATTTACTACTTGAATCATCAAGCTTAGAAACAATAGCAACTTCCCCACTTTTAGCGCGACTAATCGCGTCTTCTATAACAACTTTCCACACATTTGGCTTGATTTTGCGCTGAATCGGAGCATAACGTTCAAACATCTTGTCTTGCTCGCTGCCCGTGTGAATCCTAACGCGTTCGTTAAGAATGCGAATTGAGCGAAACTCCCTAGAATTACTTGGTTTTCGCTTTCCTGCTTCAATAATCGCAGCATCCGAAAGCAATAGAGTTGGCGCAATATCGTATTGACAAGCAAGCTCATCTCGCTTTTGCCAAAGCTCTTTTGCAATCATTAAGCCGATTTTATCGTGCATAAGAACGCTTATATGAGATATTCTAAGCCAAGGATTTGGGTGAGGAGCCTTCTTTTGCGCACCTTTACTTAATAAGTGTGCAAACTCTTGATTTGCCCATAAAAGCTTGCCTTGCTTTTTTAACTCGCCACTCATTACTTCTTCTAATTCGATTAGCAATTCAACGTCTAAAGCCGCGTAATTTCGCCAATCTCTAGGAAGAGGTCTATATGACCAATCCGCTGCAGAATGTTCTTTTGCAAGAGTAAGCCCCAAATAATATTCAGTTACAGAGCTTAATCCAAATCGCTTTCTACCAAGCAATTTAGCTGCAATCTCGGTATCAAATAAGGCGCGCGGGCGCAAACCAATATCGAAAAATCCTGGCAAATCTTGCATAGAATCGTGAATAATCCAAGGCGCGTCTCCTACTGCCTTGTTAAATTCATGCCAATCAACGCCAAGTTTTCCTAACGCTATTGGGTCCAGCAATCCAATTCCTGCACCTTTGCGTTTGAACTGAATCAGCCAATCTTCGTGACCATATCTAAAACCAGATGCGCGCTCTGCGTCTGCAGCCAAAGACCCCGACCCTGATGCTAACAAATTACAATATTCTTTATATGCTTCAAGCGTATCAATGACTTCTGGAACTCCTTCTCTAGGCTCTTTTAAGAGCTTTGGTTCCTTATTCAAGAACGCCTCCCGATTTGCATGCTCTAGCCAAAGTCTTACGCTTTTTGCATCTTGCCTTGCAATTTTTTGCAAAATATCCGTAAAAAATATTTAAGCCGTGTTATAGATTGTGCATCTTTTAACACGGCTTCAACTTTCGCACACAACTACGACTAATCAAAATAAATAATCAATTAAATAATCATTTAGATAATCAATCTGTTTTATTATTTACTATTTCTCCATTTATGCGCTTAACAAGTTTAGTTTTAAGGAATCTAGTAAGAGTAAATGCGACTGCCGAAACTAAAACTGTTGGGATAACGTAGAGAGCATGTAAACCTAAATCTCTTATTGGGAAAGTGGCAAGTTCTGTAGCAATAGTTATAGCAATAGATATTATCGGCACTTCGATAAGAGGTTTCTTATCGAAAGCCGCAACGATATTTATCGGCAACAAAATTATCGGCAAAACAATTAAAATAATAAGCGCTGTGCCAAAGCCAAACTGATCGTTACACCGTGCAAAAATAGCTAACGCTAATGCAAAAGCTAATGCAATCCAACAACCTATTCTGCGCTTCATTGCGTATCCTTTCTCTAAAAAGGGTATTTGTATAATTATACAAAATCCTTCAAAAAAATACAATACACAAAGATTGCCTAAAACGCATCGAGGTTCAGTCTAATACACTACAAAACCGTGGTCTTTGAACTGATTTACAACTCGCTCTTTTAATGCTCTAGAAGGTCCTTTTTGATTCTCAAGTGGGTACGGAATCCTAAGCTCATGCCACTTTGGACGGCCTAGTTGATGGAATCCAAGCACGTCAATATGCTCAACAGCATCTCCAAACGAATCGCAAATCTCAGCAACTTTTTCAACATTTTCTTCACTGTCTGTAAGACCTGGAACGAGCACAAAACGCACCCAAATCTTCTTACCAGCCTTCGCTAAGCGCTGACCAAAGTCAATAGTTGGCTGAAGCAAGCCGCCAGTTACTTTTTTATACGTTTCTTCAATACCAGATTTAACATCTAGCAAGCAAAGATCAATGTCGTCAATCATTTCGTCTGTATAATTGCGATTCAAAAAGCCCGAAGTATCTAAGCAAGTATGCACGCCCATTTCTTTTGCTGCACGAAATACTCTAGATACAAAAGCTGGTTGCATCATGGATTCGCCGCCAGAAAATGTGATTCCGCCACCAGTTGCCTTAAAAAGACTTTGATAACGGTCTACTTTTTTAATCATTGCATCTAAGTAGACTGGCTTGCCATCGCGCATTTTCCAAGTATCTGGATTTTGGCAATATTGGCAGCGAAGTGGGCAGCCGCTCATAAAAACAGTCATACGAGTGCCAGGGCCATCAACAGAAGTATTAATATCCCAAGAATGCACAAATCCAATATCGCCAGTTTTAAGAGCAACTAAGCGGTCTTTTCTGTCTAATCCAATTGGAGATTCAAAACCAGAAAGACCACCCATTAAAGTTTGTCGGGCATACTCTTTTGACTCCTTTAACATGTGCTGAGTCGTGGTACGAAATGCTGTGTTTTCAACCATCTATATGCCCTCCTATAACCGTCTTTGGTTTAATTTATTCGATTTTAAAAACTACGTTTATTTTAAAAGCCGCCAGGAGCAAAACCTACTCACTCCCGGCGGCATTCGCAATCAATCAGAATCAGTCAGTAACTGAACCCTGGTGGAATGTACGAGAAATAACGTCGAGCTGCTGCTCCTTAGTGAGCTTTACGAAGTTCACTGCGTAGCCAGAAACGCGAACCGTAAGGTGTGGATACTTTTCTGGGTGCTCAACAGCGTCTTCAAGCTGTTCCTTGCGCAAAACGTTGATGTTTGCGTGGTACAAGCCGTGACCGTTGCCAGCGTCCAAAATACCAACCAAATTCGTTATACGCTCGTCTTCATCTCTTCCCAAACCATCTGGCGTAATGGTGTTGGTCAAAGAAATACCATCGAGAGCATCATCATAGTCAATCTTGCCAACGGAGAACATGGATGGAAGCATACCGTGAGAATCCATACCATTTTCTGGGTTTGCGCCTGGAGCGTAAGGAGTACCCTTCTTGTGACCAGATGGGAAGGAACCAGTGTTCTTGCCGTATTCAACGTTAGAAGTAATAGTCAAGATAGACTGAGTTGGAACAGCATTACGGTACACAGGCAAACGCTTTACCTGACCCATAACAGTGCTTACAACCCACTTTGCCAAGTCATCAGCACGATCGTCATCGTTACCGTAGATTGGGAACTCTCCAACCGTCTTGTAGCCAACGATTAAGTCGTCTTCTGCGCCTTCGATGTACTCATACTCATGACCTTCAGTGGTCTTAGCATCCTTGTTGTAAATTGGGTAAACCTTTGCATACTTCAAAGCAGCCAAGGAATCTGCAGCAATAGACAAGCCAGACATACCGCAGCCGAGTGTACGATAGACTTCCCTATCGTGCAAAGCCATCTCAATGGACTCGTACGCGTACTTATCATGCATGTAGTGGATGATGTTCAAAGCCTCAATGTAGGTTTCGGAAAGCCATTCCAAAGCCTTCTCGTAATTGGCCTTAACCTTCTCGTAGTCAAGAGTTCCGTCGGCTTCTGGCTTGATTGGGTCAATAACACCCTTATCAATAACCTGCATGCCAGTCATTTCATCGCGACCACCGTTAATCGCGTAGAGCAAAGCCTTTGCGGAGTTAACGCGAGCAGCGAAGAACTGCATTTGCTTACCAACGCGCATTGGGGAAACGCAGCAAGCAATAGCAGCGTCATCGCCCCAGTGCTCACGAATATCTTTATCGGACTCGTACTGAATTGCAGAAGTGTCGATAGAGATTTGTGCGCAGAAACGCTTGTAGGCTTCTGGAAGCTTTGGATCCCAGAAAATAGTGATGTTTGGCTCAGGACCTGGCCCAAGATGCTCAAGAGTCAAAGTGTTGAGCAAACGGAACGAAGTCTTAGTAACAAATGTGCGACCATCATCGCTGAAGCCAGCATCGGACCAAGTTGCCCAATATGGATCTCCAGAGAAGATTGCGTCGTAATCCTTAGTACGCAAGAAGCGAACAATACGAAGCTTCATAACCAAAGCATCAATGATTTCCTGAGCATCGGTTTCGTTGATTAATCCAGCCTTCAAATCACGCTCAAAGTAGCAATCGAAGAATGCGGAAACACGTCCGAAGCTCATTGCAGCGCCATCCTGGCTCTTAACAGAAGCAAGATAGCCCATGTAAGTCCACTGAACAGCTTCCTTAGCGGTTTGAGCTGGGCGGCTCAAATCCAAGCCGTACTCGTTACCCAAGTTGATAAGCTGCTTCAAAGCCTTGATTTGCTCATCGTGCTCTTCGCGGAAGCGAATCCAATGCTCAATCTCGGTCTCAGTAAAGTCGTTGCGGTATGGAATCGAATCCTTATCGCGCTTCTTGAACTCAATAAGCATGTTTACGCCGTAAAGAGCCACGCGACGATAATCACCGATAATACGACCACGACCATAAGCGTCTGGCAAACCAGTCAAAATCTTATTGTGGCGAGCAATCTTAATATTCTTGGTGTAAACACCAAACACGCCATCGTTATGAGTCTTGCGATAAACGGTGAAAATCTTCTTAATTTCTGGATCTACTTCCTTGCCGGCTTCCTTAATAGCCTGCTCAACCATTCGCCAACCACCGTTTGGCATCATAGCGCGCTTGCAAGGTTCGTCAGTTTGCAAACCGACGATTACGTTATCTACTTCTGGGCTTTCAATGTAGCCTGCTGGCATTGCGTCAATGCCTGCTGGAATATGAGTTTCAACGTCGTATACGCGGCGCTCACGCTCAACTGCCAAGTAATTGTCATCGAGATACTTCCACATATGCTTCGTTTTCTCGGTAGCATTCGCCAAGAAGGATTCGTCGCCTTCGTATGGGGTGTAGTTCTTTAAAATAAAGTCGCGTACGTCAATATCTTTTTCCCAATTGCCGCTTGTAAATCCATCCCACGCTTTTGCACGAAGATCCTCTTCGGTGAGAACGGATGCATCCACTGATGCCATATTTGACTCCTTTCGTATCCACGACGCTTCTTCACGCCGTCTTCTCTACTATGTTAAAGCAATGTTTAAACAGTACACGTCGATTTTTTACTATTTTAAAGTGAGTTACCTCACATTTTATGCTTTTATGTATTCAATTTAGTAAAAAACGCTAGTTTGAATACTCAAACTAGCGCATATGCAATATGTAGTTAATCAACGGATGCTTGCGACTTTTCCCAAGACGTATCCAAGATTTCGTCTACTCTCTAAACGCGGTTGTTACTGGAATTCGCCTATCTCTTCCAAACGCAATCGCACTAACTTTTGGCCCTAACGGATACTGCCTACGCTTCCATTCTGCGCGGTCTACAAGCCTAATAACTGTATTAACTGTGCGCTCATCAAAACCATCTGCAAGCAAATCTGCGCGACCATGAGCAAGCTCAATATGAGCTTCCAACACTTTATCTAGCAAATCGTATTCTGGCAAAGAATCAGAATCCTTTTGCCCTGGTCTTAGCTCTGCGCTTGGAGGCTTAATAATCGAGTTTACAGGTATAAGAATGCCATCTTTTGGAGCATTGTCTTTAGGAAAATCTTCTCTTCCTGCAATAGGTAACATTCCAAGACCTACTCCATTTTGAGCAGCACGATTTCGCCATCTAGAAAGCGCCCAAACGCGAGTCTTAAACAAATCTTTAATAGGAGCATACCCTCCTACTGCATCTCCATAAATCGTAGAATAACCGCATGCAAGCTCCGACTTATTACCAGTAGCTAGAGCCAGCAAACCTTTTGAATTAGAGTACGCCATAACAATCACGCCTCTAACTCGCGCTTGCAAATTCTCTGCAGCAACACCTTGTAAATCAAGCTGATTTTGGAATGACTTAAAAAGTGGCTCAATAGGCTGAATATCGTAATGTGCTCCAAGTCGCTTAGCTAAATCGCAAGCGTCGTCTTTAGAACCAAGCGAAGAATACATGCTTGGCATTGAGATTCCCCAAACGTTTTGCCCTCCGCAAGCATCTGCCGCCATAGTTGCAACTAGCGCAGAGTCAATTCCGCCAGAAAGTCCTAAGCAAACGCCCTTAAATCCGTTTTTGCGCATATAATCTCTAAGTCCTAAAACACATGCGCAATAAACTTCTTCGTCTGGGTCTAATTTTTGAGCAATCGTTGAGCACTTTTGTGCATCTAAATCTGTATTAAAATCAACAAAACTTAAGTCTTGATCAAACATTTTAGAACGCTCGATCAGGGATCCATCTGCGTTTACTACAAAACTGCCGCCATCAAAAACAAGATCATCTTGAGCACCAACTTGATTTACGTAAACAAGAGGAGCATTAAGCTCTTTTGCACGCTTTTGCGCCAGCTTTAAGCGAATATCTGTTTTGCCTTCTTCGTACGGAGAACCGTTGATTGTTACTAAAACATCAATCCCCTCTTTAGAAAGACGCGCAACTGGGCCGCCATCTTGCCAAATGTCTTCGCAAATCGCAAATCCTAATTTTGCGCCTTTAACGTTTAGAATTCCGCAATCATCTCCAGAAGAGAAAATTCTAAATTCGTCAAAAACGCCATAATTTGGTAAGAAATGCTTGTCATAAACAAGCTCCACTTTTCCATCATGAATAACAAGTAAACGATTTCTTGGCTTACCTAATTCATCGTCTACACCAACTGTTCCAACAACAACGTATAAGTCAGCTAATCCGCTATCTTTTAAGATTTTTGCAAGACTGTAAGCAGCGTCGCTAGCTGCTTTTCTAAATGTTGCACGCAAAGCAAGGTCTTCGATTGGATACCCTGTTAGTGTCATTTCTGGAAACACAACAATATCAGCGTTTCCACTACTTGCATCTTTGCAAAATCGCAATATTTCATCCGTATTTTTGCTTATGTTTCCAACGCAAGTGTCAATTTGAGCTAAAGCTAAACGCAAAGAAGTCATGTTTTTATTATAATCCATGTTGCATAAGCCGCATTGTATAAAGTCATATTGCAATAAAAGCATCCACTAAACAGAAAAATCGCAAAACGCCAATCATAAAAAACAAGCGAAAAACAAAAAATCAATCGCAAGTATAAAAAATTAATTGTCACATATCTGCCTGATTTCATTAGTATTGCTAACTCGTCATAAATTATACAAATAGAAAATAGGTAGCGAAGAAGATACAAAATCGCATATATTGATATTCCGTTGCTAAGAAACAAAAAATCAACGAACAAAAAACATTAAAGGACAAGGGGAAAAATATGAAAATCACAAAGAAGAACACAAAGATTATTGCAGCTTTTACAGCACTAACTGCGATTTTGGGGCTTTCACTAAGCGCATGCGGATCTTCTGCAAATGGAGCAACTAAAGACGATAAGGTGATTAAGGTTGCAGCTTCCCCAACTCCTCACAGCGATATTTTAAACAAAGTAGTTAAGCCAATTTTGCAAAAACAAGGCTATAAGTTGGTTGTTAAGGAATTTACTGACTACGTGCAACCAAATACTGCTGTAGAAGAAGGCGAAGCAGACGCAAACTACCATCAGCATTTGCCATACTTAGATAACTTTAATAAAGAAAGAGGAACGCATATTATTTCTATTGCTGGAATCCACTTTGAACCATTTGGACTTTACCCAGGAAAGACTAAAACAATTAAGGACTTAAAAGATGGCGCAACAGTTGCGGTTCCTAGCGACCCAACCAACGAAGCTCGCGCACTTCTTCTTTTGCAAGATGCAGGTCTTCTTAAGCTAAAGAATCCAAAGGATGTTAACGCAACAAAGAAAGATATTGTTTCTAATCCAAAGAATCTAAAGTTTAAGGAAATAGACGCTGCTTTGGTTCCAACAGTTGTTAAGGACGTTGATTTAGCTGCTCTAAACGGAAACTACGCTATTCAAGCTGGATTTAACCCAACTAAAGATCCTCTTACAAGCGAAAAAGTTGGAGGCGTAGCTGCTAAAACATACGAAAACATTATTGCTGTTAAGAAAGGATCCGAAAAGCTTGCTAAAATCAAGGCTCTTGTAAAAGCGTTAAAAACAGATGCAGTTCGTGATTTTATAAAGAAAAACTACAACGGCGCTGTTTTGCCAGTTTTCTAAGATGATTACAGTGTTCTAACCATAAACAAGTATGAGACATGTGACTCACAAAAGCATAGAGGCGCATGCCTCATGCTTGTTTTTCAAAATCAGTGAGAGATAATATGATTCAAATTGAGCATCTTTATAAAACTTACTCAAGTGGTAAGCAATCGCACGAAGCACTTAACGATATTAATTTAACTATTGAATCAGGCGAAGTATTTGGTATTTTGGGATCTTCTGGAGCTGGAAAATCATCATTAGTCAGATGCATGAACTTGTTAGAACGTCCAACATCTGGAAGAGTGCTAATAGACGGAAAAGATATTACGGACGCCAAAAATAGAGATTTATCTAAAATAAGATCGAATATTGGAATGATTTTCCAAAACTTTAGTCTTTTTCAACAGCGAACTGTGTTACAAAATGTGACTTTTCCTTTGGAACTAAACAACACTCCTAAAGAAAAAAGAGAAGAACGAGCAAAGTATTTACTCGATTTAGTTGGATTAAAAGATTTAGCAAACCGCTACCCTGTTCAGCTTTCTGGCGGACAACAGCAAAGAGTTGCAATAGCGAGAGCACTTGCTAATAATCCTTCTATAATGCTTTGTGACGAAGCAACAAGCGCCTTGGATTCAACAACTACAGCACAAATACTTGACTTGCTTAGAAGAATCAACCGAGATCTTAACGTAACACTGGTTATTATTACTCACTCGTTAGCAGTAGCAAGAAATATTTGCGATAGGGTTGCTATGATTGACGGCGGAAAAATCGTAGAGATCGGTGACACTTCAACACTTTTCAAAAATCCTCAAAGCAATATTTTAAAAACGCTTATTGCAGACGAACATGTTGAAAACCATAGGGGAACTAAATCCAATAATAGTAATTCCGAAAATGAAATAACCACTAATAGCGCAACAAACAATGGGGTGAAATAAAAATGCCAGAAAATATTTCACAATTTATAGACGAATATGGAGAACTACTTATTGAAGGCACAAAAGATACAATATCTATGACTTCAATATCTACACTATTCGCATACGTAATAGGATTACCAATAGGAGTTCTTCTTATAACAAGCGCAAAACAAGGAATACGTCCTAACTCATATTTGAATGCGGTTTTAGGTTGGATTGTAAATATTGTTCGCTCAATACCGTTTATAATCCTACTTGTTGCAATAATTCCACTTACTAGACTTATTGTTGGAACGTCTTTGGGAGTTTCTGGCGCTATTGTTCCTCTTGTTTTAACAGCTGCACCATTCGTAGCGCGAATTGTTGAGCAATCTCTTGCAGAAGTTGATGGAAGTCTTATAGAAGCTGCACAAAGTTTTGGCGCAAGCAATACGCAAATAGTATTCAAAGTATTGCTTTTTGAAAGCTTGCCTTCATTAATTCGTGGAGCGGCATTGACTTTCATTACACTTTTTGGATTCTCTGCAATGGCTGGAACTGTTGGCGCAGGCGGTCTAGGAGATATTGCAATTCGCTACGGATATCAGCGTTACCAATACGATGTTATGAGTGTTGCTGTTATTTTCTGTATTCTTCTTGTGCAAGTAGTACAAACTGTTGGAGATTTAATATCCAATAAAATCAACCATCATGAACGTCGATAATATCCAATAAAAAGTCACAAATAAAAAAGTCACAAATAAAATCCTAGTAGCGTAAGATACAGTAAAATCTATTAATCGCTTCTAGGATTTTCTATTTATCAAATGATCAACCATTCAACATGCCTACGATTTATTGAAAAGATACCAAATAATGTAGAATGTCTGAGTCACAACATTTTGCAGGGGTGCTTTCTTTTTAAAGAAGGCTGAGATAGGTGAAAAACCTGACCCTTCGAACCTGTTAGTTAATACAACGTAGGGAGCAACGATTAAGTATGACCTCAAACTATCCATACGCATCAATGCGTGACCAGTTCAACCTAAACACATGTTTTATTGCAAATCCTAAACTATGCAAAAGTCGCGCACTCACGGATATAGTTGACGACTCTTTACGCGCAGGATCAACATTTATAAGGCTTAATTGTGCGGATGAAAGCGCAAAAGAAATCACATCAATCGCACGAGATATTGCACAAATCATAGAAGATAACGATAAATGTGATTCAGTAACTTTCGTAATAGACGGAAGAGTTGACGTTGTCTGGCAGGCAAGAAATCAAGGAATTAAAGTCGATGGAGTTCATCTTGCGCAAAGCGACATGGAACCTAAAGAAACACGAGCACTTTTGGGAGAAGACGCAATAATAGGCTTGTCCGTAGAAACAGAAAGTCTTGTTAAGGTTATTAATGAACTTCCTGATGGCTGCATTGATTATATTTGTGTAACGGCAATGCATAATCCAGAAGATGGTTGCGAAAACATTACTCCAACTTATGAATTAGAACCAAATCACACTATTTTAGATGGAGCAAAGATTAATACTATTTGCTCAGCAAGCGATTTTCCAGTACTTGTTGGAGGAAGAACATCTTTAGAAGATGTTGACATGATTGCTCGCAGTAAGGCTGCAGGATTGTTTGTATCTGAAGCATTGTACGCAAGCGAAACACCAGAATCCACTATGAGTGAATTCGTGGAACGCTTTACGCACATTCGCGGCAATCAAAAGCACGGTTATGCAAAACGCGTTATAGTTCAGGAAAAAGCTGATGAGAAAGCTAACAATACGCCAAAGTTCATTAATGCTAAAGAAGCAAAAGATGCTGCAAAATTAGCAAAGCAACAGCGCGTTGATATTGCTTCTCGCGGATGTACTCAGAGGGACAAAGCTCATATTCGTAAAACTACGCCAGTTCACTTTGAATATGAATATGGTTCTTACGATTTGGAAGTGCCGTATACAGAAATTAAGCTTTCTGATACTCCAGGCGTTGGTCCTAACCCACCATTTAAGGATTACAACACAGAGGGACCTAAGTGCGATCCTAAGGAAGGCTTGGCTCCTCTTCGTCTTGATTGGATTAGAGATCGTGGCGATGTTGTTGAATATGAAGGTCGTAGTCGAAATCTTCAAGATGACGGCAAGCGAGCTATTAAGCGCGGTAAAGCTTCAAAAGAGTGGCGTGGTCGCACTCATAAGCCAATGAAGGCTGCAGATCATCCTATTACCCAAATGTGGTACGCGCGTCATGGAATTGTCACTCCAGAAATGCAGTATGTTGCTACTCGCGAAAATTGCGATGTGGAACTTGTTCGCTCTGAAGTTGCATTTGGTCGCGCTGTGATTCCTTGCAA
Source organism: Gardnerella sp. DNF01204 (assembly GCF_049244145.1). Taxonomy (NCBI): domain Bacteria; kingdom Bacillati; phylum Actinomycetota; class Actinomycetes; order Bifidobacteriales; family Bifidobacteriaceae; genus Gardnerella; species Gardnerella sp. DNF01204. The sequence goes on along the minus strand of NZ_CP058379.1, from coordinate 647,362 downwards.
TATCAACCACCCTGAAGCAGAACCTATGATTATTGGTTCTCGCTTCTTAACTAAGCTAAACGCAAACATGGGTAATTCTGCTGTAACATCTTCTATTGACGAAGAAGTAGAAAAACTTACGTGGGCTACTAAGTGGGGCGCGGATACCGTTATGGATCTTTCCACAGGTAACGATATTCACACAACTCGCGAGTGGATTTTGCGTAACTCCCCTGTTCCGATTGGTACCGTGCCAATGTATCAAGCTTTGGAAAAAGTTGAGGATGATGCTTCTAAGCTCAGCTGGGAGCTTTTCCGCGACACTGTTATTGAACAGTGCGAGCAAGGCGTTGACTACATGACTATTCACGCAGGCGTACTTCTTCGCTACGTGCCTCTTACTGCAAACCGCGTAACTGGTATTGTTTCTCGAGGCGGCTCAATTATGGCTGAATGGTGCTTACAACACCATCAAGAAAGCTTCTTATACACTCACTTCGAAGAATTATGTGAGATTTTTGCCAAGTACGATGTCGCATTCTCTTTGGGAGATGGTTTACGACCAGGAAGCTTGGCTGATGCAAACGATGCTGCTCAGCTTTCCGAGCTTATGACGCTTGGTGAACTTACTAAGATTGCTTGGCAACACGATGTTCAGGTTATGATTGAAGGACCAGGACACGTACCATTTGATACGGTACGCATGAATATTGAAATGGAGAAAGCGATTTGCCAGAATGCTCCATTCTATACTCTTGGTCCTTTAACAACCGATACTGCACCAGGATATGATCACATTACTTCCGCTATCGGCGGCGTTGAAATCGCTCGTTATGGCACAGCAATGCTTTGCTACGTCACTCCTAAAGAGCATTTAGGACTTCCTAATAAGGATGACGTTAAGCAAGGTGTTATTGCTTATAAGATTGCTTGTCACGCTGCGGATCTTGCTAAGCATCATCCGCATGCCATGGATAGAGATAACGCTATAAGCAAGGCTCGTTTCGAGTTTCGCTGGCTGGATCAGTTTAATTTAAGCTACGATCCAGATACCGCTATCGCTTTCCATGACGAAACGCTTCCAGCAGAGCCAGCAAAAATGGCTCACTTCTGTTCCATGTGTGGACCAAAATTCTGCTCAATGGCTATTTCTCAGAATATTCGCAAGCGTTTCGGTGGCGCAGATCAACAAGAACAACTTGTTGAAGAAGCCCGCAGTCAGGCTATTGCCGAGGGTATGAAAGAGATGAGTAAAAAGTTCCAGGAAGCTGGTTCAACGTTGTATCAAAGCGCCAAAGCGTAGAGTATCTATGTTTCTAAAGTTTTGATATTACGAAAATAAGGCGAGTTAATGCAAGATTAATCCTGCTCAAGCTCGCCTTATTTTTATTTGCAACAGTTTTATTTGCAACAGTTTTGAACAGTCTTTAACATATGGGAAAATCGCATTATGACACTTATCAATATGCATACGTCCGAAGGCGATATAAAGATTAATCTTTTTGACGATAAAGCGCCTATTACAGTAAAAAATTTCGTTGACTTGGCGACTGGTTCAAAAGAGTGGATGAATCCTTTTACGGGAGAAAAATCCAACGAACCATTCTATGACGGTTTGACATTCCATCGTATTATCAAAGACTTTATGATTCAAGGCGGATGCCCTCTTGGAAACGGAATGGGTGGTCCTGGCTACGAATTTGACGATGAGATTGACCCATCCTTAAAGTTTGATAAACCGTATCTTCTTGCAATGGCAAATGCTGGAAAACAGCGCGGACGAGACGGACGCTTACACGGCACGAATGGATCTCAGTTCTTTATAACTACCGTGCCAACTCCTTGGCTTGATGGTCATCACACCATTTTTGGAGAAGTCGTGGATGATGAATCTAAAGCTGTTGTAGATAAGCTCGAATCTGTTCCAACAGATAGGTCTGATGCCCCACTAGAGCCAGTTGGAATTATATCTATTGAGGTTATTAAGTAATAACATTAATTAAAATAAAGCATAAATAATATAAAATTGCAATAATAAAACTTCCAGCCAAAACATTATTTGACTGGAAGTTTTATTGTTTAGGTTTTCTTGTTTAGTCGCGTTCCATTTTTCTGAGTCGCGGTTCCGCACTATCTTTTGCGCCCGTAATTCTATAAACGTCAAAAACACCATCAATCTTACGAATTGCAGCAAGAAGAGTGTTCAAATGCTGAGGATCTGCCATTTCAAACGTAAATTGACTTGTAGCAACGCGGTCATCTCCAGTAGCAATCGTTCCCGAAAGAATGTTTACACCATGATCCGAAAGAACTCGCGTAACATCCGAAAGCAAATGCTGACGATCCAAAGCTTCTACTTGAACTTTAACAAGGAACAAGCCTTTATCGCTAGTCCATTGAACAGGAATAACACGCTCCGACTGTGACTTTTGCAAATCAATCATATTCTGGCAATCCGTTCTATGAACAGAAACACCCTGATTTCTAGTTATAAAACCAACAATGTCATCTCCAGGAACAGGCATGCAACAGCGAGCAAGTTTAACCCACACATCTCCAACGCCCTTTACGGAAACACCAAGAACACCATTAGATTTGCGATTACGCTCAACTCTCCTAAGCGGAAGTGCTTCTTCCTGAGCTTCTTCAGCTACTTCTTCACTACCAGCATCTTTAACAAGACGAGAAATAACGTTTTGAGTGGAAACTTGACCTTCGCCAATTGCGGCGTAAACAGCTTCTACATTAGCAGTTATATTAAGCTCTTCTGCAACACCTATTAACGCTTGTGGAGTAAGTAAAGTAGATAAAGGCAAATTACGTTTACGCATAGCTCGCGTAAGCTCGTCTTTACCCTCTTCAATCGCCTCCGAACGGCGTTCCTTGCTAAACCATTGACGAATCTTATTTCTAGCTCTAGGGCTTTTTACAAAGCTGAGCCAATCTCTTGAAGGACCAGCAGTATCAGACTTTGATGTAAGAACTTCTACAGTATCGCCATTGTTAAGCTTAGTGTCAAGTGGCACAAGCTTTCCATTTACGCGAGCGCCCATCATTCTGTGACCAACCTCAGTATGCACAGAATAAGCAAAGTCAACTGGAGTTGCATCTTGCGGAAGAGCAACAATACTTCCCTTTGGAGTAAACACGTAGACTTCCGAAGCTCCAAGATCTTGCTTTAAGGAACCCAAGAATTCGTCAGAATCTGGCGTTTCACTGGTCCAATCTGCAAGCTGCTGAATCCACTTTAAATTATCTAATTCGCTAAGCTCTTTGTTTTCTTCTTGTTCACGCTTAACATCACCTTTATCTGGCTTGCTTAAAGCGCGACCAGCTTGTCCGTTTGCCTTATACTTCCAGTGAGCAGCAATACCAAATTCAGCACGCCTATGCATGTCCCATGTGCGAATCTGAATCTCCACAGGCTTTCCACCAGGACCTACAACAGTAGTGTGCAAGCTTTGGTACATATTTAGCTTAGGCGTTGCTATATAGTCCTTAAAACGTCCAGGAACAGGACTCCAGCGCGCATGAACTGCACCTAATGCAGCATAACAGTCTCGAATAGAATCAACGATTATTCGCACACCTACAAGATCGTAAATATTTTCAAAATCATGACCGCGAACAATCATCTTTTGATAGATTGAAAAATAATCTTTTGGACGCCCCTTAACAGAAGCTTTTACATGTTGCTGGTTTAAATCTTCATTGATTTCTTCTAGAATTTGACGCAAATAAACTTCACGTTGACCAGCTCTACGAGCAACTAAAACTACTATTTCGTTATAAATTTTTGGATATAAAACTTTAAAGCTTAGCTCTTCAAGCTCTGTTTTAATTGCGTTCATGCCGAGTCGATTTGCAAGAGGAGCGTAAACATCTAGAGTTTCACGAGCCTTTTTATGTGAGCTAGATGGCTTAACGTATCTCCATGTACGAGCGTTATGCAAACGATCTGCAAGTTTTACCACCAACACTCGCACATCTCGGCTCATTGCAACAACCATTTTTCTGATTGTTTCCGCCTGAGCGCTTTCTCCATATTCCATTTTTGATATTTTTGTAACACCGTCGACTAATCCTGCAACAGTATCACCAAAATCAGCCCTACACTCTTCTAGCGTATAATCAGTATCTTCAACAGTATCGTGCAATAACCCTGCAGCAACAACTATAGGACCCATTCCTAGGTCAGCTAAAATCTGAGCAACAGCAAGAGGATGAATAATATATGGTTCGCCGGATTTACGCCTTTGACCAGTATGCTGTTTTACGGCTCTAGCATAAGCTTTGTGCAAAATCTCCATATTCTCATCGGGATGATGCCACTTACACATTCGCAATATTGGGCACAATGGGTCTCGCATATCTTCGCTAATTTCACATCCGAGCATGTTAGCGACCTTAATGTCGTCTTGATTTTCACCCATCGAATATCACCTCCCGATTTATAGTTACTATCCTACCTTGTAAAACAAGCTAAATCATACAATAATCTACATGTCTAATATTAAACACAATAAACTTAATATTAAATACAATAAATCCGACTCAGTCTAATAAACTTAGCTCTGGCCGGATTTATGTAATTTATTGCACTCCAGTAGATCCAAATCCTTTTGTAGATCTATCTGATCCTGGAAGCTTATTTGCTTCAATAAAATTAGCTTCAACATAACGCTGGATAACTAGTTGAGCTATACGATCTCCACGATGGAACTGCACAGTATTGTTCGGATCCATATTTATCAACGGAACCTTAATTTCACCGCGATACCCAGCATCAACGGTTCCTGGCGCGTTAAGAACTGTAACACCTTGTTTTACAGCGAGACCAGAACGCGGATGAACTAGAGCAACGTATCCAGCTGGCAAAGCTATAGCAACACCAGTTGGAACCAGAGCACGTTCAAATGGGCGCAAAGTCACATCTTGCGTAGTTCGTAAATCCGCCCCAGCATCTCCAGCATGAGCGTAAGAAATATGTTCCATAGCAGGCTGATTACTATCAGTATCATTCAAATTATCCAAATACTTGATAAGAACTTCTACCTGTTCTGGACCAGTGTAGGTCTCGTCATAAGACATTAGGCTGCGCACTCCTTACAAACTGGCTGACCATCTTGAGACATTTGTGCAAGCTGACTACGATGCTTTACGAGGAAACACTCTGAGCAAATAAATTCATCACCCTGCATTGGTATTACTGTAACAGACGCATCTTCATTGCTTAAATCTGCACCTGGCAACTCGTAATCTTCTGCAATAGCATTCTCATCATCGTCTATATCGTTAGCAGAGCTTTGTGAACCCTTACTCAACGCTTCCAATGACTCCTCGTCTTCGTCTTTACTACGAGGAGAATCATAATCCTGTGCCATTATGGTCCTTTCGTTTTTAAAACTACTTACTAAATCTACTTTTATACTTTTAGCTATCTAATAAAAGCTACCTACGCGCATAGCATACATGAAAGCTACCCCGCATAGAATACTCGCTTTTTTATTCATAGAAAATGGCAAAGAAGGCAGACTATGGACTAAAGTATGTTATAAGTAGCGTTAAAAGCGAGGAAAGTGGTGCACAATGCTTGAAAATCCGCCAAAAGAGGCGAGTTTCGATCATGTGGATAATAATGGCGATTTAATTTTTATTTTTGAAAACACGCCGTTAAAAATTCATGTTGACGACACGCTGGAGCGCGCGATTGCCGAATCAAAAAAACTAACAAATGTTGGTGGCGATAATCAAAACACAGTTAATTCTATTGGTAAATCTGATGATTCGCCAGCTGCTACCACGGCAACACTACCTATATCTCAGATACAAGCACTGATACGTGCTGGCGTCGATCCAGAACATGTTGCAAAGCGATATAACGTAAGCGAATCTCAAGTTAAAAGATTCTCTAGTGGCGTTGAAACAGAAAAACAGTACGCTATTGAGCAATTCTTAACAGTTCCAGCTCCAAAACAAAGCAATATGAGAACTATTTCAGATTTGATCGAACGAACTCTCGCAAAAGCACATATTGGAATGGAAACTGTAAAATGGCGTGCCACAAGACGCGGACTTGAACCATGGCTTATAACAGCAGAGTTCAACACTGCTACTCGAACAATAAAAGCAGAGTGGACTTGGAATATGCACGACAACTCTATTACGTGCGCAAACCCTTCATCTAGATTGTTGCTTGGCGAAGAAATCATGAACAATGATTCTTCTTCTAAAAAATCACAGTTTGGAGGAGCTTATAGAGACACAGTAAGCATAAACTTCCCATTCGCAAATGATGAGCTTCCAGGAAATTCGATTCGTTCTGCAAGAATAGAACGTGCTGTGAGTCAGTGGGAATCAAGGAATAGCGTTAATCTTGCAAATGTTGCTATTCAAACAGAGGCTGCACAAAAAGAACAAAACAGCAACAATACTAATAATTCTTTAGATGGTTATACAGAAAATCCAATTCTAAGCGATTTGGTATCAAACTCTACTCCATCTAACAATCCAGATAATACAGAACAGTCTTCTGCAAACGTAAAAAACATAGAAGCCGCAGAAACTGCTGCAAATATTGCAAACTCTTCTTCTAATTCTGGAATCTATAAGTCTAAAGAAAATTCAGAAAATGAAGATAGTAGCGAAAATACGAGCGCAAACATTTCACAAGATAATTCTAGTGAAAATGCGGTAGTCGATTCTTCCAATTCTGCTTCTGCAAAAAGCAAATATGCAAATTCTAAATCAAACACTTTTGGATCAGATTCTGAAGATGCGCATGTTCAAGCAGATAAAACAGTTGCTATAGAAACTCCAAAAACTGAACCAAAACAGTATATGAACGAGCATACTAGGGCTAAGAAGAGCACGAGAGCTGCTGTTCCTAGTTGGGATGAGATTCTTTTTGGAGAGGCTTAATTGATCATAAATCAAGCTATATCAACTAAGCATGGAATATCCATTTCCATGTGACTCATAGAGCCATGAACGCTTGGTAAGTTCATGGCTTTTTCTGTTTCTATCCTGGAATCCACTATAGTTACAGATGACTTTGCTTGAACAAGAACATCACCTATGACGCTTAATGCTAACGGGCTGACTTTCCCAAAAACACCATCTTTAACAGCTTGCTCTTTAGTTCTTACACGCGCTTTATCTTGCAAAACGTTAGACCATCTTAACGCAATGTCATCTGGATTTTCGCCATCTTCCGCGTAAAGCATAACAGACCTAGGCTCTCCCCCAACAAGCTTCACTCCTTTAGTAAGACGACTATCTTTCGCAATATCTATTTTCAAATCTGGATTTGATTCAATCATTCCATGGTCTGCAGTAATAACAATCAAAGTGCCTTTTTGACAATTCTTTTTTAAAAGACTCAGTTGCGCGTCTATCTGCTCAAAAGCTGAAACCCAATTCTCAGATTTCCAACCGTAATTGTGACCAACTTTATCAATATCTCTAAGGTACAAATATGTTAAACCAGGCGTTTTAGTACTATTGGCAGCATTCATAATTCTTGCTCTAGGAGTTGATCCACTTATGAATTTAGCTCCCCTAAAAGCTGCTTGAGTTAGAGGAGAATCCTCAAATTTTGAAAGACTTACATGATTCGCTCTAACACCTAAATTAGAAAGCGACTCAAATATTGTAGGCTGGCGTTGCAAATCTAATGGATCTGGAGCATCCCTAAATTGGATTAATTGACATAATGCCCCCGTTTTAGGATTTTTTTGCGTGTATCCCGTCATTGCAGTAAGACCAGGGCATGTTCCAGTGCCAAAAGTTGCCATTGCCGCAACCGTAGTACTCGGAATACAAGTCTTTATTGGACGCTGATTTGCGCAATCGTTAAGAAGATAGCGCAAATAAGGAGCATGACCTTTTCTAATAGCAAGATTCCAATAGCCAAGTCCGTCTACAAGCACAACAACAGCACTCTGTGACTTCGGAAATCCAAGACTAATGCGCGCAGTATCAGGATCATTATAAACAGCTGTACTAATCGAAGCATCAATCGAAGAGCTTACTGCTGGAAGAATCGCAGACAAACGAAGATCGGAATTACACGAATCATCAACAAAATTCAGCAAATCATCCACAGACGGAATCTCAATACTCATAAGCAACATTGTAGTCAAAACACAAACTATACAAAATCATGAATAATGCATAACAGACTATGAGTAAAATAAGCATAAAATAAGCATTTAACAAAGTTTTGTGCACATAAATTGGTATTATAAAGGCTTGTAAATCACTTCAAGGAGTTCAAAACCATGCCTTCACGCAGCAAATCAGCAAAACAAACCTTCGACCCTAGAAAGGTTAAGGAAAACATTGTTGAAACGCCGCTTAACGAAGAAATGAGCAAATCATTCCTCGAATACGCATACTCGGTGATTTACGCGCGCGCATTGCCAGACGCTAGAGACGGAATGAAGCCTGTACAGCGCAGAATCGTGTATCAAATGGGAAACATGAACCTTACCCCAGAACACGCATACATGAAGTCTGCTCGCGTTGTAGGCGAAGTTATGGGAAAACTGCATCCGCATGGAGATTCCGCAATTTACGAGGCAATGGTGCGTTTGGCTCAGCCATTTTCTCTTAGACTCCCTCTGGTTGACGGTCATGGAAACTTTGGTTCCTTAGACGACGGTCCTGCAGCATCTAGGTACACGGAAGCGCGACTAGCTCCAGCAGCACTTGGAATGAATGCAGATATAAACGAAGACACTGTTGACTTTGCTCCAAACTATGACAATAAGCTAAAAGAACCAACTGTTCTGCCTGCCGCTATACCAAACTTGCTTGTAAACGGAGCTTCTGGAATCGCAGTTGGAATGGCCACAAATATGGCTACTCACAATCTTGGCGAAGTCGTAGCTGCAGCGAAATACGTTATGAAGCATACAAATGCTACCCTAGACGATTTAATGCAAATAGTTCCAGGTCCAGACTGGCCAGGCGGCGGCATAATTATTGGACGAAGTGGAATCCGCGAAGCGTACGAAACTGGAAGAGGCGCTTTTACAACTAGATCGAAAACGCATATTGAAAACGTTACAGCGCGCAAAAAGGCGATTATTGTTACAGAATTGCCATTTATGGTTGGCCCGGAGCGAGTGCTCGAGCGCATATCTCAAGGCATAAAAGCGCGCAAACTAGACGGAATATCTGGAGCAATAGACTTAACAGATAGGCACAATGGAACGCGAATCGTAATAGAAATAAAAACAGGATTTGATCCAAACGCTGTTCTTGCGCAACTTTTTAAGCACACTCCGCTGCAAGAAAGCTTTACGATTAATAACGTTGCACTAGTTGATGGAAGACCTCATACAATGGGGCTTCGCGAGCTTCTAGACGTGTGGATTGCGCACAGAAGAACAGTTATTAGAAGGCGCAGCGAATTCAGGCTAAACAAAGCCAAAGATAGATTGCACCTTGTAGAAGGCTTGCTTCTTGCAATGCTAGACATTGACGAAGTAATACAAGTAATTAGGTCTTCCGAAGACGCAGAAACCGCTAAATCAAAGCTTATTAGCGTATTTGATTTAGACGAGATTCAAGCGCAATACATTCTTGACTTAAGACTTAGAAGACTTACAAAAATGAGTCGAATCGAGCTAGAAGGCGAAAAAAACGACTTATTGCAAAAAATAGATGAACTTAACGAGATTCTAAGCTCCGCAAGCCAGCTAGACAAAGTTGTGATTGCAGAAATGGATTACGCTGTAAAACAGTGGGATACTCCGCGCAGAACAATTCTTTTAGACGAACAAGAAGACGGCAGCTTTACGCCTGTTTGCACTAAAAACAGTAAAGAAGTTAATTCTGATTCAGCTATGGACGCAGTTATTGCAGCAAATCAATTGACAAATGCCCAGGCAGATGTTGCAGCAGCCGCAAGCGCCGCTCGTAAGTCTGGAGACACTGACGCAACTTCAGCAGCTTTGCAATTAAGCGACGAACCGTGCGCCGTAGCTTTAAGCACATCTGGTCTTATAGCAAGAACTAGTGTTGAAACATTTAATAGATGGCAATCACATTCTTCAAATATCTTTGACACTCCATGCTTAAACGTGTTTACTACTACTACGCGAGCAACATACGCTTTAATAACATCCGCAGGGCGATTAGTAATAGCGCATGTTGCAGACTTGCCACATTTAAATCAAGGAGATGAAAACGTTTCGGAATCTCTTTCCAATGGTGTTAAAGCAAGCGAATTATTAACTTCTACTCAAAGCACAGACCCAATTAGAGGAGAGAAAGTCGTAGCTGCTATTGCATTAAGCGATTCTGATTCTAAAACTCCTATATCTTCTAAAACTCCTCTTGCAATAGGAACAAAGAATGGCATCGTAAAACGATGGAATTTTGAATCGCCAACAACAATGGATTCTTGGAGCATTATTGACTTAAAAGACAATGATTCAGTTATTAATGCAGCACTCGCTAATGATGAAGATAGGCTTGTGTTTATAAGCAGCGATTCTTCTCTTCTTACATTCGACGCAAAACAAGTTAGACCTCAGGGGCGAAACTCCGCTGGAATGGCAGGAATTAGGCTTAATGAAGGATGCACTGTTTCTGCTTTTGCTGTAGTTGCTAAAAATGATGTTGAATGGAATTACGAAGAGGGCGAAAATGGTCTATTTTCTGCTTCTGGAAGCGTAGTGTTCACTCTTGCTGGAGATAGCGATGCGCTTGCTGGAACAGAAAACGGAGCTGCAAAGATTACACCATTAGAAATGTATCCTACAAAGGGTAGAGGCACTGGAGGCGTGCGATCGCAGCGATTCCTTAAAGGGCAAAACACAATTTTGGCAGCATACGTTGGCAATTATCCGCTTTACGCAACTACACAACGTGGAGCAAACGTAGAGCTGCCTAAGCCAGATATGCGAAGAGATGCTTCTGGAACCGAGCTGGTTTCCCCTATTGCGCATATTGGGTAGATACGTTGTGTAGTTAAGTTGTGTAGTTACGCCATTTATGCAATTATTTCTATAGATGCTATAAGTTGCGATTTTTGTAACTAGTTTTTGCGAGCATGCTTGGAAGCGTTATTGCGCGCTTTTCTAGCTCCTATAAGTACGAAACTTCCTGCAACCACAGATGCAAACAAAGAATTTATAGCCATAGCCACTGAGGATCCACTATCAGGCAAATGCTTAGCAGGAGACTTAGCATTATAAGCTTCACCAGCATCAACAGCCTTAAAACGCTGCTCAACAGAACGCTCCACTGGCTTATCCGAAGAATGAACAGGATTCAACACAGGCTGCTCAACAACAGAATACTCTGGATTCTCAGGAACAATCTCAGGAACAGGAATCCACGAATCATCAGGCACATAAGGAACATCAGGAACGTCAGGAACTGGTATTGGCTCAGGTTCAGGAGTTACATCTGGCTCAGGCGCTGGCTCTGGTGTTGGTGTTGGTGTTGGTGTTGGTTCAGGAGTTGGAGATGGCGTAGGTGTATAAATAGCATAAACCGTCATGTCACTTTTTACTGGAGTTTGAGCAGTAAATACTTTGCTTTTATCCTTACCTGTAGAATCAGCATTCCACTCTACAAAAGTATAACCTTCTTTAGATGGTGCCGATGGCATCATCTGACCTGCAACACTGTTTTCACTTATGCTCTTGCCTTCCTTAACTTGCACAGAAGCATAATTTTTATTGCTATCATTAACAAAAGTAACTTTGTAGATCTTAGGTTTAGGAACAATGTTGTAGGTAAAGTGCGAAATACCAATTATCCTAAATTGTCTTTTGATAATATCGTAAAACAGGCACTGACCTTCAAGCTTGCCAGATTTTACTGCTATATATTTGCCTTCTTTATTCTTCTCAAAATAAGATGAATTTTCAATCTGTACTGGAGTACCATCTTCTTTGAATCCTTCCACTACATTAATACTCTGATTGACACCTTCTTTCGTAATTTTAATAGGACTTTTATATTCGTCTCCTACTTCAATAGTGAAAGTTCCAGGATTCTGGTTATCGAACACAGAATCGCCCTTCTGCGGATTATTAGATGGGAATAATTGATACTTAGCCAAATTATCTTTTACATCAATTTCAGTAATTTTATTACCTTGGAAAGCATCGCTACCAATTCCAGAAAGATAATACGGCTTAGAGTCTGAATCGTGCTCTTTGCCCTTGTCATCAATTACGCCTTCAAACACAACTTTTTCAATTTCATTAGCTACAAAAGCACCATTATGTATTGAAATTACACTTTTCGGAATAGTAACAGTTCCCTTAATTTTGTTCCAGCCGAACGCACCGTATTCGATGATTTTAAGAGATTGCGGAAGAGTGACACTTTCTATATAATGTTCACCCTCGATATGCTCATGATTTTTGCCAACTTGTTTCGCTTTACCTGTAAAAGCAACTTCTCCAATTACTTCTATACCTTCTGGAATTACAATATGCGGATTTTTCTTAAGCTTTGCAAGGCCTTTTTCATTAAGTCCTGGAACAATAACATTTTCTGTACCAGCTGGTTTTCCATCATGATCAGTAACAGTAATATCTTTCCTGTACCCAATCTGTTTGCCATCAGGGGTGATATTAAAGTCGTCACGCGTCCAAGTTAAAGATTCATCATTTGTGCTACTTGAATCAGTTGAAGCTGCTCTGGATTCTTCATATGCAGTTACGCTTCTATCTTCACGATTATTTGTTTGAAGATTAGTATTGCTTACATCAATAAGAGTTTGAGTAAGTTTAGTAGTTTCAAAATTTTCAGTAGCGTCTACAGGTTTAGAAGATTTAACAACATCATTATCAGTTTTTGCAGTTTCGGTAATTTTTGCAGCTTCATTAGAATTGGAGGAATTGATATTTTCAGAGGATTTTACGGAAGTGCTATCTAAAGCCCCCCCCCCATGCTGGTTTTTACTAGGATTTGTAGCATAAGAGTTTGCGTTAGAAGAATTTACAGTTGTATTAATACCATCACTCACTGAGGTATCGGCAGCATTTGCACTTTGTGCTACACAAAAAGCACACGCAGCAGTAGCAATACCCATCATAGTGCTAGTCAAAATTATGTTAGTTCTCTTACTCATTTTTCCTCCCGCAAAACCAAATTTTCTAGAATAATTACCAAAATAACGGAATCAACACCAAAACAAGTATAATACAGGCATTTAACAGCATTGAATCTTCAGACATTCTACAACTTACAACTTCAATCTCAACAAAATGTAACCAAACTCACAATAAGCTTAATAAATCTTAAACAAACAACCATTAAGCCAACAATCACACAAAAACATTCTCATACTCAACTTTTGCAAGTCCGAAGCAATTGCATATGCATAAACGCCATTATAGATAGCAAAATAATCAAATATGCTGGAAGCAAAGACATAGACACGTTTTGACCAATAAACCCAAAGATTGCAGGCATCAACATTGATCCAATATACGCGCTAGCCATTTGCATGCCAACAATCGCTTGTGATTTATCAGCTCCAAAATAATGCGGTGTAGAGTGAATAACACATGGATAAATAGGCGCACACCCTAAACCAATAATCACAAATCCTGCAACTAATGCTATATGATTTGGCAATGGCAATAACAACACAAGAATGCCTAGAATCATCACTAGTTGTCCAAGACGAATCATGTTTTCGTCATTAAAACGCATTGTCAAAAATCCGCTTATAAATCGTCCTGCTGTAATACCAACATAAAATAAACTTGCCCATCCCGCTGCAACAACACGACTAACGGACCCATACAAAACCATGTAACTACTAGCCCATAATCCTGCAGTCTGTTCAATAGCACAGTAGCAGAAGAACATTATAAGAATATTTTTAGCTCCAGGAATGCGCAAAACTTCCGCAAAAGATAGCGTTTTAGAATATTCTTTAGATATCTGAATAGATTTCTGTAATTCATGTGCTTTACGATTATTCCACAATGGCAAACTTATAAACAATATTACAGTTAATATCACTTGAACAATCGCAATATACTGATATCCTGCAGACCATCCAAATCCGTGAGAAAGCGCAAAACCCATAACGTAAGGTCCAGCTGAAGCTCCAATACCCCACATGCAGTGAAGCCAGCTCATATGACGGCTTTCGTAGTGCAAAGCAACATAATTATTAAGAGCAGCGTCTACCCCTCCAGCACCTAGCCCGTACGGGATTGCTAACAAAATAAGCACAATATAATTCGGCGCAAAAGAAAAACCCAACAATGCCAATGCAGTTAAAGCAACAGACACAAACGTAACTTTGCCTGCACCAAAACGCTTAGTCATCCTGTCACTCAGTAGAGCAGAAACAATAGTTCCTGCAGAAATAACCATTGATATTCCGCCAGCCCAAGAAATTTGCGCGCCAATATCGTGACTCATAGTCGGCCAAGCAGATCCTAAAAGAGCATCAGGCAAACCCAAACTGATAAATGCTAGATAAATAATTGCAAGAAGAAGATTAATCATATTCACATATTAATTCATAAAACTAGTTATAAGTTTTCGCATTAGGATCATATTTCATTTGCTTAGCTTCTTCAAATGCAGCAAGCGTATCAGAATTGGGAATATTATATTTCTTGCAAAGAGCACAATCTGTTGTAGAGAGATCAAAAATAGCATCTAAATCAGTCATGCAACACTCCTACTGCAAATATGTGTTACTAGGAAAGACAAAAATTAGCAACAATAAAAATGATACAATATTCAACAGCATAAGCAATACTGTAAGTGACCAAATGAGTTCAACGTCTTATTTAAACTAAATAAAAGTTTCAAATTTACATTTTATTGAAGATAATCTTAAAGGATAAAAACAAGCCAAATACATTAATAAGGCTAATAAATTTTATTCTAGAATGCTTAGAAATTATTTATGCATCAATAGATGCATTTTTCTTGATAAATGCACCTATTTTTTGTATCATACGACTAGAGGTGATGTATGAACAAGAACTATAATCAGAATTACACAAAAGAAGAAATTTCAGCAATACTTGCAAAGATAAAAGACTGCATAAGGAATGACCGTTTTACCATCTCATTAAACGAAAATCGTCAAGAAAACATAAACTTCATTCGAGAATACAACATACGATCAGATATTCAGAAAAATATACTTCTCAACATAGAAGTGGAAGATTTTTGTCATTCGTTAAAAAACAAAAAAAGAGGCTATGAATATGAAACGCTTTACGTATTCGCACCACGCGTAAAACTATCACACGTAGGTAAATGTGAGATGGTAAACATTTACACGAAGTTTAATATCATTACTATTTCTCAGCAAAATAGAACAGTTGTTATTTCATTCCATAAAGCAAATAAACAGATAGATTATTTATTTAAATAATCTAATAAACAACTCAAAAAGATAATAAATCTGCTAATTTTCAATAAAAGGCTCATAATGAAAGATAATAAGACATTTTGTGAAGAATGCAGGAATGACGTTGAGTACTCAACAAAATCCGTTCCAATGACTGCATCTATCAAAGGAAAACAATATTCCTACACTGGCACAGAAGCACACTGCAAAGAATGCGGCTCTGCTGTATATGTACCCGAAATTATTGACGCGAATCTTCGAGCATTGTATGACGAGTATCGTAAAGAAAACAATATTATTCCGCTTGACAAAATCAACGAAATACCTGCTAAATACTCAATAGGCAAGCGTCCACTTTCACTGCTTCTCGGTTGGGGTGAACAAACGTTTTCTAGATTTGCAGACGGAGACATTCCTTCAAAACAATATTCTGATATTTTGCTACGCATTTATAATGATCCGGAATATTACTTGCAATTATTAATCAGCAATAAGGATAATCTGAAATCTGCAATTAGTTACGAAAAAAGTTATAAAGCAACACAAAAACTAATACGCGAATTACAAAATAACTTTGCAAACAATAACTTTGATGGCAATAAGTCGAGTGACAAAATAAACAATGTAATACAATACTTGCTTATAAAGTGTGAGGATATAACTACCCTAGCCTTGCAAAAATCCTTATACTACATTCAGGGTTTTTATTTCGCTTTTTATAAATCATTCATATTTACCGATGATTGTCAAGCATGGATTCATGGACCTGTATATAAAGACGTCTATTTGCGTTATAAAGACTACACTTTTACTCCAATAGATTCACCGACAACAGAAATATCAGGAATTAAATCATCAGAAAAATTAGCGTATTACAAACATGTTCAAAAAAGTGATGTGACATTATTTACATCAGAACTAACAACCACACTATCAGCTACCGAAAAAGCAGTATGCGATAGCGTTATTGATAATCTTTGCTGCTACAGCGGTAAAGAACTTGAACGATTTACGCATCATGAGGAGCCTTGGATACTTACTCGCGGAAATCTAAAAACTAATGATTCATCAAATAAAATAATCAGCAAAAAGATAATTGGCGAATACTTCACAAAAATAAAAGAAAAATACAATATGATAAATCCAGATGATATTCGCCAGTATGCGAAAGATATGTTTGCCAGTAAATAAAGCGAAACAGAAACAAAACACAATAAAATCAAATTCCCCCTGCAAACAACCATACAAGTTACACAACAGGGGGAATTCTTGAATCACAATATCAACACAACATAACTTAGATTCTTACATAAAATCAACCTACTACATGCATATTTAATGCTTGCGGCGAGACTTGAACATAGACAAACCAAAACCAGCAAACAAAGACACAAACAAAGTACTTATAGACATAACCAGTGAAACACCAGTATCAGGCAAATGCTTAGCAGGAGCCTTAGCATTATAAGCTTCACCAGCATCAACAGACTTAAAACGCTGCTCAACAGAATGCTCCACCGGCTTATCTGCAGTACGAACAGGATTCAACACAGGCTGCTCAACAACAGAATACTCTGGATTCTCAGGAACAATCTCAGGAAGAGGAATCCACGAATCATCAGGCACATAAGGAACGTCAGGAACTGGTATTGGCTCAAGTTCAGGAGTCACATCTGTCTCAGGAGCTGGAGTCGGAGTTGGTGTAGTTTCAGGAGTTGGAGATGGCGTAGGAATAGGAGGAGTTGGCTTCTTCTTCAATACAAAAGTAATAAATTGTATAGCAGTAGTCTTTCCAGTTTGAAGTCCGATATTAATATCTGCACTAGTTTTGGAATCCTGCTTATTTGAATCTACAACCCAATCGTACCCTTCAGGCGCTTGAGCTGTAGGTTTTACAGTATAGTTTCCTGGAGTCAAATACACAGCACCGTTAGATAAGTAACCAGTAAAACCTTTAAGAAGAGTAGTGTCAGTTGACTTCATCATAGTCACTAGATCGTTTATACTGCTGGCAACAATATCACCACTCGCAGCAGCAAATTCATTGCCAATTTTCGCATTACCAGAATCTAAAAGCTCGTACTTTGCATTTGATTCAAATGTTCCATCAGACTTCTTATACTTAACGACCAACTGCGTAGGAATTGCTCTAAAAGTAACATAATAATGTTTACGTGTAAGACGCTTAACAGGCTTGCCATCCTTCATTTCATAAGCAAAGGAAAGATAGTGATTACCAGGATCTTCCTTAGTATCCTTATCGTTCGCAAACTCATGATTCTTGTTCTGAGGCTTATCAATGTCATTATCCCAATACACGTATCCTGGAATATTCTTACCAGTAAGATCAGTAAGTATAGGACGCTTCGCATATTTTATATCTGGATCTTTATCAAAAGACAAAATAGATGTCTTACCGTCACCACTATCTGTTCGATAGAAGGCTGCTTTATCAGTTATTACAGCAGAAGTACCAGAAATATCCGCCAATCCCGCAATTTCGTAAAATGGAACCGACGATATTAGAGTACCCTTCTTCTTGTCTGCATCAGTTAAAGATGGATGAGTGTCAGAATTTCCTCGCTGCTTTAACTTACCATCTTTATCTACCCCATTTGGATTCTTAGATCTATATTGCAAATCATCCACAAAATGGAACTGCGCATCTGCTGCAGAAAAATAACGATTATAACTTGTATTGCACCCAGCATGATGACAATAAACATACACAAATTTAAATCTTTCAAAATTAAACTTATACTTATACGTGAGTTTTAGGTATAAGTAATTTTTGAAAGCATACTCAGAGCGAATATCAATAGACTTTTTACAATTCTTTGCAACAGTATAACCATTTAATTCAAAATCAACTGGTTCAGCAGAAGCTGTAATTGTTTGTTCAGAGCCTGCATAAATACTACCATCTTTTGATATAGAACCATTTACAGACACACCCTGAGATGAAGTAATCTGTGACTCATTTTTGCCAGAAACATAATCATTTTTATATACTTTGTAAACAATATATTCTCCATCAACATTCTTTAAGAATCTATTTTTAACAATCTCACTTTTGGGATTAGGATTATCTGAAGTGGCAGCAGGCTTAAAATAAATTTTTTCTACAGAAGTTTCTTTATTCTTAAACGCTTTTTCAATCTCGTCATCTGAAATTACATCTGGAAATGGATTTGTGATTTTTTTAGTAGTATTATTCACATAAGTGTACTTAATTTGGTCATCATCTTCGCCAACTTTCTTATAGTTAGCAGCAGTATCAAATACAGGCGTTTCCTCAGGAGCACTTCTATCTTCATCAACAGATTTAGCATGTTCTGAGGAAGTGCTATCTAAAGCCCCCCCCCCCCCGGGTGTATTAGAAGTTGCGGCAGAAGAATTTACAGACGTATTAACACCAGAAGAAGCAGCTGAAGTTTCAGCAGCATTCGCACTTTGCGCTACACAAAAAGCACAAGCAGCAGTAGCAATACCCATCATAGCGCTAGTCAAAATTATATTAGTTCTCTTACCCATTTTTCCTCTTAAAGATATATAACGCAATAATGTAAAAACATACACACATTGTACGCTTTATAGTCGAAATACTAATGCAAGCATGATATATCACGCGATCGTTTAATTTATTACAAAAGTCATGCATTAACACATATTTTAGAATTATGCATCTCATCAAGCAGATCTTGAACCAAATATCCGTCGCTCATACAATGCATATCCGAAATACCATTACGCATCAAATCATAAGTGACGGAATGGTAAAATACGTCAAGCGCCTGCTCATAACTCAACCCAGCACGCTCAGCTAACAAACTTACAACCCTAGCATACTTCTTTTGCAACAAAATAGGATTCACCTTCAAAATCCATCACTCCCCTAAAACTTGCCACACCTTTTTCACGCATAAAGGAAATAATGTCATTTGTAATATACTCTTTGCCTTGAGTATGCAAAACATCATAAGATGGAACAATATAAGACATAAGAATATTACTTTTCTTAGTCAAAGCATCATACGTATCTCGAGGGTTTTGATTAAGCTTATTTGCAACATTTTCAATACAAAATATTGCAAAATCAAGCTTATCTTTGTCAAAGACTTCTTGCTTATTACCAATCATAAACCCTCCTTTTTAAGATAAAGCACAATAGAACACTGACTTACAAAGTAATAATTCTTAAAACAAACCTTTAATACAGTTTACATCAAAAATCGCATATAAAATAAGGCTTCTGACTTTATGTTATAAAACATTTACTCAGAAGCCTTATTCCAATATTTTTTAATTCTTATACGCGTTTATACGCGATTATATGCGATATTTGCGTTTAATGCTTGCGGCGAGACTTGAACATAGACAAACCAAAACCAGCAAACAAAGACACAAACAAAGCACTTATAGACATAACCAGTGAAACACCAGTATCAGGCAAATGCTTAGCAGGAGACTTAGCATTATAAGCCTCACCAGCATCAACAGCCTTAAAACGCTGCTCAACAGAACGCTCCACTGGCTTATCCGAAGAATGAACAGGATTCAACACAGGCTGCTCAACAACAGAATACTCTGGATTCTCAGGAACAATCTCAGGAAGAGGAATCCACGAATCATCAGGCACATAAGGAACATCAGGAACGTCAGGAACTGGTATTGGCTCAGGTTCAGGAGTCACATCTGGCTCAGGCATAGGAGTCGGCGTTGGCGTTGGCTCAGGAGCTGGAGATGGCGTAGGAGATGGTGTAGGAGATGTTTCTTTTACATACGACGCATATACAGTCATATCACTATTAGCTACAACAGTATCACCAGTAAACGCATCACCAGTTCCATTTTTATCCTGATACCAACCATTAAAAGTAAAACCAGCTTTAGTAGGATTAGCAGGCATAGACTGGTCAGTCCATTCATCACCACTAATAGACTTATTGTCTTGCACTTTTACTTGTGCATATTGAGTATCTCCATCCATAAAAGTAACTGTATGACCAGCAACCTCCCACTTAGGGAATACAACAAATGTGTGATTTGTAGAGCAATACTGCGTACCGAGTTTACTACCAAATGTATTAACGCCCTTGTTATCCCTTATCAGCGCAAAAATATACGGATAATCAATAAATGGCTTAGTACCAAAATCCGAATACGCAACAGTTGTACTATTAATGATCTTTTTATCGTCATCACTCATACGGTCAAACGACGTGTATGGACGATTATCTGTTTTTTTAGCAACATAGAACTGCCAACCAACAAACTTGTAACCAGCTTTAACAGGAACCTTAGGTTTGCCATTTTCATCCGTTGGGAACTGAATAGCATTATCTTTTACACGAATACGCTCAAAAATATTATCCTTGTTATACTTGAAATTCCAGTTACCATCAGATCGATAGTTTCCGTCATCCTTTTTTGGCTGCTCATACGAGAAGCACTTGTCTGCCACAGACTCATCCTTCGCATAAACAATTTCCAATACATTTAAACGGAAATATTTGTTTTGAGACTTTTTATTAGACCCTTTAGATGGGTTCCACGTAAAGTTGCTAACACTAGGTGTAAATTCATCACCTTCATCTACAGAAACATTATTGTATGTCACATAATACGGGCTTGGAACTGTGCTATTCACCACTGACACTTCATATGTATGGTTTGAATCATAACTACCCAAGCTTTTGGTTGCACTAGTAGCAGTATCAGGATCATAGGTGCCAGTAGTTGTTGCTACTACCTTGTTATCAGTTGTATCTTTTATCTGAAACTGTATATTCTTAAACGCATCCTTTACGTCTTGTCTAGAAGAATCTAGCGTGGAACCAAAGTCCCAATTCTCAAAATTCAATTGACCAAAATCGCTATCACCCTTAATAAATGCATTTTTATTATCTTTGTTCATGGTTTCCCAGCAAAGACTTACCTTAAGCTCAGTTGTTTGTGTTTGAGGTTTAGGAGTTTGATTAGGACCTGGCTTACCACTAGCAAAAAGCGCTTGATTAAAAATTGTTGGTGAAACTGGAGCTTCCTCACTCTTAGACTTTGAATCAATATTTAATTCAGTCTTTGTATCAGTATTTACAACAGAATCTGCATTAGATTTAGCAGTAGTCTTAACGCCAGTGTTTACATTAGTCTTTGTATCAAGCTTTGCATCAGACTTTACATCGCTCTTAGCTTCAAGCTTGGATTCAGTTTTTGTATTAGAATTTGGTTTCGAATTCGTTTCAGGTTTTATATTATCTTTATCAGAAGAATCAGAAGACTTTATTACACTCTTATCAAAAGTACCAGTTTTTTGAGAAGAGCTATTTTCAATTGGGGGGGGGGGTAGTAACTTTTGCAGTTGAAGTGCCAGAATCCACGTAAGTATCAGCAGCATTTGCAGTTTGAGCCATGCAAAAAGCGCAAGCAGCAGTAGCAATACTCATCATCGTAGTCGATAATAAAATCACAGTTTTCTTGTTCATTTTTCCCTCTTATAAAACAAATTCTAAGAAAATCAATAAATGCAAAATCCCAGATTCACTTCCACTATTGAAGCAAACCTGCATTCGCAATTATATCATAAAATCATTATAACTTAACTAAATGTCATAATGTAATTACAATTCAAAATTTGTAATACACATTATATAATGCGAAGAAAATTACAAATTAAGTAACTTAACGCACAAGTAAAACAAAATCAGGTATCGATTTTGGAACGATCGAAGTCGTCAGCGTTATCAACAATAAACTGCTTGCGCGGAGGAACATCATCACCCATAAGCAAATCGAATACTTCGCTCGCCTGCTGAGCATCTTCCATACGAATCCTTCTTAGCATTCGCGTTCTAGGGTCCATAGTGGTGTCTGCAAGCTGATCCGCATCCATCTCACCCAATCCCTTGTAGCGCTGAATATCGCTGTTAAAATCAATGCCCTTAGCTTGCAAATCATCAAGTTTTCCAGCCAATTCGTCATCGGAATACGTGTAAATATACTCGCCTTTGTGCTTTCCAGCGAGAGCAATTCTGTGAAGAGGCGGCACAGCAGCATAAACATGCCCGTTCTCAATAAGCGGACGCATATAGCGGTAGAACAGCGTTAGCAACAAAATACGAATATGCGCGCCATCAACATCTGCATCGGTCATCATAACAATCTTGTTATAACGCGCTTGCGAAATATCAAAACTTGCGCCCGACCCTGCTCCAACAACTTGAATAATTGCAGCGCACTCCTTGTTGGATAACATTTGCGCAAGACTTGCTTTTTGAACGTTCAAAATCTTACCGCGTATTGGCAAAAGCGCTTGGAAAGCAGAATTTCGAGCAGCTTTTGCAGTGCCTAGAGCAGAATCACCCTCGACGATGAAAAGTTCTGCAACATCATCGTTTCCAGGCTGGCAATCAGAAAGTTTTGGTGGCATTGAAGCAGACTCAAGTGCATTCTTTCTACGAGTAACTTCCTTAGTTTTACGCGCTTGAATACGCGCATGCATTTCGGAAACAATTTTTTCTAAAACTCTGGCAGACTGTTCTTTGAATCCTCGCTTGGATCCGCTAATCATTTCCCCAAATTGAGCGTCAGTCATTTTTGTAACGATTGGCTTAACTTGAGCAGTTCCAAGAACATCTTTAGTTTGACCTTGGAATTGAGGTTCAGCAATGCGAACTGTTACAACAGCCACCATTCCAGCTAGAATATCGTCTCGCTCAATCTTAGTGTTTGAATCTTTAAGATTTACTTTTAGCTTGCGAGCATTATCTTCAACAGCTTTACGAATTTGCTTAGTCAATCCTTGCAAGAATCCGTCTACGTGCATGCCTCCGCCAGGAGTTTCAACAACGTTTACGAAACTAATAATCGTTGAATCGTAGCCATTTACCCAGCGCATTGCAATGTCAACGCCACATTTACGCGTCACTTGCTGAGCATGTAAATCTCCAGCAGAATCAACAGCTTGTGTCTCCTCTACATACGTATCTTCGCCAGAAATACGCCAAATATCTGAGACTGCTTGACCCTTTGAAAGAAAATCAACGAAATCTTTTACTCCGCCGTTATGCAAAAATTCAACCACTCGAGGATGATGCTTATTTTGCAATTCTCTAGAAGACTCACTATTTGCAACAGATTGCGCAGTGGTTTCTTCTGATTCGCCATCAGATTCAGATTCTTCTGATTCATATTCAGATTGATTTAGCTCATTAGATTCATTATCTACGGTTGCTTGCGATTCATCCTTAAAAGCCAAATCATCTGTTAAATCACTAGTATTAGCATTCGCATCATCACTAGCGCTAACATCAATCTCTTGAATATCGCTAAATTCGCCTTCTGGCACGTGTTCGTCAATAACAGTAATGCGCAAGCCTGGAACCAAAAAACTAGTTTGACGAACTCGATCAATTAACTGTTCATAACTAAAGCGAGCTGTTGAGTTAAAAATCTCAGGATCAGCCCAATAGCGAACTCGAGTACCTGTAGTTTTTGGCGAAACAGTACCAATAATCTCAAGCTCAGTAGGCTTGTTCTTGCGAGTGCGCTTAAACGGAGAAACTGGAGACGGATGCATTGGATCTGCGTCACTATAAACTCCAGGATGACCCTGATGGAAAGCCATGTGATGCGTTTTACCATCACGATCAACTTCAACATCCAATCGCAAGCTCAACGCATTTACAACAGAAGATCCAACGCCATGCAAGCCACCTGCAGCATTGTACGAAGCATTACCAAACTTAGCTCCAGCATGAAGCTTAGTTAAAACGACTTCAACACCTGTAAGTTTTGTTTTAGGCTCTACATCTACTGGAATACCACGACCATTATCTGCAACTTCAATAGAACCATCGTCGTGAAGAGTGACGATAATATGGTCACAAGCCCCAGCTAAAGCCTCATCAACAGCATTATCAATGATTTCCCAAAGGCAATGCATTAAACCTTGACTATCAGTGGTGCCAATATACATGCCTGGGCGCTTTCGTACAGCATCCAAGCCTTCAAGCACAGTCAAACTGTCGGCATCATACTGTTCTCGATCTTTATTAGAGACCACTTCTACCCCTTGTACAACACGAATATTAAGCAACCACTAAGCAATAAGTGTCGCATCCCTGCTAAACAAAGCAACAATACGACACTTTACTTGTTAATTATTCTAAAATCACTGATCTAAGAAGTCACGCAAAGTTTGCGATCTAGAAGGATGGCGCAACTTAGACATTGTCTTAGACTCAATCTGACGAATACGCTCACGAGTAACACCATATACTCGACCAATATCATCCAAAGTCTTTGGCTGACCATCTTCCAAACCGTAGCGCATTTTAATAACGCCAGCTTCCCTAGGAGACAAAGTTTCAAGAACTTGTCTAAATTGTTCCTGAAGAAGCGAGAATGCTACAGCG
Organism: Gardnerella sp. DNF01204; assembly: GCF_049244145.1. Classification (NCBI taxonomy): domain Bacteria; kingdom Bacillati; phylum Actinomycetota; class Actinomycetes; order Bifidobacteriales; family Bifidobacteriaceae; genus Gardnerella; species Gardnerella sp. DNF01204. Next base: position 622,603 of record NZ_CP058379.1, on the reverse strand, counting down.
TCCGATGGAGCGATTGCATCAGTATCTTCAATCAAATCGCCAAACTCAGAATCACCATCTTCACCCAAAGGAGTGTGCAAAGAAATTGGCTCACGACCATACTTCTGTACTTCTTGCACCTTTTCAACAGGCATATCAAGCTCGCGCGCAAGCTCATCTGGCGTAGGTTCGCGACCCAAATCTTGAAGCATCTGGCGCTGAACTCTAGAAAGCTTATTAATAACTTCAACCATATGCACTGGAACTCGAATAGTACGAGCCTGATCTGCCATAGCACGAGTAATAGCCTGGCGAATCCACCAAGTAGCATAGGTTGAGAACTTAAAGCCCTTCTTCCAATCGAACTTTTCTACTGCGCGAATTAAACCAAGATTACCTTCCTGAATCAAATCAAGGAAAAGCATGCCTCTACCTGTATAACGCTTTGCAAGAGAAACCACAAGACGCAAGTTTGCTTCAAGAAGATGATCTTTAGCTTTCTTACCGTCTGCTGCAGCCCACTTAAGCTCACGCTTACGCTTAAACTCCATTTGGTCAATTTGCGTATCAAGCAAATGCTGAGCATACAAACCAGCCTCAATACGCTCTGACAAATCAACTTCCTGCTCTGCGTTAAGCAGGCTCACGCGACCAATCTGCTTTAAATAATCCTTAACAGGATCCGCTGTAGCGCCAGTGGCGATTACTCGACGCTTAGGATTTCCAGAAGGCGTAAGATTATCGTCGTCATCATCATCTCGAACAATAAAAGCACCTTTTGCTTGTGGAACTTGTGGCGCTTCTTCTTTATTATTATCGTCAGAATCTTCGGAATCTTCATCATCTGGAATGTCATCCAGATTATTCATATCGTCAACGTCATCTAAATTGTCAACATCGTCTACATCAAGATCATCATGGATTTCATCAAAATCTTCTAAATCCATATGTTCTTCATCTGTATCCATGTCTGCATCAACGTCAACATCTACATCTTGATCATCAACATCTTCTGACATTTTAAATTCCTGATTTTCTTCCTTGCCCATCTTGGAATCGACAATAGATGTATCTTCGCTCGCCAAACTTTTCCTCCTGTAGATTCCCTGCTATGTGCAAAGTAATCCGCCATATTAAGGCATTCATCATACCTTGCTATGCCCTTTAAAGGCATCTCACTATACCACAAAGGCATAGTTATGGCAAGGGCAACTTTTACTTAAGAAGTAAATCATCTTCTAAGGACGATTTTTTCTGCTTCCCTACTTGCGGCGTGGCGAATTTTCTACACCATGCTGGCTCAACATGACTTTTGTATGCATTATCCACAATCATAGCCATAGAACAATCAGGATCGATTTCTAGCGCCATTGAAACGTATCTTTCAACATCTCCTAGCTTAAACCACCAGCTTATATAAGACATTAATGCGTAAACTTGTACTTTTAATTTAGGATTATTATCTACAACATAAGTCATAGCTTTTAGCAAGTTAACAACGTCTAGCGCTTTACAAATATCAGGCAACTCATATTCTTCGTTAAATTTTTCTTCTAGAAAATCTCTTAATTCCTTAGATCTTTCTTTTTCTCGTGGAGCTAAAGCTAGCACGAGTAGATCATTTATGTTGTAATACTCGCCTTTACTGTCTAGTAAAGACACAAGCAGAGTATCTCGAACATTAATGTTATTTAGCATTGCAATCGGCAACATTATTAAGTCATAACCCACAATATTGCCGTCTTTTTTAGAAACCATGTTATGCCAGTTTCGTATAGATTGTGTAACAAAAATATCATAACTTGAAAATACAGCTTCCTCTTTTTTAACATTCAAATTTTTGCTCATATAATCTATGCCTATGTATTTTTCAAAAAGATCTGGCGTTAAATCTCTAAGACATTTAATCCAATAATCTTCATAATTATGATGTTTGTTAATATAATCTTTAGGAATATCTAAAACTGTCATACATTCTTTTGGAACATTACTGATATTCACTTTTTCTATACTATTTCCAGCAACACAAGTCATAGCAAAGTACTCTTCAGATATTCCGCAAAACGTACCTGCAGCATATAAATTTGTTAATTCTTTCAAAGTTGAATATTCATGATCATTATCTTCAAAAACTTGCTTGTTTTTCAATTCACTTTTTATTTGCATAATTCCTCCTTATTTTGTTGTGTTTTTATACTGTTTTTAACTTGGTAATAAGAGTTTTGCAGCAGAAACAAATTAGTGCAATAAAAATAACGCAATGTGGTTAAAGGCTATAAAATCCTAGAAAATACTAGAAAAATACTCATTTTGTAATGTCTAAGGCATGTGGATAACTCTTAATATGAGTTTAGATTCGCAAAAGTCATGTATAGAGACGCGTATAAGCGAATTAATTTATGACCAATTTAATTCTTTAGCTTGTAAAAACCTTATTTCTAGTTGTGATAAAACACTTAAAGATGTAGTGAAACAAGCAATTTCTTCTAGTGAAGGCGGCAAAAGACTCAGAGCTTACTTAGCTTTAGAAGCTTTCGATGCAGTACGCGGTAACTGCTCTAAAGACACTGCATATTGCGCAATGCTAGATGTTGCATGTGCTTTAGAAGTCTTTCAAACTGCAGCACTTGTACATGACGATATAATCGACGAATCTGCTTTAAGACGAGGAAGACCAAGCGCATATTGCGCATTGAGCAAAGCATGCAATAGCAAGCATATCGGCATTGGACTTGGATTAATGCTTGGAGATATTTTAGCAACTCAAAGCTTTGACATAACTAGAAAAGCATGTACTAATTTGCGCAATCCTCAAGAAGTTTTAGGCGAGTTTGCAAATATGCAAAGAAATGTTGGTATTGGTCAAGTTTTAGATCTTTCCATAGAAATGATGAGCCTTAAAAATCCAAAGAAACTAGCAGAATCCTCAATAAATGTTTTTCGTTGGAAAACTGCAAGTTACACAACTATAGCTCCACTTGCGCTCGGATTTTTATCTGCTGGACTTAATAAAAATTACGCTATTAAGTTGGCGAATGATATTGGTGAACCATTGGGAATTGCTTTTCAGATTGCAGATGATCTTATTGATATTGTTTCAGATTCTGCTCACACTGGAAAGCCTATTGGAGGCGATATTCGAGAAGGTAAACGCACTGTCCTTTTGGCTGATGCTCTAGATCTTTCTTCAAGCGAAGACCGTCTATTTTTGATAGATGCTTATAACTCTAATAATCGCAATGAAGATGATGTTAATAGGATTATTAACATTTTCAATCAGAGTGGTGCTATAAGTAAGTCTAAAAAGCGCATTCACAATCTTTGGGTTGAATCGCAAGAAAAAATAGATAACAGTACATTATCTGAATTTGGAAAATCCATATTGAACGAGGTTTCTAGCAAATTCATTCCTAGAGAATGGCAGTAAAATCACTGATATACTAAATATTTAGTGGATACTGTATTGCCTGTACACTTTTAGGTAGTTGGTTTAATACGCGTATAAGGGATTTACTACATGAGTGAAGTTCAAGCGCAACCAGGAATGTGTATTGAGAATCGCTATCGCATAATGCGGAAGATAGCAGAAGGCGGCATGGCTACCGTTTATCAAGCGCAAGATGAGCGTCTTAATCGCCCAGTTGCGCTTAAAATCATGCATACTCAACTAGCTCAAGGAATACATAGAGAGCAATTTATTGCAAGATTTAGGCGTGAAGCTACATCTGCCGCTGCAATAGCGAATCCTCATATTGTTCAGGTTTACGATACTGGCGAATTTGAAGGGCTTGACTACTTGGTGATGGAATATGTTCATGGAGTAAATCTTAGATACGAAATGAACAAATATGGCACATTTAGCCTAAAAGACACTCTTCGAGTTCTCGCGGAAACTTTAGATGGTCTTGCATCCGCACACCTTGCTGGTGTTGTACACAGAGATATTAAACCAGAAAATATTCTTATTAACGACCGCGGTCACGTGCAAATAACTGATTTTGGTCTTGCTCGTGCTATATCGCAAGCTACACTTTCTTCTACTGGTCTTCTTCTTGGAACCGCCGCATACCTAGCTCCAGAAATGATTGAAAAGAATCTTGCCACTCCTCAAGGAGACTTATACTCCGCTGGAATGATGGCTTGGGAAATGCTTGCTGGGCGTGTTCCCTTTAGCGCAGATAATCCTGTTACGCTTGTTTTTAAGCATGTTCATGAAGACACTCCATCTATAAAAACAATTTGTAGCGATATCAACTCTTCTATAGCTGATTTTCTTGCATCTATTACTGCTCGAGAAATGGAAAAAAGACCGAGTGACGCTTCTAAAGCACTTAGTATGCTTAGACAAATTTGCGCTAATATGCCTAAAGAAGATTGGCAATATAAGTTTAATCCAAATTATGATAATGAAGATCAACTTTTAAATACGACTTTAGACGCAATCAAAACTGAAAATAGAATGTCTGATTCAGATAAATTCGATAAAAGAAATTACTCTAACATACCTCTTCCTCCTAATGCGAACGATGCGAATAATGCTGATAAAGTTAATAAAGAGAATGTAAATCAGAGTAGTTCTAATCCTAACAATATTGGAAATGAGGTATTGTCTAAAACTAAAGACATTGATAAAACAACTGATATTGACAAAACAGCTGATATTGATGCAACTATGACAATAGTTCAAAAAAACAGTAACAGTGATTTTAACTATTCCAATAGTCAAAATTCTTCAAACAGTGTGAATCAACTTGAAGATTTTAATGATAGCAATATGCTAACTATTGCTATGCGTGCGCCTCAATTTAATAAGAATGATTTAAGCACTGACGGTAAAAGTCAAAACTCTAATCATAAAAAATTACACAATAAAGTTGTTATTATAGCTGTTAGCAGCGCGGCAGTTATTGCAGCAGCAATCGCATTTGGTTCTTACTGGTATTATCTAGGACCTGGAAGCTACTGGTCTTTGCCGAAACCAAATACGCAGTCATGCAAAACACAAGAAGCTTGCAAAATCACAAATATTCCATGGTTTGATTACGAGCAAACTCTTAAAATATCCAATATTCCTTATTCTGTTCAAAAAGAATTTAGCGATAATATACCTTCTGGAAACATTATTTCCACTAATCCTGATTTCAGTGGCGGTCATGTATCTAAACACGGAAATAATAAAGTTCATGTTATTGTGTCAAAAGGAATACGACAATCTACAATTCCTGAAGATATTATCGATCCAACATCAACAACTGGTAAGAATCCTATAAAAGCTTTACGCAAAGCTGGTTTTACTTCTATTAATCACAAAGAAAGCAACGACGTTTATTCATTAGATGTTCCTAAAGGCTGTGTTGTAGAAATTTCTCCAACACCAGGAATGCAAATGAATCACAATAAGAACATTACTGTTGTATTATCTAAAGGTCCTATGCCTGTTTCTATGCCAGATGTTGTTAACCGAACAAAAGAAGATGCGGATAAAGCATTTAACGACGCAAAACTTGTTCCAACATACAGTGAAGAGTTCAATGATACCGTTGAAAAAGGCAAAATTATTAGCACATCTGTAGAAAAAGGAGCGCAACTTCATTGGGGAGATAAACTCAATGTCGTTGTTTCTAAAGGTCCAAGAACTGTTACTATGCCAGATGTTCGCAATAAAAATGCTAACGACGCTCGAAAAGCTCTTGAAGCCCTAGGACTAAAAGTAAATGTTTCCGCTCCGCTTGGAGACTTTATGCACACGGTAAGATTCCAGTCTGTAGCTCCTGGTACACAAGTTCGTGTTCTTGATGAAAGAGGAAACCCAACAGTTGTTACATTAACCGTTATTTGATTTATACAAATAACGTAGGTAATGCTACACACACATTGTATAAAATGTTGTATGAAATGTTGTGAGTTATGTTGTAGGTTGTTTGAATCAAAATATTTTTACTCAAATAATCTACAACAAACAATTTACCAGCTTATTTCGCTGATTCTGTCATAATACGCTTTTTAACGGTTTGAGCATATTCGTCAACATATTCTTGACCGCTCATTTTTTGAATTGTCTTGGTTACTCTATCGGTAAGCTCACGAAGAATATCGTGCGTAATATCTTCTGGATTCATTTTTTCAACTTCAATAGGCTCGCCATAAATAGCCTTTGTATAGCCCTTTGCAGGCATAACCTGACCATGCCTTTGTAATTCCCTAGTACCAATAATCGCAACTGGAATAATCGGGCATCCTGTTTCTAAAGCTAAGCGAGCTGCACCAGTATGTCCCTTATATAATCTTCCATCAGGACTTCTAGTTCCTTCAATATGAATTCCAAAAAGCTGTCCATTTTCTAATATCGCACGAGCATGATTCAATGCCCCAAGAGATTTAGAACCTCCAGAACGATCCACTGGGAATACGCCAACGGACGTAAACCACCATTTTTTAAAGCGACCCTTTAATCCTTTGCCTTCGAAATACTCGGCTTTACCCATAAAATGAATCATCCTAGGGCATGTGAGAGGCAAAAGTGCATCGTCAATCACGGCAAGATGATTTGCGGCAATAATAGCCCCACCTTTTTTAGGAATGTTGTTAACGCCTTGAGCAGTAGGATTAATCCGTAAACGCGCAATAAATCCAAACCCCTTTACAAAGAACCAATACAACATTCTAAAAACCCCTTCTAGCAAGAGTTACTAAAAGCGAATCATTACGCAATCAAGCAGACTTGCTACAGTATAATTTATGACTTCTTCTAAGAATACCAACTCCCCTCACCCTGAGGACAAAAACTCAAACAACAATAATGACGATTCTTTTGGCGATAATTCTTTTAATGAGAATTGGTCTGATTTTATTAGAGATCATGCAGAAGATTTTAAAGAAATAGAGAAATCTAAAAGTGCGAAAATCTTTAAAAAACGTATTAGTCAGGCGACAAAACCACTTACTAAAATAGCGTCATACAATAATGCTGGTCCAAGAGATAACGTTAAGACCAGTTGGTTAGATGTTGATGAAACAATGGATTCTTACGGAGACGATTTTGTTCCACCAAACCCACATTTTAAGAATATTTCTATTACCCTCATAGTTTTATGGACTATTCTTATTCTGGGTATTTTGGGCGTAATTCTTAGCGTCTTAGTGCCATATTTCGCAGCATACTCAGGTACTATAAGCGCTTTTCTGTTTCTTGTTGGATCTGCAGGCTTACTTATGAGTAGAAAGAAAAATTATACTTCTAGTGAAGATTACAACGACTACGGAAAAGGCGCACGAGTTTAAGTGCATTTATACAAAAGAATGAGGCTGATGTTAAAGCACCAGCCTCATTTTTTAAAGATTACAACTTAAAATTTAATCTTCGTTTAAACTAAAATTATTTTAATCCTCATTCTGACCATGGCATAACTTGTACTTTCTGCCAGAGCCACATGGGCACTCATCATTCTTGTTCGTTCCTGGGAAGGTACGACCATCAGCCCAAGGAGTCTTCCATTCTTCAACCTTTGGACGCTTACTCAATGGCACTTCACCATCAGCATGGCTCATAGGAGCAGGACCAACGATTCCAGAATGCTCATCTTCTTCTTGTTCTGCTTGCTGAATATCGGCATCAACATAAGAATCATCTTGGTTTTCAGTTTCCGCAACAATCTGCTCGAGATTCATACGGAATAGAAGCTGAATAGACTCTTCCTTAATTGCCTCAATCATTGAGTTATACATCTGGAATCCTTCGCGCTGATATTCAACCAGAGGGTCACGCTGACCCATACCGCGCAAACCAATACCATCCTTCAAATAATCCATCTCATAAAGATGTTCACGCCACTTTCGATCAAGAACAGCAAGAACAACTCTACGCTCAAACTGGCGCAAGTTATCAGAACCCATTCTTTCTTCAAACACAGCGTAAATAGTAGTAACGCCATCTACTATAGTGTCTCGCAAAGCTTCAACAGCTTTTTCTCCCTTAAGAGACTCAATTTGCAGGCGAAGCTGATCCCAATCCAAAATAATTGGCATAACAGCATTAACAGCGTCTTTAAGACCTTCCCAATCCCAGTTCTTTGGCTTATCAGAACCGTTCATAGCTCCGCGAACATAGCTATCGGCAGTATCTTTAATAAACTTCAAGATATCTTCATGAATATCTTCACCTTTAAGAACAATCTGACGTTCTGAATAAATAACAGTACGCTGCTTATTCATAACATCATCGTACTTCAAAACGTTCTTACGCATTTCAAAGTTACGCGCCTCAACAGTCTTTTGAGCCGTGCGCACGCCATTAGAAACATACTTAGATTCGATTGGCTCACCTTCTGGCAAGCCCTTAGCCATAACACGCGCAACAAGCTGAGTGTTGAACAAACGCATTAAGTCATCTTCCAAGCTTAAGTAGAAGCGCGATTCGCCAGGATCACCCTGACGGCCAGAACGACCTCTAAGCTGATTATCAATACGACGAGATTCGTGGCGCTCAGTGCCTAAAACATATAAGCCACCAAGCTTCTTAACTTCTTCGTGCTCGTCTTTAACTTGTTCCTTAACTTCTGCCAAAACACCTGGCCAACGCTTCTCGTACTCCTCTGGAGTATCGTCTGGAGAATAGCCTTCTGCTTTAAGCTTTGCATCTGCCAAAAACTCAACGTTTCCGCCAAGCATAATATCTGTACCACGACCTGCCATGTTTGTAGCAACAGTCACAGCACCCTTACGACCTGCAACAGCAACAACAGCTGCTTCCTTAGCGTTTTGCTTAGCATTCAACACTTGATGAGGAATACGAGCAACATCCAAAAGCGAAGAAACGATTTCGGAAGATTCAACCGATGCAGTACCAAGCAAAACAGGCTGACCCTTTGCATGACGCTGAGCTACGTCTCGAACAATCGCAGCAAGCTTTTCCTTCTTAGTGCGGAAGATCAAATCATCCTTATCCATACGAATAACTGGACGGTTAGAAGGAATTGGAAGAACGCCAAGCTTGTATGTTCCCATAAACTCGGCAGCTTCCGTTTCTGCAGTACCAGTCATGCCAGCAAGCTTGTCGTACATGCGGAAGTAATTTTGCAAAGTAATAGTTGCAAAAGTCTGATTTTCTGCTTTTACTTCAACATTCTCTTTAGCTTCAATCGCCTGATGCAAGCCTTCGCTATAACGACGACCTGGAAGAACACGGCCAGTGTGCTCGTCAACAATCAAAACTTCGCCATTAGTAACAACATAATCGCGATCAAGAAGGAACAATTCCTTAGCTTTCAAAGCATTGTTCAAGTAGCCAATCAAAGCAGTGTTGCTTGGCTCGTAAAGATTATCAATACCTAAATAATCTTCAATCTTTGCAATGCCTGGATCCAAAATACCAGCAGTCTTGCGCTTCTCATCAATTTTGTAATCAACATCGCGATCAAGCTTTAGAACAAGCTTTGCAAACTCGCGATACCAACGCGTAACATCACCTTCGGCAGGTCCCGAGATAATAAGTGGCGTACGAGCCTCATCAATAAGAATGGAATCAACCTCATCGACGATTGCATAGTGATGACCACGCTGAACAAGATCGCCCTTTTCCCAAGCCATGTTGTCTCGCAAATAGTCGAAACCAAACTCGTTGTTTGTGCCGTAAGTAATATCTGCGTTGTATTGCTTCCTGCGCTCTGGAGGCTGCTGATCTGTAATAATGCATCCAACGCTCATGCCAAGGAACCTGTAAATACGACCCATAAGCTCACTTTGATAGCTAGCAAGATAGTCGTTAACAGTAACAACATGAACGCCCTTACCTTCCAAAGCGTTCAAATAGCTAGGCAGTGTTGCAACAAGTGTTTTACCTTCACCAGTCTTCATTTCTGCAATATTGCCCCAATGCAATGCTGCACCACCCATGAGCTGAACGTCAAAATGACGCTGACCAAGAGTACGCCTTGAAACCTCTCTTACTGTAGCAAATGCTTCTGGCATTAAATCATCAAGTTTTGCACCATTGTCTAACTTCTGCTTGAATTTTGCCGTTTGCCCTTTAAGCTCTTCATCGGAAAGCGCAGAAATCTCATCTTCTAGCGCATTCACAGCCTTTGCAACATTCTCAAGGCGCTTCAATTGACGGCCTTCACCCATGCGCAAGGCTTTATCGACGATATCTACCACGTTTAGCTCCCTTAGGTCGTGTCTATTATTCGGCTAGCCAATATAGACGTAAACTGTGCCTATATTACGCGACGGCTGCGATTTTTATAAGATAGCGAGTCTGACACTACGCATAAAATGCCCGCCTAGACTTTTACTAGACGGGCATTGACTCATATGAGTTAATTTCTATTTAATAATGTTTTACCCTTATTTGCTTTATTACTTCTTTATTACTTCTTTTTAGAAACGTTTTCTGGAGTATCAATTTCAAACACACCATAACTCCATCCATGCCTACGATACACAACCGAAGGTCTCATTGTTTCCTTATTTACGAACAGGAAGAAATCATGACCAATAAGTTCCATTTCATACAACGCTTCGTCAATGCTCATTGGCTCAGCAATATGAAGCTTGCGACGAATCACAATAGGAGTATCTCCAACACTCACCTCTACTGATTCACCAGGACCCAAGTCGGAAGCAACCGCAGCATCTGCACTATTCGTTCCATCTTCTTGTGCAACTTCTTCAACAGTTGTTTCAACTTCTGGCTCTACAACACCCAAATCAACTGGAACCATTTGCTCATATCCACGACGATGGTCCTTACGACGATCGCGAGTTCTGCGCAAACGAAGCGTCAACTTATCAAGAGCCATATCCAATGCACTGTATTGGTCTGTGCTAGATGCTTCTGCGCGAATAACCGTACTTCCTGCAACTACAGTAATTTCAACTCTTTTTGCAGTATCTGCCTGCCTTGGATTGCCCTCAGTGTTAAGCACAATCTGAATGCGCTGCGCATCTGGAGCAATGGCGGTCACACGATTCATCTTGCTTTCCACAACGTCACGGAATCTTTGCTTAATCTGCGTATGACGTCCGGTGATGACGATTTCCATGCGAACCTCCTTAAGTAATCCGATATAAATCGGTTTGTGTACACGTCAACGGCACCAGCGCCGCTGATACATCCATTATATCCGCTAAAAGCCGCCATTTTCTAGCGAGTCGCAAAATATGCGCAAAATTAAAACGTCTGTTATAATTGGGAAGGTTGAGGTTTCACGATGACCGCGGCTGCAATGTTCATTCGGAGCAGCTGAGGAACTTCCGGGCTCCGTAGAGCACAATGGCGGATAACGTCCGCCCAGGGCAACCTGAGAGATAGCGCAACAGAGAATAGACCGCCTAAACTTTTGTTTAGGTAAGGGTGAAACGGCGGTGTAAGAGACCACCGGGCTTCTGGTAACAGTTAGCCGCATGGCAAGCCTCATTGGGAGCAAGGTCAAGTAGAAGGTGTTTAAGGGCTGCTCGCCTAAGTCTTCGGGTAGACTGCTAGAGTTTGGCGGTAACGTCAAATCGAGATGGATGGTCATCCGTGTGCATTTTGCACGCGACAAAACCCGGGGTATGTGAAACCTCAACTTAATTTTGATTTTCACTTAGTTTTTTGCATAACACTTTTGGAGCGAAATCAAAATCACAAAAAACTGTGCAACAATTATTAAATTCTGGATTTAAATCACTATTATCTAAATCCGCTACACCACAAGTTTTCATTCCAGCCAAACGAGCCGACTTTAAAGCTATAGCTGAATCCTCAAAAACAGTGCAATACTCTGGTTTTACACCTATTCTATTGGACAAATCTAAATAAGTTTGAGGACTATTTTTCCCATCTGATTGTAAATCTTCACCAAAAATCATCAAATCAAAATATTGCCATAATTCTGTTCGCTTTAAAGATGCTTCGCATAAAGATTTAGAAAGAGTAGTCATAAGAACTAATTTTGCACCTGTTTTATGCAAATAATCAACGTAATTTTTAGCGCCTTTTCTAAGAAGCAGTTGATTAGAATAAGCTTCATTAGCCATATCATTCCATTCCTGCATTAAATCTTCGGGAGAATCCGTAAAACCAAAACGTGCGATAACATAATCAGCCACTTCTCGAGGAGCCATTGTTGCAGTGGAATCAGCAAAATCAGCGGGCACTTTAATACCGCGTTTAGCAAAACTCTTTTCGTCTATATCATCCCAAACATGTAAGGAGTCAAGCAAAGTACCATCAAAATCAAAAATTGCTGCACAATTTGAATTATCAACTAACACATTTTCGCTCATATTATTAATCCTGATATTAATCCTGTTTTATAAAAATTACTTTGAATTAGATTCAGATTTTAGATTAGATTTTGCTTGTTTTTAACAATTCTCTAGCATGCTCTAAAGAAGCTTGCGACTGACTTCCAGAAAGCATTCTAGCTATTTCCTGCTCACGCTGTGAATCATCCAACTTAGTAACAGTAGTATCTACGACTAATGAAGAGTCAAAATCATTAGAAGAATCGCCAGAAACCGATGAATCACTAAAACTTTTTCTAACCACAAATTGAACATCAGCAAAAGAAGCAACTTGAGCCAAATGCGTTACAACAATCACCTGAGAACTTTTAGCAAGTTGAGCTAAGCGTTTGCCTAATTCCACTGCTGCAACTCCTCCAACTCCCGCATCAACCTCGTCGAAAATAAAAGTCATAGAATGAGAGTCGCTGTTATTGAATTTTGCCGCAACCAACTCCATAGCTAACATAAGTCTACTTAACTCTCCACCTGAAGCACTGCCACCCATTGGCAAATAATCAGACGACGGGAAAGGCTTAAAAAGAAACTCAACATTGTCTAAACCATGAGAATCTAAGTCAACTACTCCAGTTTCATCTACTTTACGCCTATTAACTTTGATTAAAAGCTGAGCATCTTGCATAGCCAAAGATTCAAGCTCTTTACTAACTTCAAAACTAAACTTTTCTGCTGCACTTTTGCGCAAATCATAAAGTTTATCTGCTAAATTTTTGGCATTAGAATAATACTTATCACAAGCTTTTTTAGCGCGATCAATAGCCTCAGGTGAATCATCCAAATCTTCAAGCTCAAATTGCGCCTTTTTAGCCCACTCTAAAACATCATCGATCTGTGGACCCCATCTGCGTGTTAAATCGCTTAAATCGTGAATACGATTGTTAATAGCGTCTAAATCTTCCTGACTCTCATCAACATCTAATTGCTGAGCGAGCTGCATAACAATGTCGGAAATTTGGGAAGAAATATCGTCAAGTTGATTTGCAATCGCGCTATAATCTCCATCAACTCGAATCGAGCGAATTGCCTTAGATGCATTGTCAACCAAATGTAATGCGTCAACGGAATCTATTGCGCCGTAGTCAATTTGACTTGCGTCTAACGAAGAAATTGCTTCGCTAATAGCTCCAACGATTTGAGCAGCGTTTTCTATGCGGTCTCTTTTAGCTTTAAGCTCTTCATCTTCATTCCGTTTTGGATCGATTTGGCGAATTTTTTCTAGCGATTCTCGCAAATAATCTGCACGCTGCCTAGAAGAAGATTCTTGATTTATAAGCCTGTTATAAGATTCAACAGCATCCTGCCATTCTTTAAATGCCACAGAATATTCTTGTAATTCTTTTGAATCACAAGAAATTGAGTCCAAGAACTCACGCTGTTTTGCACTTGTTGCTATACGCAACTGATCACTTTGCCCATGAATTGTTATTGTTTGCGAACAAATTTTATCCAGCAAAGTCTTAGGAACAGAACAACCAGATACTACAGCCCTAGACCTACCAGATTTTGGAACAGTACGAGATACATAAACATCTATTTTAGAATCATCGCCTTCAGATTCTTCAACATCTATCCCAGATTCTTGCAAAAGATTAGAAACAATTCCTGACTTTGGAACAGAAAAAACGCCTTGCGCCCATGATTCTGACGCAAAAGATGTAATTCTAGAAGAATCAGCTTTTCCTCCAGATATAAGTCTTATAGCGCTTAGAAGCATAGATTTTCCAGCCCCTGTTTCTCCAGTAATAGCAGTCATTCCATATGAGGGAGTAATAACCGCGTGAGAGATTGGTCCTAAATTACGAATTTCTAATTCTTCAAGCAAGGATGCCCCCTACGAGTTTAAGCTATTAGGGTTATGGTAGTTATTTGAGACATTTGGAACATCTTCATAATTCCTATCGGTTTCATTATGCAGATTAGCCTCATATTCCTTAGGTTTGGAAGACTTTTTACGACGATTTTCGCGCCAACCAACTACAGGCAAATCAAACTTAGTAACTAATCTTTGCGTAAATGGAACACCAGAAAGACGCGCTAAAAACAGCTCATCCTTGGACTGACGAATTTGAATCCTAGAGCCTTGCGGTAAAGCCCTTTGACGCCTACCATCACAACAAATCCAACCACCAGAAGCTGAATCTTCCAAAATATCAATAGTAAAAGTTGAACCTGCTCCAATAATCAATGGTCTAGAAAAAAGCGCGTGTGCAGCCAAAGGAACCAGTTGCAAAGCCTCAACATTTGGCCACATGATTGGACCTCCTGCCGAAAATGCGTAAGCTGTGGATCCAGTAGGAGTAGAAACAATAACACCATCGCAGCCAAAAGACGACATTTCAACATTATCAACGCGAATCGAAAGCTCCACCATTCTACCGCGATCTGCCCTATCTAAAGTAATATCGTTAAGCGCCCAATCACTTAAAGGCTCACTCGCTCCAGGAAGCCAAACGTCTACATGAGCTTCCATTCTATGCTCTAAAAAGTAATCTTTTTGAGCAATTCTTCTAATAGCCTCATCTATTTGGAAGCTTTCAAATTCCGCCAAAAATCCAACATGACCAAGATTTATACCTATGATTGGAACAGGAGTGCAATGCACCAATTCTGCAGCTTGAAGCATTGTGCCATCTCCACCAAGCACAACAACAATCTCTGTGTTTTTATCAATAACATGTGCTGTTTTTTGCGCAAAATCAGATACGGCAGCACTATGAAACACATCCACATGAAAACCAGCACTACTAAGCTGCGTGGTAACTTGATTTACAACGGCACTGTGACTATCAAGACGCGCATGCGTAACTACCAGAGCGCGACGAGCATAAGAAGCATCATCATCTACTAAAAGTTCTGGCATAACACAGCCCCTTTGTGGTTTTGCAAATAACAATAAATATTGTAATTGTTGCACTACATATTGCGCATTGTACTGCTTATGTAAAAAATATTTATCAAATAATTATTTTTAACTATTAAATCGCGCATAAAGAAGATATTCAATATTTCCATGAGTTCCTTCTATAGGAGATTCATGAGTTGCAACAACTTTTAAACCACTATTTTTAGCGCATTCTTTAATATTTTCTAATGCTTTAAGTCTTAGGTCTTTATCTGTTACAATTCCGCCTTTTCCAAGATTTCCTTTACCAACTTCAAATTGTGGCTTTACAAGAAGAACAATATTCGCGTTGTTTTGCGCAATACGCGCGATTACTGGAATAACAAAAGTAAGAGATATAAAAGAAACATCTGAGACTATAAGATTAGGCTTGTAAGGCAGATCTTGCGCGTAAACATTTCTAATATTTACGCCACTCATTTCGATAACGCGCGGATCGCTTGCGATCTTTGGGTGCAATTGACCGTGTCCAACGTCTAAAGCAATAACGCGATTAACGCCATTTTGCAACAAATAATCGCAAAAACCGCCAGTTGAAGCACCAATATCTAGCGCTTTAGTATTTGAATAAACTTTTAATCCTAAATCTTCAAATAAAGAGAACGCACCTTCTAATTTGAGTGCTCCTCTAGAAACATATTTAAGACAAGAATTTTCTTTTTTTGATTCATCAAAACTTATTTCTTGCGCTTTTTCCACTAAAAATGATGATTTATAAACAATTCGATTATCTACTTTTACTAACCCAGACTTAATTAAACGCTGAGCTGTCGTTCTACTTTTCACTAATCCGCGATTTACAAGTTCACAATCTAATCGCTGAACTAAATCATCTCCGTCAGACATTGAAAAATCCTCATACACACATATGCAAACTCATATATTTATAAAGAAAACTCTGGAAGAATGTAGTCTTCAAGTGATTTTCCACTGTCTATTAAGCTCCAAGTGAGCGCACAAGCAGCACGTAAAGCGTTGCAATCATTAGGATTGTTTACTTCAATAGAGTTACAAACAATTTGTGCTCTAGAAGTTCCGCATACAAATGTAACGTCGTCAACACGCTTTGGAGACTCATGAGCCTCGTTTAGTCCTCTTAAATCCTTAGAAACAAAGCTTGGTCGCAAGTGTTTTGGAGCCTCAAGCAACATACGCGGATTGGTGACACCAGTAAGCACTAGAAGAGACTCATATCCCCCTCTGGTACCAGCTTCGATGTCTGTATCCAATCGGTCTCCTACGGCTAGCGAGCGCGAAATACTTATTACAGGATTCCCAAACTCATCTTTTTCTGCATATTCTTTAACATCTTCATCATTGTGATTTGCATTTGCAGCAACCAACAATCTCGCTTCGTCATACATTGCGCACTCGGGTTTTCCAGCAGAAGCAATAGGCTCAACTCCAGTTGCATTTACTACAGCTTGAATCATAGAACCGCATCCAGGAGCTATACCGAACTCACGTGGAATTGTTAAATCGCGATTAGTAACAAAATACTTAGCTCCATGCTCTACTGCGAAAGCGACTTGTGCCATTTCTTGCCAAGTCATTTGCGGATACCAGCCTTGGATAACAGCTTTTGGATTGTCTTTACAAGACTTTACTGGATTAAGACCAGCACTACGAACCTCTTGTACGAGATGATCGGCTCCAAGCACTAAAACATTAGAATTTCTCGGAACGTAGCGAGCAACCATTCTTGCTGCAACAACAGAAGAAGTTATAATCTGCCACGGCTCTACTTTTAAGCCGAAACTTTCTAGTTGACTTGCTACAACTTCTTGAAAACGAGAAGAATTATTAGTCGTATATTCAATAAACATGCCATTTTTTTGAGCATTTTCAATTGATTCAGCAGCATATTCAACGGATTTTCCGCCTCTATACACTACGCCGTCTAAGTCAAGCAAAGCTAAGCGAAAATTCTTGCTTAACGCAGATTTACTATTTGAAAAATTCGTTCGTTCATCAAGTTGCATAGAATATCCCCACATGATTTTAAAAATATCAAAGTAGCAAATGCCCGGCTTACTATACTCTCATAATACAGAAGCCGGGCTTAGAAAATATGGTTGTACTATTCCTCTTTAGACTTAACTGCACTCATCTCTATAGTTTCAGTATTGTCTGCGATTTGTGAATCATCGTCTGAATCATACGAATCATCCGAATCATCTTCCAAATCATCATCTGGAGCAAATTGCGCATCATCTTCACTAATGCCAACTTCGTCCATAATCGCGTCATTAAGATGTTCCAAATCGTAGTCAATCACAACATCTTCTGGATTTTCTTCGTCTTCAATATCTGCGTATTGCTCTTCTAAGCGATCAAGCAAAGAGTCAAGCTCAATAGCCTCATCACTTCGCCCAGCCTCCTCTAGGAAGTACTGTTCCGCTTGAACTGCACGCATTCTATACTCGCCAGGCAAACCCTTAGACCTACCCATTGCGTGAACAAGCTCAATAGCCTTATCCGAATGGTTTGTATCTGCCAAAACACCTGCGTACACAAGGAACATTTCTGCCTTGACTTCGCCAGTAACCCTTCTAGCTTCATCCGACATGCAGATTTCCAAAGCCTTATCAAGGTTGCCCATACCGCGCTCACAATCGGCAATAAATGGAAGATAATCCATGTAGCCATTCATTCGCATAGCTGTTCTAAACTCGCGCGCAGCAAGCTTGTAATCACCCTGACGGTATGCAATAAATCCTAATGTTTCGCGCGAAAAATCAATACGCGATGCCTGCTTTGCAGCCCACTTTGCATGTTCCAATGCAAGCTCTGGATCTTCTTCTTGCAAAGCATAAGCTGCGAGAATATGCAAACCAATATTTTCAGAATGTTCCTTAGAAAGACCGCGCAAACGCTCACGAGATTCTTTAGAAAGCATGGAATATTCTAAGCCCTTAGGCATCTTAGGTTCGCCTGGACGCCTATCAGTATAAGGGTTTTGAGATGGGTAAGAAACAGTTCCATCCGAGTTTCTACGAGGACCATTTTCAAAGCGGAAAGACGACTTTGAATCGCGCTTTCTAGAATCATTCTTCTTAAAATCACCCTTGTGGAAGCCACCGCGATTATCTTCAAAGCGGCGATCATTGCGCTCGCCACGATTATCACGATCAAACTTCTTGTACCTTGGATTGCCATTTTCTTCCGACTTGGCATCAAAACCACGATTTCTGCGAGTTTCGTGATTATCTTTTCTATCGAATCTGCGATCACTGCGGTTATCACGATCATCACGGTTGAACCTATGATCATTATCACGATGGTTAAACCTACGATCGTTATCCTTCTTAAAACCGCTCTTATTGAATCCACCTTTGTGGAATCCATTGCGTCTTAAACCTTCTGAACTACCAGAATCACGCTCAAAATCGTCACGACGACCGTTCTTATGATCATCATATCTGCGATCATTGTGCTCAAATCTACGTTCGCCATCACGGTGATTAAACTTTCTGCCACCATCTTTGTGGAATCCACCCTTATGGAATCCGCCACGATGCTCGCCGTTTCCACCATTTTTACCGCCATTTTGACGGCTAAAATGGCCACGATTACCAAACGACTTACCACTACGCGATCCGCGTTCTTCGCCCATTATTGGCATACCTTTCAAATTCTAAAAATATAAAATTATACTAAAAATCTAATATTAAAAACAAATCAAACACGCTTAAAAAACTAAGCACGCTCAACAGCGCCAATAGCCTTCTTGCCCCTACGAATCAAAGCAAAACGACCATGCAAGAATGAATTATCATTCAAAATGTCATCGACACTGTCTACTCGATTATTGTTAACGTACAAACCACCGGCTTCAATAGCACGACGAGCTTCAGAAATTGTGCGGAACAATCCAGCAGCAACAGCAGCTTCAACAACGCGATCACCACTATTTGCTTTAGCAAATTCTAAACTACCATCCTGCGCCTTAACCTTAACACCATCCAAGGCAGCTTCAAGAGTTTGCGCATCAATAGCGTCTAAATCACCCTTACCAAACAATGCCGAAGAAGCAGCAATAGCCTGATTCGTAACATCTTCACCATGAACAAAGCTTGTAACTTCCCAAGCGAGAACACGCTGAGCTTCACGACTTCCTGGGTCTTCTTGAATTTGCTTGTTCAAACGCTCAATCTCGCTCTTAGGCAAGAACGTAAAAGCTTTAAGAAGCTTAACAACTTCATCGTCTGGCTGATTAAACCAGAACTGATAGAAACGATAAGGGCTAAGCATTGTAGGATCAAGCCACATTGCGTTACCCTCCGACTTGCCAAACTTACGACCTTGATTATCCGTAATAATCGGGCTTGTAAACACGTGCACAGAAGCTCCGCGAACCTTACGAATCAAGTCCATGCCAGAAGTCAAATTACCCCACTGATCAGATCCGCCAAGTTGCAAAGTAACATTGTAATTATCAAACAAGTACAAGAAGTCGTTTCCTTGCAAAACCTGATAGCTGAACTCAGCAAAAGAAATTCCTTCGTCGGAGTTTAAGCGGCGAGCCACAATATCCTTAGAAAGCATTGTGCCAACACGGAAATTCTTACCAACATCACGCAAAAAGTCAATAGCAGACATCTTAGAAACCCAGTCGTAATTGCTAACAAAACGAACAGGATTTTCACCATCAAGAGGCAAAATTCTGCCAATCTGCTTGCGTAAGCGCTCTGCCCAACCAGCCACAATATCTTTAGAATTAAGCGTGCGTTCTCCACTTTGACGAGGATCACCAATCAAACCAGTAGCACCACCAACTAACGCAATAGGATGATGACCTGCAGCTTGCAAATGACGCATATTAATAAGCTGAACAAGATTACCAATATGCAATGAAGCAGCAGTAGGATCGTAACCGCAATAATACGTTAATGGTTCTCCGTCAAGCGCTTGAGCAAGCTGCTGCTCATCAGTAGATTGTGAAATTAATCCACGCCACTTTAGCTCTTCAAACAAGGAAGCAAATCCAGCTTCCTTGTAATTCCTGACCTGAGCCATTCGTATCTCCTTATTATTGCCAAAACTTACCTAGGCATCGGGCGCTAAAAGCGCAATCCAAGCCTTTCAATTTTGGCAGCACAGGGCGACACTCTTATAAGCAGTTCCATCACTTACAGATTCAGAAAATTTCTTATACTCATCAATCGCAAGCTGAGCTTGAGTAATTTGTTCTTTTACGCGAACAAAAGCCGTTCCACCTTTTCCACATCTAGAAGCTACTGATCCATCACTAGAAAGAACAAGTTTAAGATTCTCAATATCGGCTCGATCTACAAAATCATTCAGAATATTATCAAAATCATCATCACTTAAAACGTCTAAATCCCCACCAAGTTCTTCAGCACGTTTTACGCATAATCCTGATAACTTATGCGCATTTCTAAATGGAACACCTTGTTTTACAAGCCATTCTGCAATATCTGTAGCTAAGGCAAAACCAGTAGCAGACTGTTCACGCAACCTAGCAATATTAAATTGCATTGTTCTAACCATCCCTGCGAATGCTGGAAGCAGAACTTCTAGAGTGTCAATTTGGTCAAAAACTGCCTCTTTATCTTCTTGCAAATCTCTTGCATAAGCAGTAGGAAGACCTTTAAGAGTGGCCATTAATCCAGTTAAATCTCCGATTAATCGTCCTGCTTTACCTCTAGCAAGCTCCGCAATATCTGGATTCTTCTTTTGAGGCATAATAGAAGATCCAGTAGAATAAGCATCGTCTAAAGTTACGAACGCAAATTCTTGAGTATTCCATATAATAATCTCTTCGCTTAAACGAGAAATATCAACGCCAATCATGGCTGCAATAAATGAAAACTCCGCAACAATATCTCTACTTGCTGTAGCATCAATAGAATTCGCGCAGAAAGCAGAAAAACCAAGTTCTTTAGAAACTTCTTCGGGATCTAGCCCAAGAGTGTTGCCAGCCAATGCCCCTGCTCCGTATGGGCTTTCGTTTGCGCGCAAATCCCAGTCCGCAAGGCGATTTACGTCTCGCAAAAGCGGCCAAACATGAGCCATTAGCTGGTGTGCAAGCAAAATAGGTTGAGCATGCTGCATGTGAGTACGACCAGGCATTACAGCGTCTTTTGCTTCTAAAGATTGAGCAACTAAAGCATTACAAACATCTAACACGAGAGCAGCCAAAACGCGCGAGTGTCTGCGCAAAAACATGCGTATTAAAGCTGCGATTTGGTCGTTTCTAGAGCGTCCGGCTCTAAGCTTTCCTCCAAGTTCGTTTCCTGCAATCTCAAGCAAACCGCGCTCTAATGCAGTTGCCTCATCCTCGTCTTCTTCAATTGGCGTAAAAGTGCCATTATCCACGCGATTTTGCAACTCGTCTAGAGCTTTTTGAAGATCCTCGTATTCTTGATTTGTTAATAAACCTGCACGATGCAACGCATGCGCATGAGCGCGAGATCCTGCAATATCGTCATCCGCTAATCGCCAGTCAAATTGAGTTGATTTGCTAAGCTTTGCAAGCTCTGCGGAAGGTCCTGAGCTAAAACGTCCGCCCCACAAGGCTATTGGATGGTTTGCGTTGGCATTTGCGTTGGCATTTGCGTTGGCATTTGCATCGTGCATAGTTATATTCTTCTTTCTGCTTTCCTCTTGTTAGTTGTTCTTTGCAACGCGCATATCTCGAGCCGCTGCAACCTTGCTAGACAATCCGTAGATTTCAATAAATCCGTTGGAAGCGCGCTGGTCGAAAGTATCGGAAGAATCGTAAGTAGCCAAGTTAAAGTCATACAAAGACTCATCCGACTTTCTGCCTGTTACAACAGCCTTTCCAGCGTATAAAGTCATGCGAATATCGCCAGAAACATGCTCTTGCGTTTCGTTTATGAACGCGTTCAAAGAACGCACAACTGGCGAGAACCACTGGCCGTCATACACAAATTCCGCCCACTTTTTATCAAGAGCACGCTTAAGCCTATGCTGTTCACGCTCTAAGCAGCAATTCTCAAGCTCTTGATGAGCCGTAATCAAAGCTTGCGCGCCTGGAACTTCATACAATTCGCGAGACTTAATGCCAACTAAACGATCTTCAATAATGTCGATTCTGCCGATTCCTTGTGCACCAGCTCTCTTGTTCATTTCTTCGATTGCTTGCAATGGAGTTACGCTATGACCGTCAATTGCAACTGGAATACCTTTTTCAAACGTGATTGTAACTTCGTCTGGAGTTGTAGCTTCCAAAGGATTCTTTGTGTAAGAGTAGCATTCTTCGGTTGGAGCATTCCACGGATCTTCCAAGAAGCCTGTTTCAATAGCCCTTCCCCAAACATTTTGGTCTATAGAATATGGGCTTTTCTTGCTTTGAGTAATCGGAAGCTTGTGCTCGTTTGCAAAAGCGATTTCCACATCGCGAGTAAGCGACAAATCGCGAATTGGGCTAATTGCCTTTAAATCTGGATCCAAAGACTGAATTGCAACTTCAAAACGAACCTGATCGTTTCCTTTGCCAGTGCAACCATGTGCGATCGTATCTGCGTCGAATTCGTGCGCTGCGTGAACCAAGTGACGAGTAATAAGCGGCCTAGAAAGCGCGGAAACTAAAGGATACACGTCTTCGTACATTGCATTTGCTTTTAATGCGAGCATGCAATAGTTATCCGCAAATTCTTCACGAGCATCAACTACATACGATTCAACAGCACCACAAGCCAAAGCGCGATTTTTAATAACTTCGAGTGCTTCTCCACCTTGACCAACGTTTAGTGACACAGCTACAACGTCTTGACCTGTTTGTTCTTTAAGGTACGGAATAGCTACAGATGTATCGAGGCCACCCGAATACGCTAATACAATACGTTTCTTACTAGTCATAGTGACCTCCCAAGGTCATATATTGAATAAATAAACGATATATAGTATATTATACAACCATAGATAAAATCTCAACACGCTTAGAAATACAACGTTTTTATCATATTTTGAAAAATAATATTTAAAAAAATAAGACAATAAAAATAATACTTATACAATTAATCGTACTATAACAAAGTGCAAAAATCACAACGCTGTAATCTTTGCAACAAGTATTATAAATTCAACATCCATCGATGCATATTAGACACAAATATAACTATAAAATGAATAAACTATATACAAAATCACCTAGATGCGACTGAAAGCATCCAATTAGCTCTATCTTCTGCTTCTTCGTTAGAAACACAAACCATAAGCACTGTATCATCGCCAGCAACCGAACCTAAAATACCTTTTAAAGGCTGCCTATCAATAACACTTGCAACATATTGAGCAGCGCCCGAAGGAGTGTGAATCACAACAATATTATTAGCAAATCCAACTTCTGTAATAAGACCAGAAAGAGTCCTAGCAACCTGTTGATCAATCCTAACGGTATCCATTGCGTGACGATTACCAGTTCCATCTCCTAGAACATAAGCAATTCTGCCGTCTGTAAGACGAATTTTAACAGCATTTATTTCATCCAAATCTCTACTCAAAGTTGCTTGAGTAACCTCAAAACCATGACGAGCCAAAACTTTAGCAAGCTGAGACTGTGAAGTAATAACCTCACTTAAAAGCGCCTGTTCAATCGCATTTAAACGTGCAGCTTTAGTCGTAGGACGCTGCTTTCCAGCGGATTCAATAGAACCAAAATCGTCATTAACATCAAAAGCATCGTCAAAATTATTATCTTCATTCACATAACTATGATTAAGCGCATCATCGCCACTAAAATTATTTGACTTCCTATTAGACTCAACCATAATTGGCAATACCTTTCTAAAGAGCACTCCAATCTAATATACATGAATACATAAATATATTCATGAATATATACATTTTAACAAAGCCATAAATACTATTTTATTTACTAAAAAATACGGCTGAACAACCAGATAATACTAATCATTCAGCCGTATTAATTTAAAAAACGCGACTCTGTAACTTATACTCGAACTTATACTCGCAATGTTGCATGCAATTTTTGAGCAGACTTTGTAATAGCCTCTCGAACCGCTTCCATATCATCGCTAGAAAGCGTTCTATCAGCAGCCCTAAATGTTACAGAATAAGCAAGAGATCTTAGCCCTTCTCCAAGTTGTTCGCCTTCATAAACATCGAACAACTCTACAGACTCAAGCAAATCACCAGAAGCTTTAACAATAGCTTCCTTTAAATCGTGAGCAGTCAAAGAAGAAGGAGCAACAAACGCAAAGTCCTGCTTAACAGGAGGGAATGTAGAAACAGGTTTTGCCTGAACAGGCTTAACTTGCATAGCATCAAACAATGCGCTCAAATCAAGCTCGAATGCTGCAGAGTGCTTTGGCAAACCCAAATTCTCATCAACCTGAGGATGAAGCTCTCCAACAATACCAATTTCAACATCGTCGGCACCATCAACAGGAATATACACCTTCGCGGTACGACCTGGATGCCAAGAAGCAGGAACATCATCAGAATTAATCTGACGAACGTCAAAAGCAACGCCGATTCGCTTTCCTAAACGATTAACAGCTTCTACAGCATCACTCCAATCAACTTCTCTATGAGTTCCAAGCCAACCTGTTTCTTCAGCATTACCAGTTAAAAGAGCTGCAACATGCAAAGGCTGCTCAGGCAAACCTGCATCCAACGCAGCAAGCTGAGCATCCGTAGGACGAACCGAACCAGGCAAAGCAGGAATAGCTGGAGCATTAGGATCCGCAAAATACACGTGACCAAGCTCATAAAGAGAAACATCACTTAAGCCACGACGAATATTTCTGCGAACCGTTCCAGCTAAAGTGGTAAGAACATTCCTTCGAAGCCAAGGACGATCGCCAGCCAAAGGATTTGCGATTTTTACGCTGACTTTAGCAACAGAATCAACGTCTTCACGGAAAGCTTTAAAATCTTCCTGACCAACAAACGGGTAGCTCAAAGATTCAATCAAGCCCATTTCAGCAAGTTCATATGCAATAGCTCTACGAGTTGCTTGATCTTGCGTTAAACCAGTTTTGCCAGTAACAGGAACAGCTGGAACCTTAACAGGAATCTCATCGTAGCCAACCAAGCGCGCGATTTCTTCGACCAAATCGCATGGCTCATTTAAGTCTGGGCGCCAAGTTGGAGGCAAAACAGAGAAGGATCCGTTTCCGCCGCCAGCAACAGAGCAACCAATATCCGTAAGAATATCGCTAATACGATTCAAATCAATGCTTAAGCCAGAAACACGCTCTACTTCGCTAGCTTTGAAAACAATAACACTTCTATCAACAGTATTGTTTACGTCTGTAGGCGTATTAGAAGGCTCTCCAGAACCAAAATCGCTGAGCATTGTAACAGCCATTTGCGCAGCTGCTGGCTGCAAAGCAGTATCAACGCCACGCTCAAACCTGCGAGATGCCTCAGTTGGAAGCTTATGTCTACGAGCTGTACGTGCAATAGAAACGGGGTCAAAGTGTGCAGCTTCAACAAGAATATTCTTCGTTTCGCTCGTTACTTCTCCATACATTCCGCCCATTACGCCAGCAAGTCCAAGAACACGCGAACCGTGATTTCCCTTTGGAGAATCGCAAATAAGCAAGTCCTCAACGTTAAGCTCTCTGTCTTTGCCATCTAAAGTTGTTAAACGCTCTCCAGCTTTAGCGCGGCGAACAACAATAGGACCTTCAATCTTATCTAAATCATAAGCGTGAAGAGGCTGACCTAAGTCGAGCATTACGTAATTTGTAACGTCTACTGCAAGAGATATACCACGCATTCCAGCACGAGTTAAACGCCTACGCATCCAATTAGGGCTAGAAGAATCTGGATTAAAGTTTCTAACAACGCGAGCGTAGTAACGGTCGCATCCAACAACACCATGAATAGGATTATTATCTTCAATACTAACTTCTATATCTTTAGAAGCTCCATCAGACATAGAAACTACTTGATCAGCTTTATTATTAAGTTCAATTACTGGATCAGTGTAAGTTGCACCAGTTGAATGGTGATATTCGCGCGCAACACCCCTATAAGAAAACGCGTATCCACGATCAGGAGTGATGTTAATTTCCAGCAAAGGCTTGTTTAAGTGAAGAAGCGACATTGCGTCGTCTCCAGGTTTCAAAGCATCATATTCAGCTTTAGAGAAACCGTATTCGCGAAGCAAAATAATGCCATCGTGGCTATCTCCCAAACCAAGCTCGCGCTCGGATGCGCACATTCCATTAGAAATGTGGCCGTAAGTTTTGCGAGGCTCAATCTTAAAATCGCCAGGCAAAACTGCCCCAGGAAGAGTTACAACAACTTTTTCTCCAGCAGCCATATTTGGAGCGCCACAAATAATTCCACGAGGAACTTTATTGCCATTTTCGTCTACCTCGTTGTATTTATCTCCAACATCAACATGGCACCAATTAATAATTTTGCCATTTTTTTGCGGCTCAGGAATAGCATCAACAACGTATCCTACAACAATAGGACCTGTAACTTGAGAGTCGTGAATCTCTTCTTCTTCTAAGCCAACTTGCACCAAATCTTTAGCAAGCTGCTCGTAAGTCAAACCTTCTGTCACTTCAACATGATCTTTAAGCCAGTCAATATCTACCATTGGCATGAGTACTACTCTCCCATCACAAACTGTTCACTGAAGCGCTTATCGCCTTCAACCAAATCGTGCATATCGTTAATATCGTGACGAAGCAGCAAAGTGCGCTCCAAGCCAACACCGAAAGCAAATCCCGTATAAACATCTGGGTCTAAGCCTGCAGACTTAAGAACATTCGGATTCACCATTCCGCATCCGCCCCATTCAATCCAACCTGGGCCACCCTTCTTATCTGGGAACCAAAGATCCAACTCCGCACTAGGCTCCGTGAACGGGAAGTAGCTTGGGCGCAAACGGCTTTTTGCATCTGGACCAAACATTGCAACAGCAAGTCGATCAAGAACACCCTTTAAATCAGCCATGCTCAAATGTTTATCTACTGCCAAAGCTTCGCACTGGTGGAAGACTGGAGTATGCGTTGCATCAAGCTCATCCGTGCGGAATACTCGGCCCGGGGACGCAATATACAGAGGTACTCCTCGCTCAATTAACGCACGAACCTGATCGGAAGAAGTTTGCGTACGCAAAACCATGTTAGATCCAACAAATCCTGCAGCATCCTTTGCCTGATTACCTTGCACATAAAAAGTATCTTGCATTTGACGAGCAGGATGATCTGGACCAAAATTCAACGCGTCAAAATCGAACCACTCTGTTTCTACCTCTGGTCCTGCAGAAATCTGCCAACCCATAGACACAAAGAAGTCTTCAAAGTCTTCAATAATACGCGCAATCGGATGGCGAGCGCCAAGCGGCTTACGATTTATTGGCAAGGTCATATCGACTGTTTCTTTTTGAAGCATATTAGCTTCTTCAATAGCCTTAATACGCTCTTGGGCTGCTGCAAATTCACGACCAAAATCAGCGCGTAAAGCCGACATTATCTTGCCAGCTTCTTTCTTTTCTTCTACTTGAAGACTTCCAATAGACTTGCTGGCAAGGGTCATTGCAGACTGAGCTCCTGCATACTTAGTTTTTGCCGCTTTCAACTCTTCCATTGTTTTAGCGGCTTGAACACAAGCTATACCCTCTTTTACTACCTTTGTAATTGCCTTCGCGTCGAACGGCTTACTACTTGCCACAGCACCCTTCCTATCCGTGTTATGTGTACTTTTGTGAAGCATTCAAAAAACGTCTCAAATCTACATTTTTCGCTCATGACTAGACATAGCCAAGCCCATTAGCATTACTGCAGCGCTGGTTGCCAAGTTCATTGATTCTGCTTTTCCGTAAATAGGTATTACCGATATTTCGTCTACTCTATTTAATATTTCTTCTGGCAATCCTCTGGCTTCGTTTCCAAATAATATTGCATTAGATCCTTCGTTATATCCTTTATTTAAATCATCACTTAGTGGTTTTAGAAGATTTGCAAAAGACTTTGGTTTTTTATTTTCCGTTCCATAAATATCAGCTGCAATAACCCTTATTTTTAATGACTTTGTCCAATCAAACCAATCATCCTCACTCATTGTCACTACTGGCAAATGGAATAATGAGCCTGCAGTAGAACGAACAAGCTTTGAATTAAAACGATTCACGCAATCGTCAACAAAAACAACGGCACTACAACCAGCTACATCTGCAACGCGAATAATCGCACCAGCGTTGCCAGGGTCTCTTACCTGCCAGCAGGCTGCAATCAATATAGGATCATAAGCAAAACCAGACTTATATTTGCTTTCTACCCCAATACTATTAAATTCTTTTATAAATTCTTTATCTAAAATAGTAGAATCACAAACGGCAACAATCCCTTGACAATCCGTACTGATCTTATGCATAACTTCTGCTGTTGCAGGGTGCACATAGCACTGATTTTTTAAGGATTCGTCAACAATTTTGCTTATCGTTTCTAAAGATCCATTTTGCAAAATGCCATTTTTAAGATTTTTAAAAGAATTGACATCAATGTAGTCACTATTAACAGCATCTTGCAAAACGTAAATGTCTAAAATCGATTTATGCGCGTACCTTACCGCTTCCCTAACACTTTGCGGACCTTCTACTAAAAAGCGCCCATCCACTCGCGATTTTGCACGACTTATTGCACAAATACGCTTAACGCGATCGCTATGCGCGTTGTCTATTAACTCTTTTAACGGCATAATATCACTCTACTTTACATATAGTTACAACACGCGTAAATGTTGCAATACAAAACTACTCAACGAAACTACTCAACGAAACTACTCATGATGTTCCGACGAACTT
Organism: Gardnerella sp. DNF01204; assembly: GCF_049244145.1. Lineage (NCBI taxonomy): Bacteria > Bacillati > Actinomycetota > Actinomycetes > Bifidobacteriales > Bifidobacteriaceae > Gardnerella > Gardnerella sp. DNF01204. The sequence continues at coordinate 593,654 of NZ_CP058379.1, read as the reverse complement.
TGAGTGGTATATCCTTCAGGTTCTAGTTGGAATGTGGTGTGCGAAACAGAAACTGGAAAATGCTCACGCAAACAATCTTGAAGCTGGCTTAAAATATCAGCACACTGATCCATTGTTAAATCGCGCTCTACAACAACATGTGCCATAAAAATAGGCATTCCTGTAGAAACAGTACTTGCATGCAAATCGTGAACAGCAAGAACATGAGGAACGTGTTCAAGATGATCGCGAACTTTTTCTATATCCAATCCTTCCGGCGTTTGCTCAAGCAAAACTTTTACAGCATTTTTAAGCAAATGTAACGCTCTAGGAATCATCAAAATTGCAATAATCCCGCCAGCTAAAGCATCAAATCCATTCCAACTAGTACTCATCATTACTACAGCAGACACTACAACAGCAACAGATCCCAAAGCATCGTTCATTACTTCTAAAAAGGCTGCTCGCATATTCATGTTGTCTTTAGATTGAGAAACAAGAATTACAAGAGAAGCAAGATTTGCAAGCAAACCAAGAATACCAAAGAAAAGAAGCTGATTTACATCATGTATTCCATTATGATTTACACCAAAAAGACGCATACAAGATTCCACAATCGCATAAATGCCAACAAAAAGTAGAACAAGAGCACCAGCAGCAGCAGTAATTACCTCTAGCCTAGCCCAACCCCAAGTGCGCTTTGCATTAGGTCTTTTGCGCATCAAAATCGCAGTAACCGTAGATGCAGCTAAAACAGAAATATCTGTTAACATATGTCCTGCGTCAATTAACAAAGAAAGTGAATTTGTTAAAACAGATCCAATTACTTCTGCCAAGAATACAATAGACGTTAAAGCCAAAGTGATAGTTAGCTTATGCTGATGCGCATGACTTGCTTTAATAGCATCTTGCAAAGAAGCGGCATTAGTTCCAGAAGTACTTAAATCATTCTTCTCTAAGATTTCACTGGAAGAGTTTGACAAATGATGATTATTCACACAAATCTCCTATGTTCATACAAATAAGTATCTCGATATCGTTTCTCAATATCATTCCCAATATGCCTTATACGCAATGAACCCCAGCCTAAGCTAGGGTTCACGCATAAACATCTAAAGATTAATTATCTAAAAACTTATTCTATTATTACTATTCGTCAATTAACGCGCCGAGATGATGGGAAGTTGATTCGGCAATCAAATCATCTTTAAAATCGCCATTATCAGCAGCATTAATTATCTTCATTGAGACATCAACCACATCTGGCTGCAAAGCATTAACCCAATGAATACGCGAATCTCTTCCAAACCAACCCATTTGTTTTCTAGCAAGACGTTTAGTTTTCTGAGCAATATCAGCAAAAGCATCATCTTCGCTGCATAAGCCATCTAAATAGTCCATTATTTGCTTGTATCCCAAAGCTCTACTCGCAGTAACACCAAGCCTTGAGCGAATCTCTTTAACTTCGTTTACAAAACCCTGCTCGCGCATCATTTTTGTGCGAAGCTCCACTCGCGCATCCAAATCTTCTCTGTTTAAGTCCAATCCTATTTGCACACAATCAATCAAATACTTGTATTTTGGAAGAGTAGCAGAATACGGCTTTCCTGTTAACTCAATAACTTCTAGAGCGCGAATTGTTCTGCGCGAATTTCTTGGATCCATATTTTTAGCCGCCACAGGGTCCAGTTTTTGTAACTCTTCAAAAAGAGCCATTGCTCCTTGCGACTTTTCACGATCTTCCAAAGCTTTGCGAATATTAGGATCTGTACCTGGAAAAGTTATATCATCTACAGCCGCACGTGCATATAGACCAGAGCCTCCAACAAGAATTGGGCGAATACCTTTTTCTTGCAAATCGCGTATGCATTGCCTAGCAAGCGTTTGAAATTTTGCAACGCTCATGGATTCTTCTGGATCAATAATATCTATTAAATGATGCTTAATCTCGCTTTGCTCTTCTTTAGTGGCTTTTGCTGTACCAATATCCATATAACGGTACATTTGATATGCGTCTGCGTTTATAATCTCCGCTTTTACACCACGTTCAGCAAATTTCTTTGCAATTGCAATACCAAGACTCGTTTTGCCAGATGCTGTTGGACCTACAATCGAAATCACTTTCGGCGGTTTGCACACAATGCGCTCCTAATAATCATATTAAACGAACTAAAATCAACCTTAAAGAAGAATCTTTTCTACAAATTTACACAATCAAACATACATAAAAGTCAATAAAAGTAGTAGGAGATTTTGCTTCGACACCAAAGCAGTAGTTGATTACCACACTGTATTACAATCCCCATTGAGGACGACACGCGCTATTGTTGATGTGTTTTATTTTATATGGTACCGTTTTCGCTAACTTAAAACCGAATGATTTTTATTGTTTACACGTGTTCGTGCATTTTACAACTAAAATTATTCGTTCAACGTGATTTATAAAAGGATTCTATTTGGTTTTACGTTAATCATTTTGTTGTCTTTTCTGCACCGATGGAGAATAGATATGATTACTATTTCTCATGTAGCATATGCGATTTTAAAACGTTATGGGAAAATGAATATTAATCGCTTACAATTACTTTCTTACTATTGCCAAGCTTATAACCTAGCATCCACTAATTCTCCTTTGTTCTATAACAATTTTCAGGCTTGGCGCAACGGTCCAGTATGCCTAGATTTATTTAAGATGCACAGAATTAATGATGTTTTTATAGAATGTAAAGATATTGTTCTAGGACCTTATGAACTTAAAAATCATCTTACTTATTCTAATTTACTCACTATCTATAACGTTTGCGACGCTTTAATTGATTTTAGTATTGAAGAACTAGAAAATCGCGCCCGCAGTGAGATGCCATGGATTGATGCACGCAGAGGGATATTACCAAATAAGGCTAATGAAGTAGAAATATCTAAGAAAATTATTCATGATTATTACGTAAAACATCCAGTAATTAATACGAATTCACGAACAACACGAAGCAAAGAATTTAGAAAAGATGATGAAGAACTACAAAAAGACATACAAGATATAATTTCTGAACAAATTGAAAAATTTAATCAATATAATCAAGATGAAAAAGTTAGAAGAATAAGACGGGCTGAAAAAATTTTAAGAGAAAAATTAAGCATATTGAATGGGCTTAAAAATAATAAAATTTATTTTGATGAAAACATTGTTCGTATTACAGCACGACATTTTGTTGACTACATAAACAATGATATTAATGATAAAAATAAAAATAAATAAGTGGTATAGGTCAAAACATACGGCGCAAATAAGCATGCATAGGAAAATCAAAAAGCTCTAGATCTTATACCTAGAGCTTTTGCTCTGATTATTTCCGTCTGTTGTATGTGCTATATCACATATCGTACATACTTGTGTGCAAGCGGTAAACAACGCCCACTGTTCTATGCTAAAAGCGTTGGAAACATTGGGATTTGCTACAAATAACGCCACTGTTTTAGCAGTGGCGTTATTGCGTTTGTGGAGTCGCGGGGAATTGAACCCCGGTCCGGAAACCGTACCCTCGGTCTTCTACGTGCGTAGCCTGCTGGCCATTCGGCAGTTTTTCTGCCCCCATGTTATCGCAGACAATTCATGGCGAGCATATCTACAGTAAAAGTCCCTGAACTACCCTGCAGCTCGGCAATTCAAGCAAGTCTTCTAATGACGTTTAGCACCACTCCGAAGACGTGAGTGGGTAAACGGAGCAGCTGCTCACTGGTTAATCCTGGCGCGAAGCTCAGGCAGCAAGAGCGAACTCAGTGCGATTAGATTTAGCACTTATTCTTTTGCGAAAGGACGTTTACGAGTGGACTTTCGCATTCTCGGCACGCTTCCCCGCGGCGAACAGATCACCGTCGAAACCGATCGACCCCTTTTGATTTATCAAACTATCAATTAGATACTGGCATAAAGCCAGAATAATCATTATAAATAAACGTTTTAACAGAGTCAACCTGTTTTAGGCTATTGATTTATTTCAGACTAATCCAAAGACTAATCCAAAGACTAATCCAAAGACTAATCCAAAGACTAATCCAAAGACTAATCCAATAAATCACTTACCTTTAGTCTCACCTGTTTTAACACCATCACTATTGCCTTTGGCAAGCTTCTTCGATTTTTCAACAAATCTTCTATTAACAACAAACGTACAAATTGACGCAACAAACACGCAAATAAATATTGTAACGTTTCTAGCTCTAGCATTTCCAAGACTTTTTACAGCATTAACATGAAGAGCAACAGCAGATTCCGCATCAACAGTGGTCTTTACTTTTCCGTCACTAACGCTCACAGTTTTAGTGCAATCTTTAGACTCATAAACATTGCAATATTCACCATCTGGCAAGTCAGTCTTATAACTCACTTTTTGCGGCTCTTCCGTATTGTTAATCGCAAGAAAACCCTTGTTTCCTCGGCTAAACGCAACGTTATTATCGTCATCATCTTGCCAATTAGTAACCTTAGTGCCCCTAACAGCGTTGTAGAACCCAATCATTCCGCGAATCGAAGTTAACCTTTGCGTGCATTGCCACTTAGAATCCTTTGCACAACTCACATCAGGAATCGAAGTTTGCGTAGCTCCAGGCGCTCCCTCATCTCGTTTTGTAAACTCATAACCAGAAAACACATTTGGAGTTCCATATGGATACGCCAACATAAACGCGTTTGCAAGCTCGTATTTTTTACCATCTTTATACGTCAAAACTCTGCTTGCATTATCTCGCTCAGTATCCCAATTTGTAACGAAAATCGCAGCCTTTTTGCTTGGAATCAACTTATCTGTAATATGTTTAAGATTCTCAATAGACCCATAAAAATAGTTTCTAAGCCTATAAGAGTACTCAAATTCATTCACTTCACCAGTTTGCAAATATTGGTTTGGCTGAATTCTAGGGTCTTGCTCAGAAAACCCTATTGTTTCTTGCATCCACCAAATCTTATCTGGCGTTGTTCCAGCAGCCTCTGCAGCTGCATCTTTTATTCCCTTTACATCTTGCGGAGACATGTGTTTTGCTGCATCAACTCTAAACCCAGCCACTCCAAGCTTTAGCATATGCGCAAAGTACTCTCCCAAAGTTTTTTGCACATGAGGATTAGAAGTGTCCAAATCCAACAGTCCAACAAGTCGATGCGTCCAAACGATTTCTGCTTTTCGATACGTGTTGATATTTTCTGTTGACTTATGAAAATCGTCTTTTGTATATCCAGCATCTGGGAACGATTGATTTGCAGCATCATACTTGCTTCCACCAACGCCAACAGTGTCTTTGTTTGCAAAACCAGTTGTGTGGTTTATTACCGCATCTGCAATAATTCCAACACCCGAAGCTTTGCACGTTGTAATCATCTTTTTAAACTCGTCTTCTGTGCCAAGTTTTGAATTTAGCTTATAGCTTACAGGTTGATAGCTTGTCCACCATTGGTCACCTTTAATGTGATCTTGCGGAGGCGAAACTTGCACGTACTTTACGCCTTCTGGACCGTACGTCTTTTTGCATTCCTTAGCTATGCTTTTCCAATTTTGTTGGAACGCTGTGACTATTACGCCTTTTTGTATAGTTTTTTGAGATGATTTTGCGCCAGCATATGCAATCGCTGGGCCGCTTACGACTACTGCTCCCGCCAAAATCGTAGCAACACAAGATGTTATAGCCGCAACTCTTGCCAACACAAACTTTAGCTTTACAAACATCTTTTTATTGAAGCTCGTAAATACCTTTATGCTGTGGATCATCATTGTTCCTTTCTGCAAGAATCGCGGCTTTACTTTGTTCTTACTCTTACTTTATTCTTTTTAGAGCCAGATTCTACCTCACTATATTAGGACTATCTATTCCCACTCAATCGTGGCAGGCGGCTTAGAGGTTACATCAAGCACAACGCGATTAATCTGGCGACATTCGTTTGTGATTCGAGTAGAAATCTTTGCTAATACATCGTAAGGAACTCGCGACCAATCAGCAGTCATAGCATCCTCAGAACTTACTGGTCGAAGCACAATTGGAGATCCATATGTGCGCTCGTCTCCTTGAACTCCAACAGAGTGAACATCTGCCAAAAGAACAACTGGGCATTGCCAAATATCGCGATCTAATCCAGCTGCCGAAAGCTCTTCGCGCGCAATCGCATCTGCTTCTCTAAGAACAGCTAAACGCTCGCGAGTAATCTCGCCAACAATGCGAATTCCCAATCCTGGGCCTGGGAACGGCTGGCGCCACACAATAGCGTCTGGAAGCCCAAGCTCCGTACCAATTGCGCGAACTTCATCCTTAAACAAAGTGCGTAAAGGCTCAATAAGCTTAAACTTTAAGTCCTTTGGCAAGCCGCCAACATTGTGATGCGACTTAATGTTTGCAGCACCGTCTCCGCCACCAGATTCCACAACATCTGGGTAAAGTGTGCCTTGTACAAGGAACTTAACTTCTGCTCCAGATTTTCCAGCTTCTTCAATAACTTGACGTTGTGCTTTTTCAAATGTGCGAATAAACTTTTCGCCAATAATCTTGCGCTTGCGCTCTGGCTCGCTCACGCCTTTAAGCGCATCTAAAAAGTCATCTTCTGCATCCACTGCAATAAGCTTGATTCCAGTGGCCTCAACAAAATCGTGCTTCACTTGCTCAACTTCGCCTTTACGGAGAAGGCCATGGTCTACAAAAACGCAAGTGAGCTGATCTCCGATTGCTTTATGTACCAGTGCTGCTGCAACTGCGGAATCGACTCCTCCAGAAAGTCCGCAAATAACTTGTGCATCTCCAACTTCAGCGCGAATCTTTGCAACCTGATCTTCTATAATATTCGAAGGATTCCAATCATTTTCCAATCCTGCACACTCGTGCAAAAATGTGGAAATCAGCTTTTGACCTAAAGGCGTATGCTTGACTTCTGGATGCCATTGCACTCCGTAAAGCTTGCGACTTTTGTCTTGCATAGCTGCAACTGGAGCGCCTTGAGTGTGAGCAAGCACCTCGAATCCTTCTGGCGCGCTCTTAACTGCCACTCCGTGACTCATCCAAGTATTTTGATCTAATGGAGAATTAGCAAGCAATCCTTCTGCTTCATCAATAGTTGCATGCGTTTTTCCGTACTCACCCAATGCAGCTTTGTCTACAACGCCACCAAGCTCGTGAGCCATAACTTGGAATCCGTAGCAAATTCCGAGCACTGGAACTCCTGCTTCAAAAATCTTTGTGTCAATTTTTGGCGCTCCTGGCTCATAAACGGAAGCAGGCCCGCCAGAGAGAATTATGGCTTTTGGATCTTTTGCCAGCATTTCTTCTACTGGCATAGAGTGCGGAACAAGCTCCGAATAAACGTTTGCTTCCCTCACTCTTCTAGCGATTAGCTGGGCATATTGGGCACCGAAGTCAACTACAAGTACCGGACCTTTTGCCATGATTCTCCTTATTTACACGCTTCTTATATATTCCTTATTTATCACTTTATTTTTTGCAAATGTTTTAAAGGTGATATTTAAGGCTGATTCATTTTATACTAATGGCGCTTTGCGACGTTGCAGCGCTTCGAAACGCCGTGACTTATCTAGTTTTAAAACCAATCAAGCTTTATATAGCAATAAAGTGAACATAAAACATAACATAAATGATAATTTTAAGAAAATTTTTGCGAACACTTTAACACATTTTTTCAACAAAATCGCACGTAGTGAGTAATCAAACGCACAAAAGTCAAAAGCTGTTACTATACTGAGAATGATGGAAAAAGAGGCTAATACATTCGTTTTTCAGCCTCTATAACCAAATGGTAATGATTAAAATTGCACTGAAAAGTGCTTGAGTACAGGAGTACACATGACGAGTCCTGTTATTGGCACCCCTTGGAAGAAGCTAAATGCTCCAGTTTCTGAGGCGGCCATCGAAGGCGTAGACAAGTATTGGCGCGTAGCAAACTATCTCGCAATCGGTCAGATTTATCTTCGCAGCAACCCTCTAATGAAGGAGCCATTTACTCGCGAAGATGTTAAGCATCGTCTGGTAGGTCACTGGGGCACTACTCCAGGCCTTAACTTCCTTATTGGACACATCAACCGCTTTATCGCTGATCACCAGCAGAATACTGTAATCATCATGGGTCCAGGCCACGGCGGCCCAGCTGGTACTGCTCAGTCCTACCTCGACGGCACATACACTGAATATTATCCAAAGATCACTAAGGACGAAGCTGGCTTACAGAAGTTCTTCCGTCAGTTCTCTTACCCAGGCGGTATTCCTTCTCACTTCGCTCCTGAAACACCAGGTTCCATCCACGAAGGTGGTGAGCTTGGTTATGCACTTTCTCACGCTTACGGCGCTGTTATGAACAACCCAAGCTTGTTCGTTCCAGCAATCGTCGGCGATGGCGAAGCTGAAACTGGTCCTTTGGCCACTGGTTGGCAGTCCAACAAGCTTGTGAACCCACGTACCGACGGTATCGTGCTTCCAATCTTGCACTTGAACGGTTATAAGATTGCTAACCCAACTATTCTTTCCCGTATTTCTGACGAAGAGCTTCATGAGTTCTTCCACGGCATGGGTTACGAACCATACGAGTTCGTTGCTGGCTTCGACGATGAGGATCATCTTTCCATCCACCGTCGCTTCGCTGACATGTTCGAAACCATCTTCGATGAGATTTGCGATATTAAGGCTGAAGCTCAGACTAACGATGTAACTCGTCCTTACTACCCAATGATCATCTTCCGCACTCCAAAGGGTTGGACCTGCCCGAAGTTCATCGACGGCAAGAAGACCGAAGGCTCTTGGCGTGCACACCAGGTGCCACTGGCATCTGCTCGCGATACCGAAGCTCACTTCGAGGTTTTGAAGAACTGGATGAAGTCCTACAAGCCTGAAGAGCTCTTCGACGAAAAGGGTGCTGTTAAGGAAGACGTTCTTTCCTTCATGCCAAAGGGCGAACTCCGTATTGGTGAAAATCCAAACGCCAACGGTGGTCGTATTCGTGAAGATTTGAAGCTTCCAAAGCTTGAGGATTACGAAGTCAAGGAAGTTAAGGAATTCGGTCACGGCTGGGGTCAGCTCGAAGCTACCCGTCGTCTTGGCGTTTACACTCGCGACATCATCAAGAACAACCCAGATTCCTTCCGTATCTTTGGCCCAGATGAGACCGCTTCCAACCGTTTGCAGGCTGCTTACGAGGTAACCAACAAGCAGTGGGATGCTGGCTACCTTTCTGGCTTAGTCGATGAGCACATGGCTGTTACCGGCCAGGTCACCGAACAGCTTTCCGAGCATCAGATGGAAGGCTTCCTCGAGGGCTACTTGCTCACTGGTCGTCACGGCATCTGGAGCTCTTATGAGTCCTTCGTACACGTCATCGATTCCATGTTGAACCAGCACGCAAAGTGGCTTGAAGCTACCGTTCGTGAGATTCCATGGCGTAAGCCAATCTCCTCTGTGAACTTGTTGGTATCCTCTCACGTGTGGCGTCAGGATCACAACGGCTTCTCGCATCAGGATCCAGGCGTAACTTCCGTGCTCTTGAACAAGACCTTCAACAACGATCACGTGATTGGAATCTACTTCCCAGTAGATTCCAACATGTTGCTTGCTGTTGCTGAAAAGGCTTACAAGTCCACCAACATGATTAACGCCATCTTCGCTGGTAAGCAGCCAGCTGCTACTTGGTTGACTCTCGACGAAGCTCGCGAAGAGCTCGAGAAGGGTGCTGCTGAGTGGAAGTGGGCTTCCAACGCTAAGAACAATGACGAAGTTCAGGTTGTTCTCGCTGGTGTTGGTGATGTTCCACAGCAGGAATTGATGGCAGCTGCCGACAAGTTGAACAAGCTTGGCGTTAAGTTCAAGGTTGTTAACGTTGTTGACTTGCTCAAGTTGCAGTCCGCTAAGGAAAACAACGAAGCTTTGACTGACGAAGAGTTCACTGATCTCTTCACTGCTGACAAGCCAGTCCTCTTCGCTTATCACTCCTACGCACATGACGTTCGCGGCTTGATTTACGATCGTCCAAACCACGACAACTTCAACGTTCATGGCTACAAGGAGCAGGGCTCCACCACCACGCCATACGATATGGTTCGCGTGAACGACATGGATCGTTACGAGCTTACTGCTGAAGCATTGCGCATGGTTGACGCTGCTAAGTATGCCGACGAAATCAAGAAGCTCGAGGACTTCCGCCTCGAAGCCTTCCAGTATGCAGTCGACAAGGGTCTTGATCACCCAGACTACACCGATTGGGTATGGCCAGGCGTTAAGACCGACAAGCCAGGCGCTGTCACCGCTACCGCTGCAACCGCTGGCGATAACGAGTAGTTTTAAGCTATCAATGCTAAAATTGCTTAGTTGATTTTTAGGGAGTCAATCGAAAGGTTGGCTCCCTAAAAAATTAATAAAAAATATGCAAAAAATTAAAAAATCAGCTTGTTGTTCCGCAAATAGCTCTAGAATAACTAGAGGATTCTTCGTTTGATATGTAAATTTTTCAACGTTGAAATACGAAGAATAGTAAAACGAAAATGCAATGCAAAATAGAATAAACACAGACGCATCAAAGGAGAAAAGTCGTGTCGTTAGTTAACGTAACTATTATCAGCGCAGATTGCGCACAAAGTCGCAATGTCGTAGCACTAGGAGTTACAAAAGCTCTTTCAAGTCATTATCCAACAACTGTTTTTAGACCATCCGCAAAGCATGATGACGCGTTTACAAGCGAATTAATAGCATCAAGCAATACAAAACCGACTCTAGAACAAGTGATCGCAGCATGCCCATGCGCAGTTCGTAAAAACAAAGATACACTAAGAGGAGACATTGTAGCTCACTTCAACGAGCTGATTAGCGTGACGAACGCTCAAGGATGCGTTATTGTAGCAAGCGATTCTACTTCTGTATTTGATCCAGATTTATTCCGATTTGATGCAAGTGTGGCAGCCGACTTAGCTTCTCCAGTGTTCCTAAGCATTTGCGCAGAAGGCAGAGATAGCAAGCAAATCTTGCAAACAATCGAAGCACAATGTGCAAGCGTTAGCAAAGAATACACAAAAGTATTAGGCGTATTTGTAACTGATTGCAAAGAAGACTTAGCAAAAGAAGTAAAAGAAAACTACGCTCAAAACAATAATGGCACTCCACTTTGGACTTTGCCTTCTATAAGCGAATCAGAATCAGAATCAGATAAATTCAACGATTATGTAGCAGATGAAGAGATTATTAGCGCTTTGAAACAGCCATTTAATGCACCTACTACCCCGTACGCCTTCCAATACAGCTTGCTTGGAAAAGCTAAAGCAAATAAGAAAACAATTGTGCTTCCAGAAGGCGAAGAAGACCGCATTCTAAAAGCAGCTGACTATTTGCTAGAACGAGACATTGTAAACCTTATTATTGTTGGAGAACGCGAATCTATTCTTGCAAGAGGACAAGAGCTTGGATTAGAGTCTCTTAGCAAAGCAAGCTTCCAATCTATGAGCGACGAAGAGGTTCTTAGCAAAATGATTAGCAAGCTTTGCGAATTGCGCGCAAAGAAAGGCATGACCGAAGAGCAAGCTAGAGAACAGCTTAAAGACGCAAGCTACTTTGGCACAATGCTAGTGGTACTTGGATTAGCAGACGGACTTGTTTCTGGCTCTGTTAACTCAACAGCAAATACTGTGCGCCCTGCTCTTCAAGTTATTAAAACTAAGCCTGGATCTAAGCTTGTTTCTGGCGCATTCATTATGTGCTTTAAGGATCATGTAGCAGTATTTGCTGATTGTGCTATTAATCTGAACCCAGACGCTGAGCAATTGGCTGACATTGCTCTTCAATCTGCACAAACCGCTAAAGCTTTCGGATTAGATCCTAAAGTTGGAATGCTATCTTACTCCACTCTTGGATCTGGAAAAGGCCCAGACGTTGATTTAGTTGAGGAAGCTACAAGTCTTGTAAAAGAAAAAGACCCAGATTTGAAAGTTGTTGGATCTATTCAATTTGACGCTGCATGGTCTGAAACTGTTGCTGCGTCCAAAGCTAAAGGAAATGATGTAGCAGGTCACGTAAATGTGTTTGTGTTCCCAGATTTATGCGCTGGAAACATTGGATATAAGGCTGTTCAGCGCTCTAGCGGCGCTTTAGCTGTTGGACCAATCCTACAAGGATTAAACAAGCCTGTTAACGACTTGTCTAGAGGAGCGTTGGTTCAAGATATTATTAACACTGTTGCTCTTACAGCATTGGAAGCACAATTCTAACAATAAATAACAAATTTAATAAATAGGTAAGTTCCTGCAGAGATTCTGACTAATAAAACCTACTCATTGTAGGAACTTACCTGTACACTTAAACGTGGCAATTTACTAGCCTTATCAACACTTTATGGAGGATTCCCTCATGGCAAAAACCGTTCTTGTTATCAATTCTGGTTCTAGTTCGATTAAATACCAGCTCGTCGATTTGGAAAGCGGCGAAGGTATTGCATCTGGTATTGTAGAAAAAATTGGCGAGCCAGTTGACGGACACTACAAGCACGTATTCAATGGCGAAAAGCATGAGTTTGACGAGCCAGTGCATGATCACGAGCAAGGCTTAAAGCGCGTACTCGGCTTCTTCGAGGAATATGGTCCAAATCTTTCCAAGTCTGGAATCGTAGCTGTTGGACACCGCGTTGTTCAGGGTGGCTTAACATTCCCTAAGCCTGCATTAGTAAACAAAAAGACCATTAATAAGGTGAAGGATTTGGCTGTTTTGGCTCCACTTCACAACGGTCCTGAGGCTGTTGGCGCTGAAGTCATGACTGAACTTTTGCCAGATGTTCCACAAATTATGGTGTTCGATTCTTCGTTCTTCCACGATTTGCCACAAGTTGCTGCAACTTACGCATTAAACAAAGATATTGCAAACCAGTACCACATTCGTCGCTATGGCGCTCACGGCACTTCCCACGAATACATTGGCTCTGTAGTTCCAAGCGTTGTTGGAAAGCCTGCAGAAGGCTTAAAGCAGATTGTTTTGCACATTGGCAATGGCGCTTCTGCTTCCGCTCAGATTTCTGGCAAGCCAGTTGAAACTTCTATGGGCTTGACTCCTCTCGAAGGTTTAATGATGGGCGGCCGCACTGGAGATATTGACCCAGCCGTAGTGTTCCACCTTATTCGCAACGCTCACATGAACGTAGACGAGCTTGATACGCTCTTCAACAAGCGTTCTGGCATGATGGGTATGACTGGCCACGGCGATTTGCGAGACATTCACAATCTAATTGCAGAAGGCGACGAAGACGCTAAGCTTGCTCTCGGCGTGTACGTTCACCGCATTGTTGGCTATATTGGCAACTACACTGCTCAAATGGGCGGCGTGGACGTAATCACATTCACCGCTGGCGTTGGCGAAAACGACGAGATTGTTCGCGCTCTTGTGTGCGAAAAGCTTGCTCCATTCGGCGTTAAGCTCGATAAAGAGAAGAACTTGGTTCGTTCTAAGGAGCCACGCATTATTTCCACTCCAGATAGCTCTGTAATTATTGCTGTAATCCCAACTAACGAAGAGTTGGCAATCGCTCGAAAGTCTGCACAAATTGCAGAAGATGGAGTCGATTCTTACGGCAACAAGTTTGAACGCTAAATCGTAGTGTAAAACAACGTAACGTAAAAACGTAACACATAAATAATCCCGGGTTAAAAAAACTCGGGATTATTTGTTATTTAAGCATATTATTTAAGCTCACTATTTAGGCTCACTCTTTAAGCATGTTATTCCACATTGTTGGAAAATCAGGAAGCGTTTTGCGCGTAGTGGCAATATTTTTTACGCTTATATTAGATATACGAAGCCCTAACATTGATGCAAAAGTTGCCATGCGATGATCCGCATAAGTCTCCATCACTTCCCCATGCATATTTTTGCTAGGAATAATACGAATTCCATCATCTAGCTCTTCTGCGCCTATTCCAACGCGATTTAGTTCCGTAACTATTGCACTCAAGCGGTTTGTTTCGTGGCCTCTTAGATGCGCAATACCGCGTAACTCGCTTACACTGTCTGCAAACGCAAGAATCGCAGCAATACTTGGCGCAACCTCGCCAGCAGCAGCCAAATCAAGCGACTTAATAGCACGAATTTTTCCGCTACCAGTTACGCACAATGTTGAAGAATCTGATCTAGAATGCTCAAAAACAATTTTTGCGCCCATTTGCTCAAGAATCCCAGGCAACAATCCCCCAGGCTGAGTCGTTTTAAGCGGCCAATTAGGGATTTTAACGCATCCGCCAGCAATCAACGCTGCTCCAATAAAAGGCGCCGCGTTAGAAAGATCTGGCTCTACAACAACTTCATGTGGCAAAGTCAAATCATGTTCTTTAACACGCCATACTCCGCTTTCTGGCATATCTACCGCTCCGCCAGCTTTGCGCACATCTTCCATTGTCATTTGAATATGCGGCATACTAGGCAATTTGCTTCCAATATGCTCGATTTGTAGCCCTCCTGGAACACGAGATGCAATTAGCAGAAGTGCAGATATAAATTGAGACGATGACGAAGAGTCGATACGAATAACGCGATTATTGCAAGAATTTTGCGCGTCATTTATACCATATGATTCAAGATTTTTAGGCGGAATAACGCTAAATGGTAAGAATCCGACTTTTCCGTGATATACGATTTTTGCGCCCAATTGTTCCAATCCATCTAGAACAGGCTTCATTGGACGAGCATATGCTTGCTCATCTCCATCAAATTTCACACAATTATTTGCAAACAGCGCTAAAGCCGTTACAAAACGCATAACCGTTCCAGCTAAGCCGCAATTAACAACCGCACAATCATCTACACTAAAAACGCCATTTTTGGGCGGAATAACGCAAATTGTTGTACCATCGCAGCTTAGCGAATCGCATTTAACTCCAAATACGCTTAGCGCGTTAATCATAAGTTCCGTATCTCTTGACCGCAACAATCCCTTTAGAACAACTGGTTTTTTACCAAGAGCTGCTAAAATCAAATAACGATTAGACAATGATTTGCTTCCAGGAATATTCACTGTTGCATTCAAAGGCATATTGCACGATGGAGCTTGCCAAACATCATCATGATTATAAGGATTCATTATTTCGCTCATATTATGAATACTATCTATAAATATGTACGCATTGTAATTTTCACAATGCTTTACATATGAATAAACGCATTATGCCAATATCCTGTTTGTATTGAAGCATATAAAGCAATAGCAGGAACAGCAATGCAAATTACATAAAATATCCAATCGTATGCTGTTAACTTCGATTTTCGTGCTGGAACACGTTTAATACTACTTCCAAAAGCCCTAGCTTCCATAGCTGTAGCAAGTTTCGTACCTCTGCGAATAGATAACACGAGCAAACCAAAAGATTGCGAAAGCATGCGCTGTAACGCTTTACCATCCGATATACCACGAGACCTGCGAGCTAAACCAAAAGCACGCCAATCATTTTGCAATAGACTAAACATTCTCAATCCAGCTAATGCTCCGTACACAAATCGTGGAGAAAAATGCAAAATCTGCACTAAGCCGTCTGCTAAATCAGTTGGATCTAATCCAATGGCTAATATAACGCCTGGAACTGCTACAGATGCAACACGAACAAACGTACAAATTGCCAAATACAATGATCCTTGGCTTATATGCATCCAGCCAAACTTAAATATATCATCTCCAGAACTTTGGCCATATAAAAGCACAGATATAAAGCTACCAGAAGCAGCAATCCAAACTGGCCAAGTATGGCGTAAAACATACCAAGGAGTTACTCCAGCAATTGCAAATAACAGTATATCTAAACCAAATGCAATAGAAGCAGAAACAATATCTAATGTAACGAACATAGGCAAGCAAAGTAATAACGCTCCAATAAAACGACTTATTGGATTAAGCTTACGAATAAACCAAGAAGGCGAAACTAGTCGTTCACTTTCTAAACGTTTAGAAGACGCTGTTACATCAATATGCGAAACTTTTAATAAACTTTCAAAGTCTTTAACTTTAATACTAGACGATTCTTCTGCACTACTAGTTTTATTCACTTCTACTCATTCCCTTCGCTATAGTTATGAGCGGACTCTACGATTTTTTCGTACTCAACTCTTATTACTCTTGCCTCTAAAGACTTTACAAGCTCATCATCGTGAGTAACAACAATCACCGCTGAGCCATTATCACGTATTTGCGCAATAAGTTTTACCATTGCTGTCCAAGTTTTAAAATCTTGTCCAAAAGTAGGCTCATCCATAATAACGACACGTGGAGCAGCAGCTAAAAGCGTAGCTACAGAAAGTCTACGTTTTTCTCCTCCAGATAATGTATAAGGATTAGCAAGAGCAAAACGCTTCAAATCCATACGTTCAAGCATGCTATCGGCAATATCGTAAAATTCCTTTTCGCTTTTTCCTTGCTTTTTAGGCCCTACGGCAACTTCATCTCTTACAGAAGATGTTATGAATTGATGTTCTGGCTCCTGAAACACCATGCCAACTCGCCCTAATAATTCTTGACTTTTCCAAGTAAAAAGATTATTTTTACGTCGTTTTGGCACATACTTTTCCATCATGCACACACTGCCAGCAATTGGTTTTAATAATCCTGCAAGCGTTAACGCTAGCGTGGTTTTACCAGCACCATTAGGCCCCATTAAAGCCGTTACTTCGCCAAAACGAAAAGCTATATTAACATGTTCCGCTAGTGGCAGAGTTCTTCCAAAAGAGCAATCATTAGTATAGAGCGCAACAGATTCTTTCGCATCTTTGATTTCGCCATCGATTTCGCCATTAATTCTGCCATCGCAATGTTTAGGAGCAAAAGATTTAACTGTTCTTCCTGGAACCCAAGCACCACCTTTTGCAAGCATATCGCCATACTTTTCAAAAACATCCTCAGGTTTACCGTCTGCAATAACGCATCCTACATTTGAATCATTATTATTTTCGTTTTTTCCAATAACAATAACTCTATCAATCAAATCCAGCCACACATCAATATGATGTTCAACTACAATCATTGTAGAACCTGTTTTTTTAAGAATATTCGCTACAGCATCATGCACTTGCTGAACACCTTCAGGATCAAGATTAGCTGTAGGCTCATCCAACAGCAGCAATCCAGGATGCATTGCAAGCACTCCTGCTAAAGCAAGACGTTGCCTTTGGCCTCCAGATAAAGATTGTGTTGAGCGTCTAAGACCCTGACTTCCTTGAGTAATATTGTCTAAACCAACAGCTTTTAGCGAAAGCTTTACGCGATTCCAAGTCTCTTCGCTATCAACTCCAAGATTCTCACTTCCAAAAGCTACATCGTCGCCTACTCTTTCAAGAATGATTTGTGAATCTGGATCTTGCATAACAAGTCCAACTTTTCCGCGAGCATCTCTAGCATGAACACCACCGATTAGAAGGCTACCTTCTTCCATACCTTCTGTTTCATCGCCTAAAACACCTGCTAAACCAGCCATAAATGTGCTTTTCCCAGCGCCAGAAGCACCTAAAAGCAACACATGTTCACCAGGCTTAATATCAATATTTACATTCCTCAACACAAAATCTTTGCGAGTAGCGTGTCTCCAACCCCAGTTTTTAGCAACTACGCTAGCTGGAGTCCATTCAGTTTTATTCACAAATTGCATACAAACAAACTTTCATTGCATAGCAAAACTTTCATTGCATAGCAAAATCTAAAATATAAAAATTGCATAACACAATTTCAAAAATATAAAGTAAAACAAATACGAAATATAAGCATCATACGAGTAAACTACCGTGTTTTGTACTTTTTACACAAAACACGATAGTTTACAAGCTGCAATGAGTATTTAGATATAACTCACACTAATGCTTGAGGACGGCCTGATTCAAAACGATCAAGCACGCCCGTTGCAGCTAATGCTTTTTGAACAAACCACACTACAACGCCTGCAACAATAAAACCAGAAATAATAGAAGTAACTAGATTTGCAACAATATACTGAGTACTCCAGCCTTGACCGCCGCTAACCCAATTATAAATAAAGCAAGCTACGCCTGCTAACGATCCAGATATTGCAGTGGAAAGCAAATTCCATGTTTTATACATAAAGAAAATGAATGCAAGTTCAGCGCCAACACCTTGAATAATGCCGACGATTAACGATCCGCCAACACCCCATTGATTTCCTAACATAAGTTCCACAAAAGCAGCAAGAGTTTCAGCAAACAATGCAGCACCAGGCTTACGCACGATTATTGCAGCTAAAGGTCCAGCAAAAAGCCAAAAACCATTAGATAAACCTTCAGCACCAGGCAACAGGCTTGCAAAAAGATTAGTAGGAGCTGCGCACACAATATCCCAAGCCCAGAATAATACGCCAGATGCAACAGCGATAATAGCAGCTATGACGATATCAAGAATACGCCAGCGATTAGAATGTTCCATTGAAACATTAGTCATAATAAGTGCCTTTCTTCAATATTGAAAGATTTGGGCACGGGAAAAGAGCGACATCCGTTGCTAACATTACTTAGCACACGTTCAATCGGTCGAAGCTTTCGCTTCCTCTCAGCCAGAAACGGCTCCCGAGTCAAATATTTATAATCACAATGTAAGAATCCAACGCAAATAATGCATCAAAAACTCACCTTTACAAGAATACACATAGAGTACTTTTTTGTATAGTAAGTGTTGAAAATGCAAATACGCAATTTTGTATAAGTATATAAGTACACAACTACGTACACAGTTTGATTAAAAATTACACAAAAACAAGCAAATACAAGCAAATACAAAAAAGTCGGGGTGACAGGATTCGAACCTGCGACATCCTGCTCCCAAAGCAGGCGCGCTACCAAACTGCGCTACACCCCGAGGCTTCCAAGCTGACTACCAGCTCCAAGCACAATCAACTACAATAGCGCACATCGCAGACAAACGCAAATTTGCAACACGCGCGATAGAATATAAATAGCATTGAAAATAGGCGATAGATTTTAGAGGTTAGCATGGGGCGTTTTCAGCGTGCAGAGGCGGCTGGATTAATAGCTTTTTTAGCTTGTGCAATATTCAGCATAGTCGTAATGTCTGTATACATGAAAACTATGCCAGCGATTTGGCAAGTTACGCAACGATTATTTACGGTAGCATCTGGAATAGTGGCTATTTGCAGCATGTGTACTTTTGTAGTCGGATATTTAAGAACACACAAAGAAATACTTAAAAAGAATTGGCTGCAAATTGCAAAACATGCTTTTGAAATAATCGCATTATCTACGATTTATGGCGCAACAATGCTGCTTATGTCTTTTGCTCTGCTTTCTATAATCAATAGCATTATTGGAAGAAGCGCAGTAAACAGTTATCTTCCTGTACTTTGTTGTGCTTTAAGTGGAATTGTTGGATACGCAACTCTGGTTCAAGCGGAACTCTTAGAGGCGAAAACCGTTGCATCACTGCTACCACTATTTGTGATTTCTGGTGCAGCAACAGCTGGATTGACATCCGACGACCCGTATTGGTACAACAATAACTTCTCTCAACTAGGAGATAAAACAACATTTGCTGCAAGCATGTTTAATGCTACGCTGATTTTAGCTGGAATATGCATTATTATTACAAGCTACTTTGCTATAACAGAGTTCGTTGCCACTCAGAAAGAAATTTTGCAACATAAAGACGCTAATATTACAAAACACTTTAAAACTAGAACCACCATTATGGCTACATTACTAATTTTGGGGGGAATTGCGTTTATTGGCATAGGAACATTTAGATACACTCCTCACCCAGTTATACATGATTTATGTGCAAGAGGTGTTACTGGTCTTATTTGTACTATGCTTATTTGCCTTCCTTGGCTTGCTCCTAGACTTTCTAAAACATTCTACGTAGCTTCAGATTTAGCAGTAGTCCTTACCGCATGGGTTGGAAACCAATGGGTACATGGTCATAACACATTAACTAACGTAGAAGCATTATCTTGTTTACTCTTTTTAGGATGGATAATAGTATTTTCAAGACAGGTCGCCGCAATGCAAAGCGACCGTTTGCAAATTAAAATAAATGAACATTCTAAAAACAATATTAAATATGATATAGGTTAATCAATAAAAAAGTTGAGGCTTAGAATCTAGTTTTTATAATCTAAGCCTCAATTAGTTTTAGTATGAATATTTTTATGCGAGATTATTTTCTTCTTGATTTTCACTCATAAGCAGAAGGAAACTTCGTGATTGAGCAACAATATTGAATCCTGATTCATAATGCAATTGCGGTCCTTTTGGATTATGAGTGTCCACAACAAGAGTCCACTTTTCACCATAATTCTTATCTGGCAAAGTAAATGTTATAGGCTCATAATGCGCATTGAAAATAAGAAGGAAGTCATTATCTACCATCCTGCTTCCATACCAATCGGTTTCTGGAATATCTGAACCATTCAAATAAATCATTACCGAAAGAGCATGCGTATTACTCCATGCCTCCATATCCATAACAGAACCAGTATGATCAAACCATTCTACTTGTGGAATCTCTGAAACATCATCCCCTGGTTCTCTACCAGTAAAGAATCTACGCCTGTGAAGAACAGGATGATCTAGTCTTAAATGAATAAGCTTAGAAACAAAATCAAACATATCTTTTTGTGTGGAATCAAAATCCCAATTAATCCAAGAAATAGCATTATCTTGGCAATATGCGTTGTTGTTTCCATTTTGAGTACGCATAATCTCGTCACCAGCGCAAATCATAGGAATGCCCTGGCTCATCAACAAAGTTGAGAACAGGTTTCGCATTTGACGTTGACGAAGCTCGTTAACATCGTGAATATTAGTAGGACCTTCTACTCCACAATTCCACGAACGATTATCGTTAGCACCGTCGTTATTGCCTTCTTTATTCGCTTCATTATGCTTTTCGTTATAGCTCACCAAATCGTTCATAGTAAAACCATCGTGAGCGGTAATAAAGTTTACAGAAGCTACAGGCTTACGTCCATTTTGCTCATATAAATCGGAGCTTCCCATAAGTCGGCTTGCAAATTCAGGCAAAGTCGAAGGCTGCGAGCGCCAAAAATCGCGTACGCAATCGCGGTAGCGACCGTTCCACTCGGACCAGCTTGGAGGGAATCCACCTACTTGGTATCCTCCAACACCAATATCCCAAGGCTCTGCAATAAGCTTTACACTAGAAATAATAGGATCCTGTTCAATAATGTCGAAGAATGCAGAAAGCTTATCTACTTCTTGGAATTGACGAGCAAGCGTTGCTGCCAAGTCAAATCGGAATCCGTCTACGTGCATTTCAGTTACCCAATAGCGCAAGCTGTCTGTGATTAGTCGCAACGCTTTAGGAGAACGCATAAGAAGCGAATTTCCAGTACCAGTAGTATCGAAGTAATGTCTCTGATCGTTATCTACAAGACGATAGTATGCGCGATTGTCGATTCCGCGGAAACTTAAGGTTGGACCTCTATCGTTTCCTTCAGCGGTATGATTGTAAACAACGTCTAGAATAACTTCCATTCCTGCAGCATGGTACGCCTTAACCATTGCCTTGAATTCGTTAACTTGCTCGCCGCGTTGTCCAGAACTCGAGTACGAATTCTGAGGAGCAAAGAATCCGATGGTGTTATATCCCCAATAATTGCTTAATCCCTTATTTTGCAAGAAAGAATCATTTACAAACTGGTGGATAGGCATAAGCTCAATAGCAGTAATACCAAGCTTTTTTAAGTAAGATATTACACTTGGATGAGCTAAACCTGCGTATGTTCCACGAATTTCTGGAGGAACATTACGATTTAAATTCGTCATTCCTCTGACATGAGCCTCGTAAATCACGCTATCGTGGTACGGAATCATTGGATGCTGGTCGTTACCCCAATCAAAATATGGGTTAATAACAGCTGCTTTCATAGTGTGATCTGCAGAATCCAAAGTGTTCATTGCGGCTAAATCATCTGGATTAGCAAACCAATACGAAAATAGGCTTTCGTCACCGTCAATATTGCCTTCTATTGCCTTTGCATAAGGGTCCAAAAGAAGTTTGTTTGGATTACACCATAATCCATGATTTGGATCATACGGTCCATGAACACGATAACCGTATCTCTGCCCTGGCTGTATTCCAGATATGTAAGTATGCCAAACGTAAGAATTCTGCTCAGTCATATCGATGCGAGTCTCATTGTCTTGCTCATCGAACAAGCATAGCTCAACATGCTTTGCCACCTCAGAGAACAATGCGAAGTTCACGCCTGCACCGTCGTAGGTAGCACCAAGCGGATACATAGAACCTGGTCTAATTTGCATAATTCAAGTATTGCATATATTTATATAGTTTTCATTAATACTGTAGGCGATTCTTTATAAAAGATGAAAAAGATTTGAAAATAATCATAATTAACGCATAATAAAAAAAAAATATGAATTGTATTTATGTGCTAATTCCCCTTTAAAACCAACGCAACACGCAAAGAACATCCTTTAACCACATTGATTGAAAAATCTGGTAATTCGTTTTTAGTGTTGATGAAATAGCAATATGACATATAAGCAAAACGAATATTGCACGGATGGCGTGGGATTAAAAGAAGAAATTTTAAATCGCATAGCAGAAATTGAAGTAGAACTATGCGATTTTTCAATCCCTAATAAAACAATAGGAAATCTTGGAGAAGAATATGCATCTCTAAAACTAATTCTTAAAAATTGGATTCTATTAGACAGAAATTGGCATAGTCGTTTTGGAGAGCTTGATGTTGTGATGATGGATCCGTTTGGAAGAATTGTATTCATAGAAGTAAAAACGAGACGAAGCGTAAGATTTGGAACTCCACTAGAAGCAGTAACAAACGAAAAATGCTTAAAAACACATAAAGCTGGATTTAAGTGGTTAGACGAGCATAACTTTTTTAAACATAGAAAAATACGATTCGACGTTGTGTCAATACTAATTTCAAAAGATAAAAATATTCAACTACGTCACATTTTAGGAGCATTCTAATGGTTATTGGAAACGCATTATCTGTAGGATTACTGGGTTTGAAAGCCTTTACAATACAATTACAGGCATTCATATCTAGTGGATTGCCAGGATTCTCTATTATTGGTCTTCCTGACACCTCTTTAAGCGAGGCGAGAGAACGAGTTAAATCAGCATATACGTCTTTACGCTGCGAATGGCCAGAAACAAGGTTAACAGTGAATCTTTCACCTGCGTCTATGCCAAAAAGTGGAGCATCTTACGATCTTGCAATTGCAGCAAGCATACTTAGTGCTAGAGGAATTATTCCACTTAACGAGCTAGAAAATACGATTATTTTAGGAGAACTTAACTTAGATGGGTCAGTTCTACCAATTCAAGGCATGCTACCAATTTGTTTATATGCCAAGCAAAAAAATATTACAAAAATGATTATTCCCTACGAAAATCTTTCAGAAGCCAAGCTGATAAATGGAATTGAAGTAATTGGGATTAAACACATTTTAGATTTGGTAGACGAACTAAACGGGAAATTAGAAAACAAGGCTAGACCGATTGCCGAAAAGAACAGAGAACGAGCATTAAAAGCAATTAACCCTTATGATCATCTTCATATTAAAGAAATCGATAATACAAGACGCTATTTCAAATCAGCGCTTAACGATAATACGACTTCAAACATGAATAATACGGATAATGTTGATCCAATAAAAAGCGCCAATCCGCTAGGAGAAATCGGTGATATGTCGGAAGTATTAGGGCAAGAACACACAAAGTGGGCATTGCAAGTAGCTGCAGCTGGCGGACACCACGTTATGATGATTGGACCTCCAGGATCTGGTAAAACTATGCTGGCATCTAGAATGCCAAGCATCATGTGTCCACTAAACGAGCAAGAACAGCTTGAAGTGGCATCTATTAGGTCACTTTGCGGAACACTACCATACTATGGAATAACAGATGTTCCGCCTTTTGAGGCACCTCATCATACATCTTCTGCAGCATCTCTTATAGGAGGAGGCGCAGGTCTAGCCAAGCCTGGAATAATAACTCGTGCGCATTGTGGAGTTTTGTTTATGGATGAAGCTCCAGAATTCTCACCAAGAGTTTTGCAAACTCTTAGAGAACCATTGGAATCTGGTCATATAGCTGTTTCGAGATCTAAAGGAACAACACTATATCCTGCTAAATTTCAACTTGTTATCGCAGCAAATCCATGCCCATGCGGATACGCCTATGGCAATGGCGAACGATGCACATGCAAAGAGAAGGAACGAATACGTTATTTTTCTAGACTTTCTGGACCAATTCTAGACAGGATTGATATTCAAATGGATGTTCCACCTGTAGAAAAAATTATTACTTCAAAAGCGCAATCAGAACATGGATCTAGTCAAATGTCAGAAAAAATTCTAACTAGTGCAATGATGCGAGAAAACGTAAAAAACGCAAGGCTGGTTGCTCAAAATCGTTTTAGAAAACTCGGATGGAGTTGTAACGCTCAAGCGTCTGGAACATGGCTTAGAAAATACACATCTAAATACGCTATTGAGTTGATTAATAAATCACTTGAAAACCACAAGTTGAGTTTACGCGGAGCAGATAGAGCTTTAAGGCTTGCATGGACTTTAGCTGATCTTTATGGGCACACTTCTCCAGATTTAACTGACATGGCTCAGGCAATTAGTTTAAGGACCAGAATATGAACAATATTAGTAGCATAAATGGCAACAACAATACTTACAGAATAGATAACGATACTTTATCGCGCGCAATACTCACATTTTGTATTGATGGCGCAGATGCAATAATGTACACACTTGTAATAGGGTCAGTAAACACTGGCAGTATTGTGGAAGCACTTCACCTTATTTGCGAATCTATAAGTGAATCTATTGGTAAAACAAAAAACAAGCAGCTAGAATTAGATCTGCAAAATGGCTGCTGTCAAGATGATTTTTACATAGACGGATCTTTAGAAAACCAGACTAAATCGAATTTAGATGATTTAGAAAATAATGGAAAAATTCTTAACATTATAAAAAATCACTCAAAAGTTTCTGTTTTAGAAGAATATTTTCTGAAAGGTCTTAAAATATGGGGAAGCAATAATGCTGACAATAAAATTGCTATTAACAATTTTGATATATTACACAGATCCATTAAAAAATGGTGTTTAAGACTAAAACAATTGCCTTCTTGGGATTCAAATCAACTTAAAAGATGGTTTAGTTCTAACGGAACGCAATGGATTATCTCACCAAAAAGTAAATATTGGCCAAAACAGCTACAAGATTTAGCAACCCAATGCCAAGTAGCTCCCCCATTGTGTTTGTGGGGAATTGGAGATCCCAACGCGCTTATTCAATGTAAGCAGCCACTTGCAATTGTTGGCTCTAGAGGTTGCAATGACTACGGATACGAGCTTAGCTTTACATTCGCTAAATCGTGCGCTAAAAAGGGGCACACAGTTATTTCTGGCGGAGCTTATGGTATTGACGCTGCAGCTCATTGGGGAACCTTGGATGCTTTAGACTCTCATGTAGCAAATGTTAATCCTGTTGGCAAAACAATTGTTGTTTTTGCTGGAGGTTTGAACAAAATGGGACCTTCAAGCAATGCTCAACTTTTTGATGCGATTCTTTCTAGCGGCGGAGCATGTATTAGTGAACTATGCCCAGACACTACTCCTGTTGCACGTAGATTCTTACTCAGAAATCGCCTTATTGCGGCTATTGCTAGCAAGGTAATAGTATCTCAAGCACGATTACGATCTGGAGCTTTAAACACAGCAAACTGGGCGAATAGATTAAATCGCGAGATTTATTCTGTTCCAGGAGATGTAACATCACCGAGTAATGCTGGATGCAATATGCTTATTCACGATGGAAAAGCTATGATGATATGTTCACAAAATGATATAGATAGTATCTATCCTAATTCCCACCATTATTTGCCACACTCTTTAAGCAATAACAATATTATTCCAAATACGTGTAATGATTTTCAAAGAATTATATTGAAAGCAATTCAAGAGTGTAAGAGCAAAAAAATATGCGCAAACATTGATAATATACACGCAATCATGCTTCATACAAACTCAAATAATGGTTTTTCAATATCTAAGATTTCTGGAGAAATAGCAATTCTTGAATTAAATGGAATAGTCAAAAACCAAAATGGTGTTTTTAGTTTAAATAGGAAAAATCTTAAATAAAAAGCAGAAAATATGAGAAAATAAATGTTATGCAGTCAAACTTGAGTCAGCAAAAAGAAAATACTACTACAGTTAAAGAAAAAACTGTGCAAATACAAGTAGAGCAATCATCATACGATGTTGTGATTATCGGCGCAGGAGCAGCAGGACTTTCTGCAGCACTGGGATTAGTGAAATCTGAAGAATATAAAACGCTAAAATCTCAAGGAAAACAGCCTAAAATATTAGTGATTTGCAAGCTTCAAGCGTTAAGGTCTCATACAGGTTCTGCCGAAGGTGGAATCGCAGCATCATTAGGAAACATAGAAAAAGATTGCTGGCAATGGCACTATTACGACACCGTTCACGGTGGAGACTGGTTAAGCGATCAAGACGCAGCAAAAATGCTAGCAAAAGAAGCTAGAGATACAGTTATTGAACTAGAACACTTTGGAGTTGCCTTTTCTAGAACAGAAGATGGTCATATTAATCAAAGATTTTTTGGTGGGCATACTGCCGACTTCGGTCAGCAGCCAATTAGACGAGCTGCGTACGCTGCAGACAGAATTGGACACCAAATTCTATACAGCCTATGGCAAAAATGCATAGAGGAAAATATTAAAATCGAAGAAGATATTTATGTAACAGACCTTGCTATAAATCACAAATCTAATAGCGTAGAGGGCATAATCGCGCTAAACGAAAAAAGTGGAAAAGTAGAAAAAATATGTGCAAGAAATGTTCTTATAGCAACTGGTGGAGCTGGAAGACTATTTTCAACAACATCTAATTCCTGGGATTTAACTGGGGACGGAATGTCTTTAGCACTAAACGCAGGATTGCAACTAGAAGACATAGAGTTCATACAATTCCATCCGACCGGTCTAGCTCATACTGGAATATTGCTTTCGGAAGCAGCTCGAGGAGAAGGCGGAGTTCTTAGGAATTGCAAGAATGAAGCATTTATGAAAAACTACGACGACACGCATGCGGATTTAGCTCCAAGAGATGTAGTAAGCAGGTCGATTGTATCAGAGATAGATGCTTTAAGAGGCGTTGAAGATACTACTAGCAACATTGATAGAAAAGATTGCGTATGGCTAGATATGACTCATATAGAAAAGCAACATATGCTGAGCGCTCTTCCACAGGTTGTAGAAACTATTGAAAAATACGCTCATCTTGATCCATCAAAAGATCTTATACCTATTAGACCTACAGCGCATTACACGATGGGGGGAATACCCATATCGCTTAACGGGCAAGTTTATAAACTAGTTAATAATAAAAAACAGAGAATAATCGGATTATATGCTGCAGGAGAATGCGCATGCTCGGGAGTACATGGAGCTAATCGCCTTGGCGGAAACTCTCTTCTTGATGCATGCCTGTTCGGAAAACTAGCTGGTAAGTCTATTGCAAAAGAATTAAAAGAACAAAGTCAGGAGAAAAGTCAGGAAAAACACGAAGAGCATATAGTAGATACATCAAGAAATGTGTACAATAGCACTTCTAATACTTTTGAAAATCTAGACAAATTATCAGAAAATCGTGTACAAGAGATAATCGGTCTTATTCAAAATACAAGCACATCTAGCAACACAACAAACCCATATAATCTACTAGAAAAACTAGAAAATATTATGGAAAATGCTGCAGCGGTTAGGTGCAGTGAAAATACCCTTAAAGATGCTTTGCAAAAAATCGATACGATTATTATTCCGCAAGCTAAAATTCTTGTTTTACATTCACAAAATCTTGTTTTTAATCAAGAACTAATCGCTATTTGGGAATTACAAAACATGATTACGCTTGCAAAATCGGTTCTGCAAGCATCACTTGCAAGACATGAATCTCGTGGAGCATTCACAAGATTGGACTATCCAAAA
Organism: Gardnerella sp. DNF01204; assembly: GCF_049244145.1. Lineage (NCBI taxonomy): Bacteria > Bacillati > Actinomycetota > Actinomycetes > Bifidobacteriales > Bifidobacteriaceae > Gardnerella > Gardnerella sp. DNF01204. Next base: position 565,636 of record NZ_CP058379.1, on the reverse strand, counting down.
CGTAATAACAATCAAAATCCACAACATTCTATAGTGGATTCAAACGGCGAAGTACAAAATATTCCAGTAATAATTGTCGATTTTGACCCAAACAAGCCTATTAATCATCAAAATAAGGATGAAATTAACAAAATTATGACAAAAATAGATTAATTTTCAACACGCCGAAGCAAAGAGTTAAAAAAGATGTTATAGTTCTATCTGTTGTCTAAAACACCCGTCCGGGTGGCGGAATGGTAGACGCGCTAGCTTGAGGTGCTAGTGCCTATTTGTACAGGCGTGCGGGTTCAAGTCCCGCTCCGGACACGGAATGAAGTCTTGCTGAGAAATCAGCAAGACTTTTCTGTTTTTTCATATTCATATCCGCTAATCGCGCTGATCAATCACTCTAATTAATCACATAATTCCAAGGGTCAAAAGCTCTACCAATCCAAGAAATATCCAATGATTCACCAAAATTCTTGTATATAGAATCATGAACATCTTGCACAGCATACTTAAACCACAACGACTCAATGGCACTATGAGGAGTGTTTATAAGCATGGGCTTAATAATATTAGAGTTTGCTAATTTCGCTTCATACACAGCCTGCTCGTACGCGTCCGTTGCAGGATGATGCCTTAAATCACTTGTTACATACACATCTGCTCCGCAAGCGCGAACTTCATCAAATAAAGAATCACCTGAACCTGGAAGAACAGCTATTTTGCTAACCATAGCATTAATATCTCCACACACTTGAATGCCTAGATTAGTAGTAGGCAAAGCGTTAAAAACGCGCATAGCAAACTCTTTAAGCGTGATTTTTTGCTCAAGCACTCCAACTCTGCCAAGACCAAGAGAAAGGTCATGATTACTTGCTGGAATAAGAGGATGCAAATCTTTAAGACCAAAAGCATTAGCTGCAGCATCCGCCACTCCCCTAAAAGCCGCGTCCGCATTAGTGTGACCAACCCACAATCCACAACGATTTTCAATAAGCGTCTGAACTATTTTTCCTCGAACAGAAAAACCAGAAACTTCATGAACTGACCTAAAGAATAAAGGATGATGAGAAACAATCAAATTAGCACCCATTTTGCATGATTCTTCAACAGCTTCTAAAGTTGGATCAGATAAACAAACTATCTTATTCACATTATCCATAGGATTTCCAACAATTAGTCCAGGATTATCCCAAGATTCAGCAAGATTTAGAGGATACAAGTCTTCTAAAACCCTAACAACATCAACTAAAGTTGCCATATTCTACACCTTTACAATAAACCTACAGCGGGCTTTACAATAATTCTCACAGATAAAATCAGTGAGCAGCAAGCTGCCAGTCAGCTCCCAATCCAGTAGACACGTTAAGCGGAACGTCTAACTCAACAGTATGTTCCATAGCGCCTTTAACAATATTTTCTACGATATCTGCTTCGCCATGTGCTATTTCGAGAACAAGTTCATCGTGTATTTGCAAAATCACACGACTTTTTACTTTAGCTTCTCGCAAATCCTTATCTACTTGAATCATTGCAAGCTTCATAATATCTGCAGCACTTCCTTGAATAGGAGCATTTAAAGCTGCTCGCTCTGCAGCTTCACGAGATGCTCTATTCGTGGAATTTAGCTTAGGAAAATACCTTCTACGACCAAACATCGTTTGAGTATATCCAAGCTTTCTAGCTTTATCTACTAAAGACTCCAAATAGTCATGCACGCCACCAAAAGTATCGAAATACTTTTCTTTAAGAACTTCTGCAGCAGCAGGACTAATAGAAAGCTGTTTTGCTAAACCATAAGTACTAAGCCCATACGCCAATCCGTAACTCATTGCTTTAACATGCGATCTTTGATCCGGGCTAACTTGTTCAACTGGAATCTTATAAACCAAGCTTGCTACAAACTTATGAAAATCAACACCAGACTTAAAAGCTTTAATAAGTGTTTCATCTGCAGAAGCATGAGCCATAATTCTAAGCTCTACTTGAGAATAATCACAACTCATAAGCTGATCGTATTGATTTCCTGGAATAAAAGCAGCTCTAATTTCCCTACCGACCACATTCCTATTCGGTATATTTTGCAAATTTGGGTCCGAAGAACTTAAACGCCCAGTAGCTGCAATAGTTTGTTCAAAAGTGGTATGAATCCTGCCATCTTCATATCTTGCAGAATCAATAAGACTCTGTACAATCTGCTTTAACTTGTTTGTCTCACGATGTTTTAGCAAAGCCCCTAAGAATTGACTAGCTTTTTCATCCGGATCAATTTTTGCATATAATTCTTGCAATGCTTCTGCATTAGTAGTATAAGATCCACTTTTCGTTCTTCTTGTAGGCTTTAAACCCATATCCTCAAACAGCAATTGTTGAAGCTGCTTAGGACTTTGCAAATTTATCGGCTTGTTTGCTACATCCAAAGCCATTTTTTGGGCAAATTGAGCTTCTGCCGCAAAATTATCCCTCATAGATACGAGCCTGTTCATATCTACGGCAGCACCTGCATCTTCCATGCCTCTTAAAACCCTAGAAACAGGCATTTCGACATCGACCATTAAGCCTGTTTGTTTACGTTCATCTAGTTTTATAGCATATTGCTTTGCCAACAATCTTATTGTTACAGCAGTTTCCAAAATACGCTTTTCTTGCTTTTTACGCTTATCCTCTTCTTGATTTAACTCTTCAGGATTATCACTATCTTCTAAAACAAAATCAAGCTCTCCTTGTGCAGGCTCTTCATTAGATTTTTCATTTTCTACATGAATATTTAGAACATGTTCCGCCATATCTTCAATATTTTCATTGCGAAAATCTGGTTCTATCAAATAAGATGCTAAACGAGTGTCAAGTAATGGATTAAAAGAGTAATTATTATCTACAATTTTCAGCGATTTAAGAAGAGCTATATGTTTTTTGTAGTCATGCAAAACAATTGAAGATTCATACATTTTCATGAAATCTTTTAGCTTGTGACAGATTTTATTACAATCTTCGCTAGAACCCCCATTAAGAACATCAGAATATACAATTGCAGCATTATTTTGCGATAGCATTACTAGCACATCTGCATAAATACCAAACTGACTGCTATTATTTGGTTTTTGCAATGCATATATAACTAGTTCTTTGTGATCTTTAATAGTTTTTGCACACTCTAAATCATTTCTTATAAGATTTAAAGAAGGTTTTTCTTGAGAATCAAGTAATTCAAACAAATCTACGGTTGCTTTAGATTTATATTCCGTATTCTCTTTAACTAATTCTGACGATCCCTTTGACTCACTTTTCTCAATACATGGTGAAACGAGATTAATCCAATTATCTAAATCAGATTCTGAATAAATTTTATGAATATTTATTTTATCTACTATAGTTTTGAAATCCTCTAAATCATCTGAATTATCAGACTCTGTAGAACTAACATCACTGCCAACATGAGTGCTTCCAGCAGAAATCATCATCTTAATGTTCTCTTCTAAAAGCTCTTTGCTTCCACGCGTAAATTCTTTTAAAATCTTCCTTCTACTGCGAGTACCAAATTCGAGTCTTTCAAACAATTCGCCAACTGACGCGGCATCAACATTTCCAAATTCAAGATCATTAATACCAACACCAAGATCTAAATCTTTAACAAGAGTATTTACTTTCTTATTCAGACGAATCTGATCTATGCTTTCTCGCAAAGACTCACCTTTTTTGCCAGTCACCTGATCCGCGTGTTCTATAATGCCTTCTAATCCACCGAATTGATTAATCCACTTTGCTGCATAACCATCGCCTACGCCAGGAACACCTGGAATATTATCGGAAGTTTCTCCTCTAAGCGCTGCTAAATCTGAATATTGCTTAGGCGTAACATTATATTTTTCAATAATCGCATCAGTATCCATTTGTTTTAAATCTTTAAAATGCCTGCCTGGATACAAAACATTTATATATTCATCAATAAGTTGGAACGCATCACGATCTCCAGAAAGAACAAGAGTCTTATATTTAGCTTTAGCGCCCATTGTGGCTAAGGTTGCAATAATATCGTCGCCTTCATAACCCTGTTTTGTAATATATTTAACACCTAATGCATTGAGCAATTCTTGTATAACAGGAAGTTGAGCTAGAAGCTCTTCTGGTGCAGCTTCTCGAGTTCCTTTATATTGCGGCAAAAGTTTATTCCTAAAAGTTCCGCCTTTAACGTCAAAAGCAACAGCAAGCTTATCTGGTTTTTCTTTTTCAATAACCTGAGAAAGCATTGTTGAAAAACCCCATATTGCATTGGTTGCAAAACCAGATTTTGTTGAAAAATTATCCGCAGATATTGCGTAAAAAGCACGAAACGCAAGTGAGTGGCCATCTACCACCAACAACGTTCCATTTTCATCCTCATTATTCAAAGAATCCTCGTTTGCAACGATGCTGGCATTCACTTAACTACCCACCTGCGTTCTCGTAAAATAAATTTTTTATGAAATTATTTACCATAGCTGTAACAACCATTAATTGTAACAACTACAAAATATTGTTTTTAAATAATGCTTTGAAATACTGTTTACGCTTCTGCAGATGGTTTTTCTTCACCATACTTAGCAATAATAGCCAAAGCAAGACGCTTCTTTGGAATACGCTGATCCATAGAAGTTTTTTGAATCCAGCGGAAAGCACCCTGTTCCGAGAATCCAGCCTTGTCCATAAGCAAACCTTTTGCCCTGTCTACAAGCTTACGCTCTTCAAGAGTATCTTCAGCCTTCCTAAGCTTCTCTTCTGCTTTACGAAGCTGATCTTGCGCATCCTGTAGCTTATTTTCAGTACGCTCAACACTATCTAATAAATCGTTAATTTCACTAAACCTACCCATAGCTACTTCTAGAGCAGGTAAAAGTTTTGACTCCTCATACGGCTTTGTAACATAAGCCATAGCACCAGCGCCAGTAGCTCTCTTAACTAAATCAGATTGAGAAAAAGCAGTGAGCATAACAACTGGAGCAATATTCTCGTCACAAATAGTGGCAGCCGCTTGAATACCATCTACTACTGGCATCTTAACGTCCATGCAAACAACATCTGGATGGAATTGACGAGTAAGATTAACCGCTTCTTCTCCATTAGCTGCTTGTCCTACAACCTTGTAGCCATTATCTTCCAACATTGCTACAAGATCCATACGGTTCACTGCCTCGTCTTCTGCAACTACAACAGTTTTTTCAGCATTTTCTTTTTTGCTTTCACTGTTATCATCGTCTTTTTTAGGAGTAGACAACTCAGCCGCATCTCGCAACTCATCATCGGTAAGCACAACTGGCGACTTCCCCATCTCTTCATCGCTGGTTACAGCAGACATTTTACAACCTCATTTCCTTACCCTAAAACACAAGGCAACAGCGCTATGTATTCCACCAACACACATTTTGCACACTCTAATACACGCCAGCTTTGCGGTCATTGCGTGAACCAGCATCATGCATATTCATTGCACAAACACTAAAAGCACACCGTGCGCGTTGCCATACGATTTTACTAGTACGCATGTATAAAATACATTATAAACCGCTTTTTAATGCGGTAAAGCTAGCATGCAAATATTGACAATACAAAAGTCAAAGCACCAAGCATTGCTAAAGATACGCATATTGGAAAAGCATTAGCATAATTCCCACATATAACCGCATATGCTAGCGAATACGCTTTTTTAATAAACATGTAGGTAAGCAATAATAACAAAATGCAGCAAACAATAAACACACCCTGATTAAACAAGAAGCAATTTATTCTGAAAGCATTTTTATTCAATCTGGCTACATTCCAAATTATTGTCATAAACTTAGCAAAAAATATATTAAGAAAAACATAAACACACTGCAGAAGCGTAAACATAATTACAACAGAAACGAATATAATTCGCCCTATATTCTCCCCAACAATTGACATTGCTGTAAATTTTGCGTGTTTTGTATCACTTTCTATATCCCTTAAATTGTTAATCATCATAAGACAAGCAGAGAACCCGCCTGGAATGATGGACAATAACACACAAAACACAATTTGTGGAACGCTTGCCGTTGTTATTGATTCTTTAGGAAAACCACTTCCAAAACTAAGAGCACACAATGTTCCTAGAAAAGCAACAGGTCCAAAGAACAAAAACGCACTAAATTCTCCCCAACCACGGTAACCGTAAGGATGCGATCCTCCCGCATAAAACCACGCTCCCATAAGACAAACTAGTCCAAGAAGAATAAATATCCAAATTCCACTTCTAACAGTAATGATTAACCCAAAAACACATGATACTAAGGCAGATATGCAAACAGCATACAAAACTGATTTTGGTTTAATACCAGCGTCTGCAAGTCTCCAAGACACATCACACAATGTTTTATCGCCTAAATCTCTATTAGATCTTTGATCATCTAATCCGCGCAAACCATCACAATAATCATTCGCATAGTTCACTGAAATCTGCATAAAAGCAGCAACACCTATACACAATAGTGATTGAATAACAAAATTTTCAATATTATAAGGTTTTACAAGTATTTGACCACTGAATAAATATCTTGCAAAAATCGAAATCGCCATAATAACTGGCACTATTCCGATTGGAAGAGTATAAAGTCTTGCACCTTTAAGCCAAACCTTTAAATTATTCATCAAAAATCGCCTAGATTCTAGAATTTTTTAACTTATTCTAGATTAGTTTAAACTATTTTAAATAATTTGTGGAGCTAATATAGACACAACTATAGGCAAAGCAATCATAATCGCAGATATTACAATAAGAACAAGCCCACGCCATCCAAAAGTGTACTTTTTATAAGATGACTTACGAGTGCGCAAATAGAATCCACGTTCTTCCGCAGCCAAAGCACAACTATCGGCTTTACGAACAGACAAAACCAAAAGAGGCACAATCAAAGGCATCATCAGCTTAATCTTTTTAAAAGGATTCTTAGTATCGAACTCAACTCCTCTTGCCATTTGAGCTTCCGTAATCTGAGACATTTCGTACGCAAAAATAGGAACAAAACGCACAGCTGTAGTAATAGTAAAAACATAACAGTAAGGAATATGTAGATATTGAACAACAGCATTAGCTAAATCGTTCAATTTTGTAATGCTAAGAACGCTAACAAGAGGCAAAGCAAAACAGAATAGTCTCAAAGATGCTCTTGCAGCAACAGAAATTCCTCTTGATGTAAACCACAAGAACATATAATTTCCACCCTGAGCAATAATCGTTTGCAAAAAGAACATTACAACGCCGAGAATAAGCATTGCGCGCACAAGAGGAAACAGAGTTTTAAGAATCCCAGCCATAGCCATAGCAACAAGAATCAATACTGCAATAGTTACAAGAACGCTAAATTGTTGAGCTATAAAAGCAGACACAACAACGCTTATAGCTAATATAAGTTTTGCAATAGGATTTGCCTTGTGCAAGAAAGTTGAACCAGCATTATAAGTAAGAATCTTAGTTTGCATAAAAATCACCCATTTGTTTTACAAATTGCAGCTCTTTTTAAGAGCATTAACCAACATATCTCTCTTATACAATCCTTTACACTTAGCAAAACCATTTTTAACTAAGCCCTGAGATACAGCGCACAAAAGAGGAGCACATAAAGCAGCTTCATCGCAAATACTCTTATTCTCAAACACATGGCTTATGCTTCCGTCTTCAAGAATATGTCCATCGTTTACTACGATTAAACGCGTTGCAAAATCAAGAACCACTTCCATATCGTGGCAAACCATTATCACGCAACAACCATGGTCTCTAAGGTCTTCTACAACTTGCATGATTCTCAAGCATTCCATGTAATCCAGTCCGCAAGTAGGCTCATCTAACACAAGAATCTTAGGTTTAGTTACAACAGTTGCAGCCAAAGCAACCATCTGACGCTGACCTCTAGAAAGCATAAAAGGGCTAGCATTAGGATCTAAATTAAGCTTTTCAATCACTTGCATAGCATGATCATTAGCTTCTTTAACAGACTCACCTAAAAGAATACAACTAAACGCTACTTCTTCTAAAATAGTATCTTTACAAAGCTGACGATCTGGATTCTGGAAAAGAGTCGAAACATAGTGGGCAATTTGGCTTATTTTCATGTTGCTAGTATTTTTGCCATCAATAAAAATACTTCCACTATTTGGCTTAAGCAAACCGTTTATTATCTTAGTAACAGTTGTTTTTCCAGCACCATTTCTTCCAACAAGAGTTACAAGCTCCCCAGGATAAGCGTCAAAAGACACGTTTTCTAAAGCACTAACACCACTCGGATATGAAAAACTAACATTTTGCAAAGAAAGACATGGTGAAGAATTTTGTGCTAAGTTTTGCGATGCATTGGAAAAGTCGAAAGCAGCCGCACATTTATCTTCATCGCATTCACTATGTGAATCATCATGTGAAACTAAAGAATTTCCACTATTAATCGTATTAACAATAGTATTTACTGTATCTTCTACAGACACAGGCAAATCGCTTTTAGAGCAAACACTCTCACGCTGTAAATCATTAACCAAATGTGTAGTGCGCGGATAATTTATTCCAATAGAATAAAGCAAATCCATATTTTTTAGCGCTTGTCCAACAGGCAAATCCAGTGATAAAGTGCCATTAGAAAGCACAACCAAACGCTTGCAATACTCGCTTAAAAGCGCCACTTTCTGCTCAATTATAACAACCGTTATTCCAAAATTCTTATTCAAATCTTTAAGAATCGAAAAAATCATTTTAGAAGAAACAGGGTCTAAAGCGCACGTAGGCTCATCTAACACCATAACTTTAGGTTTTAGCGCAAGAATAGCAGCAATCGCAACTTTCTGCTTTTGACCTCCAGAAAGAGTGTCTAAATCGCGGTTGCGCAAATCACTAATGCCAACAATTTGTAAAGCTTCATCGATTCGATTCGGTATTTCATTGTGTGCAACACCAAAGTTTTCTAGACCAAAAAGAATCTCATCTTCTACGTTTGCAGCCACCATTTGCGCATCAATATCTTGGATAACTGATCCAATTAAGCAGGCTATATTAGTTAAAGCAAGATTTTTAGTTTCTTGACCTGCAATCTTAACGATTCCAGAAAGTTCTCCAGAATAATGATGAGGAATAGCACCAGAGAAAATAGAGGCAAGAGTTGTTTTACCAGATCCAGATGGTCCAATAATTCCAACAAATTCGCCAGCTTCAATACTAAGGCTTATATTGTTCAAGGCAAAAGTGGAATCTTGTGCCTTTGCAGAGTCTAAAGAATCATCCTTATTATGATTCAAATATTTAAAAGATACTTCCCTAAGCTCAAGCAAAGACACAACAATTCCTAACTCTTAAAAACCCAACAATACTATGAACATTACTTATTGATTACTCTCTGACGATTATATGACTTACTGAATATCATCTAAAATAAATTCAAATACTTACTTGTGTAGAACGAGTCGAATTGGAGTGTAAAGAACTTCAACAACAACAGCATTAAACACAGCAGTTCCCAAAATGATTGGAAGCATAACAAGAATCGTCTTAGGAGAATGAAGAACAAAGAAAGATGCAGTAGATGCAAATATTAAACCAGAAACAACTGTGGTTATAAAAGTTGCTATAAGTGGGAAAATACTGAACTTTCTAGCAGCATCCTTAGGGAAAACGCGGACATAAGCCATAATCATCAAAGTCATAACAATTGCTGCTGGAATATCGCAAACATAATTAAGACCAGGAATAGATGCGTTAAATTGCATTAAAGTTGCAGCCAAAGCACCAATAATCGCACCCTGAATAACATTTGGACGAACCAACAAAATCGCAAGGCAGAATGATGCGATTAAGAAGTTTGGTTTAATATTTCCAATTGAAAGCGCTTTTGCAACTGTAAAATCAAGAATGCATCCTGCTGCAAAAAGAACAGCCACCAACACTAAAGACGTAATATCTAAAGCGTGCTTTTTAATACTTACAGCATTAAGCATATTACCTTCATGTTCGTTAATTTCCTGATTCATAATCTTCTCCTTTAAGTTGCGATAATCAAGTTTTAATTATCGACTTTTGTTATTTATATATGTTTTGATATTTATTTATATTGATTTAAATTAATTTGTTTAATTATTTTTCAATTCTGATTTACTTGTGTAGAACGAGTCGAATTGGAGTGTAAAGAACTTCAACAACAACAGCATTAAACACAGCAGTACCCAAAATGATTGGAAGCATAACAAGAACAGTGTTTGGAGAGTGAAGAATAAAGAAAGATGCGATTGTTGCAAAAATCATTCCAGAAATAACAGTTGCAATAAAGGAAGAAATTAATGGGAAAACACTGAACTTTCTAGCAGCATCCTTAGGAAAAGCCTTTAAATAACCCATCAACATCAAAGTCATAATAATTGCTGCTGGAATATCGCAAGCGTATTCAAGACCAGGAATTGAAGTGTTAAATTGAATTAAAGTCGCAGCCAAAGCACCAATAATCGCACCCTGAATAACATTTGGACGAACCAACAAAATCGCAAGGCAGAACGATGCAATTACAAACTCTGGCTGAATATTTCCAATCGAAAGCGCTTTTGCAACTGTAAAGTCAAGAATACATCCTGCTGCAAAAAGAACAGCCACCAACACCAAAGACGTAATATCTAAAGCATGCTTTTTAACATTTACACCTTTAAGTAAATCCGAAGCCTGATTAACACTAGATTCAGCAGAAGTAAATGAGGTTTCCTGCTTAGTTTCATTAATTTCCTGAGCCATGATTTTCTCCTTTTATGTAGATTTTTATGTTGATTGTTTTAAACAATTTTTTAATTGTTTTTTATGTTTATAGATTTGTTTTAGACGTAAAATTAATCCAAATAGATTTGGCTTTCTGGAGATATAAAAAAGACCTCCAGGTTTACCCTAGAGGTCTTTTACAAGCCTAAACAAGCAGCTTCTAAAGCTTTAGAGTAAACTACGCCAAAGAGAAGTCTGCCACCACCACATACGAGCAGCATCAAAAGTACCGCGAGCTTGAGCATTCATGTTACGCATGATAGCCGCCTCCTTAATACTTAGCTGCAAAGCTAAACGCTTAATGTGGTCAATCACAAATCCAAAATCGTAAATCGTAAAATTTACGATATCCGTTTGTGTTGTGTTTGATGCTAACACTATAAAAGTACAAATGCAAACAAAAATAAAAAATTAATGGAAAAATTTTATAAAATCCAAAACAATAATCTTCAATCATCCCCGAAATTTCAAGCAAAACAACGCAAAACGCGCGAAATAAAATATTACATAGCCAAACGTCATACACAAACGATATAGTCAAAGTCGGTTCGGGGTGCGTAAAAACGCTGAGATTACACCCGTTAAACCTGATCTAGGTAGTGCTAGCGAAGGGAAAATCATGGAAGAATTAAACGAATTAAATGCAAATATAGATACAAATATAGATACAAGTTTTAGCGTTCGCGCAAGAAGACGAATGTTTCTAAATGACGTTAGATCATGCATAGAAAGAGTGAGAGCAAAGAAGCCACTAACTCATTGCATAACAAACAATATTGTTCAAGAAATAACAGCAAATGTACTACTTTCCGCAGGAGCTACGCCAATAATGGTATGCGACCCAGATGAAGCAGCAGGCATTGCAAAAATAGCGTCAGGCGTTCTAGTAAATGTTGGAACATTCGAAGAGATAAAAGGCAAAGCCATACGCAAAGCAATAGAAACTTGCGAAGAAACACAAACTCCTTGGGTACTAGATCCAGTTGGAGTTGGAGTAGACGAATTAACCACTAGAACAAAATTTGTAAGAGAAATAGTAAAACGAAACCCAACAGTAATACGAGCGAACGCAAGCGAAATATTAGCTTTAGTTGGGCAAAACAGTCAGATGAAAGGCGTAGATGCGCAAGATCCAGTAAACTCCGCGCTAGAAGCAGCCAAAAAACTGGCAAAAGAATACGGATCTGTAATATCAATATCTGGAGAAAAAGACGCGGTATACGGTCACGGATGCCTAGTGCGAATAACTGGCGGACACAAGGCTATGACAAAAGTTGTAGGAACTGGGTGCGCTCTTGGATCATTAGTGGCGGCATATGTGGGTGCAAACCCAGAGCGCCCAGTGGCAGCAACAGTGGCTGCACACGTGCACGCTGCAGCAGCTGGAACGTTTGCAGCAAGACAAACAACTGCACCAGGAACATTCAAAACACTGTGGATCGACGCATTGCAAACATTAAGTGTAAACAACATGTTTGAACTAACAAACATTGAATTTAGCATAGAACCAACAGATTGGACGCTTTACCTAGTCACAGATCCACGAATGGGAAACCGTAGCGAAGAACAAGTTGCAGTAGAATCCATAGATGGCGGAGTGACAATAGTTCAATTGCGAGATAAATACTCCAACGATACTGAAATATCAGAAAAAGCCATAAAGTTACGCAAAACACTTATAAAAGCAAAACATGGAGATATACCGATTTTCATAGACGATCACGTTGACACCGCAGCAAAACTGGGATTCAACCTGCATATTGGTCAAAAAGACACGCCTTTCGTTACAGCACGTAAATCCATGCCAGCCGAATGGATGATTGGACTTTCTTGCGCAAGAGTAGACCTAATGGAAAAAGCATATAAAGAGTGCAAAGAGAACGATACTCCACTTCCTGATGTTATAGGAATCGGAGCTGCATTTGCCACAAATACTAAGGCGCATGATGTTCCTCCTCTTGGAATTGAAGGCGTAAATGAAGTAGCAAAAGTAGCACACAGCATGGGTGTAAAAACTCTAGCGATTGGTGGAATACACGAAAACACCGTTTTCCCAATCAAAGACCTAAGTATTGACGGAGTATGCACTGTATCTGCGCTCATGTGCGCTGAAGATCCTAAAAAAGTAGCAAGCGACCTTAAAAGCGTAATAACTCGCTAAAGTATGCATTAAAGTCACAAAAATTGGCTAATAGCGTATACTTTCAATCCCTAGCAACGTGTATACTTTCACAAGTTGCGGGCTTGTAGCTCAGTGGATAGAGCGTCTGCCTCCGGAGCAGAAGGTCGTGAGTTCGAATCTCATCAAGCCCACATTTTGTGTTAGTATTAATTTCCTCCAAGAAGAGCAAAAGTACCGTAATATACAGCAGCGATTAAAGCTATAGCAGGAATAATTAAGCACCCAATCATAAACACATAATCGCGTTTATTCACATGGCTTATACGTGCATGAGATCTTGGGTTTTCTCCGCCAAATCCACGAGCTTCCATAGCCGTAGCCAAAGTTGTAGATCTTCGAATAGACAGCACCAAAAGAGCAAAAGCTTGAGGCATAAAAGCCTTAATCTTACTATCATCGCCAAGTCCGCGAGAACGCCTAGATGCGCTGAGAGCAGCCCAATCATCTTGAAGGACGCTAAACAATCGCATACCAGCTAATCCACCGTAAACAAACCTATCTGGCAATTTCATAACTTGACTAAAGGCATCAGCTAAATCAGTTGCATCAATGCCAATAACAGTAACAATAGCTGGAACACCGATAGCTAAAATTCTGATGAATGTTGCAATTGCAAGAGTTGTGGAATGATCACTTACATGAATAATTCCCCAATCAAACCATGTTGCTCCACCTGATTTACCATACAACCACACTGCTAATGCAGATCCAGGAGCACCAACCCATACAGGCCAAGAAAGTTTAATAACTCGCAAAGGGTTCATTTTAACAACCCAAAGAATCACAAACTCCAAAACCAAAGCTATTGTTGCAGAAAGCCAGTCGAGAGTAAACAAAAGCGGAACCGAAAGTAGGAAAGCTCCAAGCATCCTATACACAGGATTCAAAGATGCCAAGAATGGAGAATAACTTGATGCGCGAGCTGCCTCATCACGATGGTTCACATCGCTAACTTCTATTCGAGATATATTCGTTGCATCTGTTGACGAAGATAATGCTAAAGATTCTTGTGAATTATCTACATTTTCAGACTCATAAGATTCGTCATTAGTGGAATCCACATTAGTTTTAAGTTCCACTAAACGCGCTCCAAGCGCATCTACTAACTCTCTATCATGAGTAACAACAATAACACTAACGCCATCTGCGCGAAGGCTTGCAATGAGTTTTATAATTTGTAACCAAGTTTTACGATCCTGTCCAAAAGTCGGTTCATCTAAAATTAAAACTCTTGGAGCTGCAGCCAAAGATGCGGCAACAGTAAGTCTACGCTTTTCACCGCCAGATAAAGTGTATGGGTTTGCGTTAGAATATCTAGATAGGCGGAATCTATCTAATAAAGACTCTGCTTTAGTTTTAGCGTCTTCTTCACTCATTCCAGTTCTAATAGGACCTAGCATAACTTCTTCAAGAACAGTTCCACACGCAAACTGATGTTCTGGATTCTGGAAAACGTATGAAATTCTTTTAGCAAGATCAGTAGACTTCCATTTCATAGGATCGGTGCCACCAGCGCCTTCGCAAAGATCCTCACTAGCTACAACCTGACCTTCTAAAGCTGGAATTAATCCTGCCAAAGTTAGAGATAAAGTGGATTTTCCAGCACCGTTTGCTCCAACTAATGCTGTGATTTGTCCAGAATTAAATTTCAAATTTATATTTTTTGCTATTGGAGTACTCGTATGACTAATCGCAAGGTTTTCTGTTGATAGAACTACTCTTCCATCACCTTTTGCTGGATCGCAATCTGGTTCACATTCAACATAAATCCTACCAATTCTGCGATCTTGCGGATCTTTATACTTGTCAGGAAGCCAAATCCCAAGGTTTTCAAAATCAAGATCGCTTCTACTGAACACTTCGTCTGGAGTTCCATCTGCAACAATAACTGTTTGCGCAAACTCGTCTCGCGCAATATCATCATCGTGAACATAATTATTCTCTTCAGTATTGTTCACAGAATTATCAAGACCAAGAACCACTACTCTATCAATCAAATCAATCCAAGGCTGCGCATGATGTTCTACAAGAACCATTGTTGCATTGGTATCGTCTAAAACTTTACCAACAGCTTTTACAATCTGATTAACACCATCTGGATCTAGATTCGCAGTAGGCTCATCTAAAAGAAGCACACTTGGCTTCATAGCCAATGCTCCAGCCAATGCCAGACGCTGCATTTGACCACCACTTAAATGGGCGGTAGAACGGTGTAACTGTAATCCTTCTAAACCTACTTCTTCAAGACTTTTATTAACAAGATCCCATATTTCTTTACGAGGAACATTCATATTTTCAGGACCGAAGGCGACGTTATCCCCTAAACGCTGAAAAATAGCTTGAGCCTCTGGATCTTGTAACACTAATCCTACTCGCCCACGCGCTTTATGAACTGGTAAATCATCTACGAATACTGAGCCTTCGCTTACACCGCCATCTTCATCTTCTACTAAAACATTCTTCTTCGAATCAGGCTTTGAATTATTTGAGCTAGATTTAACAATATCACTACCAATCAGCCCAGCAGCACCTTCAAGAATTGTGGATTTGCCTATGCCCGATGCACCAAGCAACAAAACTCTTTGCCCTGCTTCAATTGTTAGGTTCAACCCGCGTACAGCAAAATGTTTGCGAGAAGCATGACGATAACCCCAATTATCAAAACGTAGCTGAGCATTGCAGCTAGCCGATGGAAGGAATGTTTCGGCATCCTGCGTATTAGTTTTGTTCAAAACTGGCGTTTCAAATGCATCGGGCATAGCAAAATCCTTTATGGCAATGATTTTTATTTAATTATTTTCTATCTATTTTTTAATTTTTTCTTTTAGAATCATTTAGATCTGCTACGGACTTTTTAACGACCTAAAAATCCTAAAATGTCTTTATTACAAACACGTTTTTGACTTATCCTAATAACAAAACGTCATATCAGTGATTTACATCGCTGATTGCATTGCAATAAGACATTTTCTTTCGACATAGATATGTGCCTTACTGTTCTTTCACTACGACTTATGCGTTGGCTTAAATCGTAGGTCACCATTAAGGCACGGGAAAAACAGATCTCCGTGCGCCAGCATTACCTGGATTCACGTTCAAGCGGTTTCTCTCAGCTTTACAAATTAATGCAAAGCACCCGTGTCGTGTGAAGATTTTACGTCATTGCGTAGACTCGTATACAAACGCTAAAATTTTATATAGCGATTGTATACGAGTTGTTAAGTTTACTTAGTTAGACGATCTAAAAGCAAAGCTTCAGTTACGATATTCGATTTCAAGCCAGAAAGAGAAATCGACTCGTTAGGACTATGCGCATTAGACTTTGGATCTTCAGGTCCAGTCACCAAAACCTGAGCTTTAGGGAAAATTCGTTGCAATTCTGGAATAAATGGAATCGAACCACCTTCGCCCTTGTTAATAGGATCCACGCCAAAAGCATCCTTCATAGAAGCTAAAGCGTCCTTAGTTGCTACAGCATCAGGATCCATAGCCCAACCCATACCATTGTCAACTGGCTCTACAGTAACTTGCGCACCGAATGGGGCGTTTGCGGCCAAAAAGTCGCTCAAAGCTTTTTGCGCTTCTTCTGGACGCTGGCAAGGCGCAGTTCTAAGCGAAAGTCGCAAACGCGTTTCGTGAGCAATCACATTAAAGCTTTCCTCTACTGGATGAGCATCCATACCAATAACAGTCAAGCTAGGCTTAGTCCACATACGAGCAGCAAGGGAACCAGTACCAGCAAGCTTGTAAGAATCCACTACTGAAGAATCTGCGCGAACTTGAGCCTCATCCAAATCACGTTGCAAACCGCCAACAGGCTCTTGCGATTCAATTCCAGGAACGGCCAAATCACCTTCCTTGTTATAAAGAGAAGCAATAAGCATTGAAGCAAGCGTGTATGCGTCTAAAATTGGTCCGCCAAACTGTCCAGAATGAACCTGATGTCCAAGAATTTTCACTTTAACGTCTACAGTAGTGTTTCCGCGCAAACTAGTCGTAAGACTTGGAACATCCGCAGACCAATTTCCAGAGTCGGCAACAATAATAACGTCTGATTCAAACTCATCTTTATGAGCTTCGATGAATGGAATGAAACTTGGAGAGCCCATTTCCTCTTCACCTTCAATAAATACCTTAATATTTACGCCTAAATCTTCGCTTAAAGCGCGCAAAGCACCGTAGTGAATTGCAATTCCGCCGCCATCATCAGCACTACCGCGGCCATACAAGCGACCATCTACTTCAGTTCCTTTGAAAGGATCAGTATTCCATTCGCTTGCATCTGGAACAGGCTGAACATCGTGATGAGCGTAAAGCAAAACAGTTGGAGCGCTAGGATCCACAATACGAGATCCAACTACTTCAAAAGCTCCAGGAGTACCATCCGGATTCTGAGACTGCTCAACGCGAGCATCTACACCCACTTCGCGCAAAACTTCAGCCACATACTCAGCCGAAGCACGCATATGATCTCCAGTAATGCCTTTAGCAGAAACAGCTCCTAAAGAGATCTTCTTATTTAATACGCTAATAACGTCTTCCCAAGCGTTTTGCACGCGCGAACGCACATCAGCAACCTCTAAACTAGCCATAAGTCCTCCAAAAAACAGTAGATTAGTAAAAACATTAGTTGAATTACTACTATCAGACTATTCATAACCAACGAAATTGCTCATAACGCGTCTAGTCTGTTGGGTAATCTGCAAACATGACATGGAATCCATTCGTAAAAAAATCTGCTGATAATGGTGCACAAAATGGCAATCAATCAGCGACTAATGAAAATAGTGAAAATAAAATAGAAGATAAGGCAAAGACTCGCACAAAAAACGCTCCAACGCCGAAGCAAAGCGAAGCTACAGCGCAGAATCTTAGACCGTTAGTTCCAACGGATAGAAAAGCAAGCGCAAAGGCTGCGCGAGCCAGATTGCGCGAAAAAGAAAATGCTCAATACGATGCGATGAAAAATGGAGACTTAGCTCATATGCCAAAGTCAGAGCAGCTTCCATGGAGAGTTTATATTAGAGATTATGTAGATGCGCGTTTCAATATTGGCGAATTTTTTGTGCCGTTTGCAATCGTTATTATGCTCTGCATATTCTTAACTCAAAACTTCTTATCCACTAAGTATATTGCTCTATATTTTGCTCTTGCGATTGTTCTTTACGCATATCTTTTTGCTGCAATTATTGACGTTATAATAATGTGGCGCAAGCTTCGTAAAGAGCTTGTTAAGCGATACGGCGAAGTTTCTGTTGGCAAAAGCTCTAGATCTGCTATGTATGCTTGCAGTCGAGCAATACAAATGCGCAGATGGAGACTCCCAAAGCCAAGTACACCAAAGCGCGGTAATTGGCCTAAATAAATCGCTAGTATACTAACAAAGCTATGATTTATAGCATAAGCGTGTTTAGGGTATGATTACTAAGCAATAAAGCAACAAAATACAAAGCAATAAAACGCTAATATTATGTATTAGGGGATAAACGCAAATGGCAAACGATAAACCAAAAGGCATTAAGAAGCCAGGCATGATTTCACAAATTATGCGTATCTACAAGTACACGCATACAGACGATAAGCAGCTTCCACTTTGGCTTGGCTTAGCTTTTGTAGCTCCTGTTGTGCTGTGCATTGTAGCTGGTGTTATTCTTAGATGGTCCATTTTGACTTGGATTATGATGGTAATAACAGCACTTATGCTGGGTCTTTTACTGTTTACTGTTGTTCTCACTAAACGCGCAGATAAGGTTGGCTATGCAAGACTAGAAGGAAAGCCTGGAGCTGCGGCTGGCATTGTATCTGCTATTAACAAAGGCGGATTTACTTTCCCTCAACAACCTGTGTGGGTTGATCCTCGCACAAAAGATGCTATTTGGAGAGGAACTGGTTTTAACGGAATCTTCCTTGTTGGCGAAGGTAACTATGAGCGTTTAAGCCAAGCTATGAATCGCCAAGAGCACGCGATTAAAAGTGTTACAGCAGGATCTAATATTCCTGTTTACCGCATTTGCGTCGGTAATGGTGAAAATCAAGTTAAACTTAGGGATCTAAGAAGTAAGGTTTTAAAATCTAAAACTTTAATGCCTACAAATCACAAGTTTGCTTTGTTTAAGATGATTCACCCTAATCGTCGCTTCTTCCTCACTAAAACTGAGCTTGCAATTTTGAATGATCGTTTGCGTACGCTACAGGGCAAATCTGGGTTCGGTATTCCAAAAGGAATTGACCCAACTCATGCTCCTCGAGTAAGTCGCAGAGCTTTAAGAGGAAAATAAATCGTAGGTTTTATTTAAATAAAAGGCATAAAAATAAACCAGACGTTCCAATTGGTTCGTCTGGTTTTAATATATTTTAAGCGACTTTATATGACTTTACGCAATTATTATTCGCGCGTTATCTGCGACTCTACCCAATCCACAATGTAAGGAGCACACTCCTCCACTTGATCCATTGCAATCTCAAACTCTTTAGGACCTCCGTACCATGGGTCCGCCAAATCCAAAACAGCTTCGCGACCAACTTGTGGCTTTTCTAAAGACGGATCAAAAGACCTATACATGTGAACAAGACTACGCTTTTGTGGCGGAATAATCCTGAGCAAAGATTGCATATGCGAAGCAGTCATTGGAAGAAAAAGATTCGTCTCTTCTATTTCATCTCGCTCAATCCTATGCGCAAAATGGCTTAACGGCAAAGAATAACCCCTACTTTTAAGCTCTCTTTGCGCACGTCTATCAATCGGATTTCCGTATTCTTCGTCACTTACGCCACATGATTTTACAGCAACAACATCGCTTAATCCTCTAAGCTTAAACTCGTTACGCAAAACAATTTCTGCCATTGGCGATCTGCAAATATTCCCTGTACAAACCGTCATAACAACATACGGATGCTTAGCATCTACGTGAATTTTGTTTAAAGATTCCATACATATCCTTAATCTAGCTTATTTTTAGATTTAACTGGCTCATAAACCATAAACTTATATTTTGTATTGAATTGATTTGCGCCAACTTTTATAGTCGATTCCTGCCAATCACAATCACGTGCAACTTTCCACAATCCATCATCTACAAGTTTCTGAATGTTAGGAGCAAACGTATCAGCTTCTACTCTAGTGTCAATTTGAGTTACATAGGCAGCGTCAACAATTTGCGACTCAATCACTTCTCTAAAAATTGCTCCGCCACCAATAATCCAAACTGCGCTACCATCTTTAGGCAAATCTGAAGAATCTACATGCTCAATAGGATTATCTTCAATCCATTTTTTTGCGT
The DNA here is from genome assembly GCF_049244145.1 of Gardnerella sp. DNF01204. Lineage (NCBI taxonomy): Bacteria > Bacillati > Actinomycetota > Actinomycetes > Bifidobacteriales > Bifidobacteriaceae > Gardnerella > Gardnerella sp. DNF01204. The sequence continues at coordinate 545,421 of NZ_CP058379.1, read as the reverse complement.
AACATATTGCTTCTTCAATGCTTGTAAAACTTTTTGCACCATCTGAATTAAAATCTGGATTCCTAGAAACAACGATATTTTCTCGCCCAGGAAGAGGACGGAACTTTTCTGGCATAGAATCCCAAGTTCCCCTACCCATTATTACTGGGCAAGAAATTGTCATGGCTTTAAAATAGCGCAAATCTGTGGAAAGTCTCCATGGCATACCACCATTTACACCCATTGCGCCTACGCGGCCTTCCAAATCGTATGCTTGCCCCCAAATTAAACGCACAGGAATATCGTTTGCCATAAAACTCCTAGTCAAAAACTCAAACTAATAAGCAACTAATAAATAAGATCACACAGCTACAGGAGCTTTAATCGTAGGATGATGCTTATAATCAACAACCTTAAAATCACTATAGTCGTAGCTAAAAATTGAATCAGCTTTACGAATCTCAAGCTGCGGATACGGGTACGGCTCACGCGAAAGCTGCTCAAGCACTTGCTCTACGTGATTATCGTAAATATGGCAATCGCCACCTGTCCACACGAACTCTCCTGGTTCCAATCCTGCTTGCTGAGCCATCATCATTGTTAAAAGCGAGTAAGAAGCAATGTTGAATGGCACGCCAAGGAACATATCGCAAGAACGCTGGTAAAGCTGGCAAGAAAGCTTGCCGTCAGCAACATAGAACTGGAAAAGCGAGTGACAAGGCGGCAAAGCCATATTCTCTACTTCTGCAGGATTCCAAGCACTGACAATCATTCGACGAGAATCTGGATGATTTTTAATAAGCTCCATAACGTTTGCAATCTGGTCGATTGTTCGATTAGGATTTTCTTGCGTAGGCGCTGGCCAACTACGCCACTGAACGCCGTAAACAGGACCTAAATCGCCATTTTCATCTGCCCACTCATCCCAAATATGCACACCGTTTTCTTGCAACCAGCGCACATTACTAGAACCTTTAAGGAACCAAAGAAGCTCATATGCAAGTCCCTTAAAGAACACTGTTTTTGTGGTTATAAGCGGAAAACTCTTGCTTAAGTCAAATCGAATTTGTTGACCAAAAAGAGATATTGTTCCTGTACCAGTGCGATCCGATTTTAAAGTACCTTCCATAAGTATTTTTCTAACCAAATCCTCATAAGGTGTAGGAATATCGGAAGTAGGTTTCTGTGGTACGCGAGAGCGGATATCCGCAAGTTCTTCTTGAGTTAAAGCCATGAGATTATTTTATCATTAGCTAAATTCAACACCACCAAAAGTAAATATAAGAAATATAAGAACAAGAATCAAACTGAAATCAAAGCATGCTAGTTATAATAGGTTTGTCTTAAAAAATAAAAGTTAAAAACAAATAGACATAAGCACAAACATAATCACAATGTGTTAATGTATAAAAATGCAAAGGAGCAAAAATGACTAGAAGAATATGGGTTGAACGTTTAGAAGACGGGTCTTGGCAAGCACAAAGTGATGATGGTGCAACACTAAAATTTGGTAAAGGAGAAGGACAATTTTCACCTGTGGAACTAATGCAAATAGCTCTAGCTGGTTGCACAGCTTTAAGCAGCCAATACGCTGTTGAACATGCGCTCGGAGAAGGAAAAGGCGCTCGAGTTCTTGTAAATGGAACTTATGATCCAGAAGAAGGAACTTACTTAAGATTCCAAGAGGATGTAACAGTTGATGCTACAAGCGCAAAACCTGCTTTAAACGATGAAAATGCAAAAGAACTAAAAGAACGCATGGAAAGACATATCAACAAGGGTTGCACAGTTAAGCACACTCTTGAACGCGGTGCGCAAGTGCGTGTAACAGTAAATGTAAGACACTAAAAACGCTAAAAATCACAATTTGTGGCGCAATAACTTACACAATGCTACACTTTTAACGTTGTTAGAGCTATTTATGTAACTGGAGGAAACTTTGAAAATCGCGATTTTTACAGAAACATATCCACCATACATAAATGGCGTAGCAACGCAATCATACATGCTTAAAAAAATGTACGAGGAACTTGGACACGAGGTTCTTGTTGTTACGGTTGGATCCGAAAAACAGCGAAAAACTAAGCTTGTAGACGGAGTTGTATACGTTCCAGGAATACTTCTTAAAAAGCTATACAAGTATAGAGTTGCAATTCCGATTGGAAACATGCGCAAAAAATTCCCTATCAACTTTAAACCAGATGTTATTCATATACAAAATGAGTTTGGTATTGGTGAAATAGGTCTAGAAGTTGCTAAAAAAGAACATGTTCCTGTTATTTATACTCTTCATACAGAATACGATAAGTTCCTGTTTTATATTGGTCTAAAGCATTTTACAGAGTTTTCTAGGAATATTTCAGCAAAATATTTTACGCGATTTTCTAAAAATGCAACAATTATTACTAGTATGTCCGCTAAGGCTCAAGCTTATATTGATCGTCAAAAAGTCGATAAAAAAGTTGTTGTTCTTAGCAATGCAGTTGAATATAAAAAGTTCTTGCCTACACCAGAGCGAATTGCTTTTAGAAAAGAATTCCGTAAAAAATACGGTATTGCTGATTCCACGAAACTCTTCGTTTTTGTTGGAAGAATCGGAGCAGAAAAGAATATCTCTGAGCTTATTGACAACTTTATGTATTGCGATTTTCCACGCGAATTAGCTAGACTCGTTGTTATTGGCGGAGGACCTGATTTAGAAGACTTGCGTAAGAAAGTAGCTAGCAAAGGATTTGAAGATAGAATCTACCTACTTGGCCCTATTGAACACACGCAGATCCCTAAGTATTTGCACGCTATGGACTACTACACTACCGCTTCCCTATCGGAAATGCATTCACTTTCTATGCTTGAAGCCATGGCATCTGGATTATTTGCTCTCGTAAAGCACGATATCCCTAATGAGAATCAGATTATTAGTGGCAAAAATGGTTATCAGTGGGATTCTAAAGAAGACTTTAAGCAAGTGTTTAGTCACGTTCTTAACATGAGTGAAGAAGAGCAAGCACAACTAAAAGCAAATGTTCTCGAATACTCAAAGAACAATGACTTTAAAAAGCAAGCTCAAGAGCTAATTAAAATTTATAAACTTGCTATTGAAATGAACAATAACGAACTTGCTAAAAAACGCGCTGCTCGCGAAAAAAGACGCGCACGATTTTTACTTAAAAACAAGTAAAAATCAAACTTAAACAAATAAAAAGCACATAGTACATGCCTGGGCTAGCTTTGCAACAAAATAGCGTCCAAAACACTGTTTTAGTGCTTTGGACGCTATTTTCTACTACAAGCTACTTCTCTACTACAAACTACTAGTGAAGCGGATCAATAGTTTGCTCGATTTCTTTAGCAGCTTCCACACCAGCTTTTGGAACATCAACTGTATGAACGCCACTTATAGAATCAATAGCACTAGTATCATTACTTACCTTAGACTGCTGTGCTACTTGAGCAGCGCTTAACTCCACATACTTACGTGGAACCACATACACCGGTCTAGAAGAATGCTGCAACAAACCTTGGCTAATAGAACCAAGAAGCAATCCTGTAAAACCACCACGTCCTCGTGAACCCACAACAACCAAATCATTGTTTAAGCTCGCTTGAGTCAAAGCGTTTACAGCAGAACCTGGAACTACAGAACGATGAATCTTTAGATTTGGCAAACGCTGCAAAATAGGCTTTACTCTCTCATCAAGATCTTCCATATAAGATCCCATAACAGCAGTGTCACCTTCTGCACCCTGAACGCTAGGAACAGCAGAAATCACATCTAATTGTGCGTTCCAACTATCAGCCAAATCTGCAGCAATCTCAAGAGCTTTTAATCCCCACTTAGACTCGTCGGAGCCAACAGCAATCTTAGAAATCTTATTATTCAAGTGGATTCGTTGACCATCATCATCTGTATATGGAACAACAACAATTGGGCAATAAGCGTAGGCTGGAAGCGAAGAACTTGTCGTGCCAAGCAAACGCTCAGCCAATCCACCTTTACCTCGGTTACCAATAACAATAAGCTGATAGTTCCTAGAAAGCTCTACAAACACAGAAGAAGGATCGCCAGTAACGATTAACGTTGTTGCATCCACACCCTGTTCTAAAGCTACAGCTTTTGCTTTAGAAAGAATTTCCTGAGCGTCTTGATGAGCAACATTATCATCACCAATCGCAGTATAAGTCGCATCAAAAGATACAGCTGCATAACTAGGTAAAGAATATGCACAAACTATTTGAAGCTGTAATCCAGCATGCTTAGCATAATTAGATGCCCACCATACAGCCTTATAGCTCGCATGAGAACCATCAACACCTACAAGAACAGCTTTTTCTTGTGTAATAACACCTTGTGCCATCTAGATCCTCCTAGCATCGCGCGATTTTTTATTTTCTTAAATACTTTAAATACTAGAATAGCGCGTTTAAGGTAGTCGCGTCTATCGCGACACAACAAACCTAAGTATTAATGGCAAAATTAATTAAAAATAACCTAAAAACGTATCAAAACTACTAACAAAAACTAAAAGTTGTATCCATAAAATCATGAATACCACTCAAAATCAAATTGTCAGAAGATTCTACGAATAGAATAAGATCCCGAAAAAACGTATCTAATAGGATCATACTGAGTTCCAGCGTACTGAGAATTAATAACCATTCCATTACCAACATAAATAGATGCATGAGCACCATTGGCAATTATGTCACCAGGCTGGGCCTGAGCTAAACTCGGAACAGCCGTACCTACAGTGGCCTGAGCTCCAGAAGTTCTAGGTAAAGAAATACCCATATTGGCAAAAACGTACTGCACAAAACCAGAGCAATCCCAGCCAGCAGGACTTGTACCACCAGAACGATAAGGCACTTTACCTAAAAACTGAGCCGCAAAATTAAGCATCGCCGAAACAGACTGATTATCTGGAGGAGCAACAAAGTACGTCATAGGTCCAACGCCATTACGCGCTCCAGAACGACTTGCAGTAGCGTCGAAGCCATCAACAGAATTATTCTGTGCCTGTTGTTGCTGGCGAGCCTGTTCAAGTGCAAGTTCAGCAGCACTCTTAGTCTGCGGAACATCCAAAGACTCAATACTGCCCCAATGAGAATTAGCATCAACATCGGTAGAAGTGGATTCTGTAAACAAATCACGCTTAACATCAGTAATCTTAGGGAAAGAACGTGTAGATGTAACTGCTGATTCTTCAGCAGAAGCGGAAGCACAAGCAAGCGGAATCATAGCAGCAACCAGCGCTGCAGATACAAAACCTGCAAATACAGAAGAAAAAATCTTATCTCGCTTAATCATCATTAGCGATGTTAGCATGTTAATACTACAAACTAAGACCACAAACAAAATTTGCACGCACTATTTACAGCACAACAATGCACACCTACACGCATAACAGCCAGAATAGACTAGAAAACCGCAAAACGTAGTAACAGATATCAATATTAAAATGTCAAAATATTAAAATTCCAAATAATCTAGTAATGGATAAATTCAAAAGCCGAAGTTTCATTCGGATTTACAACCCTAGAGAAGGTCCTACCGTGAAGCTCCGCACTAGACTCAGATGTTTCAATAGAACCATCAGGATTAATTTTTTCAACAACAGCAACATGACCATAAGTACGATTAACGCCAGCCTGACCGCGACCAAACACCATAATATCGCCAACGTGACGAGGCGTACGATCTACCCAATATCCAAGTTTTCGAGCAGTCAAAGCCCACATCCAGCCGTCTCCCATATTGGAACCAACAGGAAGACCAAGCTGATGCCTACGAATATAAACCCACCAAGTGCACTGGCTAAACTCATATGCATTCCCAGAATCACCAGAACTATGATTTGGATTAAATCCAGCAGGCAAAGAATTAACGTCTGAATCCATTAAAATAGCAACCTGCGGATTATTCGCAGAAGACTTAGACATTTCAGAAACTTTAAAATCTGAATTAGAACCTAAATCCCACTTAGACTCATGAGACGATCTAGTAGAGAAAGCGTTTAAATCAGCTTCGAGACCAGCAACAGCACTGCTGAACTTCAAATATTTATCAGCACGATCTAACTTTTCACGCTGACTAGAACGAGAAGCAGCTTGATCATTAGAATCATTGGAAAAATTAATCTCAGAAGCATATTGCTTTGAAGCAAAAGAACCCAAACCATCAGTCTTGCTCAAAGCCATAGACGTCAATGCGGCACCAACTATAGCTACTAAAGACGTAGAAACAATAATACAATTCTTACGTTCTCTAGATTCGCGAGCTAAACGAATCTCGCGACGAGTACGAGGAGCAGAAGACATTTGCAAACTCTGAGCCACAGATTCGCTCAAGCCCACAACTGCACCATTATTCGCACAAACCGCTTCGGTAGAACGCTCAGAAGTAGCACTGGAAATATGAGAAGAGGAAAAAAGCATAAAAGGCGAAACGAAACGCCCCTTTGCTTTCTTAGCACCATGTGCACCATGTCTCATAAAAAACCACTCCCGAATTGTTAAAGTATCACGTCAAAACGGCACCTACAAAGCTCAAGACTACAACGTGGTGCGGATGTGATAAAAATGGTGTCGAAAAAGAAAATAGTAAAATTTAAACGTATATCATAAACGTATATCATCAAAAAATATAACCAAAAATTGATATTAGACATCACTAGATGTATGGTTAATCATATGAAGCTAGCACCGATTATTAACCCAGATGCGCGCAAAGAGGCACCAAAGCCATTGCGCGTAGACCTGTGCAAAGCATTTATGGTTGGAACAGTTCTATGGCTTATAGCATCAATAATCACTGTTGTGCTCGCAATCTTGCACTTTCTACTATGGTTTTTTGCTATAGTTTGCCTTAGCGGATTCGTAATAGGTATTTTGCTTTTAATCTGGGAACACTTTGACCGTTGGGATTATAGAAGACTAGGAAAGTAAAACGCTTAATACGATTAAGCGAACTATTTTGCATCCGATCTTGAAAGCGGAATCGCAAAATTAACCGTAGTACCTTTCCCTGGTCTACTCCACAATGTAATGCTACCGTGATGAGTAAGAGCCACGTGCTTAGCAATAGCAAGACCTAAACCAACACCATCCTGACTGCCGTCATTCTGGTTATCCGAACGATAAAAACGCTCGAAAATGCGAGGCTGATCACGCAACGCAATACCAGAACCACAATCAACAACACGAATCACTGCAAACTGAGAGTCATCAGACTTTAACGCTGAAATCGCCACACTGTTATTTGCTGAAGAATAGATAATAGCATTCTCAACAAGTTTACGCACGGCAGCGCTGATTTGTGAAAAACTGCCTAAAACACTAAGCGAAGAATCAGACTTAACGCAAAGACGCACATTTCGGCTCAAAGCAAGATATGAAACCTGATTCTGAACATCTTTTAACACACTCAAGACGTTCACAGCACTCGCCTTAGACACATCTATAGGCTTCTGAGCACTCATAAGAAGCAGAAGATCTTCCAACATATGTTCCAAGCGTTTAGAAGACCTCTGAGCTTTTAAAGACACTTCCTTAACACGATTAAGAGTAACATTACTATCCTGCAAAAGTTCTATAAGACTAGAAATCATTCGAGTAGAGCTAATAAGTTGTTGAGAAACATTACTTATAAAATCATCTCTAGTCTGCTCAAAACGATGCGCAGCACTCGTATCATTTAAAATAACAACAACCTTGCCTGCTCCAACACTTCCAACAGTAACATTAAGCCAATTAGGTCTAGAAACTGTAGAAGCATCAGACGATTTATCAGTTTTATTCGAGGAAAAGTCGCCAGCAACCGTAGCTGATTTTAATAACACAGCACTGTCACCAGAAAAATTACTATTAAAATCAGAATCTTCACCAATAGTTATATACTGTTCAGGAGTAAAAGTAACTAAATCAAAACTCTCAAAACCGCCAGACTCGCGCACACGATTTACAGAATCCAGAACTCTCGATTGAACAATAGAATCATCAACAACAACACCAAGCGTATAACTATCAGAACTAGCTCGTAAAACATCATTATCAGCATCGATAACAATAGTCGCAGCAGACAGCATGGATAAAATCGCACACGCATCTGAACTTATATCATCTGAATTACTATCAACTGAATCTTCATCATCTTCATCATCACCAAAATTACGTTTACCTAAAATTTTTAAGATCTTCTTAAAGCTACTACGAAAAATCCTACGCAAACCACCTGCTATAGGATTTACAACAGAACTAAAAAACGGTCTAAAAACACTACGAAATATTGGAAAAAGCGAATCAACAACAAACATAACAATTACGATTGCAACACAAAGCGCAATCAAAGCAAAAACAACAAACACCATTAAAGGCGAATATGGCGAATCTTGAAGCATACTCTTAAAGAATACTCTAACGCGCTCACATTTAAGCAACTAATACAGCGACTAATACATTTAACGCACGTGCGCACAGTAGTCTATACTTGATTAGGGCAATCTAAACAAACGCGAATATGCTCCAAACGCAATTGAGCGCGATTGAACGCAAGAAAGGACGCACCATGCGAGTGATTTTCAACGAAGAGATGAAGGCAGTTGCATTAAACATTGAACGCATGGCAGAGCTTGTTGCAAAAGCCATGAACGATGCTGGAAATGCTTTATTAAATGCTGATTTAGAATCTGCACAAGCAGTTATAGACAATGACACTCAACTAGATTCACTAGAAGATAGCGTTATAGATCAATGCTTAACATTGCTAGCTAGACAAAATCCTGTAGCAACAGATTTGCGAGAAGTAGTAGCAACCATGCGTTTGGCTGCGACTTTTGAGCGCATGGGAGATTTAACAAGTCACGTTGCACAAATCACAAGACGCACATGGCCTGATTCCGCAATACCAAGCCAAGCAAAAGAAACAGTTGAGGCGATGGTTAGCTTCCTTCGTGTTCTTTCTGTGCAACTAACTGACATGCTTTCAAAGCGAGATGTTCAAGTAGCCGATGCAATTATTCACGGCGACGATAAGATGGATAAGCTACATGAAGACATTTTTGCTCTTGTAGAAGGCGAAAATTGGAACGGCACTAGAAAACAGTTGATTGACTTAGTGCTTCTAAGCAGATTCATGGAACGCATAGGCGATCATTCAGTTGCTGCAGCAAGACAAGTAGTATTTATTGTTTCAGGATTTGACCCAACTAAAAAACCAGAACCAGATAAAGACACAGTTGTGGCATAAAAATACAGTTTTTGAATAGAAATTCAAAACAAAAGTATGCTTGTAAAACAAAAGTAGGTCTGCAGATTTAGTTGCAGACCTACTTTTTTAATTTAAACTAATCAGAATCTCACTTCTGACCCTGAGCAGCCACAGCGGCAGCACCAGCAGCAGCAGCTTCTGGATCCAAATACTCACCACGAGGCTTGATTGGCTTAAAGTTCTCATCCAACTCGTAAAGCAGAGGAATAGCGGTTGGAATATTCACCTTGGAAATCTCTTCCTCGCTCAAGTTGTCAAGCATCTTAACGATTGCGCGCAAGCTGTTGCCGTGAGCAGCAATCATCACAGTCTTGCCAGACTTAAGCTCTGGAATAATATCGGACTCCCAGTAAGGAGTTACACGAGTCACAACGTTTGCCAAAGCTTCAGTTTCTGGAACCGGATCGCCTGCGTAACGAGGATCATTCGTCTGAGAATACTCATCGTTTGGATCAATCTCAGGAGGTGGAGTTGCGTAAGAACGACGCCAAATCATGAACTTCTCATCGCCATATTCCTGACGAATCTCAGACTTATTCTTACCTTGCAAAGCACCGTAATGACGCTCGTTCAAACGCCAGCTGCGACGAACTGGAATCCACAGGCGGTCGGCTGCATCAAGCGCGTAATTCGCGGTATTGATAGCGCGACGAAGCAAAGAAGTGAACACGATGTCTGGAAGAACGTTCTTCTCTTTAAGAAGCTCGCCACCATGCTTAGCTTCCTCAACACCCTGCTCAGTCAGCGGTACATCAACCCAACCAGTGAACTGATTGGTCTTATTCCATGCGCTCTGACCATGTCGGAGCAATACTAATTTATATGTCATAGTTACCCAGTCTATTCGTTTCGTAAGACTACTTGCATAAAAGTAAACAAACACGAAAAATTTAATAGAAAAGCCGATGAATGTTTAAACGACATCCAACGGCTTTACAATCTACTAAAATCTATCAATTAGCGAAGAGGCTTAACGAGTGGGAACGTAATCGTCTCGCGAATAGTTGCGCCCGTAAGCGCAATCAGCAAGCGATCAATACCCATTCCCATGCCGCCAGCAGGAGGCATACCGACGCCGAGAGCCTCAATAAAGTCCTCGTCAATATCCATTGCCTCAACATCGCCAGCCAAAGCATCCTTAGCTTGAGCAACAAAGCGCTCGCGCTGCACAACAGGATCGTTAAGCTCGGAGTAGCCGGTTGCAAGCTCAAAGCCACGCACATACAAATCCCACTTTTCAACCATTCCTGGCTTAGTACGGTGACCCTTAACAAGCGGGCTGGTTTCCACTGGGAAGTCGCGCACAAACGTTGGCTCATAAAGCTTATCCTCGTAGAAGTGCTCCCACAAGTGCTCAACCAACTTGCCGTGATTCTCCACTTCGTCGCGCTCAACGCCAAGCTTGTCTGCAATCGCACCCAAATGCTCAACAGAAGTTTCCGGCGTAATCTCCTCGCCCAAAGCCTCAGAAAGCGAGCCGTACATGGTAATCTGCTTCCACTCGCCGCCAAAATCGTACTCTTCGCCGTTAAGCAAAGTCACCTTAGTGGAGCCGAAAGCGTCGACAGCAGCCTTTTGAATCAGCTCTTTAGTAAGAGCTCCAATCGTATCGTAAGTGCCATAAGCTTGGTAAGCTTCGAGCATTGTAAACTCTGGAGCGTGAGTTGCGTCTACGCCTTCGTTTCTAAAATCACGGTTGATTTCAAACACGCGGTCAATGCCACCAACCAAGCAGCGCTTCAAGAAAAGCTCTGGCGCAATACGCAAATAAAGATCAATGTCGAAAGCATTCATGTGAGTTGTGAACGGACGAGCAGCAGCACCGCCGTGAACCGTTTGCAACATTGGTGTTTCGACTTCCAAGAAGTCGTGGCTGTCGAAAGTGCGGCGAAGAGAAGCCACGGCATGCGAACGCCTGCGAACCATATCGCGAATCTTCTCGTCCGCAATCATGCCAATATAAGGCTTGCGCGTACGAGTATCGTCGCTTAATTCCTTATGCAAAGCCGGAAGTGGCTGCAAAGCCTTAGCTGCAATTGCCCACTCAGTTGCGAATACGGAAAGCTCGCCAGTTTTAGAAGAAATAACGCGACCGCGAACATACAAATGGTCGCCCAAATCAACCATCTGCTTGAAGCTCTTAATAGATTCTTCGCCAATTTCCTTCTTGGAAACCATCGCCTGAATCGTAGTGCCGTCACCAGCAGCAAGCTTAACGAAGCACAAGCCACCAGCATTACGCAAGAAAAGCACGCGACCTGCAATACCAACCTCGGTATCAGTTTCTTCGCCAGCTTCAAGCTTGCCATCAAAATCAGCACGAACCTTTTCGATAGTATCCGTAACATTAAGATGCACTGGGTATGGCTGCACACCCTCCTTAAGCATCATCGCACGCTTAGCAACACGCATCTGCACCTGCTCTGGGTGCGCAAGCGGACCAAACTCTTTATTGCTTGGATCAATTGCTTCGTCAAGAGTAGCACCATCATTTACGCGCTTAGCAATAGCCTCATCTTGAGCGAGCAGCATCTCAGCATGCTCAACGGTGTCAATTTCATTGGCGTTATCTGTTACGTCATTTTCTGCGGCGTTTTGTGCGGCAGACATTGCAGTATTCGTGTCAGTCATAAACGCCAATTGTAGCTACTAGGGAATACAGGTAAGCGAGTCGCAAATGCATTTTATTGTGTTACTAGATCGATTGCGCTAATCATTTTTGCAACAAATATACATTTTTATAGAAATATTTATATTTTTCTGTTTTCGAAAGAAAAATACATTTACAGTAAAACTTTTTATTATTTTATTAAGATATACAAAATTATTTACGAAAAGTTACATCATTTTGCAAATATTGCGGAGACCATGCAGCTGCAAAAGAATACAAGTGAATTTTTAATAAAATTTTAAAAGAATTTATTTGACAACGACACACACTGTTAATTTGTAGCAAGTTCACGCTATTATAACCACGTTGTCGGAGTGTTGCATGCGCAATTACAACATGTAGCTGCGTCATGTATTCATAAGATGGATTCACGATGTGCAATCTCTATTGAGTTCGCACAATCGACATCGGGCTGTAGCGCAGTTTGGTAGCGCGCTTCGTTCGGGACGAAGAGGCCGCGGGTTCAAATCCCACCAGCCCGACTTTTGATTTTTTGCACAATCGCGCATATTACAACACTCGTATAAACAAATAATTCGCTATGATTGAGTAGTGAGCAAAACGGAATTTAATCGCAAGAAGCAAGGTGGCTTAAATGTTAAGCGTTTCGCAATTTTATAAAGAATTAGACAATATGTTTGCAAGCCACACAAGCGCGCAAGAAATCGAAAAATACCTGCTAAATGCGCTCAACCAATCGCAAGCAAAAGCAAACCAAGAAGCAACAAACCACGCAGAAGCAAACGCTCAAGCATTGCAACTATCTGTGTTAAACGAGTTGATGGGATTTTATAGGTCTAGAGGAGAACACGCAAAAAACAAGACAATAATTGATAATGCGCTAGATTTGTCAAAAAAGATGGATTTAGCAGGCAGCGAAGCTGGCACAACCACGCTTATAAACGCTGCTACTAGCCTACGAGCCGCGGGCAGCTATGAGCGCGCAGCAGAAATATATTCTCAAGCTATTAAAGAATCATCGAAAACACTAAAACCAAACGATAGAAAGCTCGCAGCTCTGCACAACAATCTTTCAATGCTTTACAGCGAAACAGGCAACACGAGCGAAGCAATTAATGAACTTAATATTGCGCTTGAAATATTGCAAAAATCGAGTATCGATCCTTCAACAGACATAGATATAGCAGCAACTCACACAAATCTTGCGCTTGCGATTTTGCAAGAGTGTTCGCAGCCTAGCGAAAGCACAAACAGCAAATCCACTATCCTTAACTCTGCTTTTGAACACGCTTCAACTAGTATTCGCATGTACATTGCAGGAAATAACCAAAATCAACCACATTACACATCTGCTTTAGCTGGATATGCTCAAGTTCAATACGCACGAAAAGAGTATTCCGACGCTGTAAAAGCATACAGCGAAGCTCTAGATTTAATAGCACAATGTTACGGAAAAGATAGCGAGTCATACGCTATAACGTTGGAGAATCTGCAGCAAGCACAGGATGCAGAAGAAAAATTTACGGCGAAAAGCGCGGCAAATACAATTCAATGCAATTCGGAAAAGTCGCAAGCAAGCGATGAGCCAAAGCCAGAGTCAAATAAAACTATACAATCAAATAAAACCATAAAATCAATCAAAACTGTAAAAACAGAATATAATCCAAAAATCAAAAACGGCATGCAACTTGCAAAATCATATTGGCAAACTTACGGAAAACCACTGCTTGAACTTGAACAATTTAAAGACTATAAAAACCGCATAGCTGCAGGATTAGTAGGTCACGGATCGGAATGCTACGGATTTGACGACGAGATTTCGCGCGATCACGATTTTGGCCCAGGATTCTGCTTATGGCTTACAGATGAAGACTATGCGAAAATTGGCGATGATTTGCAAGCAGCTTACGATTCTCTTCCGCAAGAATACGCTGGTTTTGGCTCTCGCGAAGAAACTCCACGCGCTAAATCATGCGAAGGAAGCAAGCGAGTTGGAATATTTAGCATAAGCGAATTTTTTGAAAACATAACGGGATTTTCTACTGCACCAAGTCAAAACGAGCCGCATTTATGGCTTTCGTTAAGCGAGCCAACACTTGCTGCAGCTACGAACGGCCAAATTTTTGCAGACCCACTTGGAGAATTTAGCAAAACGCGTCAAAGTTTTAAACTCATGCCAGACGATGTGCGAATCTCGCTAATCTCTAGAAGGCTTGGCATGATGGCTCAAGCAGGTCAATACAATGTTCCACGAATGCTAGCGCGAAAAGACGGAGCTGCAGCATGGCTTTCTATAAACGAGTTTGTGCGCGCAACCGCTTCAATCGTATTTTTGCTAAATAACCCAATAAGTGCAGGATATTTGCCATATTATAAGTGGCAATTTGCAGCACTTCGCAAGCTAAGCAATCGCATGGCGTCTAGGCTTTCTGGCGTAGCAAATCAACTTGAATCGCTTATGCGACTAAGCTCCGCAGCATGCTTTGGTGGAATCGGATTTGGCGAAGGCACAAAAGGCAGCAGCGAAGCTGAATCTAAAATAAACGAGATTATTCAAAACGTGTGCAACGAAGTAGTGCAAGAGCTTAAATATCAAGGTTTGAGCGATTGCAATGAAACGTTTTTAGAATGGCAACGCCCGTATGTTGAAGCACATATTAATTCGCGCGCAACGTGCTTAAGGAGCTTATGATGTGCGATTCATTATCAAATCCAAAAACGCAAAATCTTGCAGAAGAAATTACAAAACTAGAATGGCAGCAATTCCAGCTTACGCAAAACGAAGGCGGGCGCGCGAATTGCCAGGAAGATTGGCAAACATTCCGCATTATGCGCATGAGTCAATTTTTAACTTGGCCTCTGGATTTGCAAGAGTCTTATAAAAAAGATCTTGAGCGCGCTGACAGCAATGGCAGAAATTTGATAACAGAAAAATATGCAAGAATGATGGAGTCTACTGCTCCAGAAATTTTTGAGCGCACAATTAAGCCTTATATTAAGCCGATTTTAGAGCCTAGAAAAAGCGAGCAAGAGAAGATTATTTTAACGCAAGTTAAATGGGCGGATGATTTTCGCGATCGATACCCTCATTTAGGTCTTGCGATGCGCGTTCTAAAAACAAGTGAAGATACAGAAGAAAATACATCTTTTGAAACGTATTTACGAGGAGAATTAAGCACGTATTCCGCCGAAACTTTTGCTAAATATAAGTCTTTTATAGAAGATTTAACAGCGAAAAATCTAAATCTAACGCAAATGATTATTACAAATACTGTGCGCATGTATGGCTACGATTCACTTGAAGCAGCCGACAAATGTTGAGTCAACTATAGCGTGAATAGTTTTATTACAGTGTGAATAGTTTTGCAAATGCACACTCAATTCTTTGTGCAGTTTTTAAACTACGCAAATCAGATTCAACAAAAACAGTAGAAGATGCGCTCAAACCATTTTTGCTCAAAAAATCTCGATAAATCATAATATTCGGCTTGCGCAAATGATATTCATAAGATGCGCTAACGCCATTTATCTCGCCAAGTATTGGGCAAGTTGTGCGCGCGCAATCAACCCACTCTTGTGAAGCATTTCCAAACGCCCAAACGCGCACATCTTTTGCAATTAAATCGCGAGCAACAGCCGCAAAACGCTCTCGCTCCCCTAAAAATCCGTGTAAAAAATTCTCAAAATACAAGCGATAAAGCCAAGTTACGGCAGGACCATGATGCTCACTAAACGATTCAAGCGCACACTCAATGCTCCATCCTGATTCACGCAAAGCCTCGTGAAACTCAAAACCCCATTCTGGCTCATAGCTAAACAGCACCTCGCCAATATAATCTGGGTAATACGATTCCAATGTGCGACGCGCATCCCAATCAACAAGAAGATGCAAGTCAAAAACAACATCTGTTATGCCGTTTTCAATAATTTTTTGCGCGCATAAATCGCAATAATCACAACTATTCTTGCAATCATTGTGATTAGGCGAAAAATCTTCTGTGCAAATCATTACAAATCCTAAATTATTCAGTTGGCGAAATTCCGCCGGCATAGGATGACATTCCAGCACCAGCACCAATTCCAGCACCAAAGCTCGCAGGCAAATTGTTCAAATTATAGCCAAGCGCCTCAAGCTGCGCGCGCCCATCTTCCGTAATATTTTCAACGCTCCAACGCGGTTTCCAAGTCCAATCAATACGAAATTCATCAACTAATCCAACAAGCGCACTCGCGCATTCGTCTTCAATCAAATCTGTAAGAGGACAAGCAGGCGTTGTAAGCGTCATCGTAATAATCGCGCGTCCAAGCTCATCAATCTCAATCCCGTAAACTAATCCTAAATCAACTACGTCAATTCCAAGCTCTGGGTCTACAACATCATGCAAAGCATCTTGAATATCTTCCTCAGTTACGCGACCGATGCTATTTACGTTGATCTGAGATTGAGCTTGATTTTCTGCCATAATATTCCTTATTTTTAGTGTTACACTGCGATTTTATAAAGCCACATACGATTTTATAAAGCCTCAATAGCCTTTGCAATACCGTCTTTTAAGCCTTCCCATGCAAGCAATGCGCACTTTATTCGCATTGGATATTTAGAAACGCCTTGAAAAACCATTGCATCTTCCAACTCATCTTCGTCTTGCTCGCTTTTTAATCCCACTCCCCTAGATTCCATAAGCTTGTGGAAAAGCGCGGCTAATCGCAAGGCATCCGCAACAGTTTTTCCCTCAACCAAATCAACCATAATCGAAAGACTCGCTTGCGAAATTGAGCAACCATGACCATCCCACTTAATACTTTTAACAAGCGCATTGCTTGAATTGTCAACGTTCTTAGCGAGTTCCACATGCATCGTAACCTCATCTCCACAAGTTGGGTTAAATTGATGAGATTTTCCTAATGCGTAATTTTTATTAGCTTCTACAGCACAATTTTCATGATGATTTGTAATTGTTATATTAGAATTGTTTTTTAACTCATTGGTTGCTGGCGACTTATCCGAAGCCTCCTCAACTTTCTCTTCCTGCTCTTCTGCTTTAGAAAGACTTTCTGTGTTTGAAAAATGTGTTTTTCCGTGCGGATTTCTAGCAGCATCTAAAATCACTTCTTGATACATGCTTTCTAAGCCGCTACCGTCGTCAACACTCATATCAAACATATGCTCTCCTTATTTGTTATTAAACAGTATTTTATTTGAATTCTATTTGAATTTTATTTGACAATACTATGCACCAAAGTATGCGCGAACATGGGAAACAGCTTCCACAAGCGCGCGGACTTCTTCGATTGTGTTATAAACTCCAACAGACGCGCGATTCGAAGCGTACACGCCAAAATGGCGATGAATAGGCTGAGCACAATGATGTCCAACGCGAATCGCAATTCCTTGCGCATCCAAAAACTGGCCAACATCGTGCGGATGCACGCCTTCAACTTCAAAAGAAACCGTTGCAATGCGGTTGTTTAAATCAAGCGGCCCAAGCACGCGAACGCCTGGAACATCCTGCAATTTCAACAATTCTGCAGCAAGTTCCTGCTCATGCTCTGCAACTCGGTTCATGCCCAACTCGCGAAGCCAATCCGCAGCCACTCCTGCAGCAACCATTTGCGCAACTGGCTGAGTTCCCGCCTCAAAACGGTAAGGCGCATCCATATATTGCGCTGGCTTGTTAAGCCACGCAAGCTCCACCATAGATCCACCAAAATTGGATGGCGGAAGAGCGTTCAAAAGATTGCGGCGTCCATACAAGAACCCAACACCCGTAGGGCCGTACATTTTATGCGCGCTAAATGCTGCAAAATCAACATCTAGCGCGTGAAAATCAACTGGAATATGCGGAACAGACTGGCACGCGTCAAGAACAAAAATTGCACCAACCTCATGCGCACGCTTGCAAATCGGCGAAACGTCCGTAATAGCGCCAGTAACATTGCTAATATGCGTAACTGCAACGATTTTCGTGCGCTCGTCAACAATCGTGCTCAAATAATCCGCGTCTGCACGCACGCGACCATCTTCACTTACATCGATCCAGCGAAGCTCTGCACCCAATCGAATCGCAAGCTCTTGGAACGGCAACAAAACAGAATGATGGTCTGAGCGAGAAACAACAATATTATCTCCCTCATTAATCACAAAATGCTTGCGCAAAGTTAAGTTATCTTCAGCAAAACCAGTGCGATTTAATCTAGCGTTAATCGTAGCGTTCCCAATAGAAGTGGCAAGAAGATTTAGAGCGCCCGTAGCACCAGGCGTAACAATAATCTCTTCGTTTCCTTCTTCACTACAAGCACCAACGAGTTTTGCAACTTTTGCACGCGCTTCTTCAAAGGCAACTGTCGAAAGCGCCGCCAACTCGTGCGCCCCCCTATGCACGCCAGCATTAATAGTCTTATAAAATTCGCTCTCTGCATCGATTACAACCTGCGGCTTTTGAGCAGTAGCTGCAGAATCTAAGTAAATCAAGGGTTTTGAATGTACTTTGCGACTTAAAATTGGAAATTGAGATCTCAAATCTTCAAACTTGTGCATTAACACAGTATCTGTCTCAAGATTTTTATGATTAAACATTCAAAATCCCCTTTTAAGCAAATTTATACAACCTATACAATCAAATTTTATAAATCTTGTTCATAATTTAAAAGTCGCTCCCCCAAAACAAAGATTGAAGGAACGACTTTCAAAATTTAAATTTTAATAATTAGCGTTTTATGAACAGCTAATATTAATTAGAATCCAAACTCTGCAGCAGCCTGACGAAGAGTTTCCGCAGAACGCTTCAAAGCAGCAAGCTCGCGATCCGAAACTGGAGTGTTCAAGCGAGAGTTTACGCCATTACGGTTCAACAAAGTTGGAACGGACATGCAGACGTCTGAGATTCCATGGAAATCGTCAAGAAGAGAAGATACTGGCAAAATGCGGTTAGTATCGCGAAGAACGGCTTCAACAATATCAACACCAGACATAGCGATAGCGTAGTTTGTAGCGCCCTTACCGTTAATAATCTTGTAAGCTGCGTTCTTAACTTCTTGATGAATCTCTTCGCGCTTAGCTTCATCCAATGGCTCATGACCTGGAAGAGCATTCCACTCGCACATTGGAACACCACCAATAGTTGCAGAAGCCCAAAGAGGAACTTCGGAATCGCCATGCTCGCCAGCAATATAAGCGTGAACATTCTTAACATTCACACCAGTTTGCTGCGCAATAAGGAAGCGCAAACGTGCAGAATCAAGGTTTGTACCAGATCCAAACATTTGATTAGCAGGAAGACCAGAAAGCTTCATAGAAACATGCGTAACAACATCCACAGGATTTGTAATAAGCATGTAGATAGCGTTTGGAGCGACCTTCACAACATTAGGAATAATCGACTTCATAATGTTGATGGTTGCACCTGCAAGCTCCAAGCGAGTCTGACCAGGCTTTTGACGAGCACCAGCAGTAATAACAACCATGTCTGCGTCACGGCAGATTTCAACGTCATCTGAGCCATCAATAGAAACGGCTGGATAGAAGCTAGAACCATGCTGCATATCGAGCACTTCTGCCTCAACACGTTCCTTAGCGATATCCTCAAGCACAATTTCACGAGCAACACCGCGCTGAGCTGCAGCAAACGCAAGCGTGGAACCTACTGCACCAGCACCAATAATCGCAAGCTTAGTTGGCTTAACCTGAGAACTCACCATTAGAAAAACCCCTTTTCCACAAACCGAGTCGACCCTTATAACTTATAAATAGAAAAATACAAGGGCTGCTCTCACATTAAGAGCTATATGTGTATAAACAGTTTTTACTTTAATCACACCACCGGAATTTTGTTTAAAGTGCAATTTGCATAAGTTTTGCAGCCAAAGAATCGCCAACAAAAGCATCTAATTCTACACCAGAATCCTTATATTCCGCGGATTTTACAATACCGTTTTCCCTAACTCTAGATAGCAAAGACCCAGAATAATCGCTATAAGGCAATGTAACTTTAACATGAACATGTGGTGAAGGTAACAAATTTTCTATACGCGTTCTTAAACGGTCAATATTTGTTCCACTTGCAGCAGACACAATTAAAGAATCAGGATACAACGATTGCAAGCGTAAACGCATTGGTTCTTGCATAACATCCGACTTATTAAAAGCAATAATTTGCGCTATATCTTCCACACCGTCAATTTGAGCTAAAACCTCGTTAACTGCCTCAATTTGAGAAACAGGGTCTGGGTGAGAACCGTCAACTACGTGCAAAATTACATCTGCATTACCAACTTCTTCCAAAGTTGATTTAAACGCTTCTACTAGCTGAGTAGGCAGCCTTCTAACGAAGCCAACAGTGTCTACAAGTGTATAAGCGCGACCATCTTTAGTTAAAGATTTTCGAACAGCAGTATCCAAAGTTGCAAAAAGCGCGTTTTCTACAAGTTCTTTAGATCCTGTAAGTCTGTTTATAATCGAAGATTTTCCAGCATTTGTATACCCTACTACTGCAACAGTTGGAATATCTTGACGACGCCTAGATCCGCGCTTTGTCTCGCGAGTTGGTGCCATTAGTGCAATGTCGTGACGCAATTTTGAAATTCGATTCCTAATTGCGCGCCTATCCATTTCGATTTTTGTTTCTCCAGGGCCTCTAGAGCCTATTCCTGCATCTCCTGCAGCGCGACCACCAGCCTGCCTAGAAAGAGCAGCACCCCAACCTCTAAGTCGCGGAAGCATGTATTGAAGCTGAGCAAGCTCGACTTGTGCCTTTCCTTCCCTACTTGTTGCATGCTGAGCGAAAATGTCTAGAATAACAGCCGTTCTGTCTACAACCTTGACTTTAGTGGCATCTTCCAAAGCTCTTCTTTGGCTTGGTGGAAGATCGTCGTCTACCACAATCGTATCCGCATCATTTTGCGCCACAACCGCTGCAAGTTCACGCGCTTTTCCAGAACCAACATACGTTGCTGCATCTGGTCTGTATCTTTGCTGCAACATGCCGTCGCATACTACTGCACCAGCTGTTTTAGCAAGCGCCGCCAACTCTCTAAGAGACTCTTCTGCTTGGCTTAAAGTTCCGCGAGCGCTAGACCATACGCCTACTAAAACAACGCGCTCTAGTCTTAGTTTTCTGTATTCTACTTCGGTTACGTCTTGTAATTCTCCAAGACCCGCAACTCGTTTTAAGGCGTTTCTTGATTCTCGCTCTTGCCAAGCTTCATCGTTACTTTCTAGGCTTGATCCAGTGTTTGTGGAATCTAGTAGTACTTCGGAATGTCCTGAAAGAACGTCTTTATGCTCATTTTTATGCTCAGGCATATTATTATCACCACTCGCCAAATTGCTGTTTGCTAAAGTATCTACCAAAACTATGCCCTTTGCTATTTTGCTTTAACTACTAACGCTAAATCCCCTGTTAATACACGATTTACAACGTTTGTTTTATTATTGTGAATCTAGGAGACATAATTTTTAACGCAACACTAAAATGGCTATTAACACTTTTAATAAAACTAAAAAGACGAGCAGCATTAATGCTACTAAAACAAACAAAAATACTAAAGAAGCTAAAACTGGCGGCGAACAGTATTTTTCCGCTAACCCAAACTCTTTAGACTTAAGACGAACTTTGCATGTTGATTTGCGCGGTCACGAGGTTAGCGTGCAGGTTTCTAATGGAGTTTTTAGCTCTTCTAAGCTTGATTTAGGCACTGCAGTTCTACTTAAACACGCTCCACAGCCTCCAGAAAATGGGCGATTTTTCGACATCGGTTGCGGCTGGGGTGCTATTAGTTTGGCTTTAGGTTTTGAATCCCCTAATGCGCAAATTTATGCTGTAGATGTTAATGAACGTGCTCTAGATCTTACTGATATTAATGCCAAGAATGCTGGATTAAACAACATTCACACTTATCTTGTAGAAGATGCGTTAAAAGAAGATGCGCTAAAAGACATTGATCTTATTTGGTCTAATCCTCCAATCCGCGTTGGAAAAGACGTTTTGCATAATATTTTGATCACCTGGCTTCCTCGCCTAAAAGTTGGTGGAGCTGCTTATTTAGTTGTTCAAAAAAATCTTGGCTCCGATTCCTTAATCACTTGGCTTTCTAAAACTCTTGGGGAAGATTTTAGCGTTGAAAAATACGCAAGCTCTAAGGGATACAGGATTATAGAAGTCTTAAGAAAATAAGATTTAGCAAAATTTAACAGGATTGAATATGAACTTTGACTATCCTAGTGAACTGCCGATTTGTGCTGCACACGACCAGATTATTGAAGCCATTAAAGAGTCGCAGGTTATAATCGTATCTGGTCAAACTGGTTCTGGCAAAACCACTCAAATCCCAAAAATGGCTTTGGAACTTGGCAGAGGTGGTCGCGGAAAGCAAATTGTTCACACACAACCTCGACGACTTGCTGCGCGCACAGTTGCCGAACGAATCGCAAGCGAAATGGGTGTTAAACTTGGCGAAGAAATCGGCTATCAGGTGCGTTTTAACGACGAAAGCTCATCTAAAACAAAGCTTCGGATAGTTACGGATGGTATTCTACTCGCTCAAATTCAACGCGATCCACTTCTTACGCGCTATGACACTATTATCATTGATGAAGCTCACGAGCGTAGCCTAAATATTGATTTTTTGCTTGGATATTTAACAACTCTTTTGCCAAAGCGCAAAGACTTAAAACTTATTATCACTTCTGCAACAATAGATTCTGCAAAATTTAAAGACCATTTTGAGCAAGCGCTGCACATTAAGGTGCCTGTTATAGAGGTTTCGGGGCGAACATACCCCGTGCGCGTACTTTACGAGCCGCTTGGAAGCGCGCCTTCACTTATGAGGCACGTTCCAGGTTTTGCCGATATTGCTATGGATGATGAAAGCGTTGCGCAAAGCCAAAGTCTTTCGGAAAGCGGCGATATTTGCGACGAAGACATTGCTTCTGCTGTAACTCGCGCATGCGCGCAACTTGTGATTCATTCAAACCACACTCAAGGCGCGCGCGATATTATGGTTTTTGCTTCTGGCGAGCGCGATATTCGAGAATTTGAAGCATCGTTGCGTTCTTATTTCGGTGCGCGTGCAAGCGACATGAATCGTAGTGACGCCATTGAGATTGTTCCACTTTTTGCACGTCTTTCTTCTAAAGACCAGCATCGCGTTTTTGAACACCACACACATCAGCGCATTGTAATCGCCACTAATGTTGCAGAAACTTCTCTTACAGTGCCTTCGATTCGCTACGTTGTAGACCCTGGTTTTGCTAGAATTTCTAGATATTCTAAGTCTGCTAAAGTTCAGCGTCTTCCTATAGAACCTATTTCTCAAGCAAGTGCAGATCAGCGCTCTGGTCGTTGTGGGCGAATTGCAGATGGCATTGCTATTCGCTTGTATTCTAGGGAAGATTACGAAACTCGCCCGCGCTTTACCGACCCCGAGATTTTACGCACTTCACTCGGCGCTGTTGTTTTACACATGCTCTCTGTTGGTGTTGCTAAAACTGGCGAAGATATAACGAATTTTGGATTCATTGATCCTCCAGATATTAAGGCTGTAAGCGACGGCTTTAACGAGCTTAGTGAACTTGGTGCAATAAGCAGAAAATCAGGCTTCATCACTTTAACTCATATTGGACGCGAGCTTTCTAAACTACCGATTGACATTCGTTTAGGACGCATGATTATTGAAGCTGCGCGTAAAACCACTCCTAATACTCTTGCTGCTGTTCTGGTAATTGTGGCGTTTTTGAGTTTGCAAGATCCGCGCGAACGTCCGGAAGATAAACGCGATGAAGCAGATAGATTACACAATCGTTATGCAGACGAGTTAAGTGACTTTTTAACGGCATTGAATATTTGGGATCGCATATTCCAAGCGGATGGCGAAATAAGCAATAACGCGCTAAGGCGACTTTGCAAAGAGGAATTTTTCCACTTTTTACGCCTAAAACAGTGGAAAGATTTAGTTAATCAGCTTAAAGATTTATGCAAAGAACTTCATTATAATGTTGGCGAAGCATTACCACTTAAACGCGCACCTTTGCAAATCCGCCAATTACCAAATAATCAGCAAGCTGCTCACAGTCTTTGCTGCACTTGGGATTACCAAGGAATCCACGCTTCTATGCTTTCTGGCTTGCTTTCTATGATTGGCATGCAAGTTATTCGCGAGCCTAAGGCTTCGGATTTTGCAGGTCTTCGCGGAACAGCCAAAATTCGCGCTATTAAGCGCGCTCAAAAAATGGCAAAAAACGATTATCAGGGTGCTAGAAGCACAAGGTTTGCAATCTTTCCAGCTTCATCTGTTTCTAAAACAACTCCTTCTTGGATTATGTGTACGGAATTAGTTGAAACTTCTAGACTTTGGGCAAGGTATTGCGCGCAAATCGACCCTGCTTGGGCAGAGTCTTTAGCTAAGAATCTTACTCGCGTAACATATTCAGATGCTCATTGGAGCGCAAGCAAAGGTGCAGCAATCGCCCAATCGAAGGTGCTTTTGTACGGCTTGCCTATTGTGCAAAATCGCACTGTTCAATGGTCTAAAATCAACCCTTACGAATCTCGAATGTTAATGATTCGTCAAGGCTTAGTCGAAGGAAACGTTCAACAGCGTTTTCCATTCAACGATTTTATCTCCTCAAATATTAACATTTTAAACGATGCCGATAATCAAACAAATCGCACTAGACAGGCAAGCGAAACTGTAAACGACGAGGATTTGTTTACTTTTTACGATAATAAACTTCCTCAAGAAGCTACGACTATTGCAGATTTAGCTAAATGGTGGAAAAATTACAGGCTCCAAGACCCGCATTTTCTTGATTTTAACCCAGATTGTGTTGAGCGCTTGCAATACGCAAATGACACTGATTTGGCAGATTACCCAGATACTTGGCATACGATTGGAACAGACGGTCAGAAAATCAACTTGCGTTTAAGCTACATTTATGATCCGCATGATCCTTTAGATGGTGTAACTGTACACGTTCCACTTCATGCGCTTTTGCGACTTAAACCTCAAGAGTTTACTTGGAATGTGCCAGGCTTATTAGACGAGCTTATTATTGGCATGATTAAGTCTCTTCCTAAGACTTTGCGAGTACAATTCGTTCCAGCTCCAGATACTGCTCGTAAAATCCGTGAGTGGATAGATGACAATTATGACTATCTTCCAGGAATAAACGAAAATCCACAAGAAGATTTTATTTGGCAAGATTTTAGCGAAGTCTTTACTAAAGCTGCGATTAGTGTTGTTGGAGCACAAATCCACCCAGAAGTTTTAAGCGATGAACAGTTGCAACGGCTATCTCCTTATTTGCGCATAACTTTTAGCGTTGAGCAAAAGAAAGCTAATCAAAATAAATCAAACAATTCCCATAATCAAAGCAAAAAGCGCATTAAGCCTACTGTTTTAGGAACAGATAAATCGCTGATAAGTCTTCAGCATCGCTTTGCAAAATCAGCTCAAGAGTGTGCATTAAATGTTGTTAATAGCAAAGCGATTAAAGCTGCACAAGCTGGAAATGTTGTTGAGAGAGCAGATTTGTTACACAAGTCTGGTGCAACTAATCTTTCTAGATCTCAAATGGTTTGGCAGGGCGCGCTCAATATGCTTATTTTAGATGATAAACGTATTACATCTAGATGGCTCGGAAGTGAGGCTCTGATACTTGCTTCTGCACCTTATAAGTCTTCTAAAGATTTGGCCCAAGATTTGCAAATGGCAGCTATTAAGCGACTTATACCAAATACGCAAAAAATTACTAACGATGTTGAGCTTAAGGAAGCTGTTGGAAATATTGCCGAAGTATACGAAGACACAGTTTATGGTATTGCGCACGATGTGATTGCTATTTTGAAGCGTTTTGCTAAAGTTAGCACTGCTGTTGGCGGCAAAGCCGACTTGCCAATGCTTAGTGTTCTTCAATCGATTAGAGAACACGCAGCCTCACTTGTTTTTCCTGGATTTATTGCAAAAGCAGATTCTAGCGCACTTAGTTCAATAGAACGCTACTTGCATGCTGATTTAATTAGACTTGATAAAGCTAAAACAAATAAGGATAGAGATGTACGATGGGCTTGGCAAGCAGATGAAGCTCATAAGCTTGTGCTAGAAGCTCAAAATAGAGCAGAAAGCTTGCCTGCTGGACCTAATAGAGATGAGGCTCAAGAAAAAGCTCAAAAACTAAAGTGGATGTGCGAAGAATTCTACGTTTCTCTTTGGGCACAAGAACTTGGAACAGCATACCCGATCAGTATTCAGCGTATGAAAAAACTATGTTAGCGTAAAAACTATGTTAGTGTAAAAATGCGCGACATAAGACTACAAAAAGTGGCCACTATCCACGCAGCCAAAGATGACTGCAAGATAGTGACCACTAATATATTGGGTAAAGATTAATTACTCTTTAACCATAACGCTACGAACTATGTAAACCACCAAACCTATGAAGGCTACAATAGCGCCCATCATAAGCAAGTTTGAGTATCCTGCAGCTAATCCTTGAATATTCGCAAAGGAGAATCCTTTGAACAGATTTCCAGCAAAGAATCCGCTGAAAATAGAAATACCAATAGAAGCTGTAACGTTCATAACCAAATCGTTCATACCGCAGCCACGACCAGACTCTTCAACAGGCAATGCGCTAAGAACAGTAGAAACGATTGGCGAATACATAAGTCCGCACCCAGCGTAGTAAACGCATGCGCACAGTGTTAATGTAAGGAACCCAGAATTGATGAATACAGCAGCACCAACCCATCCAAGAATCATAAGAACAGCAGCTGTAATAATACCAGCTTTACGTCCAATGAAACCGATGATTGTTCCAGAGCAAGTGCCAAACACTGCTGCTACGACGAATGCCCATACAAGGTAAGAAGAAACCTGAGAAGTATCCATCTTGTATAAAGCACCGCCAATTACATTGTAAATTGGAGGCATGCAATAGTTAGTAAAGTAGAAGATGAATATCAAAACAATGCCCGAAAGCCAACGCTTATTCTTAAAGAATGCAGGAGTCACAAACGGGTTCTTTGCCTTCATAATGTATCCAGCGAACATAACAAACAGCACGATGGATCCAAGTAACAATCCCCAAACTTTGTAAGAGAAGAACAAAGTCAACAATGTCACAGCAATACCGAATATAGTAAAGCCGAGTTTATCAATCTTTCCACCAATACCATTCTTAGTTGGTAAGCATTTAACGAGTACTGGCAAGAACAGAATGGTAATCGCAGGAATAAGGAACAAATATTGCCAAGCAATAGAGCTAAGAGCACCAGCAGCAAATACACCGATAGAAGCAGAAAGCTGATATGCGGCAGTAAAGAGTCCAAAGAAAATAACTTTCAAATCATTGCGCAAATACTTAGTTGCAATAACAAGGAAGGAAGAACCTGCTACCTGTTCACCAGCAGTTTGCATAATGCGAGCAATAATAACAGTCCACAAATTTGGAGTAAAGAAGAAGTTTGCAATAAAACCAAACAAGGAACCAACAAACAGTGTTACAAGACCGATTGTTATAAGTCTGCGAAGAGAAACAAAGTCACCTAGAGAACCGTATATAAAGCACACGATACCTAGAACAATAATTGGCAAGCTTGTAATAAGCGAAGCTTGATCAGGGGCACCAACAGCCTTGCCAATCTGGTCGAATACAAGATTAAATCCCTGCAAACATAATGTTCCAAGAATAAAGGTTATAAGCAACAAAATCAGCGAGTAAATCGCCACTTTGTCGCGGGTTTTTGGATCCTCGTATGGATCTACCGCAGTAGATTTTGCAATTTCAGTCATAATAATCCGATCAATAAATATTTTTAGTTTTTACATTGGCAAATAAGACACGTCGCATATTGCGGAAAATGTTGCGATTTGCGGCGTGTCGAACAACAAAAAGCGGAGCTAAAACGGAATTAAAACACGTAAAATCCACACTCAGCCAGCGATTTTTGCCAAGCCAGAAATACGCGTCATAAACTCGTTCAAGAATCGTGGAACGTCTACGCCAACAGCAACTTGCATTGTCTTAACAGGGTCATTCAAGCGCGTAACATCACCGATGGTACGACCGCGAGTTGGACCTTCCACATCAACCTGCATGTTAATTGGAAGCGTTGTAACAAGCGTTGGATCAACTGCAACAGCAACAGCCAAAGGATCATGCAAACCACATCCACCAAGGTGCGGAGCAGTGGTTTCATAAGCTTTGATGTAAAAATCAGTCATATCTGCAAGGAACTTGCCAGCCTTGGTGTTAAGATCACGCCATTGCTTTGTCTCCTTGTAAGTAAGCAGAGTCTGTAAGGTAACATCCAAACCAATCATTGTCACTGGAGCACCAGAACGGAATAAAATATCTGCAGCATCTGGATCTTGGGAAATATTCGCCTCAGTCCAAGCGTTTACGTTTCCATGAATGGTGAGCGCTCCACCCATCAAAACAATCTTTCCGATTTCGTCTTTGATTTCTGGAGCTTTCTTCAATGCAGCAGCAATATTGGTCATTGGACCGGTTGGAACATACACTAAGTCCTTGCCATATTTCTTTACGGAATCAATAATGAAATCAACAGCGGATTCATCTTCTGCTTTGCGAGGAGAATCTGGAATTTCAACATCGCCAATTCCATTGTCACCATGAATAAAAGCAGATATTGGAAGCACTTCAAACGAATCTTTTGTGCTTGCGTGTGAAAGACCTTTATAAACTTTTACTTCTGGATGCCCAAGTAAATCTGTGATTGCAAGCGCGTTACGAACACCTTGCTCCATTAAAACATTACCGTATGTGCCAGTTATGCCAATAAGCTCCATTTCAGGGCTTCCAAGAGCATAAGATATAGCGAGAGTATCGTCAACACCAGTATCAAGATCAAGAATCAGCTTCTTCACTTGAGTTACCTTCCTTCTTATATTTAGGCATGGCTTACAGTCGTTGTAAATCATGGGTGTAATTGAATATCTAACTTGATATTTAAGTATCACCAATTTAAAAATTTTATTATTATAATCTCGAAAAGCAATGGCATATTTAAATAGAAGCAAGAAGACATAATGTTGCTTTAATTGTTAATATTCACGAATTTTGTTATAAAATGTTATAATTTTCAACAAACGTTAATATATATAAACATATGTTTAGATTATAGCTGTGAGCTCAGCCACAAACTAAACATATGAATACAAAAAATTAAAACGCGTGTCAACAATCACAAATAATAACATTTGAAAAATATTCAAAAATATTCAAAAATTTAGATTTGACACGCGCGAAAGCAATGCAAAAGAAAACTAAAGTCTAGGCAAATACTTCTGCAATTCAAAAGGAGTGACCTGACGACGATACTCTTCCCATTCCTGATGCTTATTACGCAAGAAATACTCAAAAGCATGCTCACCAAGTACGCTAGCCACAAAATCAGACTTCTCCATAATCTTCAAAGCCTCATCCAAAGACTCAGGAAGTGGCTGAATGCCCATAGCCTGACGCTCAGCATCCGTAAGCTCCCAAACGTCGTCGCTCGTAGGCTCACATAAAATCATCTGCTTTTCAATACCATCTAAGCCAGCAGCCAACAAAACAGAGTATGCAAGATACGGATTCGCCACAGGGTCGAGCGCGCGAAACTCCATACGGCAAGAATTACCTTTGCCTGGCTTATATTGAGGCACACGCAAAAGCGCAGAACGGTTACTATGACCCCAGCAAACATAGCTAGGAGCCTCAGCTCCACCCCACAAGCGCTTATAAGAGTTCACATACTGATCGGTAACAGCGCAAATTTCCGCAGCATGATGCAAAATACCAGCCGCAAATTGGCGCGCAATAAGCGACATATTAAACTCTTGCCCAGCCTCGTAGAAAGCGTTGGAGTCTCCTTCAAACAAGCTTAAATGCGTGTGCATACCAGAACCAGGCTGATCCGTTAAAGGCTTAGGCATAAAGCTCGCATACATTCCGCGCTCAAGAGAAATCTCCTTAACAACAGTGCGGAAAGTCATAATGTTATCTGCAGTAGTAAGAGCGTCTGCATATCTTAAGTCAATCTCGTTTTGACCAGGACCGCCTTCGTGGTGAGAATACTCAACAGAAATACCCATCTGTTCAAGCATGCTCACAGCACTACGACGAAAGTCCATTGCCGAACTTCTTGGAACGTGGTCGAAATACCCACCTTCATCAATAGGAACAGGTGCTTTAGACCAATCGTCTTGCGTTTCAAATAAGTAAAACTCAATTTCTGGATGAACGTAAAAAGTAAAGCCTTTTTCTTTAGCTTTTGCGAGCGCAGTCTTAAGAACATGACGAGGGTCTCCAAGAGACGGCTCCCCGTCTGGCGTTAGAACGTCGCAAAACATGCGTGCCGTACCCTCTGGGCCGCCATGCCATGGCAAAAGTTGGAAAGTCGAAGGATCTGGCTTAACAATCATGTCGTCTTCTAAAACGCGAGTCATGCCTTCAATCGCAGACCCATCAAAGCCAATACCCTCTTCAAACGCAGCTTCAAGCTCTGCTGGAGCAATAGCAACCGATTTAAGAGTTCCAAGAACATCCGTGAACCATAGTCTAATAAAACGGACATCACGCTCTTCAACCGTACGCAAAGCGAACTCTTGTTGTCTATCCATATCTACAGTCCAATCAGTATTCAAGTCTTATATTTTTCAACATGTTTTTAGAGCAAAACGCAATGACTATATTATCTCTTATATTTAGTTTTTATTTAGAAATATAGCAATGAATTTACTTACTTTTAATTTAGCGTATTTGCAAGATTAGACTCACATTTTTTTGCCATATTTATAAAAAATCTCTTTAGCTTGCTCATCACTTAAATCATCCGTATAAGTAACCTCAATCCCAGACTCTTTAAGATCTTCAACTGTCGCATAACAAATCATAAGATCTTCCACACATCTAGCAGACATGGTAAGAACCATAGGAGGAATAGCATCCTGTACTTCTTTTTTATATTCGTAGACTTTTGCATCAATTTTATTAGCTCGATTCACCATTAAAATCGCTGGAATACCGCGAAAATACTCTGTGAATCGTTTAACAGATTTTTCTGGATTATCCTCGTCTAAATCGCATAAAACGGCGACTCCACCGTTCTCATCACTAAAACATTTAGCTCTAATACCAGCCATTTTACAAAAAGCAGCAAGAAGCTCCCCTGGCTCCATAACAGTTAGAAACAGAGCACACTTGGCTTTTTTACCCAGCAAACCTTCCAAATCTTCCTCAAAGTTTGCTTGCTCAATCTTATTTACAACATCATCGACAGAATCATGTTTTTGCTCTTCGCTAAATTCTTTTTCAAATCCAAGTAACGCATCTTCAAGCTCTTTATCAGTAAAAGATGTGCGAACTTCCTTCGACTCTTTGGAATTAGAAGAATTATTGGAATTTTTCCCATTATTCGCAAAGTTTTTGTCGCTACTATCTTCACTCAAACCTTCATTATCTGCACACATTTTGTACCCCTAACTTATTAAACAGCTAGTTAACGCCACTTAAAAATACTTTAAGCATAATCTACGCGCTTGGCAAACAATTAGGACCAAACAATATTTTGATCTCTGCAAAAAGTGACGTATCTCGCTTAACTCTAAATCTATCTCCAAACGATAACACTTTTGCGCATCCTCTAGAATCAATCAAAGCAAGATTCATTTCGCAACATCCAGGATGTCTTGTAACAATATTTTCAAGCTCTTTTATACGTGACTTTTCTAATGCTTGCAAAGGAAGAACAATTGTAACAGGCTGAGCATCTTCCGCCTCTAAACTTGGAACTTCAAACTCAGTTGCTCTTAAAGACACTGTTTCGTCTCGAACCTCTACCTGTCCCCTAATTCTCACAACTTGATCAATCGCAAGTTCTGCAGCAGATGACTCATAGACCTTACCAAAGAACATGCATTGTATTGAACTTTCCATGTCTTCAATAGTTACAATCGCCCAAGCATTACCTTTTTTAGATACTCGCCTGTCTACGCTAGTCACAAGGCCTGCAAGAGTTACCTGCTGATTTTCGCCCATAGTTTTAGCGCGATTTAAAAGCTGAGCAATCGACATTTCCCTAAGACCAGCCAACACAGCAGAAAGACCACTCAAAGGATGATCCGAAACGTAAAGCCCAAGCATTTCTCGCTCAAAGTTTAGCTTCGTTTTTTTATCCCATTCTTCAACATCTGGAATGTTGATTTGAGCATCTCCAAGATCACTATCGGAATCATCAAGATCAGCAAAAAGATCAAACTGACCACCTGCCTGTCTGCGCTTAATAGAAATAACAGAGTCAATTAGTGGTTCACAAATTTCAAAAATAGCTCTTCTACAAGGATTAATTGAATCGAAAGCACCAGATTTAATAAGAGATTCAACAAGTCTACGATTCAAAGCGGCAAAAGATACACGGTTTACAAAATCCTTAAAATCAATAAACTTTCCGCGCTCGCTTTCCCTTTCGCTAATAATATCGTTAACGGCTTTATCACCAACATTCCTAACAGCTCCAAGTCCAAAACGAACTACATCTCCAACTGCAGAATATTCAAGAACAGACTCGTTAATATCTGGCTGCAAAACACGAATACCCATGCGTCTAGCTTCACCCAAGTAGAGCGCTGTCTTATCCTTATTCGTGCGCTCGTTTTGAAGCAATGCAGCCATAAACTCCACAGGATAATGCGTTTTCAAATACGCAGTCCAATAAGAAATCAAACCGTATGCGGCTGAATGAGCCTTGTTAAACGCGTAACCAGAAAAAGGAACCAGAACATCCCAAACAGCTTGTGCAGCTTCTTCTGAATAACCATGTTCTTTCATGCCTTTAAAGAACGGGATTTTTTCTTTAGCCAACACTTCTGGCTTCTTTTTACCCATTGCTCGACGCAAAACATCTGCTTTACCAAGGCTATACCCAGCTAAAATACGCGCAGCTGACTGCACCTGCTCCTGGTAAACAATCAAACCATATGTTTCGCCAAGAACATCTTTTAGCGGCTCAGCAACTTCAGGATGGATAGGCGTTATCTCTTGTAAACCATTCTTACGCTTGGCGTAGTTAGTGTGAGAATCCATATCCATAGGACCTGGTCTATAAAGTGCAATCAAAGCCGATATATCGTTAAAGTTATCTGGCTTAAGTGTGCGCAGAAGGGCACGCATACCGTCGGAATCAAGCTGGAAAACTCCTAAAGTGTCTCCCCTAGCAAGAAGCTGATATGTTTCCTTATCGTCAAGCGGAATTTTAGTGTAATCAATAGGCTCTTTACCATTATGCTCAACATTTTTAAGCGTATCCCTAATAACTGTTAAGTTGGAAAGACCCAAAAAGTCCATTTTCACTAAGCCCAACGTTTCGCAAGTATGATACTCGAACGTTGTTGTTATTGTTCCATCAGTACGCTCCAAAAGAGGCGAAGTATCAGTAATCGGCTCCGAGCCCATGATTGTTGCGCAAGCATGAACACCAGTTTGGCGAATCAAACCTTCAATACCTTTTGCTTCTTCAGTAATTCGCTTCGTATCTGGATCAGTGTCATACATTTCGCGAAACTCGCGCGCCTCCGCGTATCTCTTTGATTTTTCATCAAAAATATCGTGGAAACTCATATCTTTTCCGTTTTTTGGAGGAGGCAGAATTTTTGTAATTTTTTCTCCAACGGAAAACTCGTAGCCCATTATTCGAGCTGAATCCTTCAATGCTTGCTTTGTTTTAATCGT
This sequence comes from Gardnerella sp. DNF01204, assembly GCF_049244145.1. Lineage (NCBI taxonomy): Bacteria > Bacillati > Actinomycetota > Actinomycetes > Bifidobacteriales > Bifidobacteriaceae > Gardnerella > Gardnerella sp. DNF01204. The sequence continues at coordinate 511,818 of NZ_CP058379.1, read as the reverse complement.
TCCATAAATCACGCATTGAGCTACTTTATCTCTTCCATATTTTTCACCGACGTATTCCAAAACTTTGGCTCTACCATCTGGGTCAAAGTCAACATCAATATCTGGTAAAGATACTCGCTCTGGGTTTAGGAATCGTTCAAAAATCAGACCATGCTTCATTGGGTCAAGCTCAGTAATTCCCATAGCATACGCAACCATTGCGCCTGCTGCAGAACCACGTCCAGGACCAACCATAACACCATGTGCTTTTGCCCAATTTATGTAGTCCGCAACAACTAGGAAGTATCCGCAGAACTGCATTTGACATATAACACCACACTCGTAGTCTGCTTGTTTTAAGACTTCCATAGGAACATTGTTGTTATATCTACGCTCTAATCCTTCTTCAACTTTTTTAAGGAATAGCGAAGTCTCATCCCAACCTTCAGGGCAATCAAATTGCGGCATAAAAGCGCCATCTTCACCATCGTCGAACATAACGTTACAACGACGGGCAATTTCTAGCGTATTGTCACAAGCCTCTGGAAACTCTTTAAACAATTCACGCATCTGCTCGGCAGATTTTAAATAGTATCCAGAGCCATCAAACTTAAAACGGTCTGGATCATCCAAGCGCGATCCTGAATTAATGCATAGCATTGCATCTTGCGCTTCGCGATCTTCTTCGTGCACGTAATGCAAATCGTTTGTAGCAAGAAGAGGCGCATTAAGACGCTTAGCAATCTCAAGCAAATCTTTAGTAACGCGCGTTTCGATAGAAAGCCCATGATTCATTAATTCTATAAAGAAATTATCGCGCCCAAAAATATCCTGAAACTCGCCTGCAGCGCGTAAAGCCTCATCAAATTGACCTAAACGAAGACGCGTTTGGATAATACCAGATGGGCATCCAGAAGACGCTATAACCCCTTTAGAATACCTTGATAACACATCTTTATCCATTCGAGGGTATCGCATTACGCGACCTTCTAAATTAGCTATAGAAGACGCTTTGAGTAGATTTGTTAAGCCTTCATCATTTTCAGCCCACATTGTCATGTGCGTAATCAAACCGCCGCCAGAAACATCGTCGCTTCTTTGCGCTTCAGTTCCCCAATGCACTCTGCTCTTGTCTTGTCTGGCTGTTTCAGGGGTCACATAAGCTTCGATTCCAATAATCGGCTTAATTCCAGCTTTTACAGCAGTACTCCACATTTCGTATGCACCATGCATATTTCCGTGATCTGTAATAGCCACAGCTGGCATACCTAATTCTTTTGCACGTGCAACTAGGTCTGGTATCTTCGAAGCACCATCCAAAAGCGAATAATGTGTGTGATTATGTAAGTGTACGAAGTTTGTTTCCAACCTAGCCATAGTGGCTATTCTATAGATGCAATATGACCTGTTTTACTAAATAACTCTACTTTTACAATTCTTGTATGGCGTGTAAAGCGTGTTGCAAATCTAACGGATACTTCGATTCAACTTTAATAAGTTCTCCCGTTCGAGGATGCTTAAATTTTAGACTCATTGCATGAAGCCACTGTCTAGAAAGCCCTAATTTTTCACTTAATTGAGGATTTGCGCCATACATAGGATCGCCCACTACCGGATGTCCTATTGACGAAAAATGCACACGAATTTGGTGTGTTCTGCCAGTTTCCAGATTGACTTTCACTAAAGTCGCTCCCTTAAAACGCTCTATAACATCCCAATGCGTAATTGCAGGCTTACCTGATTTAGTTATTGTAAAACGAAAATCTGAAACTTTTGCTCGCCCAATTGGCGCATCAATTGTAGCTTTATTTTGTTTAAGATTTCCTTGGACTAAAGCGTGATATATTTTCTTCACACTATGATTTGCGAACTGTTTTTTCATTTCTTCATACGCAAAATCTGTTTTGCAAACCAGCATTAATCCGCTTGTTCCAACGTCTAATCGGCTTACGATTCCTTTTCGTGATTCATCGCACACGGTTGTTTTTATTTCAACACCGCTTGCCTCTAGACATTCTGGCACTGTTGGGCCATCCCAGCCTTTTGCTGAATGCGCTGCAACTCCAACAGGCTTATCTACTACGACAATATCTTCATCATTATAAACTATTGGAATATCGCATATAGTGGATTTGCTAGTTGACTTTTGTTTTTGATCCTCAACTTCCTCTTGATTTATAACAATCGCATCTCCATCTTGCAAAGTTGAGGATTTTTGTGATTTTTTATCTAAGATTTTTGCTTTGCCACTATCGATTAGCGATATTGCGTTTGCACGCGATACTCCCATAAGGTTCGACAAGCATACGTCGAACCTGCATCCAGCAAATTGACTCGTAACTGTAAAACGAATATCACTCATCAGCGCGCTCTATAAGAGGAATCCCAATCAAAATGAGGCATATAACTGCAATTCCTGCAAACATAAGCTCAATATCTGCAACATTCCCAACGGACCATCCGTAGTTTATAAAATCTACGACTTTTCCGTTCAAAAAGCCTTGAGCATATTGCGCTCTATCAATAAGATTTCCAAAAGCTCCAGCAAAAGCTAAAGCAAGCGCAATAGTCCAATATAAAGATTTTGTGTGCTTAACAACCGCAATCATAGCAGCGCATGCAACGCAAGCTAACACGCTAATAACCCAAGTAAAAGAAGAGCCTAAGCCAAAAGATGCTCCAGGATTCCTAACAAGAGTAAAAGAGAGCAAATGTGGAAGAATATCAATGTTTTTTCCTCCACTAAGCGCTGCTAATGCCCAAACTTTGGTTATGCGGTCTAAAACCACTCCAATAAAAGCAATCAGTGCAAAAACGGCTGCGCGATTACGCAGCCGTTCTACACGCATATCACAATGCGTCAATGTATTTTCCAATCTAACTGGATTTAGTATAACTACTTTTGATCCTGTTGATCCTGATTTTCCATAGAACTGTAAGTGTTCTCATCGGAAACTTGAGCAACAAGCTGACCAAGGAAGTCAGTCAAGCGAGTACGATACTCAGTTTCAAACTGCTTGAGGCTTTGAATGTTTCCTTCAATAACCTTAGTCTGCTTTTCAAGATTCTCACGCACCTGGCGAGCGTAAGCATCTGCAGCAGTACGAGTAGTGGAATCGTAATCCGCAGCTCTATGCTGAACTTCAGACTCATATTGATCAGCCTGATCGTGAGTTTGCTTAGAATAATCATCTGCAGCCTGACGAACCTTACCAGAATAAGCATCTGCCTCGTTGTGCGCGCGAGCAGCATAAGCGTCTGCATCGCTACGAGTACGAACGGAGTAATCATCCGCATCTCCACGAGTCTGCTTATTGTATTCATCAGCCTCGCTACGAGTACGATTAGAATAATCGTCTGCCTTAGTAACGATCTCGTTATATCGAGCTTGGCTTTCTTCGACTATCTGAGTTGCCTTAGCCTTGCCCTTATCTACATACTGATCGTGCAATTGCATTGCAAGAGTCAACATTGCTGTAGCGCGTTCTGGTTCAGAACCGCCCACTTCTGCACCAGCACCTGCAATCTTCTGCAAGCTACCTGTTTCCGTGCTTGGCTCCATCTTAGCAACCTGCTCACGAAGCTGCTCTTCACGTTTATGAGATTCTTCAAGTTGACGAGACAAATCCTGAACCTTTGCATTTTCCTGCTGTGTTACAACAAGCTGTTGACGGACTTCTTCCAATTCGCGACCCAAATTCTCGCTACTTGCTCTAAAGTCATCGCGTTCGCGAGTAACGTTTTCAAGCTCTTCATGAACTTTCTTATCAGCGTCTGCCTTAGCATTATCAGCATTTGCAGCCTGTGCTGTGAGCTGATCTACCTGAGCACCTAAACCATCCAGCTGCTCTTTAAGCTGCTGATTCTGCTCGCTCAATGCACGATTATTTTCTTCAGCTTCCTTAAGCTTTGCTGCAAGATCATTGTCATTCTTGTTCGCGCTGCTGGATGCTTCACGTAAATCATTATTTTCTTTTGTTAAAGATTCAACTTGCTTTGTCAAATCAGAAATCTTATTGTTCAAGCTAGCAACATCGGCGCCAAGAGACTGCGTGGAAGCTCCAAGCCCCTGCACTGCCTGCTGACCAAGCGCTTCTATTGTTTCTGTAACCTGATCCAAAAAGTCATCAACTTCGTCAACATCATAGCCTCCCTTGAATCGAACGATTTGGAAGGTATGCTCGCGAATGTCTTTAGGCGTTAACAGAGCCATAATGCATTACACCTCACTTTTGGGCGCGCAGCCCTTTTGATATATCTATTCGATGCTATCACGTCTATAGAAAAAATTGTGTAAAAAGCGATTATTTTTTTACGAAATCTACCAATATTTTTCTAAATTAATAACTATCGTGTCGCTTCATTAAAAATTGTGATTAATAAGCATCAGTAAAGCATATTCAAAAACATTTGTAAAACTAGTAACAAAAAGTACACTACCATAAAACTCACGTCTAAACTTATGCTACCTAATCTTGCTGGTGGTATAAATTTTCGCGCAAATCTTAAAAGTGGTTCTGTCATAAAATATATGATTTGAGTGAATTTTTGCAAAATCGCATTTGGTTTAAAAGAATGGAATATAAACGGAATCCAATCTAAAACTGCGCGAATAAACAGTATTACTAGATAAGCGTTTATGAAAATATTCAAAATTAGTATTAAGCGTATTACAAAATTCATTAAGATTTTCCTTTAAACTATTTTCAATAATTTTACACAATAGCTAAGTTAATCGTAAACCAAAATATAAGTACAGAATAAGTATAAATTTAAGGCAGATACCTAAAAGATATCTGCCTTAAATACAAGTTAAGCGTAGCAATCGAATGTTCGGTCGCTGGCGACTAGTCTCATGTTATTTAGCTTTAGGAGAATAAGTCGCGAGCAGATCCGCCATTAGGAGCATCTTCAACTTTTATATTTACTTGAGAAGGGCTTAAAAGGAAGACTCTAGGAGTTACTCTTTCTATAGATCCGCGAACACCAAACACAACGCCAGCAGAAAAATCAACTATGCGATATGCAACGGATTCACTAACACCCGTAAGATTCAAGACTACTGGTGTTCCATCTCTTAAAGCTCTTCCAACTAATTGCGCATCCTCATAAGATTTTGGATGAATCGTAGTAATGAGACTCATACGACCTGCATTAGATCGAGTAGAAGCACCATTACCAGATTGTGCAACATCACCATTATGAAGGCTCATAGGAGCAACACTGTGGTCGTTGTCAAACGAAGTATCCTGTGTTTGAGAATCAACGAAATCATCGTCGTCCTGAACATCACTCATGCCTACATAAGACATCATGTTCTTCATAAAACCAGCCATTAAGATGCCCTCCCCTAGTTATGCTTAACGCAGAAAATCAGGAATATCCAGCTCGTCTGGTTCGTCTTGAGGCTTCACTTGAGTAGCCTGTGTTTGATATTGCTTAACTGGATCAACAGAATCAAACATAGAAGAAACAGGTTCCGCGGTTTCAACAGTGTCCACAGGCTTAGAAGGAGCAGTAGTAGTGGAATGAGCTGGAGCCACAGGATCGACTCCTGCCTGCATATCTACGAAAGCACCTGCTTTGCTGTCTTCAGACTTAGGATGAGAATCGAAACCAGCTGCAATAACAGTAACACGAACCTCATCTCCATAAGAATCGTCCAAAGAAAGACCCCAAATAATCTGCGCTTCTGGATGTATTGCCTTACGAACAAGCTCTGTTGCAGCACTTGCTTCTTGAAGCTTCAAATCACTTGGACCAGCAATATTTATCAAAGCACCATGAGCACCTTCAATGCTTTCTTCAAGCAATGGAGAGCTAATAGCAATTTCTGCAGCTTGCGTAGCTCTGTCTTCACCCTTCGCTGCACCAATACCAAATAGCGCAGTTCCTGCACCGCGAAGAACAGCGGTAACATCAGAGAAATCAACATGAATATAAGAATTCATGGTAATCAAATCTGTAATACCCTGAACGCCTGCAAGCAATGCGGTATCTGCAGTCTTAAAAGCTTCAATAATTCCGATGGTTCGATCTGAAATTTCCAACAAACGATCGTTTGGAATCACAATCAAAGCGTCGACTTCTTTACGAAGATTCTCAATACCAAGTTTTGCTGATGCAGCACGCTGAGGTCCTTCAAAACCGAATGGACGCGTAACTACTGCGATTGTCAAAGCACCTTGCTGGTGTGCGGCGCGCGCAACAATAGGGCTTGCACCCGTACCAGTTCCACCGCCTTCTCCGCAAGTTACGAACACCATATCGGCGCCCTTTAATGATTCTTCAATGTCAGATTGATGATCTTGAGCAGCTTTAGCGCCTTTTTCTGGATCAGCACCTGCTCCTAATCCTCGACTCGAAGCGTCAGATAATGAAATCTTCACGTCAGCATCAGAACGCAACAAATCCTTGGCATCAGTGTTAATAGCCACAAATTCTACGTTCTGCAAACCCTCGGTGATCATTCGGTTGACGGCGTTACCACCGGCTCCACCGACGCCGACTACCTTGATTATGGTTTTGTCGTTGAAATTGTCAGTCTGGGCAATCTCGCTCACCGTTGTCTCCTGTCACTCACACGCACGTTTACGCATTACTTTAGCGCAAAACGCTCGATAATGGCGGCGTTTTATGAATAAAAACTGAAAAAATGTCACCGATTCGATAATACACCGTGCTATACGCAAATCATTAATGCGTTTTATTAACAAAAGTTTAAAATATTAAGCAGTAGTTTATATTATGTTTTATATACTCAAAAACCCTAGAAAACACTAGTAAAACCTAGTAACTTGCATCCATTGGATCATCGCCAAACAACTCCTCACGCTCACTGTGAGATGTTATTCGAGAATCCAACCACCCATATGGCAAATGAACTTTTTTTGCAAAACGAACTCGCCCACGCGGCGTGTCTAAAACTTGTTCAGGGAGTTTTAGTGAAGAATCTAACGCATCAATATTACGCTGAACATCCTCAATAGACTCACATTCCATAAAATTCTTACGAGTTCCACCTCCAACAGGGAAACCCTTTAAATACCAAGCAATATGCTTGCGCAAGTCATGAACAGCCATTCGCTCGTCGCCATCATAAAACTCGACTAAAAGCTCAAGATGTCTTAAAATCACCTTGCAAACTTGCCCAAGACTTGGATTAACGCGATCGTTGCTTCCATTGCAAGCAGAACGAATATCAGCAAAAATCCAAGGACGCCCCTGGCATCCGCGGCCAATAGCAACGCCTGCGCATCCTGTTTCTTTAAACATTGCAAGAGCGTCATCCGCGCCCCAAATATCGCCATTACCAAAAACAGGAATATCAAGAGCATCTACAAGCTCAGCAATACGGCTCCAATCGGAATGACCACCGTAGTATTCTGCAGTTGTGCGCGCGTGCAAAGTTACAGCAGCACATCCTTCTTCTTGCGCAATATGACCAGCTTGCATAAAAGTCTCATGATTTTCGTCAATACCAACGCGGAACTTAGCTGTAACAGGAATTCCTGCTGGATCACAAACAGAAACAACACGATGCAAAATCTCCTGAAGCAAATCTGTTTTCCAAGGAAGAGCAGAACCGCCGCCGCGCCTTGTAACTTTAGGAACTGGGCATCCAAAGTTTAAGTCAACGTGATCCGCCATGTTCTCATCAACAACAATTCGAGCAGCAAGCTCTACAATAGAAGGATCTACTCCGTAAAGTTGCAAAGAACGCACTTTTTCGTTAGGCGCAAAACGGCATAAACGCAAGGCTTTAGGATTCCTTGCAACTAATGCGCGAGCTGTAATCATTTCTGCTACGTAAAGCCCGTCCGGACCATATTCGCGGCAAATCACTCGAAAAGGCCAGTTAGTAATACCAGCCATTGGAGATAAAACAACAGGAGTTGCAATATGAATTTTCCCTAAATCTACTGGTTTAATAGAAAAATCCATATTGCTTTAACTCCATTCACTTTAATATATTTTGTTTTTGTTTATTAGCGATTTTTCACTATACGAGTATTAATACAAGCCGCCAGCCTGAGCAATCTTTACAGGCTGCGATTCATCAACACCGTTTTCTTTAGAAACATCCACACCACCGTCTGCAGCGCGAGTACCAACAATCTCTACAGGACCTTGCGGATACTTAACGCGCTTTTCGTTAATGCGGCTTGCTACGTAATCTGCAACCTTGTCTAAGGAAACGCGCTCTTGTTGCATAGTGTCGCGCTCGCGGATCGTTACAGCATGATCTTCCAAAGTATCAAAATCAACTGTTACACACAAAGGAGTACCAATTTCATCCTCACGACGGTAGCGGCGACCAATAGCACCAGACTCATCGTAATCAATAACCCAATCGTGCTGGCGCAAATCCGCAGCCAAATCTTGAGCAACAGCCTGCAATTCTGGCTTCTTGCTCAAAGGCAAAACTGCAGCTTTAACAGGAGCCAAGCGAGGGTCAAGTCTAAGAACAGTACGCTTGTCGACTCCGCCCTTAGTGTTTGGAGCTTCGTCAACGTCGTAAGCATCAACCAAGAATGCCATAAGCGAGCGGGTAAGACCAGCCGCAGGCTCAATAACGTAAGGCACATACTTTTCGCCAGTAGCCTGATTAAAGTAGCTCAAATCCTCGCCAGAATGCTTAGCGTGAGCAGACAAATCGTAGTCGGTACGGTTTGCAATACCTTCAAGCTCTCCCCAGTCAGATCCTTGGAAGCCGAATTTGTATTCAATATCTACAGTGCGCTTGGAATAATGGCTTAACTTCTCTTTAGGATGCTCATACATACGCAAATTTTCAGGCTTTACGCCCAAATCAACATACCAATTTACGCGTGTATCAATCCAATATTGATGCCAAGCTTCGTCTGTTCCAGGCTCTACGAAGAACTCCATTTCCATTTGCTCAAACTCGCGAGTGCGGAAGATGAAGTTTCCAGGAGTGATTTCATTACGGAAAGACTTACCAATATTCGCAATGCCAAATGGTGGCTTTTGGCGTGTAGCAGTCATAACGTTCTTAAAGTCAACAAAAATGCCTTGAGCTGTTTCTGGGCGCAAGTAGTGCAAGCTGTTTTCGTCTTCAACTGGTCCTAAATGCGTGCGAAGCATCATGTTGAAATCGCGAGGCTCCGTCCAGTTTCCGCGAGTGCCGCAATCTGGGCAAGCAATGTCTTTCAAGCCATTTTCTGGCATTTTGTCGCCGTGCTTTTCGGCATAGGATTCTTCGAGCTTATCTGCACGATGACGCTTATGGCAATTCAAGCACTCAATCAAAGGATCATTGAACACAGAAACGTGACCAGACGCAACCCAAACTTGGGAAGGCAAAATAACAGAAGTATCCACTCCAACAACATCGCCACGCGTAGTGACCATATAACGCCACCATTCGCGCTTAATATTGTCTTTTAACGCAACGCCCAAAGGACCATAATCCCAAGCAGAACGCGTACCACCATAAATCTCGCCAGCTGGGAACACAAATCCTCGACGCTTAGCCAAGGATACGACTTCATCAAGCTTTGAAACAGCCACAATACACCTTTTTCGTAAATCTAGAAAATTTGGGTGAAAACGGTGTTTATTATAGAAAAACCCTGTGACGCTAAAGCAACATATATAAGCATCATATATAAGCTAAACGAATACAATAAAGTGTAAGCATAATTTTGCAACACATATTTTTCACTTTGAGAGGATTTAAAATGAGCGAAAACACTGATAACAATACTTGCAATACTTGCGATACTTGCAATAACAAGAATTGCCACAAAACTAATACAGTTGCAGCATTGTGTATTGCTCCTAGCGGAGTTGGCGAAGAACTTAGCGAATATGTAGCAGATTGCGTTAAAGTGATTCGTGATTCTGGATTAAAAAACGAAACGAACGCAATGTTTACAAATATCGAAGGCGAATTCGACGATGTTATGCGCGTTGTAAAAGACGCAACTATGGTTCTTGTTGAAAAAGGCTATCGCACAGGCGTTATTTTAAAGTTAGACATTCGTCCTGGTTTTAGCGATCAAATCGACGCAAAAGCTGCTCTTGTAGACAAGATTCTCGAAGAACGAAATAAAGAAAAATAAAACTAAAATCAAATAATCTCAAAACTCAACAAAGTTATAATAAAACAAAAGAAAGCAGGAATTTATGCTGCAACTTACGGCAGTTCAGAAGATATTATCCGATTTAGATGAAACCCAATCAGAACGAGAAAGACAATACAAATACTTTCATCAACATCCTGAACTGTCAATGAAAGAAGATCATACAGCTCAAACAATTATTGATATTCTTAGCAAGGCTGGGATTGAAACAAAGCGAGTTGGCAAGACAGGCGTTGTGGCAGAGATTAAAAACGGCGAAGGTCCTGTTGTTGCTATGAGAGCGGATATTGATGCGCTTCCAATTAAAGAAAATTCAGGGAAAGATTATACTTCAACAGTTAGCACGCAAGACGAAAATGGCAAAACGGTTGGAGTTTCACACGCTTGCGGTCACGATTTTCATATTTCCAGCCTACTTGGCGCCTTGAAGGCTTTTAACAAGCATAAAGATGCTTGGAGAGGAACGTACATTGGCGTTTTTCAGCCTGGAGAAGAAACAGCTCAAGGCGCAAAATACTTGGTGGAAAATGGCATTACGAGCATGATTGCAAAGCCTGACGTTTACCTTGGTCAGCATGTGTTGGGTGCTATTCCTGCAGGAACAGTCGGTATTCGTTCGGGCGCGTTCTTAACTACTGCAGCTTCGATTCGCGTGCACATTTTTGGTAAAGGTTCACATGGTTCTATGCCTGAGTTGAGTGTTGACCCAGTGGTTGTTGCTTCGTCAATTGTGCTTAAATTGCAGACGATTGTTTCTCGCGAACTTGCAGCTAAAGATTACGCAATTGTTACAGTTGGTGCGCTTAATGCAGGAAGTAAGTCGAATATTATTCCTGATGATGCCGAGCTTTTAATTAACACAAGAACTTATAGCGAAGATACTCAAAAATTTGTACACAATGCTATTGAACGAATTGTGCGTGGAGAGTGCGAGCTTGCAAGATGTCCTAAGAAACCAGAATTTACATACTATGACCGCTATCCGCTTACGAATAATGATAAGAATGCGTCTTTGCGCGTGCGTAAAGCTTTTGATGAATACTTTGGAGAAGACTCTGTAAATATTTCGCGCGCTTCTGCTTCGGAAGATTTTTCTATAGTCGCGAACGCTTTTAATACACCTTACGCATACTGGGGATTAGGTGGATTTGAAGACATGAAAAATGCTCCTGGAAATCACAATCCAGCTTTTGCTCCAGATTTGCAACCAACTCTAAATCGTGGACTTGAATCAGCTGTTGTAGCAGCTTGCGCTTGGCTAGCTTGCGACTAATAAATTAATTCTACTAACAGATAAGTTTAAGCGTTTTTTACGCCACCAAATCTGCGGTCGCGATGCGCATAACGGTCAATTGACCTCCACAGCGCTTCGCGACCATAATCTGGGAAAAGTTCTGGCACAAAATCAAGCTCAGCATAAGACGCTTGCCAAGGCAGAAAGTTGCTAGTGCGCTGCTCTCCCGAAGTGCGAATCACAAGATCGCAATCTGGAATATCTGGGTTATACAAGTGTTCCGCAATCATCTTCTCACTAATGCGATCACCCTTAATTTTGCCGCTTTTAACTTCCCTAGCAATTGCCGCGCAAGCGTCTGCGATTTCCGCGCGACCACCATAGTTTAAGCAAAAAACAACGTCAATCGTAGTGTTATTTTTCGTTATCTCTTGAGCTTTTTCCAACTCGTCAATAACAGACTTCCACAATTTTGGCCGTCTTCCGGCCCAGCGCACGCGCACTCCCCACTCATTCATTTGCGCAACCCTGCGGTGAATAATGTCTCTAGAAAATCCCATCAAAAAATGCACTTCTTGAGGAGATCTCTTCCAATTTTCCGTAGAAAACGTGTACAAGCTCAAGTAGCGAACACCTGCTTCTATGGCTCCTGCAATAGTGTCAAAAACCACTGGCTCCGCCGCTTTATGCCCTTCGGTGCGAATCATTCCGCGCTCTTTAGCCCAACGCCCATTGCCGTCCATAATCACGCCTACATGGCGAGGAACTTTACCTTTAGGAAAATCTGGCACGCGGCTAGGATCACTAAATGGAGCTGCTGGAATATTTAACGAAGTGTAGTCAACGTTTTCAAAACTCATAGTTAAAATCTAACAACCCCATTGAACGAATACTTAAACCCGTTTTGCAAAGCTTAATAAAAGCCAGCTAAATCAGATAAAAAATCCGCCAAAATCCTCTATATTTATATTTCTCGCAAAATCTCTATTAAAGCGTTTAAATATTGCTCTCCGTAACTAGATTTATACCATCTAGCGTGCTCTAAGAACCCAGTATCGTAACCCCAAATTTTAAAGTCGTAAGATCCATTTGACTTTAAATAATAGTCTACAAATTCTACGCATTGCTCAATTTGACTTACGCTAAGAACAAACGGAAGCAACTCTTTTTCAACATCTGTTAATGGCCGAACGCTAGCATATCCTTGCAAAATTGACTTAACTAAATCCGTTCTAAATGAATCTTTTTTGCCATTCGCAATATCTACCCATTGAATTGTGTTGCGTTCCAAAGTCATTGCTAAATCGTAGATTGCTGTGTTTCTATACGCCATTCCAAAGTCAAATACTGCGCTTGGAGCACTACCTTCCCACATAAAATTAGATATATGCGGATCTCCATGAGCCCACTGCTTTCTTAGATTCGCGTACCCCAAATCGTAAATTTTTTTGCATGTTGGAGCAAATTCGCTTAAATCTTTTACAAAATCACGATTCTGTTCTTTTAAGAATTTCGCTAAATCGGGCCTATTTTTTAACCAAACTTCGGCATCACTTTGCACGTCTTCGCTTGCACAAAGACTAAATCTTGATTGAAAAGCGTTGATTTCCTTAGGATTTGGCTCGTCAAAACTTTGTGAAGCTAAGGCGATTTTTGCCATCATCGCTCCAAGATTTTTGGCTTCTTCGCACGTTTTAGGCGGATCCCAAGTGTACGCGTCTTTGTATCGGTCTTCTCCGCTAGCTTTTAAAGTAACTTCGTAAGCGCAATCGCCTATTACAAGAAGAGTTCCGTCTACGCAAATATCGCCAGAAGTATTCTTTTCTAAACCTAAATACTCGCTATTTTTATTAAAATACAAGTACTTTGGTGTGCTTATTTTGTTTTGTAAAAGATGCTCCGCAAAACGATGATACGGTCTAATTGTGCTAGCTTGCCTCACTTTTGTGCTGCATCTTTTAATATAAACGTCCAAACTTTTAGATTGCTTTGATGCATTATCTTTGTAATGCGCGCGAAGCAATGAACCTGCAGCCATCGGGCGCAAACTATGGCTTAAAACGCAATCTACTTCTAGCGACTCCTCTAAAAGCGAGCACACAGTATTTGCCTCATCTAAATCAACATTTGCCCATCTTTGAGCAACAATATCTAGTTGAGGGTCGTTGCTTTCGTTTTCCATATTCGCTCCATATTTATACAAATATTTAACTACAGGTTCATTGTTTTTCGAGCATTTTTTGCGGGATTATTTAACGCTAAACCAGCTCATGTGCGACTGCTGGCGACTTTGCTTATGCAAAACTAACTATTGCAAAACTAATGACTATTCTGGCAAATACTCGTTTGTTACGCACCCGTTTTCTAAACTTTTTAGCGCGCAATCAAGAGGCACGCTTAAGTGGCCATTTTCACCCATCCAACGAGTGTAGTTTTCCACCAAAGCCATGTCTGCCGTGCCCCAACGACCATTCTTGTCGTACCAAGACGGAATCACTTCGTCTAGCGAGGCACGCAAAGCCTCTGGGCTAATATGGCAAAGCGCATTCTGCAAAGCATCAACACCAGCCTGAGGGTCTTTTCCTGCCATCTCATAGCCCTTAACTGTTGCGCTTGCAAAGTTACGTATTAATTGCGGATTTCGCTCAATCATCTCTTGGCGAGCGCAAACATAGTAAGAATGATGCGGCGCTACGCCAATAGAATCGAATGGAAGAACAACAACTTGATCAAACGGAAGCGAACCCTGGTATGGCTCCCACCATGCTACGTTAATAAAAGCATCGCACATTCCGCGTTCTACTGCTCTAATGTCTGGCTCCCATGGGCCTGGGTCAATTGTAATCAGCTTGCTAAAATCGCCGCCGTCGGCAGCAACCGCCTGCTGAAGCTCCGTGTATAGGCGCTTAACGCCCATAGGAATTACTACGCGCTTTCCTTCTAGATCTTTAAATCGCGTAATGCCCGTGTTTTTATTTGTTATGATTCCACCAATTTGCGATTGATTCATTACAGCAAACGACGTTAGCCTGTTTGCACCATTTTGATGAGCCAAAAGTTGATTTAAACGAACAAGAGCTATATCTACTTCTCCACGCTCCAAACATGCTGGAACATCGCCGCGCTCTGTATCTGTGCTTGTAAACTCTACATCTAATCCGTATTGTGAATACAATCCGCGCTTTCTTGCAAGATACATACCTGCGTGATTCGTCCATGGATGCACATATTCAAGACGTACTCTTAGCATATTAACTCCTTTGTTTTATAGTGATTTATGATTTTATTATTTGTGATTTTATTTTGACTTTTATTTGCAACTTAACTTGCGATTTAACTTGCGACTTTACAAAAATGGGCGAGGTAATTAATCCCCGCCCACAAATCAAATTTATAAGTTGATTTTACTTGTAATCTTACCCGTAAAATCAGGCGCGCACTTCTTTGCCAGAAGCAAAGCGGCTCAATGCGCCAGTGGCAGCAATACCCTTATACAAGTACCACATCAAAACGCCACCGATTACAGCACCAGAAATCATGCTGCAAATAGTGTGAATCACCATGAATGAACCAAAGATTGGAACACCTGCATAGTAGAACGGGTAGGTTGAAACGATTCCACCCAAACCAGCTAATGCGCCAGAAAGTGCGCTTAAGCCAACATTCCACTTGCGATACATGAAGAACAAGAATGCAAATTCAGCGAACAAGCCCTGAACAAATCCAGGAAGAACGGTACCGATACCACCCCAGTGGCTTCCAACAGTCAACTCAACCATTGCAGCAATAAACTCACCGAACAATGCTGCACCTGGCTTGCGAACCATAATAGCAGCCAAAGGACCAGCAAAATAGAACAAACCGTAGTACAATGCGCTGACTCCTGGAACTGGAATAAGCTTAAGAGCAGCAGAAATAGGCTCGCTAATCAAACTGATACCCCAGAAGATAATACCAGAAGCTACAGCTACAACAACCGTGAGCGTAATATCAGCTACATTCCATCGCAAAGATGGACGCACGGTTTCTTCTTCAACAGATGCACCCATTAGGGTCTCCTTTCATTATCAGTTATCAAACAAAGGCGACCCTGCAGAAAACTCCGTACGTCGGCATTAACCGAATCACGTTAAACGGTTAGACAGTAATCTTCTCAGCTCTTTGAAAGAGCACCCGTGTCTGATATCAATCATTATTGCATCAGACAGCGAGGACAATTATTATAAAATTCAAACAAAAAATTAACAAAAACGCTCACTAAAACGTTCACAAAAACGTTAAATAAGACGCTAAAAAAGCTATATTAAATCACATATTATTTTCTAATAAATGCATTGATTTAATTGGACGCTCAAGATAATATTCACACCACTGCTCAACGCATCTATACGTTAAATAATCAATATCTGTTCCGTCTATATTCTTCCAATCGCCATTAATCAAAGAAATCATTTGAAAACGTGCTAAACCATTACACTTAATTGACTGCAAATCATGATCTTTAGAACACATAACTCCTCCAGAACAAGAGGAAAAATATGATAAATCATCTTTAGTTGCACAAACTACGCATTCATTAAGCATAGGAGACCAGCCAGCTAGTTTTAACGCTCTTAAAACATATGAGAATCCAATTGAATCAGCACTATGCAATCCCCTAGAAAGAGCAGATAAGGCTGCAACAAGCAGATTGTATTGCATACAAGAATCCTGATACTGTGCAGAAGACGAAACCAAATCATCTGCGATTTCCGCAATCATGCTAGCACGACTATACAAATCATAATCAGCACAAATACTCTCAGCATAAGCAGAAACTAAAACCGCTTGAGAAACAACATCAAAAGTTCTTCCAGTAGCAAAAAGTGCATTCACACGCATAAAAGGTTCTAAACGCGCCCCAAAACGAGATTTTATTTTCCTAACACCTTTTGCAACAGCACGAATCTTACCATGCTTTTTAGTAAGCATAACTACAATTCTATCCGCTTCTCCTAAAGGAAAAGTCTTAAGAACTACAGCCTCATCGTTATACAACGGCATGAAAATCAAAAACTCTTAATCTGCTAATCCAAAGTATTTTTATAGATCAGTTGTGGCTTGGATTCACAAAACCACCGAAATTAGATTCGCCAGTATCATCCAAATCATCTGAATCATTATTGCCAGCATTGTTAGCATTAAAATCTTCAGAAGAAGCATTAAAATGATTCATAACTGGGAATGAAAGATCTGGAATATCTAGATTGAGACTTTGCGACGGCTCAAATTTAGGAGATGCAAGAAGAGACAAATTCAAATCACCAACAGGGTTTGAAGCACTATTCTTTGAATCATTCTTATCATCATCTTTAGTATTAACAGCATTAGCATTAGCAGCATTAACATGATTCTGACTATAAGAATCTTGGCTAGGTGCAGCTGGAATAGCACTGTCTCTTGTATAAGTCTGCGAATAGGAATCTTTCGGAGCATACGATGGCGGGAACGTAGGAGGCATAACAGTAGAAGCCTGAGACATCTCGTCATCAGTATCATCATTAGGCTCTACATTAGCAGAATGAGGCGTAAAAATAGCCCTATCCCCATGGTGCAAATCGTTAAGAGAAGCACCACTATTGTTATCAACACTGTTGTCTACAGGTGCGAAAATGCTTTGCCTATCTTGAGGCATATCTTCAATATGCTGTGCAGAACTATTATCACTATCTGCCACATGCTCAACGACTGGCACACTATCTGCACTAATATGATGCGAATCTACTTCATCAACTGTAGTTCTAGAAAAAATATCATTTGCAACAGGATTATCTGCTTCAACAGTATTTTGAACAGGATTTACTACAAACGAATCCGCATTATGCTCAACGGGAACAGATGGAGGCATAGGATTTGCAGATTGCACAGGCTGTGGCGTCGTCTGACTATATGCTGCGTTAACAGAAGATGCGGCAGCACCATTAGAATCAAAATCTAGGTACTTAGAAACACGATCGTAAGATTCAAGCCTACTAAGCAATCGTATGCAAGCGTTCAAATAATAATCCACTTGACGCTCATCATATCCATGTTTACCAGAACGCTGTGTAAACAACACGTTAGAAACAAACATTGCGTCAATGCCATCAAGATCGCTTGAACTATTACCCCACGTTGGCTTATATCCAAGAAGAATAGAAATCTTATCTAAGGTCTTATTAACAACATTATCGACCTGTTTTTTATCATACGAAGGCTTGCGAGATTGACCAGAATCAAAACGCATCTTGTAATCACGCTGAGAATGATTAAGCAAAACACGGTATTCACTATCGGCTTGTGCTTTCCAAACGATTCTACCGCGATGAGAAATTTCGTATTCGGTTGTTTTATCTACAACAGCACGTTCCAACCTAGAAAGAGCCGCATCAACTTGAGGTATAGCGTATCCTTCATCTTCTAAATCGAAGGACACGTCTTGAATATCTTTTTGTGTAAGACGAATGTCGTCGGACTCATACAAAGAATGGGCACGCTCAAGAAAATCATTAACTTGCTCTACGCTGTAACCCTTCTTGCGCTTACCTACGCGCTCAATACCAGAAGAATTACGCGCAGTATCGGGTTTACTTGCCATAAACAATAGACCTCCTGAACATATCATTATTGAATATACTCTACGCGATTGTTAAGACGCTTCAAAACGCAAAACACAAACTCTGAAAGACACACGCAAATCGCGAATCACGCATCTAGTACACACCATACTGTATCTTGTTTCAAGCGGGCGATTAGCTCAGCTGGCTAGAGCGCCACCTTTACACGGTGGATGTCGGGGGTTCGAGTCCCTCATCGCCCACTTTCCGCTTTTCTTGGTTAGCGTATCGCTCCCCGTGTTTGTTTATTTTTTCCACGTGTTTGTTCCCAAAACCACCAAATACGTAAACAATCTCGGGAAAATAGTTCGCGCGTTACGCTTTAAGCACGAAGGCAGGTCTCGCGCAGTATGTGCTTGCCGCGCAAATCTGATTTATTCTTACGCTTTTGCAAGTATCCAGTTACCATGATTGAAATTATCAACAGCGAAAGAATCATAGCAGCTACAAACAGCGTCATCCAAAGCGGCCACTGAAGATGATCTTCTGGAGCGTGCGCTGGGTCCGGCAGCACGCGATACCCCGTAATCAGTAGCCTATGCGAGTTCACACCATACGGCGTGCATGTAAGCAAAGTCGCCAAATCGCGCCCAGGCTCACGCTGCAGCAAACTGATATCCTGCGGGTCTACAACACTAATGCGAAACACCCTGTAGCGCATCGTGTCGCCCTGTACATCAATGTAGAAGTAGTCTCCACGCTTCATGTCGATTAAACCGTCAAACATGGTTGCTGTAGGCAATCCAGTGTGTGCTGTTATAACGGTATGCCTGTTTTTGCCGCCCACAGGTAAATCTGTGCCATACAAGTGTCCTGCTCCGCGAGCTAGGACATCGCGCGAAGTGCCATGGTAAATTGGTAGTTTTACGCCAATTTTCGGGATTTTTATGATTCCCATAATTCCCATTGGTTCGTCTAGTTGTTTGATATATGACTTATAGTCTGCTGTTTTTTTGTAATTGTCACTGCCGTCATACGGGTCGGCTGTAAAGAATTTTTTTCTGCGCGCATTGTATTTTCGCGCACTTCTTAGAATAGATTCTCGCACGCCAGCGGCCTGATTGTAACTTACTTTGTCGTAATCTATAGAAATTTGTTTAGACACGTGGTTGTTCCACAGTGTTGACGCCACTGGGTAGCTGAAGAACAATACGCCTGCTAGCACTAACGCAATCGGCTCAATTATGCGATGTATAAAAGTTTTCTGTGTTTTTAAGTTTTTCTGTGTTTTTTGGCTTGAGTTGGATTGTGGAGTTTGCTCTTCGGTTGCTGACGACTTTTCCGCTAGCAAATCACTCGCACCAGCCACATTGCTCGTGCTAGCCACACTGGAGGTACGCTTCGCCTTATTCTTAAACAATTTAGCAACAGCGCGCTCGCTCAACAAGCGGCACAAATTGCTAATATCGGCTAGCCTCATAACTCCTCCAAGCTAAAGCTATTTAATGAAAGATAATATTTGGTTTGATTTTGCTACAAACGCAGTGGGATTTTGCGCTTTTTGTTGCTCAAAACGGCAAAATTAACAACAAAATCGGGAAAAACTTACCGAAAATGTTGCTTAAAACCACAAAATCAACAACAAAAAGCGGGAAAACGACGGGTTTTGTTGCTTTAACAGTCCACATAGGATTGAGTCTAGGATTTTGCTCCTAGACTCAATTTATGCAGACTCAATCGTTTATAGACTCAATCGTTTATAGACTCAATCGTTTATGATTTACTCATCAAACTGAGCAAATCATGCAGCCTGTTCTTCTTCCTTCTTGCGATTATTGCGCATGTACATGAATGTACCAGCACCAACTAAGCCCAAACCGATGATGGCGAATATAATCACGCCATAAGCACCAGTATTTGGAAGCTTGAACCAGTGTTCAATGTTATTGCTCGTTGGAACATCAGCAATTGGAACCTCAAGTGATTCATTATCTTTTGCGTTAGCAGTATCCACTTCATGAACATCTTCTGAGCGGACATAACCTTTTGGAGCATTAACCTCAACAAGATAAATCTTGCTATTCGCATCAGTAGTCTTTACAACATAATCAGAAGTCTTGCCATCATTACCAGTTGTAGTGATAGTAGCAGTTCCTGCAGTAGCTGGTTTAGTAGCAGTAAAGCCAGGCATAGCTCCATTAGTTTCAGCGCACTTAGTTGTGTCTTTTGCGCACGCTAAAGCCTTGGTTTTATCAGCAAACGCCTTGAACTCTGCCCCAGAAAGAACTGTCTTCTTTGAGGTATCAGTGCCGTCATACTTCAAGACATGGAACTTGTGGAATACAGTCTTGGTATCGGTACCAGGTGTATCCTTACCGCTGTCTCCGCCTGGGTTAAAACCATACTTGTTAGTAAGTTCAGTCTTTACAGTGTCTTTACCAAAATCTTTATTAATCTTAAGATTCAAAGTTACCTGAACTCGAATATCCTTACTAGCAAACGCACTAGCAGTTGTTCCAAATGCGTTAGCAATCTTAGTTAAACCAGCATCTTCGAATGTAAACAGAATGCGCTTACGAGTAACAGTAGTACCAGCCTTATCAACATCAGAGTCGCTAACAGCTATATTGTAATCAGTACCTTTAGTAAGATCTACAGGATTAGTACCACTAGTAACTTTCTTAAATGTTTTATTTTGAGCATCGTACTCGCCAACTTGAACCTTATAATTAGTTGCAGTATCACCAAAGTTAGTAAGGTTGCTATATGCGGATGCTAACGCATCATCCCAAACCTTAAAGCCAGTGAAATTAGAGCTGGCTAACTTAGTTTTATCCATAGCAGGCGTTAGTGGAAGCTTCACCTTAGCAGTAATCACATATGGAAGCGTGTCTCCAGCACCTACCATCTTGCTAGTTTGAGCATCCTTAGTAATACCACCATTAGCATTCCAGTTCTTTGGAGAAACGCTTACATCATATGTATAAGTGTTGGTGGTTTTACCATCTTCACGCGTAATTTGCGGAACAGTTATAAAGAATGGAGTAAACTCAGGGCTATAGCCTGTTGGCACTTTAGTTTCCTCAACGTAGTACAAGCCGATTGCAAGATTATCGAACTTTGCCACGCCGTCTTCACTACTAGACTTAGCCGTTACCTTTTCCATCTTGCCATTAGTGCCAAAATTCGTTGTATCAAACGTGACTTTATCTGTAGGCTTACCAGCTTTCGCAGCTTCGTTAAGTTCCTTAACTTTAGATGCAAGAGTAATCCAATCCCCTTGCTTCTTAAGATCAGGAACATTATCATTACCAATCTTTAAAACCTTCTGAATTGTAAAGGTTGCACCGTTAAGACCAACAGGTGTACCAGAAGTATCATCCTTCTTGTGAATCGTAATGGAACCAGTCTTAGTAGTATCTCCCCATGGAGCCTTAGCAGCAGCTGCATTATCCACAGCCCAAGCTGAGTTGCCAGCCACCACGGCGCCAGCAACGCACAGCGTGCCAGCCATTGCGAGCGAGGCGATTGCCGCCACGCATTGCTTTGTTATCTTGTTCATAATTTCTCCTTTTTTATTGCTCTTTCGAGCAGGTTTAAGAGATAAGTTTTCTGTTTTGTGTTGCGCACGGTCGGCGGAGCCATTGCAAGTTGTATGAACTCTGTCGGCGGCTACGATTTGCGCCGCGCGCAGCAAGATTAAATCCGAACCATGCTTCGGCATAATTGCCATTGCTATGTAACATCACTATGTAACGCAACTACGCAATGCCATTGCCAGCACATGGAACGTTGATACTGCAGTTTTTGCGCTGCAGAAAATTTTCATCAGCATCGCCACCTTTCAATGCGCCATTTTCTAGCGGTTTTGCGGATAAAAACTTTAATAATCTTGATAATCTCAGCGATGAGCGCACGCCCCCACTTGCTTTGATCAAGCAACAATGCAATAAACATCAGAGAAGTGCCAACAAACACAACACCACCAAGAAACATGTTCCAGTTCACGCCGCCCGTCTTTGGTAATTTGAATGGTTTCACCACGTACACTGGGAAGAATTTTGCAGCATAGTCAATACCGCTCTCGCCCTTAAAGCTCATAGCGCTAACAATATCGCTATTATTCACAACACTAATCGTGCCTTTCTTCACAGCATTCTTGTACTCAGTCAAAGCATCTGGCTTCAACGCAAACACTGCACAATAGTATTTTCCAGTCTCCGTAGGCGCTTTAGTGTTTGAAATAAATCCGCGTGAGCGTTCCATAGTTCCGCGAGTGCTGTCAAAAAGCATAGGGTTAGCTACATCAGTAACGCAGCCATCACCCTTATTACCGTTCTTACGGCAAGTTTCCTGCTGCCGGAAGTTCGCATGCCCCCACACTTTCTGACTATCGCCGCCGTTAAGCTTAAAGAACAGTTTATTTAGATTTTCGCTCCAAACCTGAGACTTATTACCACTGCCCTTAGCTGGCTCATTCGCATCCCTGCACAACGTTCTTAGAGTAATGCCGCCGCGCTTATTTGTAGACCATGAGTCAACACCAAGGTCATTCAGCAAGCCGATTCCGCGCATAACAGTAACGCCAACCTTGTTGTCAACATTCGCAATGTTATCTGCGGAGTCGACTCTGCCTTTATTGGTATCGGAATTATACGCTGTATGGTCAAAGTACTTGTACACGTCAACATGCAAATCGCCAGCGCTAATATCTGGTCTAGTAACCTTAACCTTTGCGTAGATAGGGTGATCTTTGTTGATGGAGTCATCGCCGTCCGAAACAGAGCCATCCGGGTAGTGAACCCTAATCTCAGCCCAATACTCGCCATCATCCTGCCACTTATCTGGGCGGAAGGTGACGGAGCCTTTGCCGGTGGCGTCCTTGCTGGCTGCTTCCGACTTGCCATCAGCTTTGTTATCTTCGCCGTCTTCAAAGTTAGCCCAAGGCAAACTCTTTGCTTTCGAGTTTTTAATATCGCCAGCCTTAACAAAGCGCTTAATCTCGTACCAAGTGCCAGCAGGCAGAGCGCCTTCCTTAACGTTAACCAAATCCTCTTTTGGAACGCCGTTAGCATTAACGTCATGATTATTGCTGTCTTTAACAATCTTCTTGCTTCGCGGAGTGTCAGAGCTTATGTCAGCCTTGTGATTCTTAAGGTTCTTGTCAAAAGTACTACCCGCCAAAATCGTTGGCATCTTTGTATAAGTCGGGTTGTACAGCTGGTTGTCCTTATGAATATGAACAGAGAATGCGCCAATTTTGTAGCCTTCGCCTTCTTTGCCATATGGATTACCTCTAGCGTTAAGAACGCTTGTAACTGGGTCTTCGTTCTTCTTAGATTTGATATTAGCCTCAACAGCATTCTTAAACGCATCCGACTTCTTCTGATCGCCCTTTATAACGTAGACTTTGCACACATAGTCGCCTGTCTTTTGCGCCACGCCGCCGAAAGATCCGTGCGTGCGCTCAAAAGTGTTATAGCTTTTATCGCTATCAACCCAGTCATCGTATAAGTAAGTATCAGACTTGCACTTTTTGCCATTAGTATTGCACTCAAACTGATCCTTAAGTGATGAATGCTTCCAAATCGTCTGCGGTTCCAAAAGTCGCAATCCGTCTTTTTCGCTATCTTTCTGCGACTTCTCATTATTAACATGACCAGGAAGAATGCCATACGTGTAATCGGTTTGCTTGCCATCCTTGCTTTGCTTTGAACAAATCATATGCTGGTGAAGATTGCCAATCGCGTTTGTTAAGTAAGAATCAAACATAGGACGATCGTTACCAGCGAGTAAATCTCCTGGATGAAGGTTTATGCCATTTTCAACGCTGATAGTTCTGTATTGAGAATCCGTTGTATACCTAAACAAGTTAAGACCAAATATATTATTGCCAGACTTAGCAGTAACATTCACCTTCGCATACACAGGGTGCTTCTCGTTTACAGAGCCTTCGCCGTCTGATACAGAGCCGTCTGGGTAGTGAACTCTAACTTCCGCCCAATACTCGCCAGCAGACTGCCACTTATCTGGGTGGAAAGTTACAGAACCGTATTCGCGATTAGGCTGATCTAAAGTAACTACTTTGCCGCTCTTCTTAACAGGATTGCCGTGCTCATCGCGCGTAACGTTGTCTTCACTGTCTTCAAACCTAGACCAAGTTTCCTTCTCTTGTTGCAACGTAAACTTATCAGAATGGTTTTTGTCATCTACTTTTCTAAGTAGCTTTTTAATCTCAAACCACGTGCCATCAGGAAGGTCATCATCAAGAATGCTAGTTTGCTCATCCTTCGGAACACCATTTCCAGTTTTAGTACTCTTTGGCTGATCAGTGCTGATACTGTCTTTTGTTGGACTGCTATACCTACCATCCTTAATTGACTTACCAGCTTGAATAGTTGGCATCTTCATATAAGTCGGGTTGTACTTTTGGTTGTCTTTAAGCTTGATTTTAAAGTAGAAACTGTCAGTAATCCACTCTGAGCCTTTTGTTGTTGCTTTAATACTTTCATAGTTATTAAAAAGTATTGAATACTCAGTAGGACCACCATTTTTCGCCGTGTCATCAAATGCTTTCAGTGAACCACCGTGATCGTTTTTATCATCATACTTTTCGTGGAAAGCGAATACTTTACACTCGTACGAGCCGCCTTCCTTAGGCGTGCCACCAATCATCGCGCGCGAACGCTCCATAGTGTCATTTTCGTATTCTCTAGAGTGAAGGTAGAGATTATCGTTACTGCAATCCTTGCCCTTGCAACGCTTGTCGTTATCTCGAATCCACTGTCGGAAATCCTCAAAATGCAAGCCGTTAATCTCTCCGCTAGCTTCTTTGTTTCCTTCTTTAGGCTTAAGCAACGCGAACGGAGAATTAGGTACATCCGTCCTATGGCATATCACGCGGAAAGTAATAGGACCTTTACCATTCTTTGCCCAAGAATCAAACACAATACCCTTATTAGGGTTCTTGTGATCCTTATCTGACAGACCTATTTTCTTACCCTTATCGATCTCGTGAGGATTCGTTTTATCTCTAAAGGAAAAGCCCCAGAAACCATTATTATTTATGCTATTCCCGTCATATAAACCAAGATTCAAGTCACCGCCTGAAATTGGCAAATCACCAACTTTAACAGTAGCATACACGACCTTGTCATAATTACCTGCATCACTATCTTTAGACGTAGAACCATCTGGGTACGTAACAAGCACAGGCGTCTTTTCACTTTTACCAGCTTGTGTTTTAGACGGGCTAAACGTCACTTTGCCGTTTCCTGTATTTTTCGAATCAATCTTAGACCAATCAAGCACAGGAGAACCGTATTTACCATACTTCTCTAACTTAAAGGTAGAACCTTTAGGAAGATTACCTACTCTAACCCACGGCTTTTTGTTAGCTCGTACACTCTTAGGCTCTTCGCTATCAGTAGGGTTAAACTTCTTCTGATTCGGATCGTATGCAACAGTAGTTTCCTTGTACTGCGGGTTGTACAACATGGCATTAGAAACAACCTTGATTTTTATAGGTACATTTTCCTGAACCATCGGTGTCGTATACTTACAGTTGTATTGGTAGGCACTAGGAGTTGGGTGCGTAATCTTCACCTTAAAAGTAATACCTTCGGTTTTACGATCCAACCTTCCTGGATTATAAGTAATATAACCAGTTTTACTATCTATACTCACACAGCCTTTGTCAGAATTATTCTTACCAGTACTACAACTACTTGATTGCGTAATACCTTGTGGAATAGAAGTAAGCTCGTACTTCATGCTAGAGCCGTTAGGAAAATCTGATGGAATATTAGTAGTAGTATCCGTATCTTTTCCTGCAACATAGTGACCGCCATAATGGTTTTGTAGAGAATATTGACCGTCCCAGTCGCCTAAATCCCACCCCTGCCAAGAACCAGTATTAACGTACGGCTTAATTGTTACAGGCGTACCATACGTAGTAACAGGCACATTCTCTACGCCACCATAAGTAGTGTCCGAGCTTAAATTCTGATTATTTAATTTCTTTACATAATCATTCATCATGCTAGACGAATATTGAGGATACTTGATTTCAGTCTTACCATTTGGATCAGTAATATTATTCAAAACAGTATGCGGCTGATCACTATTACTAAAATCAGGCAAAGCATCAGGATTCTTATGGTCATAACCTTCCATAGAATCTGGAATACCATCGCCATCACTATCGAAAGGTCCAATAAAAGTCCACTTACTTCTAACTTCTACAGCACCATTTTTCTTCGTTTCTAAATCTCCAAAATCGCTTTCGGAATATGTACCTTTGCCAGAGTTCCATCCAGCTGAGAACGGAAGATTCTTCAATACTAAATCTGAGCGATTTTCCATACTACTATCAACAAACGCAGTGATATTCCACTGAAAAGCCGTATTACCTGAAACTTCCCAGTCAGCAAGAACAGTAGAGAAATCATTCTTCCAGTTTCTAATTTCGCACATGTCATGCTTATCGTTCGAATCGCAATACGATGTAAGTCTGGAAGTACCTAAAGCATTATCCCAATAAGAGTTAAATAGCTGTTGATCTTTACCAGCACCCTCTTTACCAGCTTTACCTTCATACAAATTACCATCGAACGAATGAGCCCATCTAGAACTACTGTTAACAAACTCATCTAATGTTTTATTAATTGTAACAATAGGCTCTTGATACTGGATTGCTCTACATCCACGACCGTTATCAGTTTTATCAAACTGTTTATCTTTTGGAAACGCGCTATACCACTTGTCTGTTTCAGGCCAGCAGCCATAGTTACGGTAACCAGCTCTATTACCAGACTTCCTTCTACTAATTCTTATACTCTTTCTATCAATACCTTTTGGAAGCCAAGCCATAAGAAGAGGTCTTTTACCACCAAACGCTTTATCTTCTTGCTTACCGCTATAAGGTTCACCTGTTACAATACTCTCGTACATTTGAGAATAAGTATTGAAAAACACTTCCCATTTAATCTGAGTTCTATTTCTACCAGTAGAAGAGTCATAAACATTGCGCACAACTTCAACGTTAGAAGCAATTTGATTAGGAGCATCCCCTATTCCAAAGCCAGAACCAGACACAAAGCCTGTACCAAAACTATTCCACCAAGCGTGAATCGGTGCTTTACCATCTGCATAACCCTTAGCTTCTTGTACTGGCGGCACGATGAGCATGGTTACTATGGTGGCGACGGCAACGAGCATTGCTAAAAGCGCGCGGAAAACGTAACGCTTTGAGAGAGTACGGCTGCAACTATTTGAAGAGGAAGCATTAAGCATTCTAAACTGCTTACGCAAGTTCAATAAGCCATGAAGCCGTGACATTCTAACGCCTCGATTTCTTAAAATCTAAAAGCTGCTCGAATACTCATGCTTGTTGGTTTTATAAGCCAACAAGCATTGCCCGGGGTGCAGAACACTGCATTGCAAGCAAAAAGCGCGCAATCAAGTTACGTAAATAAACGTAAGCCGACTCGAAACTATCGATGAAAACTAGCGTGCAAGCGTTAAATAAACGTAAGCATACCTAGCTTCCACAAAACCAGTAGTTAAATTCGCGCCAAACGCTCAAATGCAAAATAATACAGTGCACTACTGCAAAGCACGTATACAGTTGTACCCCCCCCCCCATAGGAAAATTCAAGGAAAATCTACACATTTTTTAACATTCGTAAAAATTCCTAGATTCTATAAAGATCACCATAAAATACGTTAAAAATATATTGGAAACTTTATATTTTTCGCTTTTAGCATCGAAATTATCACACTCGGCGTGTCTTAAAACACAATATGCAGCACTTTGCATAATAAAACATACTAAATATAGGATTTTCGATAATAGAAATAAAGAGTTAAAGAAATAAAGAGTTAAAAATGAAGCAACATCTTCTACATCTTCTACATCTTCGCATTACACGTTTTAAAAGACTTTATACTTTTACCAGCCTTAATTTTCTCCAACGCTTTATACGCATCATCTAAAGTCTTAACGCTTACTACGTTTAAACCTTGCGGAATATTGCCAACCACCTCATCACAATTGCTATTTGGCGCTAGAAACCATCTTGCACCATCTCTTTTAGCAGATATCATCTTTAAACGAATTCCGCCGATTGCCCCAACTTTCCCATTATTATCAATGGTTCCCGTGCCTGCTATTGTTTTGCCGCCAGCCAAATCTACGCCAGTTAACTTGTTTAAAATACCCAAAGCATACATCATTCCTGCAGAAGGACCGCCAATATCGTCTATATGCATCTTAACTTTTACGTTTTTTACATTCACATTAAGATGTTTCTTCGCATAATCCAAAGCCGCCACTTGCGCAGAAGATTGCGAGGAAGTCATCTGCTTATTTGTTTCTTTTTTATAATCACTTGCATTTTGATTTACAGGTACTAACACCTCACGCGGCAAAATCTGCTTTTTTGAATCAAACCAAGATAAAACAGCGTAAATATTTGGAATCTCATACCCTGGCACTCCAGACGTATTTACTGTGACTAAAAGCAATTTGCCACTTTTTGAATGCGATTTTAAACCCGAAACAGCTGAAGCAGCTTTTTTATTAGGATTATTAGGATTATTAGGATTATCTACGTTTATCACATATTTTCCAGAAGATTTTCCTAAAACGTCTTGAGTTGGTCCTGGTTCTTCAACAACATATGCGCTAGGAAGAAAAAGCACAATAATCGCAAGAATACCAATGATTAGTCCAATAAAATACTGCACGGATTTTGAAGAAAAATATTTAACAAAATAATTAAAAACTCTACTCGTAAAACTTATAACAGTCATACATCCATTATTAAAAACAGCAAATATCTTATTAGTCATAAGAAATAATTCTATACTCAAGCCATACGCATAACGGAATTAGGATTCATTCAAAATATTAAATTAAAAAAGTTACTTAAATTATTGATTTATTGAATGAAAATTGCCGTATATCAGGTAGAATCTGTAATAAGCTGCAAAAAGTCACACTAATAAATGAATACGAAATAACGTAGAAAATATTAGATGACTTTTAACTAAGACTGTAAGGACTTAACTATGAGCGAAGAAGAAATTCACCAGTGGCTCGTCGACTGCTTTGGTTCTGAACAAGGCGAAAAAGCATGGCACAACTTTGAGAACCTCCCTTTTGACATACGCGAACACATCAAGGAAAGGTGTGGAATTGGAGGACTTCCGACACCAGGCGAAGTTCACGCCATGATGCAAGCTTTTTCTACAGGAGGATTAAACAATCCTCTTGAAATGAGAGTGACTCTCGAAGACGGTCCAATAAATAAAAAGCTTGCACAATCTATCGCTATTCAAAGATCAACAAGCGACGGAGGAACCGTAAACGCTGAAGTTGCAGACTGTGCCAGAAGAGCACTTAGCCAAGCAAACTTGTGGCTAGACACAAGTTGCAACTTAAATCCTGCGCCAGGAACACCTGATATTCTTTCTAGATCTGATTGGATTGAAGGAACAATAGATTCGTGGGTTAAATTCGCGAACCCTGTTGCAAAATCTGTGTGCGAGGCGTTTACAAGCGTAATATCCGCAAGATTCGGCGATTCACAAGATACAGAAGTGGATGGCATATACGATGGAATTATGCCAATCCCTATGCCATATGAGGTAAAACAACCTGACCAGTTTATGAGATTGCTCGGAAATACATCTTTTGCTATGCAACTAGGATACGCTGCTGGAGCATTATCTCACGAGGTTCATGGAAGCTTCGATCAAGGTATAGCACTACTTAACAATCCAGCTGGAGGTCTTATTCCATACAATTGCATAGATTATGCAAAAACCTGGGGATTAGACGTAACAGAAGTTATGAATTATCTTGCCTTACGCGAACTTGCACACGCTCGCTTGTTTGCGTCTGTACCATGGCTTATGCCACGTTTTGAAGCTCTGATTATAAAGTATGCAGATGGTATTTCTATTGACTTAGATGCTGTAGAAGACCAGCTTAGAGATATTCAAGAAATGGATCCAGAAGCTGTTTCTGGAGCGGTGGATATTTCTAAAGTTGCAGATACAGAAACAGAGGGTCAAAAACAGGCTCTTAAAGGACTGGAAACACTTCTTGCTCTTACAGAAGGCTGGGTTGATTGCGTTATTTGGCGTGCTGGAATGGCACATATTCCACACATCGATCAACTTAGAGAGATGATGAGACGCGAGCGCGCTGCAGGTGGACCTTCGGAAATAACTTTTGAATCTCTTATCGGATTGAGATTAAGACCGCGCAGAATGCGAGAAGCTGCAGCATTATGGGATTCAATCACAAACGAAAAAGGCATTGAGGAGCGAGACTCTATGTGGAATCATCCTGATCTTTTGCCTGATTTACCAGAGTCTCAGGATGAGGCAAACGCAAGTGATAAAAAAACGAATACTACAGATGAAAATAGCACAGATAATAATAAGCAAATAGATTCTGCAGATTCTACAAACAAAGATGAGGCAAGCAAATCCTATGAGGCTGATTCTACAGATAATGAAGAGTCGTCAGCTTCTAAGATTGATAACGACGAGTCTGAACATGAAAATTCTTATGAAAATAAGAAAAATGATAATGTTGAGACTAATGCTGAAATTAATGCTGAGTCTAATTCTGAATCGGAAACTGAAACAAATAAAGAGTCAAAAGAATCAAGCATGAATATGCCTAATTTGGAAGACTTCAAGAATAGTGAAGATTTAGAAAAGAAACTCAAAGATGTGAATTGGGACGATGAATTAAGCAAACTGTTAGCATCTAATGACACGTCTGACGACGAATCTGATGACGCAAACAACAATGCTGACGAAGATTCAGATAACGGTGAAACTGATTCTGATTCAAATCCCGATTCAGATATAAATAAATAATAAGTGAATAATAAATAAATAAATAATAAATAACAATAAATAAATAACAAATGAATAATAAATGAATAGAAATAATAAAACAGAGCGGAAAAACTTGCGATTTTCTTAGAATTATTTTAAACAAATTATTCTAAGAAATGACTTACAGTTCTTTGCATACCACTTCCATAATCCTTGCAAAGAGCGTAAGAAATATGCAAGGTTTTTTCCGCTCTTGTTATTGCAACATACATAAGTCTGCGTTCTTCTTCATCCTCATCTTCACTTCTACTAACAGAAGATCCAAAAGGAAGAAGACCTTCAGAACAGCCAACCAAAAAAACGTGTTTAAATTCCAAACCTTTAGACGCGTGAATTGTAGATATAGTTACAGGAAGTAAAGATTTTTTAATTAAATCAACATGCTTCTTTTCGGAAACATTATCTACAAACTTATTATCTGTATCAGCAAAGGATAAGTCGCCAGCAACCGATGAATTGGAATTGCTTACTTCTGTATTATCTATATTATTATCGAGCACATCAGGTTGAAGACCAGCATCTTTTTTAACAGAAAAATGTAAGCCCAAGCTACCTAATGTTCTACAAAACATATTCTGCTGAACATTAGTGCGCGTAAGAATAGCAAAATCCGTAGGAAGCGCATCCCCCGATTTAACAGCTTTAGAAATCTGCTGAGCAACAGAAAGAGCCTCATCGTAATCAGTATTATAAATACTTTTGGAAACGCGAGCGCCACCCTTAATATTTGATTTTAATTTTAAATAATCACGCCTACACGCAGATTGTGAAAGAACACGATTAGCAAGACCAACAATACGTTCTGTAGACCTGTAATCCGTATTCAAACTAATATCCGCGTAGATTGGTGCAAATTCTTTTGGAAACTCAAGTAAATCGTAGCTACTAGCACCAGCGAAAGAATAGATGGTTTGGGCAGGATCTCCAACAACGCAAATATTGCGGTTATCGCCCAACCATAGTACAAGAAGCTCATGTTGCAACGGCGAAACATCCTGATACTCATCAACAGTAACCCAACCTATTAAACTACGAATCTGTTTAGCAGCATTAGGGAAAGATCTTAAAATATGACAGGTTAAAAGGAGCAAATCGTTAAAATCAATAAGATTACGCGTATTTTTTTCAATCTCGTACGCTTTATAAACTTCTACGAATTGTTTAACATCTAAGCCCGCAGGGAGTTCTCTATGAACACAAGCATATGCTTTCGCATAATCATCTGGTGCAATAAGCGAAACTTTCGCCCAATCAATTTCTGAAATAATATCTCTTATTTGCACAGACGTCATATTTGCAAGATCTGTGTAATGAATCAATGCTTGCTCTGTAACTTCTTTAGGATCATCCATTATTCTTGGAAAAGGAGCTGAGCACACTGAATCCCATACCTTACGTAAATGTTTTAATGCTGCAGAATGAAAAGTTGCAACAGTCGCATTATTAACACCTAATTTTTTAAGACGTTCTTGCATTTCTTTAGCAGCCTTTACAGAGAAAGTTACCGCCAAAACGCGATTTTCATCCCATTCTCCTTTAGCACACGCATACGCTATTCTGCGTGTAATAGTGCGAGTTTTACCAGCACCAGCGCACGCCACAATGCGAACAGGACCATTTAACGCCATGGCTGCTGCACGCTGTGAATCATCTAAATCATTCAATAATGACTCTGGAGAAGAAATCATATTTCTATTGTTACAGCAAACAAAGAAAAAATAAAAGATTAAAACACAAATGTGGTTAAAGGTTATTTGACTATATCTCGCTGCTTTGTATTACTGTTGAACTGTGACACAGATAAGCAGATTCAAGTTGGTAGCGCTGGCCTCATCGGTCATGCCAGAAGTACAATTCGCCGGAACCCGCCAAAGTGAGCAGGCAAACGCCACCGATGCCGCTGCGGGAATATCTCATGCCGTTATTCAAGACGTTTCTGGTAACCTTTATGACATTTTTGTAAGCTCCGAGAAAAAAGGGCAAAAACGCTTACACGACAGAGCTAGAGCAGCATGGGTGCTGCAAAAAACCAAAGGACTTGCAGCTCTTGGATTTGCACACGAAGAAATGCTTAAGTTTGTTCCTGGCTCCCTTTCAAACCAGAACAATCAAAATACGCAAAATACAAAAGCTGCGCAATCTACACAATCTACACAAGAAGATAACCAATCTGATTCAAACAGCTTATATGGCGAAAGACTTGGACAGGCAGATTTTAATAATCCAACAGTATTGATTTGCCCACATTTAAACGGAAGCGCTAGAGAATTAAGCCTTCTTACAACAGACGATTGCGTAAACGCTGGCACAGCCATGGGCGCAATTCACCGACTAAGCCCAGCATTTTTAACAAAAGGCGGCTACCCTACTTTTACTACTGGTCAGATTCGAGCACAATTAACATCTTGGATTAAAAGGCTACGTCAAGCTGGTCACATTCCTACTGAAATCACCGATAACTGGTCCAGAGTGCTTGAAACCGATGGATTGTGGGCATTTGACACTTGCCCTGTTCACGGCGGTTTTAAAGATGGAGATTTTCTATTTTCTGGATCTACGATTACTGCAATAACCAATTGGCAGAGCATGCAAATCAACGATCCTGCGCGAGATTTAGCGTGGATTTTTGCAAAACTTAATGAACAGCATAGGAATGCACTTCTTAGCGCTTACGGAAGAATGCTAGGAGCCAGATTAGACAGCATGATTATGCTTCGCGCAAACCTATGGCTTCAAATGGAGCAGGTTGGCGACTTTGTTCAAGCTTTGCAGCGTGCGGATACAACTGGGATCATGCGCTTTAAAGCACAAGTAGAACGTCTTGCTCACGAGCTTACGCGTATAAACAATTCTAGAAACGCAAATGCTAATCAAAACAACAATTCAAGCGCAAATCCTGCGTCTTCTCTAACTGTAGGAGATATAGTTAAAGACGATACTATTGAATCTTCTGATGCCACAAATGAGAGCAATATAAGTGCTAAAAGTCAGACAATTGCTTTAAACAGCAATAACGACAGCACGAGTGAAAACCCTACAAAAGTGAACTATTCAAATTCACAAGCGCAAGAAGATTCTTACAAAGAGTCTGATAATACGAATGCTACTAAAACTACATCTGTTGCTGATAATCTAGAAACACAAGTTATAAATAGCATTATCAATAACGCCGATAATAGTAACAAGAATAGTGACGGAAGCATCGAAAGCAAGATTGAGAGCAATAACAGCATCGAAAGCAAAGATAACAATGTAGAAAATACTGGCAAAAATAACAATGAAGATTTAGATAAGCCAGCAACTATTATTATCCCAATGCTAAAAGATGCAGATCAAGCTATTAAAGATGCTAAAGACAAACTGAGTAATTCGTAAATGCTAAATATTAGATGCTAAATATTAAGTAAAATCAAAGAAACCAATTATTAAAAGTATCAAAAGTATTAAAGGAAACAAAATGAAGGTAACAATCGGAGTTAAACACGTAAACGACACTATCAGCTTTGAATCAGAACAAAGCGAAGAAGACGTGCAGAATATTATAACCAATGCAATCAAAGACGAAAAATTAATCACCATTACAGATAAAAATAACAGGAAAATTGTTGTACCTAGCAACTCTTTTGCCTATGCAATAATCGGAGATACCCCAACACACACTGTTGGTTTCAACGCATTGTAATTACAAAACTAGCGATTTAGGATTTTACTCACTACTTCGTCGCTAGTTGTTTCTTCACCAAGACTATTTGGTTTCCCGCTTCCGTGCCAATCAGAGCCGCCAGTAACAAGCAAATCCAAGTCTTTTGCTAATCCAAATAGTCTTTGTCTTTGCGTTAAAGAATTACCACGATGATACACTTCTAAACCATCGAGACCTAAACTAGCGTAATAAGCAATTTGAGAGTCTGAAAGAATAACAGGATTCCTACTATAATCCGCAGGATGTGCAATAACACTCACTCCCCCAGCATGTTTAATAACTTTAATAACTTCATCAACGCTGGGAGAAGGCGTAGGAATGTAATAAGGTCCATGAGGCGCTACTGGCCCTGCAAAAGCCTGAGATCTTGTTTCAAAAACACCTGCAGAAACCAATGCATCTGCAATATGTGGTCTGCCAATCGTAGTCAGATTCCCTTTACCTGCTTGATTAAGAACATCTTGCCAAGTAATCGGAAAATCGTGCGACATAAGCTCCACCATTTTACGCGTACGATTTAAACGACGTTTCCTTGTTAAATCAAACATTTCAATAATGCACTCGTCGTTTGGATTATAACGATAAGCAAGCATATGAACAGATATATTACCTTCTACAGATGTGATTTCGGATCCAAAAATAACTGGAAAATCCGCAATATTAGCAGCTTCTTTAAAATCACTCCAACCAGCAGTAGTATCGTGATCTGTAATAGCCACACCTTTAAGACCAATAGTTTTAGCTTCATTTACCAAATCTTCTGGCGACTTTGTACCATCGGAATAAAAGGTATGACAATGCAAATCCCAACCAGAATTATTCTCATCAGGGTTTGCAAAAAAATCAATATCAGCGCTAGTGCTAGTTACAGTCATACAATTATCGTAAACTGTGGCATGTAACGTTTATCTTATAAACGATTAATCCCTACATTATTAGCGTTTACAGGAGTACTTATGGATAGCTGTAATTCACAAACAGAACTCACAAATATAAATGAGCTATCTAAAACGGAAAACAATGTAGACGAAAAAACACTTTACGAAACAAACTCATTAAAAGGCTGGAGACATTCTGCTACTTGGGTTTACGCTATTATGCTAGTTACTTCTGCAATAGCCCTTCTAACATCTCTAATATTATCTTCTGAAACTTTAGCTCTTGCGCGCACACCGCACAAAGCGCTTGGATGCGATATAAACACTCTCATATCATGCTCTAAAGTAGCTCAAACATGGCAAGCAGAATTCATACGATTTGGCGAACTAAGCTTCCCTAACGCCTTCTTTGGAATAGCCGCCGAAAGCGTATTTGTAACACTTGCTGTAATTGGAATAGCAAAAGTAAAACTTCCAAAATGGCTAGCGATATTTAGTTGGGTAGGCGGGTTATGCGCACTCTTGTACGCGTATTGGCTGTTTTCTCAATCAATGTTCGTAATACAAGTTCTTTGCCCATGGTGCTTAGTACTAATGTTTTGCACTACTATACAATTCATGTCACTTAGCCACGCAACAGTTAGCGCGCAAGGAATTGGATTAAAAAATAAAATTCTAAACGCGTATTACAGAATTAACTACGATTTAATCGTAGACTCACTATGGATATTCGTAATCGTGCTATTAATTTTAAGCAAATACGGTCATGCTATATTTAGTTGAATCAAAAGCTTATACAACTAAATTCATCACATATTTCATCACATATTTATAAGCTGCAATTTAAATTAAAGTTATAATCAGCAGTCACTATTAAGCAGAGATTGCGATAGCTTAGCAATACGATCGCTTGAATCGGAGTTAGTGAGCAAAACACTCCCCTCGTCATCTTTATCCGCAAGAAGATTCATTGAATCTAAGACGCTTTTAAGATGATGAATAGTGCCAGCATTACCATCTACAATCTTCACGCAATCAGGCAAAAACTCACGAAAATAACTTTTATAAAACACAAAATGAGTACAGCCTAAAACAACTGAATCAATATTGTTTAAATCATAAGAATCAAAATACTTATGCAAAGCACTCATAACAATATTTTTATTGCCTAAATCACCATTTTCCACAATTTCTACCAAATCTGGACACGGTCTAGAAAAAATTTGGTGATCTTGCGTAAAACGATTCATAAGTTCCGCAAACTTGCGCTCTTTAAGCGTTAAAGGAGTAGCAGCAACAATCACGCGCTGAGGCTTGCCGCCACCTAAATCGCAAGCAAGCTTAAGAGCAGGTTCCATGCCAATAATCGGCATACTATAGTGCTCACGCAAATCTTTAACAGCAGCAGAAGTGGCAGTATTGCAAGCAATAACAATAGCTTTAACATTAAGACTTGCAAAATGCTCAACAATCTTAAAACTAAGCTCACGCACTTCTTGCGGAGTTTTTATGCCATATGGAGCATTAGCAGAATCCCCAAAGTATATAATGCGCTCATTTGGCATTGCTTCTCGAAGCTCACGAACTACAGAAATACCACCTAACCCAGAGTCAAATACACCTATTGGAGCGCACGAAGACATAAAAACCTCCTAATAAACTCTTACAATGGTACTTTTTAGCACAAACATAATCATTGCAAAACAGCATCAATAAGACTGCGCGTGTATGGATTTTTAGGTAAACGCAATACATCTTTAACGCTTCCCTGCTCAACAATCCTTCCGCCTTTTATAACACT
The DNA here is from genome assembly GCF_049244145.1 of Gardnerella sp. DNF01204. Classification (NCBI taxonomy): domain Bacteria; kingdom Bacillati; phylum Actinomycetota; class Actinomycetes; order Bifidobacteriales; family Bifidobacteriaceae; genus Gardnerella; species Gardnerella sp. DNF01204. The sequence goes on along the minus strand of NZ_CP058379.1, from coordinate 474,618 downwards.
AACTTGGCTAGCAATGCGGCTTACTAAAGCCAAATCATGCGTTATAAACAAGCACGAAAAGTTGTACTGCTTTTGCAAGCTACTTAAAAGATTTAGGATTTTTAGGCAATGATTTGCATCTAACGCCGAAGTTGGCTCATCTGCAATAATCAAAGAAGGACGATTTATTAACGCTCGCGCAATGCCAACTCGCTGTTTTTGACCGCCAGAAAGCTCGTGCGGGAACCTGTTTATTAAGCTTAATGGCAAATGCACTTGATTAAGAACAAGCTCCACGCGCTTTTTGCGCTCTTCTTCGCTAAGACTTTTATTGACAATAAGAGGCTCGGCAATGCTCCAACCTACAGTTTTTAAAGGATTTAGCGCCGAGCCAGAATCTTGGAAAATGAACCCAATATTGCTTAAAATCTTGCGATTTGCGCGTTTTTTGCAATCGGAGTATAAATTAAGACCCTCTATGCTTATGCTGCCAGATTCTGGCTTAAGCTGACCAGAAATAAGCTTTGCAATCGTTGTTTTTCCAGCACCAGATTCGCCAACCAGCGCATGCGTTTTCCCCCTTAAAATATTAAGGTTCAAATCACTTATTGCGTATTTAGAAGGGTTGAAAATTTTAGAATACTTAGCATATTTAGCAGAAACATTTTGAATGTTTACGCAAAAATCGCCAGCCTCCGAACTAGTTGATTCGCTAGCTAAATTACTAATATCAAAATCAACAATAGAGTCTAAAAGAGATCGCGTATAGCTGTTTTTAGGATTAGAAAACACATCTTTAACTAGCCCACTTTCAACAATACTGCCACTGTTCATAACATAAACTGTGTTTGCAACAGCCTTAACAACGCTCATATTATGCGTAATAATCAAAACCGCAATATTATGCTTTTTAGCTAAATCGCGCAAAAGCTGCAAAATCTTACGCTGAGTTGTAACATCCAAAGCTGTTGTAGGCTCGTCTGCAATAAGCAAAGAAGGTTGATTAATAATTGCCATTGCAATCATTGCGCGCTGAAGCTGCCCTCCAGAAAGTTCGTGCGGATAAGACCTATAAACGCGATTTACATCCTTTAGGCCAACCTCGCTAAGGGAATCAAGAACTCGCGATTTTTTAGCGCGAGCGCTCATCTTGCCAAACTTTTCGTGATGATATTTTAATGACTCTTCAATTTGCTTGCCAATGCGCATAACTGGATTAAATGCTGTAGATGGCTCTTGGAATACCATTGAAATAAGCCCCGAACGAATATAAGAATACGGAGCATTATTGCTTAGTAAATCCAAACTGTCATTAGCGCTTGTATTAATAACCGCTTTGCCAGAAACACTAAAATCGCCTGGAAGAAGACCCATTAACGCCAACGAAGTTAAGGACTTTCCCGAACCAGATTCGCCAACCAGCGCACTAATTTTGCCCGCATATAAGTTTAAATATACGTTATGCGTAATCTGATTTTTGCCAATCGCAATAGACAAGTTACTAACGCTGAGCACTGGGTTTTCGCGATTTTCCAACATTTTCTTAAATCCTTTTCTAGTTTCTAAGCGAAACTCGCGCATAGTTTGGATAAGCCGGGAAAGACCCAACAAAGAAGTTTTCCACATTGCTTCCGTGAATATAAGTGTTCTTAGAGTAAATAAGCGGAACGATTGGAGAATCGCGCATAATCTCTTTATCAACATGCTGCCAAAGCAAATCTGCACGCGACTTATCTATAACGCCAACAGCTTGACGAATCAAGGAATCCACTTTTGGATTCGAGTAGCGAGATATATTCCAATTGCCGCCGCCTATTTGCGAAGAGTCAAAAAGCGGACCAATATTTGCATACGCAGAAGGAAAATCAGGCTGCCATTTAGACAAAGCTAAATCGTAGTCGCCAGAATCGCCAGTAATCATATCGGTAAAAATCTGCGAATCCACAGTTCGTATAGAAACATCAATTCCAACGCGCTTTAAGCTTGCTTGAATAGAAGATGCCACTTGCGCCTGATCTGGGCGAGCAATAAGACTAAACTTTAGTTTAGATTTACCCGATTCCTTTAATAATTGTTTAGCCTTTTCTACGTCCCCACGCGGATTTGCAGAATAGAGATTATAGACTTTGCGCTCGCTTACGCCTGGAGTAATAAGCGTTGTTGCAAAACCGCCAGCAACCGCACCGCCCTTTGCTCGCTGATACGACTGCTTATCTACAGCGTACTGAATCGCCTTTCGGATCTTAACATCTTTAATACGGCGATTGTTCATGGCCAAATATTCCAACGCTCCGTCACCGCTTGTAACTAAAAGATTGCTCGACTTGTAGCTTGCTTTAGCTTGTGCGCGTTGAGCTGGAGGCACAAAATCTGCAAGAATAGCATTGTCTGCGCCAGAATTGCCTTGAATCATAGATTGGGCAGCAACAGAAGGATCAACACCAAACTTCCAAATTATCTTGTCTGGGTAATTAGCTCGAATTGAATCCGCGCTGGAATCCCAATTAGTGTTTCTAACCATAACAATTTGCTTGCCAACTTCGTTTTCAACAATTTTGTACGGTCCAGAAGCAACTGGGCTTTTACCATAATCCTGCGCATTCCCAGAATTTAACGGAACGGGAGCAAAGGCCGCCAAAGACGCAACCCAAGGCCAATTAGCAAAAGCAGCATTTAGTTTAAAAATGATTGTTTGATTGTCTGGAGTTTCAATCGAATCCAAAGATTTGCCACTAAACGGACCGGCATAGTCTTTAGCGCCTTCCAAAAGCGCTTTGTGGTAACCGAATCCGCCTGTAAGCGAGTTTGCAAAAGAACGCTCAAGACCATATTTAATATCTTTAGACGTTATTGGGCTTCCATCCTGGTATTTAATGCCTTTTTTAAGAGTGTACTTCCAAGTTTTTCCGCCGTCTAAAGCAGTTCCCGTATCTGTTGCTAAATCGGCAACAACACGCGTTTTGCCACTTGGCGTTACTTTCCACGTTGTTAAAGCGCGGAAAACTAGGCTATTAGAAGTTATTGGCAAACCCTGACTTCTTGCAGGATCAAAATCCATTTTTGATTCAGAGCTTAGAATCGTAAGTGTTCCGCCCTTTTTTGGATTGCTATTAAGCACAGAAGCATTTGGTAGTCTTTTTTGTAGGTTTTGACCACTTTGCACAGCAGTTCCGCAAGCAGAAAATGCATAAACCAGCGAAAACACTAGAATTACAGCAATTGCTCTTAATATATTTAGAGCAAAACCGCGATTAAATTTTTTGATGATTTGATAATAATTTTGTATATTTTGTGTATTTTGCATGATTTTTCCTTAATTTTTTATAAAGTTATAAAGTTATTAAAAATTTTTATTATTGTGATTTAAAGAAGACTTTAGTAGCGACTTTAGTTGCAACCTTAATGGCGATTTTGCTGGCGATTTTAATCGCTCACTAATCACCACTTTAAAGGGCGACTTTAGCCGCTCTAGGATCAAGCAAACAATAACAGACGTCAACAATAAGATTTGCAATTATTACAAGAGCGGCCGAAAACAGCGTAACTCCAACCAAAACTTGCAAATCAAAAGTCTTAACAGCGTCTAAAAGAAGCGAACCCAACCCGTGCATAGAGAACACACGCTCAGTTATAACCGCTCCACCAAGAAGACCGCCAAGATCTAAACCAAACATTGTAAATATTGGTAAAATCGCATTTCGCAAAGCATGATTTACTACAACATGTGAATCAGGCATGCCCTTTGCTATTGCAGTTCGCACATAATCTTTACCAAATTCCCTAATCATTGTAGAACGAGTAATGCGCGCATAAAAAGCGCCATTTATCAACGCTAAAACAATCCAAGCGAGTAGCAGATGCCAAGCCCAGTCAAAAGGATTAGCAAAGAAGCTAACATATCCACCCGTAGGAAAAACGGGAATGTAAACCGCAAAAGCAATAATCGCCAGCAAACCAATTAAGTAGGTAGGAGACGAAATACCAATCGAAGATATTGCTACAATTAAGCGGTCAATCCACGAATCACGCTTAACAGCTTGCAAAACGCCTGCAAATACGCCAATTATCATCCACAAAACAGCAGCGCCAATGGCGATTGATGCTGTAACTGGAAAACGACTAAAAATCAAACCAGTAACAGGTTCATTAAGCGCAAAAGACCATCCTAAGCAAGGAGCCGCGCAAACAATTGCGCTGGCAGATGCAGAATCGCCAAAAGTACGGCCAACAAAAATACCCTGTAAATAGTTAAAAAGCTGACTATACCAAGGCAAATCAGTTCCCATAAACGCAGAAACTTGTGCTAAACGCTCAGGCGTGCAAGGTTTGCCGCACATAAGCTGAGCAGGATTTGTTGGAGTCATAAAGAAAATCAAAAACATTGCCATTGCAATAACAGCAATAACAGCCAAAGCGCTTGCAACGCGCCTAATAATGTAAAGAAAAACGCTCATGCTGCTATCTCCATTTTTGAAGAAAGCCAATCGCCCAGCATATTAAACCCGAGCGCAAGCAGGGACAAAGATAAACCTGGGAATATTAAATACCACGGGTCTACCAATGCCCACTGCACTGCGTCGGATATTGAGCGTCCCCACGAAGGCGAAGGCGGATTCATGCCAACGCCAAGAAATGAAAGTGCCGCTTCAAGTGCAATACGGCCTGGTATAGAAAGTGTTGTATTAACAATGATTATTGGAAGCATGTTTGGCAAAATCTGATTGCGCAAAACATGAAAAGCACTAGCGCCCATAACTCTAGAAGCCACAGCAAAATGGCGATTTTTAAGGCTAAGTGTTTCGCCGCGAACCAATCGCGCCATACTAGGCCAACCAAAAAAGCCGATTATAAGAGTTAAAAGAAGCGGACGCGGGAAAGTTTGAGGCACAATCGCAGAAAGCGCAATCGCAAAGATTAGGAACGGAAACCCAAAGAACACGTCCATAATGCGAGAAATTGCAAAATCAACAAAACCACCAAAATAACCAGCAATAACGCCAATTACAACGCCTAAAACAACGGAGATTGCAGTAGAAGCTAAGCCAATTCCAAGAGAGATCCTTGCGCCGTGAGAGATGATTGCAAATAAGTCAATTCCGCGCAATGGCGTTACGCCAAACCAATGTTTTGAGCTTATTCCGCCTATGCCTATAGGCAACGAAGAATCCGACAAAACATCGGGATTTTCGCTATATGGATCATTACCTGTAATAAGAGTAAAAAGGTCGGCAAAAATCGCCAATAAAACAAACAGTGATATTATTGCAATTCCAACAATTGCGGTAACACTTGATAAGTCGCGCTTACTACGCGAATAAAATACACCGCCCCTTTTCATCGCCACTCATTTCGTTACCTGCACTTTCGTATTGCAATTTTTCTATAAAACTAACAAATACAAACATGAATAAATTTGTATTGTTGTCATAACGAATTTATATGAAGGTATGGAAGTGTAGAAAATCAGAGTGTCGCATTGCTTCACTTTTCGCTTAGAGCGTATCGCGACCCCGATTTCGCCTACACTTATGCGAAATCCGAAGACAAACAAAACGTGCCGACGTATGAATCATACAACGGCACGTTTTTTGTTTAGTTAATTAGCTGTTAGTTGTGTTTTTTACGCGCGCTTAAGACTTACGCTAAGCTCAGTTGCGCTAGAATCAGCCTCAGTAACTTCTAAGCTTGTAGCAAGAGTTTCGTTAGCAATCAAATCACGGAACTGCTCAACTTTAGCAACGTCCACGCTAGGCACATTCAAAGTCAAAGCGATTCGGTCTGTAACATCCAAACCGTTTTCCTTACGAGCATCTTGAACAGCGCGAATAGCGTCGCGAGCGTAACCTTCAGCAAGCAAATCGCTAGTCAAAGCAGTGTCGAGCATAACGAAACCGCCAGTTGGCATTGCAGAAGAAGCCGTATTTGCAGCCGCTTGAGCATCCGAAGACTCAACGCGATTAACAAGCTCATACTCGCCTTGTTCAAGCGCAACTTCGCCGTTTGGAGTCATAACAACAGGAGCGCCAGACTCGTTAACACGCCAATCGCCACTCTTAGAAGCCTTAATAGCAAACTGCACTTGCTTACCCAAACGAGGGCCAGCCGCGCGAGCGTTAACCTTAAGCTCGTGAACAATCTTCAAACCGTGTTCGCTTGCATCTTGCAAAGTGCAGAATGTGACATTCTTCACGTTAAGCTCGCGCTCAAGCACCTGCTCGTAAGGCTCTACAGCAGCAGTATTTTCTGCAACAACAGTCAAGTTTGCCAACGGCTGGCGCACACGCAACTGTTCCGCCTTGCGCAAAGAAAGCGTAGAAGACACAACCTCGCGAACCTTATCCATAGCAGCAACCAAAGCATCGTCGTGCGCAAGAACAGCACCAAGCTCAGTGACCTCGCCAGCCTTAGGGTTCTTCTCGCCATCTGAAAGCATTTGCGGCTCAACCAAATAAGGCCAATCAGCCAAATGCACGGATTCGCCGCCAGTAAGACCACGCCACACAGCCTCTGCTTCCATAGGAGCAAGAGGAGCAATCGTGCGCATAAACACTTCCAACACAGTGTAAAGCGTGTTGAAAGCAGTCTCGTCTTCATTCCAGAATCGGTCGCGGCTGCCGCGAATATACCAATTCGTAAGCACGTCAATAAAATCGCTTACTGCCGCGCAAGCATCGCTAATTGCAAACTCGTTCAAGCATTTTTCTACGCGCTCAACAAGCAAACGCGTGCGAGCAAGCAAATAACGATCCATGTTGCAAAGTCCTGCAACCTCGTCCGCGCGAAGCCTGCGAGCATCGTAACCCTTACCACCGTTTGCAGCGTTCGCATACAAAGTAAAGAAGTAATATGAGCTCCAAACTGGAAGCATAACTTGACGAACCGTATCCCTAATGCCGTCTGCAGTCACAATCAAATTGCCACCGCGCAAAATTGGCGAAGACATAAGGAACCAGCGCATAGCATCTGAACCGTATTCGTTGAAAACACCGTTCACATCCGGATAATTGCGCAAATGCTTACTCATCTTCTGACCGTCGGAGCCAAGCACAATGCCGTGGCAAATCACATTCTTAAAAGCTGGACGGTCGAACAGAGCCGTAGCCATAATGTGAAGCGTGTAGAACCATCCACGAGTCTGGCCAATATATTCAACGATGTAATCGCATGGGAAGTGCTCTTCGAAGAAGTCCTTATTTTCAAAAGGATAATGGAACTGCGCAAAAGGCATAGAACCAGACTCAAACCAGCAATCGAGAACATCCGTAATACGGTGCATTTGCGACTTTCCAGTAGGATCGTCTGGATTTGAGCGCGTGAGGCGATCGATATACGGGCGGTGCATATTCACATTGCCGTCGTCGTCGCGAGGATAATCGCCAAAATCAGCCTTAAGCTCATCCAACGAGCCGTAAACGTCTACGCGAGGATACTTTGGATCGTCACTCACCCACACTGGAATTGGCGAGCCCCAGAAGCGATTACGGCTAATAGACCAATCACGAGCGTTAGAAAGCCACTTACCAAACTGGCCATCCTTAACGTTTCCAGGAATCCAATTAATCTCCTGATTAAGCTCTAGCAAGCGCTTCTTAATCTTTGTAACAGACACAAACCAGCTAGAAACAGGCTTATAAATAAGCGGAGTTGCGCAACGCCAGCAGTGAGGATAGCTGTGCACGTAGCTTTTTTCTTGGAATAGCAACGCGCGCTGATCTTCCGGCATTTGAGCAAGTGGCCCGTCTCCTGCACGCAAGTTACGCAAAATTGGCAAGTTGGCGTCGAAAACGTACAAGCCTTCGTAATCTGGGCAGTCGCTTGTAAACTTGCATCCAGCATCGAGCACGTCAACGCTGCGAATCTCGTGCGCGTTAAGCGTGTTCATATCGTCCTCGCCATAAGGAGCCTGGTGAACAAGACCAGTACCTTCAGCGGTATCAACATAATCTGCTGTGAAAATTGTAAAAGCGTTAGGACCAGGAGTGCCACCCTCAGCGAGCGCAGAATCGCTTGCAAAGTAAGGGAACACTGGATAGTAGCGCCAGCCAGCCATCTCAGCGCCCTTAAGCTCGCGCACAACCTCATAGTTTTCGCCAAGTTCCTTAGTGTAGGAACCAAGCAAAGGCTTACCAATGTAGAACTTTTTGCCAGCAAACTTGCCTTCAGTTGGGCGAACTTCCACGTAATCAATATCTGCACCAACTACGATTGCGAAGTTTGTTGGAACTGTCCAAGGAGTAGTGGTCCAGAATACTGCGTAAGCATCGTCTTCGTCGCGAAGCTTAACAGCCACGGAAACGGTAGTGTCCTGACGATTCTGGTACACATCCGCATCCATGCGAAGCTCGTGGGCACTAAGTGGAGTTTGGTCCTTCGGGCAGTACGGAAGCACGCGGTAACCCTTGTAAGCCAAGCCCTTATCGTAAAGCTGCTTAAATGCCCACATTACGGATTCCATATATGGAATGTTCAGTGTCTTGTAGCCGCGCTCGAAATCAACCCAGCGAGCCTGACGATGTACGTAGTTTTGCCACTCGTTCGTGTACTTCAAAACGCTGGCACGGCAAGCATCGTTGAACTTCGCGATGCCCATTTTTTCGATTTGCTCAACCGACTCGATGCCGAGTTCCTTCTGCGCTTCCAACTCTGCTGGAAGTCCGTGAGTGTCCCAACCAAAAACGCGGTTTACTTTGCGGCCGCGCATAGTCTGATAGCGCGGAACCACGTCTTTTGCATAGCCTGTGAGAAGGTGGCCGTAGTGAGGAAGACCGTTTGCGAATGGAGGGCCATCGAAGAACACAAACTCGTTTTGGCTACCTTTGCCAGACGGGCGGTATTCGATTGACTTGCGGAAAGTGTTGTTTGCATCCCAGTATTGGAGAACTGATTCTTCAAGCTTTGGGAAGGAAGGATTTGGTGCAACTTGCGCGCCGGCGTTTTCTTGCGTTGATGCAGTTACATTTGCTTTCGGATATACGTGATTTGCAGACGTATTTGCGCACGCGCTAGTTGCTGGATTAGTGGATTCGCTCACTGTGCTCTCCTCGCTCAACAGGGTGAATATTTCCCTGCGAGGACGACAGTTATTGCCGCGGTACCACCTCGCTTGCTGCAAGATGCTTACGCAACTCTTGCAGCCTCTCGTGTTTGGCTATACGGGCCAACCCCGTCGGTTCTAATAAGCGAGGATCTTACGAATCCTCGCCGTTCTTCCGAAAACTCCCCGCCGATAACGGATCATCGCTTAAGTTAGAAACAATCTAACACTATCCCCTAACATTAGCAAAAAGTGCCCCGGATCAGAATCGAACTGACGACACCCACTTTAGGAGAGTGGTGCTCTATCCACTGAGCTACCGAGGCAACAAATGGCAATTATACACTATAGCGTGGTTTACACGCTATAACCTGCTCAAGATTCAAGATTAGACTGCGTTCCAGCAGTTGCAGCCGTAGCAGACTGCTCCGCTTGAGCCGCGTCCAACTTAGCGCGAACCGATGCAAGCAAGCCCTGCGCACGCTTTGCTAGCGCTTCTCCAAGCTCCCATTGATGCATAGACTGATCCAAAGTCAAACCGCCAGCCTCAAGTGCTTTAACAGCTTGCACAAGCTTTTCGCGCGCCTCTTCGTAAGGCATTGCGTTAATCGCAGCCCGCTCTTCACTGCTAAGCGTGCTAATAGCGTCAACTTTTGCACCATTTGCATCTTTTGTTTCGTCGCTCATAATCATCCTTTTTCTAATTTTTATTTAAGATTTTTTATTTAAGATTTTTGTGTTTTATTTTTAAGATATTTAGATTTTACAATTTTACGACTTTACGACTTTTCTACAGAAGTAACGCTAGCTGTAATCAAGCCACTTTTAAGAGTAACAGTTATATCATCGCCAGTTTTTACACGACTAGAATCATCGAGTACTTTCCCACCGCTAATTTGCACAACTGCATAACCTCGATTAAGCGTTGATTGCGGACTAAGAGCCGTAATACTGGCATGTGCTTTTTCAACAGTCAAACTAGCGTCGTCAAGCAGCCGCACCAAACCATGCCTCATGCGTTCAACGGCCTGCTGCACAAACAACTCATGCGACTCCAGCATAGTGCTCGGTCTAGTAAGGCTAGGACGATTCGCGTAGCCTTCAATAAGCTGAATCTCGTTGCTAACTCGCGCAGAAATCCTCATGCGCGCATGTTGCAAAGCGTTATCAATCAACTGCCATTGCTCGTTAACATCTGGAACAACGCGTTTTGCTGCGTCTGTAGGAGTAGAGGCTCGCATATCTGCAGCCAAATCAATAAGCGTCCAATCGTCTTCGTGACCAATCGCAGAAACAATCGGAGTTACGCAAGCAGCCGTAGCGCGAACCACGCCTTCGTCCGAAAATCCAATCAAATCTTCAAAACTACCGCCGCCGCGCGCAACAATAATCACATCAACCTCTGGGTCTGCGTCTAGCTGCTTAATGGCCGCAATTACGTCCGCTGGGCATTGCACACCCTGAACATGCGCGTGAACCACCTTAAAACGCGTTACAGGCCAGCGCAAATTGACGTTTGTAATAACATCCCCCTCGGCGCGAGCTTGAGGCGCACACACTAGACCAATGCACTTTGGGAACTCAGGCAGAGGCACTTTATTCTCCACGTCAAACAAGCCTTCGCCTTTAAGCTTTTTGCGCAACTCATCTATTTGCGCTTTTAAGTCGCCAGCGCCAACACGTCTAATTTCGTCTGCAACAAAGCTCAATCGCGTTGCTTTTACCCAAATATCCGCCTTGCCGTGAACTACTACTCTATCGCCCTGCCGCAAATCTTTCGATTGCTGAACAAACTTGCTAAAGCCCATTATGGAGATTGAAATGTCTTCGTTACTGTCTCTGAGCGTTATGTAGCCAGACGTAGACCTTCTCATGTTGATTTCAACAATCTGACCTTCTACCCAAGCTGCAGGCCACTTTTCTACAGCACCATGGAACTTTTGGCTTATAACGCTTACTGGCCAAGGATTTTCGGCAGTCGTGTCGGCTGCCTTCAGAGGAAGCTGGCGCGGCTGCGACTGCGACTGAACGAACGTTTGGCGCGGCTGCGACATAATCGTCTGCTGCGAATCTTGCGGCATATCTTGCGAAGCATCATCCTGGAATAATTGCGGCATCATATTTGACGAGGTCATGTTTACAGCTTGACTGCAAAGAGGGACAAACACGCGATAACTCTCGACAGTAGTGCCCACAATAAAATACTCCCCATGCGATTAAGCATGAGGAGTATTTAATTATTTAGAATCATAGAATCTAAAATTCAACTTCAGAATCTAAAATTCAATTATTTAATGCTTCGATTCCGCAATCTGCTAGCAATTAACGCAAAAGCACTAATTAGCATCAACAAAGTAACTGTAACCAGAGTGGAAACTGTTCCAACACCAGTTGCACTTAACTTTGAAAGCATGCTACTTGCATTAGTTTCCTTTGAAGATGCAGAATTGCTTGCACCAGAATTGGCAGCACCATTAGCTTTAGATCCGCTTCCGTTCTTACTTCCGCTACCGTTGGCATCAGCATTGCTTGCATTTGCAGATCCACTAGCATTTGCGTAACCAGAGCTCAAATAATCATTGGCAGCATTGCTAGAAGATTCATAATTCTCGTGATATGAATCAAATCCAAATCCTGAAGAACTTCCCAAAACACTTCCGAAATTATTTTCAGAATATTTCAGATTATATTCTGCAATTGTTTCTTCAGATGAAGTTGCATTAGCTGGAATAACCCACACAGTAGTCCATGCAATCTGCGAACCATTTTCATCAAGAAGAACAATCGTATACTCACCTGAATATCCTTCTGGGATCTTAGCGTCGAAGCGAGGCAACCCATCATCACCTAACGTTACCGTTACATACTTAGATCCATCTTTACCATGCAATAGCACAGGCGAAGAATAAATGTAAGCATAAGCATAAGCTAACTTATTCTTCTTAAGTTGGTTAATGAATGCACTTGTATCACTAGAAACTTTAGCATTAGGAGACTCAGAACCAGATTCAGCAGAATCATTCATTCCAGCAATCAACATAACAACAGGATTGCTCTTACCAGCACGAGCAACGTTATTCAAGCGATTACCAACTACAAGATCACCTTTAAGTGATTGTTTTAGATCTGCTATTGATTCAGGAGCCTTAGGCGCTGAAGTCGACTCAGCAGGTGGATTTACAGAAGTATTAGAAGAGCCAGAATGTTCAGATGGACCTTGAGGCGTATCTTTCTTTTCTTTCTTTCTGTCAATCACAATTACCTTAGAAACCGTATCACTATCAGCGTTCGTATTAGTCGTAATATTACCCGCGTAATCAACAGCTTCTACTCTAATAGTATGACTACCGTTATTTAAATCAGCAGTTGGAATATCAAGACTGAATTCAGTCTCACCCGGCTTGCTAGCAACAACAGCAGCATTATCTTTACTATTATCAGAATCTACAAGAATATCTTCTATATTCTTCTTAACTAGATTATTTTTAGCAGAAGCGACAACTTTTCCATCAACATATACTTTTGCAAGTTGAAGATTATTATCCTTGACCTTCACCTTGATGGATCTATTATCACTAATAGTTTCATTGCTTTCCACACCAATATTAACTTCAGGATCCTTCTTATCAACAACTACAGGTATGAAGGTTTCCAAAGATGAAGCAGTTGTATTATTCACTTCTACATGAATAATATCCTTATCTTTTACAGCAAAATTCTTGTTAAACAATGACTTGTTTACCTTTTCACCACCACCATCTGTTGAGAAGAATTCACTAACTATACTTCCGTTTATAAACAGAGAATACCCAAAGCAATCCTGGCTCATAGAACCCTTGAAGTCCACAGAATCTTTATTGGTGAACAATGTATTACCGTAAACAATAGGTTCGTTAAACACAGCCTTAGCTGGATTTACGTCAAAGTAGAATCTTGCCTTAGTATCAAGGAAGCTTCTCTCTAATTCCTCTGTTGACCCTTCTTTCTTAACTTTTTCTTTAAGTTGCATACGGAAATCATTTATTCCAACATGCATAGGAAGCGTCACAGAAAAATGACCATCTTTAATTAAAGCAACAATAGGATCTTTCAATTTCATATGACCGTCAACTATTTCAGCAGAAGGCGTGAACACTATGTTTGAAATCTTAGGTCCAACTTTACCTGTTACTGTAAAGGAATTACCACTTATATTAGGATTTGGCTTACCGTCTTTCAATTTTGGTTGAATTATATAAGTGTTAATTCCTTCAAACTTATTTGCGGATTCCTTATCTATTTCAAAGTCATAATCCTTGCTGAATATCCTATGAACTTCACTATCAAACTTATCTACTGGCTTCGTACGACCTTCTAAAGCAAACACTTTAGAAGAATCATTCGCACCATCAGATGCAGTTAAAGTAACTGTATAAGCAGTAGCATCAGGTTTAATAGTAACTTCGAATGAACCGTCATCATTAAGCTTTACATCATCAGGATCTACAAATTCTCCAGAAGAAGAACCGCTACCAACGGAAACACCACCATCAGGAGTTTGCGCTGTCTTAACATAATCCAAATGCATCGAAAGCTTGTCACCTTTATCATCAGTAACTTTGCCCTTAATAGTAACCTCACCGTTTTTAAGAACATCGAGATTATTATTTTTGTTCAAATTGGTTACTGTTATATTTGGAGCATGAGCATTGAAAGTTACATCAACTTCATCATTACCAATTGGCTTACGTTCATTGTTTAAACCTGTAACAACAATATGATTAACACCGTTCTCAAGAGGAACATAGGCGGCAAAAGCTGACTTATCTTTGAAGAATTTCTTATGCTCATCATCAACAGTTACAGTCTTATTCCCATTATCTTTATAGGTAACCGAAACTTTAATATCTTTCACATCATCGGAAGCATAACCGCCGATAGGAAGATAAAGATTATTGTCACCATCGAATTTAGACATGAATCTAATGGCCATAGTCTTACTTGCAAGCTTAGAGGCTCCATTTATAACAACATCTTTAGAATCCTTAGAATCCTTAAAAATCTTATAAACATAACCACTTTTATTTTCAGCAGAATCCTTAGTTGAGACATAAAGGAATTTAGCATCAGACCCAATATGAACTTTATAAGTATGCTTTGTCGCAGGATTAGAAGGATCAAAGTTTAACTTACAAGCACCCTTGTCATCTTTTTCCTGGCATGTTTTATCTACATTTCTAACTGCAGACCATTTGCCATTTATATGAATATCAGGCACATAAGTTTCGCTCAAATCGTCAGTGACAGTAATAATCACATCACCATTAGAGTCACGGTCAGAAACCTTAATCTTAGGAGCTTTGGTATCAAGACCAACCTTCATAGTGTAGGTTTGTGAACGATCAGAATTCTTAGACAATTTTGCTGTAACCTTGTACGTATATATTCCATCAGGAGCAATTACCTCTTTACCGGTTTTAGGATCGTATTCACTACCATCCCATTCACCAGTAGAACTCTCATTACCATGAGCATTTCCTTTAAGGCTCCTGTAATCACTACGGCTAAGATAATTGTCATAACCTAAATCTTTAACAAGGTTGCCCTTACTGTCATATATAGAATATCTGACTTCTTCAGCACTACGGAACATCATTACAGATGGAATGATAGTGTCTAAAAGCTTATCTTTGTTAGGAGAGAATGAACCTAATTTAGTAGCTTCACCCTCACGATTCACCTTTACTTTATTAGTATTACTTACCGCAGAAACAAGAGTTGTACTTGCTTTAATATCTGAAGAATACTCCTTACTAGGATCAACAAGAATTGGCTCTTTATTCCAATCTCCAACGAAACCTAGATATGGAACTGAGATGTTTGGTTGATTAGAATCTTTTGATTCAAATCGAATATAACCCTCAATATAGTGATTCCTACTAGTGTTTGACTTAAGCTTAAATTCAACTGTTGCAACACTATTAGCTTTTACTAAAATACTGCCATTGCAATTTTGAGGAGTCAAATCCTCATTCTTACTTATATTTGTAACAGTATTTTTATTAGCTTCGTTTGATTCATTTAATACTTGTTGAGTTGGAACGTTGAAAGTTAAATCTTTGCTTCCGTAATTGTGCAAATCTACTTTAATAGTTCTTTCACCATTAACTTCACGAAGAGGAACATAAGATTCACCGTTAACAGTAGCAATAACATTTGTATCCATAGCTTTGTCAACCTGTGCCAAGCCAGCACCGATTTGACGAGGAACATACGGAACGCCCGTATCTTTACCATCATCAGTAAGAACCTTCGCAGTATTCATCAACGCTTGAGTTGCTCTCTTTGCGCGTTCTACTCTACTAATAGAAGGAAAACGATTCTTATAATATTGCACCATAAGTGCAGAAAGACCTGAAACATTTGGAGCAGCCATAGAGGTACCCGACATGTTTACATAATTGCCTTTACCGTTCTGAGTAGAAAATACATTACCACCGATACCAGCGATATTAGGCTTAAAGTCGAGCTCTGGCGTTGAACCCCACGAAGAGAATCCTGAAGGATGCATGCTATCAGGATTTGGAGCGCTTACATAATCATTGCTGAAAGAAATCTTAACTTTCTTATTTTGCTTAAGATCATCGAGCATTTTTAAAGCGTCAGTACGCCTAATCGACACTCCAAATTTTTTGCCAAATCCTTCAATACCAGCCATACCAAGGAATTGTTCTGTACCTTTATCATTATTGTAAACAAGTATACCTGCGGCACCAGCTTCAAAAGCATGCTTGAATTTTGTAGCAAAATTGATTTTACCGCGCTCAACTAATACATATTTACCGTGAACATTTACGCTATCGTACTCATCTATATCAGGATCATCTGAATCATCATCGTATGATCTTCCATATCCTACAGAAACGACTTCACGCTCTTGACCATCAGATTTGCCTGTAGCCAACCTATAAAGTATATCTGTACCTTTACTAGAACCATCTACTTTATAAGTTGCTTTTTTCTCTGTCATAACTGAATTTTCAACAGAAGCAACACTGAAAGCTTCAGGGAATGCAGAAGGCGTGCCAAGAGTCGCATCATCTAACTTTCCAAAAACATCATCTATTTCACCATTAGACGAAAAATTCAAACCTGAATTACCGGCAGAAATAACTGGAAGCACACCAACAGCTCTAGCTTTCTTTAATGCCAAACCTGTAATATTTGAGGCTCCACTAAAGCCGTTGATAGAACCAAGCGACATGTTTATAATATCCGCACCAAGCTCAACGGATTTTTCAACAGCAGCAGCAATATCAGCATCATCAGCACCGCCAGATCTGCTAGCTTCATTCGAGAACACTTTCATAGCAAGTAGCTGTGCGTTTGGAGCAACACCATCTACACGCCAATTCTTGTCCGCTGGTTTACCTGTCTCATCTCCATTAGCAGCCACAATACCAGCTACATGCATGCCATGCTGTTCTTCACTAATATCATCTCTAACATTATCGTTTTGATCTGCAAAATTATAGCCGTCAGGAACTTTATCTGTAAAACCAGGCTTAGGTTTCATTTTTATATGAGCTTTTGCAGATTCATCGAGCTTCATATCTGGCTGATTCATATCAATACCGGTATCAATAATTGAAACTAGCATACCAGTGCCATCAAGCTTATACTTTTTAAAAGCCTCACCTACACCTTGTAAAACACGTGCATTGTTTTCCATTGTCCGGAATTTACGTGCTTTGTGAGCAGATTCAACTTCAGGCTCTTTTCTAAGTTCTAATACCATATTCTGAGGCATGGTTACCTCAAATGCATTCACCAAGTATCCAAGCTGACGGCGAACCTTCATCTTATATTTTTTGCACCATTGAGGGAGAAGTTTATTTTGTTGATTCTTACGTTCTGAAGCAACACTTTTTCCAATGCCACCTTTACCTTTAAGAGTAACTACAACATTTACTTCTTCTTTAGAATTAAAGTCAAATTCGTTTTTATACGCTTTTTTATAATCTTCTATAGCTTTTTCAAGCAATGAACCTTTATAAGATTCTTCCGTACCTTCATTCTTTTTATTTTCAGCAAAATCTTTAATAGCTCTTTTAATTTCTGCTTCTGTAGGCACATGACCTGAATCAGCAGCTTTGCTGAGCAATTTATTTGCACCAGAAATTGTGGTTTTATCAGATTTTTTATTAACATTTACGTTTGATACAGTTTCTGCGTATGCTGTAGTTAATCCGGAAAGCGGCACGATAAGGGTTGCTGTAGCAACTCCTAATGCAGCTAAGCGAGTTAAATATGATGCTCTTTTGAACTTCATAAATACGCTCTCCTTCAATGAAATACTTATAAAATATTTTTCACAAGCCTAGCATTGAGGAAAATAAAAAAAACATAAATATGTAAATTTTTATGCATAAACAGTTAAAAAATACGAATCAACCCACAAAGAACGGCTAAATATAGCCATTTCTAAAGAGAAAATTTTTCAGAATTGCGTTGATTATACAACTATAAATTAACATGTTGTTCACACAAAAGATTCAAAACTCGTTTTTTGTTACTATTTTTTATAAATATTGCTTATATTTATAAACATATGTTACTTTAGATAAACTTCTTATCGAAATTTTTCCGAAATATAAAATGTGAAACCAAAAAGTGTTATAGCACTAATAACAAAACACGACACGCCGTAACTTGCAAATAAATCGATTCTGAGTATAGTTATTACTCGGCTCAAGAAATGACCAACGCCCCTTTAGCTCAGTTGGTTAGAGCAGCTGACTCTTAATCAGCGTGTCCAGGGTTCGAATCCCTGAGGGGGCACAAACAAAACCCAAGCTTTGCGGCTTGGGTTTTTTCGTATTTAGATTTTTCATTATTCACATATGATTTATGGGCTATAGGCCAAAAAGTGTGTAAAGCTAAGCTGATTAATCTTCTGGCGTATAAGCCACAGTACACACACCGTTAATAACTCAGTTAACGAACTGAGAAAATAACGGTAATAGGCACGACACTGTTAATAACTCAGTCAGCTAACTGAGAAAGTAAGGGTCATATGTTACTAGTGCAGTACGTAATCTGCGACAGTAACAGCGTTTGACGATTTATTGTTAAATATTCATCTAATACATGTTTCGAACACCAAAGAACATAAGAAATAACCCACATTCGATATGCCGCGAGCCGTACTGCTATAAGGGTTATGAACTGATTTTTTACACACTTTTTGTCCGGGTGGCGAATGTGCAGAAAACAGATTCGATTACCGCAAAACCCTTGTATTGCAATGCGTGAGACATGATTTATTACACACTTTTTGGCCTATAACCCCAATATTCCAACAAAAGACTGACTCTCAGACACACTTTCGCCATTTACACAATAACATTTAAAAAAAAAAAACAATGTTGTGATAATTTTTGTGATAACTATAAAAAAGTAAAAATTCAAAATACGCTAAACAACACCAAACAACACACCAAACAACACAAAACGATCTATGTGTAATTCTTCAACAGAAAATACAAAAAGACCCCACGATTTTCCTCATGGGGTCTTTTCTAAGACTTAACTAATATCTTCAGTTAGAAAAAATACTAGGCAAGAATCTTGGTCACACGACCAGAACCAACGGTACGGCCACCTTCACGAACTGCGAAGGTCAAGCCCTCTTCCATTGCGATAGCCTGGATCAACTCAACAGTGAAGGTTGCGTGATCGCCTGGCTGAACCATTTCGATGCCGTCTGGCAAGGTGATAACGCCAGTAACATCGGTGGTACGGAAGTAGAACTGTGGACGGTAGTTGGAGAAGAATGGCGAGTGACGGCCACCTTCGTCCTTGGTCAAGACGTAAACTTCGCCTTCGAACTTGGTGTGTGGAGTCACAGAACCTGGAGCAGCCACAACCTGACCACGCTCAACGTCGGTACGGTTGATACCGCGGAGAAGAAGACCAGTGTTATCGCCAGCCTCTGCCTCATCCATCTGCTTGTGGAAGGTCTCGATAGAGGTGACGGTGGTGGTCTGGGTATCGCGCAAACCAACAATCTCAACTGGGGTGTTGATTGGGAGCTTACCACGCTCAACACGACCGGTGACAACGGTACCACGACCGGAGATGGTGAACACATCTTCGATTGGCATCAAGAATGGCTTGTCAAGATCGTGAGTTGGGGTTGGGATGTACTCGTCAACAGCCTTCATGAGTTCCTTGACGGTCTCTACCCACTTGTCGTGGTCTGGAGCGTCATCATGCAAAGCGCCGTAAGCGGAAGTACGGATGACTGGGCAATCGCGATCGAAGCCGTTTTCTTCGAGGAGGTCACGGACCTCTTCTTCAACGAGATCGATAAGCTCTTCGTCGTCAACCATATCGCACTTGTTCAAAGCAACAAGAATTTTTGGAACGCCGACCTGCTTAGCAAGCAAGACGTGTTCACGGGTCTGAGCCATTGGACCGTCGGTAGCAGCAACCACGAGGATTGCGCCATCCATCTGAGCGGCACCAGTGATCATGTTCTTAACGTAATCAGCGTGGCCTGGGGCGTCCACGTGAGCATAGTGGCGTGCAGCCGTCTGATACTCGATGTGGGCGATGTTAATGGTAATGCCGCGCTCCTTCTCTTCTGGAGCGGCGTCGATCTGATCGAAGTCATACTGAGGGTTCAGATCTGGATACTCGCCATGCAGCACCTTAGAAATAGCCGCGGTCAAGGTAGTCTTACCGTGATCAACGTGACCGATGGTACCAATGTTAACATGCGGCTTAGTACGCTCGTACTTTTCCTTTGCCATGTGTTTGTCCTCCTGGACGTCTCGTAGTTTGCTTCACAACCTTATGTGAAGCCTCTCGCTACATATTTACTGGGTTTCTGGGTTAGGTGCCACTTCGGTGCCAGAACCCAGTCAACGTACGAAATTCTAGCGTTGACTAGGGACACAAAACACCGAAGTAGCGTGCGCTTTTACTCGCCGCGCTGGGCTTTAATAATCTCGTCCGAAACAGCCTTTGGAACTTCCGCGTAAGAGTCCATCTGCATGGTGAACATTGCACGTCCCTGAGTCTTGGAACGAAGATCACCAATGTAGCCGAACATCTCGCTCAGTGGAACCTTAGCGTCAATAACCTTAACGCCAGTAGCGTCGGTCATAGACTGAATGTTTCCACGACGGGAGTTCAAATCGCCCATAACGTCACCCATGTACTCTTCTGGAGTACGAACTTCCACTGCCATAATTGGCTCGAGGATTACTGGGTGAGCCTTAGGAGCAGCTTCCTTGAAGCACATGGAACCTGCAATCTTGAAGGCCATTTCCGAAGAATCAACGTCGTGAGTCTGACCGTCGGTAACGGTTGCTTTAACGCCAACCACTGGGAAGCCTGCCAAAACGCCAGATTCCATAGCTTCCTGCACACCTGCGTCGATGGAAGGAATGAATTCCTTAGTAATGTGGCCGCCAGTGACCTCGTTAACGAACTGATAGACTTCGCCAGATTCTGGATCGATTGGCTCAAAGTTCATCAAAACCTTTGCGAACTGACCAGAACCACCAGTCTGCTTCTTGTGGGTGTATTCCTGGTTCATAACAGCCTTACGAATGGTTTCACGATAAGCAACCTGTGGCTTACCAACATTCGCTTCGACCTTGAACTCGCGGCGCATACGATCCACAATAATGTCGAGCTGAAGCTCGCCCATACCAGAAATCAAAGTCTGACCAGACTCTTCATCGGTCTTAACCTGGAAGGTAGGATCCTCATCAGAAAGCTTAGCCAAAGCCAAGCTCATCTTTTCCTGATCTGCCTTCGTCTTTGGCTCCACAGCAACCTCGATAACAGGATCTGGGAAGGTCATGGATTCCAAAGAAATTGGGTTCTTTTCGTCGCACAAAGTATCACCAGTGCTGACATTCTTCAAACCGACAAAGGTGTAAATGTTTCCAGCTTCTGCAGAATCTACAGGATTTTCCTTATCTGCGTGCATCTGGAAGATCTTACCAACACGTTCCTTCTTGGACTTGGTGGAATCGTACACAGAATCGCCTGGCTTAACTTCACCAGAATACACGCGCACGAACACAAGCTTTCCATAGAATGGATGGGTTGAAATCTTGAACACCAAAGCTGCAAATGGATCGGTGTTTACTGGCTTACGATCAATTTCAACAGATTCGTCGCTTGGATCAAAGCCCTTAATAGATGGAACATCTTCTGGGCTTGGAAGGAAGTCAACAACAGCATCCAGCATTGGCTGAACGCCCTTATCCTTGAATGCAGAACCGCAAGTTACTGGGAAGGCTTCGCGAGCAATAGTAAGCTTGCGAATACCCGCGCGCATTTCTTCTTCAGAAAGCTCTCCAGATTCGAGGTACTTCTCAAGCAACTCTTCGTCAGCTTCTGCAACCTGATCCATAAGCTCGGCACGATATTCTTCTGCACGCTCCTGCAGGTCTGCAGGAATGTCAACGGTGTCGTAGTGGGCACCCATATCGTCCTTAACGTCATTCCAGACGTAAGCCTTCATACGAATCAAGTCAACAACACCAAGGAAGTCGTTTTCAGCACCGATTGGAAGCTGAATAACGAGAGGCTTAGCACCAAGCTTTTCCTTAATGGTCTTAACAGAATAGTAGAAATCTGCGCCAAGCTTATCCATCTTGTTGATGAAGCAAATACGTGGAACACTATACTTATCAGCCTGACGCCAAACGGTTTCAGACTGAGGCTCCACGCCTTCCTTACCATCAAACACTGCAACAGCACCGTCGAGAACACGCAAAGAACGCTCAACCTCTGCGGTAAAGTCAACGTGTCCTGGTGTATCGATGATGTTGATCTGGTAGCGATCGTCAGTGTCATGAGTCTGACGCTGCCAGAAGCAAGTGGTTGCAGCAGACTGAATAGTAATACCGCGTTCCTGCTCCTGTGCCATGAAGTCCATGGTGGATGCGCCATCGTGAGTTTCACCGATCTTGTAATTCTTACCAGTGTAGTAAAGAATACGCTCGGTGGTAGTAGTCTTACCAGCATCGATGTGCGCCATGATGCCGATGTTACGAACCATATTCAGGTCGTTAAGCACATCTTGTGCCATATTATTATCCTTAGCTCTTTAAGATACCGATTATCTTGTGGATTACCAGCGATAGTGAGCAAAAGCCTTGTTTGCTTCTGCCATCTTGTGGGTATCCTCGCGGCGCTTTACAGAAGCACCCAAGCCATTGGAGGCATCGAGAATTTCGTTAGCCAAACGCTCAGCCATAGTCTTCTCACGACGAAGGCGGGAGAAGTCTGTAAGCCAGCGCAAGGACAAAGTGTTTGCACGAGCAGGCTTAACTTCGACTGGCACCTGGTAGGTTGCACCACCGACGCGGCGGGAACGAACCTCAAGGCTTGGACGAATGTTATCGAGAGCGCGCTTCAAAACAGAAACTGGCTCCTGCTCGGTCTTTGCCTTCACCTGCTCAAGAGCAGTGTAGACGATGTTTTCTGCGATGGACTTCTTGCCATCGAGAAGAATTTTGTTAATCAACTGAGCCACGACGGTCGAGCCGTAGATTGGATCAGGAAGCAGCTGATGCTTTTTTGCAGGTCCTTTACGTGACATGTTTTACTTCGCCTTCTTTGCTCCATACAGGGAACGACCCTGCTTGCGGTCCTTAACACCCTGGGTATCGAGAGCACCACGCACGATGTGGTAACGCACACCTGGGAGATCCTTCACACGGCCACCGCGCACGAGCACAATGGAGTGCTCCTGCAAGTTATGACCTTCGCCTGGAATATAGGCGGTTACTTCAATACCCGAGCTGAGGCGCACACGAGCAACCTTACGAAGCGCAGAGTTTGGCTTCTTAGGAGTGGTGGTGTACACACGAGTGCACACGCCACGACGCAACGGGCTACCTTTCAAGGCCAAAGTCTTTGACTTCTTAGGCTTGGCCTGACGTCCCTTACGGACGAGTTGTTCAATCGTAGGCAACTTAAGTTCTCCGATTCATTGTTATCTTCTATTTGGTGAAAACCGCCACACTGCAGCACACCTTAAACCATGAATCGGTTAAAAGAGTAAAAGCCACAGTCCACCGGCCCGATGGCCCTCATGCCTCCAGCCACGCATTACTGCGCGCTATCCTTGGCACTTGGGATATCCCAACGAGAACACCTATAACATAAGGCGCACCGTTGGCACACACGAATTACTATTATACATCTTTGCTTGACAATTAAAATACGCTTAAATAAGATCCGCTTAAACGAACTACTTTAAAATAGGTCTCGCGGGAGCAGAAACATCAAGACGTTGCCTGTTTCCAATTTTGCTAGGATCATTGATAATCACGTCTACAATCGCCTTTTTAAGATCTAAATCTGAAGAATCACCCCAAACAATTACACGATGAATTTCTACGTTAGAAACAGTGGAAGAAATCTCAGTTTCAACAGAATCCTGAGTTCTGGCACTAACTCGCATTACATGTGAACGAAAATCTTCAGACAAAGAACTTACAATTTTCAACGCCTCACGTACAGCCTTACTGCTCAAACTCTTGTGAACGTCTGTAACTTCAATAACTGGAATTCCTGTAGTAGGAACATTTTCAACTGCATTAAGAACTCTACCTTTAACGTCAACAGCTGTTAATTTTTCACTACCGTGAGATTTAAGTATCGCAGCAGGCTTTTGCGCTCTAACCGTTATTTGCAATCCTTGAGGGAATTTTTTTGAAACCTTAGCTTCTGTAACACCAGGTATGTTATTAAGTTGCTCAATTATTTCTTGAGATGACACTAAAAACAGCGATTTATTTACCTGATTAGATGCAATAGACGAAATTTTTTGCTCACTAACCCATTCGTTAGAGCCAAAAATACTAATATTTTTAGACTTAAGTCTAAATACAGGAGAAAAGAATAGAACCCAACATAGCAATGTTATAGATGCAATTATCAGAAAACTATAGAGAAATCTCAACAGAATCGTACGTAAACTAGCGAACTTTTTTTCTTTTTCTCTAGCACTGAAATCTATAACTTTAGGCCTAGAAACAATACCTAATGGCCCAGCGGTTGAACGCAAAGTCTGTTTTACAAAATCAACTACAGAAAGTCTCCTAGCATCTACAAAAGTGTTCTTAGAAGCATTATTTTTTGTAGATTCACCCGATACAGAAAACTCTGCAGTTACAGAAGACGCAGAAGATTTAGATGCAGTTGTAGGCACGGAAGATGTAACAAACTCAATAGAACTATCAGATGTAGTTAAATTCGATTTTGCTGTTCTACCTTTTTTGCGCAATGATTTTTTAGAAATCAGGTTACGATTTTCCGCATCGTTTCCAGTCGTACTAGATACAGTACGACCTTCAGACTTGCTAAAAATCACACGCCCCATACACTACCTCTTAAATCAGCTTACGACTTTTATCTGCTTTAAAATTTTATAAACTCTTATAAACTCACAAACTTTTGTAACTCAATGCTTCAAGCATAACAGATGTCATAGCTGTGATACTTCCTGCTCCAACAGTAAACAGAACATCGCCATTTTTTGCTCGACTAGCCAATTTTAGAGCACCTTCACGCATATCTTCCACTGCCTCGATATTAGATGTAATATCATCTTTCCTAGCTACATCAACAATAGTTGACGCGTGAATATCTGGGAAATCTTCCTGTTTTTCTCTAGCTGGGAAAATTCCAGTGACGATCACGTCATCTGCAAGAGATAATGCAGATGCAAATTCATGCGCAAAAGAGCGAGTTCTAGAAAACAGATGCGGCTGGAAAAGAACACGAATACTAGCATTCGGATATCTTCTTCTTGCAGCGCGCAAAAGAGCATCTATTTCCGTAGGATGATGCGCGTAATCGTCTACAACCGTTACTCCATTAACACACCCACGAATATCGAATCGCCTAGAAGCCCCACGGAAACTAGAAGCACCATCTGCCGCATCTTTAGGGCTCATGCCTAAAAGCATCGCAGCAATAATAGCAGCACATGCGTTCCTAGCATTATGCAATCCTGGAATTATAAGATTAACATCTATAAAATCGCCATTAAATTCAATAACAAACGATTCACTTCCGCTACCCGTTTTTTCACTTTCATGCTCAATAAAGGCAAATTTTACAAAACTTTTCACTCGATCATTCAGCAAAGAAACATTATCTTTATTACTTGTGTAAACGATTGTTTTTTTAAGAGAATCATCGCTTAAAGCATCTAAAACGGCACGAGCGCCATCATCATCTGCACAAATCACAATATGCCCAAGAGCATGGCTTAAATGTTCAACAAAAGCCGAGCGATAATTTTGCGCATTTCCATAATGATCCAAATGATCCGCTTCAACATTTGTAACAATTGCAATATACGGATTATATTTTTCAAAGCTGCCGTCGGATTCATCCGCCTCTGCAACCATAACGATTCCGCTGCCAGCATGCCCTCCGTCTATTTCACCACCATCTTGTGCTTGAATAGATCCACCAATCGCATAACTCGGGTCTGCTAGATCACCTTTACCACAAACTCGCAAAATATGTGCTAAAAGTGAGCTTGTTGTAGTTTTGCCATGCGCTCCAGCAACAGTTACTCCCCTTTTAGCACTTAAAAGCAAGGATAAGATGTCGCTTCTGTGTACAAGTTTCACACCATTTTGATAAGCAGCAATAATTTCAGGATTACTCGGCTTAATCGCGCTAGAATACACAAGAATATCGGAATTTTTTATATGACTTGCACTTTGACCTATTTTTACATTTATTCCAAGTTCTTCTAAGCGTCTTGTGTGGTCATTTTCTTGACAATCACATCCACTTACTTCCACCCCTTCTTCGTGTAGCATTTCTGCCAAAACGCTCATTCCAGCTCCGCCTATTCCAATAAAGTGAACAGAGCCTAACGAAGATATAGTCTGGTCTGCTTCAAATGCTGAGCGCATAGGATTCATATTAATATCCATAATTATCTTCTGCTTTCTTTTGCAATATCAAGAATATATTTTGCCATTACACTCGCAGCATCACGAATGCCATATTTCCAAGATTTTTCACGCATTTGTTCAAGACGATTTGTATTGTCAAGCAATTCCAACACATTGTCACGAATCCAATCAACAGTAAAATCAGAATCGCTAACCATAATCGCTCCTCCTGCATCCACAACAGGCTGTGCGTTAAAACGCTGCTCACCATTACCAATCGGCAGCGGAACGTAAATTGCAGGAAGACCAATAGCAGATATTTCTGCAACAGTACCAGCGCCAGACCTACAAATCACCAAGTCTGCACAAGCAAAAGCCCAGTCGATCCTCTCCAAATATTCACAAATATGATAATCACCTAAACCTGCATGCTCTGGCTTAACGTCGTTTATTTGATTAAGACCAGCCACTCGCGCAACATTATCTTTAACTTCTTTAGACTTTCCAGAACCCGTAAGATGAACTATTTGAGCACACTTAAGCAAATCGCCAGCAGCAATAGAAACAGAATCGTTCAAACTTTTAGCACCTAAAGACCCACCTGTAACAAGTACAATAGGTCTACTTGGATCTAATCCAAGCTTTTTAGCACCTTCTATCCTAGCTAAATCAGAATCTTGTGTAATTTGTGCGCATAAATCAGATATCGCTTTTCTAAGAGGCAAACCGACTCGTAACGCTTTTGTGCACGAACCTAATTTTGAGCACAAACCAGTGCCATCATAAACACAACCAATCATGTTAGCCCAACGCGCACCAAGTTTATTTGCCATTCCAGCACGAGCATTCTGCTCATGAATAACAATAGGCAATCTCATGCTGTGAGCTTGCGAATAAACAGGAGCAGAAGCATAACCACCAAAACCAACAACAACATCAGCGCGTCTTTTTTTCAGTATTTCACGAACCTTATTCTTTTCACGAACCCATTTAAAAGGAAACTTAAACATGTATAAATTAGGTTTTCTAGGAAAAGGAACTTTCTCAATGACATCAAGCGGTAAACCAGTTTGTGGAACAAGAGTCTTTTCTAATCCAACATTAGTTCCAATAACACTAATTTTTACAGATTCATCTAAATCTTTTAACGCGCTAGCTACAGAAAGAAGAGGATTAACATGACCTGCTGTTCCGCCCCCTGCTAAAACAACATGCAAAGAATCTTCATCGACATTATCGACAGAGGAATCAGAGTTCACATCTTCCATATAAACCACCTACATTCGAGCTAGAGTGAATCTAAAATAAATTTAAATCAATCTAAAACCACTAATTATAATAATTTCTAACCTAATCTAAAACTTTAATCTAAGACTAAACAATTAGACAATAACCAGACTTTAACGTTTATTGTCATCCTCACTAGAAACTGACTTAATACTGCTATTAACACTAGGCTTAATATAAGGGTTACTTCTAATAAAACAGTCCGCAACACCAATACTCAACAAGCACATAACTAAAGACGAACCACCAGCAGAAATAAACGGCATAGGAACACCCATAACAGGAAGAACTTGAACCACAACCAATATGTTTATTAAACCCTGACCTACAATCCATGTAGCAATACTTATAAGAGATATCGAAACAAACTTACTATGAGATTGCAATGCGGAAGTTAACAAACACCATCCAATAACAATATAAAGAAGAATCACACAAGACGCTACAAAAAATCCCATTTCTTCGCCGATAATCGCAAAAATAAAATCATTATGAGCATAAGGTAAATAATTCCATTTTTCTCGAGAATTACCTATGCCAACACCCATAAGACCACCAGAAGCCATAGCATATTGCGCATGAATAGCTTGGAAGCACACGCCTTTTATAGACTTAGCATCACAACCATGGATAGTCGCAAGAATACGCCTCATACGATTTTGACTAGTAACAACCAACAATAAAACAGCTGCAGATGCAGATATAAGAGCGATAACGAGCCACTTTGTAGGGAATCCTCCTATATAAAATGCGACTACGGCTATAAGAAGAATAATCAACGCAGTACCAAGATCTTTACCAGCAACAACAAGAAGCAATGAAACTCCGAGAGCCACTACAGACGGAATGTATGCGCGCATTTGAACACGCTCATAAGCTTTTTTAGCCAGTACAAGAGCCATAGGAAGCCAAATACATATAGCTAACTTGGTTATTTCTGCGGGCTGCATTGTAAAAGGACCTATTTTAATCCAGCTAGCATTACCATTAACCTCATGTCTAATTCCTGGCACAAAAGTCAAAAATTGCATAAAAACAGATATTGCGTAAATAACAATAATCTTACTTTTATAGAAATCGACTGGAAGACGAGAAACAATCAAATAACCAATAAATCCAATAATGCAATAAATCAATTGACTTATTCCAGAACCCCAAGGACCTGCTCCATAAGTAATCATAGTCACTGAGGAACTTGAAAAAACCATAAATAAGCCGAAAACAGAAAGCATTGCAACAGATATTCTTAAACCATACAAACACCATAATGGGTTAAATATGCTACGAATACCAACGTATTGTTTAAAAGCATGACTGTTTTCATTAAAAGTTTCATACGCTCTTGACGATTTAGTAGAACGCTGTTTTTTACTAGAAGAAAACAATCGCAAAGGCTTTTTATTAGCATTGTTAGGATTAGATTTTTTGCTATTCACGTTCATGACTATTAACCCATCGCTCAGATTCTTTAGCAAAACGAGATCCGCGATCCGCATAAGACACAAACTGATCCATTGATGCACACGCTGGAGCCAGCAACACAACATCTCCTTGTTTTGCATAGCGTCCGGCAGCATCAACTGCTGTAGAAATAACTTTTTGACCTAGAGAAGGATCTGGGCTAATAGTCTTATCGTTTTCCACTTTTTTAAGAACAGAATCATCCGCATAATCAAAAGATTCACAACCTGTTCCATCTGGAGAAACAATAGTTACTGGAATATCTTTTCCATTAGCATTAAGAGCTTCTATAATCGGTTTTTGATCTACACCAATCACAACAGCAGCCTTTATAATACTTCTATTATCTTTAACTAGATCTTCAAAACAACCGCCTTTTGCAAGCCCCCCAGCGATCCAAATTACAGATTTTTTACCAAAACTAGAAATAGATGCTGCTGCAGCGTGAGCGTTAGTAGCCTTTGAATCATCTACAAAACGAATCGAGTGTTCAGGAAGATTATCGTCAGCATTTAAAGTTGCAACAGTTTGAATCCTGTGACCTCCTGGAGCAAAGTTACACAAAGCTTTTACAGCATTTTCAACATCTGGATTCAACCCTAATGTAAGAGCTAAAGCAGTCAAAGCATCTGCAAGAAGATGAGGATATACGCTTCCGTCTGGTTCGCATAAATGCTTAAGATCCCTTAGCTCCACTAATTTAACTGGATCTCCAACTTTTCCGCCAGCAACACCACTCTTATCTACAATCCAACCATTTTCAACACCTATTTCTCCAGATTCTGGAGGTTCAAGTGTAAAGCCAATTTTCTTACAACCATCTTCTACTTGAGCGTTAGCTGCAAGTTCACTTACTCTAGAATCCTGAGCATTATAAACAAGAGCCTTTTTAACCCCATTAAAAACTTTAGACTTGTCTTTTGCGTAAGCTTCAATCCCACCGTGCCAATCTAAATGATCCGCAGCAATATTAGTAATAGCTGCACAATCTAATCTCATCGAATTAGTAAAATGAAGCTGGAAAGAGCTTAATTCTACACACAAAACATCATGTTCTGATTCCATAGCAGCGTGAGAAACCGATTTTCCAATATTTCCTACTGCAGGAGCATCAAAACCACAAGCAGTTAGCATTTCGGAAGTCATCTCTGTAGTGGAAGTTTTTCCATTCGTACCAGTGATTCCAACCCAAGGTGCAGGATTATTGGTTTTATCTGAGTTTACACGAACAAGCCAAGCAAGCTCCACTTCACTAATAACTGGAATATTACGCTTCTGCGCTTCTAGAATAAAAGGTGTACGAGGATTAAAAACAGGAGATGTTACAACAGCATCTATATTATCCCAATCAATCTTGGAAAAATCGTGTACCTGAGCCTCTTCCTTACGCTCATCTGCAGTAATCGCTGTAGCACCAACGGATTTAAGCACTTCTACAGCACCAATGCCAGAAACACCAAGACCCGCCACAAGAACATTATTGAATGGGAACTTCTTGTGGAACGACAATTCCCTAAGCAAACAATCTTCTGCAACGCTGCTCATATTTATTTAACCCTCACCAATTACCAAGTAGATACTCAATTACTAAGTCAATGCTAATCGTTAAGTCAGAACTAATCGTTAAATCAGTAACCCAGAATGACCAGCCCAATCCGCATAAAACATCATCAATGCAGAAAGTACAAACATAAGCTCAATCATCCAAAAACGAACAACGACTTTACCTTCCGCCCAGCCAACAAGCTCAAAATGATGGTGTATAGGAGCCATTTTAAACACTCGCTTATGCGTAAGCTTAAAACATCCAACCTGAATTACATCACTACATGCTTCTATAACAAATAATCCGCCCAAAATAACAGCTAGAAACTCGGTATGAGTAGCTATCGAAAGAGCAGCAAAAAGACCACCTAATGCCAATGATCCCGTATCTCCCATAAATACCTGAGCAGGATTTGCGTTGTACCATAAGAATCCAAAGCAGGCAACAGCTGCACAAACAGCAATAATAGTCAAATCAAGAGGGTCAGATACTGCGTACGAGAAACCAAAATGACCGCCACCTTTAACGTGGTAACTTTCCCAGAACGCAATCATAGCGTAACCAGCAAAAGCAATCATTGAAGAGCCAGAAGCTAAACCATCTAAACCATCTGTAAGATTTACAGCATTAGACCAAGCCGCCATCAAGAAGTTAACCCAAATAATAAAAACCACAATTCCTACGACTTGCCCAAACATTGAAAAATCAAGAAATGGTTTTTCAATAAAGCTCATACCAGCCTGAGCACTAGCAATACCAGACTGAGTTGGTAGCATTAGAGCCAAAAGTGCGTAAATGCTTGCAAAAATAATTTGACCAATCAGCTTTGCACGAACCGAAAGACCAAGATTCTGTTTTTTACGAACCTTTGCAAAGTCATCAATGAACCCAAGAAAACCCATAGAAAGCATTGCAAAAAGCACAAGAACCGCAGACCAGGATGGAGTACGTCCAACAGAGAAGTATCTGTAAAGAGCAGAAGCAGCCCAACCAACTACAACAGCAAAGTTTATAACAACACCTCCCATTGTAGGAGTTCCACGTTTAACTAAATGAGATTGTGGACCGTCCTGACGAATGTACTGACCGTAATTTAAACGGTGTACTAAGCGGATTAAAAGCGGCGTACCGACAATAGTAACAATCAGCGATACCACGATTCCCACGATAAGCGCAATCACAGGTTAACCTCCGTATGTTCACTAAGACTCTCATTAAGTTTAGACCAGCGTTCAGCTAACACGCTCAAGCCCGAAGCATGAGACCCTTTCAATAACACAACACTACTCGAATGCGCGGCCACAAGATTCCACACAACGTTATCCGCCTCAGTGCAATCATGAACAAAATATACGCCATTTTCAACATCAAGGCTCTTATTCTGCCAATTATCTTTAGCACCTTTATAAATGCAACCAGCTAGTTCATCTAATTTTTTATCAAATTTAGAACCAACAGCTATTAGTGCATCAATATTATGCTTTGCAACATATTCGCCTATTGATTCATGCATATTATTCTCATTAGAACCAAGCTCTAACATAGATCCAAGAACTGCTATTCTAAAAATATTATTCTTTTTACTTGTTAGATCTTCTTCAGTATTAACGTTTAAATCATGTAAGTCATGATTTTCATAAGAACACAATCCATCAATTCCAGCCTTCATGGAATCAGGATTTGCATTGAATGAATCGTCAATAAGCGTAAAAACATTATTATTGTTAGAAATTTTAGAAAGCTGCATTCTATGCGGACTAATATGCGAAACTTCATGCAAAACTTTAGCAATACTATCAAGATTCATTCCAAAATATCTTGCCACATTAGAAGCAGCCATTGCATTCATAACATTATGCTGTCCCTGTATAGCAAGATGGACTCTAACTGAGTTTTTAGACTTATCCTCATTCTTCTCATTAAGAACAAATTCTGCACAACCCATTTCATCTAATGAAATATCACTTGCAGACAATTGGTAATTGCCATTGTTAGATGCGTCAAAATCACCTTCCGTATTGCTGTTTTTACCAAACCAACGCAATTTATCTTGATCAGCTAAAGAACGCATTGCAGATACTCGAAAATCATCAGCATTTAAAATTGCTATTCCGTGTGCAACAAGACCTCTAACAATCTCACTTTTTGCCTGAGCAATTCTTTCTACAGAACCAAACTCACCTAAATGCGCAACACCCACCTTCAATACAACAGCTAAATCAGGAGGAGCTATTGTGGTTAGTTTTGCGATTTCGCCAACATGATTTGCTCCCATTTCTGCAATAAGGAATCTCGTGTTTTCATTTACTTGCAAAGATGTTAACGGCAAACCAATTTCATTATTAAAAGATCCAATTGGCGCAACAGTGTTACCGAGCGTTGAAAGAAGAGCCTTGAGCATATCTTTTGTAGTGGTTTTTCCTACTGAACCAGTTATGCCGATAATACTAAACGGTGTATTTAACGCGCGGCGACGCTCAAGATTGTGTTTTGCTAAAAGTCCAAGAGCTTCAACCGAATTTTCAACAACTATTTGAGCAATTTTACTATTATTAGACTCATCTAACTTTACAAAATGCTCCACTATTGCGATTTTTGCACCAAGTTCTGCAGCTTTTTGAACAAAATCATGACCATCAACACGATCGCCTGGTATTGCTACAAATATGGAAGAATCCACAACTTTACGAGAATCACTTGTTGCATAAATAACAACATCATTATCTGAAATAACAACATCATTATCTGTTATGCAAAATTTCTCAGAAGTAACACTGTGGTTTTCTTTTACTAAACAACCACCTATAAAAAGTCTGCCATTAACCGCAGCAGCTACTTCTTTAACACTCATAGGCATCATACGCATATTATTGGTCGTTGTATTATTGCCCAAAGTCTTATTTTGCATCATAACCTCGTTATTTTCCCAACATTGGTTTCATTTGCTTTGCAACAAATCTATTAATCATCAACACGTTTCTGAACACTACTTTAATTAACACTACTTTAATTCATGAGACACTCGTAACGCGCTTTTAATAGTTCCTCTTCTAACTCCAGCTGCAAGAACCATAGCTATTGAAAGAGAAAGATGTTTGTGAACATCCTTACCACCAATCTGATCTGCTAAAGCAGCTAACTCATCTGATTCACGAGAACGCATAACGCAATAAGATCTTTCATGACTTACAAACCCATAACGTTGTTGAAGAGTATAAAAACTTATTACTGGTCGAGCGGACTTCATACTTTCTTCATCTATAGCGGAATCATCATTTTGATTTTTGATAAAACTATTGTCGTAAGGTTTATCAGATTTATTAGCAGAAGTTCTAGAAGAAGAAATATCAGATACACTATCGGATTCACTATGAGATTCACTATCGGAATTAAGTGATTCGACTTTTTGCTGCGATTTTGAATTCTGATTTAATGTAGTATCAGAATCATACTTCTTTTTATTATATGAATGATTATCTGCATTATCATCTGCATGATTTGCATGACTATCAAATTTTGAAGTATTAGAGTAAGAATCAGAATAAGAAGAGTCGCTTGCATATAAGTCAAGGCTTCCAGCCATTGCTAGAGCATTATTGCTTTCAACTCCAAGAACATCAACGTTAACAGACTGCAATGCATCTTTACTAAGAGTTGCAGAATTTAATGCTATTACAACAGCTGCAGCGCCATCTTCTACACACACAGACAAGTTATGCTGTATATCAATTATTCCCATAGGATACTCTAAATCTAGCTCTCTTTGAAGAGAGCTAGACCCAGCTGCACTAATAATACCGACTGGATTGCCGAGCATATGAAGAAAATCAGCCAAACGTATAACATTTGCATAAATCTCATCATCACTATCTCCAGCAACTGCAAAAGTTGCTATAAAAGATGACGGATCGCAATTAACATCACAAGCTAACTTACCGAGAGTTATTGGATTATTAGAAGATACCAGTAGAGGAATGCCTACACTCATTGCTTCAGATCTAAACTCTGGAGGAACCATTGCAGCATACGCTCCAGCATCTCTAGCAGCCTCTAATTGTCTCTTATCTACTCGAGATGAAGGAACAAAAAGACAACCTGGTTTAACACTTCTAACATCACAAGCTAATGATGTAATAGTCACACCAGATGCAAAGGAAGGAATTACCTCAAAACCATACTGTTCAGCAGCAAAACCAAGCGTCACTCTGGTTCTGGAAAATTCATCAACAGCATTCATACTCGCACTCGCCCTTATTTGTTGTATATCACCATTCTACAGCAATAGGGTTGCTACGAGGAGTAGAAACTGGAACATCATACTTTTGCATCAAGAATTCTCCAATTGCTTTCAAAAGAGGTGCTGCTGCAACAACGCCGAAAGTTCCCTGAGGATTACTTAATGCCACTGTAATAGCAAATCGTGGATTATCCACAGGAATGACTCCAGCACAATCTGCAACGATAGAACTTAATCCTCCACCGAATCCCGCTACTTCTGCAGTACCACTCTTAGCAGCAACACGGTATCCATTAATTGATATAAAGTTCTTGTAAGATTCCGCTGTGCTTTCCATAGCATTCAACATTTGCGATGCTACATGTTCATCCAAAACGCGAGTTGCCTGAGGTCTCTTGTGCTCTGAAACACGTCCATGAGGATCTATTACAGATTTGATTATTGACTGTTGGAGCCTTACACCCTTGTTCGCAATAGTCGCAATAGCATTAGTAATTTGCAAAGCGTTAGTGGCATAACCCTGACCAAACAAAACAGTGTTTTGCTTACGACCATCCCATGCTTGTACGCTTGGAAGAAGACCAGGAGATTCACCTTGTAAACCTAAACCAGTATATTGCCCAATTCCAAACTTAGACAAAAACTCATAACGCTTGTTATTAGGATATTTTTCGCCAGCTAAAATCATGCCAACATTAGAAGATTCCTTTAAAATTCCAGCTAATGTTAAACGTTCAATACCATGACTGTGAGAATCATGGAAAACCTGACCTTGTTTGTCTATTGTCCCTGGAACTGAGAATTTGTCGCTGAGTTGACGCGCACCAGATTGAACCATTCCAGCCATGGCAAACACTTTGCCTATAGAACCTGGCTCAAAGATCTGGCTAACCGCTTTAGAAACAGATGCTCTAGCAGCTGAAGAACCAGCTTTAATATCGTCAGTATCTTCTAACGCAAGAATCTCACCAGTGCGAATATCCTGAACAACAGCAATTCCCCATCCAGCTTTGTACTGCTTCATTCCGTCAAGAAGAACTTTTTTAACGTACCAATCTACATCGCTGTCAATGGTTAACTTTATGTCATTACCATTTACAGCATCTTTATATTCGCTAACAGTGCCAGGAATTTTCTCATTTCCAACATTGTTTCCCTGATACTTTTGATATCCATCTGTACCAGTTAAAACTTTATCTTGCGAAAGCTCTAATCCAGATTCACCTATTTCGCCTCTTCTACCCTTTGCCTCTGGTCTAGAGCTTTCTTCGGCATCTTTGACAGAACCAATTAGGGCACCCA
Organism: Gardnerella sp. DNF01204; assembly: GCF_049244145.1. Lineage (NCBI taxonomy): Bacteria > Bacillati > Actinomycetota > Actinomycetes > Bifidobacteriales > Bifidobacteriaceae > Gardnerella > Gardnerella sp. DNF01204. The sequence goes on along the minus strand of NZ_CP058379.1, from coordinate 438,838 downwards.
AAATAGGACCACTTGAATACACTCGTTCACTACTGTTTTCTGCATAAACACAACCAGAAAGGTTGAGTTTGTCAATTGCACGCTTAACAGAAGGCTTCACATTCCTCTTGATAACTGCGTAACGACCCAATCCAGAAATCTTTCCGCCGATTTCAACAGAGCTCATATGAAGAATTGGAGCTAAAAGACGTGCCACCGCCACGGCACCAGTACCTTCAACATCCTTACCATTAATCGAATGACAATTACCAGCAGTTTGTTTTGTGCAAGGAGTAGGTTTAAACGCCTGCGCATTCATAGGATCAGCAATTATATTGTATCTTTCAACACTTTGAGCAAGAACTGAACCGTTTGTATCTAAAATACGACCTCTTCTAGCAAGAATTGGTTTTGTCCTAATACGTTCTGCTTGAGCCGCCTGAGCAGTAGAACGAGCATTAATAAGCTGTATAAAACTAAGTTTTACTATTGCACATGTTGCAACAAACGCAAAAATAATTGCAACAATTACGCACTTCTTTGCAAAAACTGTGCTATTCATCGCAGCAGTCTTATTAGCAGCAGACCGATTATAGGATCCGTAAGCCTCATAAGAATTCGCATTGTATGTGCTGGCCTTTTTAAACCTTGTAAATTGCGATTTTCTTTTAATCAGCTTCAGTAAGCTAAAAACGCGACTAATACCATCTTTTAGAGACTTACTGGTTTTTGAAAATCCACTGGAATTGCTTGTTCTATTAACTTTGTCTTTAATAGAATTAACAACTCCATTAACTTTGCCTGAATATTTGGCGAAACGTTGCTTGATTTGGCGGCTCATCAATGTTTCTCCTTATCCTTTGGTTTTTGTTGTTTAGATTGTTGTTTAGATTGTTGTGAATCATGCGCCTGCTGTTTGGGCTGCGACTTTTGATTCTTAGAACTAGCCTGTGTTTGAGCTTTCTTAGCATCAAGCATTGCTTTTTCAGCTTTCTTTTTATTTGCATAATCGCTTAAATCAACGGTTATTGCACCTTGCTGCGGAACCATTCCCATCGTTTGCGCTTTTGCTGGAAGATCCGCCTCTAAAGTATCTAATTTTGTTTGCGCTGTTTCTACATCTTGACGAAGCCTAGAAATACTCGATTGTGTAGCAGCCTGTTCAAAAGATATTTCTGCCATTTTTGTGCGCAACAATAGAGATGTTGTAGGAGTGATTACTAAGAACAAAACAACGATAATCACATTAAAAAGAGGCGCTTTACGAGTATTGCTCCACTCTATAACCTTATGCAAGCGGTTCATTACTGTGTAAGATCTGCGGTCTGATGCGCTAAATACCAATGGAAGGGATTTTAGAACACGATTTTTCCTTGAATCTCCAACAACTTTTTCTTTTACACGACCTGCAGGAGCTGCTGTTGCAGTAACAGTAGACAATCCAGGAGCACGGTTTTTTAATGGTTTAATCATTAGAACCTACCCCCTTTTTTATGTGCAAATCGTATAGTCGAAGAATTAGATGATTCTTCAATACCTCTAGAAATAGATTCAAATTCCTTAATCCAACGTTCTGGAATATCTCGAATCAGTTCCACTGCACGCAAGCGAACAGACGAAGACCTAGTATTATTTGCTATTTCTTCCTTAGATGCTTTTACAGCTCCTCTAGTTAGCGCCTTAAAGAAAGGCTGTGCATCTGCTGGAACAATAGGCATATTCGCTGGAACATCTACTTCTAAGCCATTGTTCATGAATCTTTTAACCGCAATATCTTCTAGCGAATGATAAGATTCAACAACAATCCTGCCACCTTGATTTAAACGCAGAGCCAACTTTGGTAGTGTCCTAGCAAGTTTGTCTAATTCTCCATTAACCTCAATGCGAAGAGCTTGGAAAACTCTCTTAGCTGGGTTTCCTGGAGCACGATGAGAACGAGGAATGACGTTATCAACTAATTCAACCAGCTGACCAGATGTGGTAATCGGAGTCTCTTCACGAACTTGAACAATTTTGCGAGCTATTGGACCAGAAAAACGCTCTTGACCATATTCTCGGAAAATATTCGCAAGCTTATGCGAATCATAAGTCGCGAGAATAGTCGCAGCTGTTATGCTTTGTGTAGTGTCCATCCTCATATCTAATGCAGTGTTGTGAGAATATGAGAATCCTCTATCTTCTTCGTCTATTTGCAAGCTAGAAAGTCCCAAATCCATAAATGCTGCATCAATATGGTAGATTGCTAAATCTTCAAGAACTTTGTCGACTTCATCAAATGCTGCATGTACTGGAATAAAACGTTCGTCTAATCCTTCTTCACGCATTCTTTTCGTAGCTAGCTCAAGAGCTTCGCCATCTCTATCTATGCCTACAAGCGTTGCAAGAGGAGCCGCTTTAAGAAAAGCTGTTGCATGACCAGCAAGACCCAGCGTGCAATCCACAACAACAGAATTCTTGTGGTTTAACGCTGGAGATACTAGATTTACACAATCGTCGAGCAATACTGGTGCGTGTATTGTAGATAAGTCCTTCATCGGATCACCTTTCATTGGATCACCGCCGGAAGAACATCATCTGCAATATCTGCATAATCTTGCTCACGATCTGCAAGGTATTTGTTCCAAGCAGACTTATTCCATATTTCTGCGCGAGTGCCAACACCAATTACAACAATCTCGTCTCCAAGATTTGCGTAATCTCTTAACATTGGTGGAACTACTATGCGTCCCTGCTTATCTGGTTCTTGATCTACAGCGCCAGAAAGAAACACTCGCAAATAGTCTCTTGCAGACTTATTGCTCATAGATGTGCGCTGAATCTGCGTTGTAATACGTTGAAACTCTTGCATTGGCAGTACGTATACGCAACGTTCCTGACCACGCGCCATAACAAAACCATTCCCTAATTGAGATCTAAATTTCGCTGGTAAAGCTACACGACCTTTTCCATCAATTTTTGGAGCATATGTACCAAGAAGAATTGGGGTTTGATTCTGTTGCTGATTCTGATTGCTTATGCCATTACCACGAGAATCTTCATTATTCGGTAAAGGAGTGGAATTAAAAGCCGAATATGGAGCCTGGTTAATGGGTTGCGCAAAAGGAATCTGCTGCATTGGCGGAATCTGCTGTGGCTGATACATCTGTGGCATCACATAATAAGGCTGAGCGTACGCTTGAGGATTTTGCATTGGCATATGCATTCCCTGAGCATTAGCTTGAGCAATATTTTGTGAATCACTGTCAGAGAGATTTTGAGCATGCATAAAGGAGGAATTGGCTTTATTCTGCGCATTATCATCCGCATTATTACGAGCCATAACTCCACCTCCTTTTCAACATGCAATATGCCACTTGCACATCGTTCACCATTTTACCCCATTCCTCACCAAAAATCCCCACTTTTTTATAAAAAAATAATATTTTTTTCATAAAAGTGCCACTTTATGCATTCATCGCAAAAACTTTCTTAGAAAATACCGTGTATAAGCCTCGAGATATACTTAAACGCCTAGTTTTTAGCTCAACATTTAAGAAGAACGGACACAAATGTCTACGTACTCCTCACAACTTAGCGAAGAACAACAAGCAGTTGATTGCGCTTACGGACGCTTGGATGACTTGCGTTCTACGGTTCGTACAAGACTTGACGCTGTACGAGCTGCAGGATCACACGGTTCTCCTACTCAGCGCACCGAACGTGATTCATTTGCAACAATGTATGAGGATCGGTTAACTCAACTTAGAGCCGTAGAAGACAGACTTGTGTTTGGAAGACTTGATGATCGCGAAGGAACAAGACACTACATAGGTAGGATTGGTCTACTCAGTGAAAATCACGATCCTATTCTTACAGATTGGCGAGCAGAAGCTGCGCGACCATTCTATGAGGCAACGCCACGTCACCATGGAAACATCGTTATGCGTAGGCATATAACTCTTAAATTCCGCGAGGTTGTTGGAGTTGAAGACGAGATTCTTGATATTCATGCAGACGAGGTAAACAAGGCTTCTAAGCAGGGAACTCTAACAGGCGAAGGTGCTTTACTAGCTTCACTAGGTTCTCGTAGAACTGGAAAAATGACGGATATTGTTGCAACTATTCAAGCTGAACAAGACCGCATTATTCGCGCTCCTCTTGACCATACTATTGTTGTACAAGGTGGGCCTGGTACTGGCAAAACCGCAGTAGCATTGCACAGGGCAGCATATCTTCTTTATACACATCGTAGAAAGCTTGAAAAATCAGGCGTTCTGATTGTAGGACCAAGCTCGGCATTCTTAAGATACATAGATCAAGTTTTGCCTTCTTTGGGTGAAACTGGTGTTGTAAGTAGAACAATTTCTGATTTGATCCCAAATGTTCATGCTGTTGCAGAAGATACTCCACATGCGGCAAAGCTTAAGGGAATGTATCGCATGAAAAACGTTATTCAGAACGCTGTTTGTGCAAGAATACGTGTTCCTAAAGATTTACCAACGCTACGCATAAACGGGTTTGCTGTACAACTCAAAAGAGAGGATATTGAGCTTGCACAATCAGATGCTCAACGAACACACCAACCTCATAATCAGGCTCGCAAAACCTTCGTAAAGTCAGTTATAAGTTCACTTAGAAATAGATACCTAGAACAGTTAGATTACACTCCTTCGCAGTCTGAAATATCCGATATTACATCTCAGCTTCGTATGGAAGAGAAACTTAAGATTACTCTGAATCTTGCTTGGCTCCCTATGACTGCCACGTGGCTTATTGACCAGCTGTTTTCTAAACCTGAACAACTTCGCATATATGCTCCTTGGTTAAGTGAAGACGATATTTGTGTATTAACTAGACCAAAAGGTAGTCCTCTAACTCGCTCTGATATACCGCTTCTTGATGAGGCTATGGAGCTTCTAGGTGCAGATCCAAAAGTTGAGGCACAAAATGCTGCAAATGCTCGCAAAAAGCTCGAAGAGCAGCAATACGCTTCTGAAACACTTGCTCAAAATGGCATTGGAAATGGAATCGTCACCGCAGATATGCTCATAGAGAACATTCAAGGTGACGATACAAGCATTGTAGCCAATCTTGCTGCGTCAGATAGAGAGTGGACTTATGGTCATGTGGTTGTAGATGAAGCTCAAGAGCTTACAGCAATGGATTGGCGAATGCTAATCCGTCGCTGCCCTTCTAGATCATTTACAATCGTTGGTGATGTTGCTCAAACATCCGCTTTAGGTGGAACGCATCATTGGCAAAAGAATATGAGCTCACTGTTTGGAGATGCAAACTGGGATCTTTACGAGTTGACCATTAATTATCGTAACCCTAAAGAAGTTTCAGATGCTGCAGGAAAAGTGGCAAACAACTCTGGATTGTACATTTCCACAGTTAATGCTGTACGATCTGTTCCTGATTCTCTTGTTACCCATACACTTAAGCATCAAGATGAACTAGATAGAACACTTTCAAAATATTGCATTGATTTGTTTAAAGAATTCGTATCAGAAGATGGAAGTGGTCGCGTAGCGATAATAGTTCCTAATGAACTATTAGACCATACTGATAAAATCGTTAAAGATACTCTTCGTAAAAATCTTTCCGATAAAGAATACAATCGCATACTTCAACAGAATTCAGACGATAGTCAGATTAGCGTTTGCACGCCTGAAGACGTTAAAGGATTAGAATACGATGCCGTAATTCTGATGCAACCTTCTAAAATAGAACAAGAAGCAGCATCTATGCTTACAGCAGCAGCAAATCTGTACGTTGCTATGACAAGACCAACACAGCGATTAGTCATCTTGCGCACACAAGATGATGCTGATTTTTCAAAATAAACACAAAAACACTAAACCCGAATAACCTAGTACATTGTTTGACCTATTGAAATATATGGTTCAAACAAGAAGGGTTATTGCTTACTCTTTTTAAGATCCTCAATGGCTTGTTCAAAATCTTTCAAGCCAGCGAAGTTCTGATATACACTAGCAAAACGAAGATAAGCTACCTCATCCAGTTCTCGCAATGGTTTCAATATTGCTTTTCCAACTTCTTCAGATGTAACTTGCGCTAATCCGCGAGCACGCAAATCAGCTTCAACTTCCATTCCCAACGTCTTTAAAGCTTCAGAGTCTATAGGTCTACCCTGACAAGCTTTTCCTACACCAGCAACCACCTTTGCTCGGTCGAATGGCTCAATTGAACCAGATCGTTTCATAACAAGCAGTTGAGTAGTTTCAACTGTCGTAAAGCGGTTTCCACACATCTGGCATTCACGTCTGCGACGAATCGAATATCCATCTTCACTAATTCGCGTATCGATAACCTTAGTATCGGAATTCTTACAAAAAGGACAATGCATACATCTAGCATACTAAAAATTATTAAAATATGTTATATATGCTTTAATATTTGTTATATAAATAAATCGATTTTTTCATATTTTTGTCCATATTCTTGATAAATTTTACCAATAAATACCTGAATTGATGGGTATAAAGCCATATCTGCAATTACTTGTACCGTTGTTTCATATATCAACGAAGCCATAAATACAACATTGTTATAATCTTCATCATACGAGTCACATTCGCAAATCCAATCCATATAAACCTCCATATTTTAACTATCGAATAAAATTATCTACATTGATTAATCATCTATAAACGGCACTTTTATAGACTGACCTACTTCTAAATCTGCTGAATCTAAATTATTAATTTGCATGAGATAATCTACAGAATCAGAAATATTACTGTCTTTGTTTGCTATAGTTTTTGCATAACTCCATAAAGTATCTCCAGGACGAACAGTGTATGTTACAAAAGATTTTGACACTGCAGAAACTGCTGGCTTTGGAGTAAAAATAATCCATGCAAAACACACTAAAGCAACAAAAACAATAAATCTAATAAAAGATTTACTATACTTATTTCGTTTTAAACAAGTTTTATCTACGCAAGTACCGTTGTTCGCAAACTGACTATATAAAGCACCAGTTGCTTTTGATCTCTTATGCATAATTACCCTTTCTCACAAATTTAAATCAATATAAATCCATATGAACATTTGTTCTATCGAACAGGTGTATCAATCTTGACACATCTGTTCTAAAGATGCAACGGCGTGTCGAACATATGTTTGATTTTTTTGCGAGTTTGTCATAGAATAAAATCATCGAAAGGAGACACCATGAATATCAACACAAACGAGATTAGTGATTCCGCGGCGCACAACACAGAACCGCTAACAGATCGTCAGCGCAAAATCATGGATGCCATACAAAATTGCCTTGAAGAACATGGATTTCCTCCATCATTTAGAGAAATAGGCGAAGCTGTAGGCTTAAGAAGTCCTTCTTCCGTAAAACATCAATTGCGAGCCTTAGAAATGAAAGGACTAATAAGAATAAGCGCCAATAAAGGGCGTGCCATTGAGGTTATTGGAGATTTCTTAAAGAAAAATAAGGAGAAAGCTCATACACTGATTACAAAATCAGCAGTAGATGTAAGCATATACAACAACGACTCATTGATTCACTCACACGACGTACCACTTGTTGGGAGAATTGCAGCTGGAACACCTATAACAGCAGAGCAACACGTTGAAGATGTTATGAGATTGCCAGAAAGACTTACTGGAAGCGGAAATCTATTTATGCTAGAAGTGCATGGAGATTCAATGATCGATGCAGCAATCTGCGATGGAGATTACGTTGTTGTACGAGAACAAAATGAAGCAACAAATGGAGATATAGTTGCCGCACTGCTAGATAATGAGGCTACTGTAAAAACGTTTAGAAAAGACAATGGTCACGTCTGGCTTATGCCACACAATCCAGCGTATTCACCTATCGATGGATCACACGCAAAAATAATGGGTAAAGTTGTTACTATCTTAAGAAAAATTTAACGTTTTAAGCAGAACTAGAACTAAATTTCTAGCAAACGCAAAACATTACAAATACTCTCTCAATATGTAAAACAAATAATAAAAAAAAATCGCTGTGATTAGCAGCTATAAGAGCTTTAAAATCACAGCGATTAAAAAATGAACTTTCCTGTCACATAAAAATTTATTATGCGAGAGGATGAGAATCCTTGATAGTTACAGAAATCTCACGACCATTTGGAGCAGAATAGCTAACAGTATCACCTGCTTTAGCGCCCATTATTGCAGCACCAATTGGAGATTCTGGACTAATAACATCGTAATCTGTAGCAACAGCAATATCGCGAGAGCCAAGTACATAAGTCATTTCTCGGCCAGCAAGCTCCAAGGTTACAAGAGAGCCATTCCCAACACTGCCAGCTTCTGGAGCTTCGAGAATCTTAGCATTACGAAGCTTAACAATAAGCTCGTTAATACGACCCTCATTTTTGCCCTGCTCCTCACGAGCAGCTTGATAACCACCATTTTCAGACAAATCGCCCTCAGCTCGCGCAGCAGCAATACGTTCAGTAATTTCATCACGATACTCGCCTTCGCGATGAGCCAATTCTTCCTTGAGCTTATCGTAAGCTTCCTTAGTCAACAAAATCGTTTTTTCTTCAGCCATTTTGTAATCTCCTTAATAAAGAACAAAGAATAAAACAGCAAATTAAAAATCAATCACACGCAATATTCATCGCGTAGAAATAATATCAATCACAAACACAAGAGTGTCTGAACCACCAATTCCAGCCTGAGGAACTCCACGAGAACCATAACCATACTCAGGCGGAATAGAAACAAGAAGCCTAGAGCCAACATTATGACCTGGAACAGTACGATCCCACCCCTGAATCACCTGACCAACACCAATGCCAAAACTTGCTGGCCTATGACGATCAAAGCTAGAATCAAACGGCTTATCCGCGCCCCAAACAACACCATGATAATTAACAGTCACAGTATCTCCAGCGCGAACTAAAGGACCATTACCTTCTACTAACTCAACAACCTTAAGCCCCGCTGGCGGCTCAGACGCTGGGAACGTCACCGTTGGCGTAGTACCAAATTCCGAAACTACTTCTGGCATATCCTGTGCCATATTGCCCTCCTTTATAATCTTTTCCAATCCCTTACAGCCATATGTAAATGCTTAAAACATTTGCAAAAATCAACTAATGTTTAATAGCATTATCCAAAAACTTCGAACATTATAACAGTTCTGTAATCTTATAGCGTGATTTAGATTAGCACTCAACCGCTACCTATGCCAATAATATAAAGTCAAATCCTAATCTAAATCCTAATCTAATCCAAAATTTAATTTAGGATTCAATCTAACATTCAATCTAACATTCAACAACGTTTACGGCGAGTCCACCTTTAGATGTTTCCCTGTACTTAGACATCATATCTTGACCAGTTTCCTTCATTGTTTTAATCGCATTATCAAGGCTAACAATATGCGAACCATCACCTAGCAGAGCAATTCTCACAGCATTAATCGCCGTATTAGCAGCCATAGCATTGCGCTCAATGCAAGGAATCTGCACCAAACCGCCAACAGGATCACAAGTCAAACCAAGATGATGCTCAATACCAATTTCCGCAGCATTTTCAACCTGTTCAGGAGTGCCGCCAAGCACCTCACATAATCCAGCAGCAGCCATAGAACACGCGGAACCAACTTCTCCCTGGCATCCAACTTCTGCACCAGAAATCGAAGCATTGCGTTTAAACAGGTATCCAACAGCGCCAGAAGCAAGAAGGAATCTTACAATTCCATCTTCACTAGCACTATCTACAAACCGCCAATAATATTGCAAAACAGCTGGAATAATTCCGGCAGAACCATTAGTAGGAGCCGTAACAATACGACCACCACCAGCATTCTCCTCACTCACAGCAAGTGCAAAAAGATTAACCCACGCAGAATCGGAGCTTTCTAAAGCTGAATCAGCCCTACGATGATTCTGACGAAGCATATCTGAATTAGCAGCAAGACGAGCATACATATTGGGAGCACGCCTAGGAACATCAAGTCCTCCAGGGAGAATCTCCTGTTTAGAATTACAACCATTTTCCACACACTTGCTCATAACCTTCCACACATGTAGCAAATAGGAGCGAACGTAATGCGCATCTCCCTCATGCAAAGCAAGCTCATTTTGCCAAACAATATCACTTATATTCTTATGTTCTTTTTTGCAAATTGAAATAAGCTCTTTACAAGTCGAGAAAGGATAAGGAACAGTTGAATCATTGGAAGAATTTACGGAAGAATCGCCATTTACAGAATTATTTGTCGAGTCAGACTTAGAATCATCAACATTATTCGCATCGTCTAAAACGCGATCATGCAACCCAACCATTGCATCATTCGCGTTACCTTTGCGAATAAAACCACCTCCAATTGAATACCAAACTTGCTCGTCAACAGTATTACCTTGAGAATCAAAAGCCACAAACCTCATGCCATTAGGGTGTGCAACCATGCGCTTCCACTTTTCAAAAATCACGTCTGAATCGTAATCAAATTCAATAGTATGACTATGAGCAAGAGTCAAAGTACCAGTTTTCTTACAATATTCGCGAATAGTCATCATGTGTTCTGTATCAACATCGTCAGGTAAATTACCCTCCAAACCTGCAACAGAAGCACGATCCGTGCCATGACCTAAACCTGTAAGAGACAAAGAACCGTACAATGTAACATGAACTCGCGCAACATTATTAAGCTTTCCACTTTCCTTCAAAGAAGTAACAAAAGCGTTCGCAGCGCGCATAGGACCAACAGTATGAGAAGAACTAGGTCCTACACCAATCGAAAACATTTCTAAAATACTGAACACATATACATTGTAAGCATAATTTCAAAGTCACGACACGCAGCGATTCGATATACGTTGCGTTCAACATAAAAATAAAATGCACTACAAAACCCAAAAACCAACTAAAGTTGATAAAAGCTAATAAAAGCTAATCAGCATCTTCATCCATAGAAATATCTGCAGCAGAAATATCAGAAGAATGACTGTTGTCTAACCAACTTACGATTAGTCTGCTAAATAAGTGTAAAAGCATCCACACAACAAAAGCAAACATTACTGCACAAATCATAACAAACATATCGTTCCCATTAGTTGGAATGTGCAAATCAAAGAAATGAGCGACAAACGGTATAAACACACCCACAACACCAGCCAGCGCAAAGCACAACACCATTATTCCACGCCAAGAAAAAATAGGTTTAGAAACAGTAGCTAAAACCACTACACCAAGCGCAAAAACAACAACCGAACAAATACTACGAGTCACATCCAAAGACTTGGCTGCACCAACAATGAGCTTGGAAGCACTCACACCAGAAGCATCTAAACCACGCACCAACATCATAGGAGCAAAAACAGCCGTAACCAACACAGATATAGCAACAGCCACACCATTAGGAAGAGCAAAACGCACAACACGATGCAAAAACCCTGGAATATAACGTCTTGAATTAGGAGCCAAAGCCAGCAAAAACGCTGGAATACCAATTGTTAACGAGCCAATATAAGTTATGTGACGAGGCAAATACGGGAAGTGAAGACCAAGAAGAACAACACCAGCCGAAATAAGTGCAGAATACACAGTTTTAACAAGGAACAATCCTGCAACACGCTCCATGTTTGCCATAACCTGACGACCCCTAGCAACCACGTCTGGAAGATGCGAAAAACGCGAATCAACAAGCACAACTTGAGCCACAGCCTTAGCCGCAGGAGCAGCATTCCCCATAGCTACACCCAAATCCGCTTCTTTAAGCGCAAGAGTATCGTTAACACCATCGCCAGTCATAGCAACAACATGACCCTTAGCATGCAGAGCCTGAACAATCGCCTTCTTTTGATCTGGCAAAACACGACCAAGAACATCAACATTCTCAAGGACCTGAGAAAGCTGATTAACATCTTTAGGAAGATTCCTAGCATCCATAGCCACAGGCTTAGAATCGCCAGTTAATCCAACTTTTTCAGCCACTGCAGCAACTGTTATAGGATTATCGCCAGAAATAACACGGCATCTAACTCCCTGCTGCCTAAACCATGCGAGTGTTTGTCTAGCATCCGAACGAATTTTCTCCGAACAGCGAACCAAGGCAACAGGACGCGCATTAGAAGAAATAGTAGGAGAATCAGAAAAAGTAGAATCACATGAATCGCTGTCATCTAAAGCAAGGAGAAGCACACGCTCACCTTTTTGAGCATATTCGTTTACACTATGCAAAATACGATCAAACTGCTCATGCGAGCGCATATTAGAATAGTTAGAATCAGAATTGCCGTCAGAACAATCACGAAACTCACGGATCGCACTAACCAAAACTTCTGGAGCACCCATGTACCAAGTTTCAAAACTACCATCTTTATGCTTGTAATTAATAGCACTCCATTTTCTAGAAGACGAGAACGGAAGACGATTATTTATTACGCAGCCAGAGGAGACACCCTGATTTTCAACGTTTTTATCATTAAGACCTTTGCTAAAGGTATCTTTGCTACCAAGACCTTCCATAATTGCTATACCAGTAGCATTTGGATTTTCTTCATTAGACAAATCAAATAAAGCTTGATTTACAAAACCGCGCAAACCATCATTCAAGTCGAAAGCATCTGCGCTGCCCTGCTTTACAACATCACTTAAATTGTCATCAAGCAAATCCACGCCTACAAATGCGATTCCACCATCCGTAATAGTGCCAGTTTTATCCAAATTCAAACAATCCACTCGCGCCAAAGTTTCCACAGATTCTAGCTCTTGTATCAGAGTCTTTTTTCGAGCGAGGCGCATAGCAGCAACAGCAAAATTAAGCGAAGTTAAAAGCACAAGACCTTCTGGAATCATGCCAACAACACCAGCGACAGCAGAAACCACGGCACTACGCCAATTGCCAGTCTGCCACGCAAGCGCAAAACCACCAACCTTACTAATCTGAGACCATACAAGCAAAGCGCAAAGAGGCACAACAACAATCGTCATCCACTTTAAAATCGTGTTAATTCCGCGGCTCAAATCCGAAATTGTTTTAGTGTAAACCTTTGCTTGAGCAGCCAATCTAGCAGCATAACTGTTGCCACCCACAGCCGTAACACGAGCCAAAGCAACACCAGAAACAGCGGTAGAGCCAGAATATACACGATCCTCTGCAGACTTACGTACAGTTGCAGATTCGCCCGTAAGCATTGACTCATCCATCTCCAGACCCCAAGATTCAAGCACTTGCACGTCTGCAGGAACCTGGTCTCCAGCACGAACCCATAACAAATCACCAAGCACAATATCGCAATGGTTTATAAAAACGTTCTTTCCGCCTCGTCGCACAATCGATCGCGAAGCCACAAGAATCGAAAGCCTATCAAGCGTGTGTTTTGCACGCAACTCAGTAACAACGCCAATACCAGTGTTAATCAAAATAACAAAACCAAAAACGGCATCTTTCCAAGATCCAGTAGCGAGAACAACCACCATTGCTACAAAGATAATCGCGTTAAAAAGTGTAAACACGTTGGCGCGCACAATAGAAAGCACAGACCTAGATGTTCGATTAGTCGTAATGTTAACGTCGCCATTTTCCACAGCATAAGAAACTTCATCTGCATTTAAACCAGATTCGTTAACTTCTGGCAAATCAGGCAAATCAGACATGTCACTTATGTCACGCAAATTATCCAAATCACGCATCTGCAGCCTCCGCGAAGTCTCTGGCAAATCTTTCTTAATTACGCTAGTTCTTGTCATTTATAATCACATCCCTGCTGTGAGGCGTATTATCTATTAAGGATTGAACGATTTTTAGAAGAGATGAATGTTGAATTTTTCCCGATTTATCTACATTCGACTTATTATCCCTATTAAACTCAAACAAAGCTTGATTGTCTAAATCCTTGAAAATATACAATTTTGCAGCATACAAAGTTGAATCCTTTGGAGGATTTTTAGGATTCACAAGAGCTACTGGTATTCCAGCAAAACGAGCATATTTAAGCGCATCAATCCAAGATTCACGAGCCTTTGAATCTACATGCGCTCCACCAGCATTGCTTTTAACCCCTAAATCTGTAGAATCTGAAGCATCAATATTGATGTTGTTAATCAATATCATAGAAACAGGCTGCTCGGAAGCAGACTTAATCGCATCCCTTGCAGCCTCATTAGCGTTCTTAACATCCGACACAGAAGCATAAGCTGCACTCAAACCAGATTTTTCGCATAAATGAAGAAGCTTGGAATCAAGAGATGCGGATTTTGACCCAACTATAAGTAGCTTGATATCTTCTACGTCAATGCCATCGTGAACTATGTCGTCTGCCTTACCCGTATCCCCAACCGCGTGATTATTAGGCTCACACCCACTCAAAGACGCTACCGCCAATAGAGAAATCGACGCAGCTGCGCATAAACATGTCACGCGTTTAAGTTTATTCATAAGCACGTGCTTTGTTTTGCGCATAAGAGACATAATACTTTTATATCACAAATTGCATATGAAATACTTAAAAGGCGTATTACCATGATGTAACAGTCGTTGCTCTCCTATGTATATTAGATGGAGCTACAAGTATCTCACGATTAGTGCGATTAGGAATAATCTTATTTTGTTTAAATTCAGAATGCTGTTGATTGGATTCACTATCTAGTCTCTGAAGTACTAGTTGAATCGCAGTTTTTGCAACTTCTCTTGGAACAGTTGAAATATTAGTAATAGGCGTTGGGAAACTCTCTGCATAATCATCAGAACAATGTACGATAACCGATAAATCTTTCCCAGGCTGAATATTTCGTTCTTTCAAATACCATAACAACCACTGAGCCACACTAGGCTGACGAACAATAATACCAAGTCTATCATCTTTGTACTTCAATAATCTGTCAGCGCATTCAACAAAACCTGTCCAGTCTGGAGATTTTCTTGGGATTATAGAATACGGAATATTAAGCTTTTCACATTCTTGACGTATGGCCATATGGAACTCGTGAATAAAGAACATGTTTTCAGGCTCTTCAAAGTCTATAGAGTACGGGTTACTCACAGGCTCCCCTATTACAGCAATATGATGATGATTTGTCTCATATAGTTCATCAACTGCCATGCGTCCTGCAATACGAGCATCTAAATCTACGACATCCAAGCCCTGCGCATTTCTAGGTCTTCCAATTAGCACTGTTGGCTGAGTCAATTGGCAAACTACTGGTATACGAGGATCATTAGTCTCAATATCCATAAGGATAAAAGCATCACAAAGTGTCTTATTAGCTAATCTTTGTATACTCTTTGAATCATGTGCAGTTGTGTTAAGAATAACATCATATCCATGTTCTTCAGCATAACGAACTATGGTATCTATGTAAGGAGTAGTTTCATTTGCATCTTTATTGCTACGCATCTCTGCAAATAGTGCAATAATGTTCGTCTTAGATGTTCGAAGAATGCGAGCGCCAGCGTTAGGATGATAGTTAAGTGTGCGCATTGCATTGAGTACACGGTTACGTGTTTCAGGAGCAATCCCGTTTTTATCATTAATAACAAACGAAACAGTTGTTTGCGAAACTCCAGCTAAAGTCGCTACATCTTTACTTGTAGGAGCTTTGTAGGCAAATCCGTCTTGTGAAATTCTCATTGCATTACAACCTATCGCTAAGCAATTACAACCTTTGTACTACTTGCCATCAATCCCAAAATATACAGAATATATAGTATATACAAAATATACTCTACATTTTTTTTGTGAATATTGGAATTCGATCCAACGGCGTATCAACAATGATAGTAGTTGGTCCATCAAAAATAATTTTATCATCACTTTCCCAACTTCCATCAGGAATATAAACAGAACGCTGTTTTTGATATTTATGAAGAGCTGGAGCCACTATAATTCTGTCTCCAAGTAAGAATTGATCAATTATATCTTCACAATGATCGTAGTGGTAAGACATTGGTCGTACTATTGGCTCACCAGTATTAGCAGCATTTAATGCAAACTTTTGTATCGTCGGCAAATGTGCTTCTCTCGTTCTTATAGCACAAATTAGAGCTTTCATATGCTCTTTATCTAAAACACGGTGAGGTAAAGTAGAGAATTGCATCATAGGACATAATGCTGCAATCTGTGCATACCGAATAAAGAAATCTTGATCTATACTATTAGCATTTTGCATAGATTCAATTTCGCCTCCACCAATCATATCTGGACATGTGAATGCGTGACCAATAAGACCTTGAGCTATTATTTCTGGAATAAGCGATTGTAGACCTTCAACCCCCCACGATTGTGGCTTATCTCGTAAGCGCTGCGCTAAAGGCTGACCACCCATTTTCCAACATGCTCTAAACTCGTTGTAAGAGTAGCGCAACCCGAATTTCGCCCATCGCTCACAAAATTCTGCAGACGTCATTGATTCGTATGAAATGTCATCGTTATGACACTCATAAAAATCACCACCATCGAATTTAAACCCATCAACACCTATTTGTCTAAGAGCATCAAGCTTCTCTTCTAACCAAGAGATTGCTTTTGGATGCGACAAATCCAAAACAGCACTCAAGCCATTCCACCATCGTCGTATTGCTGTTTCCCCATTTACACTTCTCAATAAAAGATTTTCTTTTTCCAAATAACGGAAATTTTCAGAATCAGGACTAATGAAAGGCACGAGCCAAAGCATTACACGAAAGCCTTGTTCGTGCAATGAGTCAATCATTTTACGAGGTTTTGGAAAACGCGAAATATCAAATGTCCAATCACCATAATCAGGTGACCATTTGTCATCAATCATAATGATTCCAGATGGCATTCCTAATTCAAGAATCTGACGCGCATAATTTTCTACTTTATTTTGCGTTGGAGCATAAGGCATTTCGATCCAAGTATTATATTGCGGCTTATCAATAAGATCTGCAGGTATACTTCTACCGCTTGGTGGAAAATATTTATTGCAAGCATACTTATAAGCATCAGATAATTTATCTCCAACTTTGGTAAACGTTAGAGATGATGAATGTTCTATCGATAGAGTTCTATCTGCGAATGTAAATTTGAAAGGTTCTTTGCACCATACATATCGTCCACACGTAGATATTAGTAGCGGAGAAGATTGATTTGAGGCTTCAGGAACTTCTCTTAGTTTTTGAGTCCATTCAGACAAATCTCTTGTAAATACTTGTTTCCCAAATGGTTCATATATCCCATCAATTACTGTTCCACCCCACCAGCGCTCCCCTTCGAGCAACCTAATTGTGGTTACAAATTTATCGACTACATTTGAAACTACATCTGTTTTTGTTGCGTCTGCTGTGTTTAGCACATCCATTGTGCGACTAATTTCCACGTTCATCTTGCATCCTAAAAAATATTATCTGTATACATTCAATTATTACTAATACGTATTATTACTATAATATTAATAATGGATATTGTCTAATATATATAAAATATTCTTTATCCATACAAGTTTATCCTGCTCATAAATAACGAAATCCCTTAATAAATCACTATTTTTACGCTTGTTATATATCTTTTTAAAAACACATATAACTATATTTAAGTTGCATTTTTATAAGATATGTGTCATACTGTACCTATCAGTACTAATACGTATTGAAAAGATGGTAGAAGATTTGCTATCACAAAGAAAGGAAATCACAATGAGGTGTGGGTTTCGAAATGTAAAGCGCACGGCGGTGGCACTGGTGACACTCGCCACAGTGTTATTACCATTGGGAGCATGTGGCAATGGAAATTCTGCTGGAAAAGTATCTATTTCGTTTTATTCTTACTTCAAGAAAAATCAGATAGGCAATGTAATTTCAGCATTTCAAAAAGCACATCCAAATATTAAGATTGATGCGCAATATGGTCAAAATTCAACGCAATACATCCAAACTCTGCAAACTCGACTAGCTGGCGGCACTCCTCCGACGATTTTCAATTTAACAATGGATAACCGCACTGACATAATGCAATCTGGTCAAGCTCTGGATATTTCAGGATCAAAATTCTTCTCTGGAATTGATGAATCAAACTTCAAGCTATTCCAACACAACGGTAAAACATATGGCATGCCAGTTTCTGCTTGGGTTGGTGCAATGTTTTACAATAAAGATATTTTGAAGCAAGCTGGATACACTGAATTCCCTAAGACATGGGACGACTTTATTACTATGGGCAAGAAGATTAATGATTCTGGTAAAGTCGCATTCTTGGAAGATTTTAACACACAGCCATCTGGCACATTCGAGGCATTATTAGCAAGTAAATATGCTTCTGACAAAAACGATAAGCAAGACGAAGTAATCTGGAACGGATCTTCAACATTTAGTAAAGAGTGGACTCCAGCATTGAGCGAATGGGCTAAAGCTATAGACGCAAAAGTCATTCCTCATAAGAGCATTGGCCTAACAGCAGATCAGGTAAAGCAAGAATTTGTCACTGGAAATCTTGCAGTTATGCGTTCTGGTCCTTGGGATTTGGCAGATGTAAAAGCCTCTGGAATTAATTTTGGTGTTGCTCCTATGCCTTCTTATAAGAATGGAGAGCAGTGGATTAATGGTGGCCCTGACCAAGGATTCGCTATTGCAGCTAAAGCATCTAAAGCTCAGCAAGAAGCAGCAAAAACATTCTTAGCATATTTGAACAGCAAGGATGGTCTTAAGACGTTCACAACAAATGCTGGAACTTTGTCATTATCTGATAAGTATCGCGCAGATCCTCCTGCTGAACTTGCTGGAGTTATTAAAGATTATTTCCAAAATAACAAATTCTACTGGGTGAACTTCTCCAAGTCTCCTAGCGCAATGATGACAGAAATGGCATCTCGTCAACAAGAGCTAGTTCAAGGAAAAATCACTCCAAAAGAATTCACTAAGTTGTTAGACGATAAATGGAATTCGATGAAATAGTATAAGCAGAATGGGTTGCACTCTGAAATTTTAAATCAGTAAAATCTGTTACAGAGTGCAACCCGTTTTCATTGACGAGAGTAATTTGCATCTGTAATCCTGTTAGCAATAGCAGATTTGTAGATCATAGAGGGGGCATTACTATGAGGTGTTCACCAAACAATAACAGCAATTCTGAGCAAATAAGACATAAGTTTTCTGTATCTTCAGCTGACTTTAAAGATAATTTAACTTCATTTTGGTTCCTATTGCCAATAGTGATTATTTTTATTGTGTTAACTTTAATTCCTTTAATGCAATCAATTTTTTACTCATTTACTGATTTCAATGGCTACGATTTAAATTTTCACTTCATCGGCTTGCAAAAGTATCAACAAGTCTTTTCTGACACATCATTACTTTCAGCATTAATTTTTACATTGATGTATTCATTCATCGTTACCATCGTAGTTACATGTCTGGCAATTCCTCTAGCCGTTGTTTTAAATCAAGCAATGATTGGTAAGAGTTTTTTGCGATCATTATTCTTCTTCCTAGGAGTACCAGCACAAGCGGTAATTGGTCTAATTTGGCAATACATTTTTTCTCCTTTAGATTCTGGAGTCGCCAATCAAGTTTTACACACATTTGGCTTACCTTCTATTCAATGGCTTTCTCAAGATAACTGGGCACGTTTTTGCGTAATGTTCGTAGCAGTATGGATGCAAGTTGGATGGCATGCTACTTTATACATCGCATGGCTTCAGGCAATTCCAGCAGATCTCTATGAACAAGCGAGAGTAGATGGTGCGAATGGTTTACAGCGATTCGTTCATATAACTTTGCCACAGTTAATTCCAGGAATGGTTGTTTCAACATTTTTATTGATGACAACTGCTTTGAAAATATACGACTTACCATACACATTGACCGCTGGAGGTCCTGGTCATTCCACAAATACCATAACTCAAGCGATAATTATGCGCGGCATGGGACAATCTGACGTTGGTTTAGCATCAGCATTATCTACATTATTCACGATTGCTTGCGTAATTGTTATTGCAATCCAAATGAAGGTATCAAGCACAGTTGCAAGGAGATTCCAATAATGAATAAGCGTCACAAAATCGTATCTCAAACAGTTCGAACTATAGTTGTTTGGACAATTGCTCTAATATGCGCTGTCCCCCTGTACTACGTTGTAATTAGTTCATTCAAAACACCTATCGACATGATTAAACACCCATTGCAGCTACCAACACAATGGTTATGGAATAATTACATAGATGCGTTTGCAGATGGAACAATCATTCAAGCATTTATAAACACAATTATTGTGACTGCTGTTGCTGTTATTTTGCAAGTATTAATCGGATCACTTGCAGCTTATGGTGTAGTACAGAAAAAATCTCTTTTTACTATGATTATTGGGTCAATCCTAATGATTACATTTGCAATACCAGTACAAGCGACTTTATTGCCTTTATACCGTATGGAATCTTCAATAGGTTTAACAGATACTCTTACAGGTCTTGTAGCGCTATATATGGGTAGCTGCGTCTTTTGCTATTTTCTTATTGTTGGCTATATGAAAGCTCTTCCACAAGAATTATTTGAAGCAGCAAAAATTGATGGCGCAGGACCATTCCGAATATATTGGACTATAGTTCTGCCTCTTATACGTCCAATTATTGTAGCCGTAGTTGTTTTCCAAACAATGGGCACTTGGAATGACTTTCTTTTACCAAGCGTGTTCTTATCATCAACAGACAAACAGACTGTTGTCTTACAGGTTTACAATGCTGTACAACAATTCACAACAAACTGGCCTTTGTTCATGGCAACGACTGTATTAGCTTTGATTCCAGTGTTTATTTTCTTCTGCTTCTGCCAGAAGTGGATAGTTTCTGGTCTTTTAGCTGGATCAGTAAAGGGCTAAATATTTATAGCTAAATGTTTTTACATAATTAGGATAATCAATGAAGATAATCAATTTTAATAAAAAGTGCATGTGCATATTTTCTGCTATATGTATAAGTACATGTGTTGTACAAAGTAACTGGTTTTCGGTGGCAAACAGTTTAGAAATCAATTCTAAGCATAGCCGTACATTTGAGAATAGAGACACTGTACTTATTAATATTTGATCCAAATCAAATATTAAAAGATTGATGCGCTTTCGACTATAAGCAAAAACATTTATTACATAAGCGTTACATAATATACGCGAACTATTGCGCACTTTATACCAGATTTGACCTAATTTACGTGCATCCTAAAGGAATATTTTCCCAAGTTTGTTTATCATTTGAGCAAAAACGACTACAAACACGGGCGAAAATACACAAACACAGGCAAAGACGTGAGCGCACTTAAACCGCGCTAACGTCGAAACACACCCTACGCCATATTCACCCCATAGCACGTACAAATACAAGTAAAAAATGACCTGCATAAGTGCATACGGTTATAAACTAGTCAGCCATACAGGTTACGAGAATAAAAAAGTTGCTCAGCTACAAGCAAAAAGCTATAAAACCGAGCAACCAATTTACACTGCTAAAACTGCTTACTTATTTTTGCGCAATCCACCACGACGAGCAGCAAATAGCGCTCCAGCAGCAGCGAGAAGCGATGCCAGCAGCCCAGTAGGAGCAACAACAGAACCAGTATTCATGCCACTGATTTCTCCACGCTTATTACTATCACTACTCATTTCAGCATTCGAATAAGCACGCATACCAGCAGACTTAGAATTCTTAATAACCTGAGCACGAACCTCATCACGAACCTGCGAAGCACGAGACTTAGCAGCAAGCAAAGCCTTACGCGCAGCACTCAGCTTCTCAACAGCAGCATTCACTTGTTCCTGAGTGCTATGAGGATCGGCCGCTACCTTTTTAGCTTCCGCCAAAGCACTATCAACATTAGATTTTGCCTTAGAAACATCAATATCCGCCTGCTTAACAGCTGGAGAATTCTCTACACCAGAATCGATATTTGCATCATGTGATCCATTATCATTGGATGCATTATCTTGCTTAGCAGCAGAACTGCTGGTGACACCATTACCACTATTTGTACTCTTGCTAACATTCCCTGAATTAATAGAATTGCTAGAGTTATCATCCACATTGTTCTGCTGCGAACCATTGGCATTATCGCTAGATTGCAAATCGGATTCAGCACCCTCGATCTGCAAATGCAACTCGCCCTTATCTACAATAGCTGGCGCATTATCATTCATACCAAAACCAGAATCACGAGTTTGCTCTGGAGTTGGAGTTGTATCGGGAGTTGGAACTGGAACAGGCTTTTGCTCAAACTCTGGATTCACAGGAATAACTGGAGACAGAGACTGAGCAGGAGCTACACCAGTCAACGCATTCTTAGCCCGCTGGAGCTTCTTCAAAGCAGAATCAACAAGAGCTTGACGCTCTGATTGAGTCTTAGAAGCAAGATCTTTACCAGTACCAGATATATCAGCCAACTTTGAAACGAGATCTCGCGCATCTTGCAAAGCATCATTATATGCAGTCTTTTTATCCGAAGTGTCATAGAGGTACGCAGAAGACATTCTCACAGTGCCTTCAAGAGCAATCTCTTCCTGCAAAGCACTAATATCAACACCATTCAACGAAGATGCAGCAGTCTGAAGATTCTTCAAAGCATTGTCAACAGCACTCTGCTTATCCTCAGGAGACTTCTGAGACTTATTGTTCTTCGCTTCACTCAAAGCATTCTGAGCTTCGATAAGAGCCTGATCAAAAGTAGTCTGCTTATCTTTATCAGAGTTCTTATACTGCGGCTTATCCTTTATATCAGTATCCTTAGTAACTTCAGACTGCAGCTTAGATGTATCAACAACGCCATCCAGCTCGTTCGATGCAATTTCAAGATTATCCTTAGCAGTCTTTATTGCCTGCTCAGTCTTACCATTAGGGTTCTTCAAGATTTCTTCAGCAGCTTTCAGAGCCTTATCAAAATTATCTCGCTTATCTTGATTGGCGTTCTTGTAAGACACTTTAGACTTCTTAGTATTGGCATTATCAACAGCGTTATGCAAATCAGAAATATCATGACCATCCAAACCATCGATAGCTTTGGTAAGCTTATTGATAGCATCAGAAATTTCCTTCTCTGTTGCACCAGCTTTATTTACGATATTTTCTGCAGAAGCTATAGCGTCATCAAGCGCTTTACTATTGGTATTAGAAGCATTCTTATAAGCAGGAGTATCCTTCTTACCTTTTGCCTCCGTAAGCTTTCCTGTCAACTTAGTCTTGTCAACACCATCAAGATTACTAATAGCATCATTAAGTTTATTTAATGCTTCATCAATAGCTTTCTGCTTTTGCTCAGGAGTGTTCTTTGACTTATCCTTCTTAGCGTCAGCAAGAGCAGACTCAGCGCGATTGAGAGCCGTATCAACAGCTTGCTTCTTTTCTTGAGAAGCATTCTCATACTTAGGATCGCCATCAGATTTAGGATCAGTTGTTGACTTCTTCATTTTCTTTGCTTTTTCTACAGCAGCTTCCAAATCAGAAGTTTTAACCTTACCATTAAGATCGTTAAGTGCCTTATCCAAGTCGTCTTTTGCTTTACTGATCTCAACATCTGATGCGCCAAGCTTCTTTTCGATTTCCTCAGCATATTTTAACGCTTTATCAAAAGCAGATTTCTTATCTTCTGACGCGTTATTGTAAACAATTTCAGATTTCTTTGAATTTGCTTTCTTTATGGCATCATTCAAATCAGATTTATTATGACCATCAAGAGCATCAATTGCTTTGCTTAACTTAGATTCAGCCTCATTAATAGACACCTGTGAAGCATCTTTTTGGTCATAAACTTTCTTTGCATTAGACAGAGCAGTATCAAAATCATTCTTCTTATTTTTAGAAGCATTCTCATACTTTGGATTCTTCTTTATAGAAGAATCATCTTTACCCTGCTTATTCTTGCCTTGCCATTCATAAGCGGTCTCAATTTCACGCTGAAGCTTTGACTTGTCAACAGTATTACCACCGAGATCCTTAACAGCATTTTCTAATGTGTTCTTAGTCTCATCAACCTTGGCACCATCAGCATTCGTACCCTTAGTTAGATCAACAAGAGTAGATGCATTTGTTAATGCAGTGTCAAAAGCATTCTTCTTAGATGTATCCTTGTAGCCATCAGACTTCTTAAGAGTTTCTTTCTGTTTATTGACCAAATCAACAAGAGTCTTAAGATCACTCATCTTCTTGTCAAGCTCTTTAGCCTTAGCAACAACAGCAGTGATGGCAGTCTTAGCCTGATCAACAGTCTTCAAATTATCGCTGGTAGGATCAGTTTCAACATCATCAATTTTCTGCTTCAAAGCATCCTTTTGAGCTTTGTTAAGATTCGTGAGCTTATCTACATCAGATTTAGCATCACTCTTAGCTTTATTTAACTCAGCTTCCTCAAGAATACCCTCAACTTCTCGCAAATCATTAGCTTTATCAATGCGATTATTTAGATCTGTAGCTTCTTGATCAGTAAGATCACCTTTCTGCTTCAGATCAGCAATCTTCTTCTTAGCTGCAGCTTTAGCATCCTCAAACTCAGCTTTGTTGAGAATCTCTGCAACTTTATCAAGACTATTTGCTTTATCAATATCACCCTGATACTTCTGCTTTTCAGTATCATTAAGATTAGTAAGCTTACCGATAGTATCCTTAGCAGCTTGCTTAGCAGTATCAAGACCATTATTATTACTGTTATCAAAAGCAGTCTGATTCTGATTGCCTTTTAACGTAGCGTCATTCTTGGCTTTGTTTACACCATCAGTATCCTGAGCTTCATCAACTTGCTTAATAAACTGCTCTTTCTGCTCAGGCTTGAGTTTATCATTATTGCGAATTTCATCAATAGCAGCCTGCTTTTGCTTCTCAAGTTCAGCTTTCTTCTTAGCTTCTTTAGCCTTGCCTGTGTCTTGCTGTTCTTGCTGATTCTGAGTTTGTATATCAGTATCAACCTTCGTATTATCTTTCTGCTGCTGCTGTTTCTGTTGTTGCTCAGCCTGCTGATCAGCTTGTTGCTGCTTTTGATCAGCTTCCTTTTGTTTCTTTTGATCCTGATCCTTTTGGAACTCGTTTATCTTCTCACGGATCTTTTCAGGATCAGTCTCATTACCAATCTTCTTTTTGAGTTCTTTCTTCTGATCTTCAGGTAAACCAAGATTATCCTGAGCATTCTCAATCTGCTTTTGAGCATCTTTCTTTTTCTTCTCATCTTTACCATGCTTGTCAGCAGACTTAATGATATTGTCTACATCCGTAGGCTTAGTAATATTGTTGATATCGTTCTTATGATCTTCCTTGAACTTCTTAATCTCTTGATCATTCAAGCCATTTTTCTTAAGAATCTTGTCAATAAGATTCCCAGCTTCCTTCTTAAGTTCTTCAGGCTGAGGAGCAGCAGCATTAGATACGAAGCAGTCGTTCTTAGTAAGACTGAATGCTAAATCAGAACCACCATATTTACTAGATTTTCTAACTTCAATGGAGTCGCCTAAATAAATTGTTACAATTCCATCTTCACCACCAAATCCACCTCTAACCAATTTAAGATTAGATCCATTTTTTTCAATCCACTGTCCACTATATCTGTAAAGTTGCATTCCATTACCTATACTGTCACCAGTAGTGGTAAGTTTATTCAGTAAGCCATCAGTCTTAGTTATAAAATCTGTAGTTATTTCAGCATTTCCTGATTTAACTTTCCAATTATCTTGAATGAACTTTATGACAAAACTATTCCAATCAGCAACCTGCGGCTTATCCTTATCGTTAATAGCAATCTTAGTGATGTTGTACTTGTACCCATTATTATTTTTTGTTTCAGTTTTTGGCTTTTCTGGATTACCATTGGTATACGCCAACTCAGAATAGTCGAAGGTAGAAGTTGAATCATCATTAAACTTAACAGTCATAATATGCTTATCATTATCAAATGTGATAGCACTATTTTCATTATTACCTTTTAGCTTGCTTTTAAGACCATTATTGGCTGTTAATATAGCTTTTCTAACTTTATTCTGTTCTTCCTCTTTTAAACTCTTAGCATTATCAACTGCTGTACGAGCTGGAAGTGTAATATTCGTCAAATCAGCGAGTGGCTTACTTTTATACACCATCTTGCTGCCATCGAGCTTATCATTAGACTTATCAGTATAAGTGATAGTTACATCACCATTACTACTAACAGAAATAGCTTTTTTCTTAGCATCGTCTGTATTTGGATTTCCTATAGCATCCATGAATTCTTTGTTAGATTGATTAATTTCATAGATTTTTTCTAACAATGTTTTTTGCTCAGATGCAGACAATTTACTTGGATTCCCAACTGCCATTGGCACTGGATAGTAAGGGGTAAACTTATCCGCAAGTGAACGCTGCTTCTTTACAAGATACTGGCCTTCAATTGTCTTAGTGGAAGGAGTGCCAATTTTATCATCAAACGTGATAGTCGCTTTACCGTTACCATCAACAGTTACACTCTTGATATTTTTATTCTGATTAGCATTCTTAATAGCATTTTCAACTTGCGTCTTCTCTGTTGAATCAAGAGAAGACGTATTCTTCACAGGAGTCAAAGCTGGATACGTAATTTTTGTGCGCTCTGACAATGGCACGTAGCGCTTAGTTAGATTCTCCTTAGAAATAGTATCCTTAGAGTCATCTTTGTACGTAATAGTCGCGCTACCATCATTATTGACTTTTACAGCCTGTTTGAAAGCCGCTTCAGTTTGAGTCTGTTCCATACCTTTAAGCTTTTTAAGCACATCGGTATTACTCTTATTAGCATCCCACAGCTTGCTGAGTATTTTATCTCGCTCAGACTCTGTTGGCTGTCCAAATGTAGCAATTTCTGTAGCCTGAGGATAATTAAGTTCCAATTCCTTGGAATACTCTGGCAACGTTGGAGCAATCTCAACTTTGCCAACAGTGTAATGCCAGTTGCCCATCACCTGGTACACACCTGCAGCAAACTTTAAAGGCTCCGTTTTATCTTTCAGTTTGATAACAAAGCTAATCTTAGATTTTCTATTGCCCCTACTCTCCCAGTTAATAATTAGTGCACTCGTATCGTTCATATATGCTGTAGAAGTATTGTAAGTATCACCTGAGTTGTCATAACCGCCGGCTTCACCAGTCATCCTCTTCCAGTTATTCTCAAACTCAGTTTTCTCCGTATTCTTACTAAACCAGAAACGGCTTGCAGACTGATTCCAAGCATCCTTTCCATATGTTGCACCTGTTTGTTTGGAACCGCCATCACCAGTCAACTGTTCATCTTTATGCAAAGTAACTTTATTATCTACAATGTCAACATCCTTAGGCACGCTCGCCCACCAAAATGGTCGACCACCCCACCATTCACCCTGAGAATTAAACTGGTATTCGACCTTGTAATACTGTCCGTAAGTTTCTCTATCAGCCTTATTCTTATCAGTTACCTGATTCTTATCGCAAGGAAGTGCTTTAATATCAACATACTTCTGCGCCTTTGTAGAAGAATCACGATTCGCATACCTATAGCTGCCGTCAGGCATATTCACGCCATTAGCCCATGCATGGTTAGATGGCAATCCTGCTCCACATGCAAGCAAACTTGCTAGCACTGCTGTTAAAGCAATTTTAGGAAGTACAGAGACCCTCCTAGAAGAAGTTGCCTCAAAGTTTGTAGACGTAATCGATTTCGCCATTGAATCGATAACAGAATTATCTAGGTACGAAGATTTTGTGCACTTTTTAGATATGGATATGTGTTTCGCGCTATTTTGTTTACTCGTCATATACTTCACCCTTTTAGGACGTCTATACTTTTCGACTTTTTGCATCACAGGCAAATATTTGTTCATAAAATGTAGAATAACTAACAAAACAAAGCACAGAGATAGCAAATTGCCAATTAGAGTAATCTACCCCCCCCCCCGTGGAAAAATTCAATAATTTTGAGAGAATTTGTTGAGTGATTTTAATCACAGATTTATATTATTTTTTAAAAAATTACTGATTTTCCTTACTAAACATTAACAAAATAAGGTTTACACAAATTTTCGCTATATATTTTTTATTAATGATATTGATAAGCATAAGCTATACACGACATGCCGTTACACTCGAATACAAGTAAACTAACGCGGGATAAGAAAAACACTACAAGATAATCAAAATCACGTAAGAATATTCCCGCATTTGTTCCCTTTTTGAGCAAAATAGAAACAAACACGGGAGACGCGACCTGCATGAGCTCTTAAAGCGTAGCGCGCGAACGACATGATGTACTTTGCACCAGATTCACCCCAACTCGCGCACTATAGCACTCTAGAAATAGCAAATTTTCAGGAGATCACCTATTAACAAACTTGCTGTATGCATCCTCATCTGCAACGACATCAAGCTCACCAATCCAAATAAACGGATCAGTAGCCTTGCAGAAACCATACTTAAAGAAATAAAGACCATCGCTAACATCAAGTGAGAACACACCACCCATGTTAAAGTACTTCATTCCAAGCTCATGCGCCCACTGAATCAAATCCCATATAGACAAATACCCTGGGCTCACCTTGCCCTGCATGGTCGCAGTAGCACCATACATGTACCATAATTCACCGTTATAAGGCAAACCAATCATGCACGCAATAGTCTCACCCTCATAGTCCGTGCTATAAATTCTCATTTCTGGATAAGCTGCAAGCAATCTCTCAAAATACTCTTTAGGTCTGTATGTAATACCGTGTCTTTTTGCCATAATCTCAGTAAGCTCATAGAACTTGTCAATATCTTCCTGAGAACGACTCCACCTAGATGTAACGCCAGCTTTTAAAGAAGCCCTTATGTGCCTTCTTGTCATCGCACTAAACCCAGCAAGAAGATCATCCGTAGACTTACCCTCAAGATCTAGCATCATCTCATATCGAGGATTGGAG
The DNA here is from genome assembly GCF_049244145.1 of Gardnerella sp. DNF01204. Lineage (NCBI taxonomy): Bacteria > Bacillati > Actinomycetota > Actinomycetes > Bifidobacteriales > Bifidobacteriaceae > Gardnerella > Gardnerella sp. DNF01204. The sequence continues at coordinate 410,060 of NZ_CP058379.1, read as the reverse complement.
AAAGAATGAAGTTTTTCCCCATCGCTCCTAAAAGTAAAACCTTGCTCTCTATACTTCTTAACAAGATCTTGATCGTTTTTAACGCAAGGATCCATTCGCAGCAAAAACGCATTGTACTTTTCAATAAGAGGCTTAGCTTCTTCAATCAGCTTCTTAGTGGTTTCTATATCATAAAAATCACTTACTGGTCCATGAGGAGCATAGAGGAACATTTTATCATCAACAGCTTTTATGCCGAGAACAGACATTGCTGCTGTAATCTTACCGTTTTCTTCTAGATAAACGTATTCACTAATCCAGTTGCTTTTCACATCTGCCCAACGCATATCTTGCATAGCGTTTCCATAAGGCGAATGTTTTATGAATTCCTCATACTCTTGGACTTTAGAAGAATCATTTTTATCAAGTATCGGCATTTGTTCTCCTTTTTAGCTCAATACGTGATTTTAATTCAGTTTTACTCTGATAGCACGAGTTATACGCGATTTAGCGAGTAAGCTTACGATGCAAGCGATGAGGACGAGCAGCTTCTTCACCAAGGCGTGCGATCTTATTTTCTTCGTAAGCTTGGAAGTTACCTTCGAACCAGTACCATTTTGCAGGATTCTCATCGTCGCCTTCCCACGCAAGAATATGCGTGGCAACGCGGTCAAGGAACCAACGATCGTGGCTCACCACTACAGCGCAGCCTGGGAAGTCAAGCAAAGCGTTCTCTAGGCTTTCAAGAGTCTCAACATCTAAATCGTTAGTAGGCTCATCAAGCAGCAGCAAGTTGCCGCCCTGCTTAAGAGTTAAAGCCAAATTCAAGCGATTACGCTCGCCGCCAGAAAGCACGCCCGTAAGCTTCTGCTGATCCGAACCTTTAAATCCAAAGCTTGCAACATATGCGCGAGTAGGGATTTCAACGCCTGCAACTTCAATAAAATCAAGTCCGCCTGAAACAGCTTCCCACAAGTTCTTATTAGGATCCAATCCTGCACGATTCTGATCCACGTAAGAAATCTTCACAGTATCTCCAACTGTAAGCTCTCCACCAGAAAGTGGCTCCAAGCCAACAATCGTCTTGAAAAGCGTAGACTTACCAACGCCGTTCGGACCAATCACGCCAACAATGCCGTTACGCGGCAAAGTAAACGACAAATCGTCGATTAACACGCGATCTCCAAAAGCCTTGTGAATATGCTTCGCTTCCAAAACTTGCGATCCCAAGCGTGGACCTGCAGGAATTTGAATCTCCGAAAAATCAAGCTTCTTGGAATTGCGTGCCTCTTGCTCCATTTGGTCGTAGCGCTCCAAACGAGCCTTGTTCTTGGCCTGACGTGCCTTCGGCGAGCTACGCACCCAGTCCAACTCATTCTTTAAGCGCTTAGCAAGCTTGGCATCCTTAGCACCCTGGATTTCCATACGCTTAGCCTTGGTTTCCAAGTAAGTGGTGTAATTGCCCTTGTATGGGTAAAGCTGACCACGATCCACCTCGCAGATCCACTCTGCTACGTTATCCATAAAGTAGCGATCGTGGGTTACAGCAATAACAGCGCCTTCGTACTTGTGTAAGAACTGTTCCAACCAAAGAATAGACTCAGCGTCCAAATGGTTTGTAGGCTCGTCAAGCAGCAGCAAATCTGGGGCTTCAAGAAGAAGCTTGCACAGCGCCACTCTACGCCTTTCTCCACCAGAGCACACAGAAACAGGCGAATCTGGGTCTGGGCATTGCAAAGCATCCATCGCCTGCTCAAGCTGAGAATCCAAATCCCAACCATTTGCAGCATCAATCTCTGTTTGCAACTTACCCATTTCTTCCATCAATGCATCAAAGTCAGCATCTGGATTTGCCATCTCTTCGCCGATTTGGTTAAAACGCGCTACTTTTTGCGCAATCTCACCAAATGCCATCTTAATGTTTTCGCCAACCGTCTTCGTTTCATCTAGAGGTGGCTCCTGCTGCAAAATTCCAACGGTATAACCTGGCGTAATCGAAGCCTCGCCGTTTGATACATTCTCCAAACCAGCCATAATCTTCAGCAACGTTGATTTACCCATGCCGTTAGGCCCTACAACGCCAATCTTTGCGCCTGGTAGGAAGCTTAAGGTAACGTCGTCTAGAATCACGCGATCCCCGTAAGACTTGCGTGCCTTAATCATTTGGTAAATAAATTCAGCCAAAGTAATATACCATCCTTAAAAATTGAATTTAAATTGAATTAAAATTAAATTATTACAGCAGATTTTTAAATTTTAGGTTTGTGTTTATGTTTTGTATTTCGGTTTTATACTTATATTTTTAAATTTTATATTTTAAATAATTTTAAATCGCAGCAGCTGACTGTGCCCTGTCGGAAGTACCACTTGATGCATCCGCACCATCTTCTGGAGGAAGCTGGCACATCCACTCACCCACAATACCAATAATCATGTCTACAAGACATACTATTCCAGCTATAATGCATTCACGAATAATGTTGGAATAGAGCGGAATATTTGCATGCGGCCAACACATGAATAGTTGCCCAGCATACCAGCCAGTTAGAATCGCTCCAGCCATTCCAAGCGCTTTTGCAAGCATAAGAGCTGCAACAGCAAGCTGCATATTTAAATGCTTATGCTCCTCTGGCTTTGCAGTAACATACTGATGCGTCTGCCAAGTAAGAATAAAGGTAACTATTCCACCAATTGTCATAAACGCAAGAACAACCCACGGCGCACCAGAAAGCGATATTGCGCTTGATTCCGTAATAGACACCAGGAATGCGCCGAATACAAATCCAAATAGCACCCCGAGTACAAAGTACCACCAAGGCGTGCGGTAAGCTTTCATCAACACTCTCCCATAATCCAACGTTCTGAATAAATACCGACTCGCGCTGCATCTGGTGCAAACGCAAGTTTGTACGCAAGTGGTTCTCCGTCAATTGAAGCATCTGGCTCAATTTGCATCCATGGCTCCAATTGTGCAGCATTTAGCTGTGAACCAAGCCTATCTGAATCCATAGTCTTTGTGTTTGAACTATCAGATCCGTATTGCCTCGTGCCTAAAATTCTCAATCGCAAATTTTGTTCTTGAGAAATTTGCATTTCTTTGATCTTAAGCGCTAAATCATCTTCTACCATTGTACTAGATACCACTATTATTGCAGAATATTCTTCGCCTTTATCAGAGCTTACCTGATATAACGCCGAAACGCCGTCTAATTGAGTTGAAATAGGTTCTTTCGATTGCTCCAAACTCGTGATTACATCTAGCATGGCGAATTTTGTTGACTCTGATTTTTCTCCCTGCATTGACACTACTGCAGTTGTGATAATTGGATTATAGCCAGATTGGCTATAGACAGAATCTAAAGAAGAATTAGAATCGCTGGTTGCTTGCGACTTATCTTTAGACTCATCTTTCGAAGTCTCATCTTGTAATTTTTCCCTCTGCTCAGCCGCAAAAAGCGACGCGTCCGTAGGATTCGCCAATCCAAAAATCTGCGATGTTTCCACATCGTCTGCAACCCTACGAATCGTAATAGACACGCCATCTGCATTAGGTAAATCATAAGAAGCATCGTTAAAATCAGCTTTAAACTGCGCATTAACAGTAATCTCTGCCTGTTTAACAAGCCAAGATTTCATAGCTGAATCCAGTAGCCTTCCAGCCGTAAGCTCCAAACAAATCGAAGAATTCTTAGCAATATCATCATCTTGAACACACGAGTCCAAAACGCGGCTAAGTCTTTTAGAAATCTGGGCAATATCAACCGTTTGGGTAGAGTCGCCAGCAACCGCTGCCCTCAAATCTAAACTCAAAACAGCATCAACACTAAGGCGAGTATATAAGCCAATAAAAGCATCAGTATCACTAGGTTTAATACCACTTAACTTAATTGTGTCCATAATCGCCTCCCAAAAATATTATACGCGCGATGCTTTGCATAATCGCTAAACACCGCGCGTAAAATTGTTAAATTAAATTATTATTTAAATTAAATTATTATTTTAGACTTTTATCTTCATCTGTAGAATCAGCTGGCGACTTATCCTCAGCATTATCCTCAGTATTATCCTTAGAAGAATCACCCTCAGAGGCATCATCCTTAATAACACCAATATTTCGCTTCAAGCTTTCTGGAATCTCTACAGGAGGAAGAGGCGAATCTGGACGATCCGAATTAGAAAGCCACAAATCGCGCTCTGGAGCCTTACGAATCTTAGAGAAGATTTGCTCAAGCTCTTTCTCGTTAAGCGTTTCCTTAACAAGAAGCTGACGAACCAACTCATCCAAAACATCACGATTATTATTAATAATCTCCCACGCCTCAGTGTGAGCCGTTTCAATCAACTTGTGAACTTCTTCATCAATCACTTCGGCAGTTTTATTAGAGAACTTACGCGATTGCAAAGAATCCAAAGAACCAGAAGAATCCTGATCAGCGTCCATCCACTTTACGGCACCAAGCTTAGAGGAGAAACCATATTCAACAACCATCTTACGAGCGATTGCTGTAGCTTTTTCAATATCGTTAGAAGCGCCAGTAGTTGGATCGTGGAACACAACCTCTTCCGCAGTACGGCCGCCCATAGCATACGCCATTTGATCAAGCAACTGATTTCGAGACTGAGAATAGCGGTCGCTAGTTGGCATAACAGCCGTGTATCCAAGAGCGCGTCCACGAGGCAAAATCGTAACCTTAGTAACAGGATCCGTGTGATGCAAGGCAGCAGCAACGAGCGCGTGACCACCTTCGTGATAAGCCGTGTTGCGCAACTCATCCAAAGCCATGCCCTTAGACTTCTTTCTAGGGCCAGCTTGAACGCGATCAATCGCCTCGTCAATAGCGCGATTGTCAATAAGCTGAGCGCCAGAACGAGCGCAAAGCAAAGCCGCTTCATTAAGCACATTAGCCAAATCCGCGCCCGTAAAACCAGGAGTTCGAACAGCAACCATATGAAGATCAACGTCTGGCACAAAAGGCTTGCCTTTAGCGTGAACCTTAAGAATCGCCTCGCGACCTTCCAAATCTGGGGCTTCCACAGCAACCTGACGATCAAATCGTCCTGGTCGCAAAAGCGCAGAATCAAGCACATCTGGGCGGTTCGTAGCAGCGATAATAATCAAGTTAGTGTCGTTATCGAAGCCGTCCATCTCCACAAGCAGCTGATTAAGCGTTTGCTCGCGCTCATCGTGGCCGCCTGTCATACCGCTACCGCGGCGTCGTCCAACTGCATCAATCTCATCAATAAAGATGATTGCTGGAGCGTTCTTCTTAGCCTCATCGAATAGCTCGCGCACGCGAGAAGCACCAAGACCAACAAACATCTCAACAAAGTCCGAACCAGCCATAGCATAGAACGGCACACCAGCTTCGCCTGCAATAGCACGCGCAAGAAGAGTCTTACCTGTTCCTGGAGGGCCATAAAGCAGCACACCGCGCGGAATACGCGCGCCCAAAGCCTTGTAGCGAGAAGGATCCTTAAGGAATTCCTTAATTTCCTCAACTTCTTCTACAGCAGACTGTTCACCTGCAACATCCGCAAACTTAGTCTTAGGTGTTTGACCTTCCAAAAGCTTTCCGCGTCCACGGCCGCCACCCATTCCAAGCATTCCGCCGCCAGCGCTTGCCATTCTGCCAAACATGAACCAAACAAGCCCAAGCAGAATCAAAATCGGCAGCATAGATGTGATCAGATAAGAAATTATGCTAGAAGACTGCATGCTAACAGTCCAACCATTAACTGGCTTAGCTTTTTCAATATCCTGAACAACAGTCTTACTCTGAGCAATCGTATAGTAGAATTGCACGTCTTTTCCATAATCGTGCTTCTGCTTATCGCGCTTATCGAGCTTAACATACTTCTTGTCAAGCGTAAGCTTTACAAGCTGTTTGTTGTCAATAACCTCCACATAATTTGCACTACGCTTATGAAGCAACTCCAAGCCATCTTGCGTATCAATTGTCTGTGTACCGTTATGCACAAACATCTGGAATCCTGCTACAGACAATATCACAAGAAGAACAATCCAAGTCCAAGGAGATTTAAAGAACTTACGACGAGAATCAGGATTATTATCATTCTGCGAATCATTACCATTCTGATTCTTATTGCCGTTCTTGTTTTTATTGTTCTTATTATTCCCACTATTCCTATCTGGATTTTTTCCAAAATTAGGCGGAAGGAACGGATTATTACCGTTACCTCCCAAAGGACTTTTCATAGGTCCACCCATAGGTCCGCGAGGCGACATTGGAGAAGCGCCCATATAATCAGGCTCCTTTCAGGATCCTTCTGAAGGCTCCTTACATAGAAATATATGCTTAAAACTAGGATTAAATCCTACTATTTGGTTTCTATTATCCAGTACTTAATTATTCAAGATTACCTAAAATTAATCAAGATTTTTTAAGACTAACCAAAGTTTCTTAAGATTACTACTCAAAATCAATAAAGAATACTTAAGATTCATACACAGATGGCTTAAGAACCGCGATAGAATCAAGATTCCTATACTTTTCGTCGTAATCCATTCCAAAACCAACTACAAAAGCATCTGGAATCTCGAATCCAACGTAAGTAATATCAACTTCAACTTCGCGACGAGCAGGTTTAGTTAGAAGCGCAAACACCTTCACACTCGCAGCGCCTCTGCTCTTAAGCTCTTTAACGAGCCAATCCAAAGTCTTGCCAGAATCAACAATATCTTCAACAATAAGCACGTTTCGTCCGCGAACATCAGTAGTCAAGTCCTCACGAACCGTAATCTGACCACTGCTTTTAGTGCCACTGCCATAACTGGAAAGACTCATAAAGTCCATCGGCGCGTTAAGACTAAGCTCCTGCGAGAAAACAGCAAGCGTGTTAACAGCACCCTTAAGCGCTGCAACAAGCAAAATATCGCGGTTCTCGTAGTCTTTACTAACTTGAGCCGCAACCTCACGAATACGCTTCATAAGTTCTTCGTGACTGATCAATTCGTAATCAATATCATCTCTTATATCAGCAATCTGCATGCTAACTATGATTGCATAAACGAATGACGGACGTGTTACAACTTACGCATTATGATTTAGACTATAAGCATGGTTTACTCACCTAGTTGGCGTAAAGGAATTGGCGAAGTAAAACGCTGCTTCGATAATCTTGGGCTAGAAGTGCAAGGTCCACAATTCTTGCAGCACGGGCAACATTTGGCTTTACCAAACGCACCAATCGTGCTGGTAGCATGCTCTGGAGGACGCGATTCGCTAGCATTAACAGCACTGGCAGTCAAAGTGTGCGCAAGCAGAGGTATTCGATGTGCAGCGATTATAGTGAACCACAACATGCAAGAAGGATCCGCAAAAGTTGCACAAAACGCTGCTAATACTGTTGCAAGTTTAGGAGTAGACAAATCACTTATATTCGTTGAGTCCGTGCAAGTTAAAGATGGCGAAAAAGGAGAAGAATCTGCAGCAAGAGACGCTAGATACGCTGCTATTATTGACGCGGCTAAGGATTTGGGTGCATCCGCAGTTCTTTTAGCGCACACGGCTGACGATCAAGCAGAAACAGTGATTATAGGTTTACGAGACTCTGCAGGTCTTGAGGCTGTAGCTGGAATGAAAAATATTACGGTTCGAAGTGGAATACGTTTTGCTAGACCGCTAATTAACCTTAGAAGGCTTGAAACAACCAATATTTGCAAAGATTTGGGAATTGAGTGGTGGGATGATCCAACAAACGGCGATTTAACACAAAGCGATGTTGAACTACCAAAGTCATACCCTCTTCGCTCAAGAATAAGACATACTCTAATGCCTTATATTTCACGGTTTTTTGCTACAGACATGACTTTACTACTTGCCAAAGGTGCCAAATTTGCACAAGACGATTTAGATTACATTAATTCTCAGGTTGACGTAATAGAAAAAGAGACGATTTTAAAGCAAAATTATGATTCTTGCGCACACGAAGTAAAAATAGCAATATCACCTTTAACAAAACAACACACTTCGATAAGACGCAGAATAATCGCCCGCGCTCTAACCGCCGCTGGAATACGTTTTTCGTCAAATCATATAGAATCAATCGACGAACTAATTACAAACTGGCACGGTCAAAAACCTGTAGCGCTTCCTAGCGGATATGCGGCAAGCAGAAAATCACAGACTATAACTATTTGCGAACGCTAGCGATTTCCCGATTTTGTTGCTGATTTTTCCATTTTGAACAACATTCTCGGTAAGTCGCTCGCGCGTTACAGCGCGCGAACGACTTCGCTTGCGTTGAAAGCACACCGTGCTTTCAACCTTAAGCAAGCTCAGCGCGCCAAATTGCCTTCGCGCGCTACGCTTTAAGCGCTCCGGCAGGTTGGCGCGCACTAAAGATTAGTCAGCTCGGCCATCATCTTATTAATGCCAACATAAGTGTAGTTAACATCTCCAGGAGGATTAACAACAACCGCAAAGGTTAGCGCGCCTCCCGACTTTCTAGAAACATTGCCAACCATAGATGACACATCACCCAGAAAACCAGTTTTAACACGCAGTAAGCCAGCTGCCGAAGGATCTGACAAACGATGGCGTGCCGAAGTGCACCATACACCAGGTAAAGCTAAGCCTTCTGCTGCAGCAGCACCTTTACCGATTTTAAGATTCTGAGCCTGAACTTGCACAAGAGTCACAGCGCGAACAGCGGACTCAGGTGAAAGCCCAGAACAATCAGACATGTGCAATCCGTTTACATCAACGCCTAAATCGCGCAAAACATCGCGTACAGCGTCTGTGGCACCTTCTGGAGAATTACTTTTACGCATAGCGAGCGCAGTAAGACGACCAAATTCTTCCGCAATAGAATTGTCCGAATGCCTTAGCATATATGCCATAATTTCGTTAAGTGGAGCAGAAGAAACGCGGGCTATTTGCTTAAAATCAGAGGAAATCATCGGTTTTCTAGAGCTAACATATATGGATGATAATCCATCAATCTTGGAAGTTTTGCCAATTTTTGCAGAATCAGTGCTCCAAGTTCTCACGTCAATACCAAATTTTTTGAGTAGATTCGCAAAAATTAATCCCGTACTTACAGCTGGATGCCGATCTAAAAGTGGATAATCATCTGGGTCATCAGCATCATTGCCAGCAGCCACCCATGCTGCAAGATTACGATCTCTGCCTTCATCAACAGCTAAAGACGATGTTGGCGCATAAAAACGTCCTTCTTCATCATTTTCATGAATCAAATCAGGATAGCGTTTCTCTCCAAACAAGGAATCATCAACAGCAAGCTCAACAACTTTTACACCTTGTTTTTTAAGCGAATTCACAGTATTGCTAGCAAGGGTTTCAAGACCAGCTCTACCATTTACATGATTTGGATCATTGGTTGCAGCACCCATCAGCATATCGCCGCCGCCATGAAGAACGAGCCTAGCAAAACCATTTTTCACTCCAGATACAGCAGAATCAGCATTTCTAGAGCTTCCAACATAGTTTGCGTAAACTGTTGTAGAAAGAGTCGATCCCATGTCTAGAACATGCGAGGCAGCTAGAGCCGTAAGCGTTTTCATAGTAGACGCCGGCTGCAAAGCAAGATTTTCATTTTTAGCAGCTATAATCTTTCCGTTTGCATCAGCAATAACAGCTGAAGCATTAGGACCAAGACCTGGATATTCAAAAAATTCCTTCAAAATCTTTTCCGCAGATGACTTGTCAACAGGCTTATTCTTATCCACCTGCTTAATCAAGCTAGCATATTTAGCTAATCTCTTAGGTTTGGGGCTAGTTAACTTTTGAAAAATCTTATGATCACGCGCAGCAATTTCAAACTGATTAATAAAACGATTTTGCAAAATATCTTGGCAATCAAACAGAATATAGCCACCCATTAAAGAAATTACGCCAATTACCGATATTAAGCAGACTAGAAAACGGTTTTTTAGCCTAGAGCCATTGGCGTGGTTTTCTACACTAAGTTCGGTTGCTGGCGATTCATCCAATGTTTCGGCTTGCTTTTTTTGCGATACTGTTGGCGAGGGTACTTTTTGCGATATTGTTTGCAAACTGGACTTAAAACCAGCTTTTTCCCTAGCCTCTTTCGACGTGAAAGCATCTTCTGGAATCTCGACTATGTTATCTAGATTCTTAAGGTCTTCATCGTCTTGCATGCGCACGCCGCCTATGTGTATGTACTTAAGTTGTATGTGTATGTACTTAAGTTAATTGCAATTCTTTACAACTATACAAACTATACACTTGCATATGCCGAGAGTAAGTTTGTGCGCATAATTTTTAAAGGCGTGCGCAGTAATACTCAAGCAGTAATCGATGCGAATCTGCGCAAGTTTTCTACAATGCGAATTATGCGCTTATCCATCACTTTACCGCCCAAAATAACGCCAACAACCAGAACGATTGCACCGTTTATTACAAACAGTATGCTTGCAATCCACAAAAGATTCATGTTAATAGCCACAAACACAATAGCCAAAGCAATAGACGGAATCATGCATACGAAAGATAGCAGCATAAAACCTATTGGAGCAAAAGATCTAGCGCCAGCAGAGCCTTGCGGCCTAGAAAATGGCTTTTCGATTGATGATACAGGGTACATTGCAATGCACGAAGAGATTAAGCCGATTCCTATGGTAGCAAAAGCTATTCCGATTGGTGAAAGAGTTTGGAACAGAATTGCATTTACACTTTGATGAACATTTAATACGAAGAAAAGAAAAACGTAAACTCCTACTCCAAGAATCGCAAAATACACAGCGCAAATGGCGGACCAAACTATTGCGTGCGCTAAGCGATCGTGCAAGCCTTTTACACCAATAATCGCGTGCATAGTAAAAGCTGTGCCATCGTATGCAATATTGTTTCCAACAACCATGCCCATAAGCGAAGCAGCATAGATAAGCCAGCAAGAAACACCTAAGTCCTGTGCCATAGAAGCAAATCCTTTAGTTTTGAAAGTAGCTCCTCCTGCAACTATCAGCATAAAAAGCGGCGTAAGAAGCAAAAACAGTTGACGCATGTCTCTTCTCATAACGCTAATAATTCGCGCAATAATCGCACCAACTGTGTTGTCTGGAACTGCTGCAAATAAGCCGATTCCTTTAGTTTTAACAACTGTTTTTTGCTCGCCGCGAAGTAGCTTCGGCTCTAATTTTGCGCAAAATACAGAGATTGCAAAGCAAGCAGCAATCGTTAGTACGCAAATAAAGAAGCGAATAACAAGCGCAAGCCAATTGCCATTAATGGCGTCAAGAGGCAAAGCCATAGCCGCACTTAACGGCGTAAAAGCAGACGCAGCGCAGAAACTTGAGCCGAGCACAATTCCGCTTGGATTTTTGTTACCAATATTCACAGTGGCAACAAAAATCATGTACGCTATAAAAATGGCAAAGTAGAAAATGTTTCTTGAATGCTTGTTTATTAAAATAGTATCCAAAAGTTCAATAAGCATTTTGCTTAAAGACACGATTGTTGCAACGTAAAGCGGAGCTGCAATTACGCTGACTAAAACCGGCACAATTCCAAAGCTTCTGTACGCTAAAGACCACAAAGCAAGCGCGATTGTGCAGCTTATTGAAAATGCTCCAAAAAGAGAGCCAAGAAGCATGCCAGCTTGCTGCTTTACGTAAGGAATGCCATAAAGCGCAAAACTGCGCGATTTTAGTGTTGTGTCGCTGCCTAACATAAACAGGTTTATAAACAGCGTAAAAATCGACACAATCGATATAACCATTATTGGAGCAAGTTGGAATTCCTGCCAATTTTTAGCGTCTGCAAGCATTCCTGGATCAATGTACTTGCCAGTTTGCCAGCCGGCAAAACCAAGAGCGCATATAATCGCAAGCCCAAAAACAATGACTATACCAAAGCCAATTTTTTGCCACATTGACTTTCGCATAACAGAAAAAGTAAGCGCCCAGCGAAGGCGAACCATTGTGAAAATCATAGACATTACGGCTCTCCTTTTTTAAGCGTTGAGATCGGTGGAAGATGCAGGAGCATTATCAGATTTACCGCCATTAAGCCAGTCGATGCGTGCAGCAGCGTGACGTCCGCCAACAAGCTCCATAAAGCGATCTTCAAGATCTTTGCCCTGAGCCACCTCTTCAAGAGTGCCAGAAGCTGCAACATGACCTTCGTTAATGATTGCCACGTGCGAGCACATTTTTTCAACCAATTCCATAACGTGCGAAGAAATAATAACCGTACCGCCAGTAGAAACATACTCGGCGAGAATATCCTTCAAATTTGCGCTAGAAACAGGATCCACTGCCTCAAAAGGCTCATCGAGCACAAGCACGCGCGGGCTGTGAATCATAGCTGTTGCAAGGCAAATCTTCTTAGTCATACCAGTTGAATAGTCAGAAACAATAGTATTTGCAGCTTCTGTTAAATCGAAAGCAGAAAGCAAGTCGTTTGCACGCTTTACGGATTCCGCGCGACTCATATCGCGAAGCATGCCAGCGTAAGTTAAAAGCTGAAGACCAGTAATCGTCTTAAAAATCTCATCGGCTTGAGGCATTAAACCGATTGAGCGCTTAGCACTATTTACGTCGCTCCAAACGTCGTTGCCAAAAATCGAAGCCGAGCCAGCATCTGGCATAAGCAAGCCCGTAAGCATTTTAATCGTAGTGGTTTTGCCAGCACCGTTCGGACCTACCAATCCGTAGAAAGAGCCTGCTGGAATGTCTAAAGAAAGATTATCTACAGCAACTTTTTTTCCAAAAGTCTTAACAAATCCGCGAATAGAAACCGCTGGAACTTCTTCATTAGTAGCGTCGTAAGCGTTTGCGCCAAAAACTGGAACACTGCCAGACGCATTTGCAGAAGGAACAGAATCTACCATAAAAACCTCGCAATACACAGATAAACGCACGTATTGCGCCACATTATTGCGCAATCGCACGTTTACATCAAGGCTTCTATTATCTCATATATTGCGTATGAACGCACTACGAGATTGCATAAATTACACCGAGCTAGGTAGAGATTCGAGATTTTTCGCAGCGGATGAAGCGTATCGCTCGCGCGGATTAGCCGCGCTCACGCCTTCGCTTGCGTTGAAAGCACACTGTGCTTTCAACTTTGAGCAAGCTCAGCGAATCGAAGTGCATTCGCGCGCTACGCTTTAAGCGCTCATGCAAGTCGATCCGCAGTCCTCCGATGGTGATTCGCTGAAGCAGCAAGAAAAATCGAGAATCTCAGTGATTAAGCAATACGCAATTGTTCAAGTACGTAGGAGGGCTGGGTGATTCTTGGTCGAACAATATAAGAGCGGCAGCCGATACCAAATAATCCAAATGATCAACCACTACAAACAAACTTCAACCAAAAAACAAAATCAAAACCAAATCGGAACAACCGCAACAACAAACTACACGTAAGAGGCGAAGCGTTGTGAGACAAGAAACACCCAGCCCTCCTACACACCAAACAGGAAGTAGCGCAACACCAAACAGAGAATTTCGCGCGCTCGCTCCGATTTACCGACCCGTGTGATGAATCGGCTTCCACTCGCTCTTAGAGAACACAGCTTGGAACGCAATCGGCACGTACGAAAGCATAAAAATAGGGAAGCTTAGTGCGTACGCAAAAAGCTCTTTGTTAGTGGCTCCAAGCTTATCGTGTTCTACAAGAATGGTAAGCGAAACAAACACCATCATACCTAAAACGCTTGTGACAGTAGTGGTTATAAAGTTAAGCGTCGAGTCAATCTGGCTTGTCCAAGTGACGAATCCAAACGCGGCAAAAATAAATCCGAGTATGAGTCGCACAATCGCAAGCACCATAAACGGGCATAGCATAAGCGTAAAGTCAACTGACGAAAAATCGCGCTCGCGGATTCCGTGACGTATAAGAGCTGCTCCGTAATAGCGGAACACTTGCAAGAAGCCTTTACTCCAGCGCAACCTCTGTCTCCAGCTTTGCCTAAACGATACTGGCTGCTCGTCGTAGAGAACCGCCGATCCGCAATAACCCACTTTGTCGCCGTGCAAAATCGAGTCCATTGTAAACTCAAGGTCTTCTGTAAGCAGATGGAATTTCCACCCGCGATTTCTGTGCATGATTTCGCGCGAAAACATGAATCCTGTTCCGCCTGCATGGCAGCTAGACCCAAAAAGCATGCGCGAATTGTTGGTAAATCGCGATTCGCGTATAAACCACAATGCCGACCCAGAAGACACCCAATTATCCGATAAATTCACTGAGTTTCGGTAGCTTGTTAGAATCTGGTATCCTGCATGGAATCCTTTGTTCATCTCTTCAAAATAGTGCAAATCCAGCTTATTATCGGCATCGAAAACAAAGTACGCGTCGTAATCTTTGTCTTTTCCAAGCTCCATTATGTGATCCAGCAGGTAGCTTAAAGCGTAGCCTTTGCCAATATGCTGCTTGTCGAATCGCTCTATAACATTGCACCCGTACTCTCTTCCAACTTGCGCCGTGCTGTCGGTGCAATTGTCGGCGACTAGCCAAATGTCGATTAATTTTTGATCGTAAGTTTGGGATTGTATGCATTTTATGAGGTTTCCTATTACAGCTTCCTCATTGCGCGCGGATATTAGAACAGCGTAATGCTTGTCCATTGGTGCTTGCGGAAACACAATAGGCTTTGCTACAAGCGACGCGACTGCGCAAACGCCTTGATATACAACGCTACTTACGCCAATTATGATTACTAAAACGTCGAAAATAGACAAAAGAATCATTTATTCCACCCACTTCGTGGATTACTATTTGAGTTTGTTGCTTTTTTATTTTCTTTTTTATTTTCGTTTGGAATTGTACCAGATTTATTTGTTTTTGACTTTAGTTCTTCCTTATCTTGATCGGTTGCTTGCGACTTATCCGAATCTGAATTTTCTGCGCGTTTTTTAGCAATATCCTTATTTACAGCGTCTAAAATATCGCGTGAAATTGCCATAGTTTCAACATACCCAGAATCGTCAACTGAATTTTCATTTTCAATAGTTTCGTCTGAAGAATTATAGGCTTGCTTATACCAATACATAATGTCTTCGTTAATAGATACTCGAGATGAGGATCCTTTCATAACTCTAAGCACACTATCTTTAACAGGTTTAACAAAACTGTTTCTTATAGTTTCAACACTCGTAACCATAATTGATTTACGATTAGGCTTTGGATCGTCCATTAAAGGTGAAGAAACTAGATTGTATTGTTTTGTACAAACTTTGAGAATTGCCTGCAAACTAGCGGTTACTGGAAGTGCTAAGAATGCACCGAGAGCACCAAACACAGCACCCATAATCAACACCGATAAAAAGGCTACTGCAGGATTTAAGTCCATGGTTTTTTCGGAAATCTTAGGGGAAATCACCATGTTTTCAATCTGCTGATAAATTGTCACAAAAATCAAAACTGCTATAGCTGATCCAAAACCATTAGATCCCCACGCAAATAAAATTGGCAGTGCTCCACCTAAATATGTTCCTATTGTCGGAACAAATTGCGAAACGATTCCACAAAACAGTGAAAGCGGAAGCCAATATGGAACATTCATGAATATTAGGAAAATCGCAGTACCCGTTGCGTTAATAGCTGCCAAAATTGTGCGCGAAAATAGGAAGCTTGATATCTGCTCCTGTACAACGGACCAGATAAATAAAAATCGCCTCTGAGATTTAGGATTCAACAGCCTACACACACTTCTGCGCATAGAAGGACCAGCTGCAGAAATGTAATAGGTCACCATAAGAATAGTGAGTAAATCAAGCAAAACCGCCAATAATCCCCACGTTGTATTAATTGCTTGTCCAGCGAAATCTACAACCCAAGAGGTTTGAACGTGTTTAAGAATTTCCATGCCGAGTTGCTCAATGTTTGGCATTTTGAAACCAGTGGAATTTAGTACAAAATGGGCAAACTGGTTGTATAAATCAGGTAGACCTAAAACCATGGAAACTGCTTGTTGCACAAAAAGATTACCAAAAAGCACAAGAAGCAAAATAACTATTACAAGCAGCCCAAACAAGCTTGCCAAAGATGCAAAAGCTCTACTCCACCCGTGTTTTATGAGCCGCACAACAAGAGGTTCAATTGCCAACGCTATAAAAATGGATACTACAACATCGAAGACTATAAAGGCGATATTTCCCCAAGCAAACCATACAAAAATCGCTACGAACGCTGCAATAACAGCATACATAAGCGCGCGGCTAAGCCAATCTGGCGGGCGCCTATCATCCCCTTTGGCTGGGAAAATCGCGGATAAATCAAGCTTTGCACTTGTGCTGTGATTATCTATACTGCCTTCATGTTGTTCTTTATTATTCATAAAATACATTGTACTTTATAACGTGGGAGCACGAGCCGCTTGCATGTTTTGTGCATATAAACACAAATAAGTAGCGTGTAACACAATCGTAACCAGATAGTCGAGTCGCTGAAATCCAAAATCTTATGCAACAATCTAAACTATTTACTGAGATTTTTACGAAAGGATTGTGCATGACCACTTTACAAACTAAAGAAGATGCCGAAGCTTTGATTAAGCAAGAAGGCATTGAATACGTATCAGTTCGATTTACCGATTTGATTGGCGTTCAGCAGCATTTTACTGTGCCTGCAAGCGAGTTCTTAAACAGCGCTTTTACAGATGGGATGGCTTTCGACGGCTCTTCTATGCAAGGATTCCAAGCTATTAACGAGTCCGATATGAAGCTGATTCCAGACGTAGACACCGCATACATTGACCCATTCCGCAAGCATAAGACTTTGAATGTTGCTTTTTCGATTGTGGATCCTGTAACAGACGAGCCTTATTCTAGGGACCCTCGCCAAGTGGCAATTAAAGCCGAAGCCTACTTAAAGGCAACTGGCATTGCCGATACCGCAAGCTTTGCTCCAGAAGCCGAGTTCTTCATTTTTGACAAGGTGCGTTTTGCAAACGACATGCAACGCTCCTTCTACGAGGTGGATTCCAACGAAGCTCCATGGAATTCTGGCATTGATACTGAAGATGATGGCAGCAACAACATTGGTTTTAAGAATCGCGTAAAGCACGGCTACTTCCCTGTTCCACCTGTTGATCATAATCAAGACTTGCGCGACGACATGGTTTACAACCTTCAAAAGGTTGGCTTGATTCTTGAGCGTTCTCACCATGAGGTTGGCGGCGCAGGTCAGCAGGAAATCAACTACCGTTACAATACGCTTGTTCATGCTGGCGACGACTTAATGAAATACAAGTACGTTGTTCACGAGACTGCTGCTTTGGCTGGTAAGGCTGCAACATTTATGCCAAAGCCAATTGCTGGAGATAACGGCACTGGCATGCACTGCCATCAGTCGCTTTGGAAGGATGGTAAGCCATTGTTCTATGCGGAAACTGGTTATGCTCAGCTTTCCGATATTGCGCGCTGGTACATTGGCGGCTTAATTAAGCACGCGTCTTCTGTGCTCGCTTTTACAAATCCTTCACTTAACTCTTACCACCGCCTTGTTCCAGGATACGAAGCCCCAGTCAACTTGGTTTACTCTGCTCGTAACCGTTCTGCAGCTATTCGTATTCCTCTTGCTGGTGAGGCTCCTTCTGCTAAGCGTATTGAGTTCCGCGCTCCGGATCCTTCCTGCAATCCATTCTTAGCGTTCTCTGCTCAGCTTATGGCTGGCTTAGACGGCATTATGAACCACATTGAGCCTCCTGCTCCTGTTGATAAAGATCTCTACGAGCTTCCTCCAGAAGAGCATGACGGCATTAAGCAAGTTCCTTCTTCGCTTGGTGAAGCTTTGCAAGCTTTGGAAGAAGATCACGACTTCCTTATGCAAGGAGATGTGTTTACTAGCGACTTGATTGAAACTTGGCTTAATCTAAAGCATGAAGAGATGGATATGGCTCGTTTGGCTCCAACGCCACTCGAGTATGAGCTTTACTTCCATATCTGATATTTGTGATTAATAAAATCCCCCGCAAGAAAACTTGTGGGGGATTTTATTTTGCATTCGTCTTTTATTTTAAATCGCAAAACCGAGTGTTCTAGCAGCAGTTACAGGAACAGCCTCATCAGACCAATAATCCTCAAGATTTTCATCTGTAGAAAGCGAGCGCATCTCAGCACGATCAATATAAAGCTCTCCGCGTAAATGATCTGTTTCATGCTGGAAGATTCGCGCTGGCCAACCATGTAAACGTTCAGAATGCTGCTTACCATCTTCATCTTGCCATGTAGCTTGAATATCTAACCAACGCTGACGAACCGCCTGATATCCTGCAACACTCAAGCATCCTTCGTAAAAACTGCGTGTTTGTGTTCCAATTGGTTCATAGTGGGGATTTATGATCGCCCTAAATGGCAATTCTGCAATATCCCTAGGATCATCTGCATCGTCTCGAACATGGTCTTCTACAACAGCAATTGCAAGACCTAAACCAATTTGCGGAGCAGCTAAGCCAACTCCTGGTGCATCTAACATAGTGCTGTGCATAAGCGAAATAAGCTTATTAAGAGTAGCACGCGTTAGCTGACCATCGTAAGCCACTGTTCGTTGTCTTAACACAGGCTCTCCTGCTTGAACTATAGATAGCACGCCATCGTCTGTAGCGGAATCTAAAAGGCGCTCCACCGCGCGGCTAAGCTTAGTATCAACACTTGCGTGATGCGTAAACATAGGGCTCCTTTACCAAGGCTAATTCTACAAAACTTCTAAAGTAATTTACAAAGCCAACTTTGATTATTGTTGCTAAATCACATACGCTCAAACAACAATACCAAAAGGATTAGTATATCAAGGTTATCTGTTTTTTGTAGCTGTAAACGGCGTGTCTAACAACATTCTCAGGAAATCGCTCGCGCGTTACAGCGCGCTCACGTCTTCGCCGCGCAGAAGCAGTGCTTCTGATCTAAGCGGCTCAGCGCTCCGAATTACCTTTTCGCGCTACGCTCTAAGCGAAAAGGTAGGTCGTCGCGCGCTACAGCTTAAGATTATCAGTTACAACTTGCGCAAGTCGTGCACAAACCTCATCTGCTTGCTCTTGCGTTGCAGCTTCACACATAACGCGCACAAGTGGTTCTGTTCCGCTTGGTCGAAGAAGAACGCGCCCCGTATCTCCCAAAAGCGCGCTTTCTTTTTCTACCGCTTTAAGAACAGCAGCATTAGTTTTAGCTGCCATCTTATCTACATTCGGCACATTGACTAAGCATTGCGGAAGCTGAGGGAAGTCGGCAGCCATTTGCGAAAGCTTCTTGCCTTCGCGCACAACCTCGCGACACAGCGTAAGTGCTGTAAGTGTGCCATCTCCCGTGGTTGCAAACTCGCGATTAATTACATGACCCGACTGTTCACCGCCAAGAGAATAATCGCCTCTAAGCATCTCTTCTAGAACGTAGCGGTCTCCGACGCTTGTTTGAACAGTGGAAATACCCATGTCTTTCAGCGCAAGCTTTAATCCAAGATTGCTCATTACTGTAACAACAAGAGTATTGTGATTCAGCTTTCCTTCGGCTTTCTTAGAACGCGCAAGAATGCCCATAATTTGGTCGCCATTAACCATGTTTCCATTTTCGTCTACAGCTAGGCAACGGTCTGCATCACCATCGAAAGCTACTCCTAAATCGGCGTTAGACGCCTTAACCATAGCTTGCAATTGTTCTGGATGTGTGGAACCAGCGTGGTCGTTAATATTGTATCCATCTGGAGAAGCGTTAATTACTATTACTTCTGCGCCTGCTCTGCGCAATGCTTCTGGTGCTACTACAGACGTTGCACCATTTGCGCAGTCTGCCACAACTCTTAATCCCGAAAGAGGTTTTGGACGTGTTGATGTTTCGCTGTTTAATGGAGCAACAGAAGAAACGAGGTGATCGATGTAAAGGTTTGTTGCGGTAATAGTGTCATGGCTGATTCGTCCAACGCCGCTGCCTGTAGGACGCTGCCATTCTTTGCCTAAAACAGCCTCAATCTCGTCTTCTTTGCTATCTGGAAGTTTGAAGCCTCCGCGTGCAAAGAACTTAATGCCGTTATCTGGCATTGGGTTATGCGAAGCAGAGATCACAGCTCCCATTTCTACATTGAGCACAGAAGTTAGAAAAGCCACGCCAGGAGTTGGTATTATGCCAGCATCGATCACATCAAAACCGCCCGCACTCATTCCAGCAGCCAAAGCCGATGCTAAAAAGTCTCCAGAAACTCTAGTATCTCGCCCAACCAACGCTCTGCGTCGAGCATGCATTTTCTTCCCTGCATCTTCGTTATGCGACTCGCTACTATGCGTTGCTTCACCTAAAACACGTACTGCAGCATCTCCTAAATCCAACGCAAGCTGCGCGGTTAAATCTCGATTGGCTAATCCCCTAACACCATCTGTTCCGAACATATTTGGCATAACCAGCCTCTTTCGTCTAACTAATAGTCATTGCTATTTACACATTTTGTATATTATCTACAAATAATCTTGTAAACACACGCTGTTCATTATTTTACCCTGCATGCCACTAAACGCGCCACTGACCACTGACATAATCTTATTTCTTATTTGCAATTAACTTTGGTTGAATTACGGGTAATCGGGGTAATCGCTACCCTGAAATCACTACTTGCAACAATACATTGATAATCAAAAAGCCACTTAGCAAACTAAGTGGCTTAGAATTTGTACCCCCTAAGAGAGTCGAACTCTTGTTGTCAGATTGAAAGTCTGGTGTCCTAACCGTTAGACGAAGGGGGCTTTAACCAAACCATATGATACTAACACTCATAAACTCACATAGCAAATTACGGCGTGTTGAATCATTTTGTCACTCATTTAGCAACATAAGTCAAATCGTGAATTTTTCTACCTGCTTCTAATCCTTTACGCTCAAAATTCGTCAAAACCCTACCTTCAAATCTTACAGATTCCGCGAAATCAGCATGAGGTAAATCTTTAGCATCTTGAGCATTGCCCTTACCAACATGCTCAATCGGCAAACTTACTTGTAACTTTCCAGTATTTTCAAAATCTTCTCGTTCATCCATAACTTCATGAACATGTAGTGCATAATCCTCAATATCCGTAGCAATTCTCCAAACGCCTTTATCAATAAGTGCGTTATGCACCGCATCTGCCAAAGACGGCTGCACAATCCTACGCTTGTGATGTCTCATTTTAGGCCATGGATCTGGGAAGAAAGTCCAAACTTCTTTCAAAACACCATTAGAGCATGAAGCTAGAAAATCAGGTGCATTAACTTGCGCTATTCTAAGATTTTCTACACACTGTTTTCCAGCTAATAGCATTGTGTGTGCCACTCCTGGATCATAAACTTCTAGTGCAAGAAAATTAATATTTGGATTTGATTCGGCTGCGGCTACAATATTTTCGCCCTGACCAGATCCTATTTCTACAATAAGAGGATTCGAATTACCCCAATTTTTAGCAACCCAGTTGGAGTCTGCCAGCAAATCGCTTTTTACACGTAAAGACCCTAAACTATCTTCAACATTTAATAAATATTGGCTTGAATATCGCTCTTTTGCTCGCTCAAGACGCGCGTCCAAACGAGCAGACCTTCTTACAAAAGAAAGAATTACTCTAGCAGAACCATTGTCTTTATCATCTTTATTGTTTTTATGCTTATTCATACAATTCAATTCATCAGATTCCAAAATATTGGATTCTAATTCGTCAGATTGCAAATTTACTATTTGAGATTCTTCCACTTTATTCCACTTCTATTCACATAAAATTGTTCAACTACGACTCATAATATCAACTCATCGTATGGTATCAAAGCAGCAAAACAGGGTGAGGATGGATAATGTAGGTAAGACGCAAAAACAAAAAGCGCTAGAAGCAATCAAACACTTCTAACGCTTATTTTGACAGTGGCTCCGAGCGGGATCGATCCGCTGACCTAACGATTTTCAGTCGTTCGCTCTACCAACTGAGCTACAGAGCCATGATGAATAAAAAACCCGGCGAACCGGGTATTCTATTAATCGCGACCCCGGCCGGACTTGAACCGGTGACCTCCGCCGTGACAGGGCGGCGCTCTAACCAACTGAGCTACGGGGCCGTGGCTTTGTTCTCTCGAACAGCCGAGTCACTATCTTACAGAATCCTTAGCAAAATGCAAGTGCCGCGCGTGTTCGGCGTGTTGCAGCACAAAATCAAGCTATTATTCAAGCTCAGCAGCTCCAGTGCAAAGCTGATAATACTCCCCACGTTTTGCCAATAATTCCTCATGCGAACCGCGTTCAATAATGCGACCGTGATCCAGCACCATAATCACATCAGAATTGCGCACTGTGGACAGTCTGTGAGCGATTACAAATACAGTGCGCCCTTCCATCAAAGAATCCATTCCACGCTGAACTAATTCTTCAGTATGCGTGTCAATCGATGAAGTTGCTTCATCGAGAATCAACACAGGCGGATTTTCTACTGCAGCACGAGCAATAGAAATAAGCTGCTTCTGACCTTGAGAAAGCCCTTCACCGCCATTGTTAAGCTGCGTATTGTATCCGTCAGGAAGATGAGAAATAAACGCGTCAGCATGAGCCAATTTTGCAGCTTGAATACAATCTTCGTCGCTAGCATCAAGATTTCCATAACGAATATTGTCCATTATTGTGCCAGTAAATAAATTCACATCTTGCAAAACAGTGCCAATAGCGTGACGCAAATCCGTTTTGCAAATATCGCGCACGTCAATGCCATCATACAAAATTTGCCCATCATCAATGTCGTAAAAACGCGTAAGAAGGTTAGCAATAGTAGTTTTTCCAGCACCTGTAGCTCCAACAAGAGCAACTTTTTGACCAGGTTTTGCAAACCACGTAATATCGTGCAAAACTGGATGATCTTCTTTGTAGCCAAACACAACATCCGTAAAACGCACGTCGCCTCGAAGCAAAGTATAGCGGCCATCCTTAGAAGTGCGAGCATCTCGCTTTGCATGGCACACAATCTCTTGAGCCATTTCACTTAAGTTTTGAGCGCACTTTTTAGCTTTAGTGCCATTATCTTGCTTTGACCTTTTCCAAGCCCAATAAATATTGTTTCCTTCAGATTGTTCGTCTACTTCTTCAAGCACATCAAATTCTGATTTTTCTCCAAGATCTTCAGCAGACTGAAGTACACGCACTTTAACTAATTGCACACTGCCAGAATCAAGTTCTGGCTTTTCATCAAGTAACTCAAAAATACGAGAAGCTCCTGCAAGAGCCATCATAAGTGCGTTAGCTTGCATTGTAATTTCGCCAATAGGGTTAATAAATGCGCGCGAAAGTGCCAGCAAAGATATAAGCGTACCTAATGTAAGAGTACTAGATCCAGATAATCCCAGCGTTGGCAAACCAGCTGAAGCAGCCCACGCACCAAGTAAAGCAATTAATACATAAAGCAAATAGCTTGCATTACTAATAACAGGCATTACATTATTCGCATAAGAATTGGCACTTGCAGAAATTTTTTGCACTTTTTCTATGCAATTATCTAATTTTTCAATAGAATCTGTCTCATGATTAAAAATTTTAATCACTTTGCTGCCTGTTGCAGATTCTTCAACAAACTCATTTAACTCGCCTAATGCATGCTGGAATTGCTCAAATAAACTGCCAGATTTCTTTAGCATAAAACGCACTAAATAAAGCAACATTGCAGTAAATATAGCTACAAAAACTGCAACCGGAAGCGATAGACACATAATAGATATAAACGCTGCCAAAATCGACATTAGTGCAGAAAAAGAGTCCGGAAATGCCCACGAAATTGCCTCACGAAGAACCTCAGTATCGTTTGTGTAACGGCTCATAATATCGCCGTAACCTTGAGAATCTAAGTAACGCAATGAAAGCTTCTGCTGATGCTTAAACATAGAATCTCGTAAATCACGCATAACACTTTCAGATATATTCGCAACAAGCCTGCTCCAAAGCCAAGAACAAAACACACCAACAGCGTAAACACTTGCCATCAGAATAATCATGCGAACAAGAGGCGTCCAATCCTGATTATGCTTACCGACAAGCGGAAGAATATACGAGTCAACAAGAGATTGCAAAAACATTGCGCTTGCAGCTTGCACGATTGCGCTAACTATTATTGATGCAATAATTACGCAAATTTTAACTCGATACACAAGCACATAAGAGGCAAGTCTGCTAAGAGTTTTCCAACTAATAGCTGAATCATTTTTAGAAGAGTGAGCCGTTTTATTATTAGCCATTGTTATTTAGCTCCTTCTTCTTTAGTTGCGCTAGTTATTCGACTTTTTTCTTGAGAAACCGCCATATTTCTGTAAATTTCACAAGATTTAAATAATTCATCATGCGAACCGTTAGCAACAACACGACCATCTTTAAGAACAACAATAATATCCGCATGTTCGATTGAAGATATGCGCTGAGCAACGATAATTTGCGTAGAATCAGGCATAAACTTTTTCAAGCCATCGCGAATTTTACTATCCGTTTTCATATCAACCGCACTCATCGAGTCGTCGAGGATTAAAATTTTCGGCTTCCTCAAAAGTGCGCGCGCAATGCACAAACGCTGTCGCTGACCACCGGAAACATTCTTACCACCCTGGTCAATATGCGTATTGTAGCCGTCTGGTAAATCTTTAATAAACTCATCAGCACAAGCAATTTCGCAAGCTTGACGCAAATCATTATCGCTTGCTTCCGCCCTACCCCAGCGAAGATTTTCTGCAATTGTACCACTAAACAAAATATTTTTTTGTAGAACAACACCAACTTCTTCACGCAAACTAGAAGAATCATAATCGCGAATATCTTTTCCGCCTACAAAAAGAGCACCAGAAGTTACGTCATAAAGTCTTGCAATTAATTGCACTAAACTTGATTTTCCAGATCCCGTTGCACCAACAACTCCAACAGTTGCTCCAGAAGGAATAGATATATTTATATCATGTAAAATTTCCTGTTCTGCTGGAGTGGATTCATCTGTATTATCTGATTGAGGATAGCGTAACGAAACATTTTCAAAACGCACAGAAGCGTCAGAAAGCTTTGTAAGTGGATGCTTGGAAACAACTTCAGTATTTCGAGATTGCAAAACATGTGAAATACGATGCATCGAAGCTCGAGCTGTTAACGACATTACAAACACTGCAACTAAATTCGCTAAAGCAAACAAAATTTGCAAAGCATACACTACTAATGCAGCAAGATTTCCCGTTGTTAAACCAAAAGCAGGATTATTTCCTGAAGCCACAATTTCGTGCGAAGCCAACCACGCAATAAGTAGCATGCCAGAATAAAAACATAAGTTAAACAAAGGAATACTACAATTTAACACATACTCAGCTTTAATAAAATAATCATAGATTTTATGTGAAATACGCGTAAAACGACTTATTTCATAATCAGAACGCACATAAGACTTTACGACGCGAATATTATGCAAATTCTCGCCAACTCTATTATTCATCTCGTCAATCATTCGATAAATTCGAGAAAATGCTGGAGCAACTATACTAGCTCCAACAGCGCCAATTGCACCAATAATAGGCACAAATGAAAGAAAAACCCACGAGATAGCAGGGCTAATTGAAAAAGTAAACCACCAAGCAGTGATGATAATCATAACGCTGCGAATACCAGAGCGAATAATCATTTGGTAAGCAAATTGCACATTTGACACATCACTAGTCATACGCGTAACAACAGTACCGCTAGAAAACTTATCTAAATCAGAAAAACTTAAACTTTGTAAGCGTGAAAACATGTTGTGACGTAAATTTTTACCAAAACCAGCACTAGAATGAGCGCAACAAATACCAGAAACAACGCCTGCAATCATTGCAATTGCAGCAAAAATAAGCAATTGCAAACCATAATATTGCACAGCTTCTTGAGAACGTGACATAATACCAAAATCAATAAGATTTGACATTACTGTAGGGATCTCAATTTGCATAGCAGCTTCTATGCAAATTGCGAAAGACGTTAGCACTCCAAGAAGACGATATCGCTTTAAGGATGCCATCACTGTGCGGAACGCATGAGAAGCGTAATCCTTAGGTTTTTGCTGCGATTTTGTTGTCATGCGACCTCTCTGATAAGCGTAATGTATACGCTTAATCATATCACCTCTGACTTGTAGCACTTTTGTACCACGACACGCCGTATTTTGAGTACAAACGCACTACAAGGCAGGTCGTCGTTCGCACGGATTAGCCGTGCGTTATTCCTCACGGCTATTAGTAGCCGTTCGGCTGATTTGGCACGTAAAGTCCACTGGACTTTACGTTTAAGCCAAATCACGCTTTGAAGGAGCTTGAAACGCGTTATGCAATTTCAAGCTCAGTCAGAGCGCTTTACCACGCAGAAGCAGTGCTTCTGCCTTGAGTGGCTCAGCGCTCCGAATTACCTTTTCGAGCTACGCTTTAAGCGAAAAGGCAGGTCGGAGCGCAAGTTAGGTAGGGATTCGAGATTTTTCGAAGCGAAAGAGGCGAACCTCAGCATCTTTGATGGTGATTCGCTGAAGTAGCAAGAAAAATCGAGAATCTCGGTGATGAAAACTACGCAAAAGTTCAAACATGCAAGAGGGCTGGGTGATTCTTGGTCGAACAGTATAAGAGCGGCAGCCGATACCAAATAATCCAATGATCAACCACTACAAACAAACTTCAACACAAAAAACAAAATCAAAGCCAAATCGGAACAACCGCAACAACAGACTACACGTAATAGGCGGAGCGTTGTGAGACAAGAATTAGCCAGCCCTCTCGCAACGCTAAGTAGGAAAATCGCTCGCGCGGTCTAAGCGCGCTCGCGTCTTCGCCGCACGTAAAGTCCACTGGACTTTACGTTTGAGCGGCTCAGCGAATCGAAGTGCATTCGCACGCTACGCTCTAAGCGCTCATGCAAGTCGATTCGCCTTTTGCTCGATCCTTGCCGTAGATTGATGGAATAAAACGCTCTTGATCGTGAAGCTTTTCCCAGATTACAGGCGGATTTTGTGGATTTTCCAGCGACTTTGGCACGTCGATAATTCGCTGATTACTAGAGCCACGGAATTGCAATAGCGAATCGTGAAGATTCTTCATATATCGCCCGTCAACAAGAATGTCAATGTATCGCAATAACTCAAGCTTGTCAGGAGTCTCGCCCGGTCGCATAAGCTCTTCCCAGGTGTAACCAGTCCAACTCCAAATATCTTTTGTATTGCCAAATTCGCTTCTAATACGCTCACATAGTGGAATCAATATGCCAGTGTTAAGCAGCGGCTCACCGCCAAGAAGCGTCAATCCTTGTACATATGGTTGCGCTAAATCTTCCATAATTTGGTCTTCGAGCTTTTGAGTATAAGGGTGACCAGCGCGAAAATCCCAAATTGACTCGTTATAGCATTCAACGCAATGGAATGGGCAGCCAGAAACGTAAAGCGAGCAGCGAATTCCCTCGCCGTCTGTCATAAGAAATCGCTTATAATCAGCCACCATTCCCTTGCTCATGCGCTCACTGGACCACTGCCCTGCGCGAGGATTGTTAGAAAGAGAGGTTGGAATCCACGGTCCACGGTTAACATCTGATGGAGCAAAATCATGTAAACTTATGCGAGCCATAGTCCACCTCCTCTAGCTTTAAATATTTTATTAAATAATCTTAAATAAACTTTTGTTAGATTGTATTAACTTTTGTTAAATAAAATAAAATCCAGCCGTCAAAAAATGCGATCAACATTTTCTAACGGCTAGATATATTACATATCACCAAATAATAAACACAAACTAAAACGTTATTTCACGCTATTCCGCTACTACTTGGTCTCCTCGTACCATTCACGAGACTCACCGTTGTTAAGAACAACATGACCAGTTTCTCCAGACATGTGCTTAACGCGATGAGCGATTTCCTCGTGACGTCCGTGAACCATTGGACGCTGAACAGGATTACCCAAGTAGCCACAAGTGCGCTTAGTAACATTGCACTTATCTGGGTCACTGTTTCCGCACTCTGGGCAGCGGAAGCCTTCTTTAGTCGGTTCAAAATCGCCCTGGAATCCGCAAACGAAGCAATGGTCAATCGGAGTGTTCGTACCCAAGTAGCCAATACCAATCTTGTAAGCATAATCCCAAACAGCCTCCAAAGCTTTAGGATTTGCCTGCAAGCATGGGAACTCGCAATAGTTAATAAAGCCGCCAGAAGCAAGATACGGGAAGTCAACCTCGTAGCGGAGCTTCTCCATAGGAGTTGGCTGCAGCCAAACCGGATAGTGGAAGGAATTGGTGTAGAAGTCGTGATCGGTAACGCCTTCAATACGACCAAACTTCTGACGATCCATGCGGTTAAAGCGATCCGTCAAAGACTCAGCAGGAGTTGAGTAAACGGAATAATGGTAGCCTTCAGCCTTTGACCACTGCTGGCAAAGCTGATTCATTCGGCGAACCATAGAAAGCGCAAATTGCTTGCCATCTTCGTTCCAACTGTGATCTTGCATCCAATCCTTGCCAAAGAACACGGATGTAGCCTCATACAAGCCAATGTAGCCCAAAGACACCGTTGCACGCTCGTTGCGGAACAGCTGATCCACGCTTTCGTTAGCTTCCAAACGACCAAAAGCACCGTAGCGGAACAGCGTTGGAGCATTCACAGGGGTTGCCTGCTTGCAACGCATAATGCGGAATCGCAGAGCCTGATGAGCCACTTCCATACGCTCGTTAAAAAGCTTCCAGAATCGGTTCACGTCTCCATGAGACTCCAGCGCAATACGCGGCACGTTAACTGTCACAACGCCAAGATTCATACGACCGTCTTCCACGTCTTTGCCAGTCTTTGGATCAATCCAACCCTGAAGGAAGGATCGGCAGCCCATAGGAGCCTTAAAGGAGCCAGTAATCTTAATAATATTCTCGTAGAACACAACATCTGGATACATGCGCTTAGTAGAGCACTCAAGCGCAAGCTGCTTCAAATCGTAGTTCGGATCGCCAGCATCTGCGTTTACACCATGCTTAATAGTAAACACAAGCTTAGGGAAGATTGCAGTATGACGATCTTTGCCGAGTCCACGAATACGGTTAAGTAAGATAGCGCGCTGAATTTCGCGAGCAAACCAAGAAGTACCCAAACCAAATCCAACAGTTACGAACGGAGTCTGACCGTTAGAAACGCGGTTGGAATTAATCTGATATTCCATTGTTTGCATAGCATCGTAAATCGCCTTGCGCGTCATAATTTTTGCGTAAATTTCACGAATCTGATCAAGCTCACTCAAGTTTTCATCAAAAGGAGTATCAGCAGGAAGCGGATCCCTATCCGAACAATGAAGATTCTTAGGCTCCTGAGCTTTCAAACCGTCAATCATATCTTTGGCAACTTCGATCGGCGTAGAATCAGGAATCATGGCATGAGCCATAGCAAGATTCTTATCATAATCGCACTTAGCATAAGGCTCAAGCATCTCGTCTGCACGATTAACTGTTTGACCGCCGTACTGTGCGCCTGCAATATCCTTAATAATCTGCGTAACCTGAGTTGCAGCAGTGCCAATAGACTTTGGGCTATCCATCATTGCGTTACCAAGAGCAAATCCCTTAGCGAGCATATCACCAAAATCTGGGAGCGAGCAGTTGCTCATGCAAGTAAATGGCGAATAATCAGCATCATGGAAGTGAATATCACCCTTCATATGCGCGTTAGAAACTGCATGAGGAAGCATAGAAAACGCGGAAGCCTTGGAAACAGCGCCTGCAAGAAGATCGCGCTGAGTGGCGTAAACATTGGAATCCTTGTTGGCGTTTTCGCGAACAAGCGACTCATCTCGGTTTACAAGACGATTTACTGCTTCGTTAATATCGGTTGCCTTAGCACGGTCAATATCTCGGTTTAGACGATAGCTTGTGTAGCAACGCGCAACTTCGTAAAGGTGATTTTCAATAAGACCATGCTCGACAAGAGTCTGAATATCTTCAATCTTTGCAGGTCCATTGTAACGATCCTGAATTTCAGCTTCTATATGGTCCGTAATATCGCGAATCATCTGCTCTTCTTGAGGACCGACTTCTTTGCGCAAGTCCTTAAAAGCGGCTTTAATTGCCATAATAATGTTCATTTGATCAAAATCGACAACGCGACCATCACGCTTTTCGACCTGCACACGAGACTTCTTAGAAGAATCACTATCCGAGATAGAATCAGCCATTTCTACATCAACATCGCTTAGCTGCGATTCTAAAGTCATGTCTTCTAAAGTCGTACCAGAGACCTGCATCCTACAGACCTTTCTTACATCTACAGTTTATTTATCCTGTTATCCATCCTGTTTTGAATAATGACCATTATTCAAAACAACTTGCTCAACTATAACCCAACCTCTGCACAATATCTAGGGAACTTTATTCAAAAAACAAACTATATATAGTGATTTTGGATATTTTCGCGATTTTTGAGGCGTGTCTCGATGCAACCGGAATATATATGCATTCCGTTATCAAGAAACACGCACTAAACTTAAAAATCGCACAAATTCGTGGCACTTTGATATATTGAGTCACGTGGAACAGACAGCTTTTCAACATGCAGAAGAATTTGGCTTCCAACCTGGAGATATCGTACAGCAGTGGCTGTGGGACGATGACGTTGACGATGCAATCTGCGACAATATCGAAAATCTTACTGGAGAAGATCTGGTAGATGAAGATTACGACTCATCTGTTGACGGCGTCATTATTTGGTGGCGCGATGGCGACGATGAGGATGAGTTGGCAGACACGATTATGGATGCCACAAACATGTTAGACGACGAAGCTCCAATGTGGGTTCTAACACCTAAGCCTGGTCGCGAAGGCTCTCCAAGCTCCAGCACAGTGCAATCCGCTGCTAAAACAGCTGGCATGAATGCTGCAACTCCTTTAACCGTAAGCGAAGATTGGAACGGAATCCGCTTGCGCGCATTCGGCAAGGGTCAGAGCAAATAGCGCAAATAGTCGTCGCTTAGTTAGTTAGCCTACGCGCTTTTTGTAGTGCTTCAGCGCTTCAGCGATTCATAGCACATTATTGACTTAATATTTATGTAGTGCGATTGTATAGCGACACGCCGTAAATCAGGTACAAACGCACTACAGGAATACACCAAATGAAGTAGAGATTCGAGATTTTTCGCACTGAATGAGATGAACCTCAGCATGAAATGGTGATTCGTCGAATGAAGAAGAAAAATCGAGAATCTCAGAGATGAAAGCTACGCAATTGTTCAGACTCGTAAGAGGGCTGGGTGATTCTTGGTCGAACAGTATAAGAGCGGCAGCCGATACCAAATAATCCAAATGATCAACCACTACAAACAAACATCAACACAAAAAACAAAATCAAAGCCAAATCGGAACAACCGCAACACAAGACAACACGTAATAGGCGGAGCGTTGTGCGAATCGACGACTTCGAGCTGCATAGCGCGCGAGAAGTCACCTCGATTCGCTGAGCCGCTTAAATGTAAAGTCCAGTGGACTTTACATGCGGCGAAGGAGCGAGCGCGGCTAATCCGTGCGAGCGTAGAAACACCCAGCCCTCGCGCAACAGTAAACAAAGAAAACCGCTCGCGCGTTACAGCGCGCTCACGTCTTCGCTTGCGTTGAAAGCACACCGTGCTTTCAACTTTGAGCAAGCTCAGCGCTCCGAATTACCTTCGCGCGCTACGCTTAAAGCGCGAAGGTAGGTCGTCGCGCCTGCGGCTTCTTCCTCTGCCTCTGCGCTTTGGCTGCTCTGGCTCTGGCATACTCCAGCCCTCTTGCAAATCCGCCAAATCCCCAACAATTTCTTGCAAAACAGGCGAATCTGGCTTAATGTCTTCTGCCTTAGCATGAATTCCAGCGCGTCGAAGCATAGTGTTCGCCATGCGCTTTTGATTCGGCAACACAAGAGTTACAACATCGCCAGACTCCCCAGCGCGCGCAGTACGCCCAGATCTATGCAAGAACGATTTTGGATCCTCTGGAGGCTCGGTTTGCACCACAAGCGCAACATCGCTAATATCAATGCCTCGAGCCGCAACATCTGTAGCAACTAGAACGCGCACTAGCCCATCAGAAAACACAGCCAAGTGCCTATCTCTCTGATTCTGAGACAAATTTCCTTGCAAATCGACGGCTGGAATACCCTGACTAATGAACTTTTTAGCCATGTTCTTAGCTTGGTATTTTGTGCGAGTAAAGAATATAGAGCGTTTTTTACCAGACGCTAATTTACGTAGAACCTCATACTTATCTCCTGCAGACACTCCAAACACATGATGAGTCATTGTATCTACCTGAGAATCCGCATCATCCACAGCGTGCACAACAGCATTCGGCAAGAAGCGATTTACTATAGCAGCAACTTGCTTATCCAAAGTTGCAGAAAACAGCATTCTTTGACCATTAGGATTTGTCTGCTCTAAAAGCCTTGTTACAGCTGGCAAGAACCCCATATCAGCCATTTCGTCAGCCTCATCTAAAACACTGACTTCTATGTTTTCAAGCGTTAATGCGCCTTGTTTTAGTAAATCTTCTAATCGCCCTGGGCACGCTACTATAATCTGAGCACCTTGCTTTAACGGAGCAATTTGTCTCTGATATCTTACTCCGCCGTAAATAGTAACAGTATGCATCCCATATGCTGCTGCAAGAGGAGCAATCACCTCATCAATCTGATGCACAAGTTCTCGCGTCGGAGCCAAAATCATCGCATGAGGTGCTGGAATATTACTATCTTCGCGATTTTTGTTTTTTCTAGAAGTACGACCAGAATTTATTAAATCAACAAAGTTTTCAGCTAATCTTGCTACAAGAGGAATCGAGAATGCTAAAGTTTTACCGCTTCCTGTACGCCCTCTACCAAGTATGTTTGCACCCTGTAAAGAGTCTGGCAGAGTAGCCTGCTGAATTGGGAAAGCTGTGTTTTTACCGTCTGCACGCAAAACGTTAACCAATGGTTCTGGAACACCAAGCTGTGCAAAAGTAACATCATCACTATAGTTTTCTCGAGATTCCACAGCTGTATCTGGAATCATTATGGAATTTTTTGTAATTTCTAGATTTTTCTTTATTGAAGACTCAGTATCAATAGTCGTCGGTTGCTGGCGACTTGTCTGGTGTCTATTGTGGCGACTATCTCTACTCTTCTTCATATTGCGATTGTCAAAATCAAAATCGCGCTTTTTTAAATCGCGTTTGCCAAAATCTTGTTCAGCTTCTTGAATTGCAATCTCTTCATATTGCAAAGCCTTTTCACGAGCACGACTTCTAGCTTTGTCTGCCTTGCGATTACGTGCTTTACGCGCATTAAATTCGTTATTCTTACGATTTCCCTGATATTCAAATGGGTTTCTATTAGACTTATAGCCTTTTTTAGAAAAATTCTTATTAGCTCCCTGACTTACAGCAGATTTTTTACCAGCAGATTTCTTAGCACCTTGCGTTTTAGCAGACGCAGCATAATGAGTATGTGGCACAATAGCCTTTCGTAAATTACTTCAACATAGTTGACATATAATGTTGACAATGCGTAATTACGAACATTCAAAGGCGCAATTACAAATGTAATTGCACAAAATTAATCTACAGACTGCAAAGCAGCAAAAGTGCGCAAAACAAGCAAACCGTGAATCGCAAGCATAAGCCGCGCAACTTTAATGTGTAATCACTACAAAGTCATGAACTAACTGAGCCTAACACAAGCCCCACACAATACGCAATAAGTAATGCAATACTAATCTACAAGCTACTCTTCTTCCAAAGAATCTATTGTAGGAGCAAGAACCAAATTTTTAACAAGCTCACGCGTGCGAAGCTGAGAATCCGCATCCAGACAATCATCTGTAATAACAGTATCCACTTGGTCGAAGCGAGCAAACAGTGAAAGCGATGTGCAAGTCCATTTAGTGTGATCTGTTAAAATAATCGTACGATCCGCAATATCCATCAAAGCCATATCTGTAGCAGCTTCAAGAGAATTAGGCATTAGGAATCCACGAGGTAGGCTCACGGAATGAGTGCCCAAAAACACGGTGTTTACGCGCAAAGACGAAACAACCTTATCCGCAATAGGACCAACCAGAGAATTAGATCTAGTAATAACTCCGCCAGTAACAATAACCTCAATATCTTTAGACTCAAGCGCCTGAACAAGCTCTGCAACAGGAATCGAATTGGTTAAAATCGTAATACCAGAAGCTCTGCGAGACTCAAGTAGATGCTGAGCAAATACATAAGCAGTGGTGCCACCACCAATAGCTATAACATCTCCAGGCTGAACATAATCAACAGCTTTGCTGGCGATTGCGTCCTTTAAGCCCATATCCATCTGCGACTTTACCGAAAACAGAGGCTCAGAAAGAAGAGTGTTAGTTGTAACAGCACCACCATGAACTCTTTTTAAAAGACCTTTGTCTGAAAGCTCGGCGATATCCCTACGAATAGTCATTGCCGAAACACTTAGCTCTTTAGAAAGAGCAGTAATACGCACAGCCCCTCTAGTGCGAAGACGGCTTAAAATCAACTGCTGACGCTGAGAAGAAATCATGTGAACATTATCGCACAACTAAACGCAAAAAACAAACTCAAATGAGCGTTTCTATGTGAAAAACGTTAGGTAGTTAACAAAATTCATAAGAAAATTTTGCAAAATTCAACAAAACGAACAAATGATTATGCAAAATTTACCAATACCAAGTTAGGTAGAGATTCGAGATTTTTCACACTGAATGAGATGTATCGCTCGCGCGTTACAGCGCGCTCACGTCTTCGCTTGCGTTGAGAGCACACTGTGCTTTCAACTTTGAGCAAGCTCAGCGAATCGAAGTGCATTCGCGCGCTACGCTATTCCTCACGGCTATTAGTAGCCGTTCGGCTGATTTGGCGCATAAAGTCCACTGGACTTTATGCATTAAGCCAAATCACGCTTTGAAGGAGCTTGAAATGCGTTATGCAATTTCAAGCTCAGTCAAAGCGCTCATGCAAGTCGATTCGCAGCATGAAATGGTGATTCGCTGAAGTAGCAAGAAAAATCGAGAATCTCGGTGATTAAGATATACGCAATTGTTCTAGCATGTAATAGGGCTGGGTGATTCTTGGTCGAACAATATAAGAGCGGCAGCCGATACCAAATAATCCAAATGATCAACCACTACAAACAAACTTCAACCAAAAAACAAAATCAAAGACAAAACGGAACAACCGCAACAACAACCAACACGCAAGAGGCAGAGCGTTGTGAGACAAGAATTAGCCAGCCCTCTAGCAACAGTAAACAGAGAATGTCGTTCTCGCGTTACAGCGCGCTCACGTCTTCGCTTGCGTTGAAAGCACACCGTGCTTTCAACCTGAGCAAGCTCAGCGCTCCGAATTGCCTTTTCGCGCTACGCTTTGAGCGAAAAGTCAGGTCGTCGCGCCTGCGAGGAGAGAAATACTCAAACTTCGCGCAATACCAAGTAAAGAATAATGCGCTATAACAAGCGAGCATAGAAACACCCAGCCCTCCTACAACACCAAACAAGGAAGATGCACAATACCAAACAAGAAAGCGCGCAACAGCAAACAAGTCAAAGAGCGTGCAATATATCAGTATTGATGATGCGTGTGATCGTGCATAACGTCTTTATGCTCCGACGCATGAGGAATATGCAAAACGCGCATACGATCAATCGCCTTACGCGCAAGCTGATGAGCAGAACCAGCCCCATCACCTTTAACCCCAAAAATCACAATTAAAGCCATAACAGCCGTAATAATCGCACTAATTCTCAAAGTCCATTGAACACCAAAAATGCTGGCTGCCAAATTATCTGCAGAACCAACTCCAGTAAGCATATGATACCACTGAGTAAAAGTAGCCATAGTAACAACAAGTACTGGAGCACCAATAGCACCCCAAAGCTGTCTCATTGTATTAGTGACTGCAGAACCATCGCCCAACTCACTAGGTTGCAAGCAATTTAAAGACCATGTTGTAACAGGCATAAGCAAAAATCCCATGCCGATTTGTCGCGTAAACTGCCAGATTGAAATCCACCAAATCCATGTGTCTTTATCGATAAGGCTCATCATAACTGTGCCAAAAAGCAAAATAAGAGAGCCTGCCATTGCTACAGGTCGCACACCAAAACGATCGAGCATACGCCCACCAAAATATTGCGAAATTGCCATTCCAAACGCGCCAGGCAACAATACCAGACCACTCATAGTAGCTGAAAAACCACGATCTGATTGAATATACAGCGGAATAACCACCATAATTGAGCTAAACGCAAAGAATGTTAAACATGCGCAAGCGGTGCCAATCGTAAAATAGCGATTCTTCAACACGCTTATTCCAAGCAACGGCTGCTTTCCTTTAACTCGCGCACGCAATTGTCTAATCACAAACCACGTTATTCCACATGCTCCAACAACCATAGGTGACCACGAAAGCGGATTTGAAATGCCATAAGACTCAATGTTTGTGAAACCAAACATAACTCCACCAAAGCCAACAATTGAAAGTCCAACGGAGAAAAAATCCGCCTTAGCAGAGCGATCATGTTCACCGAAATTATGTAAGAAAAGTATGGAAAGAATAATAGAAATTACGCCGATAATTGTAAGAGATAAGAATATAGAACGCCAACCATTAAAATCAGTTTGCATACCACCAACTGTTGGTCCAATTGCTGGAGCAATGCTCATTGCCATACCAACGCTACCCATAGCCATTCCTCTACGAGTAACTGGGTATACAGAAAACACAGTAATCTGTAGAACAGGCCACATAACTCCAGTGCCAATAGCCTCTAGAGTTCGCCCAGCTAACGCCATAATAAAATCATTACTCAGCCACGCCATAACTGAGCCTAGAGTAAAAAGAATCATGGAAGTAATAACAATTTGACGAGTAGAAAATCGTCTAGTCAAAAATGCTGTTAGCGGCACCATAATAGCCATAATCAGCTGAAAAATAGACGTAAGCCACTGTCCCGTAGTAACACTTATGTTAAACTCACGCACAATAGTAGGTAATGCAGCAGTGAGCTGCAATTGCGCAAAATTGCCAATAAAAGTTATAAAAGTTAGAATCGCCAGAGAAACCAAGGCTGCACGCGTAAGACGATTGTTTTTATACGCTTCTTCACCAACAAGAGCATGACTAAGTTTAGACAAGTTCACGAAAGACTTGCAGCTAGCATGCTCACTAGCAAATTCATCACCCTTATTAAACCATGATTTTCTAGGCAATATTGTCACTTAAATTTCCTTCCATATTCACACAACACGCATAAAATAATCAGCGATTATCGTAAAACCAAGAAACATACTTGACTCTACGATAATCGCCTTAAAACAAATCTATAAGTACACACTATGAGTCTGTGCGTCTATAAATCTATAATCCTCACAAACTTACAATTGCCGCAAAATTCATAATAGTAGCAAGTATAATACAAATCAGTAGCTTCTATGAGACAACCAATGCCTGTAGGCACCCTGAATGGAACCGTAACGACCATTGCAATAATTCCAGAACCAACGAAGCTGAGTCTGATAATTAGTCGCCCAGTCAGCACCCATAGAAGACATCTTTCTTCCAGGCAGAGCCTGAGGCAAACCGTATGCACCAGAAGGATTCATAGCGTTTACACGCCAACCTGATTCATGTGAAATAATAAACACTGTAGCAGTAAAATCAGCTTCACTGTAACCGTTAGAAAGAAGCCAAGAATGCGCCCACTCCTGCATTTCACCAGCAGGAACTGTAGTACCAATAGAAGATGCAAAATCTGAATCTACGCTAGCTCCACCTGTGCCAACAAGAATGACCTTATCTTTTGGAGCCTGCTTAACAAACGATACAAAAACGTTAGACGAAACAACTTTATCACCTGCGCGAGTAACAATCTTACTTGTTTCCATCACGCCAGGAGCACCCTGATCCTTAACCTTTTCCGTGCCCTTTGGAAGAGCTGCAGTTTCCTTCTTAACCGTGTTAAAAGCAATCGGTTCATCAGAAGTTTCAAGCTTTGCGCCTGCACGCTTAATGTTGATAACTGTCGATTCAGTTACCTTGGAATCAAGTGCAGGCTCTACAACATCATTAGGCCCAAGAGTAATATCTCCAGCTTCTAGAACAGACTTAACGTTTGTAAAATCCGTGCCAAGAACAGTACGATGACTCCCATTGATATTCACAGTTATGTAAGAAGTAGCGCCTTTTTTAACACTTTTAAGCGAATTACGATACGTACCACGCGAAACCTGATTAGAGGAATCTGTAGCAGAATAAGCAGTTATGTAAGGCTTCACAGAATGATTCTTTGATGCCGAATAAAAGTTCCTAGACGCAATACCAAGAGTTACTACAGACACAAAACCAACAAAAATCGCTACAATTCTTGCCCACTGACGAACACTCAATGAGGTAAGTGTAACAGTTTTCCTTCGGTGACTTGTCATAACTCTCCTTGGTAGAAGTTAATGCACAAAGCGTAAATCTAAAAATAAATAATCCTCATACAGCTTTTTGCACAAAGTATGTATAATTGTAGACTCATGCAAAGAGAATGGCTTAAAATCAAGGTTCTTACTACTATTCCCCATCATTTTCAGATTCACTTGATTCGCTTACAGAATTACCTTCATCATCTTTACTAGGATCGTAAGCCTTAGCTTGATTGACTAAATCTTCTAAATCGGCTGGCAACAAAGCACCAGCCTGACGATAAATAACATCTCCACGTTTGATAACCATAACCGTTGGAACCGCTTTAATCGCCGCAGCACTTGCCAAATCAGGAGACTGGTCTATGTCTACCTTAACGAATGGAACATCGTCAAACTTTTCGCTAACTTGTTCAAAAATAGGACCAAAAGCTCGGCATGGTCCGCACCAAGTTGCCCAAAAATCAACAACAACTATTTCATTAGTACCAGCAATTTTCTCAAAATTATCTTGCGTAGCATGAATAACCGCCATTTTTACCCCTTTTAGTGCAATCACTTATTCATGCCATTATATATGTATCTGTCGCCTTGCGGCACTAGGCTAGAAAACATGCTTGATATCCAATTTATTCGTGAACATGCCGACGTAGTTAAGGAATCGCAGCGCAAGCGTGGCGAGTCCGTTGAGCTCGTCGATGAGGTGCTTCGTGCAGACGACTTGCGCCGCAACAGTTTAAAGGCTTTTGAAGCAGCCAGAGCAGAGCAGAAAGCAATAGGAAAAAAGGTTGCAGCTGCTCAAGATAGCGAGAAAGTCACACTTATTGCTCAGACTAAAGAACTTGCTCAAAAGGTTGCAGAATACAAGGCTGAATCTGAGCAGGCTACTGCCGACTACACTACAGCAATGTGGAAGCTTTCTAACATCGTTGAAGATGAAGCGCCAGAAGGCGGAGAAGATGACTACGTTGTAGTTAAGAAAGTTGGCACACCTCGCGACTTTGCTGCAGAAGGCTTTGAGCCAAAGGATCATTTGACTCTTGGAACTGGCGTTGCTGGAATTGATATGCGCAGAGGCGTAAAGGTTGCAGGCTCTCGCTTCTACTTCTTGCGCGGTGCTGTGGCTAGATTGCAAATCGCAATGCTTACTATGGCTGTAGACCAAGCCGAAGAGCACGGTTTTACGCTTGCGATTACGCCAACGCTTGTGCGCCCAGAAGTAATGCGCGGAACTGGCTTCTTGAATTCTCACGCGGACGAGATTTATCGCCTTCGTGAGCCAGATGATCAGTATTTGGTTGGCACATCCGAGGTTGCGCTCGCTGGTATGCACGAGGATGAGATTCTTGACTTAAGCAATGGTGCTTTGCGTTATTGCGGTTGGTCGAGCTGCTACCGCCGTGAAGCTGGTGCTGCTGGAAAGGATACTTCTGGTATCATTCGCGTGCATCAGTTCGATAAGGTAGAAATGTTCGTTTATTGCAAGCAGGAAGATTCTCGCGCTGAGCATCAGAAGTTACTTAGTATGGAGCAGGAAATGCTTGCTAAGGTGGAAGTGCCTTACCGCATTATTGATACTGCTGCTGGTGACCTTGGTTCTTCTGCTGCTCGTAAGTTTGATTGCGAAGCTTGGGTTCCAACTCAGGGTCGTTACCGTGAGCTTACTTCTACTTCTAACTGCACTGAGTATCAGGCTCGCCGCTTGAATGTTCGCGAACGCATGGAAGATGGCGGAACTCGCCCAGTTAGCACGCTTAATGGCACTTTGGCTACTACTCGCTGGCTTGTGGCTATTTTGGAAAATCATCAGCATGAAGATGGTTCGATTGATATTCCAAAGGCTATGCAGGCTTATATGGGTGGCAAAGAAGTTATTGAGCCTACTAAGTGGGAAGCGTGACTTTACTATAGTTTGAGTCTAAATTTTGTATCTTGACACGCGAGATCATTTAGTTTAGTATCAAATAATCTTCTCCTTTTGGGTTATATGTCAAAAAGTGTATAAAACTGTTCTGATGTATGTTCTTGAAATAGAATTTAGTCAGTTTAGTTTCATACACTTTTTGATGTATAGCTCTTTATTTTTATTTATTTTTATTAATTTATATTTTGCATTT
The DNA here is from genome assembly GCF_049244145.1 of Gardnerella sp. DNF01204. Taxonomy (NCBI): domain Bacteria; kingdom Bacillati; phylum Actinomycetota; class Actinomycetes; order Bifidobacteriales; family Bifidobacteriaceae; genus Gardnerella; species Gardnerella sp. DNF01204. The sequence goes on along the minus strand of NZ_CP058379.1, from coordinate 369,614 downwards.
AGTGAGCAATAAGTGGCGCTACTTGCGATTCGTAAGCGCGCAAAGCCATATCAATCACGTTGTGCATATCGTAATAGCTGTAAGTGCCCAAACGTCCACCGAAAACAGTGTTAGGCTGCGCCTCAGCAAGCTCTGCATAGCGCGCATACAATGCCTTATCTTCCTCAGTATTCACTGGATAATACGGCTCGTCGTCGCGAGTTGCAGCGCGAGAATACTCCTGCCACACAACAGTTTCCCCAGCTTTAACGCTTTTGCCTGGCACGAAAGTTGCGCAATCGCTAGCTTCACCACTAGCAACGCCCTCAACCTCCTCGCGCTCTGGATTAAAGTTCTTAAACTCAATTGCGCGCGTAAACGGAACATCTGCATCCGAATAGTTCATAACTGGGCAGCCAAAGTGGTCGCTCTCCTGGTAACGCACTTCCTTAAAGTCCACAGTGCGCCACTTCAACTCGCCGAGCGCATAGTCAAAATACCTATCAACCGGACCGGTATAAACAACCGGCACTCCAGCCTCCGCCAACGCGTGCTTATTAAACGGCTGCGATTCGTCGAAAAAGTCCACGCCAAGCGAAACGTGAATACGCGGATCGTCAATCATGCGCTGCATCCAAGCTGTGTAGCCGTCCGTTGGCAATCCTTCCCAAGTGTCTTTAAAGTAGCGATTATTGTAGTTAAATCGCACAGGCAAGCGCTTGATAATTCCAGCAGGCAGCTTAGAAGGATCCGTTTGCCACTGCTTTGCCGTGTAATTCTTAATAAACGCTTCATAAAGCGGGCGCCCGATTAAACTAATGCCTTTATCGTTCAAATTCTGCGGATCTTTGCCAGCAAACTCCCCCGCTTGGCTTGCAATCAAAGCCTTAGCTTCTTCTGGCGTATAATGCGCGTGGAAGAATTGGTTAATTGTACCTAAGTTGATTGGCAACGAATACACTTCGCCGTCGTGAGTTGCGTAAACGCGATGCACGTAGTTAGTAAACGTTGTAAAGCGGTTCACGTAATCCCACACGTGCTTGTTGCTTGTGTGAAAAAGATGTGCGCCATACTTGTGAATTTCAATTCCCGTTCGCTCGTCAAAATACGAGTAAGCATTTCCGCCAATGTGACTACGCACGTCAATAATTTCAACGCTTGCGCCAGCGCGTTCTGCAGCCTGCTGAGCTACAGTTAAGCCAAACAATCCTGCTCCAACAACTACTAAATCTGGGTATTCGCTCATTTTCCCACTCATTTCTTGCTTTCTGATTTGCACTTACTCTTCGATTTTTAATTGCATTACTTCATATTTTTGATTTTGTAATCGTAGATTATTTTTTCAAGATTTCTCACACACGCCATAGTAAAACATTGCGCGCGCTGCAAAATCGTAAGCTTTTTAACAGCTGATTTAGCAAATTCTACGTCTTTAACATAATTTTTTTCGTATATTTTTTGGATTTCTGCGTCGCTACTTTTTCCGCCATTAAGCGTATTTTCTCCGCTTTTCAGCGCGCATCGCTCATACCTTAAGTTTCCAACCATTGTGTAGTAGCTTCTTGCTGGCACAACATTGTGCTTTAAGCACAAATCCCAATTTGCTCGAACTGCATCTATATGATCGTGATAAAAGCCCGCGTCTCGCATTTTATGCGTTACGGAATCCTCGCGTTGCAGCCAGTAATACAGCACTTCATCCACATGTGCCACGCAATTCATGCGCGAGTACAGCACGCTTGCCATCGCCGTGTCTTGCGCAAACTTTCCTTCGGGGAATCGCACTCCCTGCCAGATTTCTCGCTTGTAAAGCCTGCACCAATTCGCTTCGTTAAAGTAGCGCGCTTCGCTGTTTTTGCCCAGCTTATTTCCGATTATTCTAAATATTTTGCAAAATACAGTTTGATACGCTTTTAGAGGATTTTTTACGATTTTTATTTGAGTCGCGTTCTCTAAACGCGCGGTTACTTGCGATTTTTCCGTACCCAATCCGCGCGCACCCAAACCAGCTTCTTTTTTAATCTGCTCTAAGCTACTTAGCCCAAATTGACGCCATTTTGCTTTGCTCATACTAGCTCCGCTTTGCAAAATAGCGTTTAGTAAAATCTCAATATTTTTGCAATCTAGAATATCGTCATTGTCTGCAAACGCTATAAATTCCCCACTCACTGCATCAAGCCCTGCGTTCTGCGCACGCGATATTCCGCCGTTTTGTTGGTGTATTACTTTAACTCGCGAATCTTTTGATGCATACGAATCGCAAATTTTACCCGAGTCGTCTTTTGATCCATCGTCTACCAAAATCAGCTCTATGTTTTTGTACGTTTGCGCAAGAATCGAGTCCACGCATCCGCTCAAATATTTTGCAGAATTGTAGACTGGCACGATTATAGAAACTAGCGGATTTTCGTTTTTAGCATAATTTTCCATTGCTATCATTTCTATCCTTTCAAACCGCGTTCTGTTCTGCTTTGCGCATTTGACGAATCTTTTGCTGCCCATCCTTAAATCCGCGTATCATCGCGCGAATTTTCGCAAATTTATTCTTTTCCCACAGCGCAACGAAAATCATATCTCGCACAACTGCACGCAACGACTTAGCATACGAGTATGTTCCCATTTTGTAATCCACTACTTGCATATTTCGCGCTATATAGTACTTGCGATTTGCATTGTGATTCCACACGATTGGGTGTTTTATAATCAAGTTTATTGAGCGCGCTTTGCCGATTTGGTGTTCCATTATAACGTTTTGGCACTCTACGATTTGCCAGCCAGCACGCGCAAGTCGCCTTGAAAAGTCGAAGTCTACTCCGTCGATTTCTAGCCATTCGTCAAATCCGCCGATTTTCTGCCACGCTTCTACGCTTGTTAAGCTTCCAGACGTTATGCATTCGTCTTCGTGGCATTTGCTGTGTAAAATCGTGCCGTCTAAACGGTTTTTTAGCAAAGAGCATACAATTGCGATTTTGGAATTTTTTGAATTTTTTTGATTTACAAGACTTCCCTGATTTTCCAGGATTTTCTTGTATTCGCTAATCATGTTGCTTGGCACAACAGAATCGTCGTTAAGCGTTAGAACCCAGTTGAAACCTTGCGATTTTGCCCATTCAAACACTTGCGTTAATGCTTTTGCAAAACCAATATTTTGACTGTTTTTAACTAAAGTCACGTTTGCGTATTTGCTTACAACTTCTTGCAAACTTTTAACATTTTTAGACGCATTGTCTACGATTATTACGCGCTCTACTTGATTGCATAGCGCTTCTAAACACGTGCTTACGTCTGTTAAAGTTGGATTATAGGTGATTATTCCAGAACAAATACGCATGTTAGTCCAAACTGCGATTCTTGCTGCCGATTTTCACCCAACATTTGCTCACAAAACCAACAATCAAGTTTGTAAAACGCTTGAGTATTACAGAAAGCACAAGAATCACCGCAAACTCTGCGATTAGCAATCCGTATGCTTGCCAGCGATTAAGCCACACTGGATATATTACTGTAAACACTTGCATTATTAACACATGGTGTACCAAAAAAATCGGGTACGAATATGCGGATATAAATTTTGTACACGCGCTTAATGGCTTAAAACTTTTAACAAGTTCACCAATATAAGAAAGCAGCAAAAATGCTAATATTCCTACAATCGTAACGGCAATATTTCCTTGTAAAACATGCGTTAATTGTTGCAATGCAAGAATCACAAAAGATACTGCAGCAAGCCAACAAGGCACTTTTTTAATAAACTTTACAAAAATCATGCCAAATACTAATTCTGGCAATCTTGTTGTTAAAAGAATATCAGACGGTACTCGCGGAATCTGGTAAAAAGTAAAGAACACAACTGTTGCAGCGTATAGAGCCAACACAACGCACACAGTTGTTATTGGCATTTTATTTACGCCAACTCTTAAAAGTGGAAACACTATGTAAAACAGTATTATGAACCCTAAGAACCATTCGCCTAGAACATAAAAAGTACCTACGCCGAATGCAGAAGCATAACCATCCATTCCAAAAAGCGAAAAAATTGCTGTTATTTTATGCCTTGGTACAAAAATATATCCATTATTGCGAATAAACAATAAAATATTCGCCACTATGAATGCTACCCAAAACATTGGGTATAGTGTTTTTGCGCGCTTTGTGTAGAATGTGCGCAAATCCAGGCTTTCTCTATCGCCATAGTTGTACATAAGAGCAGCGCCAGAAATAATCAAAAATAGCGATACTCCTAATCCACCAATGTAGATTCCAAACGGTCTATTTACGAAGAACCGCATTGGCTCCAAATATGGATTGTTAAAATGAGTTACAACAATCAAAATCGCAGCTATTGCGCGAATCCAATCCAAGTAGAAAAGTCGCGGTTTTTTTGCGCGCGTAAGTTTTGTCGCAGCTGTATTTACGCTTATATCACTCATCTTCTTTACCTTTACGACCAATGTGCACAATTCTTTGACCTATGTACAGTGTTTTATAGAAAACTCGCTTTGCAATACTCTTTAATACTCTTAAAGCAGCGTAACGGAATCGCTTTCCGCGCATTACTTCTCTACAAGTTTCTTCCAAATTGCGTTTAATCCATGGCGTGCTCACAGATTTTGATAGTTCTCGAACATCGAATTCTAGGTTAGTCATTTCTATTCGCGCAAAGTGATCCGAGAATATGTATGCGTCATAATATCCGTTGGATTGCGGCACATACCCGTATGCTCGCTCTATAAAGTGCAACAACGTTCCGTCTATTTTTAGCGGTTCTGCTGGAAAATCTTCGTAAGTCCACTTTCTATCCAATAGCCCACGCATAGCTTTTGTACGGAACCAAAACATTGTGCCAAGCGGAGCTATAGCGTCTTTGTTTTCGTCTAGCGGAACGCTAATTCCTAACGTTTTTTCTAGGAATTTCTTTGTGCCTTCAAAGTTTGGACCCCAAGTGTATGTAAATCCTGGGAAGTAGTCTGCATGATTTGGCGGCGTTGGCATTGCCATTCCAAGTCGCGGATGCGTTTCAAACAGATTTATAACGTTTTGCACATACTCTTTACTTGCAAGAATATTTTCAAAACACTTGTAAGCAAATCCGTCGCCTATGCTTCGAGGCGATAATTGCGTGACTTTTTTATCGTGAGCAAAGCATACGTAATCGTACTTCATAAGATCTGCGCCGCCGCCCACTAAGAATGCGCTCACGTCTCTACCGCGATTTTCAATTAACCGCACGTCTACGTCATATGGAAGATGTTCCACACGCTGTTTCACAATTTGCTGGTTTTCTTTCGATCCTACAGTTAAAATAACGTCACATCCTTGCGGCATAGACTGAATATAGTGCAAACTTTTATCTAGCAAATCCATGTAATACAAGTGCATACACAACGCGACTTTTGGCTTAGCCGTAGATTCTGATGTAGCTGTTGACGAGTTTTCTACAACATGATTTTGCGGCAAAATGTATCGCAAATGAAGATTCTTCATCAAATCTGCCATATTCATGCTTCGCAAAGCATTTTCCCAAATCAAATCCGTGTTGTAATCTGTGTGGTCTTTCAAATACTCGTATAAGTCTAATGCTTGGTTTCCAACAGATTGCGTAGAAACGTCGGAGTAATCGTGGAAGAAAGACCTGCGCTTAAAAATCGGGCATCGCTTGTATTCCACAATCTGCCTTGCAGCATACGTTATTGGGCCATAAGAATAGCCTTCTAAATCACTCGTATCAACGTATACAGACCACTTGTATCCCTTATCTGCAAATCGCTTTGTAAATACTGATTCATGCAATCCAACAGACTCAAAGTAGCTGTTGATTGGTGGAAGATTGTTCCAATAATCCTGAAAATCTTTGGATTGAACAAAGCTTTTCCTGTATGCGTGAAAATGCGATTGAATATGCTCTGGCAAATATCCGTACGGACTGTATCCAAACGGATCTCCATTAACTTTATGGAACTTTGTTATGCCCCAAAAATCAAGGTCTTTTGCGTTCATAGCGTTAAACATTTCGCTAAACGGATAAACTGGACCCATAATCGTAGCGTTAAATAGCACTACTTCGTCAAACTTTTCCAACTCTGCCCAACCGTAAGAGTCCATTGCAGTTTTGTACGCCCACACGTCAAAACCCTTGTTTTCGCGCAAAATAAACTTGTTCGCGTAACCTTTAAGCATCGCTTTGCTTGACTCGTCGATTTTGCCATTAACTACAATCGCAAGCTCGTTAAAGAATGGTTTGAATCCGTCAAGCAGCGTAGACACATAATGGTCTGCGTGACCTTGCGCATCGTAGAAGAAGAAAATGCCCAAGCGCTTTGGATTTTCCAAAATCATGTTATCTCCTGATTTACCCTTAATTATCCTTGATTATTCTATTGTGTAATTTTGTATTTTGTTTAATCTCAAATTTATTTTTTAGACTTTATTTATCATTCTTTGATTTAGTTAAGTTTTTAACCATATTTTTTATCTTTTTTGCAAAACGCTTATACACTGGCATTGCATCGTAACGTTTTTGCGCTTCAATTTGCAAACGTTTCTGTTCTTCTTCATATTTTTGCTGATGAACCTGCATAATATGCAAAGACATTAAGTCTACTTGCTTATCGTAAGTTGTGTTTTGTTTGTCTTTAAAACTATCTGGTTTAATATTTCTATAAACGTTAAGAAGAACATCACACACTGAACCGTGTTTTATTATGCAATCGCTTTCTACAACTTGATTCATAAGGTCTACAAGCTTTTCTAGCACAATTGAGCACGCGCGTTCTAATCCCCATGTTTCAATAACAGCGTTTATGGCTTCTTGAAAATCCTCGACTTTTAGTCTTGTAAAGAACTCATCTTTTACTATTTTTAATCCACGATTATCAAACCAGCGTGAGGCTTCTTCAATGGTTTGCTTGCGACTTTTCATCGAAGGCTCTTTAGCAAAATCATTAGCAAAATCGTAAACAGCGCTTACAACATCTTTAACACTTCGTTGTTCTACAGTAAATTTTTCAACGCTTATCTTAGATCTTCCAGAAATTCCTCTGCCAATATGGTATTTAAGCGCGCGAAACGCTGTTAAGTCTTTTAAAGTTTGAGCAAAGGCTGCAATAGCGAAATATTCGTAAGCATCTTCTGCTTTAGAAAGTCGTGTTGAAACTGTTTTTTTAAACGCATCTCGAACTAAGTCACCTTTAAAAAGCGCTGTTATAACATTCCAAGGTGTCCAATGCGGAAAATCACTAGAAAACGTTGATTTAATAATATTATCGCCAGTTTGATCACCATTATTTTGCGCATACATTTGATCGTAGCTGTATGCAAAATCTTCATCTGATTTGCCTTCTGGGTGAATAGAAACACCAAAATGCAATATATCTGCAGGATTATTAGTAACGTATGAGTAGAAAACTTCGCAAGCTTTAAGATCAATCTCATCATCTGCGTCAACAAAAAGAACGTAATCACCGCTAGTCGACTGAACACCAGTTTTACGCGCAACATGCCTACCGCAATTATGATCTTTAGCAATAATTTTTACTCTAGAATCTTTATGCTCATAATCGCGCAAAATTTGCAAAGTATTATCTGTACTAGCGTCGTCAACAACAATAATCTCAATGTTTTTAAAAGTTTGATTAACAAGTGAATCCATGCACTGCTTAATATACGGCTCCTTGTTGTACGCAGGAACCACCACGGAAATTGCAGGATTCATAAATCGTCTCCATTGCACACTAATCGGTAAAATAGCACAAATCATATCTATTGTACTACTAAACACAATCAGTTTTTAGATTGTTGTCACGCATTAAAATCTTATAGTATATTTTTTAGTGACAAGTAGCACATGCATGTCAAACACATAGAAGGGTTGTAGTATGAATCAAGCAGACTCTAGTTGTATTAAAGAATTAAACACTAATCAACTACAAGATTCAGCTACACTTGCAAAATGCGGCAAAAAAAGCAACTCAACTAGCACAACTAGAGCAATTATAGAAAAAACGTATTCCTTTAAAGACTTCATTGATTTTTGCAAATCTAATGTTGCAGAACTTGCAATAAGCGCGATTTTTTTGATTATTGCATACGGTCAAAAAGCTTTTTCTAACACTTTTTCTATAGACACAGAAGAAATGATCTCTAGATCTAAGGCTCTTTACAATTCTTGGATTCGCCTAGAACGCTTCGGCTTGCTGGCTTTTAAGTACGTTACAGGAAGATACTGGTATAACAATTCATTAGCTGGAATCTTAATGATTCTTGCGCTTTTTGCTTCCGCAACAACATGGGCATACTTGTTTAGCAAAGCGCACAATTTGGGCGCAAAATTCCACCCAGCTTTATTTATGATTCCTTTTATAAGCGCTCCTATTCTTGCAGAAATGCTTGGATTCTTGCTTATGGGAGATGACGTAGCTTGTGCGCTAATGTTTGTTAGCATGTCGCTTATGTGTGCGCATAACGCGTACCAAAATCGTAAAGAACTTAAAACTCTTTTAGCATACGCATTAATGGCACTTATTTTTGCGATTTTTGGTTTTACTCTCTACTTAGCAATGACTACTGTTTTTATTGCTGGAACAGCCATGATTACACTAATAGTTAAGGGCGACTATGCATGCAAATTCAAGAACATAGTAAGCTACGTTTTTACGTATATTTGCGTGTTTATAGCAAGCTATGCATGCTATGTGATTTTGAATAAAATTGTTATCGCTACCAACCACACCTTCACAGATCCGTACATTAAAGAACAAATGCGTTGGGGTAAAGACCCTATAGCAAAAATCATTCATACTATATTTTTGCATGCAAAAAACATGTATCTAGGAAGAACAATATTCCATAGCGTATTTATAACAATTGCATTAATCGCTTTAGTGTTATTAACTATTGTTCAAGTGATTCGTAAAGAGCTTAACGCTTTTACTATTATTTTTGCTATTGCTATAGTTGCAAGCCCTATGATGATGAGCGTAATACTCGGCACAGCAGGCACGGCTAGAACGGAACTAACATACCCGCTTGCTGGCGCTTTTTCATGCATGTATTTGTTGCATTACATTATGCAATTTAGCAAAAAGACTTTAACAACGATTATTGCATGCATTCTTCTTGCAATTATTGGATTAAGTCAGTCGTTTACAGTAAATCGCTTGTATTACACGGAATACATGACTTATAACCAAGACTATTACATTGCTCAAGATGTTGCTAGAAGAATAGAAGTACTACAAGCAAATCATAAAAATCCTCTTAAAGTAATATTCGTTGGCAATCACATAGCAGACTACAATCCTAGTGAATTTAAGTCAAATCAGCTTGAACTTATTGGACGATCAATGTTTGAGATTGGATTCTCAACTCTTCACGGCACATGGGTAAAAACTGGTTTCATACGCTCAACTACTGGATTTAAAATGAAAAATCCTGTATTAGAATCCGTTTATATAAACGCAGAAAAGGCCGCACAAAATCTGCCTTCTTGGCCTTCGGATAAATGCACTACTGTTTTAGATAACAAGTATATAGTCGTAAAATTCTCTGAACCAATGCAAAATAAGCACTAAATAGTAGTTAAGAATTTAGATACCTAAATATATAAATATCTAAATAGTAGTTTCAATCTCGTAACGTGGGCGATGCTTAGATTCCATGTAAATCTTTCCAATATATTCGCCCACAATGCCGATTGAAAGCATAATCAATCCGCCAATAAACCACATTGAGAACATAACAGAACCCCAGCCAGCAACTGCTTTTCCTTGCACAACAGAAGCTATTACATAAACAAATACGCATAGTGAAACTAAAATAGACGCGAATCCTGCAAATGTTACAAAACTCAAAGGCTTAGTAGAAAAAGATGTAATGCCATCTATAGCAAACGAAATCATCTTTTTAAGCGGATACTTAGACACACCAGCTTTGCGCTTACCACGCACATACTCAACTTTTGTTGACTTAAAGCCAATAGATGGCACTATACCACGCAAGAAAAGATTAACTTCTTTATATTCCAAAAGAGCCTTCAACGCATTCTTGCCCATAAGTCTATAATCGGCATGATTCGGAACTGTTTCTGCGCCCATCCATCTGAAAACACTGTAAAAAGCTAATGCAGTGTTGCGCTTAAACCACGTGTCTGTTTCTCTAGACGAGCGAACGCCATACACAACCTCGTAGCCTTCCACATATTTTGCAATAAATTGATCAACAACATCAACATCGTCTTGCAAATCGGCGTCCATGGAAATTGCAGCATCGCAACCCGATTTATATGCTGTAGTTAAGCCAGCAAGCAAAGCATTTTGATGACCACGATTATGCGCAAGCTTTACACCGCCAAAAAGCGAAGGATTCGACTGGTGCAAATCGCAAATAATATTCCAAGTCGAATCTCTAGAACCATCATCCACAAAAAGAATACGGCTATAATCCGAAATAATCTTATTTTCAATAAGAAAAGTAACTTTGCTTAAAATAATACTAGAAGTCTGCGAAAGAACAGGCTCCTCGTTGTAGCAAGGAAGAACAAAATATATGCATGGGCACTTGCTGTTTTGCAATGTTTCACGCAATGTTAATCCTTTCTAAAAACCATAATTTAGCATTAAAAATCCAGAAAAGTTACGATTTGCAATAACTATTTTAGAAAATCACTCATAATCTTTTGGATTTTGCTATTATCTCCCCAAACTGCTGGAGAATCGTAAGGCCTATCTGGGAATGCGCCATACTCAAGCGAAATATCAAGATTATTCTCGCGAATGTAACGTTCAACGCGGTCTGCAAGCGAAACAGGCTCCCCCGTGCAGCAATTAATTACGCCATTTACTTTATCTTGTAAAACGGTTGCAGCAATTTGCTTAGCTAACACGTCTACATTAATAAAGTCGTATTTGTTTTTGCCAGTAGTAAACGGAAAAGTCTTCTTTCCTTCTTGAGCAGCTTGAAGAAGCTTAGAGAAAATAGAGTTTCCACGAGCGTCGTCGCCAACAATGTAGTATGCGCGAATCCATTGAACAGTTGCATCATACTCTTTACCCAAAAGCAAAGTAGCTTCACGCAAAGCATTCTTAGAAATGCCATACATTGAAGCTGGCTTGCAAGGCGTGTTCTCGTCAATAGCGCCCTCCCAGTAGCCAACTTCGTGCATAGAACCCATAACAGCAATCCGCTTTAAGCCACCTTGAAGCATAATACGAATAAAGCGGTAATGGTTCGATAAATCTTCCATATGCGTGTCTGCAGCATGCTTAAAACCGTTGCGCCAAGCCATGTGCAAGCAAACGTCTGGAGACCCAAGCTTTGCAAACAAATCAGCATCATCGCTAAAAATATTCGCTTCAATACGCGTTGCGCGCTCATCAACACCATCTAAACGCAAGTCGGAAGCAATTACGCTAGCACCTGCATCTAAAAGAGCTTTAACAACGTGACGACCAATATACCCACCAGCACCAGTAACAAGAATTCGCTTACTCATAATTTTTCAGTTTAGCAGCGTATAAAAACTTTCAAACATGCCAAAATAAATAGAACAAAATAATCACAACATAATCACATTAAAATCACAAAATAATCACAAAATAATCACATTAACAACTAATCTAAAAGCTAAAATTATTACATATAATGATGAACATAATATCTCGCATAATACTGCTCACAATACTGCGCATAATTTAACCAAATATTTAGCCAAATATTGAATCAAATCAATCCCCAAATGTAAACTTAACAAAGTTATAAATGTAAACTTAACAAAGTTATATGTGCATACACACTGCAAATTTTGCAAGAAAGGCAGCGATGACAACAAAGTCTGACGCCATCTATCACCCTGGTAGAAGCAAAGGTTTGATAGACATTCCAAGGTACCTTTATTTGCTTGACTTACTTGTAAAAAAAGAAGTACGAATAAGATATCGCGGTTCGTGGCTCGGTATGGCTTGGACGTACGTAAAGCCAATAACGCAATTTGTAGTGTTCTACGTTGCAATGGGAATTTTCTTAGGACTTGGCCGCGGAGGCGGAATTCAAGCCTACCCACTGTACCTTTTTAGTGGAATTATAGTAACAAACTTTTTTGTAGAAGCATTCTCTAATTGCACAAGATCAATACTTTCTAATGCTGGCTTAATACAAAAAATCTATCTTCCTAGAGAACTATTCCCACTTGCATCGCTACGAGTTGCTTTTGTGCACTTTTTCCCACAAGTAATCGTGCTTATAATCGGAGCTTTATGCATGGGGTGGATTCCAGATTTTGCAGGCGTAATAGTGGCAATAATCGGATTTATTAGCGTGTGTACGTTTGCGTTTGGTCTTGGATTATTCTTTGGAGCAATAAACGTTTTTTACAGAGATGCAGAAAATATTACAGACTTAGTAGCAATGGTTGCCGTATGGCTTGCGCCGTGCTTCTACACATGGCAAATGGTTGCAGCCCACGCACCACGATGGGTTTTAGAGATGTATTATGCAAATCCTATTGCAATAAGCGTTGAAGCATTCCACCGCGGATTCTGGCTAAATGCCACAGATCGCACTTTCCAATTTGCAGGAGCTTGGTCTTTAAGACTTTGCGAAAGCCTTGTAGTCGCATTTGCTGTACTACTTATTGGCGAAGTTACATTTAGACATCTTGAAGGCAAGTTTGCTCAAGAAATTTAAGCTTACTAAGATTTTGTGGATTTTACTTTTAAGAGCAGCAGGAGTTATATATGAATAAGCCTTATAACACACTTCCAGAAGACGTTGTGTTAAGCGTTTCCAACGTTACTAAACGATTCTCGCTGCGAGCAAATCATTCGATTAAAGAGTCGATTGTAAACTTGCTAACACCGCCGTCTAAAAAGCACGAGACACAAAACTTTACAGCTTTAAGCAATGTTAGTTTTACTATTAAACGCGGCGAAACTGTTGGACTAATAGGCATGAACGGATCTGGAAAATCTACTATGCTTAAAATGCTTTCTGGAGTTATGCAACCAGACGAAGGCGAAGTTTGTGCGCGCGGAAGAATCGCAGGACTAATCGAAGTTGGAGCAGGATTTGCTGCCGACTTAACTGGTCGCGAAAACGTGTATCTTAACGGCGCAATTCTTGGAATGACAAAAGAAGAAATAGACGATAAATACCAATCAATAGTAGACTTTAGCGAAATAGAGCCTTTTATGGATACAGAAGTTAAGTTCTACTCTTCTGGAATGTTCTTACGATTGGCGTTTTCTGTAGCAGCGCACAGCGATCCAGACATATTCTTAATCGACGAAATTCTTGCAGTTGGAGATGAAGCTTTCCAACACAAGTGCATTACTAGGCTTAAAGAGCAGCAAAAACGAGGGCAAACAATGGTAATTGTTTCGCACAGCGAAGATCAAATTAAGCAACTTTGTTCTCGCTGCATAGTGCTGTCTCATTCACACATGATTTACGACGGTCAAGCCGAGCCAGCATTTAACGCAATGCGAGAAAGCTTAAACAATAAAGCATAAACAACAATCTTAAACAATAATCAAAACTAAAAAGCAAAAGGCATATAAGAGGATATTATGGAAAACATGAGTAACACAACAAACTTTGAGCCAAAAAACATAATTGTAACTGGCGGATGCGGCTTTATTGGGTCTAATTTTGTGCACTACGTAGTGAACAATCACCCAGAAACGCACGTAACGGTACTAGACGCGTTAACGTACGCCGGAAATATTGAAAACATTGCAGGATTGCCAGAAGATAGAGTTGACTTTGTTCACGGCAATATTTGCGATGCAGAGCTTTTAGATAAGCTTGTTCCAGGGCACGACGCTATTGTGCACTACGCTGCAGAATCTCATAACGACAACAGCATTGCAAACCCAGAACCATTTCTTAAAACCAATGTTGAAGGCACTTTTAGACTACTCGAAGCAGTTAGAAAATACGGGATTCGATACCACCACATCTCTACCGATGAAGTGTACGGAGATTTGGCATTAGACGACCCAGCTAAATTTACAGAAGAGACGCCATACCACCCATCCAGCCCATACAGCTCCACAAAAGCGGCAAGCGATATGTTGGTACGCGCATGGACTCGCACATACGGTTTGCACACAACAATCAGCAATTGCTCAAACAACTATGGACCATATCAGCATGTTGAAAAGTTTATTCCGCGCCAAATCACAAATATTTTAGAAGGCATTAAGCCAAAGTTGTATGGTCAAGGCTTAAACGTTCGAGATTGGATTCACACAGAAGACCACAGCAGTGCTGTTTGGACAATCCTCACAAAGGGAGAGCTTGGAAACACGTACTTGATTGGCGCAAATGGCGAGAAAAACAATATAACAGTTTTGCGCATGATTCTTGAAATGATGGGCAAAGATGCAGACGACTTTGACCTTGTAAAAGATCGCCCAGGCCACGACCGCCGCTACGCAATCGACAGCACAAAGCTACAAACGCAGCTTGGATGGAAGCCAAAGCACACAGACTTTACAACAGGCTTAGAGCAAACAATCAAATGGTACACGGAAAATCGAGCATGGTGGGAAGGCTCTAAAAGCGCAACCGAAGCAAAGTACAAAGCTCAAGGGCAGTGAATCGCCTAAAAGTCAAGTCTGCTTGTATACAAATTGTATGCAAATCTAGCCAAAAATAGTCATAAATCTAATCAAAAATAAAGAATTTGTAGGATGCTATGGAATTTGAAAAAGAACTAAGCGTTACAAAAACCAATATTCCAGGTTTAATCGTGTTTGATCTTCCAGTACACGGAGATAACCGCGGATGGTTCAAAGAAAACTGGCAGCGCGCAAAAATGACGGCTCTAGGTCTCCCCGACTTTGGACCCGTACAAAACAACATTTCGTTCAACGAAAAACGCGGAGTAACCAGAGGCATCCACGCAGAGCCATGGGATAAATACATAAGCATTGCTACTGGCGAAGTATTTGGCGCATGGGTGGATTTAAGACCAGGGCAGAGCTTCGGTCAAGTGTACACAACCACACTAAACCCTAGCAAAGCAATCTACGTTCCTAGAGGCGTAGGAAACAGCTTCCAAGCTTTGCAAGATGGCACGGCATACACTTACTTAGTAAACGCACATTGGTCACTAGAGCAAAAGAAAACATACACTTTTGTAAACCTTGCAGACCCAGATTTACACATTAATTGGCCAATACCTTTAGAAGAATCCGAGCGAAGCGAAGCTGACTTACACCACCCAATGCTAAAAAACGCAAAGCCAATGGCATCAAAACGCACTCTTGTAACTGGATGCAACGGTCAACTTGGTCGCGCAATACAAAATTATGCTCAAGAGCATGATTTAGAAGGATTTGAGTACGTAGACTTAGATAGCTTCGATATAGCAAATAAAGACGATTACAGCCGCTACGACTGGGATTTGTACGGAACGATTATTAACACAGCAGCATACACGTCTGTAGATGGCGCGCAAACGCCACAAGGGCGAAGAGCCGCGTGGAATAGCAACGTTAAAGGAGTGGCAAATCTTGCAAAAATAGCGCAAGAACACCACATTACTCTTGTGCACATCTCAAGCGACTATGTTTTCGACGGCACTCAAGAAAATCACAAAGAAAACGAAGACTTTGCACCACTAGGCGTGTACGGCGAAACAAAAGCTGCAGCAGATTCTCTAGTAGCAAACGTTCCACAGCATTATATTATTCGCTCAAGCTGGATTGTCGGAGAAGGACGAAACTTTGTAACGCGCATGATTGACTTTGCAAACCGTTTAAAAA
Organism: Gardnerella sp. DNF01204; assembly: GCF_049244145.1. Taxonomy (NCBI): domain Bacteria; kingdom Bacillati; phylum Actinomycetota; class Actinomycetes; order Bifidobacteriales; family Bifidobacteriaceae; genus Gardnerella; species Gardnerella sp. DNF01204. The sequence continues at coordinate 353,871 of NZ_CP058379.1, read as the reverse complement.
ATGGCGAATCTGTTAGTGTTCAAGCGCCAATAGATCAAACTGGCAGACTCACTTTTGCAAGCGACTTAGTAAAAGGCATGTTCCATCTTCTAAACACTCAAGCACAATACGGAACATACAATCTTACAGGTTCAGGAAAAATCGCGTCTTGGCACGATATTGCTCAAAAAGTGTTTACACAACTTAATGTAGACACAAGCAAAATCGAAGCAAATCGCGTAGACGATTACACGCGCATATCTAATGGCTCTCCTAGACCACACAAGTGCGCACTTGACTTGCAAAAAATCGAGTCCGTTGGATTTACGCCATGCGATTGGGAAGATTTGCTTGAGTCTTACGTAAATAGAATTGAACAAAACAACAAGTAAAGGATGTTTCAAAGATGAAAGGCATTATTCTTGCTGGCGGTTCTGGCACACGCCTATACCCACTTACTACAGTAACGTCTAAGCAGCTTTTGCCAGTTTACGATAAGCCAATGGTGTATTACCCTCTTAGCGTGCTTATGATGGCTGGAATCCGAGATATTCTTGTGATTTCTACTCCTCAAGACTTGCCGAATTTTGAAAGGCTACTTGGAAGCGGAGAACAATTTGGAATCAACTTATCTTACAAAGTTCAGCCATCGCCAGACGGTCTTGCTCAAGCATTTATACTCGGAGAAGAGTTTATAAACGGCGATTCTTGCGCGCTCGTGCTTGGAGACAATATATTCTACGGAAATGGCCTGGGAGCTATTTTAAAGCACGCTGCACGCGTAGAACACGGTGCTACAGTATTCGGCTACTACGTAGACGACCCAGAAAGATACGGCGTTGTGGAATTTGATGAAAATCACAAAGCCGTTAGCATAGTAGAAAAACCAGAACACCCAGCATCGAACTATGCTGTTACAGGATTATACTTCTACGATTCCAGAGTTACAGAGTTTGCAAAACAAGTTAAGCCGAGCGCACGCGGCGAGCTTGAGATTACGGACCTTAACAAAATGTACTTAGAAAATGGCTCACTAAACGTTATGACTCTTGGTCGCGGATACGCGTGGCTAGACACTGGCACAATGGACTCGCTTTACGAAGCTGGCGAATTTGTGCGCACAATAGAGCGAGCGCAAGGGCTGCCAATCGCAGTTCTTGAGGAGATTGCGTACGAAAACCAGTGGATTAGTCGCGAGCGTTTGCTTGAGTCGGCAGAAAAATATGGTAAAAGCAATTATGGCAAGCATTTAAAGCAGGTTGCTGAAAATCGCATTATCATATCTAAAGATTTGTTCACAGATTAAAAATCGCAAATCCAATTTTACAAATCAGATAGTTTACTTCTGGTTTGCTTAGTTTATTTACTTAGTTTGCCCAAGGAACATAGCTTTTAACTCTGGCAAAAGCGCTCGTAACGCACTGCCCCTGTGTGAAATGGCGTTCTTCTCTTCTTGACTAAGCTGAGCACTTGTCAAATCCTGCATTTGAATGCCATTTCTAACAGGCTGATTATCTGGTACAAAAAGCGGATCGTAACCAAAACCATTCTCTCCGCGTGGAACTCTAATCAGTCTACCAACCATTTCTCCAACGCGAACAGTTTCAAAACCATTTGTTTTCCACATACTGTTTTCAAGTTCTGTTTCACCACAACCCTTAGGAATAGCTAAAGCTGCAGCACAGCGGAATCGTGCTGTTCTACACTGATCTGGAATGTCTTCAAGCTGTTTAAGCAAAAGCTCATTATTCGCCTTATCATCTCCATGAACACCGCTCCAACGCGCAGACAATATTCCTGGAGCAGCTCCGAGAACATCTACAATCAAACCTGAATCATCTGCTATTGCAGGCAAACCAGTTCTTAAAGAAACATCTCTAGCTTTGATTAACGCATTTTGCTCAAAAGTCACGCCTGTTTCTACTGGATCTGGAAGCCCCAAAGAGCCAGCAGTAACAAGCTCAATATGCTCCGACATTTCCACAAACTCTTCGTTAAGAATCCGCTTAATTTCAACGAGTTTACCCTCATTATGCGTTGCCACAACAAGTTTCACGCTCGCCACTCCTTAGTAATTTATCGAATAAACAGATATAGATATAAACTTTATTTAATTTTGACTTAAAGCAGCGCGCTGAGCAGCCTGAAGCTCACGATTACCTTTAGCTGCCAAATCAAGCAAAACATTAAGCTCATCGCGATTAAACGGGCGATGTTCCGCAGTGCCTTGAATCTCAATAAAATTGCCAGAACCAGTCATAGCAACATTCATATCTGTCATTGCTTGACTATCTTCTACATACGGCAAATCAAGCATTGGAGTGCCATTAATCACGCCTACAGAAACAGCAGAAACAGAGTCTTTAAGAACGTTTTTAGCACTACGAATATGCTTGTGCTTTTCTGCCCAATTTAGCGCATCTACAAGAGCAACATATGCGCCCGTAATCGAAGCTGTACGCGTGCCGCCATCTGCTTGAAGAACATCGCAATCAATTTGAATCAAACACTCACCCATTGCCTTCATATCTATAACACCTCTAAGGCAGCGACCAATAAGGCGACTAATCTCGTGCGTGCGGCCGCCGATTTTGCCCTTAATAGACTCGCGATCAGTGCGCTCGGCAGTGGCTCTTGGAAGCATTGAGTATTCGGCTGTAACCCAACCTAAACCAGTGTCTCGTCTCCAACGCGGAACTCCAATAGTAAAAGTGGCAGTGCACATAACGCGCGTGTTACCACACTCGATTAAAACGGAGCCTTCTGGCACGTTTGTAAAATTGCGCGTGATTTTTACTGGTCGCAACTCGTCTACATCTCTGCCATCAAAGCGAATAGGTTTTACAGATTCCAACATATCCTTAATTTGAGCCATAATTCAACAATCTAGCACGCGGCATTAACTAGCATGCAGCATTAATCTTGAGCAAAATCGCAATGCAAAAACTGTAGACTTTTGCATCAAATTTGCTCACTAAGCGCAAGCCACTCTTCTTCTAACGCGCTCGACTCACTTTGATTCGCCTGTAACTTCTCGTTAAGCTCTTGCAAGCCAACAAAATCGCTAGGATTATGGCTAGCCATTTTTTGCTCAATCTCGCTTTTTTCTTCCTCAAGCTTTTCTAGTTTTCGCTCTATTGCTGAAACTCTTCTAGTAGCATCGTAGTAAGCTTTTCCGCTTAATTTTGCTTCATATTTTTGATTGGATTTTTCCGCAGAATCCGCATCTGACGAATCGCCAGCAACCGCCCTAGAACTCGCCTCAAAATCTGCCTTAGATTCTTGCATATTTGCGCGCTCATAGTCTTCCATAATCTTTAAATACTCGTCAACTCCGCCTGGAAGATGGCGAATCTTGCCGTCAATCAATGCAAATTGCTGATCAGTCACTCGCTCAAGCAAGTATCTGTCGTGAGATACAACAATCAAAGTGCCTGGCCATGTGTCTAGTAAATCTTCCATAACTGCAAGCATGTCGGTGTCTAGATCGTTTCCAGGCTCGTCCATTATCAACACATTTGGCTCGTTTAGAAGAATCAAAAGCAATTGCATGCGGCGTTTCTGGCCGCCTGAAAGATCTGCAATTGGTGTCATAAGCTGCTCTGGCTTAAAACCAAGCCTCTCCATAAGTTGACCAGGAGTCACTTCTTTGCCGTCGATTATGTAACTTGGCTTATATCTACTCAAAACCTCTTTGACTTTATATTTTCCAAGCTTTTCCAGCTCTTCTAATCGTTGAGAAAGCACAGCAAATTTTACAGTTTTACCAATGTTTACGTGCCCTTTAGTTGGACGCAAAGAGCCGTCGATTATGCTTAAAAGTGTTGATTTTCCAGCGCCATTAGCTCCTACTATGCCGAATCGGTCTCCAGGTCCTATTAGCCACGTTTGATTGTCTAAAATCATGCGGCCGCTAATCGTTTTTTGTAATGCTGCACACGTTTCTTTTAATGACGATTCTTCTTGCGATAGTTGCGATTCTTGCGACTGTGCGGCTGCTTGCGATTCGTCTACAGAAATCGTAACGCTACCATCATGTGTAGGCTGGGAAAATGGCGATTTTACAATATCTGCATCGGCTCCAGCAGGATTTGACGAATCATCAAAAATTTGCGTAACATCAATCAAATCAACAACTTGCTTACCAAGACGTGAAGTTGCCATTCTTTTTAGCTCAAGAGTATCTCGCATAGGTGGAACATCTGCTATAAGCTCACGAGCCTGCTTAACATGAAACTTTTGCTTGGTAGAACGCGCACGAGCACCCCTAGAAAGCCACGCAAGCTCTTTACGAGCCAGATTACGCCTGCGCTCCTCGCGAACATCCGCCTGGCGTTCGCGCTCAACGCGCTGCATCATGTACGCGCTGTATCCGCCTTCAAATGGGTCAATCACACCATCGTGAACTTCCCACATAGAAGAGCAAACTTCGTCTAAAAACCATCGATCGTGCGTAACTAGTAAAAGAGCACCCTCGCCGTCTTGCCACCTGTGCAAAAGATGCTCTGCGAGCCAATGAATTGTAAGCACGTCAAGATGATTCGTAGGCTCATCCAAAGCCAAAATATCCCAATCATGCAACAGCAACCTAGCCAAATCCGCGCGCCTACGCTGACCTCCAGAAAGCGTACCAACTTTAGCTTCAAGATTGATTCCGCCCAAAAGAGCCTCAACAATTTCGCGAGACTTTGAATCAGCAGCCCATTCATAATCCTGGCGATTCTCCAATGCGGCTTGGCGAACCGTAGCATTATCGTCTAGCGGATCTCGCTGGCTTAAAATGCCAAATGTCAATCCGCTTCTACGCGTAACTCTGCCAGAATCTGGGTCCATACTACCCTCAAGAAGCTTAAGAAGCGTGGATTTTCCGTCTCCGTTTTTTCCAACAATTCCTATACGGTCTCCCTCAAAAACGCCTTGAGTCACATTTCTAAAAATAGTTTTTGTTGCAAATTCAAGCGATACGCGTTCTAGTCCCAAATCATAAGTAGGCATAACTCACAAATATAGCTGTGCTACTATACTACGCGCGGTAAAGCGCTTAGACCGCGCGAACGACAGGACCTGCCCGAGATTGTACGTGATTTAGATCAAATTTGGTACAAACTCGGGAAAACAACTCCGCATTTTGTAGCTCAACACACCAAAATCAACAACAAAAAGCGGAAAGTCGCATAATATTGAATGTCGTATAATATTGAGTTATGGGTTATGTATCTGAAAATTCTTTACACAATGTTGTGAACAAAGCTGCAACAGACTTATTTACTTTTAGCTACAAGCACATTATTAAGCCGCACTTAGTGTTTAACATTCCACCAGACGAAGCTCACGATCGCATGATCACTTTCTGCAAGACGAGTGAACGCATACCAGGATTAATGTGGATGCTCAGAGAAATGTTAGACTACACGGATCCAATTTTAGAAACGCGAGTTATGGGAGTGGATTTTGCGAATCCATTTGGCTTAAGCGCGGGACTCGATAAAAACTGCGACTTATGCACAGTTCTAGACAACGCTGGCTTTGGTTTTGAAACAGTTGGCTCCACAACTGCCCGCCCATGCGAAGGAAACGCTAAACCTTGGTATCATAGGCTTCCGCAATATGATTCTCTTCTTGTTCATGCGGGTCTTGCTAACGATGGCAGCGAGTTTGTGATTCCTAGAGTGGAAAAAGCGTGGACTAATGCTAAAAGCATGCGCGTTTCTGTGAGCATTGCGCGCACCAATGATAATCTTGTTGGTGACTTAGACGAAGGTATTGAAGATTATCGCATATCTATGGAGCGAGCAAGTGGCAAAAGCTCCATGATTGAGGTTAACATTTCTTGTCCAAACACTATGGCTGGCGAGCCTTTTAGCGAGCCAGAAGCTTTAGATAAGCTTTTTAATGTTTTAGATAAAGTTGATCGTCCTCAGCCAACTCTTGTAAAAATGCCTTTGAATCTAAAAGGCGGATGGCCTCAATTTAAGTCTTTGTTAGACGTTTTAAGCGCACATAAGGTTGATGGCGTGAGCATTGCAAATCTGCGAAAGAACCGCGAAGGATTGAATATTCCAGCAGATTGGAAGGGTGGAATTTCTGGTGCGCCTACATTCGCCGCGAGTAATGATCTTATTAAAAATACTCGTAAAGAGTTTGGCAACAGGTTTGCTATTGCTGGAATAGGTGGCGTATTTACTGCAAAACAAGCTTATGAAAAGATTAGAAGTGGAGCTGACCTAGTGATGTTCGTTTCTTCTCTTATGTATAGAGGTCCTCAACAAATAACTGTTCTAAAGCGCGGACTTGCTGATTTACTCAGAAAAGATGGGTTTGAAACAGTTAAAGATGCAGTTTCAGCTGATGTAGATTAAAAAAAAACCAGAATAGATAACAATAAATTACAATAAATCAGCTGGTATCGAAGTATTCGCACAATACCTCAATGCCAGCTGATTTTTTAATAATATTTTCAACTAACCAGATGAAGCTTAATTATCGTCAGAAGATGCGTCTCCTGTTCTATCCGTATTACCGTACGTAGAACCAGAAGATGTACTCGTTCTTCCATCGCCAGTAACCGACGATCCACCAGTCGCAGGATCTGTCGAAGCCGCACCCTGATTTGCCTGAGCCTGAGCCTGATCTTGAGCCGCCTGTCTACGAGCATCCTCATCGCGCTTACGCTGTTGCTCTGCAGAATCTTCCTGACGCATTTGCGGAGTTAATGACGGCATCTTTCCACCAGCCATATACTTTGAATCTGGCTTACCATATTCGTTGTCGATAGGAACGTTTGCCGCTTTTAGATAATCGTCCATAAACTTTTTCCAAGCTGGAGTTGCAATGTAAACACCGTACCAAGCGCTTCGATAAACACCATTAATTCTCATGTTGTTGAAGCTCTTTTGCACTTCAGCGTTTCCAATTGCAACAAAAGCACTAATCTTATTTGGCACGAATCCTGCAGTAGTCATGTAATACTGTTCGTTAGTACCAGTTTTCGCAAAAGTTTTACGACCACCAGCTAATTGAGCAGCATGCGCAACACCACTAGGTTGAGCAACACCCTGATTTATAGCATAGGCTACAGTTTGAGCAATTTTTTTCGGTATAGCCTGATGACAATTAGCGCTTGGTACTCGCAAACGTCTACCGTTTTTATCAATAACACGCTTGATTGCAATAGGGTCACATTGAACACCATTAGCACCCAATGTTGCGTAAATATTTGCCATTGTTAGTGGAGAAGCCTGAACTGCACCAATCACCATAGGAGGATTTAGAGAATTCTTAGAAAATACGTCTTCCTGGCCTATTGGAGAATTGTGATATCCAAGTGTTTTCGCAGCCTCTGCCACTGCACACAGCTTAAGCTGAGCACCCATAGCAGCCTGAATTGTGTTGTGAGAATGCACCAAACCCATTAACGGTGTTTCTGGATTAACAGTTCCACCATCTGAATTTCTCACAGACCAACGCCCTATACCTTTATATCTTGCGCACGAAAATTCAGTATTGTTATAGAACGTGTTTGTTCGTACAGGCTGATTAATTGATTTTCCAGCAAGCATCCATGCAACAAGATTGATTGGCTTCCAAGTAGAACCAATCTGCCAGCCTAAGCCACCACCGTCTTGTTCATCTACAGCGTAGTTAATAGCTGTGTGAGTAGGGTCAGACCTCGCCGCATCGGTCGCATCATAAATACGATTGCTTCCAAAACCAAGAACTTCACCAGTACCAGGCTTTATAGCAGCTATAGAGACTTCAAAACCACTAGGATCATTAACAGGGATAGTGGCCCTAGCTGTATTCATGGCGGTTGTGTTAGCTGTTATATCCATTGTAGTGTAAATATCCAAGCCACCTTCATTAAGCAGCTTCTGCCTTGCTACAGTTGTTTTGCCAAATTCTCTAGAATTCAAGATTTTCTTAGTAACATAATCACAGAAGAATGCTGCATCTCCAGCAGCCTGGCAACCGACGTTAGCAACTTCATGCTGAATATTAAGAGTGCTTTTAATTGGTGTTGTAACCGCATCATCATGTTCTTTTTGACTTATAAAGTTTTGTCGAAGCATTAAATCAAGAACTATATTTCTTTGCTTCTGCGATTCAGGCTGATTTTCTTCAATAGAAGGATCGTACCTAGAAGGATTCTTTGTGATTGATGCAATAGTCGCAGCTTGAACAAGATTAAGATTGGCTGCAGTGGTATTAAAATAGCGTTTTGCAGCAGTTTCTACACCGTAAAGATTATTACTACCAAACTGTGCAACGTTTAAATATCCCTGTAAAATCTCTAGCTTAGAGTATTTTTTCTCCATTTGTATTGCGATTAACATTTCTCGCAATTTTCTAGCAACAGTACTTTCTGCAGCATGATATTCCGAAATAGGATCATTGTCTTCTCTAGCTTTGATCATAAGAACATTCTTAACGTATTGCTGTGTTAAAGACGATCCACCTTGCATATCAGACTTTTTAATAAACGTTTGCACAAACGCACGCATAACGCCTTGCACATCAACGCCTGAATGTTCAAAGAACCTACGATCCTCACGCGCAACCATTGCCTGCTGCATGTATTGCGATATGCGTCTTAATGGCACAACAGTGCGATTTTGAGCATAAAATGTTGCTATAACTGTTTTGCCATCAGAAGCGTATAAACGCGACTTTTGAGGTAAAGCCGTAACGTCAAAATCAATGCCATCAACTCTAAGAGAAGGCACAACAGACTTGACCACGCTGTTTACGCTCATCACTCCTGGCACAAATAAAATACTTGATACTACACCACCTGCAACACACAATGTGATGTACGTAAGGAACAGTGCTAACACGCGACGAGTTGTGAGGGATTTCTTCTTAGGCATGCGAACTATTCTAGAGGTTTGCCTCTACGTTGCGGCACGCAAAAATCGCGATTTATCTTTCTGCTCTGCGAATCAACATTCCAGGTTGGTAAATAATAATTGACCTACCGTGCCTTTTAATCCAACCCCTCTGAGCAAAATCCATCAACGCTTTATTAACTGTTTCTCTAGAAGACCCAACAAGTTGAGCAAGTTCTTCTTGTGTTAAATCGTGAGGAACAAGCACACCTTCCCTAACAGGTTCTCCAAACCTAGAAGCAAGGTTTAAAAGCGTTTTAGCCAATCTAGCTGGAACGTCCATAAAAACAAGATCAGAAATATGTTCATTATTTGCTCTTAAACGTGCAGCTAAAACCTGAAGCATGTCTACAGCAACCCTAGGATGATGGCCAAGCCACTTAAAAAGAACTTCGTTTTCTAGCCATAATACGCGAGTTCTATCTGTAATTGCTATTGCAGAAGCTGTACGCGGACCGCCGAACGGGTCAAAAACAGGAATCTCTCCAAGAATCTCACCGTGCGTGTGGATACTAAGCAATTGCACACGATTATCCCTTGAATGACGTACAAGCTTAACCCGTCCACGCTCAAGCAGATACATGCGGCGATCAGTATCTCCTTCGTTAAAAATCGCCTGCCCCTTAGAAAAAACCGACTCATGCAAATGCTCGAGAAGCTCCCTCGCTTGATCGAGTGGCACTTGCTTAAATAACGCTGTATGCGTTAAAGGAAGGTCTTCCGTGTAGGGCTTATCTGGCTTAATTCTTACCACAATCAGCCTCCAATGTGTTTTAAAAATATTCTACGAAATACCCATGGCATCTAAACACCATGCGTTTTCATAGCAAACTTCCTCCCATTTTTTATACCTGCCAGAGCTTCCACCGTGACCGCCATCTGTTTCAATGCGCGCAATCGCGTCCGCGCCTGCAGCCTGCAAGCGAGCAAGCCACTTAAGAGGCTCCGTAACAAGAACGCGAGTGTCGTTAATCGAAGAAGTTATAAGAATCTTTGGAAACTCACCTGGCTCAACATGTTCAGGCACATTCTCGTAAGGCGTGTACGACTTTATATACGCGTAATCTTGCGCATTATGCAATGGGTCTCCCCATTCGTCCCACTCTGTAACAGTAAGCGGCAGCGAGTCGTCTAGCATAGACGTAAGCGCATCAACAAACGGAACATCAGCTTCGATTCCTGCATAGCATTGCGGAGCCATATTTGCTACAGCGCCCATAAGAAGACCGCCTGCAGAACCGCCATTTGCAACAGTCTGATTTGCCGAAGCATAACCCGCTTGTTGCAAAGCACGCGTAACATCCACAAAATCTTCAAACGTGTGTTTTTTGTTGCGACGCCTACCATTCTCATACCACGCACGACCCATTTCTCCGCCACCACGCACATGGACTTGCGCGAACAGCACTCCTCTATCCAGCATGCTTAGGCGCGCCACAGAAAAATACGGGTCGCTGCTTATTTCATAAGCTCCGTAAGCGGTGATGAACATTGCTTGTGATTTAGCTACAGTGTTTTTACGCCACACTAGGGATACGGGTACGCGCTCTCCATCTCGGACAGTAATCCACACTCGTTTTTCCGCGTAGTCGTTTTCGTTAAAATCGCCTAGAATTTTCCCGCGCTTAAGCAAAACGTCTTTGCCTGTAGTAGGATCTATTTCACGCAAAGACCCTAGTGTTGCATAACTTGAACAAGAATAACGCATTCTTGGAGCTTCGTAAGAAGGATTACCAGTTGCTCCAATAAGATAAACACGACTATTTTTAGCTTGCTCATTGGTTATTTTAGACAGTTCAATTCGAGCGGTGTTTTGGTTTTGATTTTTATTTTGGACAGATAAATTAGATAAATCAGACAAATTATCTTTTGCAACATTGGTTGGTTGCCACTCTTCCGCTGTTTCTTTTATAAAACCTTCTGCCCCAACCCTAATAAAACGCCAAGGTCGCCCAGCATTAAAATCTTCAACAGCATTGCTTTTAGGCATAACAGCAAGCTGAGGCAAGCCATTCGCGCGGAAAGAAAGAGCCACATAATTCTTATAAACGCTTAAACCATCGATGCTCAATCCGCAAGTTCCCTGTAAAATCTTAGGATTTTTGCTGTTATAATACGGTTCACTAACCGCTTTTTTGCTTGCCCCTGGTTCTAATGAATCTCCATTTTTGCAGCCGTAAGGTGATCCCTGAACCACACAATCGCCTTCGCCAATGTTAAATGGCATTGATTCCATAGATTGCTTTCGCAAATCTATAACGTCAATCTGAAAATTAGGATTTTTAAGATTGTGGCTTACAAACATGAGTGGAATATCTTTACCATCATCTCCAGCATTCTCAAAGCATGCGAAAGAAACATCGTATTCCACGTTTTTTATAGGCTTTAGAACCATTCTAAAGTCTGCTTCTGGAGTGCTTAATGGAAGCATTAATACGCGCGAAGTCGTTTTGGAGCTGCTGTTTATCATAATGCTGCGTTCGTCGAAACTTTCGTAAACGCTAACAAAAAATCGCGCATCCAATTCTTCAAAAACTTTTACATCATCCTCTACAGGAGTTCCAATTTTATGTCTAAACACTTGGTATGGTCGCCATGCGCTGTCTAAAGTCACATAAAAAACCCATCTTCCGTCTGGTGTTAAAAGAGCAGAAGATATGCCTTTTATACAATCTGGAAGAGTTATAAAACCATTGCTACTTTTGCAAAAATCACGAATATAAAAATCGAATCTTTCATCACCCTTAGTATCGACACCAAACAACATTCTCGTGCCGTCTAAACTAATATCCATTCCTCCGAGTTGGAAGAAATCTCCACCAAATTCCGATGCCTCTTTGTTGGCGTCAAAAATAACTTCTTCGCCGTCTGTTTCTCCAGGATTTGCGCGTTCATCTATAACTGGCGGATCCCAATCATTCTCGTTTTTAACAGGCATTCGGCATTGAATCCCGTACTGTTTACCTTCTACGGTACGCACATAATACCAATATCCGTCCATTCTTGTTGGAACAGACATATCCGTTTCTTGAATACGCGATTTCATCTCATTAAACAGTTGTTTACGTAAAGAATCTAACCTAGAAACGCGTTGTTCAGTGTACTTGTTTTGAGAATCAATATATTCACGAAGTCTTTTGCTCTCTTTGTCTTTCATCCAAGCATATTCATCTACAAACACATCATTGTGAAACTCACGAACATAATCAATTTTTGTAGCGGTCATAGGCTTACAACCAGCAGCCTTATTTAAAGAATCAAACTCACCGACTTTTAGCGAACTATCTTGCATTTATAACCTTTACAACACATAGAAAACATAAAAATTCTGCACAATTACACAATATCAACTACACAACATTAAACAGCATCCATAATAAATGGAATCATAATATCTTCCAAAGATTCACCATCTGGAGCTGCAAAAAATGGGACACCTTCAAAAGTTCCAGCAGCACCTTTAGCATTAACAAAATTACCATCACCAACGCTTGCAATTCTAGAAGACGCAAGAGTAACCCCAAAATCCTTAGACATTGCTCTCCTAAAATCGGTCATAGTTGAATTGACCTTAAGCTGTCTTATGCCTACCGCTAAAACTCGATTAGGGAATTTTTTTATAATACTCGCATAAGTAGCTGGATCCTTCTGACCATCATCACCAATAAGCACAAATCTCATACCTGGAAAATCATCCATAAGCTGCTGAGCAAACTCAAGCTTATGCTGAGGACCAGTCGGCACAAAAGTCTTAGGTCTAGGATCTAAATCTCTAAGAAGAAGCGGTCCAGATGGAAAACCTTCACGCGAAATGAAGTGTCGTATAGAAGCTTCCACATTCCAAGGAGAAGTTGAAAGATAGAAAAACGGGGCGTTAGGAACAAAATCACGAATCTTATTAAAGAAATGATTCATACCCTTAACAGCATGTCTGTGCTCTGGATTCATAATAAGAAGATTGTAAGCTGCTCTTAGCGGAGAAGGAGCCTGAGTGACCATAATAGTGTCATCAACGTCGGAAATTATTCCCAAAGTAGATTTTTCAGAAATAACAAACATGCTTGCATCAACAGGCTCACGATTATCTACTTTGTAAGACACTTTATGTTCACCAACATTAAGTGATCTTTCAGTAATCAAATCAAGATAACCAGAACAGTCTGAAACACAATATTCAGCACCACTGTTGAAACTAGCATCTGGCTTATCGTACACAGACGAATCACCAACTTGCGCAGATTCAACAGGAACACCATCAATGCTTAAAGAAACACGAATCCTAACAGCAGGAACAACAAGCATCGCATATATTCCGCGCTTCAAAACAGAATGATGACCAGCTTTAGGAGCAAGAACAGTACGGCAAATCAAACGAGCATAATTATCAGTTCCATAACCAATATAAGGCTCAACGCTTGGGAACCAACCCAAGCGACGCATAATTTTACCGCTTACGCGCATCCAAAATCCAACGCTTGACGTAACAAATTTTCTGGCAAATCGAATAAAAGGCGGCTTTTTATCTATACGCTCTTCGTCCGAAGGAGCATCAAAAAGCGTGGCTGTAACTCGCACTTGAATAGGCGTACTGCTTATTCTTCTAGCTACAGCTGGAGAATCACATTCTTGCTTGGCTTGTTCGCCGCCTTTTGCAGCGTTATTGTCATCCAATTTAGCCAAATTGTTACTCGCTTTTATTAATTTTATAACTTTTATAAATCCTATAACTCACTATTGCAATGAATTATTGACGAACTGGACCATCTGGCTGCTCGCCAACCACTTGTACGATTGTTCCACGCGGGCAATTGTCGTACACCCACTTAGAATCCTGCTCGTACATATTAATGCAGCCGTGAGAACCATGCTTTGCTGGGTATCCTTGTGCTATACCAACATCATTCCACCTTGCTGTATGGAATGAAATTCCACCGTTAAAGTAGCTAACCCAAGTAATTCCAGGCAAATAGTATCTAGAACCGTCTCTATTAAATCCTTGCATAGCTTGAACGTCATAACGTAAGTAAATGTGGAATGTTCCATTTGGCGTCTCGTAATATCCATTGGAGCCCGTGCAAACTGGCATTGTTCGTATTAATTGATCATCTTTGTAAACGCTTACTGTCTGCGTGGTTTTATCAACCACAATACGCATTTCAACAATCTTCTTTTCAACAGCAAACTTTACTACATTTGTTGGAACCGTAATCTTTGCGTCTGTACCCTTTTCGATAGTATCCACAACCTTGTTTGCTACATCCTTTGAATAGCGAACCTCTACGCCATTAACACCTTTAAGAGTGGTCATTATGAACTGACCCTTCTTACTATAAGTGTCTTCCTGATCTATTTTCTGCTGGTTCAGATTCTTAGCAAGCTCTTTTGAAAGCCAAGTATTTACTGCTTCCCTATCTACAGTAAATGAAATCTGCTTTCTCTGTTCATCAGCATTAACCTTAATCCAAGAAGCGATTGCAGATTTAGGTATCGTAAAATCTTTTGAATCGCCATTACTTAAAGTGATTTTCTTAGTAAGAATATTATTAAGCTGATCCACAGTTTTCTTAGCAACATCACGCTTAATCGGTGCTTCAATCCTACGAGACTCAATAGTAACTTTTACTGTTTTACCAGGATTTTCAAGCGATTTTTTAACAGCCTCACGAACAGGCAATGTTATTACTGTACGACCTGGAACACCATCTTCCACCACATAAGATTCAGAACCAGAATCGTATTTTGCCGTATAAGGCATTGCACGATCTTTATCGTTAACAAATTTCTTGATGATATACGCATCCATATCCATGTCGTTTCGAGTTGCTTGCAAAGCGACAGTCTTCTGAACCCAAGGCATAAGCATTGTAAACGCGTTATCATGCTTAGATCGCATTATATTTTTAACCGTTGCGCTCTTATCTACTTTGACGTACAAGTCTTCAAAATTCGCGTTGATTGTTTTACCACGATCATCTTTAATTTCTATTTTGGTGTTATCAACAGCATTATCTACATTTTTAGAAACCGCTGCCAACTGAGCGCCAACAATTTGACTACTTCCAGCAAAATGTACACCAGGGGCAACACGATTATGGAAATACGCTTGTGTGCCAAGAAAAGCGCAAACTAAGAGTATAACGAATATGACCAAAGAATATAAAAGAACCAGTGCAGACTTGTTCGACTTATGGCGGTTCTTTAAAACAGCAGTCTGATTTATATTGTTATTGTCAATATTGTAATTATCTACACTGTTTACGTCTATATTATTAGCAATATTATCAATATTTTCAGACTCAAAAGCGTCTGGATTATTATGTTCTAACTCGGACATACTCTTAAACCCCTGCTCGATTAATGGCACAAAAATCGCATGTGGCAAGTTTAGCACTTACTTAGCATATAACTCACATAAGGAATGTAAAACGTATAAATAGAAATAATAGAAATAAATAATAGAAATGCGAGCCAAAAATAAAAAATATGCTCAATACGTGATGAAAATGTGAAAAGTAATCAAATATTCGCAAATATTCTAAAAATAATCACCATATATTGAAGATATGTGCAAGAATAATAAATATGCCAGATATGCCAATTCAAGCGACAATTGCGTTAATGGTGATTGTTTTTGCGCTAGTACTTGCGCCATTCATCATTATGATAGTTACGCGTGCCTTGAAAAAGCATCATTTAGCAGAAAAACTCGCAGAGCGACACGGAGATAGTGTACATTACGCTTTCATACTAAACCCGTCTAAACCTCAAGCAGAACAATATAGACTTGACATTAAAGAATATTGCAAATCACACAATTTCACATACGAAATAATAGACACTCAATTAAATAAAGACGGGCGAGAATGCGCACTCGAAGCCTTAAAAAACGGCGCAAATGTTGTTGTGGCAGTTGGTGGAGATGGCACTGTTAGAACGGTTGCGAGCGCGGTTTCTGGCACGAACCACGCTATGGGAATAATTCCAATTGGCACAGGGAACTTATTTGCGCGCAACATGGGTATTCCAGTAGATGATGTTCAAGCTGCGCTAAGAGTTGCAACAAGCCACGGATCTAAAAAAGTTGACGTTGGGCGTGTTTTTATACTCGACAAGCCGTATGAAGACCATGGTCACGCATTTTTGATTATTGCAGGAATTGGCTTCGACGCTCTTATGATAGACGACACTAATCCAGCATTAAAAAAGAACATAAGTTGGTTAGCCTACTTTGTTGCAGGAGTTAAACACTTATTTGCGCCAAAATATCGAGGAGATGTGACTTTTATTAGAGAAAACGGTACAAATCACACAGCAAGAGGAATATCATTCCGCACACTTATGGCTGGTAATTGTGGACAAATACCAATGCTTTCTTTAATGCCAGAAGCCGTTTACGATGATGGCATATTAGACTTCGAAATTATTGACACATCTGGCGGATTAATTGGATGGGCTAACCTATTTGGAGACGTTGTACACCAAACCGTTACAGGAAAAGCAAAGCAAAGTCCGCTTTCTACAAACTCTAAAATCGACCAATCGCAAGGTGTTGAAGCAGAAGTCAAGATAGAACGACCTGCTCCTGTGCAAGTTGATGGAGATATTTTAGGCTACACAAAACACTTGCGTTTTAGCGTAGACAAACAGGCTTTATGCGTGCGCATACCAGAGAGTTTACAATCTTCTTTGACTCAAGATACCGCCGTTTAGTCTCCGATTTCAGCCGTTTAAGCGATATGCAATTGTTCAAGCATACAAGAGGGCTGGGTGATTCTTGGTCGAACAGTATAAGAGCGGCGCCGATACCAAATAATCCAATGAGTCACCACTACAAACAAACTTCAACCCAAAAAAACAAAATCAAAACCAAAACGGAACAACCGCAACAACAACCACACACAAAAGGCAGAGCGTTGTGAGACAAGAATTAGCCAGCCCTCTCATAGAAACAAATAGAAAAATACATTAGAAAATACCGTCGCCGTGGCAAAATAAAAAATTATGGTAGCAAAAAATGCGGGAATGCCCGCCACCCCAGAAGATCTAGTAGATGTCGACGCTTTGGTTGGCGCTTACTATGATGAAGTTCCAAATTCCAATATTCCAGAACAGCGCGTGATTTTCGGTACGTCCGGTCACCGTGGTTCTGCTTTAAAAACTTCGTTTAACGAAGCTCATATTGTGGCTATTACTCAAGCTATTGCTGAATATCGCAAGAAGGCTGGCGTAACTGGTCCTCTTTATATTGGTCGCGATACGCATGCTCTTTCTGAGCCTGCTCAAAAAACCGCTATCGAGGTTTTGGTTGCTAACGGAGTTCACGTTCGCGTGGATTCTCGCGGCGATTTCGTGCCAACTCCTGTTGTTTCTCAGGCTATTTTGACGCATAATCGCGCAGCAGACGGCACTCAACGCTTTAGCGGAGACGGCTTGGCAGATGGCATTGTCGTCACTCCTTCGCACAATCCTCCAACCGACGGAGGTTTTAAGTACGACCCTGTAACAGGCGGTCCTGCACCTGCAGAAGTGACTAACGCAATTGCAGCTCGCGCAAACGAATTGCTCGACAACTACAAGTCCGTTAAGCGCGTGCCTTTCGAGGAAGCAATCAAGTCTGATTTGGTTGAAGGCTTCGATTACCGCGAGCACTACGTTAGCGATTTGGCTAACGTAATCGATTTCGATGTGATTCGCTCTAGCGGCGTGCGTTTGGGAATTGACCCACTCGGCGGCGCAAGCGTAAACTACTGGCCACTTATGAACGAAAAGTACGGTTTAAACATTGGCGTTGTGCGTCCAGAAGTTGACCCAACTTGGCGATTCATGACTATTGACCACGATGGCAAGATTCGTATGGATCCAAGCTCCCCTTACGCAATGAAGGGCTTAGTTGATCAGCTTAACGCTGGCGCTTGGGATAAGTACGATTTGATTGGAGGCACTGATCCAGATGCCGATCGCCATGGTATCGTGTGCCCGAATTGGGGCGTTATGAACCCGAACCACTACATTGCAGTGTGCGTGGAGTACTTGTTCGGCGGCGCTCGTCCGGATTGGCCAAAGAATACTGCTATCGGCAAGACGCTTGTGTCTTCTTCCTTGATTGACCGCGTAGCTGCTTCGATTAACGCTAAGCTTGTGGAAGTTCCTGTTGGCTTCAAGTGGTTCGTTGACCCACTCTTTAGCGGCGAAGTTGCTTTCGGCGGTGAGGAAAGCTCTGGCATGAGCTTCTTGCGCAAAGACGGACGCGTGTGGACCACCGATAAGGATGGTTTGATTCCTGATTTGCTCGCTGCAGAAATTACTGCAAAGACTGGTAAGAACCCTGCTCAGCTTCACCAAGATCAGGTTGCTCGCTTTGGAGAAAGCTGGTACAAGCGCGTAGATACTCCAACAACTCTTGAACAGAAGCAGAAGTTTGCTGCTCTAAGTGGCAACGATGTTGAAGCAACTAAGCTCGCTGGCGAAGATATTACCGCAAAGCTTACGGAAGCTCCTGGAAACGGCGCAAAGATTGGCGGCTTGAAGGTTACGACCAAGAACAATTGGTTCGCTGCTCGCCCATCTGGTACCGAGAACATTTACAAGGTTTATGCTGAGTCCTTCGTTTCTCCAGAGGCACTTGACAAGGTGCTTGAGGAAGCTACTGCTGTAGTAGACAAGGCTTTAGCGTAACGTAATAATCTTTCGTAAGTAAAGAATCTACTAATTGCGCTGGTTGCAATCTGCAACCGGCGCATTTTTGAAAGGTTTTGTGATGATTGTTGTTTCTACCGATGGTTCAGCACTTGGAAATCCAAATGGATCAATGGGTTGGGCTTGGGCAGACCACACTGATGAAGCAGGAAGCACGCACGAGCATCAACATGCAGGAAACGCGGATGCAGGCGGAGCCACAAATGGCACGAATCAAATTGGTGAGTTATGCGCAGTACTAGAAGCGTTGAGAGCACACCCTGGAAGCGAGGATCTTACAATCGAAACTGATTCGCAATACGCTATAAACTGCTCAACCACGTGGATTCACGGGTGGAAGAAGAACGGTTGGAAGAACTCCAAAAAAGAGCCTGTAAAAAACGCAGATTTGATTCGCGCAATCGATTCGGAGATTACTAAACGCGAAGGCTCCGTTAAGTTCGTCTGGGTTAAGGGACACGCTGGAAACGCTGGAAACGAAAAAGTTGATGAGCTGGCTAGAACTTATGCTGAAGATTGCCGCAGCAGATTGAAGGATGGATACCTGCCACTAGAAGGATGGAAATCGTTGATTTCTTCTACATATGCAGACGGTGTTGATGTACCAGAAGACGCAAAAATGCTGTTAGACGGCAAGATTTCTAATGCAGAATATCACATAGGAAGATGCGTTGGTAAGGATATTAATCCTGATTTTAAAGGCGATTTTCATCGTGAAACAAAACGTGAAACATCCGATGATGATGCCATTAAATACGCCGATAACAGCGTTGCTAACGATTCAACTACGCGTAACAGTAATACACAGGATGAATCGAAAGCATCCGACGAGTCGCGTAAAAATAAACAATCTCAAAATAAATCAGAACAAAAATATCAAGTAGTGCCAGGATTATGTGTATCTGGAACATTACAATTCACACCTGCTCCAAATACGAGCCAAAGCTTTAATGGTCAACCACGATACGTATTAGGAAACATACAAGTAAGCGGATATGTTCAGCCAGACGGCACTCTTAAACTAGATCCAACCGAGTTTTATATTCAAACAAAAGCTGCAAACCAAACAGAATAAAATCTGAACGCAGACTAATATGTAGTATGTATGAAATAAGTGGCGGTTGGTAAAAACGCTATAAACGCGCTGTTATTTTAGCCACGCCAACAAGAAAGATAAGAAAGTAGGCACAAATGGATAAAGCACAGCAAGATGCTCTTAAGAAGGCAGCTGGCATTGAGGCCGCAAAGATTGTACAAAATGGCATGATGGTTGGACTTGGAACCGGCTCTACTGTTCGTTTTCTTGTAGACGAACTCGGTCGCAGAGTAAAAGAAGAAGGCTTGAGCTTCACTGGTGTCACAACTTCTCGACGCACGCAAGAGCAGGCAGAGGGCTACGGCATTAAGATTCTTGACATTAACGATGTTGACCATATTGACGTTACTATTGATGGTTCAGATGAAGTCGATAAGAACTTTAACGGTATTAAGGGCGGCGGTGCAGCATTGCTCTGGGAGAAGATTGTTGCAATTAACTCCGACCGCATTGTGTGGATTGTGGACGCCAGCAAGGTAGTTGATACAATCGGCAAGTTCCCACTTCCTGTTGAGGTAATTCCATTCGGATCTGCACAAGTGATTCGCAAGTTTGAAAAGCGCGGATACAAGCCAGTTTTGCGTCTTGATGCAGATGGCAAGGAAGTGCGTACAGACGAAAATAACTTTGTTGTTGACTTGCACTTGGAGCGCATTGAGCACCCGCAAGAGCTTGCTAAGGATTTGATTGAGACTGTTGGCGTTGTAGAACACGGATTGTTCTTGAATATGGTTGACACTGTGATTGTTGGTGATCCAAACGGACCTCGCACACTCACAAATCCAAATAAGTAAACTGCATATCTAAATTTAACCAATCATTTCCCGAAAATGTACGTAAAATCCACTGTTTTACGTACATTTTCGGGAAATTTTTTACATTCTTCAATCATTGCAGTCTTCAATCGCAATAAAAAAAAAGCGCTGGAAAAATCCAACGCTTTCAAAAGTGTTACGTGCCCAAACGGGCAGGCGCGCCAAACAGCTACTACTTACGCTGATGACGAGTCTTACGCAGCAGTTTGCGGTGCTTCTTCTTGCTCATCCGCTTGCGGCGCTTCTTGATGACAGAACCCATCTGAAGCCTCCATTCATATGTAAAGTGTGCAACTTGCCTAATGTTACACCGTTTTGACGACTTTGGAAAATTTTAAAACAAAATTTTACAAAAACACGTACAAAACAGCCTATATCACTACGAAAGTTACATTGGGAATTGCTTATAGAATCTTTCAACAGACTGTTTTAAACCAGTCACTTCAAATACAACAGTGTCATTTTGCCAGATGGCACTAGCTTTAGTCTTACTATTATCATCTACCTTCAAAACATAGCTTCCAGTAGCCTTACCAGCAACCTGAATCTTTCCAGAAGCAATATCACTTCCAGCTAATGCATCAGTCAAAAGCTCATATTGCTTATTTGCTAAATCACGACTACTCCATTGAGCAACAACGACTGAAACATCACTGCCAGATTCTCCCGTAGAATATCTAACAGTGTATTCTTCCAAAGGAGATGCGGAAGACCATTTAGCACTAGGAGAAGCATCAACACGCGCAAAATCAAGAACACTATCTGGCATAGATCTTAACAGTGCAGTAGATGTACTAGGCAAATCTTTAGACTTAATTGACGGAGTTTTTGCAGAAGACACCTGAGTTTTAGCAGACTGCGGTTGCTGGCGATTTAACGCCCAGCCAGGCCATATGAATGCGGAAACTATAGCTAAAACGACCACTATTACGGCAACTATAAGAACTTTTCGTAAGTTGTTATGAGAAGCAGATACAGATGAAGCCGAGTTAGAAGGATTATTCGCATAAGAATTCATATTTTTTACCCCACATAACACTGTTCAACATACTTGGATTATCTCACAAAAGTATGACGGTAAAATGTCTACAAATGCAGCTAGCGTCAAATCATGGCTGCAAAATCTACTACTTACTACTTATGCTCCGAATGCGGTTGGAGTGGTTCAAAATGGTATGGTCGCTGTCCAGAATGCGGCGAATGGGGTACATTAAGCGAGTTTCACGAGCCTAAAGCTACAAGCGGAGTTTCACGAGCCTCCACAAGATCTAGAAATGCAAAAAATAACATTTCTACAATAACAAATCTTGATTCTAGCGTAGATGCTCAGCCAATCAGTGAAATTACAGCAGATAATGGCATGCGAATCCACACAGGATTTAGCGAATTTGACCGCGTTTTAGGAGGCGGGCTTGTTCCAGGATCAGTAACGCTTATAGCAGGCGAACCAGGAATCGGAAAATCTACTCTACTTTTAGAAACAGCAGGAAAAATTGCCAAGAATTGCAACGAATCTGCAAAAAACACTGCCGAATACACAAAAAATTTAGTCCTGTACATTTCTGGCGAAGAATCAAAGTCGCAAGTAAAATTGCGCGCATCACGCATAAATGCCATAAGTCAAAATCTTCTTCTTGCGTCTACAACAGACTTAAACACAGCTTTAGCGCTAATCGAAAAATATAAGCCAACTCTTGCAATTGTAGATTCGGCACAAACTATTGTTTCTAGCGATGTTGAAGGAATTACAGGAGGCTCCACTCAAGTTCGAGAAGTAGCTAGCGCGCTTATAGACGTTGCTAAAACTTGCGATATTCCAATTCTTCTTGTTGGACACGTTACAAAAGACGGCTCGATTGCAGGTCCTCGCACGCTTGAACATCTTGTAGACACTGTTTGCCAATTTGAAGGAGATAGTCAAACCGCATTACGCATGCTTCGCGCTGTTAAAAATCGTTTTGGACCTACAGACGAAGTTGGCTGCTTCGACATGAGTGGCGATGGTATTGAAGAGGTTCCAGATCCTTCTGGGCTTTTCCTGTCTTCTAATGGAGATTGTAAAAATGAAGGAACGTGCGTAACTTTTACTTTAGAAGGACACAGAAGCATACCTATTGAAATTCAGGCTCTTGT
This sequence comes from Gardnerella sp. DNF01204, assembly GCF_049244145.1. NCBI lineage: Bacteria > Bacillati > Actinomycetota > Actinomycetes > Bifidobacteriales > Bifidobacteriaceae > Gardnerella > Gardnerella sp. DNF01204. Next base: position 331,267 of record NZ_CP058379.1, on the reverse strand, counting down.
TACAGATTCGGTTCTGCCAGCCCCTAGACGCGCAGTTTCTGGAGTAGACACAAACAGAATTGCCATGCTTACCGCTGTTTTATATAGACATGGTGGATTAAATCTTTTATCTAAAGACATTTACGTTTCTACGATTGCTGGAGCTAAGGCGAAAGAACCTGCTTGCGATTTAGCAATAGTGGCAAGTTTGGCGAGCGCAGCCAAAAATAAGGCAGTCTTACCTTTAACTTGCGCAATTGGTGAGATTAGTCTTACTGGTCAAATTCGTCCAGCTTCTAGAATGGAACCTAGAATTAGAGAAGCAGCTAGGATCGGCTATAAGCGTGCGATCGTGTGTAATATGCGAAAGAAAATTAGCATTCCCGGTATTGACATAATCGAAGTAGAGAATTTAAAAGAAGCTTTGAACGCACTTGGATTATAGGGATAATAAATATAAGAGCTTTTAGGAGTTTAATATGATTGATTTTAGCGAATGGGTTGCTATTACTTCGCAGAGAACTAACCAATCTCTTGCTGGGGCACGCGTGTTTATTGGAGATAACAATATTCAAAATGAGAATGCTAAAAATAGTGACCAAAATAGTGATGTGGAAAAATTCTTACAGAGCGCGCAATCTTGGGGAATAATTCCTACGACTTGTAAACAATACGCAGATTTTGATGCCACTAAATCTTACGAAAATATAGAAAACACTATGGTTAATGCGCCTAATTTAAGCGGAAAAGACGCAATAGATTACGCGCAAAAACATATGCCAGTAATGCGCACGCTACTTAACAATTTACAAGAAAGTGGTCTTAATTTAGAAGGCGTTAGAATAGCTGTTTGTCTTGTGTTGGAACCAAAAACAGCTGTATTGCTTAGAGAATTGCACGCGCACGGAGCGATTGTTGGCGTTTTTTGTGGTCCAGACGAAACTGACCAGAGAGTAGCAGATCAGCTTAAAAAAGAAGGCATTTTAGTACAAGCAAACCGAGATTGGACACCTGAACAAACTCATGAAGGTGCGCTAAAACTCTTAGACGAAATACAGCCAGACATAATAATCGACGATGGTGCAAGTTTTGCGCGCCTAGCAAGCCTGGAACGCCCGCAAATCGCAGCTAATCTAATAGGAGTTGCAGAAGAAACAACTAGTGGAGTGCGCGCTTTTGAAGCAATGCAAAAAGCTGGACACTTGCACTACCCTGTGATTGCAGTAAATAACAGCGCTCTAAAAACCGATTTTGACAATCGTCATGGAACTGGCGAAACATGCGTTACTACTATGCAGCAAATTCTTGGAAGCGAATGCTTTAAAAACGCTAAAGTAACTGTTGTTGGATACGGTCCAGTTGGTCGCGGATTCGCATTAAGAATACGCGCATTGGGTGCAAAAGTTACGATTTGCGATACAAATCCTGTCCAATCCTTACGCGCAGTTTTCGATGGATTTGAAGCTCATAATCTTGAATGCGTTGTTAAAAAAAGCAATATGATTGTTTCTGCAACAGGCGTTAGACACACGATTACATTGCAACACATGCAAAACATGCAAGAAAACGCGATTTTGGCTGTTATTGGCGGAATTGCAAACGAGATTGCACTAGACGAAATCCCTGATTTTAAGCCATTTGTTGGAACTTCACAAAGAAAAATCCAAGTTCCGTGCGGTCCGCAAATCACACTAATAAGTGAAGGAGACGGCACAAATTACACTACTGGCGGTGGAAATCCTATTGAGATTATGGACTTTAGTTTTGCTGTTCAAGTAAGCGCAGTAGCGTATTTGCTAGAGCACAATGGGAAAAACAAGAAAAATAGCGACAAAAATCGGCTTGATTCTGGAATTTACCAATTGCCAGAAAGCTCCGATAATCAAATAGCAAGTATTGCATTAGCAGAACGCGGATATAGTGCTAGCGAATCCAATAAAGATAATGGTTATAGATGGGATTTAACAAGATTTGCCGAAGACGAAAATATTTAGATGAAATCCAATTAACCAAATCATAACAAATCTAAGCAATAATAGAGTAACAGAAACAAAATTAGTTAAACGATAATTCCATAAGGAAAGCAATGTTTACAGATCCAATACGCGCACTTGCACACCCAACGCCGCTTAGCGAAGTCACCTTATACAGTGCAGCAATGGTTATTCCAGTAACAGGTCCTATTATTCCCGAAGGAGCCGTAGCAGTATCAAATAGACGCGTTGTACACGTTGGAACAAGACAGTGGGTACTAGACATTCTAAAAGATGAAATGTCAAACGATTCCTATAGGAAAATGTTTAACAACGAACGACATTGGCATGGTCTTATGACACCAGGTCTTATAAACGCACACACGCATTTGCAATACACTAATATGGCAAGCGTAGGCCGCGGCGAATACCGCAATTTTAGAGACTGGGAAGAAGGATTCAATGTTGTTTATGACAAATTACAAAAAGAAAAACAGCATAACCCATCATTGATGACTTGGAAAACTTCTGCATACGAAGGCGCAAGAATGATGGTGGAAGCTGGCACTACTGCAGCTGCCGACATTGTAACTGATATCGAAGCAGTTGGAGCGCTTGCAAGCCAAGGCATGCACGGGATAGCCTATTGGGAGGTAATGGGCTGGAAAAACGTTGACTGGAAGGAAGAAGGCTACGCTAAGCTGCTCGAGATGCTTGGGCACATGATGGACAACGGCAGAGTGCCGAGTATAGGAATTAGCCCACACGCACCTTACAGTCTAGAAACCGAACCTTTTGTGGATTTGCCAGACATTGCAAGACAGCTAAACATGCGCTTGCACATACACTTAGCAGAAACACCTATGGAGGCTGGAAATCACGCCGATACACTCACCACGTATTCCGCACCAGATTGGAATGCTAACGTTTGGGCGAGCTACAGCGAACTTAAAGCACATGGAATGACAGCTTCCGCAATTCAGTTTTTGGATCAGCTCGGATCCCTTGGACCAGACGTACATATTGCGCACGGAGTTTGGGCAGATGGCGAAGACCGAAGAATTTTGCGTCAACGCGGAGTGGGAGTGGCAGTGTGCCCAAGATCCAACCGCATTACTGTTACGGAAAGAGACGCGCCAATTCGCGACTACATGGAAGAAGGAAACTTGCTTGCGATTGGTACGGATTCACTATCTTCTTCCCCATCTTTAGACGTTTTAGACGACGCTGCAAAAGTCTATGATTTAGCAACAGCGCAAGGGTATAGAAAAGATGATTTAACACATCGAATTATTCGCATGCTTACTTTAGGCGGCGCAAGCGTTATGGGCTTACACGTAGGACCGCACAGAATTGGTCAAATTAATGCTGGAGCAACAGCCGACCTTGCATTCTTTGATATTCCAACAGACACAAGCTCGCCACAAGGAGTTGAAGAGACTTTGCACAATTTTGTGCGTCACGGTGCAGGTAGTGCAAAAGCAACAGTTATTTCTGGAAATCTTGTATACAATAATGGTGCTTTTGCTCAATAATCTGATGCAAGCACAGATAAGAACACGTTTAACGAACACATTTAACGCAAATATGAAAAATAAAAGGAGCATGCATTATGAGTGTCAGTTTAGAAAATATGAGTGATTACGCCAAAAATCTTGTTAAAGAATTACAGCTAGAAGCCCATCCAGAAGGCGGATGGTACACCCGCGACTGGCAAGCAGCGCAACTATATAGCGCAACCAACAATGAAAATACTTCAAACGCGAGCACAAACAATACGAAAATTGACGAAAACGCTGGCGCAGACGCACCAAGACCATTGGCCTCTCTTATTTACTTCCTTTTGCCTTCTGGCGATTCAAGCGCATGGCATAAAGTTGATGCAGACGAGATTTGGCTATGGCATGGACCGTCAAATCTTACGATTGAACTTGGTGGATGTGGTCAAACCCCTTGTGATGAGGCAGATTTGCAGCGTTTTACTCTTGGAAACACTAAGGAATGCAATGGCTTATCCACGCGCGGACATCTTGTAATTCCTGCTGGGACATGGCAGAGAACAATACCAAGCGATGGCGATGTTCTTGTTTCTTGCGTAGTAAGCCCTGGGTTTACTTTCAGCGGATTTGATTTAGCAGAACAAAACGATTCAAATAAGTAAACTAGTCTGCAGTTATTTAACAAGCGCCTTCAAAACACGCAAAGTTAACGATCCTGCTTGATTAGCTGCAAGAACTAAATCATCCTTATGCGAGTCCACAGATTCGTATGATTCTCCACAACGGTTGCTCATTGAGCGAATCGCAAGGAATGGAACACCGTTTTTAGCCGCAATATGTGCAGCAGCAGCGCCTTCCATCTCTTCGCAATCACCAAAAACCGTTGCTCGCACAGCGTCTAAAATATTAGGATCTGTGTTAAATTGGTCGCTTGTTGCTATGTTTCCACACAAATAAGCAACGTTGTTTGAATTTTCGTTAGACACGCTATTTTCATTAGACGCGCTTTGCTTAAAGTCCGAGGATAAGTCGCCAGCAACCGAAGAGGATTCCTCCAAAGACTTCTCAAGCCTAAATCCTAATAATTGCGCCTCTTTAGCAGCTAAATCGCATAATTTTGGATCTGATTCAAAAACAGATTTGTACGGAGCACACTCTGCGATAATCTGCGTATTTGTTTCTAAATAGTGAAGTTTCTTGCCTATAACAATATCTCCAACATTAAGACGCGGATTTAAAGCACCTGCGATTCCGCTAAAAATCAACACTTGTGGATTGGATTCGATTATCAACGCTTGAGCTGCAGCTGCGGCAGCGCACTTTCCCATTCCAGCAACACATATTGTGAGAGTAGGATTTTCACCTTTGCTATTCGAAGCGATTTTGCCCTGAATAAAAGTAACCCCATACGAATCCCAAGTTTTATAATCCCCACAAAATGCTTGAAGAATAGGCTGAGCTTCTTTTTGAAGTGCAACTATAACAGCAAGTTTTGAAAGATGACTAAAATCTTTAGAACTTTCAGAAAAATTGTCAGCCACGCTATGTTCAAAATTATTTAACATAAAACACTCCTCAAAAAACAACACACCGTATGTAACTGACACTTAACATACTACGACTTAAGTCTAATCACCACAAAACCATGTATGAAATCAACAAAATATAGCGCGTTATAAACAATCACGATAACAATTCTGTAACAATTAAGCCTTAAATGCATCTATCGTCTTATAAACTATCAAATGTACGGCCGCAAAACCTACTTACATCGCTTAAAAACGAGTAAGCGAAAAATTTTAAGGTTTTAGCAAAAACAAGGAGAAAAAATGGCTATTTTCGTACACAACAACTTGCACACCAACCGCGTAGCAATCGCTGCTGCAAAAATTGCAGCAGCAGCATTAGCAATGGCAGCAATGGTTAGCACAGCAGCATGCGGCAGCCAAAACGCACAAGATACAAACCAAAAGACGATTACTCCAGGCGTTTTGACAATCGGCACAGCTCAGCCAACTTACACACCTTGGATGTACGATAACAAGCCAGAAAACGGCAAGGGCTACGAATCTGCAGTAGCATACGCTGTTGCAAAGAAACTCGGATACGATAAAGACAAAGTAAAGTGGGTTCGCACAACCTTCGACTCCGCAGTAACCCCAGGACCAAAAGACTTTGATTTTAACCTTCAGCAGTTCTCTATTACGGAGGAACGCAAGAAGGCAGTAGACTTTTCGCCAAGTTACTACAACGCAACTCAGGGTGTTGTGGTCAAAAAAGATAGCAAGTTTGCTAACGCAAAGACCTTAGCAGACCTTAAAACCGCTACAATTGGCGCAATGGTTGGAACAACAAGCTACAGCTTTGCTAAAGACAAGATTAAGAGCGATATTCAAACCTTTAACGATAATGACGCTTTGGTTCAGGCTCTTGATTCTAAGCAGATTGACGCACTTGTTATAGATACTCCATCTTCCGTAAACATTGTGCGCAGCAAGCAGGTTAAAGAAGGTGTTGTTCTTGGACAGATTGCAGGATCGGAAGATAAGGAAGGAACTGGATTGGTACTTCCAAAAGGCTCTAAGCTTACTGCAGACGTCACTAAGGCTGTGAATGCGCTAGAAAAAGATGGTACTTTGAAGAAGCTCCAAGAAAAGTGGCTTGCAGAGTACACGACTAATCTGCCAGTTCTTAAGTAAAAACTAAACCAAAAATAAATAAAATAAATAAAAATCGTACTAACGTCATTACCAATACGCATTATTGTAAGCAACTTGTAACCCAATCGTCACATAAAAGTGCTTACAATAGTGCGTATCATTCATTATGTCGAAAGGCTTGAGTGCCGCCAATGACAGTACTTAACGGCAATGCATTAAACAGTGAATCAAACAACGCTGGAGAATACGCTTTAAGCAATATCGAGCTTGAGCGTAGGTCAATCCGCAAAAAGCAAAATCTTAAATCAGTTTTAACAAGCATAATAAGCACTTTAGTATTACTTGGCGTGTGCGTTGCGGCACTTGCAATGAGCCCTGGTTGGCCAAGAGTGCGCGAAACGTTCTTTTCTGGCAAGTACTTTATGTTATCTTTGCCATCCGTTTTGCAAGGCTTAATGCTTAATCTGCAGGTGCTTGTTTTCGCTGTTATTGGAGTAGCAATACTTGGAACTTTAATCGCAGTTATCCGTACAAGCATAAGCCCAATGCTTTTCCCTTTGCGAGCTATAGCGCAATTCTACACAACTATTATGCGCGGCATACCAATGCTTGTTGTGCTTTACTTAATCGGCTTTGGCATACCAGGATTACAGCTTTTTGGGCGAATCCCACCAGCAATACTCGGTACAATTGCCATTGTTATGAGCTACTCCGCATACGTTGGAGAGGTATTGCGCGCAGGATTTGAAGACGTGCATCCGTCTATGCGAGCGTCCGCAAGATCACTTGGCTTAACATCTGGTCAAACTGTGCGATTAGTGGTAATTCCTCTTGGCTTAAGAAAAGTGGCTCCTGCCTTAATGAACGACTTTATATCAATGCAAAAAGATGCAGGACTCATATCGGTTTTGGGCGCTGTAGACGCTGTTCGAGCCGCGCAAATATCTGTTGCAACTTCTTATAACTTCACTCCATACGTTGTAGCAAGCGTTGTATTTATAGCGCTGAGCATTCCGTTTATTGTTCTAAACGATTGGTATACGGCAAGACTGCGCAAACGCGAGCTAAACGGAGGAACCGTGTGATGAATAACTTAACAAACCAGAAGGTAAGTCAGCAAATGAGCGAGCAAATAAACGCAAACAATCAAACAAATGCAAGTGATTACACGGATTCAACCCCAGTTTTGCGCTTAAGCAATATTCGAAAATCGTATAACTCAACACCTGTTCTTAAAGGCATTTCTTTTGATATTGCACCTCACGAAGTAGTGGCTCTTTTAGGACCTTCTGGAAGCGGAAAATCCACTCTTATGAAGTGCATTAATCTGCTTGAGCGAGTAGACGACGGCCAAGTTTGGCTTGGAAACACAGATATTACAGATCCTCGTATAAATCAGGATCAAATTAGGTCTCAAATCGGAGTTGTGTTCCAGCAATTCAATCTTTTTACGCATATGAGCGTTTTAGATAATGTGACTCTTGCTGCGCGAAAAGTTCATCATTGGAGCAAAGACCGTGCAGAAAGCCGCGCAATGGAGCTTCTATCTAGGATTAAGCTAGAAAATAAAGCAAAGTCTTATCCGGATCAGCTTTCGGGCGGACAGCAGCAACGAGTGGCTATTGCACGCGCGCTTATGACAAGCCCACAACTTTTGCTTTTAGACGAGATTACTTCCGCGCTAGACCCAATGCTTGTTGGCGAAGTTCTAGACATGGTTGCGGAACTAAAAGAGCAAGGAACCACGATTCTAATGGCCACTCACGAGATGCATTTTGCTCACAAAGCTGCCGATAGAGTGGTTTTGCTGCGAAACGGCGTTGTTGCAGAAAATGGCACACCATACGAAGTTATGGATGCTTGCAGTGACCCAGAAACGCAAAACTTCTTTAAGTCTTTCCGACATTGATTTTTTGTGAACTACGCAGTAATTGCGCTCACATAAGCGTAACCCCATTCCCGCGTTTGTTCCCTTTTTAAGCAAATCTGACTACAAACACGGGCAAAGCGGCATGAAGATCATGTAAAACACAAACTTCATGCCGCTCTATAGGAGAAAGCTACGAAAATTTTTTGTTCACTTATACTGTCCACCATTAATCACTCGTAGCCTCGATGACAAGGAATCAATAAGTCACATATATAACCCCTTCACAAATACAAATAAAACAAACGCCACACAATCATGCATAACTAAACGTTGCAGGGTCATGACCCATTCGCTCATTAGTGTTCAAATCATCTATTGCACGTATTTCATCATCCTCAAGACTAAATCCAAAAACATTAATATTTTCACGTTGCCTATTTTCTGAAACAGATTTAGGTATGATAATGTATCCATGCTCAATATGCCAGCGCAAAATCACCTGCGCACAAGTAACATCATGATTCTTAGCAATAGTTTCCAAAACACCATCGCCGATATTCAAATCACGTCCGCGCGCCAATGGAGAATACGCTTCAATAGCAATATTATGCTTCTTGCAAAAATCAACTACATTAGACTGCTGCCAGCTCGGATGCAATTCAATCTGATTCACTTGAGGCCACTGACCAACTTCATCATATAAACGCTGCAAATCAGAAGGCATAAAGTTACACACACCAAGCGAACGTACCCTACCTTCCTCTTTCAACTTAACAAATGCTTTCCATGTTTCTGTAGAACGCCAATCAAATGGTGTAGGCCAATGAATCATATACATATCCACATAGTTCAAGCAAAGATCCGCAAGTTGAGAATCAAAAGCCTTCAAAGTACTGTCATACCCCTGCTGTGAATCTCTAACTTTTGTAGTCACCCATAGGTTTTCTCGCAATTCGCCAGTATTAAAACCAGTTTCGCGCAATACTTCACCTAGCTCATTCTCATTGTTATATCCAGCTGCAGCATCAATATGTCTGTATCCTAACGAAAGAGCGCTTTCTACAACATCATGCATACTTACTTTATCAACTCGAAGTACACCTAAACCAACTTGTGGTATAGAATTGCCATCCGATAATAAAATGTTAGGCACAATGTGCATATTTTCATTCATTAAAGCACCCCTTCGCTATAAAATTGACCATTATTTTCAAAGGAAATAATAACACAACAAACACTCATCACTAGAGACGTAATAATGCCAATATTACTTAACATTAAGCTTGTAATACATTTGAGAAATCTGTAGATTGCGCTCAAAATCTTGGGTATTAGTGTTTTTATCAATCACAGCTAGTTCGACACCAGAGATACGCGCAAAATCTTCCCAAACTTCTCTACCAATTGACGTTGTCATACAAGTATGATGGGATCCACCAGCTAATAACCAGCATTGCGCAGACAAAGATAGACTTGGCTGCGGTTTCCACATGGCGCGAGCGCAAGGCAAATTCTTTAGGCTTCCAGACGGCTCTACAACATCGACGACATTCATTAAAAGTCTAAATCTACTGCACATATCCGCAAGAGAAACCACAACAGCATCCTTTTTAGGAGCAGCAGTAAACACGAGTCGAACAGGATCTGATTTTCCGCCGATACCCAATGGGTATATAGCAAGACGAGGTTTTTGAATACTTCCAATAGAAGGCGAAACTTCTAACATATGTGATCCTAATATCATTTCGTTATCTGGCTCAAAATGATACGAGTAATCTTCCATAAGAGAAGCTCCACCTTCAAGACCATACCCCATAACTAATCCCAAACGAACCAATATTGCGGTTTTCCAATCCCCTTCTGCCGAGAAACCCCATCCATATTCGGAAGGAAAACGTTGAGCAGCGACTCCTGGAAGTTGAGAAAGACCACCAAGATCTTCAAAATTATCTACTGCAGCAGTAGCATCATAATCACGCATCATGGATACCATTCCAATTTCCTGCTTAGCTGCAATTAACAGAGAATCATATTTTTGATTTAATAATTCTGGATCAACATTGTATTTATTTTTATAATCTTCTATCAAATCTTTAGCTTGCTTATCTGTAGCACGATTAACATATGAATTTAATTCGTTTACAGACCAAGTATTAATAGATGCACCAAAGATTTTCTCAGCTTCAGTTTTATCTCCCTCAGTAACTGCAACGTTACGCATATTGTCTCCCCAACGCATAACGTTCATATTGTTAGACGCCCACCAGCCTAAACATGCACGAACCCAAGCATTTATGCGATCCGAAACTTCTGGATTCGTATAATGACCAACAACTATTTTTCTTCTGATACCAAGTCTAGAAACAATATAACCAAATTCTCTATCTCCATGAGCAGCTTGATTTAAATTCATAAAATCCATATCAATACTGTCCCAAGGTATTTCACGATGATACTGAGTATTCAACTGAAGCAAAGGTTTACGCAACAGTTCTAATCCGCGAATCCACATTTTTGCTGGCGAGAACGTGTGCATCCAAGCAATCACACCGATACAAGATTCTTTTGAAGAAGCATCAACCATAAAATTACGCACAGCGTCAGATGACTTTAAGGTTGGTTTCAAAACAATTTTCACAGGTATCGAATGTTTATTATTTAAATAATCTACAATTTCTCTAGCTTGTGTTGCCACTTGTTCTAGTGTTTCTGGACCATATAGTTCTTGTGAACCTACAGCGAACCACACTTCTTTGTTTTCAAAAGGATTTTCCATAGCCATTATTTACTCCTATACGACTTATATATGTAATTGTCTTTAGATTATTTTTATTAGTTTTGTCCGTAAACATTTTGATATCGTTTATTAAGCGAATTAATATCTTCTTGCTTTATATCGATTATTTTCCCTATTTGCCTAGCAGCCCACATTGTTTTGGCTACTTCTTCCGTCATAGCAGCAGCTTTCACAGCACTTTCTGCATCTTTTCCAATGACGAATGGACCGTGATTTTGCATCAAAACCGCTGGCGACTTAGGATATTTGCGTAATGTTTCAACAACGCCTTGCCCAATGGCCTCACTGCCAATCAACCTGAATGGTCCAACTGGAACAGGACCGCCAAACTCATCTCCCATCATTGTTAATCCACACGGTATATTTTCTCCAATAGCAGCCCAAGCAGTAGCATAAGTCGAATGAGTGTGTACTACTCCAAATACTTCAGGCATATTTCTATAAATATAAGCATGCGAAGCTGTGTCAGAACTTGGAGAATAGGATCCATCAACAACATTCCCATCTAGATCACAAACAATCATTGATTCAGGAGTTAGTCTTTCGTATCGTACTCCAGAAGGCTTAATAACCATTAAATCAGCAGTATGCAAACGTTGAGAAACATTTCCCGCAGTCCACACAACTAAATTCCATTTAATAAGTTGATCATGCAAATTGGATACTAATTCGCGTACCTGTTTTACCTCAGATTGAGTTTCTTTTGAATAATCTTTTAAAGTTTTCATAATTACTATTTCTTTCTAATAAATTTTTTAAAAATATGATGAGAAAACACTATTTTTAGTCTTGCTTAAGCAATCTTTTGCACAATATTTTTACGGCATCGTAGTTATTGCTGCATGTTCTATTGGCAATGACCTCATAAATTGCTCAAAATATCTCTGGAATCCTTCCACGTCATCCTTACGAGGGAAAACGGTAACTGAATTCACATGAGCAAATACTTCATTTTGCAAAAAGTCTATTAATGTTATATTTTTTCGCCTAATATATGATGCTAAAATCGCCATTCCCCACGATCCGCCTTCAGAAGCCGTAGGCATAGTGGTTACTGGAACACCAAACGCCGCCGAAGCAATACGCTGAGAAACTTCAGGGGTGGCAAAAATACCACCATGACCAAGCAATGAATCAATTTCAACATGCTCTTCTTTTGTTAAAACATTCATTCCAATAGTCACTGGACAAAATGCTCCATATAGTTGAGCACGCATAAAGTTTCCGAGTGAAAGTTTTGCTTGCGGACCGCGAGCAAATACAAATCGTCCTTCTTCCAAACCTGCTTGAAACTCTCCAGAAGAAAAACAGTAGTTAATATTTCCTCCAGCATCAAATTCAGTTCCATTATCAACAGCAGAATTAAACAGGCTTGTATATAACAAATCCATTGATATTGGTTTTCTTATTGCATCTGCAAATTGAGCAAATAAATTAACCCAAGCATTTAAATCTGTAGTGAAATTATTAGCATGACTCATTGCAGATAAATGACCATCTGGAGTCATAACTATATCTAACTCTTTATGAGCTTTTGACAAAGGGCGCTTTAAAACAACAGTTGCAAAAATAGATGTACCAGCCGAAACATTACCAGTACCAGGCTTTAATGTATTGGTTGCAACCATACCGGTTGCCGCATCTCCTTCAGGAGGAACAAATGGTATTCCTGGATTCAAAATGCCACTAGGGTCAAGAAGAGAAGCACCATCAACTGTCAATCGACCAGCAAATTCTCCAGCGGAAAGAGGTGTAGGTAAAATATCCTTCAAATTCCAAGGCTGATTAGATATTTCAGGAAGATTCTCAATTTTATTTAGCGCATTCTCATCCCAGCTTAAACTGTTTGAATCCATAGGAAACATTCCAGAAGCATCCGACAATCCTAATACTTTTTTGCCAGTAAGCTTCCAATGAATATAGCCAGATAGCGTAGTAAAGAATGCTACATTATGTACGTGCTCTTCCTTGTCAAGCGCACATTGATACAAGTGAGCTATCGACCAGCGTTCTGGTATATTAAGATTCAATTCGCTAGAAAGAATTCTGTGAGCATCATGCGTATTGGTATTTCTCCAAGTCCTAAATGGCACAAGCAACTTATTTCTATTATCAAAGGCTAAATAACCATGCATCATTGCTGAAATACCAATGCCGCCAATATTATTTAAACGCAATTGGTAATCTTTATTAATTTGATTACTTATCTGAGAAAAAACAGATTGTATTCCATGCCAAGCATCAGATAGATCATAGGTCCACAAACCATTTTCTAGTTTGTTTTCCCACTTATAAGATCCTTCTGCAATAACTTGATATTGTCCATTAATTAAAGCACCTTTAATTCTAGTTGAACCCAACTCAATACCAAGATATGTGTTTGCATTAATAATATCTTTTTTATTAGATGATACGCTCGAAATATCACACATGATGCTCCTTTGCATGCTTTTATAAGATTCATTTATTCAAATATGTAGAAAATCTTGAATACCCAATCATTTATTACTTTTTAGAATCCTCGCTCTTATCTTTACGCTCTTGACTGAATCCTTTAAAAGCGTTGTAACCGCAATAGCCGATTACAATTAATAAGCACAATGAAAAAATAAGAGTGTACCAAGCGAATAAATCACCAGATTTATAAGAACCATATAAAGACTGGAATAACCAAATCGACATAAAAAAGGTAGTTAGCGCGTACATTCTAGTCTTTTGAACATATTTTTTTGGCATATATTCCTCCTTATTGTTCTTTTATTCTGATTAACACCTGTTAATATCTGTTAATAACTAACAAAACTGGGCGTACACTTTTTCGTTCACAACGCTTGTGTAATATCTGAAGCGCACGCCCAATATATACGGCATTTTTAGCGCTTACGACGCTTGCTCATTATGTCAACAGCCACTGCAGCGAGTAACACAAGACCCTTAATTGTCTTCACAATTGCAGTGTCAACGCCCATGATAGACAAGCCTTGATTGATTACTCCCATAACAAAAGCACCAACAACGGCTCCAGGTATAGTTCCAACACCACCAGTTACAGCAGTGCCACCGATGAAGCAGGATGCAATTGCATCCATTTCAAATTCCATACCAGCTTGTGCAGTAGCAGATGCCAGACGAGAAAGCATAGCCACAGCAGCAATAGCAGACAAGAATCCCATATGAACAAACAAGCAGAAATCTACACGCTTAACATCAATACCAGAAAGTATTGCAGCTTTACGGTTACCTCCAACAGCATATATGTGACGTCCAAAAACTGTCTTTGTAAGAATAAAGTTGTATGCAACTACCAAAATCGCAACAATCACCAACATAATTGGAGTTCCACCCATCTCGGAATTGCCAGAGGATGCTAACAAATATGTTACAAATATGATTGCAAGAGCAGCAAATACGATCTTGCATACAGTAATCGATAGTGGTTCTGGGACTAATCCAACTTTTTCTACATGCTTACGCTTATTAATTTGGCTCCAAGCAAACAAAGCGATGCACATAAGACCAAGAACAATCGTAAGACCATCAAACGGACCCCACCAACCGAGAATATTAGGAAGATAGTTACGAGCAATTCCACGGAACGCGTCTGAAGTGATAGGCACAGATTCGCCAACTATAACCGTAGATAAACCGCGGAAGATCAGCATACCTGCAAGAGTGGTGATGAATCCAGGAATCTCCATTCGAGCCACCCAGAAACCGTGCCAGCAACCAATAAGTAAACCAACAACAATTGATATAGCAATCGCTAATACCCAATTAACACCATAACGTTCCATCAACAGTGCACAAACACCACCAATAAATGCGACTAAAGATCCTACAGAAAGATCAATGTGTGTAGCAATAATCACCATCACCATGCCTATTGCCAAAATAATCACATATGCATTCTGCTGAATTAAAGAAACAAAACTGTTAGGAGTTAAAAGAACACCTTTTGTAAGTATTTGAAACACAACGACAATAACGATTAAAGCTCCAACGATTCCATATTGTCTTGCATTATCGGTAATTGTCGAAAGAATACTTGATTTTTGTTCACCCTTCGTATCTTGGGCTAATCTGTTTTTGCTCATGATAACGCTAATTCCTTTCCTTAGTCATGCATTTCATCAGATATTCTTGGGTAAACCCATTCTTATTAACATCATCAGTAATAATGCCTTGACTTACGGTATAAATACGATCGCATATACCAATTAATTCTGGTAGTTCAGAAGAAATAACTACAACAGCTTTACCTTGATCGGCAAGCTTATCGATGATTTCATAAATTTCATACTTTGCACCAACATCTATACCACGAGTTGGCTCATCGAGAATGAGTATGTCTGGATCAGAAAGAACCCATTTTGCCAATACAACCTTTTGCTGATTTCCGCCAGAAAGCGTAGAAACTTGCACATCAATGTTTTGACATTTTATATTAAAGTTCTCTCGATATGCATCAACTTCTTTTCGCTCAATGTTTCCATCAACAACACCTAATTTGCTCATTTTTGACAATGAAGCAATAGATGAATTTTCGCGAATATTCTGCAAAAGATTTAAACCATAACCTTTACGATCTTCTGTAGCATAAGCCAAACCAGCATTAATTGCTTCTTGCACATTGCGCAATTCGACTTTTTTACCTTTAATATAAAGATCACCAGTTATATTGGAGCCATATGAGCGTCCAAAAACACTCATGGCCAATTCGGTTCTTCCAGCACCCATCAATCCAGCCAATCCAATAATTTCGCCAGAACGAACATACAAATTAGCATTATCGACTATTATTCGGCTATTATCCATTGGATGATGAACTGTCCAATTGGTTATACGAAGATATTCTTCACCAGATTGATTTGTTTCGTGCTTAGGATACAGATTGGTTAATTCTCTACCTACCATTTTACGAATTAATTCATCGTAATCTAATGGCGTTTCTGGTGTAATATACATTTCACCAACTGTCGATCCGTCACGAATGATAGTAACGTTATCTGCTATTACAGCAACTTCATTAAGCTTGTGCGTAATTATAATGCTTGTAACGCCATGTTCATCTCTTAATTGACGAACAAGCTGTAGTAAATGCGCAGAGTCCTCATCATTTAATGCTGCAGTTGGTTCATCAAGAATCAGCAACTTTACATTTTTAGACAAAGCCTTAGCAATCTCTACAAGCTGCTGTTTACCAACACCAATATCCATAATCTTTGTATCTGGATCTTCTGGCAAACCAACACGTTCAAGAAGTTCTGCAGCTTTAGCGCGAGTTTCACTCCAATCAATTACTCCATTTTTGGAGCATTCATTTCCCATGAAAATATTTTCAGAAATTGAAAGAAATGGATTTAAAGTCAGCTCCTGATGAATAATAACAATTCCATCACGTTCTGAATTTTTAATATTACTATATTTACACTCTTTTCCGTTAAATATAATCTTTCCCGTGTAAGATCCGTAAGGATAAACACCTGATAGCACATTCATTAACGTAGATTTACCAGCACCATTTTCGCCGCAAATTGCATGAATTTCACCGCGATCAACCGAAAGATTAACATCAGTAAGAGCTTTTAGTGAACCAAACGTTTTTGTGATGTGCTGCATACTCAATATCGTGTCTTTATGCGACATCATCTACTTCCAATCATTACAACGCACAGTTTCAACTAATGGAGGCACAACTATGGCACTAATCGTGCCCCCATATTAGTTCAAATTGATAGTTAATTTTTAATGTACTAACTTATCAAAGCGTTCTTGTGTTATATAACCATCTTTCACTAAGTCAGTAAGATTATCCTTAGTAATATCTTGTGGATTTAGCAATTTAGAAGGAACGTCTATCTTGTTATTATTGAACTTTCCGTTAATACCAGACACCTTCTTGCCTTTAGCAATTTCCAATACCATCTGATAAACGGCTTCAGCAAGCTTATTGACATTCTTAAATACTGTCTGACTCTGCTTTCCACGTGCAATTGAAGATACAGCTGACTCCATAGCATCCTGTCCAGTTATAATTGGCCAATTATCTGTACCTGGCTTTAAATCTGGCCGCTTAGATTCAATTGCGTTGATAACACCAGTCGAGATACCATCATAAGGGCTTAATATTGCATGTAGTGGCTGACCTTTAGCATATGCAGAATCAATAATTGATTCCATATCCTTTTGAGCCTGTTCAGCTTTCCACCCTTGAACAGAAATCTTCTGCCAATCTTGAACCTTAAAGTCTTTATTCACGCCACCACCATGATTAGATGGGGAAACTAATGCACCAGATTTAAAGTATGGTTGCAGCAAATCCCATGCACCCTTAAAGAAGTACTTAGCATTGTTATCATCTGGAGAACCAGTGAAAAGCTCAATATTGAATGGTCCCTTTGCACCATCCTTAAGACCCAACTTATCAATAATATAATTTGCTTCAAGAATACCAGTCTGCTCAAGCTGGAATGTTGCATAATAGTCAACAGCCTTTGTATTCATAATCAATCGATCGTAGGCAATTACTTTAGCTCCAGCATCATGAGCCTTTTCTACTGCAGGTCCTACAGCACTACCATCCTTTGCAGCAACAACAACAACCTTAGCGCCGTTGTTAATCATATTTTCAATATCTGCGTTTTGCTGAGCTGGTTTATCGTCTGCAAAGTTCAATATAACTTTATATCCAGCATCTTCTAGCTTCTTCTTTAGGTTATTACCGTCTTTATTCCAACGTTCCTCCGACTTTGTTGGCATAGAGACACCAATGGTGGCACCTTTTTCAATTCCTTGACTTACGTTTTTGGATGCACCACCTCTTGAACCTGAACAGGCTGATAAACCAGCAACTACAGCAATACCTACAAATAAAGCGATTGCCTTTTTACCTATGTTCATCGACGCTCCTTTGCATCAAAAGGTTATTTGATATAGACAGCTACAACGCTATCTAGTTTTTTATTATAAACTATTGTGTTAAGTTGTCAAACACATAAATCAAATTTTTCTATTTTTTTGTTTAATATATAAATTTAACACAATTCTTAATCTACATGAATTAACTGCTCGTACCAATTATTTAATATAAATTCAGTTAATTTAACCAATAAAGAACAAAAGTCTCAAATCAACGAATGACAATTCTTCAAAATATAGATATGCTTATATTATGTCGCATTTATTCGGATCCCAAACTTCATTGCGAGAAGCTAATCGATCTGCATTACTTTCTTACATACGCAGATTTGGTGCAATTACGCAAATAGAGCTTGCTGAAGCGACAGGATTATCAACTGCAACCGTATCAGCTCTTGTAAGACAACTTGTAAAAGAAGGGCGGTTGTACACAGAAAACACAATACATAACGGAAGAAGAGCAACACTCGTAGCTTTAGCTCGTAGAAAAGGAATAAGCGCAGGACTAAAAATTAGCAGACACTCTCTAGATCTAATTTTTATTGACTACGAACTTAACATAATCGCGGAACGAACATTACTATTACCAAAACAACATATTCCAGATGCAACTCTCGAACGAGCAACATTACTCATAAACGAAACTTTATCCAACATAAACGCATCAGCAAAAGAACTAATAGCAATAGGCGTATCTATAACAGCACCAATAGATAAACGTACAAAAACAATAGCAATACCTGGCATTATGCCGCATTGGAACAATTTCGACATTATTTCGTATCTGCAATCAGTTTTTAATATTCCAGTTACTTTAGATAACGATGCAAACTGTTGCGCAGTATGGGAATCAAGAACAGGATCTGTTACAAAAACCACAGATTTCATATACATAAATACCGATGACGGAGCTGGTGCCTCCATAATGGCAGATGGGAAAATATGGCGCGGCGTAACTGGAATGGCAGGCGAAATAGGGCATATTCAAGTTGATCCACTCGGAAGCATTTGCGCATGCGGAAACCGTGGATGCCTTAATACTTTTATAAATGAAGAACGAATCACATCGTTATTAAGAGTTACCCATGGAGATCTAACTGTAGAAGATCTTGTACGTTTAGCAAATGAAGGAGACCCAGGATGCAGACGTATCATAGCTGATACTGCAATACGAATAGGAACAGTAGCAGCAGAACTATGCACATCAGTAGACCCTGAAATTGTAGTTATAGGAGGACTCCTAGTGCAAAGTGGATCAGTTTTCGTCGATGCTTTTAGAGAGTCATTGCACCGCTTACTATTCCCTGATGTTTTAACTCCTATACAAGTTGTGGTTGCATCAAATCTTACTAATTGTTCTGCACTAGGAGCAGCACTAGAAGGAATTGATGCTGCAGAAAAAATACATCACAAAACATCTCAACACCTATAGAAATAGGTTGTAATATCGATTGCAATATGATTAGCAATATCAACAAGGAGACGTAATGTACGGACAAAATCCACTCCTACAGCTAAAAGATATTAGCGTAAACTTTGGCTTTACCGAAGCGCTTAAATCAATAACACTCGATATTTATAGCAAAGAAATAGTGGCAATTGTTGGAGACAATGGCGTCGGAAAATCCACTCTTATTAAAACAATATCTGGTTTGATCCAACCAACAAAAGGAAGAATGATCTTTGAAGATAAAGAAGTGAATTTGCACTCCATACGAGAAGCAAATGATCTTGGAATAGCAACAGTTTTTCAAGGACAAGAATTTTGCGATAATTTGGACGTTACATCAAATCTATTCTTAGGCAAAGAGATGCGAAATAAATCATGTCATACACTCAATAAAGATGCAATGGCGTGTGAAGCCCGAAAGGCATTACAAGAACTAACATGTGCCATAAGAATACATACTCCAATACGATTACTATCAAGTGGACAACGTCAAACTGTCGCATTGGCACGAATGCTACTATCGGATCCAAAACTCATACTATTAGACGAACCTACAGCTTCATTATCTTTAACACAAACAGCTGAAACCTTATCTTATATGAAACGCCTACGATCACAGGGTCGCACAATTATATTGGTATGCCATAATCTTCCAGACGTATTTGCAGTTGCAACTAGGATAGTTGTACTAAGACAAGGAAAAATCGTTGGAAATCATGATGTTAGTGAAACAAATTATGTCCAAATAATCAGAGAAATGACTGGAATAGAGGATGAGGAAGACGATACAATATCTTCATCAATAATAGACAACATAAATGAGAATCAAAAACTAAGTCATAAAAGAAATGCGCTTATTAGTAGAAGTGCAAAATAAGCTATCAAGGTCAAAACATAAGAGCCTATTCCCGCGTTTGTTTACCAAAACACCAAATCTGACTACAAAACACGCACAAACACGAGCGAGAATAAACAAAAACAAAAAAATGCTTCCGGTTTTGAAAGCCCCTAGTAGCAAACAAAACCGAAAGCAACAACACTCAACACCCAAAACCCAACAAGCTAAACGAATCAACACTGGGAAGAAAAGAAAAACAATAGCAAACCAATGTTAAAACAATAAAACCAAAGAGAATCGGGAATAAACCAGTGTGATGCTTCCCTACAAAACACCACACCAGTCGTTGAGCGCAAACCCTAAATAAGGTGGTAAATAATGCTTAGTGACGCATCTTGCGAACAGCAGCACCCATACCAGCAAGCATAGAAGCAGCCAAAGCAGTCAAAGCAACACCAACACCAGCATTACCAAGCTTCTCGCCAGACTTACCATGACCATTGCCACCCTTAGCAGCAAGCTCACCCTTAGCAGCAGCCTTACCAGCAGCAGCTGGAGCAGCAGCCTGCTGAGCAGCCTTACCAAGCTTGCCACTAGCAGCATCATTCATAGCCTTAGCAGCACCTGGAACATCCTCAAAATTAGGAGCCAAAGGATCAGAAGTCACAACAGCAGGAAGAACAGCAGGGTTCACTCCCAAACGAACTGCATCATTATAAGCAGCCTTGTACTCAGCCAAAGCCTTATTATACTTATCAGTAGAAGCAACAGCCTTAGCCTTAGCCTCAGCATAATCCTTATTAGCCTTAGCAGTCTCAGCAACAGCAAAAACAACCTTAGCCTGAGCACGATCTACAGCATCAGCAAGACGCTGAGCCAAAGCAGAATCATTCTTAGCAGAAACATTATAAGCTTCCAAAGCATCCTGAGCAGCCTTCAAAGCCTTCTCAGCAGCTTCCTGAGCAGCTACCTTACCAGCCAAAGTAGCCTTAGCCTTCTCATACTCAGCATAATCCTTAGTATAAGCAGCAAAAGCATCATCAAGATGCAACTTAGCAGTCTTAACAGCCTCAACAGCCTCAGCCTTCTTCTGATCATCAGATGGAGCAGCCTTTGGTTCTGGAGCCTTAGCATAAGCCTGCTCGGCAGCAAGATAAGCAGTAGCCTTAACATTCTTATCCTGCTCAGCAGCAGTCTTAGCAGCCTTAGCATCAACATCAGCGTTGTAAGCATTTACATACTTTTCAGCAGCTTCTTTTTCCTTTACCTTTGCGGCATCGGTAGTAGTTACCTTAAGATGACCATTATCCTCTTCAATCTTCACGCTACCATCATTAGCATCAGCTGGCTTAGCACCAACAGTCTGCAAAGCAGCAGCAGCCTTAGTGGCAGCTTCATCAGCAGCCTTCTCAGCTGCAACAGCTGCCTCATAATTAGCACGAGCGGTATCTAATTCTTTCTTCAAATCAGCCTTAGACTTCTTAACTTCCTGAGACTGAGTATTTGCACCGCCATCAGCAGCGAATGCTGGGGTTGCCATTGCGAAGCCAGCAAGCAAAGTTGCGCCAGCAGCGAAAGCGGCGATAGCCTTCTTATTCATCATTTTAATTTCCTTTCTTCTTCTCCTCCACGTAAAACACGCGAAGAGAAATTTTAAACATCCAACAACATTTCCGAAACATTGTGGATAACCACCATCTAGAGCATCTAGCTAGCAGCTGTTATTAACATACCCCCCCCCCGTTTAAAAAAGTCAAGAGGCAACCACACAAAACAAACAGAAAAAAATAATGTTACACACAAACTAATCCACAATAAAAACTATTTTCACCATAATATTTGTGGATTAACACTAATAAAACCGTAAAAACACATTATTTCAAGGTTTTTAAAGAATTTTCCCAGACTTTTCTCAGGAAACTACTCGAGCAAGAACACTAACACTATAAAACCATTGAAAAATCAACATTCCACACAACCCACACACGCAACACGCCGACATCCCACCACTCTTCACTCTGCCTATCTCTTATCCCGAGATTGTTTACGTATTTGGCAATTTTGAAAACAAACGCAAAATCATTTTCCCGAGAATGTTGCTCAAAATGACGTGTCGAACTACAAAGTCGGGAAGATTTTCCCGAAAATGTTGCTTAAAACCACAAAATCAACAACAAAATGCGGAAAGTTTTCCCGAGTTTGTAGCTGATTCACGGCGTGTCAAACTACAAAAAGCGCAAATGTCCTTCGCGCAGTCTAAGCGCGCGAATGCACCTAGATTCGCACAGCACAAACATCGCCAGTGCGAACAGTTATTATCTGCCCAGAATCCTTACGCACTTGAATAGAAGCATCACGCATAAGATTTTGAGCAACTCCTTCTACACTAGTAAAACTTTTTGCACCAACATCATAAGCATCAGCGTTATTAGAATCGTCAACTCCAGCATCAATCCACAAACCGTCATCATTCGGCGCGCGAACAATCACCTTGCGCCCCAACGTCCAACACGCTTCGCTCGCCTCTTTAAGCAAATCTAAAGAGTATTCATTCGTATTCTTTACAAACTTCCCCAACCTAATCCTAAGATTTTCCACCAATCGCGCGGCTATATTATCCCCAAGCTCAGCAAAATCTGGCAGATTATCGTAATGCATTTTAAGCGAAGTTGCTTCCTCGATTGGAAGCGACTGCTTATCCATAAAAAGATTTAAACCAATCCCGAAAATAACTCCAACATTAGGATCGGCAATATCGCCAGCAACCGTTTTTGGAGTCAAAACAATCTCCGTTAAAACTCCACCTTCTTTACAGTCACCAATAAAAATATCATTAGGCCATTTAAGACTGATCTTGCTATAATCTGGCAATTCCCCATTTTCAATCTGCGTAGAGCCAAACTCTTTTAGCGCGCCAATAATCGAATCTCGCGCAGCAAGACCAGCAATTATAGGCAGCCAACCATTGTAACTTGGATTCTTAACAATGCTACTTGGCAAAATCGTGGCAAAAGAAGCTAGTAAACTTTCGAATGGCTTACTAACCCATTTTCTACACAATCTTCCTTTGCCAGCTGTCTGATGGCAAGCAGCAACAACATAAATCGCAGGCAATTCGTCTTGTCTTTTTATAAAACAGATATTGCTGCAATCATCAGTACACCCATCAACGCACCCATCAGTGAGAATTTTGCGTGCATAATTCTGTGTTGAATCAATAACGTCAAAATAAACAAAACCGTCTGCAACATTTTTAGTGCGTTCAAAAAAATTACTCATACAGAAATTATAGAAATTTTAATATAATTTAAAAAGATTGTGCAACAGGTATAATTTACACAAGTACTTTACACAAATTACTTATTAGGATTAAAAATCAGTAGGTCACTATGAAATTCATTAAAAATGACTACGCGAGCGCAAAAACAGTCGCAGAACCTACTGATACTTGCAATGCAAAACCAGATACGAAAAACGATATAAAACCAGATACAAAATCTGAAATGAAAATCGATCCAAAAACAAGCACATCAAAAACAAGCTTGACAAAAACATCAATATTTAATCTCGTAAGTCAGCTTGCGACTCAAGCACTAATACTATTTACTTGCATCTGGCTCGCTCTTTGCACAAGCTTAGGCGTGATTTACCGCAATCAGGGATCTTTAACCGATTTTAATTGGGTTAACGCACTTATTTTTGCAGCAGTATTCTGCGTTTATTACGCTATTTTAAGATCCATCATTCATTTTGGGAAAAATAACAAAAACGACAAAATACTAAAAATACTAAAAATACTAAAAATCACAACTTATAAAATCACAAAACCACTTTTTCACCCATTTAAGAGCATCGCCGCTAAAAAGCCTAAGATAATTTTTTCAATAAAACGTACTCTAGAATGGTGTTTTTACCATTCAACTTGTAGAAAACGAAACATTTTCCTAACACTGATTATCGGCTGGCTGTGGGCACCAATAACACTTCTAGCAGCTTATGGAGCCGATATTTGCTCACAAATCCGAGAATACAGCTGGACATGGAACCAAATAACTGGCATAAAACAACCATACATTGGATTCTTTAGCTTTGTTCCAGCAGACATCTACCCAACAGCACACTATCTTTGGCCGGCAAAACCTACGTATTTAAGCGACCAACACAACATTGTTTTAACATTAATTTACGGTGCCGTAGCAGCAGTATCGCGATATTTTACCGAATCAAACGATGCTGGAATCATACTACTTGCAATTATGCAATTCATTTTTGCAGCATGGTGTTGTGCCGCCACAGCGAACCGATTCTTAAACACACCGTGGGCTAAATCTAAAACAAGCGAAACGCAAACCGCCTTACCAACACTAATCTTCTTCCGCGCAGCCGTAATAATCATATTTTTATTCAGTCCACTTGTAGTTTTTTCAACAATCGCACTAACAAAATCACCATTATTCGCATTTGCATTCGTATGGTGGTTTGGAATATCTTACGAACTACACTGCACAATACAAAACACAAAAATTTCACGCAAACATACGATTCTTGAACTGATAATAAGCGTTTGCATTATGCTAATCGCAGCAAAATACGCGTGGTATATTCTTGTAATTCAATTTGTACTTCTAATGTTTTACAGCATAAAACGTTGGAAAATATGGGTTTTATGCATTCTGCTCCCAACAATTCTTATACACGGAGCCATAATAATAGCCATATCTAGCGGAGCCATAATAAATGGAGATCCTATTGAAAGCCGCGGAGTACAACTTCAGCAAATAGCCAGAATCGCAAAACTAGATCCAAAAAGCATACCTCATAAAGCAGCACGAGAAATTGCGCCAATTTTTAATCTCAACCAAACCGCTGAAGCATACACACCTCAAGACGCAGATCCTGTAAAATCTTCTGGCTTACAGTCTAAAAAAGTGAGCTACCGTTGGCGTTACATTACAAAAGACGACATGAAAAAGTTTAACCACGCATGGTGGCTTATGGTTAAACACAGTCCAATTGTTGCAACGGACGCATTCTTAGCCAAATCCTACGGTTATTTTGACATTCTAGACATCCCTTATGTCGGACCAGAATACTACATAAATACTGACAACATAAAAAACTCAGAGTGGATACGCTACTGGCTACCGGAATGGCGTGCAGGTGTTTCAAATACTGTTGAATCGTGGAGTAATACGCCGATTTTAGGTTGGCTGATTCACGGAAACCTGTATGTTGTTGGCACACTGCTTATCGGAGTTGCAGAAATCGTTCTTAAACGTTGGAAAACACTCGTTTTGCATATTCCTCTTGCTCTGTTAATAGGAGTAATGGTGCTGGCTCCTGCAAACAATTTTGAACGACATATGCTCCCTATTACGTTCGTATTCTTCTTTACGGCTCTAACATTTTTAAGAGAGTCTAAATTGCTTGGCAGAGATAATATTATAGATATAACGTCAAATACAAAAATAGAAAATACTTCACAGTTGCCAAAATTGCCAAAATTAAATATAGAAACGATTGGAGGTGACAAATGAACAACGAACTTTACGATAGCGCGGTTGCTGGCGACTCTACTGCTGACACAACCAGCAAGCTTTATGACGTAGACTATAGTACTACTAGCAACATCACAGAAGATGTTGATTTTCTAACAATTCTTACAGGAATATTGCCAAACGGAAACAATATTTATAATAGGAACTCAAACGAAGCTAAGGAAAAATCGCAAGCAACCAGCGATGAAAAAGCCGAAGAAACTCAAGACCAAAACCAAACAGAAACACATAAAAAACATCATCTTTTATGGCGCAGAAAACAATCAAACGAAACTACAGAAAAAGCTACTAGCACAACACCACAATTTACGCCACTGCCATGCGCGCCAAAAAACGAAGACACAAGTGGAATATTTGACAATCGAGACGGAAAAATCTTCGACTCAGCAACACGCCTGCGACTACACACAATAATTGGAGCGTGCCTGATGAATGGCATTGCAGACAGCCGCGTAAGCGCACTAATGCACCTCTTACAATGGCAAGAAAATACGTGGCTCCTAGCAATAGCTGGTACATACGAAACACTCGATATAAACGAAGACAGTCCAACACGAAAAACAACAACTCACGCGCCGCAAAACAACACAGACACTTTACGACGAACCATATGGACGCAACTTGGCGCATGTGGAGCATACGATGCGATAGTAGACCGCGTTCAAAAAGACGCAATTACATCTAGAACAAAAACATGGAAAATAGCCGCAAAACCTCAAGCAAAAGAAAACGATGAATTTCCCGCCCCGTCACACATAATCATACTAGCTTTAAAAGAAAACCCAAGCCAAGACGCGCTAAACAAACTTTGCGAAGTATTTACAAAATCAGGTAAGCCAATTTGCATAAGCGAAATTGCAGTCGGCGCACAAGAAATATGCGAAGAAATCACAGCAACTCTAGCAGCGCTTGCTGTTGCGCCATCTGTAACACATTTGCCACAAATAATACGCTGCGACGACGTGCTGCCAGAGCGCGCGCTTATAGGCGACGAAACTGCCGTAGAAACCTTATATACTAAGGTGTATCAGAGCTTGGCACCATACAACCCAGACGACCCGACTTTGCAAACAGTCGACGCTTTCTTGCGATTTGGCGGCGCACTAGACCAAACTTCACACAACCTTAATGTGCACCCAAACACAATACGATATCGACTGCGCAAAGTTGCACAAACAACAGGCTGGGACGCCACCGACCCTAGAGAAGCATACGTTTTACAAACTGCTATTACGATTGGGCGCATCCGCGATTCTGCGCGCTAAAGCAAAAAGCGCCGAAAACAACGCATTCTATAAAAGAACACACTATTTTCAGCGCTAATAAAATTACTCAGCTATGCTTGGCTAAAATCACGCAGCAATGCTTGCAATATCCACTGGAACACCAGGAGCCATCGTAGAGGTAATCGTTACCTTAGTGATGTAACGACCCTTGATGGTAGTAGGCTTCAAGCGGCGAATCTCATCGGCAACAGCCTTGAAGTTCTCTTCAAGAGCCTTATCGTCGAAGGAAAGCTTGCCAAAGAGGAAGGAAAGATTGCCCTGACGATCAACGCGGAACTCAATCTTACCACCCTTAATATCGGCAACAGCCTTTGCAACATCCATTGTAACGGTGCCAGTCTTAGGATTTGGCATCAAGCTACGAGGACCAAGCACACGACCAAGGCGACCAACCTTGCCCATCATGTCTGGGGTTGCAACAACGGCATCGAAGTCAAGGAAGCCACCGGCAACCTTCTCGATAAGCTCGTCATCACCAACGATGTCTGCGCCAGCTTCTTGAGCCTCAGTAGCCTTTGGACCACGAGCAAACACCAAAACCTTAGCGGTTTTACCAGTGCCATTAGGCAAGTTCACAACGCCACGAACCAACTGATCCGCCTTGCGAGGATCCACATTAAGGCGCATAACAGCCTCAGCAGACTCGTCGAAAGCGTGCTTTGGCATGCTCTTAAGCAAAGCAATAGCCTCAGCTGGGGTGTAAAGGTTGTTGCGGTCAATCTTCTCAGCCGCTTCACGATACTTCTTAGAACGCTTCACCATTTTTTCCACTCACTTTCAGTCGGTAACGGTAATACCCATCGAGCGAGCAGTGCCCGCGATAATCTTCATACCAGCTTCAACATCTCGTGCAGAAAGATCTGGCATCTTGATTTCGGCGATTTCGCGCACCTGAGCCTTAGTCACAGAGCCAACCTTGTGGGTCAATGGGTTCTCGGTGCCCTTAGGAATGCCAGCAGCCTTAAGCAACAAAGCAGCAGCTGGTGGAGTCTTAAGAATAAATGTAAAGGAACGATCTTCGTAAACAGTAATCTCTACTGGGACGATCTGACCCATCTTGTCCTTCGTCTGGTCGTTATAGGCCTTGCAGAAGTCCATGATGTTTACGCCGTGGGAGCCTAAAGCAGGACCCAGTGGTGGGGCTGGATTTGCTTTACCAGCCTGAATCTCGAGCTTAATAAGCGCAGAGACTTTCTTTTTTGGAGCCATAATATGGTTCTTCTTTCTTTTGAAGCGGTTCATTCGGCGCCCTAAAACGTTGATATTAAGCCGTTTTAAGGATCCTCCCGCAACTTATATTGCTGTGCTGTGCTAGCGGATTACTCCTCCAGTCACAAGCTTTCCTATTATGCCACTTTGCCGCGACGATTTTGGAAACAAGATGTAGTGCGATTGTACCTGATTTACGGCGTGTTGCAATATAAACGCACTACATGATTACGCACTTTGTTGCTCTGATCATCGCATTCGACTACAAAGTGCGGAAAAACTTGACGCACTTTGTAGCTCTAAACAGCGTTTTGAGCAACATTTTCGGGAAAACAGATCATGTCGTTCGCGCGCTACGCTCTAAGCGCTCAGGCAGGTCGGAACGCAAAAGCGGCAAGGAATCCGTGAAACCACGAAAACCTTGCCGCTTTCAAAACGCATCCGCGACTAATGCACTAGCAACCAGCCTAATGCGTTAACAAAAGAGCCTAGAACTACTTAAGTTCAACAGTTGCGCCGGCTTCTTCGAGAGCAGCCTTAGCCTTGTCGGCATCTTCCTTCTTAGCCTTCTCGAGGACTGGCTTTGGAGCATTGTCAACAATGTCCTTAGCTTCCTTCAAGCCGAGGCCAGTCAAAGCCTTAACAGCCTTGATGACGGCAACCTTCTGAGCACCTGCAGAAGCGAGGACAACGTCAAACTCGTCCTTCTCTTCCTCAGCAGCGCCAGCGGCAGCGGCTGGAGCAGCAGCAACAGCAGCTACAGGAGCAGCAGCCTCAACATCGAACTTCTCTTCAAAGGCCTTGACGAACTCAGAAAGCTCGACGAGGGTCATTTCACCGAAAGCTTCAAGAAGCTCTTCGCTAGTGAGCTTAGCCATAATGGCTTCCTTTCTTACTTGGCCAGACACACCTTGTGCCTTAGAGCCATAACATTTTTATTATTTTTTGGTCTCATGCAGCAAGCTGCAAGGGAATCAAGCGGCCTTTTCCTGCTTCTCGCGCAAAGCGTCGATAGTACGCACTGCCTTGGTTGGCAAAGCGTTGAACAGGTAGGCGGCCTTGGACATGGTGCCCTTGAGCGCGCCAGCCATCTCGGAAAGCAATTCTGGGCGAGACTTGAGGTCTGCCAGCTGCTTGGCGCCTTCGGCATCGTAAACGGTTCCATCTGCGAAACCGCCCTTGATGACGAGGGTCTTATTCTCTTTGGCAAAATCACGCAAGGTCTTAGCAGCCTCAATGAAATCGCCCTTTACAAAGGTGATTGCAGTTGGGCCAGCAAGAAGCTCATCAAGACCTTCAATGCCCGCTTCCTTAGCGGCGATGCGAGCAAGCGTATTCTTAGCCACAGAGTAGGAAGTATCGCGGCCTAGCTTTTCGCGCAGAGAAGAAATCTGCGGAACTGTAAGCCCGCGGTACTCGGTAAGGTAGACAGCGTCGGCGTTACGGAACAAATCCGTAAGCTCTGCAACTACCGCTTCCTTTTCGGGCCTCTTCATGGCGTTCCTTCCTAAATTGGCCGTCGGAATGGAAATAACATATCAAAAAAGCCCTGCGCACG
Source organism: Gardnerella sp. DNF01204 (assembly GCF_049244145.1). Taxonomy (NCBI): domain Bacteria; kingdom Bacillati; phylum Actinomycetota; class Actinomycetes; order Bifidobacteriales; family Bifidobacteriaceae; genus Gardnerella; species Gardnerella sp. DNF01204. The sequence continues at coordinate 301,672 of NZ_CP058379.1, read as the reverse complement.
GCAGAGCATCCAAAAAACACATAGTGTTAAAAAGTTTGTGAAAAATCGCAAATAAATTGCAACAATCACTGCTCAACCTGTGCTGGCATGACACATCATTTTCAGGAATCTTACGACTCCACCAACGGTCTGTGGTTTACGTTGGGCAAGTTTAATACCCACACGCGACAATGTCAATATTTTTTCGCAAACTTTATAATTTATTTTTATTTAAGATTATTTAAGAGCGTACTCAACACGCGCGGTTGCTGGCGACTTATCCCAAACTAACGCGGAAAAGTCGAAAGCAACCGTACGCACCAAATACGCTCTTAAAATAATTAATTAAATTAATATCTAACTAATATCTAACTAATATCTAACTTAACTAATACAAACTAACAGATTTACAAAACTGCGTTAGCAACAAAATCAAGAATGAACAAAAGCGAAACAATCCAAAGCATTGGATGAACGTCTTTAGCACGCTTCTTGCAAGTCATAACTAAGCAATACATGATAAATCCAGCGGCAATGCCGTAAGAAATCGAGTAAGAGAACGCCATAAACACAGCGGCGAAGAACGCAGGAATAGCTTCAGAAATATCATCCCAAGCAATCTCCTTCAACGAGCTTGCCATCATGCAACCTACAACTACAAGCACGCCAGCCGTAGCAGCAGCAGGAACAGCGCTAGCCAAAGGCGCAAGCACAATCGAAAGTGCAAAGCACACAGAAACAACTACAGAAGTCAAACCAGTGCGGCCACCAGCACCAATACCAGCAGCAGACTCAACGTAAGTAGTGGTGTTAGAAGTACCGCAAATTGCGCCAACCGAAGTTGCAATCGAATCAGCAAACAGCGCACGATCCATCTTGGAGCTAAAGCCAGATCCGTTTTCCAAAGCCTTCTCATCTGCCTCAGAGAAAATGCCAGTTCTGCGGCCAGTACCAATAAACGTGCCAAGAGTGTCGAAAGTATCCGACATAGAGAAGGCGAAAATAGTTACCAAAACAAGCGGAATACGTGCTGGATTAGAGAAGAGAGCAGGGAAACCTTGCGGACCAAAAATAGCACCAAAGGTGGTTGGAAGCTGAGCAAAAGCATCTGTAACAGAAACAGCGTTATTTAACGAAGTCAAGCTAAGCGGAATACCAATCAAAGAGGTTGCAATAATCGTAATAAGCAAGCTTGCGCGAACCTTAAGAACAGTAAGAACAATAGCCAAAACAAGTCCAATAAGGAATAGCCACAAAACAGGATTGTTAATAACTGCAAGACCTGGAATAGCAGCGGTTGGCTTACTCTTAGCAGCGGCAGCAGGATCCTTGGAAGTAAAGGTGATTAAGCCAACGCTCATAATGCCAACGTATGCAACGAATAAACCAATGCCACCACCAATCGCGTGTTGCAACGAAGTTGGGATGGCACGAATAATCATCTTACGAATCTTGGTAACGGTAATAATAATGTTAATTAAACCGCACAAGAACACCATGCACATGGCTTCTTGCCACGTAAAATGCAAGCCAAAGCAAACTGTGTATGTGAAGAATGCGTTAAGACCCATGCCAGCAGCTTGAGCGTAAGGCACGTTAGCAAACAAGCCCATAACAAGCGTGCCAATAATTGCTGCGATGATTGTAGCGAGGAAAACGCCACCCTTAGGCATGCCAGTTTGGCTTAAAATCATTGGGTTTACGACGATAATATACGACATTGCAAAGAATGTAGTGAGACCTGCAGTGATCTCCGTTGATACATTCGTGCCGTTTTCTTTGAGATGGAAGAACTTTTCCATAAACTCTCTGTTCCTTGGTTTTACAGCGCAAAAGACCATAAAAAGCGCGGCGAGAGCACTTGAGCAATCGCGGACGCAATTACATTTGGGCATTCACGCAGAGGTTACTGCGACTCGCTCGACGCACAAAGCACAAGCCGAATAAACACGCTAGAAAACTCGCGAAATTTGAAATGACTTATAGAACTTTGAACAACCGAACAGGTTCGACCTTACGCGCACGTGCTGACCAAAGAAAATCATGTAAAGAACCATGCAAAGAAAACGTGTAGCGAATCGCACGAATGCAAAAATCACCCAAAGCGGCCAGAAATGTAGCGTTCCGCCTCCGTATTGCGCGGATTGTTGAACATGGTGGTAGTATCTGCAAAATACTCAAGATGCCCTGGTTTTCCAACCGCCTTAAGGTTAAAGAACGCAGTGTAGTCGGCAACGCGCGCTGCCTGCTGCATGTTGTGCGTTACAATCACAATCGTGTAATCGCGCTTAAGCTCGTTAATCAAATCTTCTACAGCAAGAGTAGAAATCGGGTCAAGAGCAGAACAAGGCTCGTCCATAAGAAGCACTTGCGGATGCACAGCCACAGCTCGCGCAATACAAAGTCGTTGCTGCTGGCCGCCAGAAAGCCCGATTCCTGGCTTATCTAGTCTATCTTTAACTTCGTTCCACAAATTCGCGCCGCGCAAAGCCCACTCAACTAGGTCGTCGGCATCTTGCTTTGAAATATGGCGATTATTTAAGCGAACTCCTGCAAGAACGTTTTCTCGAATAGACATTGTTGGGAAAGGATTTGGACGCTGAAACACCATTCCAACATCTCGGCGAACTGCCACAGGATCCACATCTTTGCCATACAAATCACGGCCTTCAAGCAACACCTGACCTTCCACGCGAGCGCCTGGAGTAATCTCGTGCATGCGGTCTAAAGTGCGCAAAACCGTTGATTTTCCACATCCCGAAGGCCCAATAAAAGCCGTAACCTTGTTTGGCTCAATGCTTATGTTAACGTCTTCTACTGCTAGAAAATCACCATAGTAAATGTTCAAATGCTTAACATCAATGCGCTGACCCATTTGCGCCTCACTTTCTAAAATCCTTCGTCTTACTTTGCTTTTACTGAAAACACGCGCGCCACAACTCGCCCAACAATATTCAGCAGCAAAACAATCACAATCAAGGCAAGGGCCGCTGCCCATGCTCGCTCCATTGGAATCGTAGTAACGCACGAAGATGGCGCGTTAGCTGGGCAATTCGCCGAAAGCTTTGAATACTCTTGGTAAACGTACACTGGCAAAGTGGTCATTTGCCCGTCAAAAAGATTGAAATTCGTGGATGCAATAAACCCAGCTGCCATTAAAAGCGGAGCCGTCTCTCCAACCACGCGTGCAACCGCAAGAATGCAGCCAGAAACAATGCCAGGCAAGGCGGTTCGCAACACAATTTTTGTAATCATGCGCTGCTTTGTAACGCCTAGAGCCAGCGCCGCTTCTCTTAAATCGTTCGGCACAATTTTTAGCATTTCTTGACACGACTTAACAACAGTCGGAAGCATAAGCAGCGAAAGCGCAACCGACCCTTCAAAACCGTTGATTGTTCCAGGACCCACAAAAATCGTAAAGCTAGAAAACGCAAACAAGCCAGCCACAATCGAAGGTATTCCGCTCATAACGTCTACAACAAGATTAATCAACGTAGCTAAGCGACTTCCTCGCGCATACTCAATCAAATACACGGAGCACATAATTCCAATCGGAATCGAAATCAGCATTGCGCCAAAAGTAATCTCCAAAGTTCCAATAATGGCGTGCAAAATACCGCCGTAACCACCTGTGCCAGTAGCAGCGCCACCAACCACATACGTCATATTATGCGTTAAAAAGTCAAGGTTTAGTCGCTTAATGCCGTTTACAATAGTCGTAAAAAGCAAAGAAAGAAGCGGAATTAGAGCAACTACAAAAGACAGGAAGATTAGCACGCGCATAAACGCGTCTTTTCGCTTACGACTTGCGATTCTAGAACGCGTTGGACGGAACTTGTTAAAGTCGATTTTTGGAGATTCGCTGCTTGCGCTAACAGAGCCAGCTTGTAACGATTCTGAATTTTGCATCATGCACTCGCCTTTCCCGTGATTTTGCGAGCAATAAGGTTTACAGCGAATGAAATAACAAACAGCACCAAACCTGTAGCAATAAGCGCACTAACACCCAATCCGTTGGCTTCTGGGTATTGCGCTGCTATGTTTGCTGCAATCGTCTGGTTTTGTGAAGCTTGCAAAATGTTGAATTTAAAGGTGAATCCTGGAGACAAAATCATAAGAACTGCCATTGTCTCGCCAAGCGCGCGACCAAGACCAAGCATAGACGCGGAAACAATTCCCGACTTTGCAAACGGCAAAACCGCCAGCTTTATCATCTCCCACTTTGTGGCACCAAGAGCGAGCGCGCCTTCTTGCTGCAATCGCGGAGCTTGCTGGAAAATGTCTCGTGCCATAGAAGTTATAATCGGCAAAATCATAACAGCAAGAACAACACTAACGGTTGCAGCACTACGCGAAGGACTTGCCGCAGGACCTGCAAAAAGCGGAATCCAGCCAAAAATGTGCGAGATAAACTTCCAGAATGGGTATATGGATGGAACTAGCACCAATCCGCCCCAAAGACCGTAGATTACGGACGGAATCGCAGCAAGCAAGTCGACTACACCACTTAAAAGCGGCACCATTTTTGGCGGAGCATAGTGGCTTATAAACAGCGCGATTCCAATCGAAACAAAGAATGCAAGGAGCAGAGCGAGCGCAGACATAAGAACAGTTCCAAAAACCATTGGCGCTACGTAGCTTAGGAAATCGTGCGCTTTGCCTCCCGTAAAGTCTAAAAATACTTGACTTACTTGGCTTTTGTTTGCGCCTACAATCGGCAACGCTTGAAACAGCAAGAACAACGCCACAGCTGTAAGCACCATTAAAATCAGCAATCCGCAAGCAATAGCTACGCTTTTGAACAAGCGGTCGGCAAAACCACCTGCAAAACCACCTGCAAAATGGCCACTTTTGCGCACATCTTTACTGATTTCAGTTCTTTGTTTAGAACTCACTCATGCTCCTTTTGTAGTCATTATATAAATGCTATCAGCAGCAATATATTGACTACTCTAAAATCTTGGCAAATTACTATTTTTACTTGCCTATCGACTGAATCGACTTGTTAATCCTGCCCATAAGCTTTTCTGGCAAAGGCGCAGTTCCAGCAGCACCTTGAGCCGCAGCCTGGCCATCTTTGCTGGTAACGTAGCTAAGCCAAGACTTTGCAAATCGTGCTGTTGCAGCATCTTTGTAAGCGCCGCACACAATATCGTAAGAAACTAGCACAATTGGGTAAGCGCCTTTTTCTTCCGTTTTGTGGTTTATTTTAACAACAACGCGGTGCTTTGATTTTGCTGCAGCATCTTCGTCAACCTTTGAATCATTAACGGTTATAGAGCCACCTTCTGGGCTAATCTCGTTGTAAGAATCTCCCACTTTTACTGCCACAGTTCCAAGCTTTCCAACTTGCGAAAAGTCCGCATATCCAATCGCTCCGTCTGCCATGCGGATTGTGGAAACAACGCCAGACGTGCCTTTTGCGCCCTGACCCACGCTATTTGGCCAATTTTCGCTAAGATCGTATGACCAATCGCTTGGCGCAACGTCTTTTATGTAGCTTAAGAAGTTCTGCGTTGTGCCAGACTTATCGGACCTATGAACAACTGTAATCGGCTTATCTGGTAGCTTTAGCTTTGGATTTTGCGATTTAATCGCATCATCATTCCAACGCGTAATCTTGCCGTCGAAGATTTTTGCGATTGTAGAAGCATCCATATTTATGTGTTTTCCAGCATCCGAAATGCCTTTTAGATTAAAGATTACTGCGATTGGAGAAATGTATACTGGAACGTCGAAAGCCGTAGTGCCATTAGCGCAAACCGACTTTGACTTTTCTAACTCGTCGTCGCTTAGCGATTTATCGGATCCAGCCCACGCTGTGGCTCCCGTCATAAACGTTGTAACTCCTGCACCCGAGCCAGTTGGATTATATGCGATTTTTGCGCCAGGATTTTTTGATTGGAATCCTGCAATCCACGCTTCTACAGCAACCTGCTGGGAAGATGCACCCGAACCTTGGAAGTTTCCTACGATTTTTGCGCCAGTATTTGCGGACGATTGCGAATTACTTGCAGGAACATTATCTCCGCAAGCTGCAAGGCTCACTAAAGTTGCGGATGCTAGCAATCCTGCTGCAATCGCGCGAATGTTCAAATTTGTGTTCAACTTGATTGATTTATTTTTTACTGCATTATTTTTTACTGCATTTTTACGCATATTCTTCATTCCTTTCAAGAAGAATTGCCATCATGCCAGTCAATCTGCGTTTCTCGTATAACCTACCGCAAATTTTCCTCTTAAACTATTTAGACTAATGTTTAAAACTGGCATCTTTTATTTCTTATTACCTTTTTCTTCTATTAACGATGCCAATCTTAAGAGGGGGGTAAAAACCTTGCCGCCAAAATCTGATTGCACTCAGAAAATGGCGGCATTTAGCGCTACTCGCCTTTTGTTTGGCGATGCAGCGCGTCGGCGACCACATCGGCGTGTTGAATTCTACAAATTCCTAACAATATTTACCGTCATTTTTGCAGCTGTATCCGCGTATTCGGATATGTCGAAAGTGTGGAACTCCTCGTATTTTGTGTCTGCATTATCGCTCATTGCGCGCACAACTAACGCTGGAACGTCGTTTCTTGCAGCAACGTGAAGAATCGCAGCGCCTTCCATTTCTACAGCATCCGCTTGAGTCGTCTCAATCACTTCCGCCACTTTTTCGGGCGTGTCTACAAAATATCCGCCAGAGGCGATTGTTCCCAAAATGTGGTTAATGCCCATCTTTGTTAAAACGCTGTCTGCAGTTTTAAGAAGATAATCGTCTGAATGATATTCGTTTGTAAACGGCTTCCACTGATTAATCATGCGCATGTCGGTGTCTAAATATTTTAATGTTTTTCCAAGAACAACATCATTCGTATGCAAATTTTTATTGAGATTTCCCGCAATTCCCGAAAAGATTACGGCCTGCGGCTTGTACGTATCAATTAAATACTGTGCAGTTGCAGCGGCATTTACAAGTCCCATTCCGCCAACTGTTGCAGCAACTTCGATTTTTCCGCCATCTTCGCATTCAAGCACGCCACAAGATACATCTAAGCTGGCTGCCTTATTATGCTTAACATTGCTAAGAGAACCGGCAATGTGAGTAACTTCTTCTTCCATAGCGCCAATAATGGCGATTTTTGTAAACTTAGGCATTCGTCAAATCATCCTTTTATCTTGTGCATTGAATTGCGTTTAATCAAAAATACGCTTACACAACACATAATAACAAAAGATGCGGTTGCAATTTTTAGCAAGGCGCTGCACGTAAATTCAAACCAAGGATTTGTGGAGGGAACATTCAAAAAACCCATGATTGAATCGTGGAACGCAATAAACCCAAAGAAAGACGCTATTAGCAAAACGCAAATAGTAGAGCCAACAACAAGACGCCATCCGCGCACAAAAACGCAAAGCACAATCAATGTAATAAACGGAACAATAACGCTAAACCATAGTGCGGAACAGGTAACAACAGTGTAGCCTTTGCTGTGAGTGCCGCGATACCACGCAAACGCCAGAAGAAATGCGCCAGCAAGCAGAAGCGCAAAAATCGCGTATCGCGCGATCGTCAGGGCGCGGCTTGAAACGTTTTTATCTTGGTGAAGATTGTTACGATCGGGGGCTGGCGATTCGCACATTTTGCACTCCTTTGTTCAAAAATGCTGCATATTTGAGGATTTATTGTAATAGTTTGTAACTAAAAAAAAACACGGCGTGTCGTGTCGTTCGCGCAAGCTGGGTAGAGATTCGAGATTTTTCGCAGCGAATGAAGCGTATCGCTCGCGCGTTACAGCGCGCTCACGTCTTCGCTTGCGTTGAAAGCACACTGTGCTTTCAACTTTGAGCAAGCTCAGCGAATCGAAGTGCATTCGCGCGCTACGCTTTAAGCGCTCATGCAGGTCGATTCGCAGCATGAAATGGTGATTCGCTGAAGTAGCAAGAAAAATCGAGAATCTCGGTGTTTAAGCTATACGCAATTGTTCAGACTCGTAAGAGGGCTGGGTGATTCTTGGTCGAACAGTATAAGAGCGGCAGTCGATACCAAACAATCCAATGAGCCACCACTACAAACAAACCTCAACCCAAAAACAAAATCAAAGACAAAACGGAACAACCGCAACAACAGACAACACGTAAGAGGCGGAGCGTTGTGAGACAAGAATTAGCCAGCCCTCCTACAACACCAAGCAAGGAAATATAGGAAATCGCACAACATTTTCGGGAAAATCTTCCCGACTTTGTAGCTCGACACGCCGATTAAAGCAACATTTTCGGGAAAATCAAGACTTAAGTCGGCGAGAAGAAACAGACTGCGCAAGCGTGTTAAGCAATCGCTCGGTATCTTCCCAAGAAATGCATCGATCCGTAATCGACTTTCCGTACTCAAGCTCACTCAAAGGCGCAGGATCTTGGTTTCCGCCTTGCAAGAAGCTCTCCATCATAACGCCTTTAATGCCTTTTTCGCCATGTGCAAGACGATCCGCAATATCTCGCACGACTTGAATCTGGCGATTCTCATCTTTGCCCGAATTTCCGTGCGAGCAATCGATTACAACGCCATTAGACGCCACGCAATCCGCGCCGAGCCTCAAACGAACCGATGCAACAGCAGCAGCAACAGAAGCCGCATCGTAGTTTGGACCCTTGCTAGATCCGCGCAAAACAACATGACAATCAGGGTTTCCAAGTGTTTGTACAGCACAAGCGCGTCCAAGATGGTCGATGCCAAAGAAAGTGTGATGCTGGCTAGCGGCCAAACATCCATTGACGGCGGCCGTAACAGAGCCATCCGTTGCATTCTTAAATCCGACTGGCATAGAAAGACCGCTAGCAAGCTGGCGATGAATCTGCGATTCCGTGTTTCGCGCGCCAATCGCCCCCCAGCTAACAGCATCCGCAATAAACTGCGGGCTAGTCGGCTCCAAAAACTCGGTTGCTGCAGCCAAACCAGCGTCCAAAACGCCAAGAAGCGTGCGACGCGCCAAAAGCAAACCCTTGTGAATATCGTGCGTGCCGTCAATATCGGGGTCGTTAATCAAGCCCTTCCAGCCAACTGTTGTGCGCGGCTTTTCAAAGTAAACGCGCATAACAATCAAAAGCTCACCTTCGAGCTTTGCGCGCAAATCAGCCAAACGAGACGCGTAGTCAAGAGCTGCCTTAGGATCATGCACAGAACACGGTCCAACAATAACAAGAAGGCGGTCGTCATCTCCATTAAGGCATCTGCGGATCTCATCGCGTGACTCTGCAACAATATCTTGCGCATACGGAGAAAGTGGCAACTCACCAAGAACCTGTGCAGGAGTGGGAAGCGGCTCCAACTCCAACACGCGACGGTTGATTATACGATCTACTCCAACCTGGTCTTCCCAGCGCTCGAATTTAGATGAATCGAGTGGATTTTTCCCTTCTTCAACAGCTTTTTTAACAGCACGAGCATCCGAGTGATTTAAGGCATTGCTGTTATTAAACGATTTACAATTAAGATCACTTGTACTAGGCTCAATACCACTAATATCGCTGCTATTAATATCCAACTCCATAATCACCGCCAATCTTAAGCACAAAACACCGCAGCTTCAGCCAATAATCTAATTAAATCAGATCCCAATCAAACTAGATCAAGAAAAATCAGCCTAAACTAATCTAAACCAGCTTATCGGTTTTCAGCATCAGTTATTTCTCGCACTTTCTCAACATCGTGTCTCACAGCATCCTTAAGACTTTCAACAGAATCGAAGGCATGTTGAGGACGTAAGAATTGCGCAAATTCAATGCAAATGCGATGACCATACAAATCCTGCCACTTATCTGTTAGAGCATAAGCTTCAACCACGCGATTTTCACTATCATTAGGATACGTAGAAGAATCTGCGCCAAAATCAGAGATAGAATCAGATTCAAAGATATCGCCAGAATCACCAGAAACTACATTCTTAACAGAAGAACCTTCATTCGATTCAGCAAAAGTTGGCTTAGTTCCAATTGAAATCGCAGCAGCCCAACGCCATGGCGAATGAACTCCAAGATGCAACTCATCCTTGCGCAAAACGCCAACACTCGGAATGTTAGAAGAATGCAAATTATCTGCACTAGCCTCGTCCACATCTAAATCAACAATCCAGCCAGCGTAAACTCCATCAACAGGCACATACCCATCAATACGCTCGCCCAAATTCACTGTTGGGAAACCGATTTCACGACCGCGCTCGGCACCATGAACCACAATACCCTCAACTCTATGCGGTTGACCAAGAACATCCCTAGCATCGCGAACCCTACCATTCGCGAGCATCCATCGCACATTCGTAGAGCTCCAAGCACGAACCTTCTTATTCGGCATACCTTTACTCCAAGCGCGATATTCCGCCTTGTTCATACCATCCGCAGGGTCTTTTGGCTCTCCATCTTCAGACGGAACTTCTGGCACAATTGGGTCTGGAACACGAACATCCCCTGGACCAAAATCGTCTACCACAACCAAATCAAAAACGCCCGTAGCTTGCGCAAGCTCCTTAATCGCATGAACATTTCCAGCTCTACGCGCTCCAAGGGCTGCATCCGACCCTAGCACAAGTGCACGCATACCAAGTTTTCCAACAAGCTGCCCTAGGAAGAATCTGTATGATTTTGCAGCAAAAGCTAGGCTGTATCGAACAATAATCACATGATCCACGTCTAACTGCTGCAAAACCCTGAGACGCTGACGAACACTTGTTAACGCCTGCGAATCCACTGGAATCTGTGCGTTATCTCCAAAATCGTCGAATAAATCTGGGTTTTCATGAACCACGCTTGGTCGCGGATCAAACATTATAACCACAGAAAACGCATTGTTTTTGCGAGCAAGATCAACGGTGCGTTCAATAACTTTTCTATGCCCTAGGTGCATTCCGTCAAACACACCTATCGTAACAATCGCCTTACGCTGAGCACTTAATGTTGGCCAATTAATCATGCCGTTGGCATCTGGTCGAATGTTGATGACCTTCATCATATCCTTACTATTCGCAACTATTCGAAATAAGCAGCATTCCTGCCGCGAACCCTTATTTTCACACTATTAACTATTTTACCAGCAAACTAGCTTTGTACAAATACCACAATAGGTTTAGCTTCTATTTGATTTATGTTTTTTTCATTTTTTTCTTGTAACTTGGAGAACGCTCTGCTTCCCCCTGCGGTTGCTGGCGACTTTTCAGCGGTTTCCAGAACTGCAACAACATCGTTTTGCTCATCTTTTTCGGCTTTTACGTATGCAATAGTATTTTTTTCACTAATCGCAGGAATCACTATTTTTCTACCAAAACGCAAGTCTTTAGCCTGATTTTCGCTGATTTCAACTGTTTGCATGGTTAATTTTGCGGATTCAAACATACTTAGAACACGATTTTGTAAATCATAGTTTTTTTGTGCAGATTTTCTACAAGAAGAATCTCCAGATAAGTCGCAAGCAACCGAACTGTTAGAAACACTGTCAGAAAAATAGTCAGAAACACTATCGTGTCTGTCAGCTACAACAGCCTTTGCGCGAGTCTGAGTCACGCCATTCTTGTCCGTAAATGTACGAATCCTAGTTTCAAGTTTAAGAACCCTATCATCTTCTACCGAAAATTCGCCAATTCGAGTTCTCCTAAGACTTACTAAATGTCCTCCTACACCAAGAACACGCCCTAAGTCGCGAGCAAGTGCGCGAATATACGTGCCGCTAGAACAAGAAATACTCGCACGCACATCAACAACTTTTGCACCGCTTACACCCACATTAAAACGCGCATCCAGAAGCGAAAAGTCATGAATAACAACTTCTCTCGGCTCTAAATGAACATCTTTACCTTCACGCGCTAAGTCATAAGCACGCACACCGTTTATTTTAATAGCCGAAAAAGCCGTTGGAGTTTGCATAATGTGCCCAGTAAAATTCTTAGCGATTACGCAACGCAATTCTTTAAGAATCTCATCAGTATTTGCAGAGTTTAGAATGCTATTTTCATCATCAACACTTGAAACGACATCACCGTCTGCATCATCCGTATTGGTTGATTCGCCAAGACGAATCACAGCCTCATAAGTCTTATCGTGACCAAGCAAATAGTTAAGCAAGCGAGTGGCGTTACCAAAACCAAGAATCAGCAATCCTGTAGCCATTGGGTCAAGCGTTCCCGCATGACCTACGCGTTTAGTGTGCAACAATCCTCTTGCACAAGACACAACGTCATGGCTGGTAACGCCTTTCGGCTTATCTACTAATAAAATGCCTGAAGATGATGTTTGAGAACTACTCATTACTAAATTTTATTTGATTAATTATTTGATTTAAAACTATAATTCCAAATGAGCAGAATCATCTAAATCGTCGGTTGCTGGCGACTTATCTTCTACAAAATCGTTTTCGCTGTTCTCATAATCCTCATACTCGTCGGAGTCATCAAAATCATCAGAATCATCGGAATCGTCAAAATCCTCATCTTCACGAGGCTTTTTATACGGATCCTCTTCACCAGCGTACCGAGCATTTTCTCGCGCTTTAGCTAGCTCCTCATCACGCTTACGCGCGGCGACCAAAATGTCTTCAATCTCATGAGCTTCACTAGGAACCTCATCGTAAACAAATTGGATTTGAGGAGTTAAACGCAATCCAGCCTTAGCTCCAACTAGAGTGCGCAAACGCCCCTTAGCCTGTTGCAAAGCTTGGGCTGCACGCTGACGCTCACCCTGCTCTTTACCAACAGTGCCAAGCTGTGTCCAATACACTTTAGCGATCTGCAAGTCGTTAGTAACTCTCACTTCTGTAATAGTCACATTAGCAAGTCGCTTATCGTGTAAATGAGCCTCCATGTTGGACGCAATCACTCTGTGAATCAGAGCCGCAATTCGCGCGGCTCTAGGGTTTGTTCCTGCCATAATTACTTGCGCTCAATCTGCTTCATTTCAAAGGTTTCGATTATATCGCCAAGCTCAATGTCGTTAAAGCTGCCAAGGTTAATGCCTGCCTCGTAGCCTTCGCTAACGGATTGAACATCATCCTTGAACCTACGCAAGCTGGAGATTTCAAGATCGTTAACAGTAGCAACACCGTTACGCAAAATACGGCACTTTGTACCGCGCTTAACTTCGCCGTCTTGAACCATAACACCAGCAATATTGCCAAACTTGGAAGAACGGAAGATTTCACGAATCTCAGAGTGAGAAGTAACAACCTCTTCAAACTCTGGCTTAAGCATACCCTTCAAAGCAGCTTCAATATCTTCGATAGCCTTGTAAATAACCGAGTAGTACTTGACTTCCACGCCCTCGCGGTCTGCCAAATCGGCAACCTGACGGTTTGGACGCACGTTGAAGCCAATAATCACAGCCTTATCAACTGTTGCCAAGTTCACATCATTCTGAGTAATTGCACCAACACCGCGGTGAATAACCTGAATTCCAACTTCGTCGGAAACCTCAATCTTCATCAAGGAATCTTCCAAAGCCTCAACAGAACCAGAAGAATCGCCCTTAATAACAATGTTGAGCATATCAACTTCGGACTTAGCAAACTGTTCCTTAAGGCTTTCAAGAGACACAACCTTGCGACGCTTAGCAAGCTGAGCTGCACGCTCTGTAGCTTGGCGCTTTTCGGCAATCTGACGAGCGGAACGATCGTCGGATGTGACTAAGAACAAGTCTCCTGCAGTTGGAACAGAAGTCAAACCAAGCACCTGAACTGGCGTAGAAGGACCTGCCTCTTGCAAGTGGTTGCCATTTTCGTCGAGCATTGCGCGAACACGACCATAAGACGTACCTGCAACAATAGAATCTCCGACTTTAAGAGTGCCTTGCTGAACAAGAACAGTAGCAACAGCGCCACGACCCTTATCAAGTCGAGCTTCAACGGTTGCACCACGAGCATCCATGTTCGGATTTGCCTTAGGATCAAGCTCAGCGTCAGTTGTCAAAAGAACAGCCTCAAGAAGCTTATCTACGTTAGTTCCCTGCTTTGCGGAAATATCCACAAACATGGTGTCGCCGCCGTATTCTTCTGGCACAAGACCGTACTCTGTAAGCTGACCGCGCACCTTATCTGGGTTTGCTCCAGCAACATCAATCTTGTTTACAGCCACAACAATAGGCACGTGAGCAGCCTGAGCGTGGTTGATTGCCTCAACAGTTTGAGGCATAACGCCGTCGTCTGCTGCAACAACAAGAATTGCAACGTCTGTAAGCTCTGCACCACGAGCACGCATAGCAGTAAATGCTTCGTGGCCTGGGGTATCCAAGAACGTAATCTTGCGCTTGTCTCCATCTAAAGTAACCGTAACCTGATAAGCGCCAATACGCTGAGTAATTCCACCAGCTTCTCGAGCTACAACATTCGACTTACGAATAGTATCAAGCAAACGAGTTTTACCATGGTCAACGTGACCCATAACAGTAACAACTGGAGGACGAGTTACAAGATTATCGTCTTCTTGAAGTTCCTCTTCATCCAAATCAATGTCGAACTGTTGAAGAAGCTCTTTATCTTCTTCTTCTGCAGAAACGAGATTAATATTCCAACCGATTTCTTCGCCAAGAATCTGGAATGTTGTTTCATCCAAAGACTGAGTAGCTGTATCCATTTCTCCAAGATGGAACAAAACAGTTACCAAAGCAGCTGGATTTACATCAATCTTTTCTGCCAAATCAGAAAGCGTTGCGCCCTGACGAAGTCGAATCGTAGCGCCATTTCCAGAAGGAATACGCACGCCGCCAATCACTGGTGCTTTAAGCTCTTCGTATTCTCTGCGCTTTGCAAGACGATTCTTGCGAGCCTTAGAGGACTTTCCACCCTGACGACCAAATGCGCCTGCAGCACCTGCGCGACCGCGACCACTGCCACGAGATGGACCAGCATTTGGAGCGCCAGCAGCCGCAGCTTGGAAGCTTGCAGCCTGATTTGCATTAAAGCGCGATTCTGCAGACGGACGAGAGCTTACGCCACTACCGCCACCCTGACGATGTGAACCAGACCACTGCGAAGAGCGGTTCGAACCATTACCGCCGCCCTGACGAGCGCCTCCGCGACCACCGCGACCGCGACCACCGCCGTTGCCATTACCGCCGCCCTGACCAGGCTTTGCTCCACGAGAATTTTCTGCAGCAGCGCCTGGACGTGACATTGGGTGAGGACGAGGAATATCACCAGGTGTAGGAGCGCGCATACCTTGCTTTCGGCTGAACGGATTGTTACCTGGACGAGGAGCAGAACCAGAGCCAGCACCCTGATGCGGACGAGGGCGTGGAGGCATCTGAGAAGAACGATCTGACTTAGAAGAACGATTTTCCCCGCGCTTATCGCCTCGTGCATCGTTACGATTTTCCCCGCGCTTATCGCCTCCACGCTTAGAATCAGCGTTAGCGATAGCATGTGGCTTTACGTGACCAGCAGAAGGCTTAGGAATTACACCATTTGGAGTGGAAGATGAATGATTTTCTTTATTGTCACTATTATCATGATTATCATGTGGCTTTTGCGAAGAATGCTGTTTTTCCGAAGCTTTTTCTGAAGACTTATCCAAATTTCGTTTTTCAGCATTATTCTGAGCCAACGACTCCGATTTATTAGAAGAATGATTAGTCTTATTCGAAGAATTATCAGCATTCTTATTTGCAGCAGGTTTCGCATCATTCTTTGCAGCAGACGATCCAGAAGATGATCCAGCGGACGCAAACTCTGTTTTTAATCTACGTGCAACAGGAGCCTCTACTGTTGAAGACGCGGACTTAACAAATTCGCCCATGCTCTTCAACCGCTCCAACACGGTTTTGCTGTCTACACCAAACTCTTTAGCTAGTTCGTATACGCGCTTTTTTACCACTCAGTGTTCTCCTCAGTCTGTGGCAGCGCAAAACGAACGCAGCCACTTTATATTTTTATAAGATTCTTATTCTTATGCTCTTTAGTGAGATACCTCATAATGCGATATCTCATCGTGCGACCATGATTTCAACCATGATTTTCTGTACCTCGTTCCCACTAGGCAGAAAGCTGCGCATAAGCCCAAATTGCAGCTTTCAGCATACTCGAAACGTTGGATTCTCGGGAGTGTCGCTAATGCTAATCCACGGGATGTTACTCTGCTGAAACCTTAGAATCAGCATTCATTTCTTCCTGCTTCTTAGCATGTTCTTCCGCAGACTCAATACCAATCTTCCAACCAGTAAGTTTTGCTGCAAGCCTTGCGTTTTGACCTTCCTTACCGATAGCAAGAGAAAGCTGAGAATCATGAATAAACGCTACAGCCGTCTGGCTCTTTTCACTAACAACATGAACCTGTGTTGCTGTTGCTGGAGAAAGAGCAGCGGCAACAAACTTCGCTGGATCTTCCGACCAATCAACAATATCTATTTTTTCTGGACCAAGATTCTCCATAACAGCACGAACACGAGAACCTCCAGGACCGATCAAAGCACCCTTTGGATTAACACCTTCCGTGTTGGCACGAACAGCAATCTTAGTGCGAGCGCCAGCTTCGCGAGCAATAGCCATAATCGAAACTGCTCCAGAAACAAGTTCTGGAACTTCGCGCTCAAAAAGTCTACGAACAAGATCAGGATGAGACCTAGAAACAACGATTTCTGGACCACGCAAACCACGAGCAACGTTCACAACGTAAACACGAATACGCTCACCATGACGATATCTTTCGCCTGGAACCTGCTCACGACGCGGTAAAATCGCCTCAACATCTCCAACAGCAACATGAATGTTAGAAGGATCTTTAGAATCCTGCTGTACAATACCGTTAATCAACTTTCCTTTTTGTCCAGAAAAAGCACCAAATACGCGGTCATCTTCTACCTTACGGAAAAGTTGAGTAATAACCTGACGTGCCGTAGCAGCAGCAAGACGTCCAAAATCACGAGGTGTATCATCGTATTCTTCGCCAAGAGTTGGTGCTGGATGAGGATTATCTTCCGTAGGAACTCCAGGAATCTCGTCTTTTGCCCACACTGTAAAGCTGCCAGCACGCTCATCTAATTCAACGCGAGCATGCCTAGCTGGGTGAGAAGTCTTCATGTATGCAAGACGCAAGGCCTCGGCGAGTGCCTCGTCCAGCTCCTCGGCATTAATCCCCTGCTGCGCCGCAAGCTGATGCATTCCCGCCAAATCCAATTCCATCGTGCATGTCCTCCTGTTGAAAATTCATTTATAAATTCACTTATAAAATTAACTTATTTTTCTTTTATCGCGATTAGCACACAACAAACGCGTTAAAATCTAAATCTAACAACGGTTGTAAAGCACAAAATCTTATGACTGCAATTGAAAATGTTAAGCATACAATGCCAAACGCAAAACAAGCAAACATTGGTCACAGTCACGGACTATTTTAGTAGATTATGCAGACACAGTTTGTTTTGTTAAGAAGCCTATTAGAGCGCACAAAACACAATCAAAAGCGCAACCAAAAGCATACGCAAAATCATCTTTTAATAGTTGCAGCATTAATGACAATAACAATGCTTTTCAGTGCATGTTCTAGTACAAAAGAATTAAAAAACAACAATCTGCATTCTTTGCAAAACCACGAACCTTGCTACAAAATTATGCAAAAAGCGAAATCAAGCCAAGAAAAAGTGGATAAAAAAATAAATAACTTAACATCTAAAGACTTAAAGAATGCTTCTGACACATGGAAAAAAGTCGCAGTTCAATGTAACAGTAGATTCGCTCAAGGCGTTGTGTTCAGTGCCCAAAACATTTGGAAATTAGCCAATTTAAATCAAACTGGAAATGCTGAAACAATTAAGCTAGCTGAGCAACTAGAATTAAACGCTTACAAAAAAATCCAAGACTTTGCAGACAATAACAAAAACCTATACTGGAATCATGATCCGCTAGCAAAAGCAGCTGTAGCACAAGATAAACTCGCATTTCTATTGCAAACGCTAGCTGCTAGAGATGCAAAAAACGTTTCACTTCGACAAAGTGACATGACGGCTACAATTTCAAACACACTTATGCATTTTGCTTCAAACGGAAGTGACTTGCGTCAAAAAGTCTATGAGATACCTCAGCAAAACCTGGAATCAGGAGTTGCTAAAGACAACGCCACAGGAAAAGAACTCCCTATTGTTGCAATAGCCTATATGGATTGTGCAAGAGAAGAACTAGACGCGTTAAATCAAATGATTTTCCCAGTAAACAAAGATGAAAAAATCAACAATGACGCGATTGCAAGTATCGAAAATCAAGATTTTATAGGTGTACTTGCAGATATCGTAGTTTCACACATAATAAGCGCGTATTCAAACGGATATCCAACTGACGATTCTGCAATCTTTGAACAATAAGCGCACTAACCTAGCAACTTCGAGCTTAAAGCGTAGCGCGAGAGGCGCTTTGACTGAGCTTGAAATTGCATAACGCATTTCAAGCTCCTTCAAAGCGTGATTTGGCTCAAGCATAAAGTCCAGTGGAGTTTACGTTTGAGCGGCTCAGGCGCGCTCGCCTAGGCTACAACATTCGCGCGGTCTACACGCGCGAATGTCCTCGCTGCAGCAGAAGCAATGCTTCTGCCCTAAGCAGCTCGGGCGCTTTGGAGTAACGCGAAGCGCATTATGCAGCTTCGCGTTAAGCCAAAGCGCCCATTGGGTCCCACGCTGGTAAAACGATTGCTGGCTCTTCAAGCGCCTTACGATACTCCTCTGGCAAAAGCGCCTTAGGCACAGCAACCTCATACACGTACTCAGTAAACCAATCGTCACTCATAGTAAAGTAACCCTTGTCGGCAATATCCGCGCCCCAAGAGTTCTCAACACGCCAGCGGCGAGTAGTTGTACCATCATCAGCAACGTCAACTCCAGCAAACGCCATCGCATGGTTCATCGCCGAATCAGCAAAACGCACACGCTGCTCCTTGTTTAAATCAAAATCAACGCCATAAACGCGATCATACTCAAACAAATCCGTAGCCCAAGCACCGTTTACACGATCCATCATAGGATGGCAATCCGCGCCAAACCAAACTGGAATGCCCTGCTCAACGAGAATCTTACGCACACAATCCTTCATAAACTGATTTGGTACATTCAAATATTCCGTAGCGTCTCCACCGGCAACGTTACCCAAGTGCTCAATAGCAATCTTCTTTCCCTTTGGATGCTCCGCACGCGGGTCGTCTACTAAGCAAACGTAGTCTTCCAGCCCAGCCGTAACGTACTTCTTCCAAAACTCAACTGGCGTAATCTCGCCATCGCGATGGAACTTTCCGTCCTCGTCCGTCCATTCCCAATCGAAGCTCTTTGGCGGCTCACCCAAGTGGATTGTAAGAATCCTATGACCTGCAGCAGTAGCTTCCGCAACTATGTCGTCAATATCTGCAGCATTAGCGTACATATGTGCAACAGCCGTTCGCAGCAAACGGCGAAGCTGAGTGTTCATAGCGTCCGTATCTTTAGACGACTCCGTTTCTGGATACAAGTCTTTAGGCACGGCACCATACTTCTTATAGACGTTCATAGCCATTGTCCACTGACCACCGTCACCCATAACGTCGTGCAACAAATGCTGAACTAGTCTAGAATCAGCTGGTTCACCAGAACGAACAAGAGCAGCAACATCCTTTAAGAAATAGTTGATTCGCTCAAGCTTATCGAAATACATTGCGTAATTTTGCGAAAACTCAAAATCCTTAACTTTAAGCGTTTTTTTAGCCACAAATCGCGCAACGTTCAAAGAGCTAAATAGCCAGCAGCGACCAGAATGATCCTGATGCCTTGCATCACCATTATCAACAACCGTTGAGAATCGGCGCTGCAATAAACGCGCGCTGTCATAGTTGCGCGCCACCTTGTCGATTCCAGCGGCAGTAACACCGTTCATTGCTAAACGATTCAATGGATTTGCGTCAAAATCGTCACGCAAACCTTGCAAAGCTTCGGCACTTAATTCAGAGATCTCAGTCACTGTCTAACCTTTCTTGTTTTTCCTTATTTTATCTTTATTTTTTATAGTTTATTTTAGCTTTTTATGCAAATCTTCGGATGCTTGCGACTTTTCCGTGGAATCTCTTTACTGCTTTTCTTTATGAGTTTTCACTTATAAATCCGCCACAAAGCAGAATCCGCCACACAGAGCAATTCGCTACTCGCTATTCGCCACTCAGGATTCCTGCGCGATAGCTTCTTCAACTTGAGCTTGTGCGTCTTTCCTCGCCTGTTTTTGAGCATCAGCATCGCTATTATCCGAAGCATCCGCATCTGCAGAATCGCCAGAATGCCCCTGTCCAGAAGCAGCATCACCAAAATCAAATCCAGAAAAAGCGTTTGCAAACAAAGACCTAAGCTCGGTAACTCGCTGCGTAATTTGCGCTTCCCTATGCTGCAGCTGTGTTAGGCGCGCCGTCATACCATCCAGCTCCTGCTGAGCTGCTGCCCTACGCTCTTCCACTTGAGCTGTAGCATCTTGCATAGCTTTACGAACGATTTGTGCAGCCTGAGCATCTGCATCCTTATGCGCCTGTGCAGCATAATTATCCGCATCCTGATGAACAGTTTTTGCCCTAGCAACAAGCGCATCAGCTTCTTCTTGAGCAGCGTGTTCTCGCTCTTTCAAGCCAGATATAAGTTCGTTCACCTTTTTTGTTGCTTCTTCTTGCTGAGCTGCAATATCGTTTCTAATTTGCTCAACTTCTGCACTAACCTGGCTTAGCGTGCGCGTGCGCTCAACTTGCGCTTCGTCTGCAATCTCCTGGGCTTTTGCCGCAGCAGCATCTGTAATTTCTCCAGCCTTGCGCTGCGCATCCGCCATCATCTTTGTTGCTCGCTCCTGCATGTCTGCAAGTTTCTTGTTTGCTTCTGCCAAAGCCGACTCAATCTGATCATTTGTCTCTGCTTTAGCATGAGCAATTTCCGCGTTTGCCGCAGACCTTTGTTCCGCGATTTTCTGCGCTGCATCCGCTTTTAGCTGTGCAATTGCACGCTCCTGCTCGGATTTTTCGGATGCCATTCGCTTCGTGTGTTCTTCTCTAGCGTTGTTTATTTCCAGCGTTGCAGCATCTCTTTGTGCAGTAACATCTTTGTTTGTTGTTTCACGCAAACGCTGCGAGTCTTCTTTTGCCGCACTCGTCATCTGGCTTGCCTTGTTGCTTGCTGTAGAAAGCAGCGTATCCGCTTTTGTTTGAGCTTCTTGCAGCAAATGCTCTGCGTCTAATTTTGCATTGTTCAGCAAGGTTCCAGCCTGCGCTTGAGCCGTTTTTTTAATCGATGCAGCGTCTTGTTTTGCGCGTTCAATTAGCTGCGCACTCGTCTGTTCTGCAGACGCAAGTAATTGTTGCGCATTTGCGCCCAAAGATGCAAAAGTATTCCCGCTTTTTGCACGTTTAACATTATTTTTTTCTTCTTGCAATTGTGCTTGCAATTGAAGAATAGATTCGTCACTAGATCGCACTTGCTCACGCAGACGCGATATTGTGCGCTCGTAGTTAGAAAAGGCTTCGTTGACTTTATCTTTGTCGTATCCGCGCAAAGCAGTTGGGAAACGATCTGGCACCATAGTTTTTCCTTTCACAAACCCCCGCACGATTCACTAACTTATCGTGCACACTCCATCAGCAATAACGCTATCACTTTAGACGCAAAAACACTCGGGCGTGTCGAGCGAACTACTCGAGCAATATGCTTAAAGATGAAGGTTTCATATAGTATTTTACGGCTTCACGAATTATGTTTTGACCAGCTTTTATTTGCGAATCTAACGGCAGCCCATGCCTAGCGTCATGAGTTGCAACTACTGGAGGAAAACTTACAAATCCTGCAATTATCTGCTTTTTAGAATTATTGGACGCCCAATTTAATAGCCTATAAAACAGTGAGTTGCAAACGTATGTTCCTGCATCCGAGCTTAGTGTTGACGCTATTGCGTCGTGAGCAAAATCGTTTAGAATCATTCGCAATGGCAACCTAGTCCAATACGCAGATGGTCCATTTTCAACAATTTGCACACTTTGTGGAGTGTGGTTATCTACGTCTGGTTTAGTTGCGTCCATAATATTTGTGGCGCACCGTTCTAATTGCACTCCGCGAGCAGTATGTTTTACTCCTGTTGCAATTACAATATCCGCATTTTGCGCATTAATCGTTTCTAAAAGCTGAGGCCATGCGTTTGCAAAGCTAATCGGCAGCATTACAGACTTGATATTTACGCTAACATCTTCTGGAAGATCAAGCTCCTGACTTGAATATTGTTCTAAAGCCAATGGCACTTCGTAAGACGGGTTTACGCTAAGATCAACATATGGTCCAAATCCTGAAATAACTACGTTAATTTGCTTCATAACAATAGCTTTCTACGAATAGCTTTGCTTTTTACTTATCTTTGACTATAAGCGCAAGCAATCGTCCTTCATGTGATTTTCCAGCAAGACCTGCGCGTCTATGAGAATACCAGAGTGGATTTTCCAACGTGCACATTGGGTTTTGCAACGCCTGAAGGCGACTTTTCAGCGTTCCACCTTCGCAATCAACATCGCAAACTGTACTCAATTCTTCGTCTTCTGCCAAATATTGAGTTGCGGCTGTAACTCGCGGTAAAGCGTCAACAACGTTTGCAACTCCTGCCATAGCTAAATCAATGCGGGCAGCTTCAGCAATATCAATTCCCACTCCACCAAAACGCGTTTGTGTTACAGTTTGTGGATATCTGCGTTCAAAGTCGCTAGCTATTTCTTCGCCAACTTCATAGCAATCGCCACAAATACATGGTCCAAGAACAGCTGTTATATTCGAGCGTTCGGCTCCTTTTTCACACATTGCTTCAATAGTAGAATCAAGTACTCCAGACATTAAGCCTTTTCGTCCGCAATGCGCTGCAGCTATTACTCCAGATTCACTATCGGCAAGTAAAACTGGTAGGCAATCTGCAGCAAACATTCCTAAAGCGAGTGAGCATGCTGTTGAAACTTGAGCATCAGCCTCAATTCGCACTTTTGAATCTGCAAAACCTGTTGCATCAAAACCATACGGAGTGTTCCACGAATCAACTATTGAATCTGCATCAAACACGCTATTTCCATGCACTTGGCTAACAAGACACAAGTCGGCTTTAAGAGTATTTTGCAAAGCACAACGGTTGCTAAACACAGCTTTAGCATCGTCGCCAGCTTTGCCACCTAGGTTAAGCGACGCAAAATCACCTTCGGAAATGCCACCTAATCGTGTCGTAAAAACGACGTGAGCACGCGATCCCAATGGCACTGGAATTGTCACTGGAATTGGCAACCCATGCTCGTCTTCGTGAGCAAGTGGCATTCCTGCTACGCTAGTTTCCTGCATATTATTCGCTTTCGTTTTGTTTTATTTGCCGTAACAAGTTATTTGCCGTAAAAGTTAGCCCAAATAAGCTAATTCTTCATCGCTTAACTGCAAATCCGCAGCTTTTAGACTATCTAATATTGTAGCTGGTCTATGAGCGCCTGGAATAACAAAAACGTTATTTCCCTTAGCAAGCTCCCAAGCCAAAACAACCTGCTGATAGCTAACTTTATGAGCATCTGCCACTTTGCGGAATGGGTCAAAAAGATGCTCGTCATATGGGTGACGGAACCCTCCAAGAGGACTCCAGCAAATAAACGCAATCCCAAGCTTCTTGCAATACTGCAACGTGTCTTCGTTTTCTAAATGCACTGGCGAATACTGGTTTTGTACAGCAACAAGCTTTTCTCCCAGAATCCCGCGCGCAATGTCAATCTGCTCAACAGATGCGTTAGAAATGCCAATTTCGCGCGCAACTCCTTCATCGAGCAACTGTTGCATTGCTTCAATCGACTCGTTGTATGGAACTTCTGGATCTGGCCTGTGGAAGTAAAGCAAATCAATCGTATCTACGCCAAGAGCCATTGCTGACTCTTTAGCGTGAGCAATCAAATGCTCTGGCTTACCATCTTTACCCCATGTTGGCTTTCCATCTGTAAAGTTGCGGAAGTGTCCGACTTTTGTTGCAACTAAAATAGAAGACTTGTCGCCTTTCCAACTTTCTAAAGCCTCGCGAACAAGCTTTTCGCCAGTTTGTTCCTCGCCGCCAGAACAATAGTATGCCCATGCTGTATCGATATGAGTGCAGCCTGCATCAAGAGCTGCATGAATAGTTTCAATACCCATATCGTGTCCAAGATTGTTTTCAATCGTCAATGGCATTTCACCAAAACCAATAGCAGTGGTTTTAAATGACCCTAAAGTGCGATCCATAATAGTATTTCCCTTATTTTAAGCCGTTTTAAAATGCCCCCAAGTGCAAAAGCTACTTGAAGGCATTTAGAATTATTTTTATTTTATGCGACTACGCTTTTGTGCGTTCATCTATTTGACTTAAGATTAATCCTCGTCAAATGGGTCAAAATCGCGACGGATCCTACGACGAGGGCGCTCAGAACGCTCTTCGCGAGATGCGCGATACTCATCATAGTGATCGTCATCAGCTGCGTAACGTGGATTACGGTCGTTTCCACGACGATCGGCATTGCGATGAGCAGACCTATCTTCATGGCGATCATCACGATTATCCCTGCGATCATCCCTATCATCATAACGATCTTCACGTGGAGCGCGTCGGCGAGGACGATCTTCAAAATCGTTGTTATCGTAACGATTATCCCTGCGATCATCCCTTCTGGAAGAACGATCCTCATAACGGTCAGAACGATCGCTTCTATCGTTTCGATCATTCCTATCGTCATAACGCGAATCGCGATCATCACGAACGTTACGGCGGCGAGGACGCTCATCCCTATCGCCCCTATCATCCCTATCGTCACGCGGAGCGCGTCGGCGATCGCTTCTGCGATCATCCCTATCATCACGATCTTCGCGAGGAGCGCGACCACGGTTTTCGCGAGGCGCTGGAGCAGAAGATTCCTGATTCTCAAAACCTGGAATGGCCAAAGAAATCTTACCGCGCTCATCCACGCTTTGTACGATTACTTCTACGTTATCGCCTTCCTTAAGCACATCTTCAACAGTATCAATGCGCTCGCCATTAGCAAGGTTACGAATCTGAGAAATGTGCAGCAATCCGTCACTTCCAGGAGTCAAGTTTACGAAAGCACCAAAGCTTGTCGTCTTAACAACCTTGCCAGTGAAAGTTTCACCAGCTTTTGGAATACGAGGATTTGCAATAGAGTCGATGATTTCCTTCGCCTTCTGAGCAGCTTCGCCGCCTTCAGAAGAAATATAAACAGTACCATCATCTTCAATGGCAATCTCGGCACCAGTTTCTTCTTGAATCTGGTTAATCATCTTGCCCTTAGGTCCGATTACTTCACCAATCTTATCTACAGGAATCGTAGTTGTGATAATGCGTGGAGCAAATGGGCTCATCTCAGCTGGGCAATCAATGCACTCGTTAATAACTTCAAGAATCGTTGCACGAGCTTCGTGAGCCTGCTGCAAAGCGGCAGCCAAAATATCAGCTGGAATACCATCAAGCTTAGTATCAAGCTGCAAAGCAGTGATGAACTCGGAAGTACCAGCAACCTTAAAGTCCATATCTCCGAAAGCATCTTCTGCACCGAGAATATCGGTCAAAGTCTTGAAGATATGCTTTCCATCTACGTCTCCCGAAACTAAGCCCATAGCAATACCAGCAACTGGAGCCTTCAAAGGCACACCAGCTGCAAGCAAAGAAAGCGTAGACGCGCAAACAGATCCCATAGAAGTGGAACCATTGGAACCAATAGCTTCCGAGACTTGACGAATAGCGTATGGGAACTCTTCGCGACTTGGCAAAACCGGCACCAAAGCCTTCTCTGCTAAAGCACCGTGACCAATCTCGCGACGCTTAGGGGATCCAACGCGACCAGTTTCACCAGTGGAATATGGAGGCATTTCGTAATTGTGCATATAGCGCTTGGTTTGTGGACCAGAAAGCGCATCCACTTGCTGCTCCATCTTAAGCATGTTCAAAGTAGTTACGCCCAAAATCTGGGTTTCACCACGCTGGAATAGCGCAGAACCGTGAACGCGAGGAACAATATCTACTTCGGCACTAAGAGTACGAATATCGCGCAAACCGCGGCCATCAATACGATAATCTTCCGTCAAAATACGACGACGAACAATCTGGCGCTGCAACTCCTTGAAGGCGTTACCAAGCTCCTTTTCCTTCTCCTCATCGTCCATATCGGTAAACTCTTCGGCGATTGCAGCACGCACGCCTTCCTTAATCTCCGCAATACGGTCTTGGCGTGGAAGCTTTTCAGCAATAGAAAGAGCCTCGTTCAAATCAGCATGAGCAATCTCATCGATTCTTGCATAAAGTTCGTCAGTGTACTCTGGGAAGAGTTGGAATTCCTTGGTTTCTTTAGCAGCAATACGCTTCAACTCGTTCTGAGCGTCGCAAATAACCTTAATAAACGGCTTTGCAGCTTCCAAACCACCAGCTACAACTTCTTCATCTGGCTTGATTTGACCCTCATTGTAAATCAAATTCCAAGCGTTCTTACCAGCACCAGCTTCGATCATTGCAATAGCAACATCGCCATTTTCAATAACACGACCAGCAACAACAATCTCAAATACTGCACGCTCGCGCTCACTCCAACGTGGGAAAGCAACCCACTGGCCATCAATCAAAGCCAAGCGCACACCGGAAACTGGACCTTCAAATGGCAATCCAGAAATCATAGTAGATGCAGATGCAGCATTCAAAGCAATAACATCGTATGCATCATCTGGATTAATTGCCAAAATCGTTTCCACAACCTGCACTTCGTTACGCAAAGTGTGTGGGAACAATGGGCGTAATGGGCGGTCAATAATACGGCACGCAAGTGTTGCCTCATTTGACGGGCGTCCTTCTCTGCGGAAGAAAGATCCTGGAATCTTTCCAGCAGCATACATTTTTTCTTCCACATCAACAGTCAATGGGAAGAAGTCGTAATTTTCCTTTGGGCTAGATCCTGCAGTCGTCGTAGACAAAATCATGGAATCATCATCCAAATATGCGGCAACAGCACCGTCTGCTTGCTGAGCAAGGCGACCAGTTTCAAAGCGTAGAGTACGCTTTCCAAATGAACCATTATCAATAACGGCTTCTACAGCCTTAATTTCGGGACCCTCCACGGGTTCCTCCTTTTCTTAACTTACCTAATCAACCAACATGCGTAATAACATTGACAACTTCGCTTTTGTTATTTGTTTACCTCTAACATCCATGCGAATTTGCAAATTTGCATATGCCAATGTTTCTTTTCGTAGTGTTTTTTGTTTCGGCTACTTCAATCATCCATATTCAATTATGCTTCTAAATCTTCAGTTATAAATCTTATGAATCCTAAATTCTAAAATCCAAAAATATAAGTCTCTACAATATTTTCTATAGTTTTTCTATAACTTTACAAATTAGACACTATAAGTCTGTTTAAAACTAATAGATTTAATTCAAGCTTTTCTATTCTACTTCAAACCCACTAAAACCGATAAACCCGATAAATACATAATGAAAATATTCATCATGAAAATATAAAAGCCCGAGCTTATGCCCGGGCAAAAAAGACTTATCGACGCAATCCGAGTCGATCGATCAAAGAACGATAACGGTTGATGTCTACACGCTTCAAGTAATCGAGAAGACGACGACGATCACCAATCATGAGCATCATACCACGACGAGAGTGGTGATCATGCTTATGCTCCTTCAAGTGATCAGTAAGGTCAGCAATGCGCTTGCTCAACAAAGCAACCTGGACCTCCGGGGAACCCGTGTCACCCTCATGTGTCGCGTATTCGTTGATGATGCTCTTCTTATCTTCAGCCGTCAATGCCACGGCGTCCTCCTTAATATCACTGCGCGGTGCTGCAACCTTATGATGCAGCGCTCTCAATCCGCGGGCGTTACACGCCAAATGTTGATTCTACAACAACGTGTTAACAAGATTAATTCGATTGAATACTCTTAACTCTACCAATACCCTACTTCTCCAAACGTTTCTTAGCTTTATTGGCAGCATGAGCTTTATAAAGTCCAATAAATGTTGGCACAAGAGAAATCAGCAGAATCGCCACTATAACAAGCTCAAAATTCTTCTGAACAAAAGGAATATTGCCGAAGAAATATCCGAGCATTGTAAAAAGCGACGACCATACCACTCCACCAAGAATCGAGAAAGGAGTAAAACGAGTCCAACGCATTCCAGAAATACCCGAAATAAAAGGCATAAAAGTTCGTATAAACGGGAAAAACCTACCTAAAAACACAGCAAGAGGACCCCATTTATCAATCATCTTCTCTGTTTTAGCAACGCGTTCTGGAGTCAATGCCTTAACTTTACCAGATTCAACAATTCTTCTACCGAAAAAGTGTCCGATGAAATAATTGCACTGGTCGCCAACAATAGGTGCTATCCACACAACCGCTAGCAAAAGCATAAGCGGAAGAGAACTTTTACCAGTTTGCGAATCTGGAGCGGCAAAGAATCCTGCTGCAAAAAGCAAAGAATCTCCAGGCAAAAATGGGAAAAACACAACGCCTGTTTCAATAAAAATGATTAAGAATATTAATCCCAAAGCAGGAGCTGTACCCATAGCAATCCAACCAGCTATAGCTGAACGCGGGTCTTTAAGAAGATTAAGAATAAAATGAATAAATCCCATAAGAATACCTAAAATCCTGTTTTGTAGTACCGTGTTGCATTTTCTCGGCACGCATTTTGCGCGGATTAACAATTATATTGCACGCTTTAGATTATAAGATTACGATTTGAATCCCGACTTTGTTTCCTTAAAACCGATATTTGACTACAAAACCAAGAACGCTAGCGCACTTACCGTGCACACGCAACACAGACTAACGATTAACGAGGCTGATTAACAGACTGATAACCAGCTAACGATTCGAGATTTTTACAGATAATCAGGCGTTTTTCGCGTATATTTTATTTTGCTGGTAATGTAGTCATTGAGAATTTGATATTACAAATTTGATCTAGCTTTAAAGTGTTTAACGCGTTTAAAGGAGAGTGGCAAAAGATGGATCAGCGTAAAGCAAACACTGATGCTAACGCAGATAAAACACTTGAATCACCTAACGAATTGGAATCTGAGCTATCGATAGCAGATATTTCCAAACGTCACTCTAATCCTAAACGCTGGATACTCTACTTTGCAGTGCTTCTAGCAGCAATAGTCATTCCATATTGGATAGGTAGAACATTAGCAGTACAACACACTTCATGGGTTGTTCAACATTATTCTGGTTTAACACCACAAGGCGTTGTGTTTATAGCATGGGTTACAACCGTTGCAACAGCTACAACACTAGCAATGGCATTAATAGAGTCTAAAAAATGGCTGTGGAGATTTTTATTCGTTATTTTTCTAACGATTGAACAATTTATAAGCGGCTTATGCTTGCTAAGACTAAGCTTTTGGTACTCAACATACGTCGTTTATGGGTCTGCAGCTGGACTAGCTAATGCAGCAAACCTTGGAATAATATCTGCAGGATTTGGCGTTGCTGTATACGCTGTTTTATTCGTAGGACTACTTGTAATAGTGCCTAAAACATCACGCTTAAATGTGCTGACTTGCAGCTGGGCATCATTTATAATGTTCTATACTATTGAAGTCTTAGCGATTCTTGTGGTGATTTTTGGCGGATTTATGACAGCAATGTAGCTTCCACATATGCATACTAAATGTGTGCACTATATGAAAATACAAATAAGTATTAGGCGCATTATTATTGATATTTAAACGTTTTTTGCAACACTCCATACCGGTTTAGCATTGTACTTTTACGCACCTTGTAGTACAGTGTGCAGAGTTGTTGTAGAACAATGGGGCTATAGCTCAGTTGGTAGAGCGCTTCGTTCGCATCGAAGAGGTCGTGGTTTCGATTACCATTAGCTCCACTAAGCCCACTGCATTCATTCCACCGCAGTGGGCTTTTTCTTTTCTTACTTACTATTGCGCGATTCCTTGTTTGCTGTTGCGCGAAGTTTGAGTATTTCTCTCCTCGCAAGTCCCGTCGCTACGCTCCTCTTTTATTGCTCGTATAGAAATACATCAAACCTTCTGAATATCTAAAACTTTTGCGTATCTTTCATCACCGAGATTCTCGATTTTTCTTGCTTCTTCAGCGAATCACCATTTCATGCTGAGGTTCGCTTCATCCGCTGCAAAAAATCTCGAATCTCCACCGCACCTAGTGAATCCTTAAACATCAAATATCGCCATTGTCAAATATATTTTCAATTGAATCAATTAACGGATCTGCTTGGCTCATTATTTGCTTAACTCTATTGTCAACGTTTTTATTTTGCGACTTTATAGATCGCGCTAAATCTAACGCGTCGTCAAAAATATTTTCAATACTATCTTGACTAACAGCATAAGACTTAAATAAACTAATCCACGATTTTAGCGAATTAAAAACAAGTTCACACGCATCTATTTTTACAATCTCGTTCTGATTTTTCTTAGCATTTTCAATAAAATTATGCAACTTCGTAATATAATCAACATTTTGCGGCTTGGATTTTCCTTCCGCATAAGATGCAAAGCTTAAATACTCACTTCCAATCGAATAATACATTGATGCCAACTCATAGTCTTTTGATTTAACACCTTTTAACGCTTCTTTAAACCATTCAGATGCTGCTGTTATGCGAGTTTTTCTATTTGAATCACTAACTTCTTCCCCATTTTCAACGCTATAATACCAATATGCTTTACCCACAGATAAGCACAGTTCATACCAATCTTCAGATTTTTTAAGCGTGTTTTTATACTCATTAATCAACGCTGTAAAATCTTCTCTTTCATCAAGAGTCCACCGAAAATCTTCAATTTGATGCACTAAAAGTCTGAGTATTGGTTGAATGGAAAGCGGCTGAATATTGGCATTAAAAAGTTTTATTTGCAATCGCATGGCTTGATTAACATTTTGAATCACCTGCTTAGAATCCACTGATTTTGCCGCTGTTCTCATGTAGTTTTTATATTTTTCAACATCACTTATTTTCTCTATAGCATTCTTGTTTCTTTTTTCATCATTGTTACGAGTCAGTTGCACATAATCATTTTTTCGACTACTTATTTGACTATTTGATGTTAAAGAATGCAATGATGTTCCTATCAAAAAGCAGCCAACAACAACCATCAGTATGCAGCAAATAATTTTGATTACAATATTTCGATAACTATTCCTACCACTATTTTTATGAGTATTTTTACGCATACTCCTACGACTACTCTTACGTTTATCACGACGATTATTCTTATAATGATTTACACGCGACCTGATATTTTCTATACCCTCTACGCCAGAATCTAAATTGTCTCCTAAATAATTTTCTAAGCAATCCTCTAACGACTGAGCAAATTCTTTACAATCCGCATAACGCTCCAAAGGATTTTCTAACATGGCGCGCATTAAAACAGCTTGAAGATCGTTAGCAAAACCACCATCAGCTAAGTCGAAGTTAGTAAAGTGCTTTGTAGCATCATAATGCTCTGAGTTTTCTGAGTCTATAGTCTTATTATCAGAAAAACATTTACCCGTAAGAGCAAACCACAATGTAGCACCAAGAGAATACACATCAGTAAAAACGCCTATTTTGGATTCAGGCTTAAAAAGTTCTGGAGCAGCAAATCCACGAGTAGCAAAACGCGCATCTTGTTTAAATCTGCTTGGTTGCACCAACACACCATCTTTATTTTTAATTTCTAATGCAGATCCAAAGTCAATTAAATAAACTTTTGAATCCGCACAAAGCATAATGTTAGATGGTTTTAAATCACAATAAACAATAGAAGGATTAAGTGAATGAAGATATTGCAATAAGCCACACAATCGTATACCTAAATTACACACTTCGGCAGGACTCATAACACCTTCTTGTAAAATCATTGATTTTAAAGAAAATCCGTCAACATAGTCGCGAACAGCGTATGCTCTGCCATTCTCCTCAAAAAAATCAACAATTCTAGGTATAGAAGGATGATTGCAATGATTTAAAACCTCAACTTCTGCGCGCAAAGACTGCAAAATCAAGGCTTTTTTATCGTCATCAAAATCAGTAGCAGTTTCTTTTATAGCCCACTGCTTATGAAGAACATTATCTACCGCAAGATAAACAGTAGATGTTCCTCCAGCTCCAAGTTTTCCGAGAATCTGATATCTTCCGCCCACACAAACCATATTTGCCGCACTTTCATAAAATCAAAATGACAATAATCCTGTGCTGCAAACTTTATAGACTAATTTGCGTATTGAAAATACTTATAGAACAATGTGTACCAAAGCCATCAAAACCCTAGAAAAATAAGGGAAAAGTTATCCACATTGCTCAAATCGCCCAAATTACTCAAATTGCTCAATCAATATCCGCGCCAAGAGCAGTCAACTTACCGCGGAAATCTGCATAACCACGGTCAATAAGCGAAATACCCTTAACGTTAGATGGACCCTTAGCTGCAAGAGCCGCAATAAGATGACTAAAACCGCCTCGCAAATCAGGAACATCAATATCTTGACCAGTAAGAGGCGTCGGACCAAAAATCACAGCAGAATGCTTGTAATTTCGCTGCTGGAATCGGCAAGGAAGAGAACCTAAGCACTCGCGATACAACTGAATCATAGCGCCCATTTGAACAAGTGGTTTTGTAAACCCAAAACGATTCTCATAAACAGTTTCGTGAACAATACTCAAACCTTTAGCTTGAGTTAAAGCAACAACAAGAGGCTGCTGCCAATCAGTCATAAAACCAGGATGGACATCGGTTTCAATAGCAACAGGATGCAAATCACCACCCGGATGCCAGAATCGAATACCGTTATCCGTAACGTCAAACTGACCACCAACTTTACGGAACACGTTTAAGAAGGTCATCATCTCTGGCTGAGTAGCCCCTTTAATAAACACGTCACCATGAGTTGCGAGCGCCGCCGAAGCCCAAGATGCCGCCTCAATCCTATCTGTTAAAGCCGTATGATTATAGCCTTGAAGCTTATCAACGCCCTCAATCCTAAATGTTCGATCAACGTCTACAGAAATAATAGCGCCCATTTTTTGCAAAACAGCCACCAAATCCATAATTTCTGGCTCAATTGCAGCACCCGAAAGCTCTGTTTTACCTTCTGCAAGCACGGCTGCAAGAAGAGTTTGCTCAGTGGCACCAACCGATGGATAAGGTAGATGAATTTTAGTGCCATGCAAACCGTTAGGAGCAGTAATATGAATACCATCCTCATGATCTTTATCTACATTCGCACCAAGTTTACGCAAAGTTTCAAGATGGAAATCTATTGGACGCCCTCCAATATTGCACCCACCTAAAGCTGGGATAAAAGCCTCACCAAGTCTGTGAAGAAGCGGACCAGAGAAGAGAATCGGTATTCTAGAAGATCCTGATAATGTATCTACGTCTGCAACATCAGCAAGCTGAACATTGCTTGCGTCAATACTAACAACGCCTGCAGCACCATCGACATCTACGTTTACTCCATGCAAACGCAGCAAATCAGAAACAACGTGAACATCTCTGATTTCTGGAACATTCTTTAACACGGATTTCCCAGGAGCAAGCAAAGCTGCAACCATTGCTTTACTAACAAAGTTTTTTGCACCACGAACTTTAATAGCTCCGTTAAGCGGCTTGCCACCTTCTACATGCAAAACGTCTGCAGCGTCAATGCCACTTTCGTTCTGTTCAGCCGTATTATGCGCAGACACATTTACCTCTTTCGTTTGCAACTAAAACTAATCACTATAATACCGACATGCGTGCCAATAACACATACCAATTCGAGCATTAACCAAGCTACTTTGCTGCGCGAGACCGCCATCTTCTCAATAGCCTTGCAAAAAGCGAAGGTTTTTGCAATAAATCTACTTCTGGCAAATCGTGATCGCAATCCGCGTTTAGACCATAAGTATACGCCTTTTTAGACGAAGGTTTTCCAACTAAATCACCAAATTCAAGCATTTGCGTTCTAGGCTCGTATGGGTGACGTATGTCAAATTCGATAAGTCTTGCACCACATTTAGATGCAGCTGGCCCATAAGATCCAAAACCACACGTTGCAGTAGACATAAGTAGCATATCCGAATCTTTACAACGTCCAGCAAACGCGTTTCTGTGATCATGCCCTGCGCAGAAAGCGAAAGTGCCAATCTTTTGCAAAATATCATATTCCCCACTGTCTTTATCTGGGCAACTCACACCTTCTCCAAGATAACCATCTGGCAAAACGCGATTATCGTCTAAAGCATAATATCTCCCAGCAAAACGCCTGTACCCCTCGATCGCATGTTCCTGAGACGCATAATCTTTAGAAACTTCACGCATTAAACCATAGTATTGAGGAAGAGGAAAATGCTGGAAAACACAGAATTTTGGAGGCGATAACTTTGGCAAATTTCTCAAAAAATCAAGTGCCTTATCCGAAGGTTTCCCATAACCTCCACTCTTCTCATAGTCTCCAGAATTAACCAAAACTAATGAAAATACAACATTTTCCTGATTCACATCCATAACTGGAAGCGCAAACGTACCAGCTTCACAAGGAAAAATGATTTGATTTGGCAATATGCATTTAGTGGATTGCAAAGCTGCAACATTGCAACTAGAAGAATCATAATTATTCGACTTGTTTTGCGAAGAACGGTTCATGCAACCCTTAAACTCTTGATACAAAGAATCCAATTCTTCATTGCTTAACCCACATTGAAAATCATGGTTTCCGTAAGTCAGCGCCCATGGAATTGAACGATCTTCCAAAGGCTGCACCATACGCTTAATGTGCTCAATAACTTTTTTTCGCGTTGCATCTAGTTTTTCTGCATACGACTCATCCTTAGGCGAGTAATTATCAGAAAATCGTCCTGAGGAAGAGTCGAAAGCCTCCGAAGACCAGCGTCTGCGTACAAATGTATCCGCAAAATCTTTAACATATCCAGCAATTTGATTACCCGTAAAAATCACAATATCTGGCTTAACAGCATCACAAGCGGACTCTATAAGCCTAATTGTATCTTTGCTAATTTTTGGAGCATCCTGAACATCTGCAAACTGCAAAACACGAAATTTGCCAGAAAGATGGAATTGCAATTTACCTAATCGTGCAGAAATAGACATCGGCAAATTAGCCGATTCAGAAGAATTAGCCGATTCAGAAGTGGGTAAAACTTTAGACTCATCGCTATTCGTAGATTCTGCAATTTCTGACATGATTCAAGCATACGGCACATCAGAGAACAGTATCAACAAAAGATTTAACAAAATTCAAAGAATTTAACGCGAAATTATTAAGACTGCACTCGAACTACAGAAAAATAAAGAAATATACACAAAAATGGCGAAACGTAGAGATTTTTTACAAGATTTTCAGGTAATTCACAGGCAATAACATCTTTGTCTTAAGTAAAGGATGCCTATTATAGAGACATCAAGGAAAAAGCAAATCAACATAACGAATGATTTGCAAGAACTAATAACTGAACCTCTCTTCTTCTCTTCTCTTTCATAACCCCGGGTTAATAGCTCGGGGTTTTTGATTACATTATAAAAAATTACATTACAAAATTACGGATTATCCCCCCCCAAAAAAACAAAGCAAAACAAAAGTCGGGATGCAGCAAACACCACACCCCGACTTATGCACTGATAAAATCAGATACGCGCAACAATCACAAAACGCGCATTAAAAATCAAACAATAGGCTCTACCTGGTTAAATCCAAGCTCCACAGGAGTTTCGCGACCAAAGATAGAAACAAGAACCGTAAGCTTCTGCGTTGTAGGATCCACATCCGACACCACGGCAGCCATAGTCGCAAATGGACCATCGGTAACTGTAACCTGATCGCCAACCTTGTAAGCCACCTCAACGGTACGCTTACGAGCCGCAGCAGGCTTATCTCCAGCCTTCTTCAAAGCCTCAGACGCAATCATAGGAGCCATCATATCGATAACTTCCTTACGGCTAAGAGGAGCAGGCTCCTTAGATGGGCCAACAAAACCAGTAACGCCTTCAGTTTCGCGCACAATACGACGAGCATTCTCATCTGGCCACATACGAATAAGCACATAACCTGGAACGCGAACGCGGGTAATAACCTTCTTACCCTTGTCAGTGTGCTTTTCAACCTCTTCCATTGGCACTTCAATCTGGAAAATCTTGTCTTCCAAACCAAAGCTTTGTACACGAGATTCAACGTTAGTTTTAACGCGCTTCTCGTAGCCAGAGTAGGTGTGAAGAACGTACCACTTGCCTTCAAGAGTGCGCAAAGTCTTAGAGAATTCCGCAACAGCGGCAGCACCAGCATCTGTAGCATCAACTTCTTGCGAAGCGGAAGAATCGCCAGCAACCGTTTCAGCAGGCTCAGCAGGAGACTCGGTCTCACCAGCTACGTTTTCACTATTTTCAGAAGCATCTTCTACGACAACAGTATCTGCAGCATCTGCGTTCTCAACATTTGCAGCATCAACCGAAATATCAGCTGCGTCAAAATCCGCAAGATCATTCACAGAATCAACATTTTCGAGATTCAACTCGTCAGTCATATTCGCACACCCTCAAAATTCGTTGAAATCAGCCAAACAGCCACATAACAGACTTACCCAAACCGAAGTCCATAACAGTGACGAAAACCATCAAGAAAATAACAAAAATAAACACGGAAGCTGACCAAGCAAACAATTCCTTGCCGTGAGGAGCAACGACTTTGCGAGTCTCGTCAATAGTTTGCTTAATGAACATGCCAATACGCATGAACAAATTCGGCTTCTTCTCTTTTGCCTTGGCCATGCTTGAATCCTTCGTTTGAAAATTGTTAACAATAAAACTGGCAGGGACGGCGGGACTCGAACCCACAACCTACGGTTTTGGAGACCGTTGCGCTACCAATTGCGCCACATCCCTAGGTGAACTTGCTAATCATACCTTAAAAAGATTGACTTGGCAAAACCGCCAAGTAGATATGTTAGCGGAAGGGCAAGATTTAAGGGTTTTATTATGATTAGCGAGTGTCGCTAAACGCGCGGTTGCTGGCGACTTTTGCGCGCGTAAACAACGCGCTGGCGACTTTAAAACGCGCTTCCGCTTTCAATCCACTGCTTCATACGCCTCATACCTTCGGCAAGCTGACTGTCTGCTAAAGCACACGAGAATCGCAAGTGGCCAGGCGCACCAAAAGCCTCTCCAGGAACAGCGGCAACATGCGCTTCATCAAGTAGCATTTGCGCGAGTATGGACGACGTGCCTGGAATCTTAGAATCCTTGCCCATCGGGCACTCAAGCAGTGCCTCAACGTTTGCAAACGCGTAGAAAGCGCCGTGCGAAAGAGGACAAGTCACGCCTTGCATGCTGTTTAACGCTTGCACAATCGCCTTGCGACGAGCGTCGAAGGAATCGCGCATTTTTGCAACTTCATCTAAGGGTCCACCAACCGCTGCAAGGGCTGCGCGCTGTGAAATATTGGAAACGTTAGACGTCATGTGGCTTTGAAGCTTAATCGCAGCTTTTGCGACATCAAGCGGCGCAACCATCCAGCCAACACGCCAACCTGGCATTGCGTACGTTTTAGCAACACCGTTCAAAACAAGCAGCTGGTCGCGCACTTCTGGCACTTCTACGCCAATATACGACGTTTTTACGCCGTCGTAATGCAAGTGCTCGTAAATCTCGTCGGAAAGCACCCAAATATGGTGTTTTACAGCCCATTCGCCAATCGCGCGAATCGTTTGTGCGCTCCAAATAGCGCCTGTTGGATTAGAAGGCGAAGTTACAATAATCGCACGCGTGCGTGGGGTACGAGCCGCCTCAATCGCCTCAATATCTGGCTCAAAACCGCGATCCGCGCCAGACATAACAGGCACAGGCACACCACCTGCAAGTTTTACTGCCTCTGGGTAGCTTGTCCAATATGGCGCTGGGATTATAACTTCATCGCCATCGTTTAACAAAATCTGGCATGCTTCGTAAACAGCTTGTTTGCCGCCATTCGTTACAACAACTTGATTTAGGGAAACATCGTAGCCAGAATCGCGCTTGACTTTGCGCGCAATCGCCTCGCGAAGCTCTGGAAGACCAGCCGTAGCCGTGTACTTGTAGTTTTTTGGGTCTTTGCATGCGGCGGCTGCGGCTTCAACAATGTAGAGCGGCGTTGGAAAATCAGGTTCGCCTGCGCCGAAGCTAATAACGTCGATTCCTGCGGCTTTCATTGCTTTTGCTTTGCCATCTACAGCAAGCGTTGCACTCGGTGCCACTTTGTTAATGCGATTGCTCATAGAGCGCCATTGAGAGTTTGATGCGTTTGCTGCCGTATTTGCTGCGATATTTTCTGCCATACTCTACAGTGTAACCATTACACGTTATTTCCCGATTTTGTTCCCATATTTTGCAATTTGGGAAACAAACGCGGGCGAATCGAGGCATTTCCTTGTTTGGTGTTGCGCGAGGGCTGGCTAATTCTTGTCTCACAACGCTCTGCCTCTTACGCGTTGCTTGTTGTTGCGGTTGTTCCGTTTTGGTTTTGATTTTGTTTTTGGGTTGAAGTTTGTTTGTAGTGGTGACTCATTGGATTATTTGGTATCGGCTGCCGCTCTTATATTGTTCGACCAAGAATCACCCATCCCTCTTACAAGTCTTAACAATTGCGTACCACTTAATCACCGAGATTCTCGATTTTTCTTCTTCATTCGATGAATCACCATCAAAGATGCTGAGGTTCATCTCATTCAGGGCGAAAAATCTCGAATCTCCACCTCACTTTGCGAAGCTTTAAGCGCACATGCAAATCGATTAGCAAGTAGAAGATTATAAAAGCACAAGATTGTCGCGATGCACCACAGGATGCGCGTATTGCCGCCCCAAAGTCGCCTCTAAATCATCTGTTGTAAGCCCCATTACCTGCGGTATCTCATCTGAATCAAATGCAACTAGCCCTTTGGCTAAATGATTGCCATGCTCGTCATCAATCCACACTGGATCGCTTGCAGAAAAGTCGCCAGCAACCCCTACGATTCCAGCAGCCAGCAGGCTTGCTTTCCCTCCTCGAACGGCTGCAGCTGCACCAGAATCTACAATAATCGAGCCATGCGGATTAGACGCAAAACCAATCCAAAGTCTTCTGGAAGACGCGCGCGAATTTAGTGGCGCGAACACGGTTCCAACTGCTTTCCCCGATAGTGCGCCCTCCGCGTTACTAGCACATGTCAAAAGCGTTGGGATTCCAGAAACAGCAGCAACGTGCGCTGCATCCATTTTGGTTATCATTCCGCCTGTGCCTACACCCGAAATGCTGGAGCCAACTTTAACATCATCTAACGCGCGCGTAACATCGGGAACAAAACCAATCCGCTTAGCATCTGGTTCGCTAGGCGGAGCCGTGTAAAGCGCGTCAACATCTGTTAAAAGAACCAGCGCATCTGCTCGCACAATGTTCGCCACAAGCGCCGCAAGCCTATCGTTATCACCAAAACGTATTTCGTTGCTAGACAGAGCGTCGTTTTCGTTTACGATTGGCACAACGCCTAATTCCAGCAGCCTAAGCATTGTGCGTTGGGCATTACGGTAACGCGAAGGACTTATAGTAACGTCTGCCGTTAGTAGCATTTGCCCTACTCTTATGCCGAATTCCGCAAATGCTGACTCATATTGGTACATGAGCAAGCCTTGTCCAACTGATGCTGTTGCTTGCTGAGTAGGCACATCTTTAGGACGTTCATTAAAACCAAGTAG
This sequence comes from Gardnerella sp. DNF01204, assembly GCF_049244145.1. Taxonomy (NCBI): domain Bacteria; kingdom Bacillati; phylum Actinomycetota; class Actinomycetes; order Bifidobacteriales; family Bifidobacteriaceae; genus Gardnerella; species Gardnerella sp. DNF01204. The sequence goes on along the minus strand of NZ_CP058379.1, from coordinate 261,997 downwards.
TCCAAATCCCGCTGCGATAGCACCAGAAGATACTAAAACTACATTAGCTCCAGACATTTGAGCACGGCTAATAGCCGTAACAAGAGCACGTAATTTTTGCACGTCTAAATGACCAGATAAGTCTGTAAGCGAGCTAGAGCCAACTTTTACGACTATTGTGTTCGCATTGCTAATTGAACGCCGAATCTCATCTTCGGTAGGCTCAACTGCCTTATTAATCATTTACTCACCACGTCCAAATAAACTCTGCTCATCGTGTTTGTCGTCATCTACCGATGGATCTGCCCAATGACCTTGCTTTCTCTCCGCCATCATCGCATCTCTCACAGCGCTCTTTGCATCCATCATCATGTGATAATCGCGTCTGCGCTCCGCATTCGTGCGTCTTGCACCTCTAGGGTCATTTGCTTCAAGTCGCAAGTCTTTTCCACGCGCGCCCAAGCTAGCGCCGTCCAAACCTTCCGCACCTGCTGCAATGCTTGAATCCCAGTCGAAGCAAACCATGCGGTTTCCGCGACCAATCCTAATCTCGTCTCCTGGACGTGCACCCTTCTTGCGCAACTCGTCTTCTACACCAAGTTTTGCTAAGCGATCCGCCAAATAGCCAACTGCCTCGTCGTTGTCGAAGTTTGTTTGCACAACCCAACGCTCTGGCTTAGCGCCCGTAACAGTAAACCAGAAGTCGCCATTTTTGTCTTCTTCGCGCTCGATTGTAAAGTCGCTAGCACTTCCGCGGCCATCATCTCTGCGTCGTCTCAATGCTGGCTGTTCAAGCGGCTGAATAACAACTCGCTCTTCTTCTCGCGCTGCCTCTTGCTCAGCAAGCTTTTCGCGCATACTAGCCACCATCTTTCCAAGCGCAAAACCAAGCTCTTTCAAGCCTTCGTGAGACGCAGTAGAAATCTCAAAAACTGGAAAGCCCATTTTTTCAAAGTCGCTTCGCACAAATTCTGCCAACTCTTTTGCCTCTGGCACATCAATCTTGTTTAGCACAATAATTCGCGGACGCTCTGGAATCGGAATCGCTCCAAGCGGCAAATCCAACTTGTTTGCGTATTGCGAAAGCTCGTGTTCCAAAGCCTTATAATCGCTGATTGGATCGCGATTGGGTTCAAGCGTTGCGCAGTCGATTACGTGGGCGATTATTTCCGTGCGCTCAATGTGGCGCAAAAATTCTAGCCCAAGCCCTTTTCCTTCGGAAGCTCCTGGGATCAATCCTGGCACGTCTGCGATTGTGTAGCGGTATTCACCAAAGCTGACCACACCAAGGTTTGGAACAAGCGTTGTAAACGGATAATCTGCGATTTTTGGTTTTGCAGCGCTGATTGAAGCTACAAGACTTGACTTTCCTGCAGACGGGAAGCCCACTAGCGCGACGTCTGCTATCGACTTTAGTTCTAGGATTACGTCTCGTTCTTCGCCAGGTTCGCCTAGTAGTGCAAAACCTGGAGCGCGGCGAGTTTTATTGGCAAGAGCGGCGTTTCCAAGGCCTCCAGCACCTCCTGCTGCGACTACGAATGTGTCGCCTACATGTTGCAAATCAGCCAAAACGTTGCCTGGCTTTTTTTGCGCGCCCGATGCACCCTTCGCCTCAAAAATTACGGTTCCGACTGGCACTGGCAACATAAGGTCTTCTCCTTTGGAGCCGTCCTTTGTATCACCTAAACCCATTGTGCCACTCTGCGCTACGCGATGTGGCATGAATCGGTAGTCGAGTAGGCTGTTAGCGTTGCGATCGGCTACGAATATAACGCTTCCGCCATTTCCGCCATTTCCGCCATTTGGACCTGCAAGTGGCTTGTATTTTTCTCTGCGCACGCCTGCGGATCCGTTGCCGCCGTCGCCGCCTTTAACGTGTACCGTTACTCGATCTACAAAATCGCTCATAACTTTTACCTTACTTGATGCTCAATACTCGCCAGATTTGCAAAAACAAAAAAGCCGCACCGAACGGGGTGCGGCTATAAGATTAATGAGTTACTCAGGCGGTAACTACGTCTACAACCTTACGATCGCGACGAATGCCAAACTTCACATTGCCGTCCACCAAAGCGTACAGCGTGTGATCCTTGCCCAAAGCAACGTTCTGTCCTGCGTGGAACTTGGTGCCGCGCTGGCGAACAATAATGTTTCCAGCCACAACAGCTTCTCCACCGAACTTCTTAACGCCAAGATATTGCGCCTGTGAGTCGCGACCGTTGCGCGAGCTAGACGCACCCTTCTTATGTGCCATCTTGCTGTCCTTTCAGGTTTATAACACCGTCAATCAGGCGATGGCCGTGATCTTGACGAGAGTCAACTTCTGACGATGACCCTTGCGGCGAGCCACGCCAGTCTTGTTCTTATACTTCATAATGCTAATCTTTGGACCCTTAGCTTCGTCGTTAAGAACTTCTGCCTTAACTGTGATCTTTGCAAGATCCTTAGCGCTTAAGGTCACCTTAGCACCGTCAACAACGAGCGCGACCGGGAATTCCACGGTATCGCCCTTCTTTGCATCGAGACGGTTTACGAGGATGGCGTCTCCAACCTCAACCTTCTCTTGATGGCCACCGGCCTTCACAATCGCGTACATAATTCGTTCCTTAGCTAAATTGAAAGCTTTACTATTGCCTCACGCGCAGCGTTGAACCTGCGGCAAGACACCGACTATCAAAATTACACCGACCCCTGTACTAACGTCAAGTCTTAATTCATAAAGTCGAAATAAGCAATAGACATTATTGTACTCGAGCCGTATACTTTGCGTCTATTTTTTAGTTTTCACTAGATTCTTGAGAGCTTTCTGTGGATTCTTGAGATTCTTGCGAATCATCAGATTCCTCAATTTTCCCGACTACCTGCGATTCTTCACTGATTTCTGCAGATTCATTACTCGCATCTACTGCAGAAAAGTCGCCAGCAACCGAAGATTCATCAACACTGTCAACACTGTCAACAACACTATCACCTGCATCGCCATTATTAGCAACGTCATCTGCAGCTACAGCATTCACATCATTATTGTTATCGTCTTTATTATCGTTACCGTCTTTTTCGTCACTTTTACGCAAAGACTCCTCCAAGAAAGCCGACGACGCTGCAGCGGCAGCAATACGCGCTAATTTGGCGCGAACATCCGCACTGGACTCCTGCTTAACCACAGGCATAGGGTCCGCAATACTTCCATGACCATGCTTATTGGTTTTAATAAACGGATCACCGCCCTTAAGCGCGTAAGGATCCGCATACTCCGAAGACACAGTCGGCTCGTCGTGAAGAATAAACCCACGACCCTTGCAAGTCGGGCACTCCTCCGAAAACGCCTCGACCAAACCCTGTCCAACGCGCTTACGAGTCATTTGGACAAGACCAAGAGATGTAACCTCCGCAACCTGATGCTTTGTGCGGTCGCGCGCAAGACACTCAACAAGACGGCGCAAAACAAGATCGCGGTTCGCTGGCATAACCATGTCAACGTAATCAATCATAACCATGCCGCCAATATCGCGAAGTCGCAGCTGACGCGCAATCTCCTCGGAAGCTTCCAAATTGCAGCGAGTCACAGTCTCTTCCAAAGACTTACCGCGACCAATAAAACGACCCGTATTCACGTCAATCGTTGTCATTGCCTCCGTTCGGTCAATAACAATCGAACCGCCTGCAGGAAGATAAACCTGGCGCTCCATGCCCTTTCTAAGCTGGCTGTCGATTTGCCACTTGTCGAACACGTCTTTGCCTTCATGCTCAGCAGGATCCCAATACTCAATCTTGCTGCGCAAATCAGGAGCCATCATCTCCAAGTATTCACAAATGCGGTCATACGCGCCCTTGCCTTCCACAATCATCTTTTGGAAGTCATCGTTAAATATGTCTCGAACAACACGAATAGCCACATCTGGCTCGCCTTGCAAAAGCTTTGGACGCTTGCCATGCAAGAACTCTTCTCGCTTCGCTTCGATTCGTTCCCACTGTTTTACAAGCGATTCAAGGTCTTTTTCAATCGCATCTTCACTAGCACCATCTGCGGCGGTTCTAATGATTATGCCCATGTCTTTAGGCGCGATTTTGCTTACGATTGCGCGAAGTCGGCTGCGTTCACGGTCGGATAGCTTGCGACTTACGCCCGTCATAGCTCCAGACGGAACAAGCACAAGGAACCTACCAGCAAGCGTTACTTGAGATGTTAGTCGCGCACCCTTATGGCCTATAGGGTCTTTAGTAACCTGCACTAAAACAGGGTCTCCTGCCTTAAACGCAAGCTCCATTCTTCGCGGCTGTCCTTCTAATCGGGTTGTATCCCAGTTGACTTCGCCAGCGTAAAGCACGCCGTTTCTAGCCTGACCAATGTCTACGAATGCGGCCTCCATGCTTGGCAGCACATTTTGTACACGACCAAGGTAAATGTTTCCTACTGTTGCAACTTCTTGAATATCAGAAACATAGTGTTCTACAAGAATATTGTCTTCGATTACAGAAATTTGCGTGTGACGATCGCGTTCACGCACAACCATAAGTCGGTCAACGTTTTCACGCCTTGCCAAAAAGTCTTGCTCCATAAGCAAGTTTTGGCGATTACGCTCCCTGCGATTGTCACGACGACGCTGCTTTTTGGCTTCAAGTCGCGTAGAACCTTCAATATCCGTAATCTCATCAATATACTGCTGTTTTCTAGATCTTCGACTAGATGAATCGGAGTCTATTGACACAAAACGCGATTGTGTGCTTTGTGAATTTTGCGAACTTTGCGAACTTGAGGAACTTTGAGACGAATCGTCAGAAGATTTCGACCTGCGACGACGGCGACGACGAGTGTACACTTCCTCGTCATCTTGAGATCGCAACTCGTCTGGATCTGGAATTAAATCGCGGTCTTCTTGAGAAACTTCTATTTCGTTTATGTCATAATCGTCGGCGTATGAAGAATCATCCGAAGATAGGTCGGATGTTGTTCTACGGCTTGATCTATCAGACTTATCTGTCCTATCTTCCTTATCTGCGCGAGACGGTCTGCGACGACGGCGACGACGGGTTATCATTTCTCCGTCTTCATCATCATTATTTTCTAAATCAGAAGTTTTTGTATACTTGCGGGTTGATTCAGAATCTACATCATTATCTGACTCAACACTATTTTCAATTCTTTCGTCAATTACATCATCGATTGGAGAATAAACTATGTCGTCGTATTCAAGGTCTTCTTCTATTTGCTCGACTTCTGCGGCGGCGCGTCTTTCGGCAGCGTTTAGTCTGCGATTCTTGCGTGACTTTCTATGATTTTGATCATCGTAATTATCCTGATTGTCACGATTCTTACGACCATTATTGTTATTCTCGCTATATTTGTCACCATTATCTTTGTCAAGGTTAGCTTTATCAAAATTAGACTTATCCAAGCTATCCTTATCTAGATAATCTCGATTATTTCTACTTATTCTGCTATCGCTTCTATTATCAATTTCGTTTAAATCTTCAGGATTTGCACGATTGGATCGATCTGTGCGATCTGCACGATTTACTCTAGAACGCACACGAATAACACGTGTATCATCGTCAGATTCAGAATCATAGTTATCGTCAAAATTGTTACGATTATTGCGATTTTTGCGACTACGTACTCTACTTAAATCCTCGTCTTCATTGCGATTCTTCCTGTCATTCCTGCCAGAACGCGTTTTACGCAACTTTCGTGAACTGCGACTATTGTCTTTGTCTAAATCATCTCGACTGTTTTCTCTATCGCTTTCATTTGCATCATCGTCGTAATCTAAATCGCGCATACGACTATTGTTTTCAGGCAAACGATGAGGTAAAACAGGCTCCTGAAAAAGTAGCGATGTTATCGGCCTTACAGGAGTTTGGTGCTCAACAACACTTTCAGATTCAGTTTCCTCAGAGCGTGTATCGTAATCGTTTCCGCCTTGTACGTGTAGTTTCATCGATTCGCCAGCTGCTCCTGCAACTCTTACAACGCGTCTTCCAGCACGCCTGCGTCTTGTGCTTGACGCTGCGTCTTGCGAACCTGAAACCACATTGACAACACCTGCTGTAACGGGTGATGTAACAGTTGAAGCAGCTGCTGATCTTTGCTCGTCAGCTGCGTTAGTAGATTCGTTCGCGCTTGAATTTGCTGCTACGAATGAAAGATTTTTATCTTCATTTTTATCATTATTGGCTTCGGGCACGGTGAAGCCTTCTCGTGTTACTCTGGGCACTATGCTCCTAGCGAAACTCTGCAATAGTTTCGCGCTCTTAGCCTGAAGAATGCACACGCTTATGCGAGCCACCCCTAAGGCTATCAATAAAGTCTAGCTGCACGACAGCGGACACCAGCCTCGCCCAAAATCATGCGTGAAAATCACGTGAGGGGATCGACGCCGTCGAATGCTCTGGCGGCTTGCAGCGCCACCGTTTTCTAGTATGCCATATTGCAACGTCAAATAACATGCGCCAATAAAAGTAACATACGCCAATAAAAGTCGATTGCGCATTACCCACAATCCAAAAATCAGCGCTAAAATCGTTTTCATGGGTTTAATCAGTGCTATGCAAGGCTTTTGCGTAATTGGCATCGTCATTGCCGCAGGGTACGTAACCGCGCGTCTTCGCATCGGCGGATCGCAAGCACAAATGGTGCTTAATCGCGTAAGCTTTTTTGTTTCAAGTCCTTGTTTAATGTTTGCAATACTTGCAAAAGAGCAAATTTTTGAGATTTTCCACTCGTCAATTTTTGTTGCGTTTTTCTCCGCAATGATTGTTGGCGTTGCATTTATTCTGCTTAATCGCCTGTTTTTCCGTCTTCCTGCGGCAGATTGCACAATTGGCGCGCTTAACTCGCTTTACTTAAACTCAAACAACATTGGCTTGCCTGTTGCAACTTATATTCTTGGAAATCCCGCGCTTGTTGCCCCAATTTTAGTTATGCAGCAAGCTGTTTTTACGCCTGTTGGACTAACGGTTTTAGACGTTACAACTACTGGAAAGTGCTCGCTTAAACGCATTGCTCAACAGCCGCTTAAACAACCACTTTTAATTGGTTCACTTGGAGGAATTATTATTTCGGCAATTTCCGCAAAAATTGGCTATTTTCCTGTTCCGAATTTTCTTTATGACCCGATTAAAATGATTGGCGATTCAGCGGTTCCTATGATTTTAATGGCTTTTGGAATGTCACTTTACGGCAGCAAGCCGCTACAAAAAGATTCTAATCGTGCTGCTATTGCGACTGTTGCTATTCTGAAAAACTTGATTATGCCAATTATTGCGTTTTTATTGGCTTATTTTGTTATGGGTTTCCGAGGTGCCACTCTTTACGCGTGTGTTGTGCTGGCGGCTCTTCCGACTGGCCAAAACGTGTACAATTACGCTGCAAGATACAATGTTGGCTTGAGTTTTGCGCGCGATGGAATCCTGTTTTCTACGGTTACGAGTCCGATTTGTATGGCGTTAATCGCAGCAGTTTTAGGGTGACTAATCCTCCCGCATTTGTTCCCTATTTAAGCAAATATAACTACAAACACTGGCAAAAATAAACAAACACAAAAAATGCTTCCGGTTTTGAAAGCCCCTAGTAGCAAACAAAACCGAAAGCAACACACTCAACACCCAAAACCCAACAAGCTAAACGAATCAACACTGGGAAGAAAAGAAAAACAATAGCAAACCAATGTTAAAACAATAAAACCAAAGAGAATCGGGAATAAACCAGTGTGATGCTTCCCTACAAAACACCACACTAGTCGTTGAGTGCAAACCCTAAATAAGGTGGTAAATAATGCTTAGTGACGCATCTTGCGAACAGCAGCACCCATACCAGCAAGCATAGAAGCAGCCAAAGCAGTCAAAGCAACACCAACACCAGCATTACCAAGCTTCTCGCCAGCCTTACCATGACCATTGCCACCCTTAGCAGCAAGCTCACCCTTAGCAGCAGCCTTACCAGCAGCAGCTGGAGCAGCATCCTGAGCCTTAGCAACCTCAGTCTTCTTAGCAGAAGCCTGAGCAGCAGGACCAAACTTACCATTCAAAGCATCAGCATAAATCTGCTTCGTACCAGGAACAGCTGGGAAATCAGCAGCCAAAGGATCAGAAGTCACAACAGGAGGAAGAGCAGCAGGATTCACACCCAAACGAACCGCATCATTATAAGCATCCTTATACTCAGCCAAAGCCTTGTTATAAGCAGCAACAGCAGCGAAAGCAGCATCACGAGCAGCATTAAACTCAGCTTCAGCCTTCTGCTCAGCATCAAAAGCACGCTGCTCATGAGCATGAGCACGGTTCAAAGCATCACGAAGAGCAGTTTCCTTAGCAGAATTATTCTCACCAGAAGCCAAGAAATCAGTCAAATCCTGGTTAGCCTTCTCAGCAGCGGCCTTACGAGCAGCAAGCTCACTCATAGTCTCAAGAAGAGTCTTCCTCTTAGCAGCATAATCAGCCTTCTTCTCAGCAAGATTATTATCAGCCTCATCCAAAGCAAGCTTAGCCTTATACACGTAATGAACAGCAAGCTTCTTCTTAGCAGCATCAGACAAGTTCAACTTACCAAGATCCTTGATCTTCTCATCAGGAGTGGTAGTATCATCCTTCTTCTTGTCGTCCTTCTTGTGGGACTTCTTGTGATTCTTCTTCAAACCCTTACGATGATCATTGTTCATCGTACGATTATTAGAATGCTCGCCATCCTTGTCGTAAACATCATCTTCGCTAGTGGAAGCAATACGACCATTAACATAAGCATCCTCATCAACACGCTCCAAAGCAGCTGCAGTAGTAGCAGAATCAACATGCTCACCATCAGCAGTCAAAACAAGATAATTGCTAGTAACAGCAAGTTCAGCCTGATCTGGAGTCTGAGCCTTCGCCAAAGCTTCTTCTGCAGACTTAGCAGCATCCTGAGCTTTAACATACGCACTGTTCTTTTGTTCAGCAGTCTTTAACAATCCAAGATAAGTGTCAGCAGCCTTAGTATCAGCATCCTGAGATTCAGCATTAGTACCAGCATCAACCTTAACTACCTTACCCTTTAAAGTTTCACCAGTGCCGATAGCATAACCAGCATTAGGAGTACCGTCTTCTGCAACAGCCTTCTTAGCAGCCTCATAACCAGCCTTCGCAGCAGCCTCAGCCTGCTCAAAGGCAAGCTTAGTCGTATTCACATTAGCCTTAGCTGTATTAGCAGCCTCCTTAGCTGCCTCAAGAGCAGTTGCTGCAGCCAACCTAGCTTCACCAACAAGCTGAGTACGCTCACTCAAGGTGCCATAGCGCATTCCGTTTGTCTTAGCGGCCTTAATACGAGCAAGCTCCAAAGAACGATCATTCTTTGCTGCATTTACATTAGCGTGATTTTCAGTATCAGCGCTATACTCTGGGCTTTGGAAAGCTGGAAAATCCTTTGGATTAATGTTTGCAGCGAATGCTGGAGCGGCAGCGAAGCCGGCAAGCAAAGTAGCGCCAGCAGCGAAAGCAGCGATAGCCTTCTTATTCATCATTTTAATTTCCTTTCTTCTTCTCCTCCGTGCAGGTACACGAAGAAAAATCTTAAACATCCAACAATATTCAAAACATTGTGGATAACCACCATCTAGAGCATCTAGCTAGCAGCTGTTATTAACATACCCCCCCCCCGTTTAAAAAAGTCAAGAGGCAACCACACAAAATAAACAGAAAAAAATAATGTTACACACAAACTAATCCACAATAAAAACTATTTTCACCATAATATTTGTGGATTAACACTAATAAAACCGTAAAAACACATTGTTTCAAGGTTTTTAAAGAATTTTCCCAGACTTTTCTCAGGAAACTACTCGAGCAAGAACACTAACACTATAAAACCATTGAAAAATCAACATTCCACACACATCACACACGCAACACGCCGACACCCCACCAACACAATACCGACGTCAAACCAACACCACACGAAATGCCACGCTACAAGAAATCACACCTAATCACACCCAACTCTTTACCCCACCACTCTTCACTCTGACATCTCTTCTCCCGCGTTTGTTCCCTTTTTAAGCAAATCTGACTACAAACACGGGCGCGAGACCTGCCTTCGCGCTCAAAGCGTAGCGCGCGAAGGCAATTCGGAGCGCACGAAAACGAGGTAAATATCAGTATTAAGCGCAGAATTAAAAAGTGATTAAACTCAATTTTTTAGCACGGAATCCAAACTCTTTATTCCAGAATTATTCAAATTCTCAAGAGATAAAATCTGCGTTCGCGCCAAATTTCTAAGTTCCACCATTCGATCTGCCTGTGGCAAACCCTTAGAAATCAAAACAGCGTTATAGCTTTCCATATTCGCCAATACCAGAAGTTCATTAATACTCGCCTCGTCTCGAATGTTGCCTTTTGACTTAGGATTTGCATCTCTCCATTGTTTAGCAGTCTTATTAAACAGTGCAACATTTAACAAATCTGCCTCATTTGCATACTTATACATCAACTGCTCAGGAGTCAAATCCTTCAACAAATATTCTTTAATAGCATCCGTATGAATCTTGTAATTAATCTTCGAAATCTCACGGTTCAAATTCCAATTCAGTGAAAGCCTTGAGTTCTCATCAGATTTAAGTCTTTGATAATCTTTGATAATATATAGTTCAAATTCTGCTGAAATCCAAGCTGCAAACTTAAATGCTATATCTTTATGAGCGTAAGTTCCACCATACTTACCAGATTTAGAGACTATGCCAATAGCATTTGTTGATTCTACCCATCTTTTAGGAGATAAAGTAAAAGCATTAGAACCAGCCTCATTCTTAAAGGAGTCGAATTCGACCCCTTTAAAATTCGGGTTGTTAATACTCTCCCACAATCCCAAGAATTCAATAGTATTCTTCACTCTCAGCCAGTTTTTAACAACATCTTTAGGCTCTTCTTTGTTTTTATATCTCGCAATATCGGTTAAACTAACGTAATCATTCATAAAATCTTCCGTATAAACCTGAATTGTAAAGCCTTTTGCCTTAATAATATCTTTTTTAATATTTGACACATTAGACATAATTTCCCCCTAATTTTTACGCAGATCTACGCAAATAGTTGCTTTATTTGATTTGTTTACTTTATTTCTATGCGCTTAACACAAAACCCATGAATCACAAGCAAAATTACAAAATCAAGCACAAGCCATATAACATCTAACAACTAGCAGAAAACTAGCATGCATCAGCGCATAAATATAATTCTACAAAGCAAGAGGATTTACCGAAAATGTTGCTCAAAACGGCGTGTTGAACAACAAAAAGCGGAAAACAAAATAAAGAGCTAATCCTCAAAACAATGCTCTAACTAAAACTATGCAAGCTGTAAGACTACTTCCAGCCACTCCACACTTTCTAATTCCACGCATCTGGCCAGCAATCTGGCTTATTAGTGATTTCGTTAAGTTTTGGCAAACCGTCAATAATGTTCATTGTTTCTACGCTAACGCGAACTACCTTTTTAACCAAATCAACAATGTAGCGCGGATTATCGTATGCTTCGTTTGGATTTCGTACAATCCCAGTCTTCTTATCTACAGCTACCTGATATCGCTCAATCAGCCATTTGATTGCACTTTTACCGTTTACAACATACCTGTATGCTTGCAAAGGAATATTTTCAAGCACAAGATTTTGAGATACTTGCAATACCGTTAAATCGTCCTCTTTTTTGCCAGTTTCTGGATTGACAATTTTGCTAGGATACTTCATTTTGATTGTTTCGCCAGGATTTTCACTGTCTCCTACTTCGCGAATATCATCCCACGGCTTAACTTTTTCATAGTTTAGGTGCAATTTAGCGAGTTTTTCACCAGCTTTTTTGAAAGCTAAGAAGTTTTGAGCTAATGGAATTCGAGGCAAGTCTTTTTGCAAATTATTAGCAAAGCGACTGCGATAATCCGAGCTGTGCAAAACTCCGTAAACATAGTAGAAAATGTCTTCTTTAGTAATAGTTAGACCAGGATATGCTGCTTGGAATACTGCTAAACCTGCATCTGTGATTGCATCGTGACGCACGTAGCCAGATTTATTTTCTTCAACATTTGTGCTGAAAAGATCCTGATCTTGGCACACCTTTTCGTACCAGTAAAGTGGGAAGCATTGTGCTCCAGCACTTAACGAATTCAAGTCAACTATTGTGTTTGAAATAAAACAGTTGAATCCACTATTGCTTTTACCTGGAACACAAATCACCATATTTTCAGCACAAGAGGAAGAGTGTTGCTGACATGTCATTTCGCGCGCATTTTCATTATTAGCATATGAGGATATATTGCGGTTGCTGACATGTCCTTTCACCCGATTGTCTCCGACAATCGGGAAAATGCGCGGTTGCTGACATGTCCTTTCATTCATTAACGAATCGAAATACAACCAAGACTTAGTAAAAGGTCTATACATTCCTTGCACGCAATGTTCTGGAACGTACGGAATATATGTACCTTTTTTAGCATAATCCTGTACTCTTCTTGACCAACTATATTTTGTAGTATCTTGCGGAAGTTGATTATTGTTATTTTGCAATTCTTTCATTGCATTATTAGTATTATCAATTAAAGTTCTTACGTTATCTTGCAACTTCAATAAAGACATATTCCAAACCCAAGCATCACGATTGGTTGCAACTCCGAGAGAATACATCTTAAATAATCCATCCGGCATTTTGTCAGGCTTATTAACCAATCCCATAGGAATGAAGCCATCAAAACTGCTATCACGCTTATTTAGCCAATCACCATGCTCATCTTCATTAAGAATCTGCCACTGCGGATCTTCTTTAACAGCATCTTTAAGAATAGTAAATTTGTCTTCTCTAGTTAAATAATCGCCAATATCGCAATAATGAATAACGCCATGCTCTGCAGAATTAGTATTCTTAACAAGCATTGTTATAGCAATAGTTGCTCTAGAACCTGAAGCAAAGATTTTTCCGCCTTCTTTGCGAGATTCTTCACCTTGAGTTCTTTGATTACCACGTAAGTTATATACATAAATCGAATTGAATTCTTTGCTTATAGCTTTTCGCATTCCAGCGCCACTAGCACTAGTAAGCCAACCTCCATTAGAAACAAAGCATATAACACCATTATCTTCAATACGATCGCTCGCCCAACGGAATGCACGAATATAATGATCATACAACTTACCATTTAGAGATGCATTACTAAGTCTCACATACGTTTCTTCAATGCGCTTATCTAAATACTCATACTTAGTATTTTGATTACCAGTATTATCTTTATCCCCAGAACGGTAAGGCGGATTGCCAACAATCACTCGAATAGGCAAATGCAATTGATGTTCAACGCGCTCAGTATTCTCCGAAAAAGTAGTAGTATCAATCGGATCGTCTGGCTCATACATTTGGAAAGTATCCGCAAGAAGCGCACCAGCAAACGACTTATACTCTCCACCAACACGCGCATGATACGACTGCTCAATATTTACATCCATAATCATAGAAGCCAAAGGAACAATCTCGTTAGAATGCAAATCATGCTCATACTTGTACGTTAAATTATCTAAAGGAATAAGCGACTCATCTTCAATAAGACGACAAATATACGTGCCAGTACCAGCAAAACCATCCAACACATGCACATCACGATTTCCAAGGCTTAAGCCAAACTCGCGCTTAAGAACACGATTAACCATGTGAAGCTGAGCATCAACAACTTCAACAGGAGTATACACAATGCCAAGCTCATTAGCCATCTCGTTAAACGCAACCGAGAAAAAGTCGTTATATATTTCTTTAACAAGATTCTGACGAGCCGAATCCTTAACAACTTGAGAAGCTTGCATCTTAACAGAAGCATACAAATCTTGCAGTTTAGAATCACCTAAGTCCCTTGGCAAACCAGCAAGATACAAGCTTTCCAAAGCACGATTCATACCCTTAACAATAGGATTATTCTCAATAACACTTGGATTATTAAACAAGCTTTCAAAAATTGGGCGCGTAATCTCATGCTGAGCTAAAACACTTACAGCTTGCTCCCTTGAATAATTAGAATTGAGGCTATTGCGCAAACCTTGTAAGAACCTGTTAAATTCTTCAACAGCGGCACCCGATTCCAACATTTCATCAATCGCTTGCGCGCGAGCAGTAGTAACTTGTGCAACGTCCTGAGTCCACTCATTCCAATACACCTTAGTTCCACATTTGCGCACAATTTGAGCATTAATTGATCGACTCAAATCACGTAAAGAATCGATTTCAAAAACGCCTTGAGTAGCGTTAATAGAACCATCATCTCCATAGCAAGCATGACATAAATCATCACCTTGTGCATCTGAGCCAATAAGATGCGAGTTACCATTTTTATTAGCTTTAGCAACATTTAACGCATCGAGTTTATTGCGTACACTCTCTTCGCCAAGAACATCGACTTCAACAATATGATTAAGAGCATCAGTGTCTCCTAATGCAGCAGCATTAATCTTAGCTTCCAAACGCTCATCATGACCTCGAAGAGCATTAACAACTCTCCACACAATCTTATAAGCATCACTACTTGCTAAAGCTTCACTAGGGTCTACCTCACTAGCAACAAAAATAGGTAAAATAATATAACCAAATTCTTTACCCTCTGCCTTACGCATTACTCTACCAACGCTTTGAATAATCTCCACTCTGCTCTTACGCGAACTCAAGTAAATAATCGCGTCTAAAGCAGGAACATCAATACCTTCCGCCAAGCAACGTGCGTTAGAAAGAATATGACAAGAACCATCTTCTGCAGCTAAAGCTTTAAGCTTTTGCGCGCGAGTAGAAGAATCCATGCTTCCATCAACATGATCCACTTCAAATTTAGTGTTTCCAGAAGCATCCAAAAGAGCATCACGTTCAGCAGCATCCTCTTCACCAAGAGCTTTAGTATAAGCTCTAATAACTCTCTGGAATTCATTACTAAGCTGCTTCGAAGCCTTAATGCTGGAGGCAAAAGCTATAGCATGATGCAAAACGCGTTTAGCATCATCGGAACTCTGAATAGCATGTTTGCCAATATTTTTCAACTCATTTGCATGACGACGATCAAAAAGAGCTTTCCAAATGCCAACAAATTTAGCCTGATCATCAACTTCGATTGACGGACCTGCAGCCAAATGTTGCTGCATACTCTTAGGCAATGCATCTTGACTGATTTGCATAACAACAATCTTGTAATCAGTAAGAATACCTTTTTCAACAGCCTTACCGAAACCAAGGTGATAACACATACGTCCATATGTTTTTTCATCGTCCATGCTGGCAATAGTCACAGCACCTTCAAGACTAGCTGCACGTTTAGCGCTCGTATCATAAATTCGAGGAGTTGCAGTCATATATAATCGTTTTGAGCATCGCAAAAAATCGTTATCATGAACTTTTTGGAAGTAGCCTTCATCTTCACCAACCAAACCAGTTGTACGATGAGCTTCATCACATATAACTAAATCAAAATCGGGAAAACCTTGCTCTTGAGCATCATGTAAAACTTGAATCGACTGATACGTACTAAACACCACATTAAGAGCATCAGGCTTGTGCTTAAAGCGGTGAACTAAAGTATAAGCGTTAGTAGTAGCTGGAGACGGAATATCGCTGATTTGACCATAATTATCTTCCCTATCGATATTCGATGCTCCGCCATCCGAGCAAACAACATACACATTTATTTTCTCACGAACTTGGTTCACCCAAGACTTCATTGTTTGACTTACCAAACTAATAGACGGTGCTAAAAACAGCACGGTTCCAAAACCACAAAATTCTTCTGCAAAACGCAAAGAAGTCAAGGTTTTACCAGTGCCACAAGCCATTACAGCGAGCGCACGATCATGATTTTTTAATTCTGCACTAATAGCATCAATAGCTTCACGCTGATAATCGCGAGGCTCATTTACTTTTCTAGCGTACGAAGGTTTTCCATTGAGATAAGCACGCCAGTCAATATTTGAACAGCTTATAGTCTCTTTATCAATACGAACTATATCAATTCCATCAGCAACATTTTTATTAATATATTTTCTAAGTTCGCTAGTAATTCCAGGAGCAGAATCTGCAATAATATAGTGATTGTATTGTTTATCTGCTAAAGCGTTAGCAAAGAACGTACTTAAATTTCTATTGCTTAGCTTTTCTTTGTAGCATTTTGCTTGAATTGCCCAATATTCTCCATCCGTATCTTGAGCTACAAGATCTATGCCAATGTCTTTGCTCCCTGGATTGGTTGGAGAATCGTTCCACATCCAAACATTTGTAAATCTACTTTTCCACTCTGGACTTGTTTGCAAGAAGTATCGAACAGCAAGCTCCCAAGATGTGCCCTTTTGATGCTGGTCTACTGAAACTTTAACAATATGATTTATAACATCATCTACTGTGAGATTTTCGTTATCAATCTCATCGTTGAGATTGTAAGACTCATCGCTGGCATAATCAGTCATGGTACTCTCCTGCAATCTAAAGTCACTCTATTGTCACTCTAAAGTCACTAATAAGCACGATATAGAAAAACAAATTACTCTAATTCTACCGCCATTAATAACTATAGAAGTGTAGCGTTTAATAATCCACCCACCCCAAAAAACTAGTTTATGTTCGAAAGCCTCTTCCAATCACTCCACACCGCAGTGAGCATATAAATACCCTGCTCAGTAAAAGCATAAGGCAGCTTTCTGCAGCCACCCCAACTTGAGGCGAAATTTTTGCACCTCAAGTTTTTGAACTCATCAGCGGTTAGCTGAAACATAAAGTCGCTATCAAATTTTTCTACGTTATTTTTACTTGCTCGTTGAATCTTGCTGTAGTGTACCCATGAATCACAGCAAGCTCAAAATCAATCGCAAGAGAATAACACACTTACTGCAATAAATTATGATTTGAATAATACTCTTTCAAAGAAGTCTTAGTAATTTTCTGAACGCATATTGCAGAACCATCAGTAACATCATAAGCATTCTTCCATGGATCCTCACGATGTGTAAGAGCGCTCAAATCACTACCAGAATATTCAGCAAACTTTTCGCATACCTTTTTCACAATGAGCCTTTGATTATCCGTTAAAGAATCCTTGTTTAGTTTCTCGGTATTGGGAAGCATGATTTCTCCCTTACGAATCAAAAACTTCCCGCGATGCATTGCGAATAATTCTGGGCAAACAGGACCATTCCTCCATGCCTGAAAATCCTCATTAAATAACGGATATCCAGTAGTAGCCAAAGAATACGCTTGCGAATAGTAAGCTAGCTTCTGAAGCTTCATAGTGGTAATAGTTCCAGTAATATCAAGGATGTACGATGCCACGTTAAAGATTGTTGTCATACGCACCTCCCTTTTATAAAACAGACAAGTTATATATTATATTCGTATGACGATAATTAGCCGAAAGCAAGCCACTGCAGCTGGCAAAATGCTAAAGGAATTAAGCGGCCAGCAAAACTCAGAAGAGTATGGCAAGCAGATATTAATACTCGACTCATGGCGTCATCAGCATGAAGAACCAGCACAAATCTTTTTCAAGAAACTTGTTGGAATCATAAATAAGTATCCAGACGCAATGGCTACGTATCGTCTTAAACGCAAAGAATCAATACTTAAAAAGTTATACCGCAGCAATGGAAATTTTGAGCTTGGCGCAATGGATGACATCGCAGGATGCAGAGTGATTGTAAATTCTATTAGTGAAGTTTACGAAGTTTATAATGAAATTCTTAATCTTAAAGAATCTAAGGAAATCGATATTAAGAAAACGAAAGACTATATAAAAAATCCAGAAAAATCCGGATATAGGTCACTGCACATAATAATAAAACAGACATTAAAACAAGAAAACATAGACAGACAATATAGGATTGAGCTGCAAATACGCACTAAGCTTCAACACCATTGGTCAACAGCAGTAGAAGCTATGAGTGAGATAGATAATGTAGAATACAAAGATCCTACTTTGATAAGTAAAGGTAATATTCGAATACAATCTTGCTTACAATTCTTCAAAGTAATCTCTGAGTTATTTTATTGCTGTGAAAATAACGATGATGCTTGCAGTAAGTCGAATGAGGAACTTGTAAATTCAGTGCGAACAAACGATAATTTTAAAGAAATTATTGAAGATCTTAAAGCTGCGCGCAACAGTGTAACTATTAATATGCAAAAAAATAGCGCACAAGGCGGCGAAGGACTTTACTTACTTGAGCTTTCTCGAGAAACACAAGAATTAACCATACATTCATACACTATGGATTGCGTAGAAAAAGCTATAACGAATTATAACAGCAAGGAAAATGGCAGCATAAGCAATGAAGCTAACAAAATTCAATATGATACAGAAATTGATAGCGGTAGCGTAAATAAAAACCTGACAGTTGAGAAACCAGATGCGCAAACCTCATATATAACTAGTATTAACAGGGTACTTATTTATGCGAAAAACAAGGATCAACTAGGAGATACTTATCCTAATTACTCATATAACATAGAAAAATTTATTGAAAAAGTAGAAGAACTAATTCATTAATTAATGAAAATTGGGGTAATAATCATGAATTCTTCTTCACCTGGGCGTTATCTTTGCAGTCAAATATGTTCTTTATGCATGATGATATGGCATTCTGTTTACTTTGAAAAAGATTACATACAATAATGAAAATAACAGCTAAAATAATAAACCTGTAAAACCCTAACCACATATGTTCTGTAATAATTTCATTATTTAACAATCTCGAACCGCCACTAACGTTAGCGCAATCATAAATCCAATTTAATAATTCTGATAAATACTCAGAAAGTTTCAGAGATAAATACAACATTGCCTCAAAAACTACTGTCATAATATTGATAATAATTAATTTATATTTATTACTATCTGAATCTTCTATTTTTATATCAAATATCCCTTTACATAGAATCTGTAAATTTTCCAATTTAAGCAAAAATACAATGCATGCTATTACCAAAGCAACTATTGTCCAATTAGACTCATTTAAAAACCCTAAAAGTGTAAACAAGACTGACAAAACAGAAATCAAGAACTTTGAACTTCTCAAGAAAACTTTAACGCTTCTGCGCACTAAAAAGCAGAACGGTATAAACCATAGAATGAACATTACTAGCGATTTATAACATTCTGGCAAACCCTTAGTTGCATCATAATAAATATATGCAAAAATGCAAAAGGATAAATACAACTGAATAATAACTATTAAAAATAGAATATCCTCGTTCTTAAACTTTAAATAAATAAGAAACAATAAAAATAGTATTAAGTACGTTACACAAACATTAACAATAGAATATATTCGCTTTGAGTGTTCAATATTACCGTAAAAAATTAAGGCTATTGTAAACACCAGTAAAAGCACAGATAATATCATTAAAAGCATGCGCGCTACTAGTATACAATTCCTACGACTTTTAAAAAAGGAATATAATTTATCTTTTAAATTAAGCATTTCAAACTCACTTTTAGTAAGTGCAATGCGCGCGAAGGTATGTCGTCGCGCAGCTAGCGAGTCGAAGCAAGCGAATCAAGGCGCGCGCGGAAAGACGGCCAATCCGTGCGCATTGCCGTAAGCAGCTTTAGCTTCGGAACATCGTCAATCGGCACCCACTTGATTTCCATACTCTCGTCGTCGTGCGCGCACGGATTCACACTATGCCCCGGCTTTTCAAACGCAAAAACCGTTGTATAACGCCAATTCCCGTGATTTTCGCAATACGCTCCAACAACATCAATGTCTTGAGACGTTATGTTAGCTTCTTCAAACGACTCGCGCAACGCACCCTCAATCGCAGTTTCGCCATCAGATATTGCGCCGCCAGGAATCCCCCACGTGCCACCTTCCGCGCTCCAAAGCGCGCGATGTTGCATAACAACGTGAGTCACGCGCCCAGTGGTCTCATCTCGCCTAGCAAGCAACACGCCAGCAGCGCCATTATGGCCCCAATGCTTGCGCCCGCAATCGCACATAACCCATCCGTCTCCTGGCTGATGCACGTTTTCTTTAGGCACTTGCGCGGAAGCAGGATCGTCCTTAATCGCCTCTCCCTCTAACTTGCGACTATTCCACAAATCTGGCCAAGCGTACCCAAAATCGCAAACCATCTGCCTTAGCAGCGGCAAGCTAATCCCAAGAACTCCATGCGGATCGCCCTGAATTCCCTCAATAAATGCCCCACCAAAGCCTTCTAGCGTAAAGGATCCCGCCACTTCCAATGGCTCGCCAGTTTCTACGTATGCGCGGATCTCCTCATCGCTCATATGCGCAAAAGTCACGCTTGCGCGGCTCACTTTGCACACTGTTTTGCCACTTTTCGTGTCGATTAAGCAATGGCCAGTAAACAATTCTCCAGTTTTTCCGCTCATTCGCTTAATCCGCTCAAATGCCACTTCAGGAGTATGCGGCTTGCCGTAGCATTCGCCGTCTAGCAAAAACATGGAGTCGCAGCCAACAATAAGCACACTATTGGAATCAGCGGAAGACTTATTCACGTGCGCAAAATCGTGAATATCAAAAGTCTTGGTAGGTACTTTTACGCCAGAAAAATCGCGAGTCTGTGCAGTATCTACGTTATGCGTTATATGCGATTGCGAATCGTTTGCCAAAGCGCTACTAGCAGTTTCAAAAGACTCAGATTTAGAAGATTCAGCCTCAGCTGCATCCACCTCAGCCTCCAGAGGATACCCCACAACCAAATCGCCACTAGCTGAAGCAGCCGTATCTGCCACAAGTTTCCACGCATTGTACACAGCTTGAGCTTTTGCTTGCGCCAAAATCGAAACGCGCTCCTCGGCGCTCATCTGCTCCACGCTAACACCTTGCGCATTTGCAGCATTACGCAACTCCGCTGGCTCATCTACCTCGCTCACGTGAATCACAGGAATCACGCCTGCAGCAGCCAACACCGCTCTTCTTGCAGGAGACTGAGAAGCCAAAATCAATGAAACTGTCATACCTTACTCTTCCTTTTTACAACTTCGCACAGTTTATTCGCGAGTTATTGCAACACCAATAGAATCAACATGCACGTGCAAAACTTTCCAATCGCAGCCGCTTAAAAGCGGTTCTGCAATTTTTTCTATTTTTTCGCTTATATTAGTAGCGTTATTTTCATCTACGGTTGCTGGCGACTTTTCCTCATAGAACACCGCCGCGCAAGATCCAGCTCCCGAGATTGCAGCCGCAAACCCCTTGTCTCGCAAAGCTTTTACTAAATCCCAAGTTGGTTGCATAAGACTTGCTCGGTATGGCTGGTGAATAGCGTCTTGAGTAGCTGTAAAAAGCAAATCGTTTCTAGAAAGAGTGGATTTTACGCAAGAATCGCAAGAGTTGGCAGAATCGCGAGAATCACCAAAATCACCAAAATCACCAAACGCAATCGGCAATAAGCAAGCGCGCGAAACGTTAAATACGGCATCTACATATGGCACTTTTTCTGGAAGCGCTTGGCGAGCCATTTGAGTTGAAAGAGTAAAGTTTGGCACAAAAATCGTTGCACGAATTTGCTTAGAAACGCCGTATCGAACAGTGTGGAACTCATCGTCATTCTTCCAACTGGTTGTCAATCCGCCAAAAACCGCTGGAGCAACATTATCTGGGTGACCTTCAATCGAAGATGCAAGCTCAAAAATCGCCTGCTTATTAAGATTTCCATTATGCGCAAAAGCCCAAGCTGCAGCTACGCCCGAAACAATCGCACTGGCGGAAGACCCCATTCCGCGCGCTTGAGGAATGCGATTATGCGCTTCTAGAGTAAATCGCAAACGCGGCAAGCCAAACGCTTCGCACGCTTTGCGAAACGCGCGAACAACAAGATGCGTCTCGTCTTTTGGCAACGTATCTTCGCCTTCGCCATGAATAATCACGCGAACATCTTGTGAATCGTCAAGCGTATCATTAAGCGTAAAAACTAGCGAATCCGCATAATCAAGCGCAATTCCTGCAACGTCAAATCCCGACCCAAGATTTGCGCTGGTTGCTGGCACGCAAACTGACACACTGTCGCATACTGGTTTCATTTCGCACCTTTTCCGTTCGAGCAGCCTACTTAATTACTTAATTACTCAATAATTACTCAATTACGCGATTACTCAATTACTCAATAATTCGCAAAGCAAGAGGCTTTGCACACACAACATCCACTTTTTGCAAATCAGCAAGAATTGCGCGCAAATCCGCCTCTGTACAATCTTTTACAAGCACACGCAAAGCGTCAGGACCGCCGATTCCGCAAGCTGGGCAATCGCCCTCGCCCTCATATTGAGTTTGGCAAAGCATAGGCAATCGTTCCGCGTTAACTCCATGCGCATCAAACACATCCATCACTTCGCTGCAAAGAGCAAGTGAAGTATCCTCCATGCTGCATCGCACAACAAAATCCGCACGAATCGAGCGCGTGGAAGCCAAAGATTTTGCGTTATACATTGGCACGCTGGCATCGCTGCAACCGCGCGCTATGTTTCTAGCAGCTCCAACAATATCTCCAACAACCGCGCTTGCTGTTGGCGCACCACCAGCGCCGCGGCCGTAGAACATAAGATCATCCGCCGCTTGCGCTTTAACAAAAACGGCGTTAAAGCTGCCATGAACGGAGGCCAGCGGATGCTCTTTGCTAACCAACGCTGGGTAAACGCTTGCGCTCACCAATCCATTCGAATCGCAAGAAACCGCTGCAAGCAGCTTGATCACGCGATCTTCTGCACTTGCCGCAGCAATGTCTTCAGCCGTAATCGCGCTAATTCCTTCAACACTAACGTCATCAATGCTTATTGGCATTTGGAATGCAAGTGTTGCAAGAATAGCAGCCTTGTTTGCTGCATCAAATCCTTCAACGTCTCCTGTAGGATCCGCCTCCGCGTACCCCTTTTCTTGAGCCGCGCGTAAAGCCGAATCAAAATCAAGACCGCGAACCGTCATCTCGTCAAGAATATAGTTTGTAGTTCCGTTTACGATTCCAAAAATTTGCGTGATTTTGTCACCTACAAGCGACTCTCTAAGCGGACGCAAAATTGGGATTGCACCTGCAACAGACGCCTCGAAACTTAAATCCACTCCGTTTTTTTGCGCGCAATCGTAGAGTTCTGGACCAAACTTTGCAAGCAATGCTTTGTTTGCTGTTACAACCGACTTTCCGCATTCTAGAGCGGTTTTTACAAATGTGTGCGCTGGTTCCAAACCGCCAATTAGCTCAACGATTATGTCTATATCTTCGCGTTCACATAATGCTAGAGCGTCTGCGCTTAGAAGATTTTTGGCAATCCATGGAGCATCCACATCTTCTGGATGCAAGCATGCTACTCCTGCAAGCTCTAGCGGGGCGCCGATTCTCGACGATAAGTCAGAGTTTTCTTCCACTATTAGACGCGCTGTTTGCGATCCTACTGTTCCGGCTCCTAAAAGACCCACGCGGATTGGCTCAGCAGAAAAGTCGCCAGCAACCAATCCATCACTATTTTCTGCATTTTCTGCATTTACCGTAACCATAAAATCGCCTCCAATACCCCAAACGATCCCAAATTAATCTGGAATAAATCCAGAATCAATCCCAAATAATCCCGTAATCCGAAATCACACTAAACGCGTTCTCGCTCACACAAAAAGCATTATCATATTCATAAGCACTGAAACCACAAGGAAACCCATAATGCCTACTGTTCCGTAAAGCGCCTTTATTCCAGCACTTCCGCGAATTTCAAGCGGCGAATCGTAGAATTCGAGATATTTTTTACTCCTTGCTAACAGCACAATTCCAAACACAAACATAACAATCATGAACATCGCGTAAAGACCTATAAACATGAATCCAGGAGCCAAATCCGCGATTTCTTGCGTTGTAAGATTCTCAACTTTAATTAAGTTCCCGTTTGAATCCATCATATTGTCGGAAATCCACATCGCTATAACGCTTCCTTGGAAGTTCACAATCATGTGCAAAGCAACGCTGTATCTAAGCTGCGATGTGCGCGCATACATGTAGCCGAACACAAGTCCCAGCCCAAAAGCGTAGAAGAACTGGAACATGTTCATATGGAACAACGCAAACGCCAGAGCCGAGAACACAATCGCGCGCTTTTCGCCATACACTCGCAGCCTGTCTATAATCTGCTTTCTAAACAGCCATTCCTCCACAACTGGAGCAAGGAAAACAACGAAAATCATGGTTTCCCATACGTTTCCGCCTGCCACTATATCTACAATCCTGTTTTCAGCTTTTCCGCCAGATATAAGCGCAGAAATCGCCAAACCTAGGTAGTTTCCTGCATACATTATCGGTACGCTCACTGCGAAAAATCCAGCAAACTGTCTGAATGTCATTGTGAATTTGCGTGTTTCTACCGCTGGCACTCGTCTTAAAACAAGCATCGCTATCGGCAACGCGATTAAGTATTGCGCAATGTCTGACGAAACGAAGGAGCTTAATGAAGGACTTAGAACACCTTTTGGAATGAACAAGCCTATAAGTTCACCTATTAAAATAGTTGCAAGAATCCAAACAAATAGGAATAAGCACAGCGATACACCAACATCTCCTTGACGTTTTCGCGCTAAATGGTACATGTCGTTATGCTGAGTTTTTCGCATTTTTACCTCTTCGTTTGTGTTTTAAGTTTTCTCTTAAACCTGATTTTATACAGACTTTAAGATTTGATATTTGCGCAAATTTGCACAAATTCTTCGGTTGCTGGCGACTAATCCTCAAAAACCATGATTTTTTGAAGTTTGTCTCAGTCTAAAATCACGCCTTCAATAAGTTTTGTGATTAAATCACCGTAGCTTATTCCTGTTGCTTCCCAAGCTTTTGGATACATGGAAATTGGCGTAAATCCAGGCATTGTGTTGATCTCGTTAATCATTACATGTCCTTCTGGAGTAACGAAAGAATCCACGCGACTAAGTCCTCGACCGTCCGCTGCTTTGAACGCTGCGAGCGCAGTATTGCGAACGCGCTGCAAAGTTTCTTCTGGCAGATTTGCTGGCACTTCCACGTGTGAAGCTGCGGAATCCATGTATTTGCTGTCAAAATCGTAGAACTGGTCTTCTCCAGCCTCGCGCTTGTCAAGCACAACTTCTCCAGGCCAGCTCGCTTTAGGCTCTTCGCCGTCGCGAGCGGCAAGAACCGCGCACTCAATTTCTCGCGCGTCAATTCCTTGCTCTATCAATACTCGCCAATCGTGCTTCGAAGCCTCAAAAACGGCATCTGCTAAAGCTTTAGCATCGCGCGATTCAACTTTTGTAACTCCAAAACTAGATCCTGCTCGGCTTGGTTTTACAAAAAGTGGATACTCGAGTTTTGCTTCTTCAACTTGCTCAAGAATTTCGTTTGCGTACGCGTCAAAGTGATTTGCGCAATCATTAGCGAACTTTCGCACATCCAGCGCGATTCCTGGAGCAACATCAATTCCAGCCGCCTTAAAAAGTTGCTTAGCGTAATACTTATCCATGCACGCGGCGGATGCCAAAACTCCGCAACCAACGTATGGAACTTGCATCATTTCTAGCAAACCTTGCAAGGTTCCGTCTTCACCGTTTGGGCCGTGAAGAACCGGAAAAACAGCGTCAATATGACCCAAACTTGTAAGCGTGCCATCTGCCTCTCGCACCAAAAATCCGTCGGCACCTTTAGCTGGGTCTAGCACAACATCGCGCGTCTGCTCGGTTTTTGTGATTACTGGCAACTCGCCTTGCTCCATGCGGAAGTTTCGCGGATCTTCGCCGCCAACAATCCACTCGCCTTGCTTTGTGATTGCAATACGTACGATTTCAAATCGACTTTCGTCTACAGCACTGAGTACTCCAGCAGCCGATATGCAAGAAATCGAATGTTCGTCTGCTTTACCGCCATACAAGAACACTACACGCTTTTTCGTCATTTTTTTCCTTTGAAAATTATTTTAATTATCTTAATTATTTTAATTATTTTGAATTATCTACGCGCACGGCTTATAAGGAATTTCACTACTCTTCGCAAACATCGTTATCGAAAAGCATTGCAAGCATCTCTTGGCACGATATTCCTTCTTCTAGCACACGAGCCATCGCACTTGCAAGCGGAGTAGCAACTCCTAAACGCTTACCCATTGAAACAACCGCGCTAGTAGTTGGAACGCCTTCAGCCACACCATTGCTTACGGCAGTTGCTTCTTCAACGCTCATGCCTTTTCCAAGATTTGATCCAAAAGTGTAGTTGCGGCTTAGCGGAGACCCGCAAGTTGCCACTAAATCACCAAAGCCTGCAAGTCCTGCGAATGTGCGCGAATCTGCGCCTTCTGCAACGCCCAATGCCGTCAACTCTGCAAGTCCTCGAGTTTCAATCATAGCTGCTGTATTTTCGCCGTATCCTGCGCCTCGAGCCATGCCAACTGCGAGCGCAACCACGTTTTTAAGCGATCCGCACATTTCTACGCCGATTACGTCGGTTGATACAAACGCCTTAAAGTAGCTGTTTGAGCAAGCTTTTGCCACCACTTCGGCATTTGCGCGATTCTCGCACGCCACAACCGCTGCCGCATGCTGCCTTAATGCCACTTCTTTGCTTAAGTTTGGCCCCGATAATGCTGCAAAACGGTTGCGCGGTAAGCTTAAAGCTTCGCACACAACTTCGTCCATACGCTTGCCTGTTGTGCGCTCAATGCCCTTCATAAGCGAAACAACAATCGCATGTTGCGGAATTTTGCCAGCAAATTCTTCGAGTGCAACGCGCGCAAATTGTGCTGCAATCGCAACTACTACAATGTCTGCGTTTGCTACAGCTTCTTCGCGATCCCCAGTAGCAGTCATGTTTTCTGGCAAACGCTCTACGCTTGGCAGCCTCACTTCGTTGCGGTGATTATCTCGAATGCCTTCCACAATTTGCGGCTCTATTGCCCACATTGTCACTTGATTTCCCGCGTCTGCAAGCACTTGCCCAAACGCCGTACCCCAAGCTCCAGCACCCAACACCGTAACGTTCATGTTTACGCCTAGCCTTTCGGTTTTAATCTATATACTTTTGTGATTTAAGTATTTACGATTTTATGTTTGCATACTTTTAATCAAACTATTGCATAATTCTACACAGCCCGCTTTACGGATGATTCACAAAAGTTTTACGGCTTAGTGAACCGCAAATTTACAGTCACTATTCTTTGACTCTCTTCATAAGTCTATAGTCAAAGTATCCTTCTGGTGCTTTTTCTCCGCGGATCTCTTCCATAATTTCCGTCATGCGTACGCGTACGCGACGAGCCAATTCGGCAGCAGACTCCATAGGCGGCAAATCACCCCAATTTTCCATATCTTTTAGAAGATCCGAATAATCAAGACGCGCATCGTAGCACATTACAACGTTCTTCTTTGGCCACGGCCACCAATGATTGATGCTTGCAGCACCCCATGTAACAGCGCAAAATAGCGGAATTTGATGCCCCAGCCTACGCGATGCTTCGAGCGCAATAACTCCGATTCCTGGCTTCATGCTCATAGGCCATTTTTGAGGGTCGCGCGTAACTGTTCCTTCTGGCCATACGCTAAGCGGCCTACCGTTTGTTAGGATTTTAATCGATTCTTCTTCGATTTCACGTGCTTTTCCGCTTCTGCGTGGAACTGGTTGCATGCCAACAAGCTGGAACCATTTTCCTAAGATTGGCCAATGCGCAAGCTCTGCTTTTGCCATGTATCGCGGACGTCGGCCTTGGTGGAATAGAGACGTCATTGGCACGAAAACGTCGAACATTGTAATGTGCGTGCAAGCGGTTATAAACACGTCTTCTTCTGGCACATTCTCTAATCCCCATGCGCGCACTTTGCAACGAGATCTAAGCACGCGAGACGTTCCTTCAAGGAGACGCTCAGTTGCCTTTGGATTTTGCGCGTTGATTTCTGCCGTATTTGGCGTCCGCGCGCCAGTTGGGTAGTAATAAGTAGGATCAACTAACTTGTGTGCTCGCGCTAAGCGTTCTACTTGCTCATCACTGAGCGGCTTAACTGCGCTTCTAGGCGAAGGCTTTCCTTTAGATACCATACGTCTATTGTGCCGCAAACTATAAACCGCAATTTTACGAAACGACTGATCGCAGTTTCGGCACAATCCTCGCCACCAACCCATGTTTAGGCGAGCACACCCACGCTAGAACAAACATAAAAGTCGCAACCAAAACGATTGTGCCGCCAGTAGCAGTGTCTAAACTCCAAGACAAGTACATTCCAAGAATCGAAGAAGCGCACCCAATAGCAGGCGCCAAAATCATCATTTTCCCAAGTCTGTCGGTAAGCAATCGCGCAGTCGCCGCAGGCGTAATCAAAAGCGCTAAAACAAGCACGTTTCCAATTATTTGCACAGATACTACTACAGCAATCGCAACTAAAACGTATAGCATTCCATCCAACCACGCTACTGGCAACCCCATTGCGCGGCTTGTTTCTCGATCCATTGAAACGCATACTAGCTCTTTGTGGAACATCATTAGAAGCGTTACGATTATTAGCCCTGTTATTGCCACTACAGCAATGTCGGAGTCTGGTATTCCTGTAATGGAGCCAAATAGGAACGATTCCAAGGATCCTGCATAGCCCGAAGCCTTTGAGATTACTACGATTCCCAGCGCAAAGGCAGACACAAAAAATACGCCTATAAACGAGTCTTCGCGAAGTCTACGATTTTGGCTAAAGATTGATACGATTAGCGCGGTTGCAACTCCTGCGAGCGCGCCGCCAAACAGCAAGTTTCCTTGCAACACAAATGCGATTGCAAGTCCTGGAAAAACGGAGTGCGCTACTGCGTCTCCAATAAACGCCATTCCGCGTAGCACTACGTAGCATCCTACAACTCCGCATATTACGCTAGAAAGGCACGCTACTATAAGCGCTTTGAGTAAGAACCAAAGGTCTGGGTTTGTAAGGTCTTGTATAAAGTCGATTGGAGATAGCATTACTTTTCTGCCCCACTTTCATGCGCCATAACGCGCTCTACAGCTTTGATTAGTGGATTTTGCGCATCCACATGGAATGTTTGCACCCATTGATTTGCGTTTAACGATTCTGGAGCGCCGTCGCCCACTATGCTTCCGTCGAAAAGCATGATTCTAGAACACGAGTTTATAGATCCGATTATGTCGTGCGAGCTCATCAAAATAGCTTCTCCCGACTTTGCTAAATCCAAAAAAAGACTCGTGAGCAGCTCTTGAGTAGGCATGTCTAAGCCTGTAAATGGCTCATCTAAAAGAAGCAAACGCGGCTGCCCTGCAAGAGCGCGCGCAACGAGTACGCGCTGCCTTTGCCCGCCCGAAAGCTCGCCGATTGTGCGATCCCTAAAATCCGCCATTCCTGTGCGCTCAAGAGAAGCGAGCGCTATCTCGTAGTCCTCTTTTTTTGCGCGACGAACGTAGCCAATGTGACGAATGCGGCCCATCATTACCACGTCTAGTACAGAAAGTGGGAAATCCCACGCAATATCGTGGCGTTGTGGCACGTATCCAACGTTGTTTACTCGCGAATTAATCAAAGATTCACCGCTTTTATTAGCGTGCACTTCGAGTTTTCCAGTATGCGGAATCAAACCCATAATCGCGCGGAAAAGCGTTGTTTTTCCAGCTCCATTTGCACCAAGAAGTCCCACAAATTCGCCGCTTTTAATCGTAAACGAAACGTCTTTTACAATCGTGCGACTGCCGTAACTTACGATTAAGTTTTGCGCGCTTATAACAGTATTTTCGTCCATATTCGCGTCCATATTTCCCTTATTAATCTTCATAAATTCAACTTCAATCTCACTTCAAGCACTTCGCTAAAGAATCCGCGTTCGCTCGCATCATATCCGCGTAAGTTCGCACTTTAGAATCGAAAGCATCTCCATAAATCGGGCACACTTTTACGTGCGCTTGCGCTGCCAACTCCTTCAGCACAGACGAACGCGATATTAAATTTGGCTCCAAAAACACAGCTGGAATCTCTAAATCGCGCAAAATCTGCTGCAATCTACGCCTATCTTGCACGCTCGGCTCGCTCGAAGGATTAATCGTTACAAATCCTGCAATATTCACGCCGTAAGTTTTACCTAAGTACGCAAAAGCGTCGTGCGTTGTAACTAAATTGCGCTTCTCTTTTGGTATTGACGCCACTTTTTTGCGCATATACGCATCTACGTCTAACAACTTGTTAATGTATCGATCCGCATTTTCGCGATATTTACGAGCATTTTTAGGGTCCACTTCGCAAAGGCGATCTGCGATTGTGCGCACGTATGCTATGCCATTTTTTACGGATTGCCACAAATGCGGGTCAATATCTCCGTGAACGTGCTTTCCTAAAACTGCTTGCGGCAGCTGATAAATCTTCTGCCTTGCAGCTCCCAAAAACCTGTATCCTTGTTCGGCTGGTATCTCTTTTAGCGCGTTAGTTGGCACTTCTACAACAACATCGCGCGGCGCATAATACACACGTTTTGGCGCAGCGGAGCGTTTTTCTTGCAAAGTATCTACGCGGTACACAAATCCACGTTTTGCTAAGTCGTAAGCTAAATCTGCATGACCTTTGTTCAGCACTACGCTAGCTCCACGCTTTTTGGCTATTTTTTGCGCATTTATGCCTACAGCAAATCGCATTTTAGCGTTTCCAAGGCTAGAAACTACCTCGTTTTGCGCGTTTAGCATGTCGGCGTGCAAGTCAAGCGTGTATTCGCCTGGCTTGCTAAACGCCCAGCTTAAATGCGTGTGCGCGTCTGCTGGCAAGTCTACGTGGTCTTCTGCGCTTATGCCGTTTGCGCTGTTAAAGTATGTTTCTACGCTTCCAAAAGTGCCAGTCAAGTATGCAAATAGCGCGCCTGGTCCGCTTACTTTCGTTGCCGTTAAGCGTATTCTGTCGGAGCGCTTCATGTTGTATGCGTTCGGCTTTATTACAGTTGCGCGACCTTCTTTTGTTGCAGTTGAAGGCGCATTTGATTGCAAAGATTGACCTGACTTTTCTAGTTGGCTGGCTTGTTTTGAATTTGTTTTTGTTTTATTGAGATTGTTTAGAGAAGCTAACTCACCAGCCGCCGCCGAAGGCGATTCTTCCGCACGCTTTTGCGGATTTGCATTTGCACTGCCTTGCACGCTATGCGCTTCCTCGCTCGGTTGCGCAGCCATGCGTTCTGTAGCAAGACCTAGCCAAATCGTGTCTAAAGACACGTCTTCTACCATCGGAATAATATCTGCAGCGTGCTTAACACTTTCTTCCGCAAGTTGCACATTTGGCACACCTTTTCGCAAATTAGCGTCCAAAGCTGTAATTACGCCGTGCTCCTCAAGCATCATGTAGTTACTAAAAGCAACATCCGCGTACACAACGTCTCTAATTGAGCGCAAACGCGGCTCGTACGAATGCGGATCCGCGTTGTCTGGCACAATCGCACTCACATTTGCTGCGTCTCCTGCAACATTCGCAACCATATCTCGCAAAACGCCCGTTGTTGTTACAACGTTAATGCGACCATTACGATGTCCTGCACGATTCCCATTAGCACTACCACAAGAAGAAAGCGGCAAAATAAGCGCGACGACTGCAATTGCACTAATCGAAGAAAACAAAGTTTGCTTTACTTTTCTGGGCTTATGAATCACCCTTACACACTCCTACTACTAATAGCGCAACAACCAATTGAAGTTAATAAGCCCGCGCTTGTAGAGGAACCAAATTCCGGCACCAAAAACGCCAAGCACAGCAATAATTCCGCCAATAATAAGCGAATAGGCAAGTGAAGGATTCCGATTGAATAATCCTTTTACACCCTTTGCTTCAGATTTCACAATATCGTCATTATCATTCAATTTTTGTCGGTACAAACTTTTAGCAAGCCTCTTGTTACTAATTTTTGAAACAAGACCTTTATGCTTTTTAGCTTTTCTTGGCAATTGTTTTCCAGAACGTGAATTGCTTGACCCAAACCCACGACCTCCAACAAAAGAATTTCCGCCACCAACGGCACCGATTCCACCACTGCCATTATTACCGCCAGAACGAGGCAAACTAGTAGGTTTTACTGGATTATGAGGTGCAGAAGGACCAACTTTTTTGCCTTGTGTATCCTCTTTTTCATTGCTTCCGCCGCCGTCAGCATACCCCATTGGCGTTTCTTGTGGATCAACACCAACAGCAACATGAATATTGCGAGTTACTGTAGAATTTCCGTCAGAAGCTTGGAATTGCAATGTGTAATATCCCGGTTTGTCGAAATCCCAATTCGCATGAGCATGCGTATTTGCAGGTATAGTATAATCTGTTGCTCCTTGAGTGGAGAAAATCTCTTGATCTCCACCGCCCAAGCCGCCAAACATCCAAACACGTACGTTTCCAGGACCTTCAACTCCTGTTAAGCTCAATTGAGTTGGCTTATGCGGATTCATAGACTGATTATTCCAGCCCATCCATGGCACACCATCAATTTGTGTTTGCGGTATACGATACACGCCGTTAGTTTTACCAGCATCACCAACTGCGAATACAACTGTGTCTGGGTCTCTAAAGACGTGGCTTCCTGTCACATCTTCTTGCACAGCCATATCGACTTTATTTGAATCGCCAGTATATACAGCAATATCAACGTGACCGTGGTCTATAACAAGCTTGTCACCCTTGATGTCTTTGAACTTTAGCGCAGCAGATTGCTGACTTTGAGAATCTTGCTTTCCGCTTTTCGCGTTATGTTCCCCATTAATAAGACCACCGTTATTATTTCCAGCAAGTCCTTTATTACTTCCAAGAAGTCCTTGTTGTTGCATTTTTGCTCCAGGCCATGGAGTCACATACACAGTGTTGTTATTACCGTTAATGAAGAAAGATCCGTTACTTTGTTGCACATTAATGCTGTGATCCTCACTTTGAGAATCGTCATTATCATCTGAATCTTCTTCGTCATCTTCACCATCTTCATCACCATCAAAAGATGCGCCATCATAATCAGCAAAATCCCCAACTGTTACATCATGATTAGTGACGTGGAATGTATAGATTTGCTCAGAACTTTGCTCCTCGTCACCAACGGTAGTAGTAGCCTTCATTTTTAACTTGTACACACCAGGACGGTTAAAAGACCAATACATGTGCAAATGCTTGCCACCAGTCTCAGTGACGTCAACATCTTTCGGCCAGTTTTCAGCAGAGCCGAGCATTTTCTCATAATCGTCACCGCTGCGAGTGTACATAAAAACTTCGCCATTGTGAGGTGCTTCGATACCAGTTAATGACAGTTTGACCGTTGGATTAACTGAAGTAGAACCAGCTCCCTTATATAACGGTCTAGTGTCTAAACCAGGCCATAATGCACCAGTATTTCCAGCTCCAGATTGATCAAAGAACCAGACTACACCTTCGCGAGTTGTTGCGTAGATTTCTTTTATTATCGGATCGTTCTCATCTTTGGAAAACTGCATGATATTTTTAGAGCCGACTTCAAAAATAAGTCGATTCGTATCGTAACGAGTGCCATTATGATCTTCACTTTCAAACGCATCTCCCAAGGTTCCTAATACCATGCGCCTGCTTGTAGTATCAAAGAAAGTTGCAAAAACGTCAGCATGCCCTTTATACGCATGGCACATTGCAACTTTACTATCAGCCGCAGGTTGTGAAGCAGTTTTATCTAAGCGAGCAGTTGCACACGCTTTAAAATTGGCTTGCTTTATTGCGTCAAAATCTTTAGAAGATTTCTTTCCGCTTACAACAGTTGCGTCACTGCCATTGTCAGCAAAAGCCGTGGGAGTTCCCATCATCATGCCACACAAGCACACGCCCACCAATAAAGCGCGAGATAATTTCTTTATACTATTACGAACCATTTTCGTCACACCATTATTTCCACTGAGTACCATCAGATTGCATATTGTCTGATTGAGAATATTGAGAATTATTAATTGGTGACATTACTGTCGTTTCTTGATCACGCACTAGATTTGACAAGGTATTGTCACCATTTGCATTATTCACAGAATTTGCATTATTTGCATACTGTTGATTAGCTTGTGCAGAAACTTGCTTAGCAAGCGCAAGATTTCGTGCTTTCTTGCTTTTAACTACAGCTATTAGTACAAAAATCACAATAATTACGGCAATAATAGCCACGAAAATACCTACGATTTGAAGAACTAAAGCTGTATCGTCACTTTTTTCAGATACTTTGTGAGAATGCTTATGCTTGTTGTTAAGGAGTTCGTGATGATGATTAGCTTCATCTTTTTCGGATTCATCGTTATCTTCTTCATCTTGACCCTCTTCGTCGCCCTCGTTGCCACTTGCTCCAGCAGCACTCGCACCTAAAGCAGCATTAGGATCGGTATTATCTCCAACCGCAAAATTAAGAACACGCGTATCGCTTACTGCGCGTCCATTTTTAAGCTTTCCTGAAAAAGTAAGCTTCACATGATAAATTCCAGGCTTAGAAAACACCCAATTCACGTGAGTATGAGCGTTGGCTTCAATCCAGCTGTTTTGCGGATATCCTTTAGTACTATCCCAAAGTTGCTGTGGATTGTTGTTGCCATTTTCTAAGTAAACATGCAGTTTACCCGGGCCGCTTACTCCTTCAAGAGAAAGGTTTGCACCGCGATCGAGCTCGTTAAGCACGCCACCTTCCTGCGTATTCCAACCAAGCCACGGCACATCAGGATTTTGAGTTTGTGGAATTACGTAAAGCTTGGTTCCAGGCTTTTCGCCAATAAAACTGTAGGCAGCATCATCAGGCATAGGAATTATTGAATTGCCACCTAATTTAAATACCACATTTTCTGGGTCTCGCCACACTGGTTCGTCACCAGTATCATCACGAATCTTCAATTTCCATTTGCCGTCGATTAGCGTTGGTCCAAAATCAGCATGACCTGCTTGAATCATAACTGGCTGATTGCCTTCATTAGCATAAGCAGTTTCCTGCATTGGATTTGGTGCACATAAAGATGCAACCAAAGTTACTAAAGAAAATATGAGCGCAAGCAACGCAGTAGAATATACATGCTTTCGTTTTACTTGCAATGTTTCATTTTGTTTGTAATTCATTATTTAAACTTTCTAGTAATAATACGAATACCATTTACAACAATTTCAATCTAGGACGTACCAATGCGCCGCATGCACCAGTTATTGTGCATAAGCCGACGCTCGCACCTGAAGCTGCAACCGCAATCCACTTAATCGAAGAACTATCACCTTTTATATCATCTGAATCATCTTCATACGTTTCATCAGATTCTTCGTTGTATTGCCTTGCACCTTGCAAAGCATGACGTTCATTACTCTTAACAAAATCAGAGTTATTGACAGAACTATTTTTGGACTTATTGCCAGAATTATTATCTGTTCTTACGAAATTACGAATAGTCTGTCCACTTTTCTTAGAGCTCTTGTTCTTAGTATGAGTTCCGTCAGAAGTTCGTCGCGATGAATTATGTAACGATGTTCCGCTTGAATTTTCTGTTCTTGTAAAAGAACTAGAACCAGAACTAGCACCACTTTGCGTATTATTTTTAGGATTATTCTTACGATTATTGCGGTTAGTCTTATTGCGGTTAGTCTTATTGCGATTATTCTTTGCGCGCTTTAATTTTTTGCCAGATTTCTTAAAGAAATTAGATTCGAATTGGAATCCACCGTTAGAGCTAGATCCGAATAGTCCAGAATTTGCAGCACCACCGAATACGCCTTTCAAAAAGTTCTTTCCACCAGCGAAATGCTTAGTCTTATTTTTGCGCTTATTATGACGATTATTATGTCGCTTCTCATGTCGCTTTTTCCCATGAGGATTCTCATCATCCTCAGAATCAGAACCACTTTGATCATCATCGCCATCATGGTTATGAGAGTGAGGAACACCTTTCATCTCAATAACATAATCGCAAAACTCATCAAACATTTTATTACGATAAAGCTCACCGTTCTTTAAAACTAAGGAAGGACGAATCGTTGCACCTTGCATTGACGCATCAAGTTTTAGCTCCAACTTGCTGTTCACGGCACCCGGAATGCGCTTAAATTCGCTTTCTCCTTCCTTTTTCATCAACCAAACATAATCTTTAACAATGGAAGTTACTGGACTTGTCGGATCGTCAATTGGCGCACCGGTAACACCGTCGGTTGCAACATGAGGGTTAAGCAATACTGTTTTCGCGTGTAAAGTATCCCCTGGTTTGAAACGCTTATAAGGAGCAATTGCTTTTACTACAGGATGTCCGTCAGCACCGTGATCTTCAACGGCGATGGTTGCAGACGCAGTATCTTTGCCAACTTGCGTTTCACCTTCAGTTGCGTGAGCATACACTTTCATCTTGTTCATTGCAGGCTCAGCTGGAAGCTGCAATCTCTCAGCAAAAAGAGTGGTTCCATACGCGTCAGGACCTTCGTCAGCACGCACATATCTCCACTCAATACGAGCGCCCTTTGGTTTGTTAACTACTTTTAAGTCTAAACCACCATAACCTTCGTATGAATGATAATGCGGATGAGGTCCGGAATCACGAATATTGCCGATGCGCATATCGCCGCCATCGTCTTTATCCGTGTCTTTATGATCTTTGGAAGCTTCGTGCGCTTCTTCATCATCGTCAGGATTAATAAAATCACCGCGACGGTGCAAATCAAGCGTTTCCGTAATGCCAGAAACAGGTACTTCGCCTGAATATGTATCTTCTACTTCAAAAGTGTATTCTGCAGGTTCGGTTGTAATCTGCTTCTTAGTGTTCTTATTTGTAATAGTTGCTGCTACTTTTAGTTTGTAAACGCCAGGCTGCGTAAATCCCCAGTTTGCATGCACGTGGCCAGCAGTATGTTGGTGAATTACGCCAGGTAGCATAAATCGACTGCCATCAGTATCAGGTTCGTCGTCTAAATCATTCTCTTCAAATGATAATTTCTTCGAATTTTTTCCAATGCCATCGGTAGTCCAAAGCAGAATGCGCCCGTTCATTGGTCCAGTAACTTGCTGAATTGCAATATCTGCTGTTGCATCATCTGCGTGAGATGCGCCAACTAAAGATGCAGCATAACCTGTGTCCCAACCTGGGAAGAGGGGGTTTCCTTTTTGATTTCCGGAACTATCGAGATAGTAGTATTCAGTAGCGAGAGCAGGAAGTTGCGATTTTGTAGTATACGTGCTTTTGGCTACGCGCAAAGTAGTGTTTTCAGGCTTTAAGAAAGTAGCAGCGTCTTTTTCGACGGCCATAATGAATTTACCATTGTATTGAATTGGGTAAAACACGTCTGTATGACCGTGACTTAGCACTTCCTTTTTTGTAGGA
Source organism: Gardnerella sp. DNF01204 (assembly GCF_049244145.1). Classification (NCBI taxonomy): domain Bacteria; kingdom Bacillati; phylum Actinomycetota; class Actinomycetes; order Bifidobacteriales; family Bifidobacteriaceae; genus Gardnerella; species Gardnerella sp. DNF01204. The sequence continues at coordinate 224,799 of NZ_CP058379.1, read as the reverse complement.
TCGTATTTTTCAGCAGGATTACCATTTTCTAATGCAACTGCCGGTAAAGCAGCGCTGAACCCCGATACCAGCACCGCAAACGCAAGCACCGCAACGCCACACATTGCAAACGCGCGTTTTACCATATTCTTAATGACCTGAGTCATAATTACTATTTCGCTCTCTACACTTCATCTTCTCTATTTCGCAATGTGTACTCTTCTTTTACACATAACTACTCGAAGACATCTTTACAACGTCTATCAATAATAATAATGATTCTCATTAATAGTCAAGTCGACACTCCGATTAAACAAAAACGCTGGCAGCTCAAAGCAACCAGCGTCGATTATTTTTAATAACTATTTAATAATTATTTAAATAGTTTGTAGCTAAAATTCTCAGCCTTCTACAATATCCGCATTAAGGCAAGTCTTAAAGTGGCGCAAAGCCCACTCGTGACCTTGAGGATCAAAGCTTGCGACAGCATCTTTGTGAACCACAATCTTGAATCCAAGATTATACGCATCGACAGCCGTGTGAAGCACGCAAATATCTGTGCAAACGCCTACCAAATGCAGCTCCTCAATATGACGTTCGCGAAGTTTAATCAGCAAATCAGTGCCATTAAACGACGAGTAGCGAGTTTTATGAATGTAATAAACGTTGCTTTTATCTTTATTTGCCTCATAAAAATCACCAAGAGTGCCATAGAGCTCCTGACCGTGTGTTCCAGCAATATTGTGAGGTGGGAAAAGCTTAGTTTCAGGATGATACGGATCGTTTAGATGATGCGTATCGATTGCAAAAACAACGAATTCTCCAGCGTCTAGAAATTCTTGCGATATCTCTGTAATTCGCTTCTCGAGCTTTTGTGCAGGCTCTCCTACTGTAAGCGAGCCATCACTTGCAACGAAATCATTCGTATAATCAATGTTAATAAGAGCCTTTTTCATACATACTTCCGTCTAATTGTGTTAAAGCTACACTTACACACTACTCTTTACGCTAACAAGATTCTTTACACTAACATGTTTTGGTACAATCGCACTACAAGAATATGAACGTGTTCGACGATAACCTAAACTTAAATAATAAAAAAGCGGGGAACAATCAAGTTCCCCGCTTATCAAAGAATAATGCGGCAGCGTGCTAGTCTCCCACACCCTATCGAGTGCAGTACCCTCACCGTGTCAGGCCTTAGCTTCCGGGTTCGGAATGGGACCGGGCGTCTCACCTGAGCCATGACCACCGCAAAACTAGATTATACACTCGCTTTAAACGAGCGGCAAATTGGCGGTTTGGGAACCGGACATGAACGCGAGCAAACAGAAGAAACAATCATCAAAATCAACAACTTAACCATAATCATGATCATTTAACACTCCATACTATTAAGAGAATTAAACGATAAGCAATACAAGTAGTATCACAATCGCCCATTAGTACTGGTCAGCTCCACCCCTTACAGGGCTTCCACATCCAGCCTATCAACCACGTGTTCTACATGGGGGCTCACACACAAAGTGCAAGGAATGCTAATCTTGGAGCAGGCTTCCCGCTTAGATGCTTTCAGCGGTTATCCCTTCCAAACGTAGCTAACCGGCAGCGCCACTGGCGTGACGACCGGCATACCAGAGGTTCGTCCACCCAGGTCCTCTCGTACTATGGGCAGGTCTCCTCAACATTCCAACGAGCGCAGAGGATAGAGACCAAACTGTCTCACGACGTTCTGAACCCAGCTCGCGTGCCGCTTTAATCGGCGAACAGCCGAACCCTTGGGACCTGCTCCAGCCCCAGGATGCGACGAGCCGACATCGAGGTGCCAAACCATCCCGTCGATATGGACTCTTGGGAATGATCAGCCTGTTATCCCCGGGGTACCTTTTATCCGTTGAGCGATGCCACGTCCGTACGCCGGCACCGGATCACTATCTCCGACTTTCGTCCCTGCTCGACCCGTCAGTCTCACAGTCAAGCCCGCTTGTGCGATTACACTCAACACCCGATTGCCAACCGGGCTGAGCGGACCATTGAGCGCCTCCGTTACTCTTTAGGAGGCAACCGCCCCAGTTAAACTACCCGCCAGGCACTGTCCCTAACACGGATAACGTGTCGAGGTTAGACGCCAGATATGGAAAGAGCGGTATTTCACTGATCGACTCCACGCAAGCTAGCGCCCACGCTTCACAGCCTCCCGCCTATGCTACACGATCCACACCTAACGACAATACCAAGGTATAGTAAAGGTCCCGGGGTCTTTTCGTCCTTCTGCGCTTAACGAGCATCTTTACTCGTACTGCAATTTCGCCGGGCTCCTGGCCGAGACAGTGGGGAAGTCGTTACGCCATTCGTGCAGGTCGGAACTTACCCGACAAGGAATTTCGCTACCTTAGGATGGTTATAGTTACCACCGCCGTTTACCGGGGCTTAAATTCACCGCTTCACCGAAGCTAACGGATCCTCTTAACCTTCCGGCACCGGGCAGGCGTCAGAGCGTATACAGCGGCTTACGCCTTCGCACGCTCCTGTGTTTTTGGTAAACAGTCGCTACCCCCTAGCTTGTGCCACCCCCAACAGCTCCGCTTGTAAAAAACATCACCATCAGGGGTCTCCCTTATGCCGAAGGCACGGGAGTAATTTGCCGAGTTCCTTGGCCAGGATTCGCCCGATCGCTTTGGTATACTCTACCAGACCACCAGTGTCGGTTTAGGGTACGAGCGGAATCACACCTCACGTTGAAGCTTTTCTCGGCAAGCAGGATCACCGGAATCAGCCTTACAGCCTACCCATCACGCCTCAGCTTAAACATCCCCCGGATTTACCTAGAGGACAGCCCACACGCTTAGCCACGGAAAACCACCTCCGCAGCCGGCTACCTACCCGCGTCACTCCCACGCTAACCTACTACCGATACAGTCCCAACACTAAACCAGAAGAAAACCCCGAAAGATAATCAACCAGAATAACGAAGGTTAGTACTCTCAGATTCAGTTCGAACGGTGTAACACCGGTACGGGAATATCAACCCGTTCATCCATTCGACTACGCCTGTCGGCCTCGCCTTAGGACTCGACTCACCCGGGGACGACGAACGTGGCCCCGGAACCCTTAGTCATTCAGCGGACAGGATTCACACCTGTCTCTCGCTACTCATGTCTGCATTCTCACTCCCGTATAGTCCACGACAAGTTCACACTGCCGCTTCACCCCATACAGGACGCTCTCCTACCCCACATGAACTAAATCATGCAGTCGCGTCTTCGGTGGCGTGCTTAAGCCCCGCTACATTGTCGGCGCGGAACCACTAGACCAGTGAGCTGTTACGCACTCTTTCAAGGATGGCTGCTTCTGAGCCAACCTCCTGGCTGTCTATGCGACTCCACATCCTTTCCCACTTAGCACGCGCTTCGGGACCTTAGACGACGATCAGGGCTGTTTCCCTTTTGACGACGGAGCTTATCCCCCGCCGACTCACTGCCATGATAAACCTAACAGGTATTCGGAGTTTGGCTGCTATTAGTACCCGGTATGGGCCCGCAAGCATCCAGTAGCTCTACCCCCTGCAAGCAATAACATGACGCTGCACCTAAATGCATTTCGGAGAGAACCAGCTATCACGGAATTTGATTGGCCTTTCACCCCTAACCCCAAGTCATCCCCCCAGTTTTCAACCTAGGTGGGTTCGGTCCTCCACACGGTCTTACCCGCGCTTCAACCTGCTCAGGGCTAGATCATCCCGCTTCGGGTCCAGGACATGCGACTAAAACGCCTTTTAAAACTCGCTTTCGCTACGGCTCCCCCACCCGGGTTAGCCTCGCCACATACCACTGACTCGCAGACTCATTTTTCGATAGGCACGCCGTCACCCCACAAAGAAGGCTCCGACGGATTGTAAGCGCACGGTTTCAGGAACTATTTCACTCCCCTCCCGGGGTGCTTTTCACCTTTCCCTCACGGTACTAGTACACTATCGGTCAGACAGGAATACTTAGGCTTACCCAACGGTCTGGGCAGATTCACGCGGGATTCCACGAGGCCCGCGCTACTTGGGAATAAACATAAAAAGACATCGCGCAACCTGCTACGGGGCCATCACCCTCTACGGCTGGGAATTCAATCCCATTCACATAACACGACATTTTATCACTCTTCTCAACCCCGTCAGAGGCTGAACAGTCAATCCCACGACCCCGAATACGCAACACCTGACGGTTATCACACGTACTCGGTTTAGCCTGATCCGCTTTCGCTCGCCACTACTCACGGAGTATCCTTTCCTGCAGGTACTGAGATGTTTCACTTCCCTGCGTACCCCCCACAAAAACTGTGGTGACCACCCATAACAGTGGCCGGGTCTCCCCATTCGGAAATCCTCGGATCAAAGCCCACTCGGCAGCTCCCCGAGGCATATCGCAGCCCGTCACGTCCTTCATCGGTCCTGTCTACCAAGGCATCCACCATACGCCCTTACCAGTGATACACCAGTAAAAAGCCTATCGCTTAACTCTCTAGACAATAAATCATCACACTAAACGATCACAAAACGATCAAGCGACTCCACCAAAATGGAGCCGGTTGAAATTGATAAAAGTAAAAACAAGCAAAACCAAAAATAGTCTCACTATTCTTACTCGCGTCCACTATCCAGTTCTCAAACCACCAAACACCAAGAACACAAGCCAAAAACCAAAAAGCCTCAACCTGTAATCCAAGGGTCAGGACCGCAACCCCAAAAAAAGGGGGGTGGCAATCCGGGAACCCAAAAGCATGCCCAACAAACTCATCTAAAAACATTAACTATTGTTTTCCACACCAGTAACCACACTCAACCGAGCGTGCACAAAAACTCCGTAGAAAGGAGGTGATCCAGCCGCACCTTCCGGTACGGCTACCTTGTTACGACTTAGTCCCAATCACGAGCCTCACCTTAGACGGCTCCATCCCAAAAGGGTTAGGCCACCGGCTTCGGGTGCTGCCCACTTTCATGACTTGACGGGCGGTGTGTACAAGGCCCGGGAACGCATTCACCGCGACGTTGCTGATTCGCGATTACTAGCGACTCCGCCTTCACGTAGTCGAGTTGCAGACTACGATCCGAACTGAGACCAGTTTTAAGGGATTAGCACCATGTCACCATGAAGCAACCCGTTGTACTGGCCATTGTAGCATGCGTGAAGCCCTGGACGTAAGGGGCATGATGATCTGACGTCATCCCCACCTTCCTCCGAGTTAACCCCGGCGGTCCCCCGTGAGTTCCCGGCATAACCCGCTGGCAACACAGGGCGAGGGTTGCGCTCGTTGCGGGACTTAACCCAACATCTCACGACACGAGCTGACGACGACCATGCACCACCTGTGAACCTGCCCCGAAAGGAAACCACATCTCTGCAGTCGTCAGGCACATGTCAAGCCCAGGTAAGGTTCTTCGCGTTGCATCGAATTAATCCGCATGCTCCGCCGCTTGTGCGGGCCCCCGTCAATTTCTTTGAGTTTTAGCCTTGCGGCCGTACTCCCCAGGCGGGACGCTTAACGCGTTAGCTCCGACACAGAACCCGTGGAATGGGCCCCACATCCAGCGTCCACCGTTTACGGCGTGGACTACCAGGGTATCTAATCCTGTTCGCTCCCCACGCTTTCGCTTCTCAGCGTCAGTAACAGCCCAGAGACCTGCCTTCGCCATTGGTGTTCTTCCCGATATCTACACATTCCACCGTTACACCGAGAATTCCAGTCTCCCCTACTGCACTCTAGCCCGCCCGTACCCGGCGCAAACCCACCGTTAAGCGATGGGCTTTCACACCAGACGCGACGAACCGCCTACAAGCTCTTTACGCCCAATAATTCCGGATAACGCTTGCGCCCTACGTATTACCGCGGCTGCTGGCACGTAGTTAGCCGGCGCTTATTCGAAAGGTACACTCACCCAAAAGGCTTGCTCCCAATCAAAAGCGGTTTACAACCCGAAGGCCTTCATCCCGCACGCGGCGTCGCTGCGTCAGGGTTCCCCCCATTGCGCAATATTCCCCACTGCTGCCTCCCGTAGGAGTCTGGGCCGTATCTCAGTCCCAATGTGGCCGTCCGCCCTCTCAGGCCGGCTACCCGTCGAAGCCTAGGTGGGCCATTACCCCGCCTACAAGCTGATAGGACGCGACCCCATCCCATGCCACTAAACACTTTCCCAACAAGACATGCGTCAAGTTGGAGCATCCAGCATTACCACCCGTTTCCAAGAGCTATTCTGGAGCATGGGGCAGGTTGGTCACGCATTACTCACCCGTTCGCCACTCTCACCAACCAGCAAGCTGGTCAGATCCCGTTCGACTTGCATGTGTTAAGCACGCCGCCAGCGTTCATCCTGAGCCAGAATCGAACCCTCCACGAAAAACTTCAATGAAGAGCCAACAAAAGGCTCCAATATAAAAGAAAAAGACGAGACATTCTTTAAGGAAAGAACATCCCAACAAAAAACCTCACCATCATTTAACCATCTCTCAGGCACCCCACAATCCGTGAGGCTGACAATGAACTGGCAATAATTAACTAATAAGTAGTACAGACACGCTCTTGAGTTCTCAAACCACCACCACACCAGCCGGCCCATCAACCTCAACCGAGGAGAACCAGCCGCGCTGAGCAGCAAGAGATAAACTTACACCAAACCCCACCAAAACGCAAACCAACACCAAACAAACACCACAAAACCATTGAAAACAAGCCAAAACATCGGCGTGTCGAAAACACGCAAAAAACCACAACAAACCACCACAACCACCAACACAAAACCAAAAACAACCCAAAAAACAAACAAAAAACCATAAAAAACACAAAACCCGGGAGTGTCGAAAATAAAATAGATGGGCAATTAACACATAACTGCCCATCTATACAATCTTTATCTATTTTTTATCTATTTTTACCTTAGATATTTTCTACTTACTTTGACTATTTTTTAGTGACATGACCACCAAACTGCGCACGCAACGATGAAACTACTCGCAAAGTGTCATCTCCACCTCCGCGAGATACTTGGCGAGCCCACAATGAGCATGCGGTAACTGGGGTTGGAACACCAAGTTCAAGTGCAGCTTCAACCATCCACTTTGCTTCACCAGATTCATTAGCAACAGGAGGCATAGATTCTAATGTTGGATCGTCTTTTGCAGCGCGCGCGAATAAGTCAAGCAACCAAGATTGAACAACAGAACCTTGGCGCCATGAAGACATAACCTTAGCTGGATCATCTATTAATTCTGAACGCATCATTGTTGCAAAGCCTTCACCAAAAGCCTGCATCATGCCATATTCAATTCCATTGTGAACCATCTTGGCAAAATGACCACCGCCAACAGCACCAGCGTGAACGAGTCCGTCAGGGCCTTCAGGCTTCAAAGTCTCGAAAATTGGTAGCATTCTCTGATAATCTTCATAGGAGCCGCCAGCCATCAATGCGTAACCACGAGTCGAGCCCCAAACTCCTCCTGAAACTCCAACATCCATAAAATGGATTCCCTTTGCTTTTAATTCAACAGAATGACGTTGATCATCAATATACCTGGTATTACCTCCATCAATTACTAGATCATTATCTTCAAGAAGATTGCTTAATTTTTCGATAGTTGTGTCTGTAGGAAAACCAGCTGGAACCATAACCCATACAATACGCGGACTAGAAAGTCTTTGTACCAATTTTTCTAAAGAATCAACATCTCGATTTGATTCGGCACTAACGTCATATCCAACAACTTCATGACCTCCTTCGCGCAAGCGCTTAACCATGTTTCCACCCATGCGCCCTAAACCGATAACACCTAATTGCATAATAAATTCCTTCCTTCAAATTTTTTGATAACTTTTAATAACTTTTAATAACTTTTGCAAAACTGTCACAAAACTTATTCAGATAATCTTTTTAATTTCATATGAACACAGGAACAACAGCGGAAACTAGCATAATAATTGCAAGTCCAACAACAGACAATACTGTTTCCATTAATGACCATGTTTTAAATGTTTGTCCTACGCTCATACCGAAATATTCTTTAACCAACCAGAATCCAGCATCATTTACATGAGATAAGAAGATTGATCCAGCACCAATAGCTAGTACGAGTAACGCTAATTGTACTTGATTTAGATTTGCAGCCAAAGGTGCAACAATACCAGATGCCGTTACGGTTGCAACGGTTGCAGATCCAGTCGCCAGCCTAATTAGTACAGCAACAATCCATCCAGCAAGAAGAGGATTAAGATTTGCCTGAACAATACCCGTAGCAATAACTTTACCAATTCCAGAATCTACAAGAGTCTGCTTGAATCCACCTCCAGCAGCAACGATCAACAAGATACTTGCAATTGAGGAGAACGAAAGGCCTACCAGAGAATTTAATGTATCCCTACTCCACTTTGCGCGAATAGCAAATAATATCATCGCAAAAATAGTAGTGATTGTAAGAGCTTCAAGTGGTGTTCCAATCCATGCGATTACACTACCAAATGTAGATTTTGATTGCCCCGTAATATCAACAACACTGGCTGCAAGCATAAGAATTACTGGAAGTAAAATTACGCTAGATGCTTCCGCGAATGTAGGACGATTTTGTGGCTTATCTTCCTTCTTATTGTCTTCTTCTTGCTTAGCTTGAATAGGAACCATTTTTACCATCCAATGAACCATTAGAGGTCCTGCGATTGCTACAGTTGGTATGGCGATAATCAAACCAAAAGCCAAAGTCAATCCAAGGTTTGCGTGCAAAGCATCAATAGCAACAAGTGGTCCAGGATGTGGCGGTACAAAAGCATGCAAAGCCGATAAGCCTGCGAGCGCCGGTATTCCTAAAGCAATTACTGGCATTTTTGTACGACGAGCAACAAGAAGAATAATTGGTATAAGTATCACTACACCAACTTCAAAGAACAGTGGAATTCCAACAATAAATGCGCTCAGCGCCATAGCCCATGGAAGCTTATGTTCTGGAGCTTTCTTAAGTATGGTGTCACAAATCACGTCTGCTCCACCAGAACGCGTAAGAAGAATTCCAATAATTCCGCCTAAAGCAATGAGTAATCCAACTCCTGATGCTGTGGAACCAACTCCATTAGTAAAGCTTGTAAGACTTTTATCATATGGAACTCCTGCAATGATTGCAGTTGCAATCGAACCAATCATTAACGATAGGAAGGGATGTACTTTTACCACTGCAATAAGTACGACAATAAGCGCTATACCTAATATTGCCGCAAGAATTAACCCACTCATAAATCCTCCATGATTTTGTGAATTGTTTTAATTATTGTGATGCTTTATTTATAATTCCTTGTGATCTTTTGTTTACGATCAATGCGCTAACAACTTTGTTATTTGCGTTAGTAATTTTTGAATGTATATTTTTGTGCTGCTTTACAATTGCGCCACTTTACAATTGCTATTGTTTTGCATTTATGATTGTTTTTGCAGCTGCGATTGTTCATATGTTTTTACTGCTTTGATAGCTCTATGAACCATATCTTCAACAGAACCTTCAATCGATATAACGGTTCCGTTTTCTTCTTTACCTAGAGGCTCCAAAATTGCAAACTGACTTGGCAATAAAGATGGTGGCATAAAGTGTCCTTTACGATCTTTTAGCCTCTGCGCTATTAACTCATGGCTTCCGTTTAAATGCAAGAAGTACACGTTTAGATTTTTAGAAAGAACTTCGCGATATGACCGTTTTAATGCAGAGCTTGAAACAACTGTGTTTTCTCCAAGACTTTCACGCGCAACCATCCATTTGTTAATAAGATCCAACCAAGGCCAACGATCTTCATCTGTTAACGCAATTCCTGCGGACATTTTATCTATATTAGCTTTTGGATGAAAATCATCGCCTTCTGCCAAAGTGTAACCAAGTTGATCGCGAATTGCCTCAGAAACAGTAGACTTGCCGCAACCAGCAACGCCCATCACTACAATGTGAATCGCCATAATAGCTCCTTTGTTATTGACAACACTATAAGAATACCACACAAAGACTCTTTGTCAAAGAATTAAGAGTCTTTGATATGTTATTTTTTGAGCATAACTATATTTTCATTTTCTATTTGCTAGGATGAAACCATAAGTATACATAAAACTGCGAGGCAAATATGGTGTCTAATACCACACAAAGTCAAATTTCTAGTGACTTAGTGACCGAAAACGCTCCTTTACATCTATCTATAGCAGATTCTCTCGCAGATGAAATAGTAAATAACAAATGGGAGCCAAAAACTAATCGAAAACTAGAAGATATTCAAAAACAATATGGAATATCTAGAACAGTAGCTCGAGAAGCAACAAGACTATTAGCATCTTTGGGTTGCGTACAATTTCAACGCGGAACAGGCGTAATAGCTTGCAATCCAGAAAATTGGGACGATTTAAATACACGAGTAATCACATGGAAACTACATTCACCATACAGAGAAAATGAACTACGAGCATTAACAGAACTTCGTCTTGTTGTAGAACCTGCCGCAGCAGCTGGATGTGCATTACGCGGAGATGTAGAAATACGCTATAAATTGGGCGTAATTGGTCACGATATGGTAAAAGCGGTAGAAGAAAATAGACTGGCAGATTTTCATGAATTAGATATCCAGTTCCATACTCTTTTGCTTGCAAATAGCGGTAACCCGATTTTTGCAAAACTTAGTTCAATAGTCGAAAGCGTATTACGCGGCAGAGTTGAGCTAAATCTTTATCCGCAAAAACCAAATAAAGAAGCGATATTAAACCATAAAAAGGTAACGCAGGCAATTATGGAAGGTGACGCAGCTGCAGCAAGCGCTGCTATGCACGATATTGTAGCCGAAGTAAACACTGCACTTGGATTAGCGGCTTTATAGCCATAAAAGCAAAGCTTAATCAACTTTGTCTAATCAACCTTAAGCCCAAAGAAATCTGCAAGCTTGCAAACACTCACTCTGCCATACTTATTAACCAAGAACATCCATCGCTTTGCATTTTCTTCGCCAAATCGTTCAGCTTTACATCTATATGTATCAACTGTTAAAAATCGCGGCGGAATCGACTTACTGTTGTATTTATCTGCGACCATCACAATTTCTTGTTCAATAGTTTGCGGAATATAGTCGCCAGCTGGAAGCGGTAAATTCTGAGAAACAACTTGCTCGCGAGTCAGCCCTACACCAGTATGATTACGCGCAAATTGCGCAGTATCTTCGCTAAAACCGTTATCAATCAAATAGTTGTAGCCGCGCAAGCCGTGCAAAATATAATGAGGACCGTCAAACTCCAACTTACCGTTCTCTTCGCGCGAACCATCTTTAGCTAAAACAAAATAAGTTCCTATATCGTGCAACAATCCTCCAGCAAATGCAGCATATTCGTCTACATAATCACTTGGAGCCGCACCTCCATCGATTTGAGGAAGAGATAACGGATCTAAATTTATTAATTTTTCAAGACACGACTTTGCTAAATCACATCTACTTTTTAAGTCTTTATTGATTTTAGATATTTGACAAAGCATAATCCGTTCGACGGATGCTGGCGACTTATCCGCAAAATCCTCAATACTACCAAGCTGCTTAAAAGCCAACAACTGATTTTGGCGTCTTGCGATCATCCAAGAAATCGTAGCAATAACAACACAATGGCAGTGAATCAAATTGTACGCAGCTTCACTTGGCGCAGTAGCGCGATGCAACTTTTCGATCCTATTAAAATCAGGCAAATCTGCAAGCATAATTACACCGCGCTCCTTAAAACAAAGCAACACAAACAAAGCACTTGTTGCTTAGTTGCTTAAATCACTTCACTTTTTAACTGCTTTAATCTGACCAGTATCTATTCTAGCGATTTTGCCAGTGTTAGATATTTTAGATTCCTTAGTCTCCTTATTTGCAGACTTTTCAGACTTCTCAGACTTGCCATCGCTAGAAACATTTGCATTAACAATATCTCTAGCGTTCATAATAGTTGTTTGTTCAGCATCCGACGCAACATCAGACACAATTCCTGAACCTTGCAAAGACTGAACTGCTCTAGAAGAAGCAACTTCTTCTCTCTTTAAACGAGGAGGTCTACGAGTGGAAACAAACAACGGCTGAACTTCTACAACAGGATTATACGGAGCTAATCCAAACCACTTAACAGGCGTACCAGCAATATGACGAATCGCATACTTCATTTTTAGCGATAACGCACCACGCAAAGAAATATTCGACTCAGGCATCAAAGCCTTATGTAAAAGCACGTAACGAATTGGACCAATATCTGGATCCGCATCAACCTTAGGGTACACAGATTGCTGTTGCGGAAGCTCGCCAGTATGCGACAAATCGTGCATAATCTGATGCAAATACGCAGGAATCGAAGGAGAAACCTTAAACCCAAGTTTGATCTTAACGCGGAACAAATAGTCCGTACCAAAATTCTCCACGCAATATTCGCGAGTAAACGGAGCATCATCCGTTTCCACTGACACAGCCCACCACGCGCGCGCACGCTTAGGATGATCCGCAAAAATAGAGAAGAAGATTCCAGTATCCAAACGCTTCATTTCCTTATCGGAAGTCAAATAAACAATGTTATCCGCAAAATAAGGAATACGGAAATCACGATGAAGCTTATCTAGCACAGGCAGAAAATCCTTAGGCTTCATGTGCAAGCGTTGAGAACGCTCAATCTTAGTGCCATCCTTCCAAGTGAGCATAACGATAAGAATCGTAGCCCCAAGAATCATGGTAAACCAACCACCATGCATGAATTTTGCCATAGATGCTATAAAGAACAAAATCTCGATAATCAAGAACACAGTGGCAAAAATTAAAGCAGCAATCTTCTTCTTTTGATACCACATGTGAACAGTAAGAAGTGTTGTTGTAGCAATCATGGTAAGCGTAAGTGCAAGACCATATGCTCCCGAAATATGCTCTGAATCTTTAAACACAGCTAAAACCGTAAGAGTTGCAAGACAAAGCACAAAATTAACAACTGGAATATAAAGCTGACCACGAGTACGCGCAGGGTAACGCACCTGGAGATGAGGCATCCAATTAAGGCTTGTAGCTTCTGAAACCATAGTGAATGCACCAGTAATCAAAGCCTGTGATGCAATAATGCCTGCTGTTACAGAAAGCACAACTGCTACATAACGTAAATTCGGGCTGAGCATCTGGAAGAAAGGATTTAAGCCTTCTATAGACCATAATGCTTTATTGTTTTGATGTTGTAGCATCCAGCTGCCTTGACCAAAGTAGTTTAGAACAAGAGCAACTTTAATAAATGGCCACGTAACGTAAACGTTTCCACGCCCAACATGACCCATATCAGAATACAAGGCTTCCGCACCTGTTGTGGAAAGGAATATGATGCCCATTAACGCCATTCCTTGCACATTGTGCGAACTAAACAAAAACTTCAAGCCGTAAATTGGGTTCAAAGCTTCAAAAATTGCCCAATCTTCTCCAATATTCATGATTCCAACAAGCGCTAGGAATCCGAACCATATCATAACTACTATGCCGAAAACTTTGCCTATTCTTTCAGTTCCTCGCTGTTGAACCGAAAACAGAATCACAATAATAACCACGGTGATCATTAAAGATAGATTGTCGTTTTCTAAGAAAATAGGCCTAAACGCAGATATAGTTCGCAGACCTTCAACTGCAGAAGATATTGAAACTGCTGGAGTTAGAACAGAATCAGCAAGGAACGCAGCACCGCCAATCATTGCTGGAATCGCAAGCCACGCGCCTTTCCGTCTAATAAGCGAGTAGAGTGCAAAAATTCCACCTTCGCCTTTGTTGTCTGTGCGCATAGCTACAAACACGTATTTTACGGTTGTGATCAGCGTGATTGACCAAAACACTAGGGATAACATTCCGTAAACGGCTTCGCGACTAATGTTTTGCAATCCGCCTTGACCAGCTAAGAATGTTTGAGCAGTGTACAAAGGAGAAGTTCCAATATCTCCATAAACAACGCCCAATGCCACTATCGACATACCTAAAGTAAATTTATCTGAGCTGGTTTGTATCTTTGCCCACAATCTTCCAAGCGGGCCTCTAACCGCACTATCCGCAAGCTTTTCAGCCTCTTTAACTTCTTTAGCCTGCTGATACGCCAACGCCTCTCGTTCTTCGCGAGTGGTGGTTTTCTGAGAAACTTTTGGCGCTTTTGTAAAAGAAGCGGCTTTTAGAATCGCCTCTTTAGGGTTCGTTACTCCCTTAGCAGCCTTCTCAGACTCCTTCGCCCCGTTGCGAAGATCCTTAGCGTCATCGTTAGATAGCGCTGAAACGCGTGACTTAGTCATGCTTGATTTTTCCTCCAAAAAGTAAGACCTCTTCTTTGCAATAATCTGCCATAATAAGAAGTCGCATATGGTCTTACTGCTTACAGTTTTATTTATTTGTACCTAAATATTGTATACAATAACAGATATATAAAGCAAAGTCAGCATAGAATCCTTGAAAAATAAGGCTTAATCAAAGCAAGAATATAAGACTAGATCATCTAAAAACCGTAGATTTCTTTCGTTGTTTTTAAAGTTGACTTTGCTACTTCTAGCAAAGAACAGTCAAGCGCGGTTGCTAACGATTCAAGTGTATAAGGAACCATATAAGGCGCGTTCGGACGACCTCGATACGGCATTGGTGTAAGGTACGGCGCATCTGTTTCAACAGTTATATGATCTTTGCCAATGATTCGCGCAGATTCTTGTAAATCTTCGTTACCTTTATAGCTAATCGTTCCAGAAAAACTTGCGTACCATCCGTTTTCTTTTAGCACTTGAGCTAAGTCTTTCCCGCCAGAATAGCTGTGAAACACTGTGCGCTCTGGCGCTCCGTCTTTTAGCAAAATTTCTACAACATCACTATGAGCATCTCTATCGTGAATTTGAAGCGGCAAATTAAGCTCTTTTGCAAGTGCTATATGCGCGCGGAATGATTCGCGTTGGTAAATCCTTGCAGACTCGCCTGTGCGAAAATAGTCTAATCCCGTTTCACCTATTGCCACTACTTCTTCTGCGTTATCTACGACTAGCGAGCGCAAGTGTTGCATTGCTTCGTCAAATGAAATATCATGATACGGCTTATAAACCACCGGTAAGCCGTCTGGCCCTTCTGCTCCCCTATGACCGTGTAGAGGCGCTTCGTTGGGGTGAATCGCTATTGCAGCACGCACGCAATCCGCGTGAGCTGCCGCAAAATCTATTGTTGGCTGCCAATCTGGGTATTCGCATCCAACTTCGATCATTTTAGAAACGCCTGATGCTTTTGCACTATTTACTAAGTCATCTGCACTTGGTTCCGCAATTGGTTCTCGCCCTTTTTGCGATAATTCTTGATTAAGATTTTTTGCAAAGTCCACTACGCTTAACATGTGCGTGTGGTCGTCTGCAATTGTTATGCCTTCTTTAATTAGATTCTGCCATATTTCAGACTGCTCTGTTAAAGAAGGCGCCCAATTGTGCTCGCGATGATGCTTACTCATGATTTACAAGTGTAGTCGCATATTTAACGTGACTTAAAACGTGACTTAAAACGCAACTTTTGCGCTTACTGGATCGCAGCACTAATCGCAGCGTATTGCGATTCCACAAGCCTGTAATACGCACCTTTTTGCGCCATAAGCTGCTCATGGCTTCCGCGCTCCACGATTTGCCCATGGTCAATCACGCAAATCAAATCCGCATTCTCTATTGTAGAAAGCCTGTGTGCAATTACAAAAGAAGTGCGATCTTTAAGCAATTGAGCTAATCCTGCTTGCAACGCCTCTTCTGTACGCGTATCTATATTGCTTGTTGCTTCGTCTAAAATTAGAATTCGCGGATTCGCAAGTAATACTCTGGCAAACGATATAAGCTGCCTTTGTCCTGCAGAAAGAGTGGCTCCTCGCTCCTCAATTTCCGTATCGTAGCCATTAGGCAATTCTTCAATAAACTCGTGAGCGTGAACTACGCGAGCTGCAGCTTCAATCTCTTCGTCTGTTGCGTCAAGCTTGCCGTAGCGAATGTTTTCTTTAACAGTTCCGCTAAATATAAAGCTGTCTTGAAGCATAACGCCCATTTGCTTTCGCAAAGATGCTAACGTTATTGAGCGCACATCGTAGCCGTCAATTGTGATTGAACCTTCGGAAACGTCGTAGAATCTAGAAAGCAGGCTTACAAGCGTTGTTTTACCCGCTCCAGTAGGACCTACAAGCGCAACCGTTGTTCCAGGCTCAATGTGCAAGTCAACTAAATTCAAAATCGGCTTTCCGTTCTCTTCGTAGCGGAACACAACGTCGTTTACGTCAACCCTGCCTTTAATTTGCGGCAATTCTTTTGCATCTGACTTATCTACAATATTTGGCTTAATGCTTAGCGTTTCAAAAATACGCTCCAAATACACTGAGCATGTTACGAGTTGCGTGTAGAAGTTACCAATGTTTACAACTGGCTCCCAAAAAGTACTCGAATACCACACAAATGCTATAAGCGTACCCGTGCTTATTTTCATACTACTTGCATTCATTATGCCAACGTAGTAAAGCAGCGAAATTGCTGCGCTTTCAATAATCGAAGCTCCTGGCCAAAGTAGCATTTGCACTCTAACGTTTCGCATCCACGCTTTTCTGACTCCCGACTGCTGCTCTTGGAATGTAGCGTATTGTTCTGATTCACGCGCAAAAGTTTGAGTGGTTTTTACGCCTGCGATTGATTCGTGCAAATATGCGTTAAGATTGCTTTGTTTATTCGACAATTTTTTAGACGCTTTTCGTTGCAAAATTTGCAAAGTGCGAGTCCAGATTATAAAAACCGGGAATAATACAAGGCTCCACAATGCCATTCGCCAATCTATAGCAAACATTGCGATCAGCGTAATGATTAGCACAAAAACATCGGAAAATACGTTGATTAAACCAGACGAAAGCGTGTCGGAAAGCGTATTAATGTAGTTTACTATGCGAATCAAAATCTTGCCGTGTGGGCGCGAATCAAAGTAATCAAACGACAACGATTGCACGTGCGTAAAAATATCTCGTCGCATATCTTTAATTATCATTTGACCAAGTCGCGTAATAGCAAGCGTTCTGTATGCCAAACCAAGCTCATATAGCACAATAAGCACGCCAAACAATGCAATAAGCGCATACAAATAAGAAACGTTTTTATTAGGCAAAACTACGTCTATAAGTGTTTTTGTAATCATTGGCGTTATTGTCATAATGCAACTTCCGCTAATAACAACTAAAACTATTTTGACTAGCTGCCATGCGTACGGCTTTATGTATTTGCGAACGCGCATCAACTCGTGCAAATTTACGTGCTCTTCTTGGCTTTCGTCTTCTCTATAAGTGTTGCGCTGCACCATTCTACTCCCCCTTAGGCTCGTGTGAATCTTCAAATCCCAAAGCTTTGCCCGTTTGCATACCAAGCTGCTTTTTGTAGATTTCCCAATATCTTCCATGCGATGCCACAAGATGCTCGTGCGTTCCGCGTTCTACGATTTTGCCGTGATCTAGCACAATAATCATGTCTGCGTCTTTAACAGACGAAATTCTGTGAGCAATTGTGATTACTGTGCGAGAACCATCTAACTTTTTTAGCTCTTTTTGAATATGCTCCTCAGTTTCCATGTCTACTGCAGAAGTTGTATCGTCCATAATCAAGATTGGAGGATTATTAGCTAGCGCGCGAGCAAGACTTAAACGCTGCTTTTGGCCGCCCGAAAGACCAACTCCTCGCTCGCCTACTACAGTTTCGTAGCCTTCTGGCATATTCATAATAAAATCGTCTGCATCTGCGATTCTTGCCATACGCCTAATCGTGCTATCTAATTCTTTGCAATTTTCCTCGTTTTGAGGCAAACCAAAGCCAATATTTCCTGCAATCGTATCGGAAAACAGGAATGTTTCTTGCGCAACTATGCTAACTTGATTTCTAACAGTTTCTAGAGGCCATTCGCGCACGTCTTTTCCATCAATTAAAACGCGGCCGCGCGTAGTGTCATAAAAACGCGCTATAAGACTTACAAGCGTTGACTTTCCAGACCCCGTTTCCCCTAAGATTCCAAGCTTTGTGCCTGCTGGAACATCTAAATCAATATCACTTAAAATTGGGGAATCAAGATCGTCTGGGAATGCAAAATCAACGTGTTCAAAAGTTACGTGACCCTTTACCTTAACGTTTTTTGCGGAGGCAGATGGCAAATCAATATGCGATTCTTGCGTAAGAAGCTTGCGAATATTTACGCATCCTGCGTTGAATCGCTGCCAATCGTTAATAAGCCACCCAACCATTCTTACTGGCATGTGGAGCATCCAAAGAAAACTGTTAAACGTTACAAACGCGCCCAAAGTCATGCTTCCATTAAGCACAAGCCATCCGCCAAATCCTACTGTTACAAGCTCCAACGCAAAGCCCATACCGTCAAGCCATGGCATGTATTTTTGCGTGTTTTTTGCAAGCGTAATATTGCGATTAAAGTAATCTTCATTGCATTTATCGAATTTCTGAGTTTCAAAAGGCTCGCGAACAAAAGCTTTTACAACGCGATTGCCTTCAATGTTTTCTTCTACCATTGAATTCATGCGTGCAAACGATTCGCGAATCGCAAGGAACTTTGGCCTAGCATTCTTGCCCATAAGCTTTGCAAGCCAGAACAAAAATGGTGTAATTGCCATAAGCGCTAGAGCTAGCTGCCATTGGATTGAAAACATTATAACTAGCGCAAACACAAACATTACTAAGCAATCCAGCGCCATATAAGACACCCAGCTTAAAATGTGGCGAATCGCGTCCGTATCCGAAGTCATGCGGCTCATAATGTCGCCTGTGCGCGTGTGATTAAAGTATGTAAAATCAAGCGAATGCAGCTTCTCGTACTCGTCGCTTACAAGGCGATACACGGCGTTTTGGCCAAATCTTTCCATTTGAAGCTGGTAGATATATCTTGAGCCTACGCGAATAATCATCATTGCAACCATTAGCACGCATACAAAAGCAAGCAAATCATGCTGTTTTCCAATAATGACTTTGTCTACAATAAAGCCCGAAAGCAGCGGCATTGTCATTGCCATTGTGTCGTTTATAGTAAAAAGAACTAGCGATACGCCTACTCTCCACATATCTGGCTTACAATATTGCAAAACCCAGCGCACATTGCTTGCGTCTTTGCGTTTACTTGGATTTACATACATGCGCTAGATTCTCCCTTATTTTTGACTTCGCGATTTATTTTTTATTAAGTTTTATTAAGTTTATACTATTTTTCTGAGTTTATTTTTGCGCGACTATTTTTTACGCGATTATTTTCTGCGTAACTACGCACGCGATTACAGCAAAAGCATGTGGCGTGCAGCCAAAGACCACACGCCACATGCTATAAGTTAAGCAATCAGCTTAGTAAACTTGCGCGAGTTATCGCTACAAATTTACTCACTTCTGCCAACCAATGTTTTCAACAAAAACGTTAGCATATCCAGCAGGACCGCCGTTAGCGAAGCCCTTCTTGTATGCCTGATAGGTTGGAGGAGCAGAAACTGGAAGCGTACCATACTCGGCGAAAGCCATGGACTCAGCCTTGTTGGCCAATGCAGTCTGTTCCTTGTAATCGTAAGTCTTACCAACCTTGGCGAGCAGGGCATCAATCTTCTTGTTGCCAGTGCCAGTAAAGTTGGAATCGCTCTTAGAACCGTAGACCTGGGAAGCGGATCCCACGAAGCTCAATGGGGATTGGGAAACCCAAGCCATTGGAAGCACCTGGAAGTCGAAGGAGCTTACAGTCTTAGAGAACTTAGAAGCAGGCTTGTTTACAGTCTTGCACTTCATGCCAGCCTTCTTCATCATGGCCTGGAATGCGTTAGCAAGAGCTGCCTGAGTAGAGTCATCGCCAAAGAAGGTGAATGTGAACTGAACGGTCTTACCATTCTTAGCGTAGTAGCCGTCTTTGCCCATCTTGTAGCCAGCGGCCTCAAGAGTCTTCTTAGCGTTTTCTACGTTGAACTTACCATCAGCTGGGAGGTTGTTCTTGTAGCCAGCCTGGAACATGGAGAGAAGCTCCGAACCTGGCTGCTCGCTCTTCCAGCTCATACCCTGGAACTGAATCTTGTTGTATGTAGCAACGTCGAATGCCTGAACAACAGCCTTACGCACGGCCTTATCCTTGAATGCGCCAGCCTTTGCGTTTAAGTTAATAACACGAATCTTGGTGCTGTAGCCGTAACGGAGCTGAGCGCCCTTAACGCTACGAGCAGCCTTAATCTTATCCTTGGTGGAGATGGAATCCACGGAATCGATTTCGCCGTTCTGGAAGGCATTCATTGCAGCGGTATCTTCCATACGCTTTACAACAACCTTATCGAGCTTTGCCTTCTTGCCCCACCACTTTGGATTGCGCACGAAAACAACCTGATCTTCGGTTGCGGACTGAATCTCGAATGGACCTGCACCCCACTCGTTGTGAGGATTATTTACCCAACCCTGGTTGAACACAGTAGGATCGGTTGCCTTTGGATGAACCAATGGAGCGAAAAGCAATTCCCAAGTTGCGCATGGCTTATTGTACTTAACGATTACTTGCTTAGGATTTGCACCCTGCTCAACGGACTCAATGCAGTCATAGCCCTCGTGAGATGGTACAGAGTAGGCTTCGTTCTTGCCATTCATAACTTCCCAAGTAGCCTTGAAAGCAGTGTAATCGATGTCTGTACCATCGTTCCACTTAGCCTTTGGGTTCAAATCGTACTGAACTACGAGTGGCTTGTCGCTAACCTTCTTAACAGAAGTAATGTAATCAGGGTTGTACTTAACCTTCTCGCCCTTAACGGTATCGTAATAAGGAAGCGATGGCTGGTAGAAGCCCCACAAAGTGCTCATATACGCGGTGTTACCGTCGTTAGAAGCGTAGTTCCAGTTTGGACCCATGTCGGAAAGCGAGAACGTGTAAGTACCGCCATCCTTAACATTGTCACGAGGCTGTGGATTGTCGTAACGCTTATCAACCTTAGGCATTGGAAGAGCGCCAGTGTAGGAAGTATCCACACCTGCGGCTGGCTCTTCGGTCATACCGCCCTTGGCCTTATCTGCCGTAGTGGCGGTTGTGCCACCGCAAGCGCCGAGCAGCATTGCAACAGAAAGTGCAGCTGCGGCGAATACAGTTAATTTGCCTGCATTAGTTTTTTTCATGATTCCTCTCATTCCCCAGAAATGATGTCCGCTTTCTGGTATGTGTGTAGAGTATATCTAATCTTTTGACATTTTGTGTTACGACTTTTTTAACAAATACTGAATTTAAGCTTTTGTTACTTAAGATTTAATCCATAAAAAAGAAAATTAAATACATAAAACAGTCAAACAGAAAATTTTTTAGTTTATTTTAATTAAAAAACAAAATATATTACTTTTTTTAGAATTTATATGCCTGTAACAAAAAATCGCGTGTGTCTTGCATAACACACGCGATCAAAATTGCCCTAAACAAAAGTTTAGGCGTATTTACAAAAGATTAGAATCAGACGCTTGCAACGTCATCAAACGAATCTTCTTCGTTGAGAATAATACGCTTGCGATTCTTCTCAATAACAGGATCTGGAATTGGCACAGCGCTAATCAAAGCCTTAGTGTACGGGTGCTTAGGATTATCGAATACCTCATCCGTTTCGCCAGATTCAACAATGCGTCCGTGGTACATAACAGCAATTCGGCTAGAAATATGACGAACAACCGCCATGTTGTGAGCCACAAACAAGTAAGCAACACCCAACTTGTCTTGCAAATCTTCAAGCAAGTTGATGATGCCAGCTTGAATAGAAACATCCAAAGCCGAAACAGGCTCATCAAGAAGAAGCAGCTTAGGGTTTACAGCCAAAGCGCGAGCAATAGCAATACGCTGACGCTGACCACCAGAGAACTGCGTTGGGAAGCGATCAACCTGATCTGGATTCAGCTCAACAAGCTGCATAAGCTCCGCAATACGCTGACGAATCTCTTCTTTAGACTTCTTTTGAACATGAAGAGGCTCTGCCAAAATATCGTAAACAAGCATACGAGGATCAAGAGAGCTCATAGGATCCTGGAACACGTATTGGATCTTAGAACGAAGCTCGCGACGCTGCTCTTTAGTCAACTTATCGTTAAGATCGGTGCCAAAAACTGTAATAGAGCCAGCTTCTGGCTTCTTTAAACTCATGATTTCCATCAAAGTAGTTGACTTACCAGAACCAGATTCGCCAACAAGGGCCACAGTTTCGCCTTCGCGAATCTCAAGGTCAATGCCATCAACAGCGCGAACTTCGCCAACCTTGCGTCGCAAGAAACCGCCACCAGTAATTGGGAATGTCTTAACTAAGCCCTTAACATCCAAAACAACCTTGCGATCCTCGCGAGGAATGCCCTCAAACATTGGCTTAATAGTTTTTTCGGTTTCTGCATGAAGCAGCGCACGAACGGTTTCGCTTTCTGCCTCAAGACCCATCATATCGCTAGTATCTCCACTCTTTTCTTCTGCCATCAACATATCCATTGTTGGCTTAGAGATTGGAGTTAAGCGGCGAGTACGCTTTTGGTCAACGCGCGGAACAGCGCCAAGCAAGCCGATTGTGTATGGCTGAGTTGGGTGAGTAAAAATCTCTTCAACGCTATTATGCTCAACCAAATGGCCCGCGTACATAACAATAACTTCGTCTGCAACGCCAGCAATAACACCCAAATCGTGAGTAATGAAGATCATTGCGGCGCCAGTTTCTTTCTGCGCTTTCTTCAAAACATCCAAAACCTGAGCCTGAATCGTAACATCCAAAGCGGTAGTAGGCTCATCAGCAATAATAATATCTGGGTTGTTAGCAATTGCCATTGCAATCATAACGCGCTGACGCATGCCGCCAGAAAACTCGTGAGGGAAAGCCTTTAAGCGCTCAGCTGGCTTAGTAATACCAACCAAGTTAAGCAATTCAATAGAGCGCTCACGAATCTGATCTTCGGTCATATTTGGATTATGAATAACCAAAGCTTCCTTAAGCTGATCTCCAATAGAAAACACTGGAGTTAAAGCAGAAAGAGGATCCTGGAACACCATAGCAATATTCTTGCCACGAATCTTACTCATCTCTGCATCAGACTTCGTTAACAGCTCTTCGCCCTTATAAACAACAGAACCCTTAACAGACGCGTTCTTATCCAGCAAACCCATAACAGCAAGAGAAGTAACCGACTTACCAGATCCAGATTCACCTACAATACCAATGGTTTTTCCGCGGTACAAATCAAAATTCATATTGCGTACTGCATGAACCGTACCAGCTTCCGAAGCAAAGCTAATTTGCAAGTTGCGTACAGAAAGAAGTGGTTCGTTGTTCTGATTTTCCATCACAGAATCTTCCTTAATTGCGTCATTCACCATATCAGTCATGTTTAAACCTCCAACGAGCCTTACTCGGCCTTACCAACAGACCTAGAATATGGATCAATCGCATCGCGAAGACCATCGCCAATAAGCTGAACAGAGAAAGTCAAAATAACCAAAACCGCAGAAGGAACCAAAAGAACCCAAGGAGAGGTCATAACGCTACTTTGACCAACATTAAGAAGAGTACCCAAAGAAGTATCTGGAGCCTTAATACCAAGACCCAAGAAGCTCAATGCGGTTTCGCCGTTGATTGCGCCAATAACACCGAGAACCGTGTTAATAATCAGCACAGAACCAAGATTTGGAACAAGGTGGCGAACAATAATGCGGAATGAAGAAACACCTTCAAACTTGGCTGCGCGCACATATTCACGCTCACGCAAACTCAAAGTCAAAGTGCGAAGCGTACGAGCATAACCAATCCAACCAAAGGAAGTCATACCAAACGCAAGCCAAAGCCAATCATTGCCACCGGTCGCGGAGCTAACAATCAAAGCAATAAGCAAGAAGGATGGAACAATCAAAAGCATGTCCAAAACCCACATGCCAACTTGCTCAAACCAACCCTCAAAGTAAGAAATAGCAGTACCAACCAAAGCAGCAATAATTGTAATAGAAATGGAGCTTACAATGCCAATAGAAAGTGAGCGACCAAGTCCGCGAACAACCATTGCATACATGTCTGATCCGCCAGGAGTTGTGCCAAGCCAATGCTCTGCGCTAGGAGGAGTTGCAAGAGCCGTAAAATCAGGCTCATCGTAGCCCCACTTACTAATCTTAGATCCAAACAAAGCAAGAAGAATCAAGAACACAAGCAAAACCAAGCCAACGACGGCAGACGGTCGCCTAAAGAAGCGACGCGTATAAAGCGTAATTTTGCCAGTTCGCTTAAAATTACCCCAAGAATTAGCATTTGCCTTTTTGTCTGCAACAGACTCTTGAGACTTTGAAGATACATCTTTTTTACTCATATCAATCACCTACACTGTTGCACAATTAATTCAAGCGAATACGAGGATCAAGCCAAGCAGAGAAGATATCTGCCAGCAAAGCTCCAGCCAAAGTACACACAGCTCCGAATGCAGCAATAGCAACAGAACCATTAATGTCGTTATTAGAAATCGTCTGCACAAAATAGCTACCCAAACCGTTAATTGCAAACACGGTTTCAGTAATAACGGCGCCCGTAAACACACCTGCAATTGAGAAGGCAACATCTACGGCTGTAGGAATCAACGAAGTACGCAAAGCGTGGCGGCGAATAGCAATGTTCAAAGGCAAGCCCTTAGCACGAGCAGTGCGAACATAATCAGCATTCATAGTGTCAAGCAAATAAGTGCGCTGCGTAAGATGGTATCCAACCATGCCAGGAACAGTCATAACAATTGTCGGCAAAATCAAATGCTGTAAGAAGTCAAGAACAAAAGCAATAGGGTTAGAACCTTGATAAGAATGCAATCCCGTAACAAAGAATAAACGAGAGCCAGCAGCATTGTTAACGCTAATTGCAGCTAACACAATAAGCAATCCAAACACAGCAGCTGGAACAACAAGCAAGAACGTAGCAATAGAGTTAAGAACTCGATCCTGCCACTTGTACTGACGAATAGCAGTATAAACGCCAACACTAACACCGAAAACAATACCAAGAACAGTTGCGCAAGTAACTAATTGGACAGACGCACCAATACGAGCCGCAATCGCAGGACCAACAGGAGCCTGCTCTGGGCTTAATCCCCAATCCCAACGAGTAAGAACGCCAGTAATCCAACGCAAATATCTCGTAATAACTGGAGTTTGGTCGTTAATGTTCGCCAAATCCAAAGAACGGTTAATCGAAGGAATTGGTGGATGCGGATGCCTAGACATATAATTCGATCGCGGATCCATAAAAGCACTTGCCAAGAAATACGTCATGGATACGGAGACAAACAGCATCACAACATAATTCAGGCATCGTTTAACGATGTATCGTATCATTGTGACTCTTTTCTACGTCTAACCATTGTTACCTCCATCTGGTAACTGCAAGCCTAAAGCTTGCACACTGCCATCGTTTGCTATACCCAGTTGCAAAAGCAAATCAAAAGCATACTCAAGGCACACTTAAGTAAGCCCTCATAAATGGGACATGTAATTAGTATATTTTTAGCTAACCTATGTACATTGCTTAAAATAAACATGCAATAATACGGAATAAATATCAATTATCACAAAAATTAATACACAAAATCAACAAAACATCAGAATATTTAACGGAATTATTTAAATTTTACGAAAATTAGTTTCGTAAATCGTAATAAAAGTGTAAATACAATAACATTTCGTACTAACAAAACACATTGCAATTAGTTTTACTAGCATCCTACTAAAAAGCACAAATCACGCAAAACGCTACTCGTGCATTGAACACGCTACAATAACGCTTATTCGCCTATTTTCAACCTAACAACAAAAGGAGATATATGTCTGAAAACGTAAAAGCCGTTACCATAGACAACGTGCGCGAATATTCCAAGCATTTTAACGAACAGCGAGCAAATCGAGTAGCCGCAAACGCTTCTGTAGCAAGCGGCGTTCTTAAAGCTGCAACAAGCTATCAAGGACAACGCGCTTTACCACGCAACTTCTCCATAGAATTAAAACAAGGATCAATAACAAACCAACAGCACTCTGGACGTTGCTGGATGTTCGCTTCCCTTAACACTTTGCGTTACGAATTAATGCACAAGTGGAATTTAGAAGACTTCGAGTTTTCCGAAAGCTACCTGTTCTTCTGGGACAAGATTGAAAAGGCAAATGCGTACTTGGAAAACGTGTTGGCAACATTAGACGAAACCCTAGATAGTCGAATCTTTGAAAACATTAACTACGGTCCGATCGACGACGGCGGATGGTGGCAAATGTTCGTTAACTTGGTAAACAAGTACGGACTCGTACCAAAAAGCGCATACCCAGATTCACAGAATGCTATTGACTCAGATGCATTCGTGCAATACATAAATACCAAGTTGCGTGAATTCGCGGCTGAATTGCGCGAAGCACACAAGAACGGTACTTCCATAGAAGAGTTGCGCGAAATGAAAATCCGCGACCTTGAAACCGTATACCGTATGACAGCTATCGCACTTGGCGAGCCACCAGAGCGTTTCGACTTCATTGCACGTACTAAAGATGACGACGATAAGAAAGACGAAAAGGACGACAAAAAGAACGAAGCCAAAGAAGACGATAAGAAGGACGATAAGCCAAAGACTGGCAAAGACGATCGTCCAATGATTCGCGAATATGGAATAACACCACTAGAATTCGCAAAGAAATACGTTCCAATTGACGTAAACGACTTTGTGAGCTTGTGCAACTCCCCAATGGAACACACTCCGTTCAACAAGCTCTACCAGCTTAAATACACCACAAACGTTGCTGAGACGAAGGAAATGGAGTTTGCAAACGTTGCGCTAGAAGTATTCCGAAAAGCAGCTGTCGATCAGCTAAAAGACGGACATCCAATTTGGTTTGCTTGCGATTGCACGCAATTCTCGCTAAGGCAAGATGGGTTCTTTGACCCAGCAGTTGTGCGCGTAGACGAGCTATTCGATGTAGAGTTTACATTCGACAAAGCTAAAGGTTTGGAATATATGGATTGCCCAGGCAACCACGCAATGACCTTTACTGGCGTAAACCTTAACAAAGATGGTGAGCCAGACCGCTGGAAGATTGAAAACAGCTGGGGTAAAGATAACGGCGAAGACGGATACTACGTTGGATCCGCGCAGTGGTTTGACCGCTACGTTACAGAAATCATTATTAACAAGAAGTATCTTGATGAAGCAACGCGAGCAATATTGGATCAGGAGCCTGTAATGCTTGATCCGTGGATTCCACTTACAAAGCGCTGCCGCTAAACTTGATTTAGCACAAGCTGATTTACAAACGCAGATTGCCACGCAGTCTGCGTTTTTTTTGACCCAGATTCGTTACATCTGTCTCGCTCGTGAGGCATTTGTAACGTTTTTTGACTGATTTTCGTTATATTTGTCTCGCTCGTGATGCAAATATAACGCAAGCGATACGAGTAGACTGCAAGAGCTTGAAAAAGATAAAAAGAAGCCCGGTGGGAAAGAGAAGACCCACCGGGGCAGAGAGAAAGAGAGAAGAAGGTTTCAGTTATGGGGTCCGCGAACGAACCTCACTGATGGATAACCATCAGCAATACTCATTATAACCACACTTTTCTCGCAAAACACGCATATAACCTAAAAATTTCCTTAAAAAATTTTTTAAATCCTGATAGTCAACCTATTTTTTGTTACATGCATCACTATAACTTAAAATTTTTCGTTTAATCATTTAGATTCTAGTGATTTTTTAGCCGCAGCCAATCTTTCTTCGTCAGCTTTACGACGAGCGGCAAGCGCAGATTCAAAACGCTCAAGCTCCTCATCAATAGCCTCTTTAGGAATTTTGGCAAAAATCGGAGTTGGCTTAGCGACAGGTGTACCAGTCACTAATTCCTCACTCTCCCACGGGTGAACAGTTTCTCCAAGACGATAGTCGCCAGTAATAATCGGATACTTAAAATCTGGATTATCTAAGTCAGTCACCTCTTCAATTCTTGGCAGAGGCGAGAACACACCCGTACCACCAAGAGCTTCCCACACTTTTTGCGCAGAATGTGGCAAGAATGGAGCAAGTAAATGATTAGCATCAGAAACAGCTTGAGCTGCAACATGCAAAACAGTACCAAGACGTGCTTCATCATCTTTAATCTTCCAAGGCTCAGTTGCAGAAATGTACTTGTTGATATCCGACACAACACGCATAGCCTCGTTAAGCGCATTCTTCTGATGATGACGTTCAATCAAACCACCAACAATCTCAAAAGCATTAGAGGTTTGATCGAGCAAAGCGCGATCCATATCTGTCATTGAATTTTCGTCCAGAGCAGGAATCTCTCCGAAATTCTTATGAATCAAATTAGCGACACGATTTACCAAATTACCCCAGCTGGCAGCAAGCTCTTCGTTATTATGACGAACAAATTCTGCCCAAGTAAAGTCGGCATCAGAATTTTCAGGACCAGCAATAGAAATGTAGTAACGCACAGCATCCACAGGATAACGCGCCAAAATATCCTTCACGTAAATCACAATTCCACGCGAAGAACTGAACTTCTTGCCTTCCATAGTCATAAACTCAGAAGCAACAACTTGCTCAGGCATATTCAACGGGCCATAAACTCCAGCCTCGCCACCCTTAGAGCCAGCACCATTATACGCAAGCATTTCTGAAGGCCAAATCTGAGAATGGAAGGTGATGTTATCTTTGCCCATAAAGTAATAGCCAGGAGACTTAGGGTCACACCACCAATCGCGCCAAGCATCCGGCTTACCTTGACGACGTGCCCATTCAATAGATGCAGACAAGTAGCCAATAACAGCATCAAACCACACGTACAAGCGCTTATTCGGGTTATCAACCCATCCTTCTACAGGAACAGGAATACCCCAGTCAATATCACGCGTAATAGCTCGAGGCTTAACTTCCTTAAATAATCCAATCGAGAAGTTGATAACATTTGTACGCCAACCATCCCTTGAATTAAGCCAGCTTAAATTAGCATCAGCTAAAGCAGGCAAATCGAGGAAGTAATGCTCTGTTTCTTCAAATCGCGGAGTTTCGCCGTTAATCTTAGAAACAGGATTAATAAGCTCATCTGGATCCAACTCATTTCCGCAAGCATCGCATTGGTCGCCTCTAGCTCCATCTGCTCCGCAAAGTGGGCATGTGCCCTCAATGTAGCGGTCTGGAAGAGTACGACCTGTAGAAGGCGAAATCGCAACCTTTTGAGTACCCTTATAAATGTATCCGTTCTTTAAGCACTGACGGAACATCTCTTGAACAACATGCTCGTGATTTGCTGTAGTCGTGCGCGTAAACAAATCGTAGCTTAAACCCAAATCGCACAAATCTTTAGTAATCACGCGATTATAGCGGTTTGCAAGCTCCTGAGCACTAACGCCTTCTTTATCTGCCTCAACTAGAATCGGCGTGCCATGTTCGTCTGTACCAGAAACCATAAGCACGTCATTGCCCTTCATGCGCTCATAACGCGCATACACGTCTGAAGGAACACCAAATCCTGCAACGTGACCAATATGACGAGGGCCATTTGCGTAAGGCCATGCAACATTCACCAAAATATGACTCATAGCCAAATATTATCTTGTTCAGCGAGGACACCTTAATAAAAAACATATACACATATGCACATTTTTTAATGTAAAAAGGCTTAAAAATCCACTTTTACACATTTCGCAAAAATCTTATGGACAACATGAACAAACGTATCTATTCTGTCTAAAACCATATGTCTAAAAAATTATTCCCAATCATTATGTCTAACAAGAAAGGAGGGATTATGAATAACGAAGCAGAAATTATTGCAAACAAAACTATTAACAATTCGACTAATACTACAAGTAAATACACATGCAAAACAACCGATAAGCGAACAAATAAAATAACAGATAAATCCACGATCAAGCCAATCGCTAAAAATTTAAAAAAGACTTCAAGGCAGACTTCAAGGCACAATTCAAAAACGACTTCAAAAAGCAGAAACTATGATGCGAATAAATACAGTACGACTAAAGATATAGCTCAAGAAACAAAAATAATTCTTGAAAATTACGACAATAAAAATCAACACATTGACATTAGTAAAAATCTTCCAACCTTACTAGACACAACGCATCTGCCAGGACCATTGTGCATGAAGAAATTATCTAAATTCGGAGCTTTTGAACGATTGTCAATAAGAAGCGGATTTGCACATTCCACTGCAAAGTCCATTGAGGGGCGGTGCAAAATACTCAAAAAGCTAATACCACGAGACTCTGCAGCATGCATGTTTACAGCATCATGGATTTGGCTTGGAGGAACAATTCCAAACATATTAGACGTTATCTCTGGCAGCCATTATCGCGTAGTACCACATGACCATCCATTACGAGTATTCAGACGAAAATTGTTGAAGAGAGAACAAAAGGTGATTAAAGATTTGCGCATAACATCTCCTGCTCGAACAATCTGCGACATAGCATTAACACCGTCTAAAAATATTTACGACGAGATACGCAAAAAAGACACAATTTTCAATCTGATTCAAGAATATGGCACAAGCTTTAAAGAATGCGAAAAAATCATAAATAGCAACCCACATTTTCCAGGAGCGCAAAAAGCAAAAGATTGGCTAAAAAACGTTATAGAACAGGAAGATATTTTTTATGAATATTAATATTGAACATTTAAATCAAGTACAAAAAAATAAAGAAGATTTCCATAAAACACAAACAAAAGATCTACCACCAAAACCGCCAATTATTCTCACAGAGCAAGTAGCATGCTGTGAAAATACAGACAAAGAAATACTTTGGCACATAGCGAGAAACATTCCGCACTTACGAAAATGGGTTATAGCAAACCCAGCCGCTGACGCAAAAATACTGGAGTATATTTCACAGAAAGGCGGTCCAGATGTTAAGCATAGCTTAGACGTACTTTTAGAAAGCTACGATTACGCGAAACAAATTTCATGACTTGATATTTAAACAAGCAGCATAAACTTCTTTACGATTAGCAAAAGAACCGTCTGAAAGAGGATTTTGTGAAACAATACGCGTTATAGCATCTTTAATACGCAAACCCTCATTTTGCGAAAGATCGTAA
The DNA here is from genome assembly GCF_049244145.1 of Gardnerella sp. DNF01204. Classification (NCBI taxonomy): domain Bacteria; kingdom Bacillati; phylum Actinomycetota; class Actinomycetes; order Bifidobacteriales; family Bifidobacteriaceae; genus Gardnerella; species Gardnerella sp. DNF01204. Next base: position 193,710 of record NZ_CP058379.1, on the reverse strand, counting down.
GACATTTGCGCAAGCTGTTCAACGCTCAAATCAATGTTTTGCTGCTTGATTTCTTCATCGCTAGCTCCCGCAATCACAAGAACAATTTCTCCGCGCGGAGGGTCGTTTTCTACGCTTTTGCATATTTGAGAAATTGTTCCTCGCCTTATTTCCTCAAAATCCTTTGTAAGCTCGCGACATAGCGCCATCTTGCGATCTGCGCCAAAAACTGCAAGAAGATCTTCCATTGACTCCGCAATTCTGTGCGGCGCCTCATAAAAAACGATTGTTCGCCGCTCTGAAAGAAGCGAGCGCAAATGCTGCTGTCTATCTCCAGATTTACGCGGCAAAAAACCTTCGTAGCAAAAACGGTCTGTTGGCAAGCCAGAAAGCGCTAGAGCATCTAGTACGGCACTCGGTCCAGGAGCGCAAGTAACAGGCAAATCGCGCTCTATTGCACGGCGAACGATCGCAAGCCCTGGGTCGTTAATCGTAGGCATACCAGCGTCGGAAACAACAAGAACGGTATTGCCTTGCTCAACCTTATCCAGCAAGCCATCTGCCTTGTTGTGCTCATTGTGATCGTGATATGCAATAACTTGTCCAGAAACATGCACGCCAAGGCGATTTGCAAGATCATAAAGTCTGCGCGTGTCTTCTGCTGCAACAATATCCGCGGTTTCTAGAAGATTAATCAAGCGCGATGAAGCATCTCCCATATTGCCAATCGGAGTGGCTGCAAGAACAACTTTTCCTAAATTATCTTCTTCATTACGCATCTTAAATCTCCTTATAAAACCTCTTAAGACTCTACACGAATTTATAAAATAACGCACTTAAAAAACAAGGTATTTGATTAGAATTATGCTTAAGTTTATGCTTAGCATAAATTGCAATCGCGCAAAACGAAAAGAGATACCATGAAGATTATAGAACGCCAAATTAAAGGCATTGACGGTAGCAACGCGCTTCTTACTGGATATGTTTTAGATGACAACTTAGATAGCGAAGGGGATCAAACACGCCCAGCAGTGCTGATTTTGCCAGGCGGCGGATTCTTGCGCGTTTCTAATCGCGAAGCAGAACCTGTTGCTATGAAGTTTGCTGCTGCTGGATTCCACGCATTTGTTCTGCGCTATTCTCTTGTGCCTAGTGCACACCCGACTCAGCTTTTGGAAGCAGCACAAGCTATGCAATTGATTCGCAATAATGCAAAAGAATGGCATGTAGATGCGCAAAAAGTGGCGATTATTGGATTCTCTGCAGGAGGCCATGTCGCAGCAAATCTTGCGACTAGCGTTAGCGACGATGTTGAAGAAGCAAATGGATACAACGCAAATGGTGTTCGTCCAAACGCTCTTATGCTTGCTTACCCTGTGATTTCCGCTGGCGAATACGCACATAAGCCAACTTTCGACCGTCTTTTTGGAAGCATAGATTCTAGTACTCGCGCGCAACTCGTTGAACAGCTTTCGCTGGAAAATCACGTGGATTCTAAGACTCCACCTGTGTTCGTTTGGCAAACGATTACAGATCAAACGGTTCCAATTCAAAACTCTATTATGTTTATTAATGCTTGTGTTAAAGCTGGCGTAAGCGTGGAAGCACATTTGTTCCCTAAGGGTCCGCACGGCTTGGCTTTGGCTGTTAAAGAAACTGCTAAGCGCGATGAAAATGGCGCAGTGATTCCTGAGTTTGTACAGCCAGAAGTTCAGCAGTGGATTGATCTTGCTTGCGATTGGCTTCGTCGCACATTTGCGTGCTAATCGACCTGTCTTCGAGCTTAGAGCGTAGCGCGGTTCCATTGCTTGGTATTGCGCGAGGTTTGAGTATTTCTCTCCTCGCAAGTCCCGTCGCTGCGCTCCTCTTTTATTGCTCGTATAGAAATACATCAAACCTTCTGAATATCTAACACTTTTGCGTATCTTTTATCACCGAGATTCTTGATTTTTCTTGCTGCTTCAGCGAATCACCATTTCATGCTGCGAATCGATCTGCATGAGCGCTTAAAGCGTAGCGCGCGAATGCACTTCGATTCGCTGAGCTTGCTCAAAGCTGAAAGCACAGTGTGCTTTCAACGCAAGCGAAGACGTGAGCGCGCTGTAACGCGCGAGCGATACACCTCTTTCGCTGCGAAAAATCTCGAATCTCTACCTGGTTTGGCGTAATCATGTAGTGCGCTCAGGCAGGTCGTCGCGCAAACGCACTACACAAAATTGCAAGTCGACGTTTTATATTATTCACCTGAATTTTCTACGATTATTGCCTGTGCTTGCCCTTGCAGAAATAACTCTTTATTTTATTTGTAGCACCCAGAGCGAGCATAGCAACGGACGCAACAGCTGTGAAAACTGTGCTTACGCCAGTGTTTACAAGCTTATCCCTCACATGCTCTTGCTTAAAATCAGCATTATTATTGTCAAACGAACTTTCATTCGACTGACTATTATTGCTATCTAAATCATTATTAATGTTTGGTATCGGATTATCTAATTCACGAATCTCAGATTGATTAGGTTCTGAAGAATCCTCCTTAGGCTGGGGATCCTCATACTGAGGGGGATCATTAGACTCTGTGTAATCAGTATCAGGACCATCAGGAGTATCAGACTTAGGATCATCAGGTTCAGACTCAGGCTCCTTAGGGTTCTCATTGTCCTTCGGAGTATCAGACTTAGGATTAGTATCCTTTGGATCAGGATCTTCAGGATCATCCTTCTTAGGATCAGGATCTTGCTTAGGATCCTTCGACTCAGGTTCCTTAGGATTATCAGGCTTATCATCCTTAGGTTTCGTAGGATTATCAGGCTTCTTAGGATCATCAGGTTTAGGATCATGTACATCTCTATCCTGATAATTTGGATTATTAGGCTTATCCTTCTTAGGATCCTTAGGATCAGGAGACTTAGGAGTATCAGGTTTTACAGGATTGTCATTCTTAGGATCAGTCTTTGGCTTAGGCTTAGAGTCCTTCGGATCATCCTGTTTCGGCTCAGGATTTGACTTTGGCTTATTATCAGGATCCTTCGGCTTATCCTTCTTCGGCTCGGGATCCTTGGGATTTTCAGGTTTAGGCTGCGGATTCTTAGGCTCAGGATTTGACTTAGGGTCCTTAGGCTCATCCTTCTTAAAAGCTCCAGCATCAATATGCTTTTTATCTTCGCCAGCAGAAAGACTTATATTGCCAACATATGAGTTTTTTGAAGTTGAATTATCAGTTTCTGAAGATACGTTTTCTATAACAGACCTATCCGTTACAGGCTCTCCAGGAATCGCGTCAGAATCTACAGAGGAATCTGACCCTTTATGCGTATATGTAAAACCAAAATATTCACTACCTTCTGGAAGTGTGAATTTAACAACATAGTTTCCTGGCAGCAAATTAGTAAATTCGTAGTATCCATCAGGCGAAGTAGTGGTAATAGGATTAACCTTATTGCCATTTATGTCGATTACTGTGCTATCCCCATACTGTTTAACAAGCTGTACTTTTGCACCAATTATGCTCGACTCTCCCTTATCTTGAATACCATTATGGTTAGCATCAAACCACACGCGTCCACTCAAAGATGCAGGAATAACGATTTCAATAGGAACTGTGCTCACTTTGCTGCGATTACTGCGCGCATACGTTGCAACAGTCTCCTGAATCTTGTTAATAATTGGCGGATATTTCAAAGTATTATTTGGATAATTATCATTACAATCTAACGCACGATAATACGATTTTATAGATGCGCTTGCTTTTCCACTCATCCAAATACCGTTGCTAATATTATCAGGACCAAACACAGTTGAATCTGGGTTAAATTCTCCAGATATTAGCAACTCAGAAGGTCTGTTTTGTTTTGGAACAGTTCCCCAACCATCGAAATATTTAGAATCCAAAATATCGCCGAAAACTTCAGTATCCCCATAAGCAACTTTTTCTATTCCAATATTAGCCATAATTTTACGAGCTTCATCGTTGTTGTTAGGCGAACGGAAAACTGTTAAATGATGATTTTTAAAAACTTGCTTAGTTCCATTTAAAGCATAGTCCTTAGAACCAAATGGAATTTTAAATCTCAACTTAATCGGATTATTGTCGTTCCCATTGCGATAAATAGTTACGAATTGGTTATGCTCAATATTTGCAGGTATTAATTGTGGTAACCAAACACCATTCTGCGACTCAACCATAGTGCTTCTACTGTCATAATCGACGCCGCTTGTTTCCATAGATAACCCAGTGAACCAGAATCCATAATTATCTCTGCCGTCCCATCCAGTTACCAGATCCGAACGCACTAGGCATGGATTTTTTTGCAGTATCTTATCGTTTGGAAAATCTTTTAATCCGCCGATTGTAGACGTATATTCCATAGGTGTTGGGAAAGGCATATAAGACACTCTGCCTTGGATTAATGGTTTCACACCTTTTTTGTAATTTTGCAAATCAACTAGATCAGAAGTTTTTGCATTACTGTCGATTACTGTATGGATTTCAATGGAAACTGTTTGATTATTTTTTATTACATCATCATTGGATAATACATTGCCAGAGTGGTTCACGCCTTTTATGGCAGCAAGGTATGGCATTTCGTTTGCAAAATCAGAGGACCACTCGTTGTAGTTAAAGTAGACGTCAAAAAGATTGTAGTTACCAAGATTGTGGTTACCAAACGACTTAGAATCTGAAATCTGTACTACTTTATTTGCAACACTGCCAGCATCAACAACAAAATCATTTGCGTTTACTGTAAGAATTTTCGGAATGGCTAGTCGAAGATATGGTCTAAAAACATCGCCAGCTTCAGGAACAATAAATTTGGCTGTAGCCCGGAGCGTAAGCTTGCTACCTGGACGCAGAATTTTATTAGTTTTATTCGTATCCGCATGATTGTCAGTAGAATCTCCATCAACATAGCTGATTGAAGTTCTTATTTCTGGAAGTTTCCCATCTGGCTTGCCGAAATGCTGGGTAGGAGCAGGAATTAAATCAATGTTGTTAATACTGGATTTATTCGTTGGAATGTTCTCACGATTAGTGAAAGCATTATCATTGCTCGACTGAGCTAATGCCGAAGAAGATAAACTTGCTGTTAATAACGTGGCTGTTAATAAGCTAGCTGTCACTATTTTCATTTTCATTAAGTATTTTCTCCCTTCGCTCATGAAAATAGTTATGAGACAATCCACGAGTAAAACACTAAAAAATTTATTTTTCAAACTGAAAATTGTCGTAAATTTTCCGACAACTAAAACCCTTTTTATATTTATGGAATCGCCGAATAAAAAAAAAACACCTTCGGCGAGTCTGAAGAAAAATTTAAATTAATTAAGATAAAATACGAAAAATATGCATGTTAACTCTCTTATAATAAAGCTAAATCGTAATATTTTCTGTTGTTATAACAATATGATAATTAAATAATACATGTGAGGTTTTTCACATTACACAATATGGCGCAAGTTCAATACACAAATATCTTTACGATAGATACAACATGGATCCTATGTAAAAGATTAAAAGACGTTTATAAACAACGTTTATAAAACAGAAACGTCGTCCTCACACCGTGATTGATGTGTTGACGACGTTTTGTTATTTGTTATTTGTTATTAATAAGTAATATTTAAAAGCAATCACACGATTTTTGGCATTGGCGTTGTTAGTGAAGATGTAAGGTTGACTTGAACAACCCCAGCTCCAGCGTGAACTTCTACTTTCTTTAAAGTTACAGTGCGAGAATCTTCAGGCGCGTGATCGTCATCCGTCATGGTTGCTGGCGACTTTACAGCAACAAGAGCCAAGCTATCAAAATCAACACCAGCCTTATTGCACAAATCCTGCGCTTCCTGCAACGAATCAGCAAAACCCGCTTTGTCGATTACGCGCTCAGCAGGCACACCATACGCCTCCAAGCAAAGCAGATTAATGCGCTCGCGAAGCGACTTTCCTCGCCTACTTTCTAGAACTTTCGTTTCAGCATCAGCGGTAATCACAGACACAAAATCGTCTAGCTGATCCGCCAAGCCATCTCCGCCATCTCGGAAAAGATTGCCAACAATCGGCTTGCGGAATCCCAAAGTCTTAGCTTGCTCAAGCAAATCTGGAACTTGGCTATCTTCCCCTTCCCACAAATTAATAAGAGGGAAAGTAGGAATATCAAGCGACTCAAGGCGCGAAACGTGGAACGGGTAGCGCCATGCAAGCGTTTCGTCATCTCGCCAAGTAGTTGCACGAGTAACAACAACCGCAGCAGCAGGCCACTTTGCGCCAAATTCGCGAGCAGCAATATCTAGCCACTTTTGCGCACCAGCATCCGTGCCATAGCCTGCTTCCACAACAACAACATCGTGCAACGCACAAGCCATTTCAACGCTTACAAGGCTTGGAATACCAAGAGATACGTTGGCAAATGGCCCGCAATGAACATAAATCGGAGAACCATTAATCGTCTCAGTTTTTGCAGGCTTTACAGCATCGGCAAGAATATTTGTGATTCGCCACAAGTCAACAAAATCGCCAAATTTAACAGGATTCCCGTCTTTTGTGCCAGCAATCATGGCAGCAACGCGATTTGCGATTTCTTCCATGCTTCTCGAAAGCACTACGATTTGCATAAGCTCACAAGTTGGCGTTAACACAACGCGCTCCGCAACCGTGCTCTTGCCAAAGTCAACAGCAATACTACGCAAAGATCTTGAAGGTACTTCACTTACGCGCGGCACTAAAATCGTGTCTAAAATACCCTCGTCAATCGCTTTTTCTGCAAAAGAAACAAGCAAATTCTGCGCACATTCAATGGCAGCCATTTCTCCGCACAATCCCCAATCGATTAGCTCAGGGTGCGAAAGTGAGGACTTTCCGCCGCCGCTAGCGCCGCCTTTTGAACCCGCTGCAGTAATGCCCATGCTTGGCTGGCGCAAAACAGCCGCCGCATCTACCCCGCGTTCGCGCAACGCGTCTACCAGCGCAATAGTGGTAGTTGTTTTGCCTTCTCCTCTAGAAGCCTTAAGAGGAGTATCAGCTGTAACGAGTAGCACTTTACCGTGCTTTTTTTGCTCACTTGGATTCTTCTTTAAATAATCCAAGAATCCGAAGGCGTCTATTTTTTTAACTAATCCAAATTGCGTAGTAAACGAATCAAGAATGCTCATATTCCCCACTTTCATAAGCAAAAAGCCTAGTAGATGCCCAATAGTGTTCAATAACAAACGTTCAATAACAGATGCCCAATAAACGCTCAATAGTAAACGCGCATAGCTAATGTAAATGAACAATTTTTATACTATACGATTGCATGGGCGTGGTATAGCAATATTACATCAAAACTATGCGCGTTATCACTAATGTCTATAACAGCTTGCGATCAGTGATCGGAACGATTAAAACCATTCTTCATACGCATGCTAGTTATGTACAGCACTGTGTCAAGCAAAGAATCGGTTTCTTTCTTCAACTTTGCTGCCATATCGTCGTTCGCTTCAGCCAAAGCTTCACGCACTTTGTCGTTACGAAGCTCTGCAATAATTGCTTCAGGATCGCGAACTAAATCATCGTAATCTTCGCCTTCATTACCTTCACGTTCTGGTTCGTAATCAGCCAAATCAACGCCAAGAAGATCTGCCGCAGCAGCATCCGTAGACTTAACCATTGCGTGACCAAGGGAACCGACAACTTCCTGGTAACGCTCAATCGCGTTTGCAGTGTCGTTAAATGCAGCATCCGCAAGAGCTGCAATAATGCGATTTTCCCAATAGAAGTTTTCGCTTGTTACGCGAGTAGTTGTATCTTCCAAATACTTTGGGGTTTCGTTTACATTTGCGTAGAACGGCACAAGCGCATTAAACGGGTTAGAGCCGTACGCCATCCACTGAATTGTGCGGAAAGCTTCTGGCACGTAAGGACGGATTTGCATAACAGCCAGCTGGCTTTGGCGATTAATGCCGATTGGGCGGAAAAGATGACGCGTATGCTCATCGCCAAGCTTGCCGTAAGGATCATATTCAGTGCCCTGATAGTGCGAGCTAAGCACGTACTTAACGTCTTCAACCGTCACTTTGCGCTCAGGCTGGCGCGCCCACGGAATATCGTTGCTATCTGGCTTGTGATCTGCGTCTTTGCCATCCCACACTTCGTCATAAGGATTCAAGAAACGCTCCATAAACCACGCGCGAGGAGTGTTGTACACGTGATCGGCATCTGAATGAGAGCCGAAAGCATCTCGAGGATTAAATGGCGAAGCGTTTTCTACCGACAAATCTAAGTGGTTTTCTTCAATAAACTCAAGCAAATCAGCCGAGCACATGTGCTCTTCTTGGTCTCCCAAAGCGTCTTCCAAATCGAACTCGTCGATTCCAAGCTGGTTTGGCATAACAACATACGCCTCGTCTGGCACGCGCTTAGCAATCCAGTGGTGTCCGCCAACAGTTTCCATCCACCAAATCTCGTTTACATCCGAGAATGCAACGCCGTTCATCTCGTACGTGCCGTACTTTTCAAGCAACGCGCCCAAACGCTCAACGCCTTCGCGAGCGCTACGAATATAAGGCAAAACAAGCGTTAAGAAGTCTTCTTCGCCAATTCCTCCTGGCACTTCTGACTTATAATCAGCGTCGCCTTCCTTACCTTGCGCTTTTTGAAGCTCCACCATTGGGTCTGCGCCCAGCACGCGCTCGTTGGATGTAAGCGTTTCGGTTGCGCTCATTGCCACGTTTGCTTCGTTAACGCCAGCTTCTCCCCAAATTCCTTCGCGCAAGTCTGCGTTTGGAACGCTTGTGTATTGCATTGGATTATCTGGAAGCTCTACTGTTACGTGGCTAAGCACGGACTTATAAACGCGAGGCTGGTCTTGCGGCTTTACTACCACTAAACGCTTTGGATTAAACTCGCCATTTGCTGAGTCTTCGTTACGCGCGATAAGCGTGGATCCGTCGTAGCTCGCTTTGCGTCCTACTAAAATTGTTGTGCATGCCATATTTGCATCCTCATTTTTCTAATTTTTGATTATTTTGGTTATTTGATTATTTTTGATTATTTTGTTTGTTTAGATTAGTTTGATTGGTTTTGCTTATTTTTGACTATTTTACGCACGCATATATAGTCGTAAGCTGCTTGCGACTAATCCGCACGAAGTCATATAAAGCCTAAATCCTAAATTCTAAGCTTTTCCTCGCAAATATAATCCGTTAACGTCTACATACGAATCGTAATGCCTGATTTCATTCATCATTTCGTTAAGATAGAAGCCTTCTTTAAGATTTGGAAGAGGCTTTTGCGTGCCGAACACTTCTAGCATGTAGTCGTGATCCTTGTCTGGCGGCTGCGGGCCATTGTAGCGCATTGTAATTGCAGGGTCTGTGCAACCCACAAATCGGCTAGCTTGCGAGTTTCGCCCTTGTACAACTTCTGGAATCATAGTTGGCATTGTGCGCGAAAAGTCTTGCGGAATTTGCAAAGCGCGCGAGTCATTAAAGTCAAACATAAGCGCTTCCACTGGAACATTTGCCACAACCCAATGAATCCACTGAAATCCGCACACTGGTATAGCGTCGTCGTCTACAAATCGCCAATGCAAGTAGTGCACAAAATCCGGCAACTTGTCTACATAAAATGGAAAAGACACGACTGGAACGCCGTTAATCTTGTTTTCTTCCGGCGCAGCTTTTGCAAAGTTGTCTGGAATAGTGGTGAAATCTGTAGAAATATTCATAATTTAAGTATCTACTACCGCTGTGACTATGCGCGCCAACCTGCCGTAGCGCTTAAAGCGTAGCGCGCGAAGGCAATTTGGCGCGCTGAGCAGCTCAAGGCAGAAGCACTGCTTCTGCGCTGCGAAGACGTGAGCGCAGCTAATCTGCGCGAACGACACGACCTACCTTTTCGCTTAGAGCGTAGCGCGAAAAGGTAATTCGGAGCGCTGAGCTTGCTTAAGGTTGAAAGCACGGTGTGCTTTCAACGCAAGCGAAGACGTTCGCGCGCTACGCTATTCCTCACGGCTATTAGTAGCCGTTCGGCTGATTTGGCGCATAAAGTCCACTGGACTTTATGCCTTAAGCCAAATCACGCTTTGAAGGAGCTTGAAATGCGTTATGCAATTTCAATCTCAGTCAAAGCGCACATAAAAGTGCTTCAAAAACAAGCGTTGCGTTTCCATTGCCAGCAAGCCGCTTTTTAGCAACCGCAAGCGCGTCCAGGCATTTAAGCGCGCGCTCTGCTGTATTTTTTTTAGAAAGCTGCATAATTTCTGCTTTAAATTCTTGATTCACAAGTGGTGTTTGCGATTGCGCATTGTTTAGCACAACAAGCACATCTCTGTAAATGCTGCAAATTGCATCTATTGCGCGGTTTAAAACGTCTCTACTTACGCGAGTGACTTTGCGCTTAACATCGTCTTTTTTGCCAATCGCATTGTATGCGCTACGAATTTTAGGCGGAATTTTATCTGTTGGCTTAATGCCATTTATGCGCAAAAACTCGCTTTGCTCAGCTTCAACAGACTTTTGAACCTCATCTTCTGCCTGGCTTTTAGCATCTTCGATTAGCGTTTGAGCAAGCATAATCGCATCTATTGCGCTGCTAAGACGCAAAACGCCTGCCACAAGCTCTTCTCTTCTACTTCTAGCACTCTCGCTTGTTGCGTAAAGCATTGCTAAATCAACGTTTCCTTGAGCCATGCGAGCCACGCTTGCCGCCGTTTTCGAATCGATGCGTGCGCTTTGTTGCACATATTCTTGCACAGCTTGGTCGCTTGGTTGCGCCAAATTCACTATTTGAGACCTGGATCGAATTGTTGGCAAAACATCTGCCGCACTTGCCGCGCAAAGAATCCAAATTGTGCGAGGTGCTGGCTCTTCGATTTCTTTTAGCAAAACGTTTGTTGTGCGCTCAAGCATGCGTCCAACGTCTTCGATTATTATGATTCGCCACGGTGCAACACTTGGCATTTGCTCGGATATTGATACGAGTTCTCGCACTTCGTCAATGCTTACTGTAACTTTGTCCGTGCTTAAAATGTTTACGTCTGGGCTTGTTCCAGCTAATACTTCACTTGCGATTTTATCTGTGTTTATTTGAGTGTTTATTTGAGTGGCGGAGTTTTCGGCGGCGCGGTTGCTTGCGATTTTTCCACTCGATTGCAATGCCGCTGCAAACGCTCTTGCCACTTTTGCACACCCGAATCCAGTAGATCCGCAAATAAGCCATGATTGCGCGATTTTGCTTGAATCGCCTTGCGCTACTTTTTTAAGGCGTTCAACAACTTGCGCTTGACCAACTACCGATTCCCAAACGTCCATTGCTAAAATCCTATAGTCCTAAAATCCTTGATTTTCTGGCGATTCTGGCGATTTTTCGCCACCTATTCCAGCATTATCCATCAACTTGCACACGTCTTTAGCAATCAACTTCGATAAGTCGCAAGCTGGCAAAGTGGCGTCTAAAACGCAAAATCTTTGCGCGTTTTGTTTAGAAAGATCCAAAAACGCTTCACGCGTTCGGCGTGCAAAATCAAGCCCTGCACTTTCCATGCGATCCGCCTGCCCATGCAATCGCACAGCAGCATCTTTCTCGCTCATATCTAGCAAATACGTGCGATTTGGCCAAAGGCAATTAGACGCCCACTCGCTTAAATCACGCACGTCTTGCATAGTGAGCTCACGCCCCCCAGACTGATACGCTAGCGATGAGTCAATGTAACGGTCCGTTATAACCACAGCACCGCGCCGCAAGGCTGGGATGATGATTTGCGCAGCATGTTGAGCGCGATCTGCAGCAAACAGAAGCGCCTCGGTGCGCGCAGAAATCGCTCCGCCGTGTAGAAGAATGTTGCGCAACTGTTCGCCCAACGGTGTTCCGCCAGGCTCTCTCGTTACAACAACCTCAAGTCCGCGTGCTTGCAAAAAATCACGCAAAGCCTCAACTTGCGTGGTTTTCCCAACGCCGTCTATTCCTTCAAAAGATATAAAAAGACCTTTGTTTAAACCGCTAAGCCCGCTGTTTTTAAGACCTATAGCCATTTTTGCATACCTCTACCAGGTTTACTCGCCTTTAGATGTGGACTTTTTTGCTGTGCTCTTTTTTGCAGCAGGCTTTTTAGCGGCCGTCTTCTTTGTTGCCGTCTTCTTTGCAGCAGTTCTCTTGCGCTTTACAGGTCCTGCCGCACGCTTTTGCGCCAAAAGCTCAAACGCAACCTGTGGCTCAATCGACTCAGGCGTGTACTGCTTTGGAAGCGTGCGATTCGTAACGCCGTCTGTAATATAAGCTCCATAGAAGCCGTCTTTAATCACCACTGGCTTGCCGCTTTCTGGATCTTCTCCAAGCTCCCTAAGCGGCGGTTTTGCGGCTCCACGAGTGCGCTTTGCATACTTCGGTTGAGCAAAAAGCTCCTTGGCTTCGTCTAAAGTCACACTAAAAATCGCGTCTTCGCTTGCAAGCGAACGATTGTCTGGCTTGGCATCCGCAGACGCTGCCGAATCGCCAGCATCCGCGCGCTCGTAAGTCTTAGTCAAATAAGGTCCGTATCGACCATTATTCGCCTCAATCTTCGCGCGCTTCACTTCGCCTTGCTCATCAACTTCTTCCACAACGCCAACCAATCGAGGCAAATTCAAAAGTCGCAAAGCATCTTGCAAAGTTATTGTTGCAGGGTCCATTGTTTTAAACAAAGACGCCATTTTTGGCTTAGCTTTAGCAGACTTTTTAGATTTTGCAGAAGACTTTGCGCCAGTTTTAGCAGAATCGTCGGATGCTTGCGACTCATCCTCATCCGAGGCTTCAACAAGAGCAACGTACGCTCCAAAACGCCCGTTCCTAACTTCTACGCTGCCGCCAGTTTGCGGATCCGTACCCAAAACGCGCGGACCGTCGGAGTTGTTCTCAATCAAATCTCGCGCAACTTGCTCAGTCAACTCGTCTGGAGCCAAAGTACTTGGAATCGAAGCTCTGCGCGCATTGCCCTCTTCGTCTAGATTCTTCGTATCTTCCAAATACGGGCCGTATCTACCTACGCGCACGTGCAATCCGCCGCCAATATCAATCGTGTTGATTTCTCGAGCGTCAATCTCGCCAAGCTGATCAACTTGTTTTTGCAAACCTTCATGCATTGCAAAGTCGCCAGCAACCGCCCCGTTATCTCCAAAGTAAAACTTGTAAAGCCAATCTTTACCAGCTTCCTCGCCATGTGCTATGCGGTCCAAACCATTTTCCATGTCCGCCGTAAACGCATAGTCAACGTAAGTTGGGAAATTAGATTCCAAAAGCTTAATAACAGCAAAAGCAAGCCAGCTTGGAATCAACGCGCGCCCACGCTCATACACGTATCCGCGGTCAATAATCGTGGAAATAATGCTAGCGTAAGTAGACGGCCTACCAATCTCCTTAGCTTCAAGCGTTTTAACTAAAGACGCTTCCGTGTAGCGAGCTGGCGGCTGAGTTTCATGACCATCCGCGCTAACTCGCAAAGCTTTAAGAACATCGCCATTAGCCATAGGAGGCAAAGCCTTAGACTGCTCGTCTTCGCTAAATCCGCCAAACACCTTCATAAATCCAGCAAACTCAATCACGGTTCCAGAAGCTTGGAAATTAGCCGTTCCAAAGCTGCCAGCCGAAGCATCTAGCTTAACTGTAGCTGTAAAACCAGTAGCATCCGCCATTTGAGAAGCAAGAGTGCGCTGCCAAATAAGCGTATAAAGTTTAAGCTGATCGGCAGGGAGAACGCCAGCCAAATCCGCAGGATTTCTAAACGTAGATCCAGCAGGACGAATACACTCGTGCGCTTCCTGAGCGCCTGCAGAAGTCGTAGCATACTGTTTTGGAGAATCCGCTAAATACTCGTCTCCAAAACTAGACTTAACGCAATCTCGCGCCGCAAAAATCGCCTCTTTAGAAAGCGTTACAGAATCCGTACGCATGTAGGTTATGTAACCGTTTTCGTACAAAGATTGAGCCGCGCGCATAGCTTGGCGAGAGCTCATAGACAAGCGGTTTCCAGCAGTCTGTTGAAGAGTAGAAGTTGTAAACGGAGGCAATGGGCGGCGGCGATACGGCTTAGTGTCCATTGAGCTCACAACAAAATCAGCCGCGCCAAGACTCTGTGCAATCGCACAAGCATCTGCCTCATTCAAATAGTGCGCTAAAGCAGATTCGCCCTTAGTTTTTTGAAGCTCGCCAAGCGAATTAAAATCTTTAGAGGCAGCCAAACGCTCTCCATTTAGAGCCGTCATTCTCGCTTGGAAATCAACGCCATTTGCGCTCAAATCCGCACAAACATCCCAATAGCTCGCCTTTTTAAACGCCATTCGCTCGCGCTCGCGCTCAACAATCAAACGCGTTGCAACAGATTGCACTCGCCCAGCAGAAAGACCCGGCCCAACTTTACGCCACAAAACTGGCGAAAGCTCGTAGCCGTACAATCTATCCAACACGCGGCGTGTTTCTTGCGCATCAACCATATGGTCGTCAACGTTTCGCGTGTTAGCAAGCGAAGCTTGAATCGCATCTTTTGTAATCTCGTGAAACACCATGCGCTTTACTGGCACTTTTGGCTTAAGTGCTTGCACAAGATGCCACGCAATCGCTTCTCCTTCGCGGTCCTCATCAGTTGCGAGGAACAATTCGCCCGACTTTGCGAGCGCAGCCTTTAAATCCGAAACTGTTTTCTTTTTATCCGCGCCAACAACATAGTATGGCTCAAAACCATTGTTTACATCTACGCCAAACTTGCCAAATTCTGCCTTTTTAGCAGCTGGCACCTGACTTGGCTGTGCTAAATCACGAATATGACCCACGGATGCCATAACAGTGTATCCGTTTCCAAGATATCCGCCTATTTTACGCGCTTTAGTGGGAGACTCCACAATGACAAGCTTGTTCTGCTCTGTCATACGCTCTCCTTTCGTACAGATGCATTTTGTATGCATATTCCGCGCTTTTACTACTCAATCCACGCAAACTCTAACGCAATACGCGTTTCATATTCAACAAAATCAACAAAATCAAACTTTGCGAAATATCAGCATATACTCCTATATATACCACTTTACTTATTTTTTATTCAATTAGACGATAATCTTAACAATAAATCGTCCTCATCTTGACGTTTTGGAACTTCGCTTTTTGAAGGAGGAGTAGGCGGAGCACCAACTAATCCTAGCCTACTTAAAGGAGCTGCACTGGATTGTCTAAGAACCATCAAAACGCCGAAAGTCAAGCTACACACTCCTGCTACAGCCCAATATGCGCAAGAGTGCGATACCCCTATAGCCCATTTTGCACCTAAATCTATTCCTGGCATAATCTGGTAAATCATGTACGAACAGTAAGTTAGGCAGATTATTCCCATTGTGATCATTGCGCTTCCAACGATTTGCACGCTTATAGATGATCTTCTTGAACCTGGCACGTCCATTGCGGATGATCTTGTAAAAATCAACACTGTTGACGTTACAGCACCAACTATGAGTACGGATATCATAACGTCTGCCGGCCTGTGCCATCTGCCTCCCAAAAGAGCTATGGCAAGCAGAAATGTGATTATTGCTGATCCAAGCGCAACCCATGCTCTAAAAGCGCGACTTACAGCGCAAACAAGCAGCGCGCACGCAGCCGCCATTAGTAGCATGTGACCAGACGGAGCGGAATTTTTTGCAAGCGTTGCTACATTTACTAGGATCGGACGCGGAAGCACACGTTTTAGAGGCTCTGCAGCTAGAGATAAAACTAGTATTACAGCGCATTGCGCAATCAGCCACCAGCGTTTTCTTATGATTGATATTATTGCTGCCGCAGCGCAAATCAAGGCAGATAAGACTATAACGAGTATGGAACTTCTAAGCGGAGTTAGTACAACAGACAGCCACGACGGAATGGCACTATATCCAAAAGTACTAATCACCATTTCTTCATACGACTGACCTATTGCGGTTCTAACGGCTAGAATCCACATGATTGATGCAAAAGATGCAAAAAGAACAGCACACAGCGCACACAAAGCTATTGTTGATATTCTAGGACGATTCATCAGCGGATCGAGCTTAGAAATATCTTGATTAGCCTCGCTGCTTTGAGAATTTTTACTATTTTTGATATTTTCACCAATGCCGCTAATTTGGCTATTATCACTGTCGTCGCTGCCATCGCTAATCTTGCTGCCTTCAAATAGACTCATACCAAGCATTTTATCAAACAACACTCCATGCGCGACGTGGTTGTGTAGATTACGCCAAATGTGGTAGAGATTCGAGATTTTTCGCAGCGGATGAAGCGAACCTCAGCATCTTTGATGGTGATTCGCTGAAGTAGCAAGAAAAATCGAGAATCTCGGTGATGAAAACTACGCAATTGTTCAAGCATGTAAGAGGGCTGGGTGATTCTTGGTCGAACAATATAAGAGCGGCAGCCGATACCAAATAGTCCAATGATCAACCACTACAAAACAAACTTCAACCAAAAAACAAAATCAAAGACAAAACGGAACAACCGCAACAACAAGAAACACACAAGAGGCGGAGCGTTGTGAGACAAGAAACACCCAGCCCTCGCGCAACAACAAATGGGTAATATCGCTTGCGTTATATTTGCATCACGAGCGAGACAAATC
Organism: Gardnerella sp. DNF01204; assembly: GCF_049244145.1. Classification (NCBI taxonomy): domain Bacteria; kingdom Bacillati; phylum Actinomycetota; class Actinomycetes; order Bifidobacteriales; family Bifidobacteriaceae; genus Gardnerella; species Gardnerella sp. DNF01204. The sequence goes on along the minus strand of NZ_CP058379.1, from coordinate 177,145 downwards.
TAACAAACTTTATATAAGAAAACCCCCGCGCACCCACCAGAGGCCACTTACCCTTGCTGCATTCCTGCCCTGGGGGGATTGGGTGACGTAGTGCCACGCGGAGGCTCTACCTATATTACACGATTTTGGCTACAAGTCGAGCGCAAGTCGCAAGCTTCCGCACCATTAGGCGCATTGCTAGGCGCGCCACACGCTTTTACCATGTTCTTTTGCAGCCTCAACATCTGCATTAAGCTGCGACTCATCTGCCTCAACATCTCCAGCAATATAGCGCTCAACGAGTTCGCGCGCCTCGCTATCTTCATGCTGAACAGCTGGCGACTTCATAAAGTAGGAGCTAGGAGCCAAAATCGGACCCGAAAGCTTGCGATCTAGCGAAATCTTCGCCGCGCGCACAGCGTCTATAACAATACCTGCAGAATTAGGCGAATCCCACACTTCGAGCTTGTACTCTAAGCTAAGCGGAACATCGCCAAAAGTGGTGCCCTCTAAGCGCACAAACGCAAACTTGCGATCGTCAAGCCAAGCAACATAATCCGAAGGACCAATGTGCACGTTGTGATCATCCATATCGTGCGGAACAATCGAAGTAACCGCGCGCGTCTTAGAAATCTTCTTCGACTCAAGCCTAGAGCGCTGCAACATGTTCATAAAGTCCATGTTTCCGCCAACATTCAACTGGTAAGTGCGATCCAAACGCACTCCTCTATCTTCAAAAAGTCGCGCCATAACGCGGTGCGTAATCGTAGCTCCAACCTGACTTTTAATATCGTCGCCAATAATCGGAACGCCTGCGTCACGGAATTTTTGCGCCCAAACTGGGTCGGAAGCAATAAAAACAGGAAGGCAATTCACAAACGCGCATCCAGCTTCCATAGCCGCCGTAGCATAAGCCTTGTCTGCCTGCTCGGAGCCTACTGGCAAGTAAGACACAAGCACGTCTACATGCAAATCGCGCAAAACCGCGGCAACATCCACAGGTTCTTCTTCGGATTCGTCAATCATCTGCTTATAATAGTCGCCCAAACCATCGTAAGTAGGTCCACGCTGCACTTTAACGCCAAGATTAGGCACGTCTGCAAAGCGAATCGTGTTGTTTTGCGAAGCATAAATCGCCTCGCTTAAGTCATGGCCAACTTTTAAAGCGTCAACGTCAAAAGCTGCTACAAACTCAATATCTCGCACGCGATATTGCCCAAAAACAGCATGCATTAATCCTGGAATTTTATCGCCATCATTGGCATTTTTGTAGTATTCAACGCCTTGAACCAACGACGAAGCACAATTGCCAACACCGGCAATGGCAACGCGGATACTCATATAAACTCCTTGCCCAAAAACAGCAGCATATAATCATGCTGCACTAACACACTTTTATAATACTAGCTTTTACAAATATTACACATGATATTACATATGATTAAAATTCCTCGCCAAGCGCTAACTTGGATTATATGGTTGCAAATAGTAATGGACAAAATTCGCACTCTTCTAATACAGGACGCACTGTAAGAAGCGCGACTTCTGCAGAGGAAAAACGACGCGCAAACGCCAGAACTGGAACAGCCAGACCAAGCGCAACAAGGCAGAGGCGTCAAAGAAGAAAACACAAAAGAATCCGCGACACGTGGCGAACAAAACATCCAATCCTATTTTGGGCATTAATCATAATTTTTACACCAATAATCCTTGGCACACTCGTATTTGCGGTTATGTATGTAAACACCGACATTCCGCAGCCAGATAAGATTGCAATGGCAGACAAAACCAAGGTGTACTACGCAGACGGAAAAACAGAAATCGGTAGTTTTGCGGAACAAAATAGAGAAATCATAAGTTGCTCTGCGCTAAAACCATATGTTGGCAACGCGATAGTCGCAAGCGAAAACAGATCGTTCTACAAAGACGGTGGAATTGATTTTAAAGGAATTGGACGCGCAATAATTCACAACATAACTTCTAAAGGACGCTGGGGCGGGTCCACAATCACACAACAGTATGCAGAACGCTACTATCTTGGTGAAACAAAAACGTATTTAGGCAAGCTTCACGAGGCGATTCTAGCTCTAAAAATCGCGCAAACACAAGATAAAAATACTGTGCTATGTAACTATATGAACACTATTTATCTTGGTCGCGGAGCGTATGGAATACAAGCGGCAGCAAAAGCGTACTTTGGTGTAGAAGCAAAGGATCTTACACTATCTCAAGCAGCAATGCTGGCTGGAATAATCCCTGCACCAAGCAGCTGGGATCCTGCAATTATGCCTAAAGAAGCGAATATGCGATTCAAGCGCGTTCTTAGGATTATGCGTGAAGACAAGTACATTACTGACGCAGAATATAAAAGCGCTAAAATGCCACAAACCATTAATCAGACTAAGCAAAACGTTTATTCAGGACCTCAAGGTTATTTGCTTAACATGGTTCGCAGCGAGCTTACTCAAAGCGGAGCTTTTACAAAGGAAGACCTTGATACTGGCGGATATCGTATTGTTACAACAATCGACAAAGCTAAGCAGGATTTAATGTTTAGTGTGGCAAGCCCTGCTATGGGTGGTCGCGGAATTGCTCCAGCTGGATTGCAAGTAGGTGGAATGAGTGTAAATCCTAAAGACGGGTCAATCATATCCGTTTATGCTGGAGATGACTATCTTTCTAAACCGCTTAATAATGCTACTCAAGCCCTTTATGAACCTGGAAGCACCATGAAGCCATTCGCTTTAATCGGTGCTATTCAGGCTGGAACAAGTCTTAATACGCTGTTTAATGGAAATTCTAACCTAAAGTTTGAAGGCATAGATAAGCCTGTTAACAACTATGCAAACACTAATTGGGGAACAATCAACCTTTATAAAGCAACAGCAAACTCCGTGAACACGCCGTTTATGTCTTTGCAGCAAAAGCTTGGGCGTAGGGCTGTGGCTCATACTGCTGTTACGGCTGGCTTGGATCCTAAGAGGATTAATGGCGAAAATCCGTTCACAGTGTTGGGTAACGACCCTGTGCATGTTAGCGAAATTGCGCGAGCCTATTCTACGATAGCAAGTCAGGGGCGCAGGCCAGATATTCATATTGTTGCTAGCGTTAAGAATCCAGATGGTAAAGAATTTTATAGAGCTCCAACATCTGGACGACAAGTGTTTTCTCCAGCAGACATGGCTCTTACCACTAAAGCTCTGCAAGGCGTTGTGCAATATGGTACTTCTACGGAAGCTAGGGGTGTTGGCAAACCTATAGCTGGAAAGTCTGGTACCGCAAACGATGAGACTGCATGCAGCTTTGTTGGTTTTACTCCTAGTGTTGTAACCGTGTTTGCTATATGGTATCCGAATGCGCAGGGAAATCCTCAGCCTGTTCCGTCTTTCCGCGGTTATCCAGGCGGTGTTGGGTATTCTGCACATTTGTTTACAAAGTATATGCGTCACGCGCTTACTGGAATGCCTACCGAGAAGTTCCCAGAAGCTAAGGATAACGGCAAAATTGGTGGTGAAGATGGCAAGTGGGGACTTGGAGGCAATAGGCATACTTCGGAATACGACTACTCGGATAGAGCTTCTGACGATAAAGAGCCTTATAAGGAAAATAAGGATAAAGTAGATAGGACAGAAAATAAGCCTTCAGATTCTGCAGGCGCGGCTGCTGGCGACTCTTCACGCGGGTCCGAAGGATCTTATGGATCTGGGCTTGGTTCGGGAGAGTCTGGTCAAGCTGAACGCAATTCGTCTGGAGCATTTGACTCGCCAGGATCGCCATATGGATACTCTGGATCAGAGACTCAAGAAGGCGCTGCTGGCGGCGATTAATCTACGTGATTCTGTAATCTCGTAGTGCGTTCGCGCGCTTAGGCCGCGCGAACGACATTTCATATTTACTGTTTACTGTTGCGCGAGGGCTGGGTGTTTCTACGCTCGCACGGATTAGCCGCGCTCACTCCTTCGCCGCATGTAAAGTCCACTGGACTTTACATTTAAGCGGCTCAGCGAATCGAGGTGACTTCTCGCGCGCTATGCAGCTCGAAGTCGTCGATTCGCACAACGCTCCGCCTCTTACGTGTAGTCTGTTGTTGCGGTTGTTCCGATTTGGCTTTGATTTTGTTTTTTGGGTTGAAGTTTGTTTGTAGGGTGATTCATTGGATTATTTAGTATCGGCTGCCGCTCTTATACTGTTCGACCAAGAATCACCCAGCCCTCTTACGTGCTTGAACAATTGCGTATAGCTTAATCACCGAGATTCTCGATTTTTCTTGCTACTTCAGCGAATCACCATCAAAGATGCTGAGGTTCGCTTCATTCGCTGCGAAAAATCTCGAATCTCCACCTAGCTTGATGTAATCATGTAGTGTGTTTGTATGTTACTGCGCAATTCGCGCAATAATGTAGCGCTCAAGCGTTTGAGGCGTAACATCTTCGTATCCATGTATATCAGCGAATTGCGGTCCGTTACTTACGTCTAGATTCGAGTACGCTGTTTGTGCAAGAGTCGTCGCCCCCGAAGCCGCAGCCGACTTTAACCCTGCAAACGAATCCTCAATAGCGATGCAATACTTCATGTTTTGCGCACTAATACCAAGCAGTTTCCCTGCTGCTAAATATGGCTCGGAGCTTGGCTTTGTAGCATATCCATCGTCTCCGCAAATGTATCCTGCAAACGCACCTTTTGGCGCATGGTTCACAATGTTTTCAACAAGTCGCCTTGGTGAATTGCTCACTAGAATCGAAGGGATTCCTGCATCCGCTAATTTTTGCAAAAGATTCAGAACGTCTGGTACCCATGGAACCTCTATCTGCTCTTTTTGCGCTACATAGTCCACCATCGCGTTGCCGATTTCTTCAACGCCCATTTTTGTTCCGCGAGCAATCATGGCTTCAGCAACATCTTTTAAAGATCCACCAGAATACTGCCAAGCTAATTCTTCGTTCCATTCGCCACCATGTTCTTTTGCGATTTGGATTTCAGCATCATGCCAATACGGTTCCGAATCAATTAACGTGCCGTCCATATCCCAAAAGACTGCGGAAAGCTTGTGATTTGTGGTGTTTTGCGCTGCTGTTGTGTTTATTGCCATCAATACCCTTTGTTTTGTCGCTTTACGTATGCGATATTTATCAATATTTATATTTTATATTTACATTTTATATTTAAACATTTGATTAGTATTTAATAATATCTAAACTAATGTTAGACTGCTACATTGCTATATTCTGAATGCTCGCCACAAAACAACAGACTTATCGTCGTTTAAATCATCATAATCACAATTGTTGTATTGAGCATCGTTTTGCGAGTGAGAATGTTTATTATACGATGATGGCAATGCTCGCTGTTGAACACGAATGTCGCGTCGCCAATCCTTTGCGCTTTGTGACCTTTGAACTTCTACAATATTCCCATCTACAGTCGCAGTAAAAATATTTCGTTCAGCGCAATTGGCTTCTTCAATCAAGTGTCTTACTTGTCTTTTAAGCTGGCGATTTTCTTCTTGCAAAGCCAAAATACGCATTATTCCAGCAAGATTTACTCCATCCTCTTGGCTTAGTTTTTGTGTTTGCACAAGCCTATCTATGTCTCTAAGCGAGTATCTTCTAGCTCCACCTTCTGTACGCTGTGGCATAATCAAGCGCAGCCTGTCGTACTGTCTTAGTGTTTGTGGATGAGTGTCGGTTAGGTTGGCTACGTGGCTTACTGTAAAAATCGGCATGTCGATTTTAAAGCCGACTTCATCTGCGCCGTCAAGAGTTGCGCTTCCACGCACTAACGCCACTGCACACATTTCGTACAATGCTTTAGTTTGGCGCTCCAACCTAACCATGACTTTTCCTTTCTACACGCACACACTAAGCGATTTGTTGCTATGCGCGCAAATCGTGCACTTCTTGCTCATATGATTCTCCGCATGCCTTGTTGAATTCTTTTGCAGCACGCTTTATCATCATGCCAGATCGCTTTGGTATTTGTATTTGTACGATTCCTACAAAGGCTCCATTTTTACCTGGCACGCCTTCGCCTTCTACACGTACTTCGCTACCGCTAGATGTTCCAGCTGGCACTTTAAACACTACTGGCTTACCATCTAGGTTTTTAAGCGTGACTTTTGCTCCGCGAACAGCCTCATCTAGTGTAAGCGGAAGATTTGCCACTAAATCACAGCCGCGTAGAGAAAAATTATCAGTTTTTTCTACCTGAACCTGTAAGTACATATCTCCAGCTTCTCCACCAAACTTCCCTGGCTTGCCCTTGGACTTTAAGCGGATTTTTTGCCCATCTTTTACTCCTGCTGGAATATGAGTTTTGAACGACTCTCCGCCCGATCGAAGCGAAACCGTAGCACCTTTGAACGCTTGTTTAAATGTTAGTTTGATTGAAGTTGTAATGTCTTCACCGCGTTCAGGCGAATTTTGTGGAGCAGATTGACCATATTGACCATATTGACCATATTCTGCGCCACCATTAAAGCCACTTCCTCCAAATCCTTGCGAAGATTGCGCTCCTGCACCTCCCGTGAACATGGAGAATATGTTTCCCATGTCTGGTCCAGCTCCGCTTGTGGAGAATCGCACGCGAGACCCATTTGAGCCTCCGAACATCGATGAGAATATATCGCTGAATCCACTTGCGTCGAATCCGTCTGCTCCAGAGCCTCCAGCGAATCTTGCTCCGCCCGCTCCAAATTGGCGTATCGCATCGTAACGCTGACGTGTTTGCTTATCTTTCAACACGTCATACGCTTCGGACACGTCTTTGAATTTTTCTTCCGCTTCTTTTGTTTTGTTTAAATCAGGATGATATTTTCTAGCTAGTTTTCTGTATGCTTTTGTGATTGTGTCTTCGTCGGCATCTTTGGAGACACCGAGCACTTTGTAGAAATCTTTGGCTAACCATTCATTTTCAGCCATTTGTGCCTCCTTCTTATGTTTCGAGCACATTGGCATAACATTTATATATAAACCTTAAATAAAAACCTACTCGTGTTGGTTTTGCGTTTGTAAACAGTGTTTTAAACGTTTTAAACCAGCACGAGTAAGTTTTTATGGGATTCTTCGCAAGTCGGTAACTGCGTTTTATTGCGTTACATACAAACCATACGAATGTTTCACAGCGTGTTTCACGAGTTCGCTGGCGACGCAACAACCACTCTAGCTGCGCGAATCACTCGATCTCCGATCCTGTATCCTGCTTCTACAACAACATCTACTGTGTCTTTTGTAGCATCTGGATCTGGCTTATGCAGAATCGCATCGTGCTTAGTCGGGTCAAATTCTTCGCCCTTTTCGCCGAACTTTTCAACGCCGAATTTCTCAAATGCTTTGTCTAACTTTGCAGCAACGGCTTTAAATGAATCGTCCATATCACTATGTTCACGAATACGATCAATATCATCTAAAGCAGGTAGCAAAGCTGTTAAAACATCGATAATTCCATGTTGACGGAATCGATCTTGCTCTTTAGAAGCACGGTTGCGGAAGTTTATGAACTCTGCTCGCTCGCGTTGCAACGCTTCCAAATACTCCGCCGCCTCTTTTTTGGCTTTGCCAAGCGGTGTTAAAGAATCTTCTTCTTCGTTGCTTTGCGTGTCTGAAGAATCATTATTTTCTTGAGACTTACTAGCGTTGGCTTTATCGTCGGTTGCTGGCGACTTTTCCGCATCGGCACTTGCATTAGCATCCACATCTTGTGTTGACGTATCTTGCGTCGCCGCATGCTTTGCCTCATGAGCAGCTGCGTCTTGTGCTTCGTTTTGTGATGCATCCACATGCTCACTAGACGAGGCTGCACTAGCAGAATCAGCTGGATTTGACGATTCTTCCAAATCGCCAGCATCCGAAGGCACATCTTCCAATCCGCTCAAGTAGTCGTTGGCGTTAAACTCGGACATTACTTGTTGTCCTTATCGTCCTTGTCGTCGTCCACCACTTCGGCGTCAACCACGTCGTCATCCTTTGCAGAAGATCCAGCGCCAGCATTTGCATCAGATGCAGCACCAGCAGCGCCAGCCTGTGCACCAGCCGCACCCTGCTGAGCGTAAAGCTGCTGACCAATCTTTTGAGCAGAAGTCATAAGCTCGCTCTGAGCAGACTTAATCTTCTCAATATCATCGCCCTTCAAAGCTTCCTTCAAAGCATTCACCTTTTCGGTAACTTCCTTGGAGATTTCGTCAGAAAGCTTATCCTTATTATCGTTTACTAGCTTTTCAGTCTGGTAAGCGAAGGATTCTGCCTGGTTGCGAGTATCAGCTTCTTCCTTGCGCTTCTTATCTTCAGCTTCGTGAGCTTCAGCTTCCTTAACCATGCGGTCAATCTCGTCCTTTGGCAAGCCAGAACCGCCCGTAATCGTCATGGACTGTTCCTTACCAGTGCCCTTATCCTTAGCGGAAACGTGCACAATGCCGTTAGCATCAATGTCGAAAGTAACTTCGATTTGTGGAACGCCACGAGGAGCTGGAGCAATACCAGTCAACTCAAAAGTACCAAGAGGCTTGTTATCACGAGCAAACTCACGTTCACCCTGATAAACCTGAATCAACACGGATGGCTGATTGTCTTCTGCAGTAGAGAACACTTCAGAGCGCTTAGTTGGAATTGCGGTATTACGCTCAATAAGCTTCGTCATAATTCCACCCTTGGTTTCAATGCCCAAGGAAAGTGGAGTTACATCAATAAGCAGAACGTCTTTGCGGTCTCCCTTAATAACGCCCGATTGCACGGCTGCACCAACAGCCACAACCTCATCTGGGTTCACGGACTGATTCGCTTCCTTACCGCCCGTAAGCTCCTTTACAAGCTCCTTGACGGCTGGCATACGAGTTGAACCACCAACAAGCACCACGTGATCAATCTGGCTTACGGAGATGCCAGCGTCGGAAAGCACGTTGTTAAATGGTGTACGGCAGCGACCGAGCAAGTCGGAAGTCATTTCCTCAAAGTGAGCGCGAGTCAAAGTCTCATCCAAATGCACTGGAGTTCCGTCTTGAGTCATTGCCAAGTACTGCATAGAAATTGAAGCAGAAGTAGAAGAGCTAAGCTCCTTCTTTGCCTGCTCAGCAGCTTCCTTCAAGCGCTGCAAAGCAATCTTATCCTTGCTCAAATCAACGCCGTACTTGTTCTTAACTTCGCCAACAAGCCAGTCGATAATCTTCTGATCCCAGTCATCGCCACCCAAGTGGTTATCGCCATTAGTTGCCTGCACCTGGATTGTAGAGAAGCCGTCGTCATCCTTACCAATCTCAAGAAGCGACACATCGAAAGTACCGCCACCCAAATCGAATACCAAAATGCGCTCGTCTTCCTTGCCTTTTTCAAGGCCGTAAGCCAAAGCTGCAGCAGTTGGTTCGTTAATAATACGCAGCACGTTCAAGCCTGCAATCTTACCTGCATCCTTAGTTGCCTGACGCTGTGCATCGTTGAAGTAAGCTGGGCATGTAATAACGGCATCGGTTACTGGCTCACCAAGGTAGGCTTCAGCATCGCGCTTCAACTTCATTAAAACCTGTGCGGAAATCTCTTGTGGAGTCCACTTCTTGCCATCAATCTCAACAGACCAATCCGTACCCATATGGCGCTTTACAGAGCTAATCGTACGATCAACGTTTGTAACTGCCTGACGCTTAGCGACTTCACCAACCAAGATTTCGCCCGACTTGCTGAATGCCACCACGGATGGTGTTGTACGCGCACCTTCTGCGTTAACAATAACTGTTGGACTGCCGCCTTCAAGCGTTGCAATGCAGGAGTTCGTTGTTCCTAAATCAATACCTACTGCGCGTCCCATAATATCTCCTAGCTATCTTTATCTATGTACCTTTTAATCTATGTACTCAAATTCTTGGCAGCCAGCCTTGCGACTAGCCACTTTTTCTTTTTACAAAACTTGAGTCTAACACACTCAAGTTATTAAAGTCAAATATTTTGGTGCGCGTTTCGCAAAAACTTAATACTACTCCACTCAACTTTTGTAACTTTTCGCAAAGTTCACGCAAATCTAAAATGTCGAAGCGAGTTATCAATGGCGTTATATCGCGCCAAAACCCCAATAAGCGGCTTTCCTATACCAGTTATAATCTTGATTGCTTCAGTTGCCATCATTGCGCCAACAATAGCTGCAGTTGCGCCTAATACAGCCGATTTTGGCACTTTTTCTTTAGGCGGAGGGCAAGCATACAAGTCACGCAAAGTAGGTCCTTTTCCTGGCACAAAAACGCTTACTTGACCTTCATAATAAAGAACTGAGCCATAAACTTCTGGCGTACCAGCATGCCAAGCAGCATCCGCAATCAAAAAGCGCGTAGCAAAATTATCACAACCATCAATTATTAAGTCGTGATTTTCTACAAGTTGTTTTGCGTTGTCTTCATTAAATCTATTTACAAGGTTGATTTTTAAACCTGGAGATAATGCCTGCAAGCGCTTAGCTGCAAGTTGAGCTTTCGACTTGCCACACTGATCCACAGTGTATAAAGTCTGCCTTTGCAAATTAGAAAGCTCTACAACATCGTCGTCACAAATCGTGATTTCACCAACTCCTGCAGCAGCAAGCGAAAGCAAGCACGGCGAACCAAGTCCACCTGCCCCAACCATGCAGATTTTCGCATCGCGAAGTAATTGCTGATGTTCATGCGTAAAGCCCGGCAGGAGCAAGTGGCGGCAAGTGCGTTCCGCCTCAAGCTCCTGCAGGTTGTCATAAATCTTATTAATCGTCATACTGAATATGCTGAATCAATTACAGTACAAAATTTACAGAATTTACAGTACTGCGTCAGCCCAAGCGCGACCTTCAACAGGCGAAGACGCGAGCGCATGCTCACGCTTAGGAATACGGCCAGCATCGTGAGCAAGCTTACCAGCAGTTACAGCAGCAGCCATTGCACGACCCATCTTTACAGGATCTGGGCAGCGAGTTACAGCGCTTGCAAGAAGCACGCCCGAGCAACCGATTTCGAAAGCTTTAACAACATCTGAAGCGGTGCCAACGCCAGCATCCAAAATCACAGGAACGCCAGATTCTTTGCTTTCTTGAACAATCAGCTCAATGTTTCGAGGATTCAAAATACCAAGTCCAGTTCCAATTGGAGCACCCCCTGGCATAACAGCCTTCACACCAAGCGACACAAGGCGACGAGCCACAATCGGATCGTCATTAGTGTAGCAGAGCACGCTAAATCCTTCTTCAACTAGCTTTTCTGCAGCAAGCAAAACTTCGCGAGTGTCTGGGAGCAAAGTATCGTCGTCTGCAATCACTTCGAGCTTAATCCAATCAGTTCCAAGTGATTCACGAGCCATTTTTGCTGTAAGAACAGCATCATGAGCAGTTTTGCAACCAGCAGTATTTGGCAAAACGTTAATGTTATGGCGCTGCAACATACCGTAAATATCAACTCCAGTTTTTGCGTGACGACGCAAAGCAACAGTTGCTACTTCCGCGCCTGAAGCAACAAGTGACTTTTCCATAATGTCAATGCTTGTCATTCCACCCGTGCCAAGCAAAAGCCTTGAGTGCAAGGTCTTACCGCAAAGCTGCCAAGTATCGACATTTTCTTCATTATTTTCTATATTTTCTGTCATTTTAAGCCTTTTATATAAATTTTTTGAAACTATACTCAAATTATTTGAAATCAACCGCTATTGTGGATCAGTCGCCTATTGAGGGTCATCCGCCCTGAACCGCGCTGAGAATTTCGATCTTATCCCCATCGCAGATGATGGTTGATTCCCATTGGGCGCGCTTAAGCACATCGTCGCCAATGGCGACCGCAATGCCAAAACCAGAGTCAGATCCGTAGAGTTGTGCAACAAGTTGGGCAATAGTCAAGTTATCCTTCACTTGAGTGGTTTCACCATTGACGACGATTTGCATAATTCAACCTTTATTAACGTCAATTAAAACTTGCGTAACTAGAAACTTGCGTCACTAGAAGCGAGCAGGATTGCAGCTCTCCAAGAAGCCCTTTTCCTTCTCAGTCAACTCTTGCTCAAGCACAAGCTTTGTAGTCAAAGACGAACCCAAAGCTGTGAGCAAAATGCCGTGACGGAAGTAACCAGTAGAAATTGTGGTGTGCGTCTTAGGATCAATGCCAATGAATGGCAAATCATCTGGAGTTCCTGGGCGACCGCCAGCGGTAACCTCAGTAATCGAGCATTCCTGGATGCCGGGAAGTACGCTTGCTGCATCACGAAGCAAGTCGAGCACACCGCCAACCTTTGGAATATCGCGGTCGTCTTCACGAGAAGTAGCGCCGAGCACAAGCTCGCCTGTTTCCTTAGCGCGAGGCACCAAATACACTGGGCGGTCATGCACAAATCCACGAACCACAGAGCTTAAAATTGGGCGCAAAGGCTCTGGAATAGTCATACGAATCATGTCGCCCCACACAGCGCGAAGCTTAAGCTGAGGAAGCATTTCCTTAGCACCCAAACCAGATGCCAAAACCGTGTCTGGACCCAAATCGTCTGGAGTGCTTGCGCGACGCTCAATAACAACACCACGCTTTTCAAGTGCATCAATCATTGCTGCAGTAAACTGACGAGGATTAATCTGATGATCATCCGGAACGCTTACAGCGCCTGCAATCGTCGGCGAAAGCGCAGGTTCAATTTCACGAAGCTTACTCACAGAAATATGCTCAGCTCTACGTCCGTAACGGTGCTGCAAGTTTAGCAACTCGTTTACGTGCTCGTTATCTGCAGCGTCACCGCCAATTACGTAAGATCCGCACTCTAAGTAGCCAGTTGGCTTATCGGTGTATTTTGCAACCGAATCAACCAATTCCTTATACATAGTTGCAGACTCAAACATGAGCGGATACAAGGCATCCTGCTGATATTGCATTTCTGCGGTAGGAGCTAACATGCCGGCAGCATGATGAGAAGCGCCAGAGACTGGATCTGGGTCAATTATGCTAACTTTTACGCCAGCTTCTGTAAGTCTCCAAGCTGTTGCTAGACCAATGATACCTGCACCAATAATACGAATATTTCGCATAATACTCCTTCCCTACGGCGGCATTACCCGCATCAGGTTTACGGTCGGCTTTCGCCCTCTCAGCCTGTATAGAACAAGCTCCCGTGTTTCGTCTATTTTGGTTAATTTCAGACCTTTTAGACTGTTTTTAGATTATTTTTTAGACTATTTTCTCTTTTTGGCTTTTGCAATCACAACTACTGGCGATTATTCGCGATAGTGCAATCCTGCAAACGTCCCCATACGGGTGATTTGCAATTTTGCTTTGCATAAGTCACAGTTATGGATTTTAACACTTTTGTGAAAAATTACTAAATTCACTGGTATGTTCTTCGCAATATTCTCCAAAATGTTATTTGTCGTTTTCTTTGCTATGTTATTCGGAGATTCCTTCTGCGAATTCTTCCGCGTCTTCTTCCGCGTCTTCTTCTGTACATGAGCAAACAAAATGTGGAAAAGAAGAAAACAATTAATGGCTTGAAGAGATTATCTCCAAGCCATTAATTCACATTACTCCAATCGTAGCAGCATCACACACTACTACAGATTAAACTAACGAGCCGAATGCTTCCTACGCTTAGACGCAGCACCAGCCACTCCAAGCCCAGCAAACACCGCAGCCAAAGCAGCAAACACCGAGGAACTAGCGCCAGTATTAACACCACTCACGTCACCACGCTTGAGATTCATTCCAGCAGAATCACGCGCTGCGAGCATTCCCGCACGCAAAGCTGCACGCGCAGCACGCAAACGAGCCAACGCCGAATCAACCTGCCCCTGAGTAGCATTCGCGTCCGCTAACACTGAGCGAGCATAATTCAAAGCCGCATTAAACTCACTCACCAAGTTAGAATCAGCCACTACGCCATTAGCATTAGCCGAAACATCACCAAGAGCCGCATCAACCTCAGCCTGCAAAGCACCCTTATCAACAACATTATTAACACTAGTATTATTCACATCGTTAACACCAACACCAGTATTAACAAGCCTGTTATAAGCATCAATCAACTTTTGCTTAGCATCACGAAGCCTACGAAGAGCCTGATCAACCTGAGCTTGTGTAGCATTAGAATCCTTAAGCACACTATCCGCATCATTCAACGCCTGCTGATACTCTGCCAAATCAGCAGCCTTACCAATAATGAACGGAATCGACTTACGGAAGTCAGGATCGGTTACATATTCCGAAACCAAACCAGACTTATCGGTCTTATGAGAATCAGCAAGCTTCTGCTTAGCATCCTGGAGCTTCTTCAAAGCCTCGTCAACCTCAGCCTGAGTTGCATTAGGGTTCTTAAGAACTGCATTAGCTTCATCCAATGCGCGCTTATAAGCCTCAGCCTCTGAGCTTCCTGCAGCATTCTGATACTCAGGAGACTGAGTGAAATCAGAATCCTTACCAGCCTCTTGGCGCAAATCAGTCTTATCAGTCTTATAACCATCCGAAAGCTTCTTCTTAGCATCCTGAAGCTTCTTCAAAGCCTCGTCAACCTGAGCCTGAGTTGCATCCTTATCACCAAGAACCTTATTCGCATCCTCAAGAGCCTTCTTGTAGTCCTCAAGAGCTTGCTTAGACGCGTCATCACCCTTAGTTTGAGCATTCTGATACTCAGGTGTCTTAGTAAAGGCGTCATTAGCATCCGCTTCAGACTTCAACTCTTCTTTCTTAGTTGCATAGTCTTTTTCTATCTTAGACTTAGCATCTTGTAGCTTCTGAAGTGCATCGTCAAGCTGCTTTTTGGTTGGAGCCTTTTCACCTGATGGGAGATTAGTCTTTGGTAGACCTGTAGCAGGGTCAAACTTGTCAAGTAGAGCCTTTGCATCAGCAAGAGCCGTCTTGTAGGCTGCCATGTCGGCATTATCTTTGCCGTCGTCACCCTTCTTAGCATCAGCGTTCTTGAACGCAGGAGTGTTCTCGAACACGTCGGTTCTGGTGTCGTCTTTGCCGTCCTTAGACTTGTCGACTTCCATTTTCAACTCGGTCGAATTGGTCTTGTAGTTAGCAAGAATCTTGTCTTTGATTTCCTTAAGAGCCTTTTGAGCCTCGTCAACTTCCTTCTGAGTTGGGAGCTGATCCTTTGGCACAGCAATCTGCTTAGTCGAATCATTAGGATCAGCAACCATACCATCGTTCTTGTCGACGAGTTCCTTAGCCTTAGCCAAAGCCTGCTCATACGCTACAAGGTCATCAGGCTTTGTATTTCCTTCCTGCTTTGCCTTGAGGTTCTTGAACTCGGTAGAGTTTTCGAACTTGTCTGCTTCTTGCTTCGCATTACCATGCTCGTCATTATCCTCAGCTTCATTCTGCAAGGCAGTGACGTCAGTCTTGAAACCATTGGTGATTGCATCCTTGGCATCCTTAAGGTCTTGCAACGCCTTGTCTACTTGGACTTGCGTTGGACGATCTTCTGGCTTTGCATTTGGATCAGGGTTATTCACCTTGTTGATGAGTTCCTGTGCAGCCTTGAGCTTTTCGTTGTAAGCTTCCAGCTTCTTAGTAGCGGAGTTAGGATCCGTTGTAGCAGCATCCTCCGTCTTTGCCTTTTCAAGTGCGTTCTTGTACGTTACCGACGCCTCAAACGGAGGAACAACTGGCTTGCCGTCTTGATCTTTATCTCCTACTTCACGTTCAAGCTTAATTGCATCAGTCTTATAAGTCTTCGCAATCTTCTCTTGAGCGTCTTGGAGCTGTTTAAGCAGCGCGCTTACTTCTTTTTGGGTTGCTTTTTGCTTCCAAGTATCGTCATTAAGTTTGTCGGCAACTTTCTTGAGAATATTGTCGAAGCCAGTTTGCTCACCATCTTTACCCAAGTCATTTGTAGCACCTTGGTCACCAGCAGTCTTCTTAGCAAGAGCGTTCTTGTACTCAGGCGTATTCTTGAAGTCACCATCTGCAAAGTCTTTAGCAGCAGTCAACGCTTCAAGATTCGTCTTATAGTTGTCAGTAATCTGCTTCTTGGCTGCTTTAAGTGCGTCAAGCGCCTCGTTAATCTGCTTTTGCGTTGGACGCTCGCTGTTCTTCTTGTCTTGATCTGCTGCAGCCTTTGCAAGATCGCGAGCCTTCTTGAGAGCTTCCTGGTAGGCAGCAACGTCAGCATTTGTTTGACCATTGCTTGTCTTAGCCTGAGCGTTCTTAAACTCTGGCGTATTCTCGAAGTCGTTTTCAGTAACAGCAGGAGCACCCTCCGCAGTAGACTTCCTAGTTTCTTCCTCAAGCTTAGAAGTGTCAGTCTTGTACGTGTCAAGATTGGTGCGTGCTGTATCAAGAGCATCAAGCGCAGCATTAATTTCTGTTTGAGTTGGCTTTGCATCTTGCGGCGTATCTTTATCGCCATGCTTCTTCAAAAGCTCCTGAGCTTTGGTCAAAGCCTCATCATACGCCTTCTTGGCTGCGGCGGCCTGAGTGTTCTTTTCTTTATCAGGAACAAGCTTGCCGCCATCTTCCTTCATGAAGTGAGGATCAGACGCATTGCGATACGCATCAGAAGTTTGCGTTCCTTCTGTAGCTGCAGGGCCCTCTGTAGAGCCGTGCTTGTCAACACTTGCTTTGAGCGCTTTAACATCAGTCTTGTAGGCGTCAAGAGCCGTGCGAGCATCATCGAGCTTCTTCAACGCATCATTGACTTCCTTCTGCGTTGCAGCAGGATTCTTGAGCAATTCCTTTGCCTTGTTGAGAGCGTCACCATAAGCATCTACAGCTGCCTTAGCAGCAGTATTCTTAGTATCATCAGCAGTCTTACCGTCAGCTTGCTTGAAAGCAGGATGATTTGCATTCTTGAATGCAGGCGTCTGCTGAGTATTGTCATGCTCGTTAACAGACTTAAGCAGAGCGTCAGTCTTGGTTGCAAACTTGTTCAACTCAGCAGCTGCAGCGTTCATTTCCTTAAGGATAGCGTCAACATCCCTATCCAGAGGCTCGCCGTTCTTGTGCGCCTGAATGTCTTTCAGGTAGTCCTTATCGTTAAGGTTGCCATCTTTCTTCGGGGTATTACTATCAGGAACTGGATCCTTTGGCAGCTTGTTAGCAAGCGCCTTGTGCAGTTTCTCTACTGCGGCGTCATACTTCTTTTTAGCTTCTTTTGCTTCTTCGCTCGCATCATCTGCGGATACATTCTTGTATGCAGGGCTCTTTTGTATTGCAATATCGTTAAATACAGCTGCCGAAAGCCTGCTGGTATTAGTTGCATACTTGTCGATAACAGTACGTGCTGTTTCAAGTGCAGTCTTGGCTTCATCAATCTCTGTTTGAGTTGGAGCCTTTCCACAAGTCTTAGCTTTTTCTAGATTTTCCTTAAGCTCCTTAGCTTTTTGATAAGCATCATTGTAGTCTTTGAATGCTTTCTTGGCATCTGCGTCGCCCGCTTGCGCCTTATCGAAAGCGTTAAAGTATGCAGGCATCAGGTAACCACTAAAGTTATCAGCAAGAACTTTAGTAAGTTCGTCAGGGTCGGTTGCATAACCATCATGCAATGCTTTTTCGGCTGCTTCAAGCTTCTTTTTAGCATCATCAACTTCAGCCTGAGTTGCTTTATCGTTCTTAAGAACCTTGCGCGCATTATCTAACGCATTATCATAGTTTTCAACAGCAGTTTTAGCAGCTTGTTTTTCTTGCTCGTTTGCACCGTTAGTCTGCTTATTAAGCGCATTCTTGTAGAAGGTGCTCTGCTTGCTTGCGTCAGTTTTATCAGGATTATCGAAGCTGAGCTTTTCGGCAGCTATAAGCTTTGACTTATCCGTAGCTTTAGCGTCAAGAGCTGCTTTAGCTTTTTGAAGCGCGTCAATAGCTGCGTTAACGTCCTTTTGAGAAGCGTTAGGATCCTTGGCAAGTTCATTTGCCTTCTTTACAGCGTCATCGTATGCTTTGCGCTGCTCAGGAGTAGAGTTCTGGTAGGTTGGGTCGGCGGAAGCTAATTTCTTATCTGGGTCAGTTAGCTTTGCATCGCCCGTGTTTACCTGACCATGCTCAGCAATGGCAGCGTTAAGCTTATCTTTGCTAGTGGTAAAGTCGTTAAGCTTTGCGCGCGCGGCATCAAGCTTGGCCTTGGCGTCGTCAACGGCCTTTTGCGTGGCGTTGTCGTCTGCCTTTACTTTCTCAGCTTCAGCAAGCGCCTCATCGTAAGCCTTCTTAGCCTCTTTAGCTGCATTGTTTCTAGCTTCGTCAGTCTTGCCTTCAGGCGTCTTGAAGTCAGGATCGCTTACGTTCTTATACTTATCGCTAGCCTTTGTACCAGTTGTAGCTTGTTGACCTTCAGCAGGCGTACCATCTTCTGTTATCGACTTATCCAGTTCGTCTTTCTTGGTGTCAGCACCATCAAGCTCGGCGCGTGCCTTATTAAGGTTAATCGTCGCGTTATCAACCTCAGCCTTAAGCTGTTCAGATAACTTATCGTCTGTGGTAGTTCCAACTTTTTCAAGCGTTTGTTTAGCAACCTTCAACGCATCCTCGTAGTCTTTCTTTACCTTGTCAGACGCGTTGTAGTACTTAGAATCAGTTGGAATATCCTTGCCTTCAACCTGAGTTGTAGCGTGCTCGCCAATCGAATCCTTAAGATCCTTCGTCTTATGATTCGTTTGCGGCACAAAGATAATGTTGATTGCCTTAGGCGTGTTGTTAGGATCCTTTTGATACGGATTTGTATATACGCCGCGATAGTACGTCAAAGTATATGGTGCAACAAACAAGCGCGTCTTAAAAACTTTGTTCTGCTTAGCAGCAACAGTTACAGAACCAGCCTCTGTATCCCAGGTATACTGACCCACCTTCGACTCTTCGTCACCCATATTCACGTCTGAATTGGCAACTTGTGGATTGCCTATCCAATACGGACCACTCATCATACCAAGGGTCAGCTCGGTAGTAGGTTCACCATTTTTATCAATTGAATAATACACATGAGATTTACGCGCCTTGCCGTTCGCGCCTTCGTGATCGAGCGCTTCACCACCCGCAAGCGGACGCAAACCTGTTTTCTGATCCTTAGGCGTAGCTTTTATAAGTTTCAAAATCTCAGGAGCGGTAAACGCTTGAGCTTTGGTTGGGTCATAACGATAGATGAGTGTAGTGTGTTTATCGTCACTCCACGAGAAGCCCTCATCGCTATCGCGACCATCAAGCTTATTCTTTACCAGTTCAACGTTATAATCCTTACGAATATCTGGGAGACGCGTGAGTTTATCTTTGGTTATGTCTGATGTAAACTCTGCAAGTGCTTTATCAGTCTTAATGGTTACACTAATATTATTTTCTTGTAAGCCGTTTGAACGACCTTTATTAGCATCGCCTGCGCCAGTAAGGTCACCTGTAAGGTACGAGAGTGAAATTTGATCTTTGCTGGTAAGGCCAAGCTCTTCGTTGTCTTTGTTAGCTTCGAAAATAGCTGTTTTAATTCGGTCAAGTTCGGCATTGGAGTAACCCAGTGGGTTAGCAACAAAGACTGCTTTCTCGCCAGCTGGAACGACGACATCCTTCTCTGCAATCTTCTTCAACACAAGGTCGCTGAGTGCAATCTTAGGAGCGTCGTTTTCATCCACGCCAGCAAAGTTGATAGTGACTTCACCCTGGTCGTTAATGGTCACCTGATCTTGGCTTACGTGATTAAGATGCGCAAGCTTGCGTTTAATTTCGGTTTTTACATCATCGGAAACCTTGGACAGGTCGTCCACAATCGGCTTATCAATACGCGTATCGTAGCGCGCAACAGTAAGAGCGAGCGCCTCAGACTTGTAGCCAAGGTCGGAGACCAGGTAGGTTTTGAGCGTTTGAGCGCCAGCAACATATGTTGTTGGCTGGTCTTTCTTTGACGTAACCGTGTTGATTCTAGTAACCTGGGAAGGGTCATACGCCTGCTTGTCAGTAATAACCACCTTTTTCTCAGGGTCATCTGGCGTCTGAACAAATGCGCCGTTTACTCCAGTGCGTCCACCAACGCCGTTAGATCTACTTGCAGCATCAATTTGTGCGCGAATTGATTTTTTACCAGTGGCTTCGGTAGGAGCATCCAAAGCAGCCTTTAGCTTATCTTGAATTTGTTTTTCAGTAAGCGCTTCGTTATATTTCAGCACAATTGAGCCAGCTGTTTTAGGCGGAATAAGTGTTGCCGCACGCACAATATTCGTCTTGTACAGCACTACTGTTTTACCGTTTTTATCTGTACCGTACACATAAATGCAACGGTTTGCAGAGTAGCTTTCTCCACTCTTAAGATTGCCATTTCTATAAAGCTTGGTCATGGTAAGCGTAGCTGTACCATCATTGTCTACTTTAAATTCGTATGTACCTGAATATGGCTGATGCTCGTTTACAGCAGCAGCATCGGAATAATATTCAAGGAACTTTCTACTTTTAGCATTATCAACAGTATTACCATCAGATGGGAAAATAGCTACTTTGGTAATGGTACTTCCGTCAGTTGGTGCAGCAAATTTAAAGGTAACGGATTGGTTTTGGCCTTTTTCAATATACGTATTGTCAGAAGATCCCCACGCATACATGTTAGGGAGTGTGTCTTTTGTTTCTTTTGAAAGTGTTATCTCACTATTAACTTGTGGAGCAGGTGCAGGATTAGCTTCGCGATCTGCACCAACAACAGGTTCGCCCTGCTTCTGATTTTCATCCTTAGCATAATTAGTAGCCTCAGGTTGCTTATTCTCAACCGCCGCACGCCTTGTACGCTTCTTTACGACATTTTCCGCAGGAGTGCTAGTTTCCTCAGTGGTGCTACTGTCTGCATTAGTCTTATCAGTAGCAGAAGTGCTATTCGTAACCTTATTATCTACAGCCGTAGCGCTCTCAACCTTCGACCCAGACTCAGTCTTAGTAGCGTCAGCCTTACCTTCGGTTTTTACTACAGTCTGCTCAGTTGGTTTAGTCTGCTCAGGCTGCTCCTTCTTAGATTCTTCCTTCTTATTAGTCTCGGTCGCAGTCTTCTTAGAATCCTCACCCTCAGTCTTATTCTTATTAGCAATTACACTCTGTTCTTTTGCAGGATCATTCGTATTAACAGGCGCAGAAGCAGGAGTCTCCGCCGCCATTGCAGGAGTTGCGCCAAAAGCAATCGCCGCGCCGGCAATTACGCTAGCAGCTCCAGCCGAAAGAGCAGCCACTTTGCGCATATCAACAGCCTTTGCAGACTCATCTTTTGCAGAACCAAATGTCTTGTTGGCGTGTTTAGCAGATTTTGTAGTCATGTTCCTCTTCTTTCTATTAGAACAAATAGTCAAAAAGTTTTGAACGCTCTAACCATGAGCGACAAAAAGTCATAAGCTCTAAAAGTAGTTATCTAATTTTCAATAGCTTGCAACTATAAAGGAGCAGCAATCTTTAACAAGTCATTATAACATTTAAAGAATATTTTTGACACTACATAAACAAATGTTTGTAGCTTTTGGGGATACATACCCCCCCCCCCCAGCCTTTTTATTTCAAGGGTTTTTTCGAGATATTTTTTTCAAAAATTCTCGCAATTCTGGCGAATCAACCGCCATTTTTAGCTCACTCATCTAAACATTTGTATATGATACAAATCACATTTTTAGACCCTCTGCAGTGGGTTTTCGTTCGCCGCAAGCATCAACTTTTTCCCGAAAATGTTGTTCAAAACGGCAAAATCAACAACAAAAAGCGGAGTTGTTTTCCGTGCTTTGTTGTTTATGTTGACTTTTGTTCAATATTTTGTGCATTTCTTGTAGTGCGTTTGTATCAAAAAAAAAACGCCGAAATTCAGTACAAACACACTACAGTTTTGCGTGTTTGTGTAGTGTGTTTGTATTAAAAAACGCTGAAATTCGGTACAAACGCACTACATGATTACACCAAATGCGGCGATGAAAGCCACACAAAAGCTCAGACGTGTAAGAGGGCTGGGTGATTCTTGGTCGAACAATATAAGAGCGGCGCCGATACCAAACAATCCAATGAGCCACCACTACAAACAAACCTCAACCCAAAAACAAAATCAAAGCCAAAACGGAACAACCGCAACAACAACCAACACGTAAGAGGCGAAGCGTTGTGCGAATCGATGACTTCGAGCTGCATAGCGCGCGAGAAGTCACCTCGATTCGCTGAGCTTGCTCAAAGTTGAAAGCACAGTGTGCTTTCAACGCAAGCGAGGGCGTGAGCGCGCTGTAACGCGCGAGCGTAGAATTAGCCAGCCCTCCTACAACACCAAATAGGAAATATCGTTCGCGCATTACAGTGCATTACAGCGCGCTGCGAATTAAAATCTCCTCAAGAGAGCGCTTAACCGAATCAGGCAGCGTGCACTTCCATTGCGCCCACTTAGCAACCTCTGGGTGCTGCGGCGCATGCGCGTTAGTCAAGTCAACGCTTTGCTGATGTCGCTCAAACTCGCTCTCGCTAGTGTACTCAAGTGCGCAAAGCTCACTTATAGCACTCGCACTACCACCAGCTTGGCGAATCGCATCAAAAGCAATCTCCTTGCCGCGGTACGGCATTTGCGCTTGTAAAAGCAATCTGTAGCAATCGCCAATCTTAGGGTCTTGCGCAATGCACAGTCCGCCATCAACAATCACTCGCACGCAATCGCCAACAGGCACGTTGCGCACAGAAACAGTGAGACTTAAGTCGCCCTCTTCGCCTTCATATGAAACTTCTACAGCCTCAGATTCAATCTGATTTTGCCCAACAAAAACGCGAACTCGCGAAAAGTCTGGGCAAGCCACGCCTCTAAATACCACGCTCCAATCGCGCTTAGAAGGCAGCGAAGAAACGGCACTAGCGCATCCTTTTGCTGCATCAATCACAAACTGTGTGGATCCATTGCCATCTCGCCAAATAAGCTCCATGCGCGTATCGTCAGTTTTACCAGCGCACGCGTCTTCAAATCGGCCGTTATCTTCGCGCATAACAAACTCGCCGCAATCCCCTGGGAATGCAAGAATGCGCAAAGATCGCGGATTTTCAACGCTATTCACAGACTTCGCAACATCTTCATTTCGAGCGCAATCTTCTTCGCTTGGCAAAACTTGCATTGGCACAATAGCCCCAGCGCGCGCAAACGCCGGCACGCGGTCGATTCCTCGCCAAACCTCAAATCTGCGCCCAGCACCGCCGCGCGAAACGTAGCGCCTTCCGTCAAAGAAATCGTACCAATCGCCTTCTGGAAGCCAAACGGAAGTGCAACCGCGCTCAACTTGCTCGCACCCCTTGCTAACGATTGGCGCAACCACAAGCTGGCTGCCAAAACGGTACTCATTCGGCATCTCGTACGCTGCAGGTGTTTCTGGCGATTGCCAATACATTGGCTCTACGATCGGCCTGCCGCAAACCGCCGCGCGATAATTCATCGTATATAAATAAGGCATCAATTGCGCGCGAAGTCGCAGCATTTTAACCATCGCGTCACGAGTTTCACGAGGGAAGTTCCACGGCTCCTTGCCTGCAAACGGCGAGCAGCTGGAGTGAAGGCGATTAATCGGGCTAAACGTGCCAAACGCATACCAGCGCGCCTCCAGCTCATTGCATCGCACGCCAAGCATGTGTCCGCCAATATCGTGGCTCCACCAGCCGTAGCCAATGTTGGACGCCGTAGAAGTAAAGTAAGTTTGGAAAGCCAGCGAATCCCACGTTGTCACGCTATCTCCCGAGAATCCCACTGGGTATCGGTGCGAGCCAGGACCCGCGTAGCGCGAGAACGTTAGCGGCCACGCACCGCCGCGCCCCGAATCCTGGTAATGCACGTGGTTAAGCATCCAAAGCGGATCCAGCCCAGCCTGCTTTGTAACTCCGCCCTGCTGCCAGTCAATCCACCAGAACCCAACGCCCTCGTTCTCCATGCGCCGATGCATGTTTAGGTATGCTCGCAAAAAGCGCGGATTTGTAAGGTCAAACTCAACTGCCTTGCCGCTTGCAGGGTCAATTCCCATATCGCGCGCAACTTGCGCATAGTCTTCTTCAAACGCGCGCACGCCGTCTCTCGGGTGCAAATTAAGCGTTGCAGAAAGCCCTTCGCTGGCAAGTCTGCGCAAAAACGCGCGATGATCTGGGAATAAATCGCGGTTCCACGTGTAGCCAGTCCATCCCGAACCATACTTTGGGTCCACATCCGTCACGTGCCAATCCATGTCGATTACGGCAGTGGAGAACGGTATGCCTTCGCGCTTAAATCGGCTCATCAGCTGCAAATATTCGTCTTGGCTGTACCTGTAGTACCTGCTCCACCAGTTGCTTAGTGCGAATCGCGGAAGAAGAGGCTGCGCGCCCGTAAGCTTGTAAAAGTCGCGAATTGCGCCTATATAGTTGTGACCGTAGCCAAAGAAGTATAGGTCTTTAGAGTTTTCGCCAGAGTTTTCGCCAGACACACTACCATCCGCCTTTTCACGCGGCTCCACCCATGCCCCGTATGGGTTTTCTTTTCCATCAACAGCAGCCGCATACGCGATTTTTGCCGAGCGCGAATCGTCTAACACAGCCCACCCGTCGCGAGATATTACGCCCGTTCCAAGCTTAACGGCTCCATCCGCCTCGTCCACTGTTCGAGCCGTGCCGAGCAAATTGCCGTGGCACTCGTCGCCGTAATGCCACGTGTTGAATTGCGAGCCTGGCACTCCGCGCACAACAATGCTCAAGCCCTCTTTGCTAAACGGCTGCTGGTTGTATGTGATCAGTAGTTTTTCGGTTTCGACTTCTATCCATCCATTTTCCAAGTTTTTTACACTATATTTTGGATTAACAGATTTTGGATTAAAAGCGCGCGATGCTTCATCTTCGGTTGCTGGCGACTTTTCCGCGGCAAACTGCGCGCTGCCCTCGAAGTTTCGTCTTACAACTGTTTGCGTAGGAGCGTCTACAAATTCGCCGTTTTCGCTCCACTCAAGGCGCACAAGCGAATCCGTGATTAAAGTGATTCGCCAATTTTTGCCGCTTATAACCTGCGATTCTTTTGCCTTAGCTAGCGGATTTTTAGCGTAATCGTAAAAAATGTGTGCGTCTTGCACATCCTGTGTTCCACGCGCTTCACGCGCATCTTGTAAAGTCATTCGACCCGCCCTTTTCTACTTACCGCTGCCGGTTGAAATTCCAGCAATAAACTGCTTCTGGAACACCAAGTACACTACTACTACAGGAATAATAGCAAGCGATGCCGCAGCAAACAAACCGCCGTAGTCAGTTCCAAATCTTCCGCTAAACGTCTTCAATCCAACTGCAAGAAGCTGCTTTTTCTCGTCTGTAATCATAAGGAATGGCCACAAATAGTCTTCCCAATTCCACAAGAACGTAAATATCGCGAGCGCAGCAATAGTATTGTGGCTCATTGGCAGAATTATTCTGTGGAATATTCTAGAATCCGAAGCTCCATCTAGTTTTGCTGCTTCAATCAATTCGTCGGATATTCCGCTTATTGATTGTCGGAATAAGAAGATTCCAAATGCGCTTATTAAGCCTGGAACTATAAGCGCGCGATACGTGTCTTGCCAACCAAAGCTAGTCATCATGTCGTATTGAGGAATAATTGTTACTGCCCACGGTACCATCATCGTGCTTATTACTATTCCAAAAAGCAGATTTCTGCCACGGAACCTCATTTTTGCAAACACATATCCAAGAACGGCACTCGTGTAAATGGCTATTACCGTTTTAACTACCGATATAAACAATGAGTTAAAGAATAGCCTCAAAAAGTCGAATTTCTCTTGAATCCCAACGTAATTCCCAAATGTGCTTGGCTTTGGGAACAGCCCACCATCTATGCGCACAATGTCGCTGTTTGGAGCAAAGGAAGATACAAACATCCAAATAAATGGCACGATTGTTAAGAAAGACAATAAGAATAGGAATATTGTTAGAAACCATCCAATAATGCTCTTTTTAAGATTTTGTTTTTTCATACTAACTCACTATCCTTAGACGCTTTAAACATTATGAATGTTAGGATTCCAGTGATTATAAACAGAATGACGCTCATTGCAGATGCAATTCCAAAGTTATACTTTTGGAACGCTTGATCAAAAATTAGGTAGCTGATTGTGTACGTTGATGTTCCTGGGCCTCCATTGGTCATAACAAGAATCTGAACATACGCTTGAATATAGCCAATCATAGATGTGATTACTATAAAAAGTGTTGTTGGTTTTAGCAACGGAACTGTTATTCTAAAGAATTTCTGAACACTATTAGCGCCGTCGATTTCTGCCGCTTCGTAAACATCTTTTGGCAGATTCATTAATCCAGCCAAATACAATACCGTTGCGTAGCCAAAGTCTTTCCAAATTGTCATTATTATGATTGCTGGCATAGCCCAAGTCGAACTGTGCAACCAATTTATGTTTAAGCCTGTAACCCTATCGATCATGCCAAACTGCGGGTCAAACATCCACATCCACACAAAGCTCACTGCCACCAACGGCGTAATTGTTGGCATGTAGAAAAGACCTCGCAGAGTATCTTTGCACTTAACAAGCTTGGAGCTTAACAACATTGCAAAACCAATGCCAAGAATAACGCGGAATACAACAGATACAAACGTAAAGATTGCGGTGTTTGCAATGGACTTCCAGAATAACTTATCTACTAAAATCTGCTTAAAATTATCCAGCCCAACCCAATTGTATGTTCCAACAAGCGGATTCCATTCATGGAAGCTGCCTGCAAAAGCCTTATATATTGGATAGGCAAGAAAAATCACAAAATAAACAATCAGAAACACTACTGCTATATTCCGAAAGGAGAAGGTTCGAGAAAGAGCAGTGCTTATTTTTGACATACCACCATTATGTTTTCTCATTTTGCTCAAATGAGAATCCTGATTTACTTGTTTCATGATTTTCCTTGCCTTACCTACTGAGCACAGTGATTACGATTTACAACTAGTTAACTAGTCTGCTTTGTTTTTACTTGTGCTCTTTGAAGAACTCATACTTACTTTCTGCAGACGTAAACTTAGAATTCTTCATATCTTTAACCATTGTTGCTTGAGCCTCTTTGATTGCATCATCAATAGACTCACCATTTTGCATAACGTTCTGGAAAGCAGCCTTGCTACTTGTTTCCACGGTAGAAGGCGTGATCCCTGGCCAGATTAGGCGATCTGCACGCGGCTGAATCGCAGCCATTACTGGAGCCTTTAGAATCTCAGGATCGTTTTGCAAAGACTTCTTTGCTGGGAACGAGTTCAAATGCTTTACTGCCGAGCGAATAAACGCATCGTTAGCGAGAATGAACTTAATAAAGTCTTGAGCAACCTCTTGCTGATCTTTTGACTGGTGAGCGTTAATTCCTGGAGTGGATTCTCCATTGTAGCGATCGTACGCAAATGGCTTTTCTTTTGTGAATGTTGGAGTTGGGAAGACTCCATATTCAATATTTGGGTACTTTTCTTTTAGCACACCTTCGAGCCATCCCCAGGCATAAACCATTCCAGATTGGCCGTTTCCAAAGCTTTGCGTGTAATCCGTGCCAAAGTCGGTAGAAATGACCTTGTCTTTGTCGTACAAATTCTTCAAGAACTTCATGTTTTCACGCGTGACTTTGTTGTCAAAATTAGGCTTCTTGCCACTTTCATCAAAAGCAAGTTCACCACGCTGATAGTTCAATCCTTGATTGATTGCAGCATAAGCATCGCCGTTCACGTTAAATCCAGCCTGTTCCATCTTGGAACCGTTCCACTTAGTGAGTTTCTTCGCCACTTCGCGCAACTCATCCCAAGTAGCAGGAATATCTGCCTCAGTTAAGCCAGCTTCCTTCCAAAGCTTCTTGTTGTAGTAGATGTTTCCCGTATTGATTACGGAATCAATGTACTTTACATTACCTTTAGCATCTTCATGCGCACTAGCCGTTGCGTAATCCGATTCCATAGCAGCCTTGTCAATCTTGTAATCGGCAGCGTATGGGCGAATAAGCTCATCTTTGGAGTTGTGAATATTGAACAAAGCTGGGCCCTTTGTTCCCTTTAGAGCAAGTGGAAGCTTTGTCCAGTAATCATCCCAAGCAACGTTCTTAGTCTTAAACTTTACATTTGGATAAATCTTTTGATAATCCTTAATCATGTCGTAAATTGGATCAGTGGACGCGTCTCCCCAGCTCCAATACTCAAGCTGGATTGGCTTTCCTTGATTTACTAAATGATTTGGGTCATACTTTAAAGCTTGACCCATAACAGCTAGGCCTTTGTCTTTCTTTGTATCTGTTACTCCTGCTGCACCATTATTCCCACATGCGGCAAGCGTAGAAATCATGCCCAAAACTGCTATACAGGATATGCATATTTTTCTAATCTTCATTGTTACTCCACTTCCTCGTGAAATTGATGGGTAATTTTATAATATTGCTTTAAGTTTGACTCGGTCAAACATTAAAAATGTAAATGTAAAGGTTTTCATTTTGAATCCTTAATACTAAGCTAGTTTTGCACGAATAAATACTTTTTAGGCGGCGTGTCTAAAAATGTAAACCTTTTCATTTATGATAACTAGAAGCAGGGTGATTAAAAGAAATGCAGCTAAAAACTCTGCAGCTAAAACGCTTAAAAGAGGTGCGACTTGTCAAAAACTAGTATTTGCGATGTAGCAACACTGGCAGGAGTGTCGATTGCAACCGTCTCCAGAACATTCGCACATCCAGAAAAAGTCTCCGCATCTACACGCGCCAAAGTCATGCGCGCAGCCGAACAAATGGATTTCACTGTTTCTAGAACCGCCGGGGAGCTTAAAACAGGCAAATCATATCGCATAACGCTACTAATCGGAAGCAGTAAAATCGAATGGTTTAGCTCAGCAATTATAGAAGGATTAAATAGCGTACTGAACAAAAATGGCTACGACCTTGTAATACACCTTTTAGAGGGAGTTGAACAAAGAAAAAACTTCTTTAAAGAGCTGCCCTTACGCGCAAACACAGACGCAATAATCGTATCGTCATTTGACATAAGCAGCAATGAGGCTGAACAATTACAACGCATAAACGTACCAATTGTTGGAATAAACTGCACAGCTTCTAAAGTGCTTTCTGCATCAATCGGAATCGACGATGCTCTGGGTATAAAACTTGCGATTCAACACTTAGCAACATTAGGGCATAAGCGTCTTTTATACGTGTATGAGCATTTTTGTTCATCTTTCCGCTTTAGCTCGTCAAGAAGAATCACAAGCTTTGAAAACGTGTGCAACAATATTGATGGAATGCAAGGGAAAGTACTGCCAATAGACATAAAAGATGACCCTATAGATGCCACTCTTTCTGAGCTTTTTACACAAGAAAATCCCCCTACGGCAATATGCTTCCACCAGGATTCAACAGCAATGCCGTTCTTGTTTAGATTACAAAAATTAGGAATTCGCGTGCCTGAAGATTTATCGATTATAGGATTCGACAATGGCACTTATGCAAAAGAGGCTGGACTAACCACCATTCGTCAGAATCCTAAAACAATGGCAGAGCAGGCTGGGAACATTGCGATATCTCTTATAGAAGGTAAAGCTGTAGCGCGAAGACATCTTACAGCTCCAGTGCAACTTATTATAAGAAATTCTACGGCTGCACCTAAAGCAGAATCGTGAACAAGCTTGCGATTACAAGCATAAGCGGATACCACGCATACATAAGCCAGCGGAATTGCTTAGTTTGCTTAGGTCCGTCGCCATACGGACTGCGATAGTGCAGCACAGCCACGCCAACACCTGGCGCCAAAAGCGACATACCGCCAAACGCGCCAGCAATCAGCTCCATGCGAATCTCGTGGTTTTCTAGGAATCTAAAGATAAGAACAAATCCTAAAAGTAAAGCTCCACCCCAAAAAATATTCTGCCTAAAGCCGACTTTGCCGAAAAGATTCCACAATATTCCTGCAACCAGGATTACTGCGATTGACGCAACTTTTTGAGCGCCTTTAAAACGCGCGCGAACCATGTCGATTCCCGAAAGCACAAAAAGCGCAATAACAAGCCCAAACACTGGATTTTGCGAGCGCATATCGAAAGCGCAGCCAAAGGTTGTAAAGTCGTACGGAACCTCGCAAATAAGCGCAAGCACAAGAAGGCGGAGCGTGTAAAGGTTGAGGTTATGCGTGTTTTGATATCCGCGAACGAGTAGCCACGCGTACCACGGCAGAGCCGACCAGCTTATAACTTCGCAAACTACGGCAGCTGTGAGGCTCCACATATTGGAGTTGGAAAGACCGCCAAAAAGGTGCGGAATCACGGTTGTGCCAAATGCGCTGAGCATTATCATTACAGCGCCGAGCAGCTTGAACTTTTTGAGCGTAATACCCATTTTTATGTTCTTGTCTGCGCGGATCTTTGGTTTTAGCGCGTCCATAATTCACCTCTTGCTCGCATGCGTGCGTTGAGTGCGTATAAGCTTTTGCCGTCATTGCAACGTTATTGACAACAGCGTTGACATCATTGCAATTGTATCAAACCCTAACTTAAATCTCTGCAGTGCGCGACGACCTACCTTTTCGCTTAGAGCATAGCGCGAAAAGGTAATTCGGAGCGCTGAGCCGCTTAAATGTAAAGTCCAGTGGACTTTACATGCGGCGAAGACGTCCGCGCGCTTAGACCGCGCGGACGTAGAAACACCCAGCCCTCACACAACGCTAAATAGGAAAATCGTGTTATAAAGCAAACACAGCGAAGGACTGCGCGCCGAGTTTAAGCGCGGAAGAATCGCAAGCAACCGCTCCAACCGAAATCCGCGGCTGCAAAATCTCCTCTGGCGTAAGCCCTGCAAGCGCGCTAAGCGCAATCGTCTCCTCGTTTAATCCAGGATTCATAACCACAATGCATCTATCTGTAGAGGATTCGCCATCCGACACATTCGACTCAGCCGCACATCGCTCGTACGCAAAACTGCGACCATCCACAGGAGCGTGCAACACTCGCCAAGTGGCATCCGCGTGCAATGCCGCGCACTCGTGACGCAAAGCAATCAGCGCGCGCACCCAGTTAAGCAGCGAATCGCCATCCTGCTCCTGACCCAAAACCGTTGGAATCTCGCCACTTTGCACGGCCTGCTTACGCGAGTTTGCGCAAGTCCTTCCATCCGCGCGCGCCTCAACAGGCAAGTACAACTTCGACTTTGCAGCCGTGGAGAATCCAAAATTCTTAGAATCATCCCACTGCATTGGCGTACGCGTGCCCGTGCGCGCATAACCGCCCTCTTTTGTAGGAATATCGCGATATTTCATGCCGATTTCGTCGCCGTAATACACAAACGGCACACCTGGCATTGTAAGAATCATGCCAAACGCAATCCGCCTTTCGCGCTCGCTTAATCGCGGAGCCAGGCGTGGAGTATCATGATTGCACGTTATAAAGCTAAAATAACCCTCGTTGCAAGTGGCCTCATACTGTGGGCAATAATCGTCTAAAAATGGGCAAATGCTGCCGCCGCCGCGCGCATTAAAGTAGCTGTGGTCGTGCTCGGGATTGCTGTCTAGCGCATTATCCACATCGCGAGCCAAGCGCGCGTAACCGTTCGGATTCCCATCCCAGCGCCAATTCAAATAGAAGTCCATGTCGAATCCAGCAGCCAGCGCCTGACGAGGCCTGCCCCACTCCGAAACGAAAGCAGCCTGCGGATACTCGGCCTTTACAGCACCCAGCATCTCTTGCCATGCGCGAATCGTGTTGTCTTTGCCAAGGCTTCCCTCGCCATTGTTGTCGTCGTTTTTTACAAGCGAATCCGCCATGTCTACGCGGAATCCGTCCGCACCGAGCGCAAGCCAGAATCGCATAACATCAACCATCGCGGCACGCGTTTGCGCAGCCTCATTAGAATCTGGCGCGGATTGCCACGCGCGATCCCTATGCGCAAAGCCGTAATTTAGCGCTGGCTGGCATTTAAAGAAGTTCAGAATATACGTGGCATCTCGCTCGCTTTCGCCGCCAATAAACGGCATGGAATAGCCGCTAAACGCGCTGTCGGTCCATATATATCGCTTGCTAAACTCGTTTTCTTGCGCGCGCGAGCTTTGCTTAAACCACTCGTGCTCTTCGCTTGTGTGCCCTGGAACAAGGTCTAGCAAAATGTGCATTCCGCGATTGTGTGCTTCGCTAAAAAGACGTTGCAAATCCTCATTCGTGCCGTAGCGCGCTGCCACTTTTTTGTAGTCGCGCACATCGTAACCCGCGTCTTTAAATGGCGAATCGTAGCAAGGATTTAGCCAGATCGCATTGCATCCAAGCGATTTTACGTAGTCGAGTTTTTCGATTATGCCTGGAATATCGCCGATTCCGTCGCCGTTTGAATCGTAGAAGCTTTGTGGATAGATTTCGTAGAACACGGCGTCGCGCAGCCATTGCGCATGTTCGTTTTGCATATTTCCCCTTTTTTGTTGACGTAACTTATCTTTTATTTTGACTTGACTTTTAACTCGTACGATTTTATTTTACTATTCACTTTTTGTTGTTGATTTTGCCATTTTGAGCAACAAAATCAGGAAAACTTTACGCTTTGACTGAGCTCGAAATCGTCGATTCACATTCAACCAGTCAATAATAAAATTCCGTTAAATTTACTGAGTTATAGAATAAAATACGATTTTCTAAAGCTAAAAAGTCACTTTACAAACAATTTTTCTAATCACTTGCGACATGATTTGCTAACACTTTTATATCCGTGTATACTACACATTGCTTATATACGGATTTCAATAAAAATGCGACACTGCTCAACGCAGCAAAATGCGATGGTGCGTCGCATGGGATCTGTTACTATGCCACCAAAGAACATGCCAAGCTGGCATGATATAGGAGGTCAAGGATGACGAATATGAAGAAAGTGCTGGGCGCAGGCCTCGCAATCGCTACAATGTTTGGATTTGCTGCATGCGGTTCTAGCACCAACGCTGGCTCCAGCAACAAGGCAAACCCAGTAAAGCTCACCGTGTGGTCTTCTTCCGAAGATCAGAAGGCTGGCGGCTGGATTCAGGCTATGGAGAAAGCCTTCAAGAAGGATCACCCAGAGGTTACTTTTAAGAACGCTGTTGTTGCTCCACCAGATGCTGCTAAGACCGTTAAGCAGGACGCTAAGGCTGCTGCCGACGTTTACCTGTTCCCTAACGATCAGCTCGGCGACTTGGTAAAAGCAAATGCAATTGGCGAGTTGAGCGACGACGCTGCCAAGCAGGTTAAGGAAGACAACGATGATACCATCATCCAGTCTGTAACCGCTCAGGATGGCAAGCTTTATGGCGTTCCATACATGGGCAACACTTGGTTCATGTACTACGATAAGTCCAAGTTCTCCGACGAAGACGTTAAGTCCCTCGATAAGATGCTCGAAAAGGGCAAGGTTGCTTTCGATATCAGCAACGCTTGGTACCTTCCAGGCTTCTACCTCGATGGCAACATGACCCTCTTCGGCGAGAAGAGCAACGATGGCAAGGCTGGCATCAAGATTGGTGACAAGGCTGCCGAAATCACCAAGTATGTTGCAAAGCTCATTCAGAACAAGAACTTCGTAATGGATGGCGATGGCGCTGGCTTAGCTGGCATTAAGAACCACACTGTTGACGCTTACTTCTCTGGCTCTTGGGATGCTGGCGACGTAAAGAAGGCTTTGGGCGACAACTACGCTGCTGCTCAGCTTCCAAAGTTCAAGTCTGAAGATGGCGAACATCAGATGAAGTCCTTCGCTGGTTCTAAGGCTGTTGCTTACAACCCTAACTCCAAGGCTCCAGAGATGGCCGCTAAGTTCGCTGCATTCCTCGGTTCTAAGGAATCCCAGGAGCAGATGTACAAGCTTCACGGCGATATCCCAGTTGCTAAGTCTTTGTCTGATCTCGTTAAGGACAACCCAGCCGCTGTGGCTCAGATGAACACCATTGCTAAGACTTCTGTCTTGCAGCCAACCGTTCCAGAAATGGGTGCCTTCTGGGATCCAATGAAGACCTTCGGTACTGCATTGGCAAACAAGGAAGTCAACGACGGCAACGCCGCTGCAAAGATTGCAGACTTCCAGAAGGGCTTTGAGGAAGCTCTTAAGAAGTAAGTATTACTTACGACTGTTTTCTAAATATTAAATTCTTTTAAAAGAAAATAATATTTAGAAAACACACGGCAAGGACGCCCCGCTCCCCTAAGGATTTTAAAATCGGGGCGGGGCGTCCTTTGCTTGTAAAAACCCCACAATTTTACGAAAGGCATGTCATGACTGGCACGACATCCACCAAGCGAGGGAAGCGTAAGAAGGCACCTGCTGCCGATGAATACATTGCCCCTTCGCAATACTCATTACAGGAGGCTGCAAAGCACGCAGACGTACTGTCTTGGGTTTCGATAATTATCTTCGGTTTTGGTAACTTCGTTCGCAAACAGTACGTGAAAGGTCTCGTATTCATTCTATGCGAGGCTGGAGTTCTTGCCTTCTTGGCCACAACTGGCGCTGAATATCTACCAAAATTCGGTACTCTTGGTACTAAGAAGCAGGGTAGAGTAAAGATTAACGGCTTCTGGCACTATGTGGCTGGAGATAATTCTGTTGAAATTTTGCTGTATGGCGTTATGAGCATTGCAGCAATTGTTGTTTTAATTTATTTAGCTACTTTGTCTTTGCGTAGCGCATACAAAGCTCAGGCTTTTGTAGCACGCGGAGAAAAGCCTATTACTTTTGTTAAAGATGTTGAGTCTTTGCTCGACCGCCATGCGCACGTTGGTTTTATGACTCTTCCAACCGCTGGAATTGTTTTGTTCACGGTTTTGCCATTGGTGTTCATGATTTCGATGGCATTCACAAACTATGATCGTGACCACACATTGCTGTTCCATTGGGTTGGTTTAAACAACTTCTTTAAGATTCTTGGAAATACAACTGGAACCATTAATGCTGGAATCTTCTTTGATGTTTTGATTTGGACCCTTGTTTGGGCTTTCTTCGCTACATTCTTGAACTTCTTCTTCGGCATGTTTATGGCAATGATTATTAACAGGCGCACCACTCGTCTTAAGAGCTTGTGGCGTATCTGCTTCTCTTTGACCATTGCTGTCCCACAGTTTGTGTCCTTGCTTGTTATGCACAGCATGTTGCAAAGAGATGGCGCTATTAACCGTCTTCTTATATCTTCTGGCTGGATTCATTCTCCACTACCGTTCTTCCAGGATGCTACTTGGGCAAGGGTTACGGTTATTCTCATCAACCTTTGGGTTGGTATTCCTTACACCATCATGCAGATCACTGGTATTTTGCAGAACGTTCCAGCTGAACTTTACGAAGCCGCAGAGCTTGACGGTGCAAGCTGGTGGCAGCGTTTCATGAACGTCACTATGCCATATATCTTCTTTGTTATGACTCCATACCTGATCACCACCTTCACTGGAAACGTTAATAACTTCAACGTTATTTACCTGTTGTCTGGCGGCGAGCCAACACCAATTGGTTCTTCTGCAGGTAAGACTGATTTGCTCATCACCTGGCTGTACAAGCTTACGGTTGATAAAGATAACTACAGCATGGGCGCGGTAATCGGCATTATGACATTCATTGTGCTTGCGATTGTTGCTTTGATAACATACCGCAACTCTGGCTCCTACAAGAATGAGGAGGGATTCCGGTGAGTAATAAGAAGGATCTTATGCAAGGCGAACAGACTGTGCATAGTGTACGTAGTGTCCCGTTCTGGCGCGATCAGCGTATCCGCCGCATATTCGGAGACATTGTAGCTCATCTGTTCCTGATTGTTATGGCTGTGATTTGGCTTGCGCCAATCGTTTGGGTGTTCTTGGAAAGCTTTAACCAGAACACTGCACCATATCAGACAACGTTCTTCCCGACTAAGTACACGTTTAATAATTACATTCAGCTGTTTACTGAGCGAGAAGTTCTTGACTTCCCACGAATGTTCTTAAACACCTTGATTGTGTCTATTTTCGTGTGCATTATCTCTCTGTTCTTCGTGCTTGTAGTAGCGTTCTGCATGTCTCGTTTGCGTTTCCGCGGTCGTAAGACATTTATGAACATTGCTTTGATTCTTGGTATGTTCCCAGGCATCATGGCAGTTATCGCTATCTACTTCATTTTGAAGGCTTTTGGCTTGACGAATGGTTCTGTTGTTCTTATTTCCCTTATAATCGTTTACTCTGCTGGTAGCGGCATGGGCTTCTACGTTATGAAGGGCTATATGGACACGATTCCAAAGTCTTTGGATGAAGCCGCTTATTTGGACGGATGCACAACTTGGCAAGTGTTCTGGAAGATTATTCTTCCAATATGCAAGCCTATGATTGTGTTCCAGGCTATTGTTAGCTTCTTGGGTCCATGGCTTGACTTCGTTTTGGTTAAGACTATTGCCCGTACTCAAGATAATTACACTGTGGCTTTGGGCTTGTACCAGATGTTGCAGAGAGAATACATCAATCACTGGTTCGCACGATTCTCCGCTGGAGCTGTGTGCGTTTCCATTCCGATTGCAATCCTGTTTATTGTTATGCAGCGATTCTATGAAGAGTCGATGTCTGGCTCTGTTAAGGGATAGTAACCTCTACATCAATTGTGGGGTTTAATTGAAAATGGGGGTCGAGCGTTTTAAAGCGTTTCGGCCTTCATTTTCTTCTGAATAATTAAAAGAAGGATATATTACATGACGTTCACGTCTTCAACACAATGGCCAGTGTACTCGGGTCAGCTTGGATGCTCGCTTAATGAAAAATCAACAACATTCACAGTTTGGGCGCCAACCGCATCATGCGTGACGCTAAGACTTTTTGAAACAGGAAACAACAGCGAACCTTTCAAAACACGTAATTTAAAGCCATTGCGCGACGGCGCATGGAGAACTTCAATATTGCAAAGGCTAGATGGCGTTTATTACGATTTTCTGGTGACTTTTGCTGATGGAAAAGTGAATCGTACAAGTGACCCTTGGGGTGTTGCTAGTGGCGTAAATGGCGAGCGCAGCATGGTTGTAAGTGAGGAACGCGTTAGCCCAGCTGACTGGCACAAAGATAAGTCGCCAGAGTTTGTACGCCATGCGACGGTTGTTTGGGAAACGCATGTTGAAGACTTTAGCAGCAATCCTAATGGCGGATTTAAGCCAGAACATAGTGGTCAGTATCTTGCTTTTACAGATTCGCATACGACTTTAGATTCAGATAACAACTTCCCTACTGGAATCGACTATCTTAAAAAACTTGGCGTAACTCACGTTCAACTAATGCCAATCTACGATTTTGCGACTGTGGATGAGGTTGCGATTTCGTCTGCTCGCAAAAACGGTGAGAGCGTGGATTCGCTTTACAATTGGGGCTACGATCCACATGCGTACAATGTGCCGGAGGGTGCTTACTCTAGCAATCCATACGACGGTACGGCAAGAATACGCGAGTGCAAGGCGATGATTGGCGCTTTGCACAAGAATGGCATGCGCGTAGTTATGGATGTTGTTTATAACCACATGTTTGAGGCTGCGTCGAATGTGTTTGAAAGTGTCGCCCCAGGCTATTTCTGCAGACGTAAGTCTGATGGGTCTTTTGCAAACGGTTCTGGCTGCGGTAACGAAATGGCTTCCGATCACCCAATGTTTAGGCGTTTTATGATTGAGTCTATTTTGCATTGGGCGCGCTGCTACCATGTGGATGGTTTTAGATTTGACCTTATGGGATTAACGGACGCGGAAACGTTGAACATGATTCGCGCAGAATTAGATAAGCTTGATGGCGGCAAAGATATTCTTATGTATGGCGAGCCGTGGGGCGCGGATGCTGCAGCTGTACCTGATGATTGCCCTATGGGAGATAAAGATGGGCGAGGATTCCTTGATTCTAGAATCGGCTGGTTTAGTGATGAGTCTCGTGACACGCTTAAGGGCAATGTTATGGATCATCATGACCGCGGATATGTAAATGGCAATGAGTTTTGGACGGCGGATCCTGTGCGAAACGCGTTTAATGGCTGGCGTGGTATGCCTTGTGCTGGTAAAAGTGTTGGTCAAATTGTGCAGTATGTTTCTGCTCACGACGATTTGACTTTGTGGGATAAGCTGTGTATTTCTATGCGCGATAATGCGTCTAGCTGCGATTTTGACGCAAGTGATCCAAACAGCGTTGCAGACATTTTTAGCGCTAATATTCTCAGTGCTGGATTGATTTTGTGTTCTGCTGGTATGCCGTTTATGCTTGGCGGCGAGGAGTTTGGTCGCACTAAGCATGGTTGTGATAATTCTTATAATCGCGGCGTTCTTATGAACCAGCTTGATTGGTCTAGAGCTGAGCGATTCCAACCGCTTGTAGAATGGTATAGTGCGCTTATAAAACTTCGCGCTAAGAATGCTGAGTTTTATGATGCTAAGCGCACTCACCTTACTGCGTCTGATAATACTGTTCTTGCAGAGCAGATTGGAAGCGACTTGATTGTGTGTGTGAACCCTATGAATGATGCGTCTGCAGCAATTGATTTGCCTGCTAAATCTGCAAGCCCGTGGCGCTGCGTGTTGGATTCCACTGAGTATTTTGCTAAGTGGACGGGGCACGACTCTGGCAGCTGCGTTTCTATGCTGTGCGATGATAATGGCTCTCAGCGTGCGGTTCATGTGCCGCCGCGTACATTCGTTGTGTTGAGTCGCAAGCGCGCTTGATTGCTCGAGTTCTTGAGCGCGCTCGGCTCGCAATTTATCCCGATTTTGTTCTCTTATTCCTATGATTTGGGAACAAAGTCGGGATTATTTTTTGGCTTATGATTGAATATTAATATTTTGGGGAATAACCCAATATTTTCGAATACTGAGTCGGATACTAATATTTCAAGGCGAATCCTTGTAATTTCCTTAATTGTTCCTTATAACTTGCCAAAGTGAGCGAATTATTCCTGTGATTCTGTTAGAATAACTTTTATACTTTATACCCCTATTGTGTATATGCAAAGTGGAGAAATATGCAGAGTAGAGAAGAGTAGAAAGTCTAGAAACAAGACAGAGACGCAATACAGACACGGATTGTATGCCAGCGCTTTGATCTTACAACTTGATAATTAAACAAATACCCCCACACCCAAACCTAAATGATTTGAAGAATGAGGTAAATATGAACGCTAAGATTGCAGCCGCTATCTCTTTGGGCGCAAGCTCTTTGGCTCTTATTGGAAGCATAAGCATTGCAAACGCTGCCAACGCAGCAGACGCGACTACAACAGATACGTCCAATCATCCAGCAGCACAGGTTAAGACCATATCCGACACTGGTTTTGATGCTGTTAGCAATGTTGTTTCTTATGGTCCAGAAGATTTTAAACCACAAACCGTTAACTCGCCTGTTACTGGCGACGCTGCTGCCGGCAAGCAAGAGAAAGAAAATCCTGGAACGGTTCAAGGTTCAGGCACACCTAAGAATAACACTCCAGCAAATGCAGAAATACTCCAAAAAGTCGAAGAATCAAAGAATCTACAAAAAGAAGCTCAGAATAAGCATAATGAAGCAAATAAAGCTGTAGAAGAAGCAAAACAAGAAGCTGAAGATACTGCAAGAAAAATTAATGAAGCTGTAGAAAAGAAAAATAATGCAGAAAATAGCATTGCTGAGACCAATAAGAAAATAGAAACAGAGACTCAGAATATAGCAAATGCCGAGCAGCGCATTGAAGAGAAGAGTAAAGCCGTAAAAGAGGCAGAAAAAGACAAGAAAGTGACTGATGAGGCTAAGCAAAATGCTGATCAAGTAAACAAAATTAGGTCTGAAGAAAAAGCTGCAAAAGATGAACTTGCTGAGGACGCAAAAGATGACAACGAAGAAACTGCAGAAGATTTAGCAAATGAAGAAGAGGCTAAATCTAAGCTTGAAGCAGAGTTAGCTGAAGCCAAGCAAAAGTCTGAATCTGCTAAGGCAGAAGCTGAAAAGATTGAAAAAGAAGCACAGCAAAAGGAAGCAGCTGCTGAAGGCGTCGATAATAAGATTGAGAACATTACTAAGCAAATTAAAACTGCAGAAGAAAATCTAAAAACTCTTGATGCTGACAATGATCAAAACAAAATTAATCAGCTAAAAGAAAAAGCTGCTTCAACTAAGAAAAATGCTGAAGAAGCAGAAAAAACTGCTGCTCAAAAACAACTTGCATATACACAACAAAAAGAAAAAGTTGCCGAATATGAGAGAGAATTACAAAAATTAGAATCCGATAGATCAAAACTTGGTGATCCTTCACATATAGAAAAATTAACTAACGCGCAAACTAAAAAGACAGAGGCGCAAGATATTGAAGAGCGATTAAAAAACGAAGCTAGTACCGCAAAAGAAAATAGCGAAAAACTAAGTACTGAAGCAAAAAAAGCTCAAAAAGAACTTGCCGAAGCAGATAAAAGTAGTCAAATAAGAGATCTATTAGATACAATTTCTGAATTGACTTCTGAGATAAATTCTTTAACAAGAATTTCTGATAATGCAAAAGATGCTCGAAAAGCTGCCAATGAGAAGAAGTCTGAATCTAATTCTTTAGCTAAAAAAGTTTCAGATAAAGAATCCGAACTAGCTGAGCTTGAGAATACTATAAAAGAGCTAAAAGAATCTAAACAAGATGCTGAAAAAGCTTTTTCTACCACTAAAGAGGAGGCAGAAAAAGCTAAAGAGGCGGCAGAAAAAGCTGCTCAAAACTTACTGGCAATAACAGAAGAAGCACAAAAAGCAGAGAAAAAAGTTCAAGACGAAACTGCTAATCTTGAAAACGCTAAAATGGATAAGGATACCGCCGAAAAGAATCTTAATCAACTGAAAGAAGACTTGAAGCGAATCGATAAAGAAATATCCGAAGCTAAAACTAATGTCGAGGTGACTAAACAACTTGCTGAAACAGCAAAGCAAAAACTAAATGAAGCGAAAACTAATGTTGAAGCAACTAAAGCAAAGATCTTAGAGCTAAAAGCTTCAATTGAAGAGACCAAGCGTACACTTATTTCAAAGTATGCTGCAAGCTCCCAAACCATCGAATTCGCTTTTGATTTAATGATAAAAGAGGTTGCTAATCGATCTAAAGAACTTGATAAATCAACACAAACGTTGAACAATGTGGAAAATAGTCTCACTGCAGCAAAGCAGAAGGCTGAGGAATCTTTGAATCCACAGGTTCAGAAGCCAGCTCCTTCTACACCAGCTCCTGCTCCAGCTCCAAGCACTCCGCAAGAGGCTCCACAGGTGCAGCCACAAGCTCCGCTTAATCCACCAGCACCTCCAACGGCTTCAAATCCACAGGTGCAGGAACAGGCTCCTTCTGCGCCACCAAGCGCACAACAGCCAGCTCCAGCTCCAAGCACTCCACAGAATGCGCCACAGAACAATGCTGCACCAAGTGCGCCACAGGCTTCGGCTCCTTCTGTATCACAGTCTGCACCACAGGCTGCACCTAAGCACAGTGCTGTTCCAGCGAACCAAACGGAGTCCACGCATACCGCAAAAGCTGCAGAAGAACTCGTAGAAAACGCTACTGCTAAGTCGCCAGCAACCGCAGAGACTCCTGCACGCACGCCTCGTGCTGCAGCATCTGCTGCTCCTGCTGCTCCTGCTGCTCCTGCTGCTCCTACAGCAAGCTCCGCAAACACAACAAAGAGCGAAGAGTCCAAGAACACATCTAACGATTCCGCAAAAGATGAAAATCAGAAGGAATCCGAAGAGTCCAAGAACGAAGACTCAAAGAGCGAAGACAATAGCAGCGATAAGAGCGCTCAGGCATCTGGCGCAAACAACGGTGAGCACGCCGCTGGCAACAGCACAACGCTAATCGCAGCTGTTGCTGGCAGCATAACTGCTGGAATCGCAGCAATCGGCGCAGGATGGCACTTTATGCGAATCCGTCGCAAGTAAGTAGCAGCAAATATGCGCAAATAACAAATAACAAAAACCGCAGTTGGTATTTAACCTTCTGCGGTTTTTGTTAAGTGCCACGAAAATCGCCAATATTGCAAACGATATCAATACTTAATATAATGGTTAGCTAGAGCGTACCTCAATCCAGTGAGGTGTTGAGAAATCGCACTCTTCGACATCGTTTGCAAACCAACATCGATGCGACGAGATTACATGTGCCACTGATTAACAAAGGAGCATCATGAGCACAACAGACAACGCCAAAACAAAGGCTGCCACGCCTGTGCCCGTAGAAGAAAGCACAGAACGACTCAATCGTCCACTAATTCAGTTAGCAAAAGCCTGCGGAGTTGCAACTTTCTACA
Source organism: Gardnerella sp. DNF01204 (assembly GCF_049244145.1). NCBI lineage: Bacteria > Bacillati > Actinomycetota > Actinomycetes > Bifidobacteriales > Bifidobacteriaceae > Gardnerella > Gardnerella sp. DNF01204. The sequence continues at coordinate 135,086 of NZ_CP058379.1, read as the reverse complement.
TCGACCAACTAGGCGACTATACGGAAATTACCGATGAAGCTCTTGTTGGCGTGCTAGATGCACTAGGTTGGCAAGCAGATACAGAGGAAAATATTGCAAACTCACTAAAACGAGTGCAAGAAAAGCGAGATAGCGAACTTCTGCCACCAACAGTTGTATGCTTTAATGGCACAAAAACAATAGTGCCTGTGCACACTGGCGGTAGTGCAATCGACCCAAGCAAAATCCACGTAACACTGACTTTAGAAGACGGAACAGAATACGAGGATACGCCTGATAAGCCGCTTAATAACTTTAAGACAAGCAAAGAGGGCGACTTATTGCTGGAACTTCCAGAAGATTTGCCAATGGGTTACCACACTCTGAAAGCAACTGTAGATGACGAATGCGCCTTGCATGCTCAGGTTACACTGATTTCTGCTCCAGCAAGAATCCCTCTTCCGCAAAGCGTTCAGGAACGCCATCGCTGGGGTTACATGACTCAGCTCTACTCCGTGCGATCAAAGGAATCTTGGGGAGTTGGCGATTATGGAGACTTGCGTAGGCTGCTTAAAGACGCGGGTAGCATTGGCAAAGCCGACTTCATGCTTATAAACCCAATTCACGCCTGCGCACCAGTGGCGCCTTTAGAGCCTTCGCCTTATTTGCCTGAGTCGCGCAGATTCTTAAACGTAACTTATATTCGCCCACAGGATATTCCAGAATACACGCAATTAAGCGATAGCCAGAGAGAACAAGTGGAAGCTCTGCACGAGTCGGTTGAAGCGCAAAACAACGATCCAAATCCTATGGATATTAACGCTGCTTGGAGCGCAAAGCTACCAGCACTAAAGATGATTTTTGAGCAGCCTAGAAGCGCAGAGCGTGAGCAGGATTTCGCAGACTTTAAGGCGCGTTCTGGAGAAGACTTAGACGCTTTTGCGACTTGGTGCGTAGCCTTCGAGGTTTGGGGCGCTCCTTGGGGAGATAACCTTTGGTTTGATACCACTGGCAAGGGCACTCCTCAGATTGACGCGCTTAAGCGCGAGCACGCTGATTTGTTGGAGTTCCACCGCTGGCTGCAGTGGATTGCAGACGAGCAGGTTGCAGCTGCCCATGCCGAAGCTAAAGCCGCTGGAATGGCGATTGGTCTTATGCAAGACATGGCTGTTGGCGTTCACGGCTATGGTGCAGATGTGTGGTGGAGCCCAGAGCGATTTGCTAACGGCGTTAGCGTTGGTGCACCTCCAGACTTCTACAACCAGCAAGGTCAGGATTGGGGTCAGCCTCCATTTGACCCTAATTATCTAGACGAAACTGGTTACATTGCATACCGAGACATGGTTCACAACGTGTTCTTGCATGCTGGCGCAGTTCGCATTGACCACGTGCTTGGGCTTTTCCGCTTATGGTGGATTCCGCAAGGTCAAGGAGCTAAAAACGGTGCTTACGTGTACTACAACGTGGACGCTATGCTTGCTGTTCTTAGCATTGAGGCAACTCGCGCAGGCGGATTGGTGATTGGCGAAGATTTGGGCACTGTTCCAGCATATGTTTCTAAGGTTCTTGCCTCGCATGGAATTCTTGGAACTGTTGTTGAATGGTTCACTCACAACGACGATGCAGAAAAAGCCGCTAAGAAGGCTGGTAAAAAGCAGATTATATTTGCAAACCCTTCTACATACCGCGAATACGCTTTGGCATCTGTTACAACTCACGACATGCCACCTACAGCTGGATACCTTGCTTTTGAGCATGTTAAGCTTCGCGAGGAGCTTCACTTGCTTACCGATTCTGTAGAAAGCTTCCAGAAGGCTGCGAGCGCAGAACGGGACGCCATGATGAAGATGCTTTTGGAAGGCGGATGGATTAGCAAGGATGCTGCCGAACATGTAGAAGACCATGTGCAAGAGATTGTGGAGGCTATGCATGCGATTATGCGCACTTCCCCATCTTTGCTTTTGCAAGTGGCGCTTGTTGACGCAGTTGGAGAAAAGCGTTCGCAGAATCAGCCTGGAACCAGTACAGAATATCCAAATTGGCGTATTCCTCTTGCTGATAAAGATGGCAATGTTGTTCATACCGACGAAGTGTTTAAGTCACCTAGAGTGCTTTCTATGGCAGCTGTTATGAACGGCAAAAATAATTAGAATTTAAGCCAAAATAACAATAAAAATAACAAAAAAGAAAGGGTGAAAACCTTTATAAATAAAGCTATTTAGAGTATAATGAAAGGGCATGGTTATCTGTTAAGAGTAACTTGTTTCCCTCCCCGACATGGTGTTAGGATTTGCGCATAGTTGCACATTTAAAGCACCTTGTAATGATGTCCCAAATGAGGCGAACATCCATGATGATGTTCGCCTCATTAATTATTCTGCAGAATACACGAATACCTAGTTACCCCCGATTACCCAGTTATCCGAATACACGATTACTTGGTTACATCTAATTCTCGGGTTACTAATGTCAATTCACAAATCACTTACCACTTGTTTTAACGTATTTTGCAAACACACGCTCAAGCAGCGGAGTATGGAGCATAATCAAAGACCCCCATCCAAGCAAAATCAACAGCGGTAATCCCTGCAAAAAATACTTTAAAGATAAATAGACAAGCGCAAAAAATACAAAGTCAAGCAAAACCATCATAAAAGTGGTTGCAATGTAAGATACGCTAAAAATCAACGAATTAATCAAAGTTCTACCAACAGAATTTTCAAATCTTGCTTGAAGAGCAAACACCCATTGAGCAACCAAAACCCATAAAATACTGATCGCAAACTTTATTATTAAAAGTGGCGTAAGCTGCAGAAAAATCCAAGACCCTACAATTGCCACAAGAATCGGAAGCAAAATTATCCAAATAATAGTAGATTTAACAAAATTATTTTTAAAAGATTTAAAATAGATTGAAGTTGTGTGCGCTTCTCCGCGTTCAATCCTTCTAGCAGTTTCATGAGCAGCTGTAATAGATGCGCCAATCGTTATAATCGGAATACTCGTAATAATCATTAAAATGGTAAGCCATACTGCATCTGCAAACGATTCCATTCCTTGAGCAAACTTTGAATCGGGGATGCCAAAAGAAATCATTACAACCACTCCCGCATAGTTAAACGCAATCTAAAACAAATCTAAAATAACAATACACTAAAAAATACACTTAAACACAAATGATGGTGGAAGCAAAGTTTTGCAACCACCATCATCATGCAACCGAGGTCCGAAGGAGAAAAGACCTCAGCCTTTTACCGCACCAGCCATAACGCCTTTGATAATATACTTCTGGCAGATGAGGTAGAAGATAATAATTGGAAGAATGGCAAGAACCAAGCAGCCCATCATGGCACCCATTTCAACGGAACCATAACCACCCTTCAAATATTGAACTGCAATCGAAACAGTCTTATACTTGTTCAAATCCAAAGTTAGGTAAGGAAGAAGGAAGTCGTTCCAAATCCACATTGTTTGCAAGATAGAAACGGATATAATAGCAGGTCTCATAATTGGAACAATAATCTGGAAGAATATGCGAGGCACTGAAGCACCATCAATCATTGCGGACTCTTCCAATTCCTGAGGAATACCCTTCACAACGCCCGTGAAAATAAACACAGCCAAACCTGCGCCAAAACCAAGGTAGATAATCCACAATCCCCAAGGGGTGTTCAACCCAAGCTTTGTAGTGATGTTGGAAAGAGTGAACATAACCATCTGGAATGGCACAATCATATTGAACAAGAACAATACGTAAAGCAGCCTTGCAGCCCAATTGTTTACTCGCACAATCCACCATGCACACATCGAAGTGCACAAAAGAATCAGAACCACAGCGCCAATCGTTACAACAATTGTCCACCAAAAGCTCATCAACAAATTCGTGCGGTTAATGCCAAGAACGTAATTATCAAAACCAATAAACGACTTTGGAGTAAGTGAAAATGGCTCGCTAGCAATATACACCTTTGACTTAAAGGAATTCATAAACACTAACGCAATTGGGAAAATCCACAACAAACTCACTACAGCAAAAAGCGTGGTCCAAAGCACAGGATGCTTAGTCTTCTCGTTCATGCTGCCACCTCCTTAGACGTTGTCAACCTGTTCTGAATCAAAGCAATTACAGCCACAATGATGAAGAATATGACTGCCTTTGCCTGACCGACGCCTTCACCATTGATTCTTCCATAGAATGTGTTGAAAATGTTCAACGCCAACATCTCCGACTTTCTGGAAGGAGCACCATTAGTCAACGCCAAGTTCTGATCGAACAGCTTGAATCCGTTTGTAACAGTCAAGAATGTGCACACTGTAATGGACGGCATCATAAGAGGAATCGTAATCTTAAACAGCGTTTGCGTTGGGTTTGCGCCATCAACAGCTGCCGCCTCAATAACATCTCCTGGAAGCGCCTGCAAACCAGCAATGTAAATAATCATCATATATCCGATTTGCTGCCAGCATATCAAAAGAACCATGCCCCAGAATCCGTACGTCGCAGAATACGTAATAGCACGACCAAAGTAGCCTAAAATACCATTAAGCACTACTTGCCAAACATATCCCAAAACAATGCCACCAATAAGATTTGGCATAAAGAACACTGTACGGAATAAGTTTGAACCTTTGAACTTCTTTGTAAGCATATACGCAATTGCAAAAGCAATAACGTTAATAACAACTGTTGTTACCACAGTAAAAGCAGTTGTGAAAATCAACGAATGAATAAAATGAGGATCGCGCAAAGCCTTGCGATAATTGCGAATACCCACAAACTTTCCATCCGTAACAGTATGGAACTTAGTAAAGCTAAGATACACACCCATCACGAACGGCACTAAAAAGCCGATTACAAAAGCAGCAAACGTTGGCAAAGCGAATAACGCCCACCATTTGCGTATTGCTTTTCCACTCATATTAATCATGACTCGTCACTTTCTCCTCCTTGAGTACAACGCTTGTACGAGCGTCGACGCCCGAACCAATACTTTTATATTACTACATGCAACAGCAATGTCAAACGTTGTCATTTTTTGCATGTCGTTACGCGATGAAATCAAAATTAAATGTGAAGAAAATCCCTATTTTTGGCGATTTTGCAGCAAAATCTGCTATTATTATTTTTATTGCAAACGTTTGTGTATAAGAGGCGCAATGAACATTGATGTATGCGCTGCTCATATACTATCGTTGAAGATGATTGAATGATATTAATGAAGACATTAATAAAAATATTGATGAAGATATTGATGTTGTGCGAATAAAGGAGTTCACATGCCGGCTAATATTCAAGATGTTGCCAACGAAGCTCACGTATCAGTATCTACTGTTTCACGCTCATTTACACGACCAGACTTAGTTTCCGCAATAACTCGCGACAAAGTGTTGGCTATTGCAGAAAAACTAAACTTCTCAATATCTCGTTCTGCAGCCGCTTTAAAATCTGGCAAAACTCTAAGAGTCGCACTACTAATGAGCGACAGCATTCGACTGTGGTTTAGCGCATCCATAATGCAAGGATTGAATCAGGTTCTTCACCCAGCAGGATACGATCTATCAATTTTCCAAATATCCAGCAGCCAAGAGCGCGCAGAATTCTTTGATATGCTACCAACTCGAAGAAATGCGGATGCTGTAATAGTTTGCTCATTTGACGTAAATAAGTCGGAAGTTGCTTCATTAAAGGCAACTGGCGTACCGGTTTTAGGCATAAATTGCTTATATCCTATGGACTGCGATTTTGACGCAACAATTAATATTGACGACAATCAGGGCGCGAGGCTTATGGCTCGTCACCTTATTGGATTAGGTCATAAAAACATAGCTTATATTCGCACAAATCGCGATGTTTCCCTTCATTTCAGCGTTTTACAACGTTATCATTCGTTTATTGACGAATGCAAGATTAACAATATTACGCCTACCGAAATCGTAGCTCCAGAAGGTTTAGACCGCATAAGTTCAATAGTTTCATCGCTTTTAAGCAACAGTAGTATGCCTACCGCAATCGCATGCCAAGAAGACGGGATAGCAATACCTTTAATGTTCCAGCTTTCTAGAAGCGGATACAGCACACCAGGTGATCTTTCAATTATCGGTTTTGACGACAGCTTCTACGCTAGAGAAACAGGACTTACAACTATCAGACAAGACCCTGTAAGCATGGCAGTGGATGCTGCAAAAATGACTTTATCTTTAATTAATGGAGATTATTTAGATGAAAGTCGCAGATACATTACGATTCCAGCACAGTTAATTGTGCGCTCGAGTACATCTCAACTTGACGTAGCTTAGTTCAAGTACCATCTTAAATACAATCTTAAAATACTATTTAAATATCAGAATAGATTCAAACAAAATTCAGCCTAAATTCAAACAAAAGAGCTTCAAACCCCTAAGGCTTGAAGCTCTTTTGGTAGGCTATTAATGCACTGTGCTAATGCAATTACATCAACAGCCCAATCTTAAATTATCGTTTTAAATTATGTTCTTAAATTATGACTTTAATTTGTAATCAAGTTTAAGCCGAATAATCAATATTCAGATTAATCCTGATCTTCGTGAGTCTGAGCAACTTCCTTAGCCCAATTGTCAACGAAGGCGCTCTTAACCTTATCCCACTTGCCAGTGCCCTGAGCATACTCAAGCAAAGCGGAGCCAAGATCGTTCTTCCAGTTGTCAGATGGCATCATAGTGAAGTTCCAGCTTACAGGAGTCTTACCAGACTGAGCATCTTCAACAGCAGCAGCAGTCAAAGGATTCTCAGACTTCATATCAGCAAAGCTCTTGAATGGAGTGGTGAAGCCCATCTTCTTAGACATAGCTTCCTTGCCATAATCAGAGGTAAGAACCCACTTCAAGAAGTCCTTAGTTGCCTTCTTGTTTGCATCCGAAGTCTTATCGTTAATGCACCAGTAGTTCTCGGAGCCAGTAGCCAAGCCCTGCTTTTCTTCGCCCTTAGCACCAATGTAGATTGGGAGCATGCCAAGGTCTTCAGCCTTCATACCAGCCTTCTGCAAGTCGGTCCAAGCCCAAGTACCATTCTGATAGAACACAGCCTTGCCAAGCGAGAACTCAGAGTTTGCATCCTCACCAGTCTTAGAGCTGAGCTGAGTTGCAGGAGTGGTGGAATCAGTAATGTAAAGATCAAAGATCTTCTTGTATCCGTCAAGGAACGTGCCCTTGATCTTTGCTGGCTGCTTAGTTACCTTGTCTGCCTTGAACTCATAGTACAGAGGAATGTTTGCAAGGTGAGTCTTAAAGCGCCAATCAGAGCTGGAATCGAAGCCAGCAGAAGTGAAAGCACCATCAACACCAAGTTCACCCTTACGAGCCTGAATGTCGTCAGCAACAGCCTTAAGCTTATCGAAGGAATTAATCTCTTCAGCAGACTTTACCTTTGCATCCTTAAGCTCAGTGTACTTCTTTAACAAAGACTTGTTGTAAATCAAGCCGTAAGTTTCCATTGCGTATGGAACACCAACAACCTTATCTCCGTCCTTAAGAGCAATATCCTTGTTCTGAAGCTGCTTGTAAAGCTCCGTATCCTTAAGATCTGCAGTGTAATCCTTCCAAGATGCATATCCAACAGGACCATTCACCTGGAAGAGTGTAGGGGCTTCATCACCCTTGCTGATTTCACTCTTAAGAGACTGCTCATATGTGCCAGAAGCAGCGTTCTGGACCTTTACAGGAATACCAGTCTTCTTGGTATATTCCTTAGCAACTTCCTTCCACTGATCAGCAGATTCTGGCTTGAAGTTAAGGAAGTAAACCTTACCCTTATCGGAAGAATCCGAAGAGCTGGAACCACATGCAGCGAGCGCACCGAATGCCATCGCGGAGCAAGCTACAAGTGCAATTGTTGACTTAATTGTACGATTCATCATCGAACCTTTCTCCTATGCCGTCGACCCTACTATGAGCCGCCGCACCCCTAGGTGCCCTTTTCGACAATTTTTATTATGCCTCAAATGCAAAGATATTGCAAACGATAGCAGTGTTGATATGATGGCGTGTCGCACAATCTGCAACAATCACAAATCAACAATTCCAGCGAACGATTACACGATCTCCCTTATAAGTTCCAAGAGCGCTGTAGTGGGCGGTGTCTAGTCGCAGCAACCGCGCTTGAGACGCATCAACGCCTAACCATCTCATAGCTAAAATTCTAAGAACATGCGCGTGCGCAACAATAATCACATCCTTGCCGCTTTTAAGCTTTGGCAAAACAGAGTCGATTATTTTTTGCGTTCTATCAGAAACATCCTGCAGACTTTCCCCATTGCAGCGTACTACTTTCACCGTTTCACCACTCGGAAGAGACTCTTCACAAGAATCCGACATAAACTCTGGAAGAGCCTTAGGACCATCTCGCCAAACATCCCACGATTCTACTCCGCTTAACGCGGAGACATCTTTTCTAGTTCGCCCTTCTGCACACCCATAATCCCATTCAGCTGCGTATTCTAACGGCGTGCAATACGTAAAACCCGCCAGTTGAGCTGTTTGACGAGCACGAACAAGAGGGCTTACAAACTGGCAATCCGCATCAAAACCCTTAGGAAATGCTTGTCGAATGCGCTCACCAGCATAAACTGCTTGCGAACAACCAATTTGAGTAAGCGGTATATCCGTTCTACCTGTATGCTGACCTGATTCGCTCCAAACAGTTTGTCCGTGACGCAAAAGAACAAGTCTTCCCTCTGGAGCTCCGCCACAAGTTGCTGGAACATCTTGAATCTCGTACGAATCTCCGCTAAATGAACCACCATTAACGTCAACGTCAATACTGTTCAGCATAAATCCACTCCGCCTTAAGCACCGCCAACAAGTCGAAAATCTGCGCTTGGTGCCTTAGCGCAAATCTAAACCCATTACTTACAAACTGGCTCCACTGCCATGTTCGCTCGCTTTTATAACACTTTTATAACACTTTTACATGTCAATTACTAATTGGTATTTCGCTACCATTAACATAAAAATATGACGTTAACCCAAAATGATTCACGATATGATTCACGGAATGATTCGCAGCACAATTCACGACAAGACTTTTCTGGTCAATTTTATACCGAATCTTCCAACGCGCATGCAGATTATTGTGCGACTCATAATGCGTCTCGCAGCGCAACCCGCAGCGCTTCAAATCTTACAATTAAGCGTTTAAACAAGGTTAACGATAAAGCTATTGCATTAAGACAAAAAAGACTTAAAAATCCTGACACTTTGTTAGATATGATTGCAAAATCTGCAATTCCTGCAATTGTTACAATGGTCGTAGGTAAAGTCGCAGAAATCGTATGGAAGCATTACGTAAAAAACAATAAAATGCACAAAATCGCGCAAAATAAACAATTTGAGAAATACAGAAAAAATAAAAGTAGCAAAAATAAAGACGTAAATAGAGAAGACTATAAAAAAATCAGTAAAGACAATAAACAAGAAGATTCTTTGCTCATGAACATCGGGCTTGCGATTTTTAGCGCAATCTTAACAACAGTTGCAGGTAGATACACAAATCGCGCGGTACTATCTGCAATTAAGAAAAGGCAAAGTCGCAGAAAATAACAAGAAAAACAAGTATTTTAAGTAGCCCAAATAGCATAAATATTTTTAAATAGCATAATTTTAAGGAAATAAAATGACAGAGTTGCAACAAAATAACGATCAAAACAACAATAAACAGATTGAAGAAAATAAAACAATTCAGACACTTCTAAATCGTAGATCTATACGCGCTTTTAAAAACGAGCCGATTAGCGAAAATATTGTAAAAACGTTGGAAGCAGCAGCACAGCGCGCAGCTTGTAGTCAGTTTTTAAACGACTGGTCCGCAATTAAAATCACTAGCAAAAATCTTAAACAAAAGCTTTCCCAGCTTGGAAATCAAACTTATATAGCCACAGCACCACTTTTGTATGTTTTTATTATTGACCAGCACAGAAATGCTGCTATAGCGCGCAAAAATGGCATTGATGCAGACGGGAACGACTTTACGCTTAAAACAGGATACAGGTTCTCACAATCACAAAATGACGCAATTCTTGCACTACACGCTATGGAAACAGCCGCAGAATCGCTTGGACTTGGATGCGTAATTCTTGGTTCAATTTTGAACAATATACCCGATTTAATTGAACTTTTGAAGTTGCCAAAATACACGTATCCAGTACTTGGGCTTGCGATTGGCGAGCCAGACCAAAGCCCAGAGCTAAAGCCGCGCATGGACTCGAGCATGCAATTCTTTGAAAATGAATACCCTATCAGCGATGATGTTTTGCTTGAAAAACTTGCAGAATTCGATGAAAGAGTGCATAAATACTACGATTTGCGAAATGCTAGCAAACCAGTAGACGCGTTCAGCGCACAAATCGCAAAGCTTGCTGTAGATTCTGGCGCCAAAAACCATAGTTGCGAATCGCAGCTTAATGCGCAAGGATTTACTTTTAAGTATTGATTTATTGATTTGCTGATTTTTAGTGTTAATTATTTAGCATTAATTATTTAACGAAGACGCGGCTTATATCCGCGTTTTCTAGACTTAGGTTTGGTTGTTTCAAATCGCGAGCGCATATCGCAATACTTACGAATTGCAGGATTTGAATGCGTTAAATGCCAACTTCCGCAATAATCGCATTTATAAACCCATAATCTTGCTCCGCGCTCTCTAAGGCTTTTATCCGCTGCCATAAGAGCCTGCCCTTTATTGGCATACATTATTTTTTGAGTAGATTCACATCTGCGCGGAGTAAAGAAATACATGTAACCCATAGTATCACCGCAACAAACTGCGTTGATTCGCAACTTTATGTGCCAAATCAGCCGAGCGGCTACTAATAGCCGCGAGGAATAGCGCGCGCTTAGACCGCGTGCGAATCGACGATTTCGAGCTGCATAATGCGCGAGAAATCACCTCGATTCGCTGAGCCGCTCAAAGCAGAAGCACTGCTTCTGCGCGGCGAAGTCGTTCGCGCGCTTAGACCGCGCGAACGACACAGCACGCCGCAAAGTTAATACAAACGCACTACAAAGCTGCATTTAACACAAAACTTACACATCTGCATTAGCATCAACATTCATAACATAAACGTTGTTTCGCAACTGCCGCTCTTGTGCACGCGTAATGTAACCCGCCTCATACATCTCGTGAATAATCCTAAGCTCAATCGCATAGCTTTCACGCTTAACATCATCAATCCTCTCAATCATTTTTACGCTCATAGCAACATTTGGCCTAGATCTAAGAAGCGCCTCATTAGCCCTATATTCACGCAAAAGCGTTGAACAATGCTCCGTATTATATGTTTCCTTATGCATTTCCTGATACAAGCGTTTAACAACGCTATGTATAACGTCAATATGAATCTGCCGAACGCGCACAAAAATCATGTCTTCTCTAAGAAGCGGAGTCGTTCGGCGAATCATATTACTTGTTCGTCTTACAACTGTTACTACTCTTCGCTGAGCAGCCCTAAATCGTCCACGCAAATACCACATTATAGATTGTGATTGTTCCCCTGTGTGAATATGTCTTAAGGAATTCATTATCTGATCCAAAAGCCTCTCGCATGCTTCTGTCTCTAAATTATGAGATTTATTTATACTATCTTGTTTAAGTTCTTTAAGCCTTTGTTTTATATAGTCCTTTTCCCAATTTAGAGCATCTACACGTAATAACAAGTAGTCTTTTGAATCACTCTTATTTACATTTTGTTTTAGCCTATTGATTCGTTCCGTGTAGGAATCAATCACAGATAAAACGGCACCTCGAGTTTCATAATCATCACTTTTAAGATTGTCCTGCGTAACGTTAAGCGTAAGCTCTTCAACGGTTCTCCGCAAAACTTCTATGATTATTGGCGTAACTGCTTCTAGCTCATGATTGTTATCTTTAGGAGATATTAGGGGAAGAATAAAGTTAGCTAGCAAAAGCGTTACTACTATCACCACTCCAGCAATAAAAATCAATTCATTTCTAAGCGAGAAGCTAATTGGAAGCGTAAACATCAGCGCTAATGTTAAAGTTCCTTTTGCTCCACCTAATGTCATTATTACGGACGATTTTAGCCAATCTACATCTCGCCTATTTGCTTTAGATCGACTTGCAAGGCGAATCATAATAACCATCCACAAGAATCGAACGCCTATAATGGCAACTAAAGTTACGCAAATAATCGCCACTAGAATAAGATTGTTAATTCCACGATCATTCCAACTTGAACTTACTACTTTTGGAAGCGCGATTCCCAAAAGCACAAAAACAGCACCATTAAGCCCAAAAGATAGAACGCTCCAAACACTGTTTGCCACTATATTTGTTCGCGAAACATTAGGACCTACTCCAGAACGATCGAATTTTGTAAGCAATCCTGCAGTAACTAGCGCAAGCATTCCCGAAGTTTCAAGGCTTTCTGCACCCATGTATAGCAAAAATGGTAGGAATAATTCCATTAATATTCTAGTTTTCGTAGTTTCCCAACCTAGTGACCTGATTTTTTCAAAAAGCCAGTTTGCAGCAAAACCTACTAACGCGCCTACTGCTATTCCACCAAAGAATTTTGTTGTAAAACTGCTTAATGCTGGAACAATGTCGAAAACGCCTGAGGATGCTACCAACACTGCAAATTGGAATCCTACTATTCCAGATGCGTCATTAAATAATGATTCGCCTTGAAGAACGCTAAATTGTTTACGCGTAAGCGACACTTCGTGACTTAAAGCGCTTACTGCCACGGCATCTGTTGGACCTAATGCAGCACCCAACACAAGAGCTGCCGTAATTGGCACAAACGGCCATATTGCAGGCAATAGAATGCCAACAACAATCATTGTGGCTAAAACTAACCCAACAGCTAGCGTGGCGGAATATTTGAAAGAAGACAGTAAAGCTAGCTTATTGATTTCTCTAGACTCAAAGTATATAAGTGGCGCAACTATAACGACCATAAACATGTTTGGATCTAAAGATGCGTTTGGGAAAAATGGCAATTCCGAGGCAATAATACCCATAGCTATCTGCACAAGTGGCACTGAAACTCTTGGTATAAAACGCTCCAAGAATGATGACAGCACTACAACTGCCATTATGTACAGAATTAGCTCAAAAACTGGCATAGTGCTATAACTCCCCTTGCTTATTTGCCATATTTTTCCAGCTTATCGAAACATGGCAACCGCGCGAAATATAAGAAAATGGTAAAACAATTTGAGTAATTCAAAGTAATCTAAAATAAATCTAAAAATTGTCTATTTATTCAAAAGTTCAACATAGATTCAAAAAGTTCATAATTGTTCGCACGGTTCTGTCAAAATTCAAAATAAATTCAATTCTAGACTTGCAAAATGCTTTTTTATGCGTAAAATTGTCTTTTAATCGCCTCAAAGTTCAATTTATAGCTTCTATTTTGAACTTTGTTGTAAGTTTGTTCAATTTAAGAATGCTGATTTTATAAGCTTCTATAAGAAAGACGGATTATGGCACAGAATTTTGCAAACGACCTTAAAAAGGCCATGAAAATCAAAGAATATAAGCAGATTGATGTAATCGATCTTGCAGCAAAAAGCGGCCATAAGCTTGGCAAAAGCCAGTTAAGCCAGTATTTAAGCGGTAAAACTGAGCCACGCAAAGACGTGCGAGATATGCTTGCACAAATTCTTGAAATTAGCGACTACGGAATCAAAGGTGGGCATTCTTGCGCAAAAACCGCGCAAAAGGCGCAAGCAGATTGCAGCGAGCAGCACGAGGAAAATCGCCCATTAACAGAAGATGAGCTTTCTGAAACACTCAAACATAGAAACTTCAACAAATCCACCAAACTTGAGCACGTGCTCTACGACGTTCGAGGCCCTGTTGTAGAAGAAGCAAACCGCATGGAAGCAAACGGAACGCATATTTTAAAGCTCAACATTGGAAATCCTGCGCCTTTTGGATTCCGCGCTCCAGACGAAGTGATTTACGACATGCAACAGCAGCTTATTGACTGCGAAGGCTACTCGGATAGTCGTGGACTTTTCTCCGCACGCAAGGCGATTATGCAATACGATCAACTTAAGGGCATTCCAGGCGTGCAAATGGAAGATATTTACACTGGAAACGGCGTTTCCGAGCTGATTAATCTTTCTATGCAAGCGTTGCTTGATTGCGGCGACGAGATTCTTATACCAAGCCCAGACTACCCGTTGTGGACTGCGTGCGCGAGCTTGGCTGGCGGCACTCCTGTGCACTACATGTGTGACGAAAAGTCGCATTGGTACCCAGATATTGCCGATATTCGCTCTAAAATCACGCCTCGCACTAAAGCAATCGTGATTATTAACCCGAATAATCCTACGGGCGTGCTGTATAGTCGCGAAGTTTTGGAAGAGATTGTTAAGATTGCGCGCGAGTTTAATCTGATTATTTTTGCGGACGAGATTTACGATCGTCTTGTTATGGACGGCAAAAAACATGTTTCGATTGCTTCTCTTGCTCCAGACGTGTTCTGCGTAACTTTTAGCGGACTTTCTAAGTCGCATATGATTGCTGGCTTCCGTATTGGTTGGATGAGCCTTTCGGGAGATAAATCCAAAGCTCGCGACTACATTATGGGGCTTAACATGCTGTCTAATATGCGCTTGTGCTCGAACGTTCCTGCGCAATCTATTATTCAGACTGCTTTAGGCGGATACCAAAGCGTTGAGAAGTATTTGGAGCCGGGCGGACGCGTGTATGAGCAGCGCGAGTATTGCTATAACGCACTTCAGGAGATGGATGGCGTAAGCGTCGAGCGACCAGATGCTGCTTTCTACATGTTTGTAAAACTCGATTCTGCTCGCTACAACATTCACGACGACGAACAGTTTGCGCTTGATTTGCTGCGCGACCAAAAGTTGCTGATTGTGCACGGCAAAGGCTTTAATTGGCAGACTCCAGGCTACTTCCGCGTAGTCTACTTGCCACGCTTACAAACGCTTCGCGATGCAATGGGCAAACTCTCCAGCTTCCTCTCCTACTATCGCCAGTAGAAATCATAATTTTTGCATAAACAAAAAATTACGATTAATTCTGACCCTATTCAAGAAATTATGCATATAGTGCCACGCTAAAAAAACTTAACGTGGCACTATATTTTCATAGGAGGAAGGAATCAAGTATTTACTACGCAGCCTATTCTCTTATAGATGCTGCTGGGCCAATTGACTCACGCAGCAGCACAGTAATAGGTAGGCATACGTGACGGGATGATGCTCGTTCATACCCAGCATTCAAAGTCTCTACTATATATTCAGCAGCTAAACGTCCTTTAGTTGTGACAGGTTGTTTAACTGTTGTCAACGGTGGATTACTACATGCAGACTCATCTATATCATCAAAGCCTGTAACAGAAATATCGCGTGGGATTTGTAAACCAGACTGTCTAGCAGCGTCCATTACTCCAAACGCAATAACATCACTAAAACAGATGAATGCAGTTGGTAATACAGAATTATTTTGTTTTATTTGTGCAAAAGCTTCTTCTCCTCCAGTACGAGTACATGGCACTTCAATAACATTTTTCTTATCGACCAGTGGAGCTATTCCATTCTCTTCTAAAGCAGAAACCACACCATCAATACGGCGACGAATTGTTCCATGCCAAGAAAGATACCCATCATCATTACCTGATTCTGGAGAAATCACCACAAAATTGCGATGACCCAATGAAATAAGATGCTCAGTTAATTCTTTCATAGCGCGCGTCTCATCAATATTGATACTCGGAGCCTGGCTATGTACTTCACTGTCAACAATCACAAATGGCTTTCCTTGCTGCATAAGCGCTTCAACTTCACCACGATCTTCTTCTAAACCAGTTACTATAAAACCGTCAACGGCAGCATAAGGAATTGCTTTTAACATAGAATTACGAAGTGGAGGCACTAAAAGAAGCGTCAATCCCTCTCGCTCACAGATTTGCCCAATACCCTGAATAAATTCCGAATAGTATGGGTTTTCTAGCACTCGCCCTAATTGCTGTGGTAGTAACAATCCCAAACTATTTGTCTTTTGAGTTCGCAGCATATAAGCAACAGGATTACGCACATATCCTAGTTCCTTTGCAACTGAAAATATGTGTTCTACAGTTTCTGACGATAAGCGATCAGGAGTATTATACGCAAAGGAGACAGCAGATTTAGAGACACGCGCTGCATCAGCAATATCCTGCATTGTAATTTTCTTTCCCATGCTTCACACTTCTTACTTCTACATTATTTTTACTGTTGAGCCTGCAATACGATCATAGAATTATCTTTATTAGGGCGCCAACTATCTCCAACAGTTACACCATTTATAATTCGCCAATTATGATTTTGCAATTGTTGAGGTAGCTTCGATGAATTATACTCTAATAAATTACTACGTGAAATAATCATCAAAAGAGATTCTTCCTTATGCTCTCGCGAAATAATGACAGTATCTCCATCAACAGCGTAACAACTTTGCGTACCCCTTCGCAACGCAATATGATCACGTCGCAATGCATTTAATTGAACAATTGTACGGAATATTTCAGCATTTGTATCAAGACTATCCCACTGCATGCCAGAACGGCACCCTGGATCATTATCGCCAACCATACCAAGTTCATCACCGTAATAAATCATCGGAGCACCTTCGCAGGCAAACATGCAACAGTAGGCAGTTATGCAATCCTCAGTATTATTTTGATGCGCAGTTAAAACACGCTCAGTATCGTGACTACCCAACAAATTCATCATCCCATGGTGATATCCATACGGTATGCGCTCCTGCAGACGGTTAATACCGTTAACAAAATCGTATGCATTGAATCGCTTTGTTGCAGTAAAACCTAAAACTAAATCACGCAGAGTATAATTCATTGTGCTATCGGTAGTGTCTCCTTGCAACCATTGAGCAGGGTCTCTCCATTCTTCAGCTATCAAACATAATTCTGAATTTTTTGATTTAACAACTTGCCTAAAATCCTGCCAAAATTCTGGATAAATAAAATATGGAACATCAAGACGATAACCGTCGATACCTTGATCAATCCAATATTTCGCAACATTAAAATGATGCTCACGCACCTTTGGATTAAACACATTCCACTTCGGTAGATATTCACAACCAGAACAGGTTTTATAATTAGGCACAGGCAATGACTTAACTGGAAAGTTTTTCACTGAAAAATAATTAACATATTCTGAATTCTCTTCATTTTTAACAACATCTTGAAACATCCAATGAGTTTTACCACAATGATTTAAAACTGCATCTAGTACTATACGTATATTCCGCTTATGCGCTTCATCTACCAATGTATGGAAATCTTCAAGAGTTCCTAAAAGTGGATCGATTTTAAAATAATCGTTTGCGTCATAACGATGATTTGTTGCAGCAGAAAAAATTGGATTCAAATAGAGCGCATTGCAACCTAAATCATGAATATAATCAAGTTTTTCTGTAATTCCAGCAATATTACCACCTAAGAAATTCTCACGCGTAGGCTCAGCATCCCATGGATCAAGCGGCACATGACCTTCAGTTAGCATACCGTAGCCTTCACAACGATAGAAACGATCAGGAAAAATCTGATAAAATCTTGCATCAGGCAACCACTGTGGTATAGACATAATAAACCCCATCCTTAATTTTTCTACAATTTCTAATCTTTCATACCAGTATTGGCAATTCCTCTAACAAGCGCACGTTGGAAGAAAAGGAACACAATAATACTTGGTATTGTTGCAGTCAAAGTTCCTGCCATCAAATAATTCCAAGAGGTTCCGTAACGCCCTACGAAGGATGCTAAACCAATCTGAATTGTACGAGTTTCATCCGTATTCGTAACCAATAACGGCCAAAGGAAATCATTCCACGCAAAGAGAAAACTAAAAATACCAAGCGTCGCAAACGCTGGGGACGACAATGGAACGATTACTTTGAAGAATATTCCAAACCTGCCACAACCGTCAATGCGCGCTGCCTCATCAAGCTCTCGAGGAATTGTTGCAAAATATTGGCGAAGTAAAATAATGCCAAACACATCTGCAAGTCTAGGAACAATCAAAGCATACAGCGTATCGACCCATCCCAAATTAGCGACTATCTCATAAGACGGAATAACAATCACAAAATTAGGAATCATCAATGCAGAAAGCAGCAGAATGAATATTGTTTTCTTCAAAGGAAATTCTAATCGCGCAAAAGCGTAGGCGGCAAAGGCATCAAATATTAAATGTCCTACAACAATTCCTACCGTCATCAATAGCGTATTCCAATAATATTGCGCAAACGGCGCCGCTTGCCAAGCGTGAATATAGTTTTCCCAATGCCATGATGTAGGAAAAATTGAAGTATTCGTGTATGTTTCAGCACGCATTTGCAAAGAAGTAGTGAACATCCACAAAAATGGAATGATTACTGTTGCTGAACCTAAAATCAGAATCGCATGACGCGCCAAACGCGACCATAATGATGACTTCATTATTCTTCTCCTTGTGCTCCAGAAACTTTCCATTGAATCATCGTCACGCCTAGCACTAGCGCAAGCGTAATGAACGCTATTGCTGTTCCATAGCCAAAATCACCGAGCTTGAACGCATCACGATACATCATCATGCCAAGCACTTCCGTGCCTCCGCGAGGACCGCCACCAGTGAGCATGTATGCAAGGTCGAAGGATTGGAAGCTCGTTACTAATGCCTGAACTACTACAAAAAACGTCATTGGAGATAGCAATGGGAAAGTAATCTTCCATAATTTTTGCCACCCAGTAGCTCCATCTAATGCAGCCGCTTCATACACGCTTTTTGGCAATGCTTGTAACGCAGTTAAATACAAAATAGCGTTAAAACCAATATTTTTCCACACGGTCAAAAGAATTAATGCAATAAGCGCAAGCCAACGATTTTGTAACCAATCTGGTCCGTGTATATTGAATTTCATCAACACACTGTTCACGAATCCAGAAGGATCGAGCATATATTTCCACACAATGGCTGCAGCCACAGAAGATGTAACCACTGGAAGGAAGTAAATACTACGATAAATACTCCTACCTCGTATAGGCGCATCAAGCAAAAGCGCGAGCAACAATCCAGTCAGCACACTTAATACACATACACCAGCAGCATAAATAACCGTTACCATTAAGCTATTGAAAAACTCAGGATCTTGGAAAAGACGAACATAGTTTCCCAAGCCAATAAATTTCTTTTCTGGAGAGAATCCATCCCACGATGTTAGTGAAATATATACAGCAGACAACACAGGGTACAGCACGAAACCACCAATAATAAGCACTGCTGGCAACAAGAATACCGCAGCACATATTACTTGATCTTTCTGGTAGTGCCTGTGCGCAGACTTGAGAAAATGACGTTTTTTCATTACATACTCCTTGATGCAAAGAACCCCGATAGCTGAGTCAACTTCATTTCCTTTGACCCAGCTATCGGCACAGTATTTATGCAATCAGCCTTTGGCAATCACGTCGTTAACTGCCTTTTCAGCATTCGCAAGCGCTTCGTCAACACTCTGCTCTCCAGCGAAAGCCTTCTCCACAGCCTTTGCAAATTCAAAGGAAATCTTTGGATACAATGGCGTATTTGGACGTGTATGAGCAATCTCCATTTGTTCCACAAACGGAATTAAACGAGGCTGTTCCTTCTTAACCCAATCCAAATACTTATCAGACTTTGCAACACTCTTCGTTACAGGAAGCATGCCAGTCTTTTGCGACCACTTGATCACCTGTTCTGGCTGCAAGAACCAGTTCAAGAATTCGCCAGCAGCCTTGGCACGAGCGTCAGAATTATGGAAGACGATTGCTTGTTCACCACCGAGATTAGTCGCTTCCTTGCCATCCTTTGGATGAGGAGCTTTCGCTACACCGAAATCAAATGGTGGATCTGGCGCCCAGATGCCAACCATCCAGCTACCTTCCTGAGCAGAACCACCCTTGCCCTTTTCAAATTCGCCCCACTTAGCATATGGGCTCACGCCACTCTTGATGAGATCCATCCAGAAGTTCATAGCCTTCTTGCCTTCTGGCGTATTGAATGCAGCCTTAGAATTATCCTTCGTCAAGAATTCGCCGCCAGCTTGCCACAAGTTGACCTGGAAGTTCCAAGTTAAACCTTCTCCGTTATCTCCTGCTTGAGTAAGCAAATCATACCCTGGCTTGCCCGTCTTTTCCTTGATCGTCTTTGCAACTTTCTTCAACTCATCCCATGTTTGTGGTGGTTTGTTAGGATCTAACCCAGCTTCTTTATAAACGTCCTTGTTGTACATGTACGCAAGATTATTGGCAGTAACTGGCACAGAAACTTGTTTGCCGTCAATATGACCATAGTCAATCAATGCAGGAGTCACATCATCGAGCGTTTTCGAGCTGATAACCTTAGAAAGATCAGTCAAATTGCCCATTTTTGCAATCTGTGGCACCCATACCAAATCACTTATAGAAATATCTGGCAAGCTCTTCGACGAAGCCGATGCACGAAGCTTCGTCATAAAATCAGAGTTCGGGACGCTCGCAGTCTTAATCTTAATATTTTTATGCGAAGCATTAAAATCCTTCACCATTGCATCAAAGGTATCGGCATTAGCGCCATCCCAATAATGCCAAATGGTAAGCTGTGTTGAGCCATTAGCGTCGGATGATTTTGCACTACCACACGCACCTGCGCTAATAATCATTGCAGCAGCACCGATTAATGCACATATTTTTGTAAGTTTCTTCATTGTAACCTTCTTTTTATCTGCATATGTTAACTTGCACTCATTTTGCATTTAGAAAATGGGTGACGAACTATTCTCTAAAGCATCAGAAAACAAACTAGTAATTTTTTTATTCTTTGTTGTATGACTACATAACAAGCAAACAGTTTTTTAATTGCCGCAAACACTGGCTCATATAAATCTACATGTCATGTTCACACAGACACCAAATCAAAAATGCACGCTTGTTTCTACCTCCTCCCCTCCAACTCCGAAGACATTATCTTTAGATACCCACTGTTTGTCATCAAGCAATGCCTTAAATTGGAACTTTTTACCTTTAGGTATTCTTTCCATTTCAGTCTCCTTTGAACTGCAATGCTAAACTCTTGTAAATCAATTTACTACATTGTTAAACAAACGTCAATCCCTTAAAATAATTACACGTTATCTACTTGCCGCGCTTGCAAACGCTTCGCGACGCAATAAGCAAACTCTCCAGCTTCCTCTCCTACTATCGCCAGTAGTTATATATCTTGTTTGCAAACTGCAGCAATTCGAATCACGACACAAACAACAAAGCGCAAAAGTAAATACATTTCGGAGCATTTCGGAGTAAAACACCACAATAAACACAAAGAAAACCCAACAAAGCCATACGAGAGTAGGGCTCAGCACAGTTAAGAGTAGTTAAGAGTAAAACACTGCAATAAAACACTCATTTCACTCACAGTCCAGAAAAAGGTGTATATCAAGAGGCATATATCATTCAGAATATGAAAGACATTCATAACATGAAAGAAAGAAAAAAGAGAAGGAAATGAACGCTGCGGCACGGATTCGCACAACTCTTATTATTGCCGTTTTATCGCTTAATGCTTTTCTTATAACAAGCTGTAGATTTGGCGTAAGCCTATATCTTTTAATACATGTCGACTTATCTCACGCAGCGCTTAACGCAGTGTCCGTAGCACTTATGACCTGCATAGCAGCACCGCTTGGTGGAATTATCGCAGATAAATATCCACCAACTAGATTGTTTATAGCGCTAACGGTCTGTTTTGCCTTGTTGTGTACTGGATACGGTTTCGCTTTAGTAGCACAGCATAATCTTATTGCTATTACGGTTACACTACTCGGCATAATATTCGGATTCTTTACTGCATTTTCTTCGCCTAATCAAAAAGTATTAATGGCATATAGCGCGCCAACTGGCGAAAAAACCAAATTTTTAGCAAGCATGCGTATGTGGATTAATCTCAGCAGGCTTGCTGCACCTGCGATTACTGGCATACTTGTTGATATATGCAATCCACTCATTTTCTTTACGAGCATTGCTGTTGTGATGATACTAGCGGCGCTACCTCTACTGTTAGCTAATCTAAACCAGCAAGCACAAAATAGCTCAAACAATACGAAGACAGGAAGCAATAAAACTGCTGGTTTTGCAGCTTCTCTACACTATATGAAATCTACACCATGGTTAATAGTCTTAGGAGTAGTATCAGCATTACAATCAGGCTCATGGCTTGCTGCATTCAGACTAATGGGAGCACACCATTGTCTCACGCTTTTTCATTCGGCATCCACGTGGGGATCAATAGTCAGCATATTTAACATTGGCATGATTGTAGGTTCGCTATTATGCAAATACATTGTGCTACATTATGAGATTTTATACTCTATTTTATTACCTGGATTCCTTTCTATTCCTTTACTTATTTTCGCACTTAATAACTGGATTGCTCTTTTTCTTTGCTCTGCTTTCATTGCAGGTATTATTTTTGACGCAACTATTGTCTATGGGCAAACAGCTCTTCTCGATGGCATACCGACACACATTCTCGGCGCGACTACTACTTTTACTTCTATTATGGAGCAATGCGGCATTATCGTAGGGTATGCAAGCGTACTAGCATGGGGAAATCTAAATTCATCATTATTCATAATGATTGCAGCTGGCGTAATACTTGTTTCAACAGGTATAGCCTTATGGATTATTCAAGCTCGTAAACAAACATACCCATCAATGCTTACCAAAGATTATTGGACACCATCAACATGGGTAAAAAGAAGCATATAACAAGCTATTTAGCGCGTAAGCACAATAAAGCTATACAAATGCAATTACATCACAGGACAATTAGTTTGCACATCCTGTTGGAATCCTGACGGATCTCCTAGTTTTGCTTTACGCATGTGCTCTTTGAAAAAGTTTCGCGTTGCATCATCACAACGATCTGGACCCATAAACGGCATGCTAGGCACTTTTTCAAGCTCATGCAAAGCTTTACTTGCCGCTTGTTCATCACTAGCATACGTGTCTAACCATTGCCGTTCCCAAGCACACTGATAATAATTAGATGCTTGCGTATCACCATATCCACTCTGGAACTGAGCGTCTTTTTCTTCTCCAACCAAGTTTGCAGGAGCTTTATATTTTTCAGGCCAACTAAGCTTTGCCACAGATTCCTGATATTCCTTCTCTATATGAGCAAAATCAACAATCTCTCTCGGCGAACTATTTTGCGAGCGCGCGCCACCCATACCACTCGCATTATTGTTGCCTATTCCTCCACACGCATTAAACATAAGAAGCGCACTAAGCACACCAACAATAAGAGTTGCTTTACCAATAGTATGATTATTCATTATTCCTTCTTTCTTATTTTTTGAAAATTAACGCAATGCTAATGCTGGTTGTAAACGTGATGCTTTTATTGCCGGCACCACACTTCCAGCAAGCGCTGTAATAAAAGCCGCAATAACAGCTCCAATAGCGGCTTCATATGGGTAAACTGGCGGACTAACTGGGCTTGCTGCATCCCAAAAACTTGATGCTATAGACACAAGTCCAAAAGAAACAGCGACAGCAGCAATCGAAACTATCAGCGCTAAAATAATCGCACTTCCTAACACGAGTGAAGCAATAGACCATCTAGTAGCACCCAAGGCTCTGCGTATAAGCAGTTCATGTGTGCGCTGCTCCAACGATGCTAAACCAATATTGATTAAACCTAGCGCGGAAACAAAAAGCAATAATGCTGCTACGATAGCAAAACTTAATTGCAATACTGTTATAACATTCTCGTAATCATCACTATTATCATGTCTTCTAATTTCGTTTACTTGTCCACCACAACAGTCGTAAAGAGCATCTGAAACATAAGATTTAATTGATTTTTGAGAACGATTTTCTTTATTCAACCAGTAGATTGAGCCTTGAGCTTCTTTTCCAGAATATTCCCAAAGAGTTGGAGCATAACGTAATAATCCTAGAATATTCACGTATACTTTTGCTGAGTCTACGCCATCGTTCACAACTCCAACAATCCTTATAGGACTCATTTGTGTTGTTTTGCGAGAAGTAATAAATGCTACTTCACCAATCTTGTATCTTTTGCTAGCAGATTGGTTTACTACCATTTCTAATGCGTTGCTTTTAGCGCTATTACTAAACCATCTTCCACTTACAATAGGTAAGTTATAAACTTTGTTGTATCCTGCCGTAGTGTAAACAGCGTCAGCATATTGAAGATTGCCAGTCTTATATTCTTTGCTTATTTTTACACTCTTCGAGGCTGGCATAGAAGCGCTAAACAGTAGTCCAGTGTTTGTTTGTAGCATAACGTTAGCGTTACGGTTTGCGGATTCAATGCGATTTAAGAATTTGTTAAATACTGAATATTCGTCAAAATTTTGTGCTGAAAAAGTAATCTCGTATGTTGGTCTACGACCGTTTAGCTGTTCGTTAGTTGCAATAAGATAGTCCTTACCAACCGTGCCGATAAGCACTGACGCAATAACGGCAATGATGCCGATAAACATTGAAAAACCTGTGAGGAAGGATCTCATAGGAGACAGGCGCAAATCTTTAAGCAGCATGATCATAAAGAACACCGCCTTCCATAGTAAAAATGTGAGAGCAAGAACGAGCCACTTTCATATCATGAGTGACTAATAGTAATGTTGTTCCAGATTCTCGAACACGATCATGCAACACTTGAAGCACTTTTTCTCCCGTACTACTATCGAGCGCACCAGTTGGCTCATCGCAAATAAGTAATTCGGGATTAGTGACGAGAGCACGCGCTATCGCGACTCTCTGCTGTTCACCGCCTGATAGCCTTCCAGGGTATTCGTTTAGTTTATCTTGCAATCCAACATCACATAATGCTTCTTCTATAGTTTTTCTTCTTTTCTGCTTGCTTTGTTGTAGTCCTGCGTATAAAAGCGGCAACTCAACATTTTCTCTAATGCTTAAATGCTTAATAAGCGAATAGTTTTGAAAAACAAAACCAATATTTCGAGCGCGCATATGCGATACTGTAGCATCACTACACTTTTGGATTGATTTGCCAAAATAATAGTATTTTCCAGTAAAATTTTTATTCAAAAATCCAATAATAGAAATAAGACTTGTTTTGCCGGAGCCAGACCTGCCAACTACCGCGTATGTTTCACCTTGATTAAGTAACATAGAAGCAGAGTTGACAGTGGTAAGCCATTCGCCATTGCCTAGTTTTACACGCGCTGACACGTCTTGTAGTTCAACCAGCGGAACAGTATTGTTCTCCATAATCATTGCACTCCTGGAATGAGATTAGGAGAAACACCTGCTACAACATCACCCTCATGCAAACCAGACGTAATTTCAATATTAGCGCCGTCACTGATTCCAAGACCAACTTCTTTACGCTCCCAATTATCGCCTTTCTTGTATGATACTAAGCCTTTTTGGACTCTTCCAGCAACCGCACTAACAGGCAGAGTTAGAACCGATTGTTTATGCTTGCCATTAAAAACAAGCGTCGCATTTTGACCTGATTCTACTTCTGTGCTTTTATCTATTAAACACGTTAAAACTTTTGACGATACACTGGGTTTACTTTGCGCACTCGACTCATCTGTTTGAGTTGAATCAGCATTATCATTCTTGCTACTACCCGAGGCTGCAACATCGGTAGAAGTTCCACCGCTTTGTACTATTTGCAAACAATTTGTTGGTCCAACACCGTCTTCAACTTGGAAGCGACCTTTAACATCTGCAATATCCGCAGAACGAAGTAAAGCTTTTGCGTTAAGGCTTATTGAAAAACCTTCATATTTAAGAGTAAATAGCGGGAAAGATTTAGGCACGTCCGCAGATGATTCAGCCACTGACACAACTTTAGCGTTTACTGGAGCAATAACTTTGTTACCAGCATTGTAGCCTAAAATACTTCCAGCTTTTACAGCACTTCCTGCTTTTACCGATGGAGAAAAATTCCCTCTACTTACAGCAGTGATAACAAAGGTAGACGATTGTTCTATTGTTGCTTTACCCGACACAACTTGTGTTAAAGGCTGTTTTTTGACTGAAACAAGTGGAACTGAATCGTGTTGTGCTTGCTGTTGACTATTATCAACTGCGCTACCAGAGCATGCAGTAAGCAAACACACTGGCATAGCAGAAAGCAAGAGTACTTTCGTAAACTTACTCATAACACAAATCTCCTTACTCGCCAAACTCGTAGACACATAGTATGCGTCGAAACAAGCCTCTCAAACTGATCCAAAATAAATAAAGTGCTTGATAATGCTACAATTAATGCTTTTATGATTGACACTTTATTGAGGATTTCAGCTTTTGCTTAATAGCCTATAATCGCCGTAAAGAGTTTGCATCACACTAAATGATGATTTTATTTATGATTTTTGGAGCTTGCGTAATACCAGAGAATGATTTGTTTTGCATAGAGTTTATATGTTACTGAACAATTTATTTGCTTATAACCTCAACCACATTGTGATTGAATCACTAAACTTTAAGCGAACTTATTCGCTGCGGAGTAACCCCCGTAAGCTCTCAGTGCCTACCTTTATAAGATTACCTTTGTAAAGGTTTTCCTAGACAAGATATTCATCATACAAATTCAAGTACTATTATTACTTAAATAATGCTTTTCTGAAGGAGCAATATGATAGCAAAGCATATTACTGTTGGCATTGTTGATGATGATTGTTTTTGTCTACACGGCCTAAAAACATATATTGAACAGGTTGTTCCGTCCTGCAGTATTTGCTGGTTATCCGCGTACGCCGATCAAGCAATTCAATTTTGTCAAAATCAATGCCCAGACGTGCTGCTAATTGACATGTATATGTCTGGGGTTTCGGGAATTAAAATATTATACGAATTGCGAAGAAGATACTCACTCCCAATAATAATTGCTATAACTTCATTCCCTATAAACGATTATGCTTTAAAAGCATCAACAGCAGGCGCGCAAGGCATTGTTGGAAAGAACCACCCAGAAACTATTTGCGCCATGCTTAGCAGTATTGCCAATGGCACGTTCAAGCCACAAATAATAGGAGATCTTCATTTTGACGACACGACGACAGCATTTCAGCGTTTGCAAAATAAGCCAAAAAATGGACGCCTTGCTTTAACGAATCATGAGACTGAAATTATAAAGTTGTGCAGTAAAGGCATGACTAATGCGCAAATCGCCAAACGTTTATTTGTTGAAACTTGTACTGTGGAAACTATCCTTCGTCGCGTGTTCAAAAAATTGAATGTGACAAATCGTTCACAACTTATTACTACATGGCTGCATGATGAATATTTAGGAAATGATACACAATGATTATTTTCTTAATGCGTCGTTTACGAGAAAAGCTTATTGACAATAAAACATTTTTACTATTGGGATGTTTGTCGAGCGCAATGGATGCATATATTTACTCAAATAGCGACAATAGCACAATACAACTTGTCATAGTTTACATGATTCTTGCTGCTATAAATCTGTTTCTTTGCTTGCTCCCGCATTTTATGAGCATGTGCTATATTTTTGTACATCTCAGCATTCTTGTTATTCCTAGTCTGAATCTTCCACCAGTAACTTTCGGGCTCATCATATCATTTGTTTTTATTTCGTATTTATATCCGATTCAATTCACACTACCTTTATTCTTAGTAATAGATGCATTACACTACGTTGCATACCGATACCTATCAACTTTGTCTTTCAAGTATCTTATTGCTTACCTTTTAATAAATATATTTTGCGTTTGCACTGGTATTATTTTGCGCATTTCTCACCAAAAAATGGTTCTTTATGAAAAAGATAAGCAAACAATTAATAATCTTCATCTGGCTGTGCGAATGCACGATAGATTAACTAATAAGATTGCAGATATTGCACTACAAAGTAAAATAGCATTACTTGACAAGTCTATTTCTAAAAAACAGCGAAGTGCTATTGAGGCAATAAATGATTTGGCAGATCAGGCTTTTGAAGAAGGACATAATATTATCGACATTCTACGTGGAAATACTGCTAAGCAAGATGCTCGAAGCGAGTTCATTCAGCACATTGAAGATACACTACAAATGAACGACTCAATCAATACATCTTGTGGATTAAAAGGAAGATCAATATGCAACATATCTAGTAACGATATCCCTGAAGACATTAGCGATGAAATCATCTGTGAAGTTATTGAATTAATCGAAGAACTATATTTGAACATGCGAAAATATGCTTCTTTAGTTTATTACATCAGAATTTCGATACGCGAAAAACAAATTGTTATAAAACAGTTCAATGTTCGATTTTTGGGCGGGAAAAGTAAAGATGCAATTCGCTCAGTATCTCAAAAAGGACTTCTGCTTCATCGCGATACCATAAAGCATTTAGGCGGTTCACTCTATTTTCGAGCCTTTGGTAAGTATTGGGAATGTAATGCAGTTATTCCTTTCAAAAATGAACATAACTGTATAGATAGTATGGCTTACTGATTCAGTTTAAAAGATTAATGAATCTTAAGCAGTTTTAGATAGTAATTATTTGTAAAGGTTTTCCTAGACAAGATATTGTTTACCTTTTAGCACGCCATTAATTTATAAGTTGTAAAGGTTTGATATACACAATTATTTTCTTGTATTAGAAAGAGAAGAATATGAGTAATTTAGAAGATACAAAAGCACAAATTCCATCCGTATTTTGGACAATAGCCAATGGCGTATTTCTTGCTAGCGGAATCGCGCTGATTGTAATGCGTAATGATTATCTATGGGGAGTGCCTCAAATTATCGCTGGATTATTTGGTCTTGCAACCATGTTTCTAATTAAAAAACCGTGGTGCGCGCAACTATATTTTATAGTATCTTCACTAGCCGTAATAGCAAATGGTCTTATGGAAATATTCGGCATAATCCACGGATCTGGATACGGTTATGTTCCGCTGATTATTGGCATAATCGTGCTTTTATTTATAGGCCTTGACAAGGATGAAAGTTCAAAAGCTCTTGGAATTGCCAAGAATAAATAAAAGCATTAGACTGCGATTTTAACTTAAAAACATATCGCAATTTTCAAAGGTCAAGTTGTAGCCACACATCCTACGACTTGACCTTTACTTATTTATCCGCTATTGATTTGTTTTGCATAGAGTTTATACACTACTGAGCAACTTGCTTGTGCATAGCCCCAACCGCATTGCATTAAATCACTAAGATTTAAGCGAGCTTATTCGCTGCGGAGTAACCCCCGTAAGCTCTGCAACATCACGAACCGTCAATCCCTGATTCCTTAGTATACGAACTGTTTCACGCATAAGTATAGACGCTTCTTCTTGAGTTTTTATAGCTGCAGATTTTGCATCTAACATGCGCTGAAGCATAAGCTCATCTTGCTCACTAAGTTTCGGAGTTACTTCCACGCAATTGACTTTAACATTTAAAGTTGCAGCAGCATCTTTTACCATTGCTGCAACCTTATCAAGCCTACGTACTTGAGTAAATAATCCTGGTATTTCTGGCACTTCTATAGCCCACCAGTCATCGCATCTGCGAGCTATAGCAGTCACCTTTTGCAAACAATTTGTTGCATTATCATGCTCAGTAACACTCATTGCTCCTATCATGCCTGCAGGTTCCTTTCAAAATATCTAATAATGCTTCTAGCAGTAAGCTCATTTATTTCATTATGCCTCGGAACAGTAGTAGCCAATTCGCCAATGCAAACTTTGCTATGATTACCGCCCTCAGACCAAGTTATTTGTCTATTAGTACTTCTTGCAAGCTGATTGAGTTTTTTCTCCAACTCTTTTCGCTTCACACATATAAGTATATGCCTATTTATCAATTCAGTAAATAGGCATTGCATACAAAATCATCGCAAATGCATAACCGTCATTGAATGCAATTCTATTTGATATTTTCCAAAGTACTTTGAGTTTTGCAAGATAGGAAGATAGGGAGATATGAAAATGGGAAAATATGCAGATAGGAAAATTGACTAGCGAATTTAGGTAACTTTTACTACTCACGATTTAAGTCTTAAGCAAGGTCTTAAGCAAGTCACTTGTGCATCTGCGCTGCTCAGAAAATCAACAATAAATAAGAGACATGCGTATTATAAAAATGCGCTGACGCTTTTACTCATCTTCAAATCTTCTAGATTTTGTTAATAAAGACGAAGTCAATGCATCAGCGCTATCAAGCTATCAAACCATCTACCTCAATGCTCTATGAGCTTGATTAAAGAACTCATACTCGTAAATGCATGAAGTCATATATGCTTGAGCAGCAAGAATTCGAGCCTGTGGGCCAGCTTCTTCAAAAGCTCTCTCAACAAATTTAACTGCCATTCTTACTCCTGACTCAAAATCATTAGAAGAATACATTGAAATCCAATCATGATATGGGTTTTCAGGAGTATTATTTTTGACTAAAATTTGTCCCACTTCTTCATAAAGCCAATAGCATGGCAATATGGATGCAGCTCCAATCACGTAATCTTCTGCCATTGTAGAAGCAAGTAAGTGATTTACGTAAGCTAACGTTACTGGCGAGCAAGGCGCATCAATGCTTATATTTCTACTTCCAAGCCAATCTCTGTGCAACTGCGATTCTGCTTCTATACACATAGCTGCACCCGTAGCCCAATGCACTCCAGCTTCATTATCTGGCGTTTTAGCTCCAACAGCAGCTAGCGCGCGCGAGTAACGCTTCAAGTATTCGGAATCTTGACTTATGTAGAAAGCAAACAAGTCGGAGTCAAGCGTTCCATTGCCTAAAGCCTTAATAAATGGCATTTTCATAATGTTGTTATCAACATCTGCGCTAGCATCCCATAAAGCTTGAGTCCAAGGGCCACAAGGCTCCACCTTTGGCTTTCTAGCCTTGCTATGAGCTTTTACGACTACGCTTTGCGCAGTTAATCCGTCTAAGCCATTAGTTTGCATATGCTCCCAAGGAGTTGATGAAGAATCTAATTCCAAACGGTAATTACGAGCCGCATGATTCACAGGCCCATGACCTTTGCCAACATGCAAATCTTTACCGCAAGCAATAGCCTCATTAAGCCATCTTGACGACCATGCTAGAGCATCCGCTACTGTACTGTAATCACTAAGCTTCTTGCCTTCTCGCAACGCTAATCCTATGCGCGTAGCGAGCGAGGAAGATAGCGAGCAGCCCGTGCCATGCGTTGTTGTTGTATCAACCCTAGGGCAAGGAACGTGCACTCTGTGGCCATCTGGGAACACAACAGTATTACCAGCATCGTCGCTTGTTAAGTGGCCGCCTTTAACAATAACAATAGTATTGTTTTTTGCACTCCACTCGCTTGCTTGAGCATAAGCTTCTTCAAAATTAGATGCAGACTGTTTATCGCATAATACTGCGAGCTCAGGTATGTTTGGCGTAATAACATCCGCAAGAGGCGCAAACTCACGCATTGCATCTTCTGCAGACTTTTCAAGCAACCTATCTCCCGAAGTTGCTACCATTACTGGGTCTAACACAACAACAGGAACAGGATGATTCTTAAGCCAATCTTGAACTAGGCTAATATATGATTTGTCTCCAAGCATGCCGATTTTTACAGCATCAATAGTTACGTCATCAAATACTGCTTCTAGTTGCGCTTGCAAAAAGTCTGTTGGAGGAGTGTAAACTTCGCGCACACCGCAAGTGTTTTGAGCAACCAAATTAGTTGTTACACACATTGCGAATCCATGAGATGCTGTGATTGATTTTAAATCAGCTTGAATTCCAGCTCCGCCTGTTGGATCAGTTCCAGCAATGCTTAGCACTCGCGGAATAATTGGCTCTTCTAAAGATGGCAAGGAAGATGGCCTTAGACTTGAATCATATAATTTAGAAATTGATTGCAAAGGTGCTTGAGTTTGCGAAAATTGATTATTCATTATTTTTATTCCTTTGTAATAGCATCGCGTAATTTGTGTGCTTCTTCGCAAGGATTTTGCGCAAGCATTAGAGCAGATACTACGCATAAACCATCTATTGAAGTGCTTTTAATAGGAAACACGGTATTTTCATTAACTCCGCCGATTCCTAGAGTGCTAATGCCGAGTTCTTTAGCGCGTTTAGCAATCTTTTCTACTCCTTCAACTCCTAAAGCAGGAGCAGCGTCTGGCTTAGTGGCAGTAGGCCAAATCGGACCTATTCCAATAACATCTGGTAATGCCACATTTTCTTTAGCACATTCGTTATAAACGTAATCTAACTGTTCTAACTTTTCTATAGAAAGTCCAACCATCCACTCTGCAGGAATAGACTTACGCGCTTCAATATAAGGCGTGTCTGTTTGCCCAACATGCAAGTTGAACCCTAAGTTTTTAGCGCAATCTATACGATCGTCAACAAAAATCGGCACGTCTCCGCAACCATTAGCAAGCATTTTGTCTCGCAGGCTTTGAGCTTTATTGTTAAAAGTTTCGCTATTTGCGTACTTATCGCGCAATTGGACTACGCTTGCTCCGCCTTTAACGCAATCAACTGCAATATCTTCTTCTGCTCGATCACTCATCTTTGGGTCTGTTATAAAGTATAGAGACCAATCAACAGGATCGAGTTCAAATTCAATATTCGCTAATTTCAGCATCTCGTCTGCGCTCAAATCCATAAGCGCATCCATCCATAATTTTCTAAATGACCCTGGCAATGTTGAACGTTGCGCTGCCCAAGTTCCTGCTGCAGCAGCGTGTACGTGCGCGGCAACTGTTGCTGCAAAAGGTCGATTTCGATTTGCTCCAACGTATGCTGCCACCAACGCGCCAAGAGAGCAGCCCGTGCCGACTACTTTCGTCATTATTTCGTGGCCGCCAGAAACTCGTGCCGAGCATCCGTGCCCATAAATAGCGTCTTTTTCGCCAGAAATAGCCACTACCGAGCCGTAGCGTTTAACTAGCTTCTTAGCTGCTGCAACTGCCGAATCAACGGAATCTCCAGCGTCTACGCCTTTACCGCCGCTTT
This sequence comes from Gardnerella sp. DNF01204, assembly GCF_049244145.1. NCBI lineage: Bacteria > Bacillati > Actinomycetota > Actinomycetes > Bifidobacteriales > Bifidobacteriaceae > Gardnerella > Gardnerella sp. DNF01204. The sequence goes on along the minus strand of NZ_CP058379.1, from coordinate 102,123 downwards.
CTTCTCCAGCTAAGCCTAAGATTTCGGAAGCGTTGGCACGAATTACAGCAGGATGACTTTTAACAATTTCGCGCGCGTATTGCGTGCGTGGAGCTAAACCGCCAACTGCAACTGGGTCAAGAACCCATGGAGTGTGTGCTTTTACAGCTCCGCGAATCGCAGCATCCATAGATTCTTTGTCTACTGGCCTATACGTTCCAATGTTTACTAATACACCAGATGCGATTTGAGCAAATACTTCAGCTTCTTCTGCATCTACGACCATTGCTGGCGATGCTCCAGCAGCCAGCAGAACGTTTGCTGTTATTTCTTGAACAACATTATTCGTTACGCAATGCGTTAGCGGATTTTTTGCGCGTAAAGTTTCAATGCATTCTCGCACATCTTGCATGAATTGCTTGCAACGAGCATTAGTTGAGAATTCACTATTTTTAGAACACGACACAGTAGTCATGATTTTCCCTTCGCTAGTACTAACTAGATCAGGTTCAACGGGTATAATCTCAGCGCTTATGCGCACCCCGAACCTATGTTTGACTATATATGTTCGTTATGACGTTATTTATATGCGCTCCGACCTGCCTTTTCGCTTAGAGCGTAGCGCGAAAAGGTAATTCGGAGCGCTGAGCCGCTTAGCGTAGAAGCACGGTGTGCTTCTACGGCGGCGAAGACGTGAGCGCGCTTAGACCGCGCGAACGAGGACCTTCCATGTAGTGCGTTTGTATAACGACACGACGTAAATCAAGTACAATCGCACTACAAGAATATGAACGTGTTCGACGATAACCTAAACTTAAATAATAAAAAAGCGGGGAACAATCAAGTTCCCCGCTTATCAAAGAATAATGCGGCAGCGTGCTAGTCTCCCACACCCTATCGAGTGCAGTACCCTCACCGTGTCAGGCCTTAGCTTCCGGGTTCGGAATGGGACCGGGCGTCTCACCTGAGCCATGACCACCGCAAAACTAGATTATACACTCGCTTTAAACGAGCGGCAAATTGGCGGTTTGGGAACCGGACATGAACGCGAGCAAACAGAAGAAACAATCATCAAAATCAACAACTTAACCATAATCATGATCATTTAACACTCCATACTATCTAAGAGAATTAAACGATAAGCAATACAAGTAGTATCACAATCGCCCATTAGTACTGGTCAGCTCCACCCCTTACAGGGCTTCCACATCCAGCCTATCAACCACGTGTTCTACATGGGGGCTCACACACAAAGTGCAAGGAATGCTAATCTTGGAGCAGGCTTCCCGCTTAGATGCTTTCAGCGGTTATCCCTTCCAAACGTAGCTAACCGGCAGCGCCACTGGCGTGACGACCGGCATACCAGAGGTTCGTCCACCCAGGTCCTCTCGTACTATGGGCAGGTCTCCTCAACATTCCAACGAGCGCAGAGGATAGAGACCAAACTGTCTCACGACGTTCTGAACCCAGCTCGCGTGCCGCTTTAATCGGCGAACAGCCGAACCCTTGGGACCTGCTCCAGCCCCAGGATGCGACGAGCCGACATCGAGGTGCCAAACCATCCCGTCGATATGGACTCTTGGGAATGATCAGCCTGTTATCCCCGGGGTACCTTTTATCCGTTGAGCGATGCCACGTCCGTACGCCGGCACCGGATCACTATCTCCGACTTTCGTCCCTGCTCGACCCGTCAGTCTCACAGTCAAGCCCGCTTGTGCGATTACACTCAACACCCGATTGCCAACCGGGCTGAGCGGACCATTGAGCGCCTCCGTTACTCTTTAGGAGGCAACCGCCCCAGTTAAACTACCCGCCAGGCACTGTCCCTAACACGGATAACGTGTCGAGGTTAGACGCCAGATATGGAAAGAGCGGTATTTCACTGATCGACTCCACGCAAGCTAGCGCCCACGCTTCACAGCCTCCCGCCTATGCTACACGATCCACACCTAACGACAATACCAAGGTATAGTAAAGGTCCCGGGGTCTTTTCGTCCTTCTGCGCTTAACGAGCATCTTTACTCGTACTGCAATTTCGCCGGGCTCCTGGCCGAGACAGTGGGGAAGTCGTTACGCCATTCGTGCAGGTCGGAACTTACCCGACAAGGAATTTCGCTACCTTAGGATGGTTATAGTTACCACCGCCGTTTACCGGGGCTTAAATTCACCGCTTCACCGAAGCTAACGGATCCTCTTAACCTTCCGGCACCGGGCAGGCGTCAGAGCGTATACAGCGGCTTACGCCTTCGCACGCTCCTGTGTTTTTGGTAAACAGTCGCTACCCCCTAGCTTGTGCCACCCCCAACAGCTCCGCTTGTAAAAAACATCACCATCAGGGGTCTCCCTTATGCCGAAGGCACGGGAGTAATTTGCCGAGTTCCTTGGCCAGGATTCGCCCGATCGCTTTGGTATACTCTACCAGACCACCAGTGTCGGTTTAGGGTACGAGCGGAATCACACCTCACGTTGAAGCTTTTCTCGGCAAGCAGGATCACCGGAATCAGCCTTACAGCCTACCCATCACGCCTCAGCTTAAACATCCCCCGGATTTACCTAGAGGACAGCCCACACGCTTAGCCACGGAAAACCACCTCCGCAGCCGGCTACCTACCCGCGTCACTCCCACGCTAACCTACTACCGATACAGTCCCAACACTAAACCAGAAGAAAACCCCGAAAGATAATCAACCAGAATAACGAAGGTTAGTACTCTCAGATTCAGTTCGAACGGTGTAACACCGGTACGGGAATATCAACCCGTTCATCCATTCGACTACGCCTGTCGGCCTCGCCTTAGGACTCGACTCACCCGGGGACGACGAACGTGGCCCCGGAACCCTTAGTCATTCAGCGGACAGGATTCACACCTGTCTCTCGCTACTCATGTCTGCATTCTCACTCCCGTATAGTCCACGACAAGTTCACACTGCCGCTTCACCCCATACAGGACGCTCTCCTACCCCACATGAACTAAATCATGCAGTCGCGTCTTCGGTGGCGTGCTTAAGCCCCGCTACATTGTCGGCGCGGAACCACTAGACCAGTGAGCTGTTACGCACTCTTTCAAGGATGGCTGCTTCTGAGCCAACCTCCTGGCTGTCTATGCGACTCCACATCCTTTCCCACTTAGCACGCGCTTCGGGACCTTAGACGACGATCAGGGCTGTTTCCCTTTTGACGACGGAGCTTATCCCCCGCCGACTCACTGCCATGATAAACCTAACAGGTATTCGGAGTTTGGCTGCTATTAGTACCCGGTATGGGCCCGCAAGCATCCAGTAGCTCTACCCCCTGCAAGCAATAACATGACGCTGCACCTAAATGCATTTCGGAGAGAACCAGCTATCACGGAATTTGATTGGCCTTTCACCCCTAACCCCAAGTCATCCCCCCAGTTTTCAACCTAGGTGGGTTCGGTCCTCCACACGGTCTTACCCGCGCTTCAACCTGCTCAGGGCTAGATCATCCCGCTTCGGGTCCAGGACATGCGACTAAAACGCCTTTTAAAACTCGCTTTCGCTACGGCTCCCCCACCCGGGTTAGCCTCGCCACATACCACTGACTCGCAGACTCATTTTTCGATAGGCACGCCGTCACCCCACAAAGAAGGCTCCGACGGATTGTAAGCGCACGGTTTCAGGAACTATTTCACTCCCCTCCCGGGGTGCTTTTCACCTTTCCCTCACGGTACTAGTACACTATCGGTCAGACAGGAATACTTAGGCTTACCCAACGGTCTGGGCAGATTCACGCGGGATTCCACGAGGCCCGCGCTACTTGGGAATAAACATAAAAAGACATCGCGCAACCTGCTACGGGGCCATCACCCTCTACGGCTGGGAATTCAATCCCATTCACATAACACGACATTTTATCACTCTTCTCAACCCCGTCAGAGGCTGAACAGTCAATCCCACGACCCCGAATACGCAACACCTGACGGTTATCACACGTACTCGGTTTAGCCTGATCCGCTTTCGCTCGCCACTACTCACGGAGTATCCTTTCCTGCAGGTACTGAGATGTTTCACTTCCCTGCGTACCCCCCACAAAAACTGTGGTGACCACCCATAACAGTGGCCGGGTCTCCCCATTCGGAAATCCTCGGATCAAAGCCCACTCGGCAGCTCCCCGAGGCATATCGCAGCCCGTCACGTCCTTCATCGGTCCTGTCTACCAAGGCATCCACCATACGCCCTTACCAGTGATACACCAGTAAAAAGCCTATCGCTTAACTCTCTAGACAATAAATCATCACACTAAACGATCACAAAACGATCAAGCGACTCCACCAAAATGGAGCCGGTTGAAATTGATAAAAGTAAAAACAAGCAAAACCAAAAATAGTCTCACTATTCTTACTCGCGTCCACTATCCAGTTCTCAAACCACCAAACACCAAGAACACAAGCCAAAAACCAAAAAGCCTCAACCTGTAATCCAAGGGCCAGGACCGCAACCCCAAAAAAAGGGGGGTGGCAATCCGGGAACCCAAAAGCATGCCCAACAAACTCATCTAAAAACATTAACTATTGTTTTCCACACCAGTAACCACACTCAACCGAGCGTGCACAAAAACTCCGTAGAAAGGAGGTGATCCAGCCGCACCTTCCGGTACGGCTACCTTGTTACGACTTAGTCCCAATCACGAGCCTCACCTTAGACGGCTCCATCCCAAAAGGGTTAGGCCACCGGCTTCGGGTGCTGCCCACTTTCATGACTTGACGGGCGGTGTGTACAAGGCCCGGGAACGCATTCACCGCGACGTTGCTGATTCGCGATTACTAGCGACTCCGCCTTCACGTAGTCGAGTTGCAGACTACGATCCGAACTGAGACCAGTTTTAAGGGATTAGCACCATGTCACCATGAAGCAACCCGTTGTACTGGCCATTGTAGCATGCGTGAAGCCCTGGACGTAAGGGGCATGATGATCTGACGTCATCCCCACCTTCCTCCGAGTTAACCCCGGCGGTCCCCCGTGAGTTCCCGGCATAACCCGCTGGCAACACAGGGCGAGGGTTGCGCTCGTTGCGGGACTTAACCCAACATCTCACGACACGAGCTGACGACGACCATGCACCACCTGTGAACCTGCCCCGAAAGGAAACCACATCTCTGCAGTCGTCAGGCACATGTCAAGCCCAGGTAAGGTTCTTCGCGTTGCATCGAATTAATCCGCATGCTCCGCCGCTTGTGCGGGCCCCCGTCAATTTCTTTGAGTTTTAGCCTTGCGGCCGTACTCCCCAGGCGGGACGCTTAACGCGTTAGCTCCGACACAGAACCCGTGGAATGGGCCCCACATCCAGCGTCCACCGTTTACGGCGTGGACTACCAGGGTATCTAATCCTGTTCGCTCCCCACGCTTTCGCTTCTCAGCGTCAGTAACAGCCCAGAGACCTGCCTTCGCCATTGGTGTTCTTCCCGATATCTACACATTCCACCGTTACACCGAGAATTCCAGTCTCCCCTACTGCACTCTAGCCCGCCCGTACCCGGCGCAAACCCACCGTTAAGCGATGGGCTTTCACACCAGACGCGACGAACCGCCTACAAGCTCTTTACGCCCAATAATTCCGGATAACGCTTGCGCCCTACGTATTACCGCGGCTGCTGGCACGTAGTTAGCCGGCGCTTATTCGAAAGGTACACTCACCAAAAAGGCTTGCTCCCAATCAAAAGCGGTTTACAACCCGAAGGCCTTCATCCCGCACGCGGCGTCGCTGCGTCAGGGTTCCCCCCATTGCGCAATATTCCCCACTGCTGCCTCCCGTAGGAGTCTGGGCCGTATCTCAGTCCCAATGTGGCCGTCCGCCCTCTCAGGCCGGCTACCCGTCGAAGCCTAGGTGGGCCATTACCCCGCCTACAAGCTGATAGGACGCGACCCCATCCCATGCCACTAAACACTTTCCCAACAAGACATGCGTCAAGTTGGAGCATCCAGCATTACCACCCGTTTCCAAGAGCTATTCTGGAGCATGGGGCAGGTTGGTCACGCATTACTCACCCGTTCGCCACTCTCACCAACCAGCAAGCTGGTCAGATCCCGTTCGACTTGCATGTGTTAAGCACGCCGCCAGCGTTCATCCTGAGCCAGAATCGAACCCTCCACGAAAAACTTCAATGAAGAGCCAACAAAAGGCTCCAATATAAAAGAAAAAGACGAGACATTCTTTAAGGAAAGAACATCCCAACAAAAACCTCACCATCATTTAACCATCTCTCAGGCACCCCACAATCCGTGAGGCTGACAATGAACTGGCAATAATTAACTAATAAGTAGTACAGACACGCTCTTGAGTTCTCAAACCACCACCACACCAGCCGGCCCATCAACCTCAACCGAGGAGAACCAGCCGCGCTGAGCAGCAAGAGATAAACTTACACCAAACCCCACCAAAACGCAAACCAACACCAAACAAACACCACAAAACCATTGAAAACAAGCCAAAACATCGGCGTGTCGAAAACAGCAAAAAACCACAACAAACCACCACAACCACCAACACAAAACCAAAAACAACCCAAAAAACAAACAAAAAACCATAAAAAACACAAAACCCTGGAGTGTCGCGCAAAGCAATCGAGCAAAATAATCAAAATACACAACGCAAACAACGTAAACAAAATATATGCATACAACATGTGTACGTGCTATGCGTTCGCGTGCTATATATAGGTATATGAGAAATAGCGAGAAAAACAGCAAGAACAACTCACACAATCACATTGTGGCTCTAACAGGCGCCGGAATATCTACAAGCGCTGGCATTCCAGACTTTCGAGGCCCAGATGGAGTTTGGACTAAACACCCAGAGCAAATGAGTGTTTACGATATAGACGCGTTTTTAAGCAGTGAAGAGGAACGCATTTACTCTTGGCGCTGGCAAAAAGAGTCGCCAGTTTGGAACGCTCAGCCAGGAACAGCACACAAATCGCTAGTAAAACTTGAAAAAGCTGGGATGCTGGACTTAATCGCCACTCAAAACTTTGATGCGCTTCACGAAAAAGCTGGAAACAGCCCAGATATTGTAGTGAACTTGCACGGAAGCATTGGAACATCGCATTGCATGAGCTGCCACGCTAGCTACAATACAGCCGACATTATGCGCGACTTAGACGCACACCCAGACCCACATTGCAGGCGCGCGCTGCCGTACCGCGGAAATATGCCTTGCAATGGTCTTATAAAAACAGACGTTGTATATTTTGGAGAAGCACTTCCCGAAGGTGCAATGGAACGCAGCGCGCAGGCGATTATGCACGCAAGCGAGTTGTGGGTTATTGGCTCCACGCTAGAAGTGTTTCCAGCTGCAAGCCTTGTGCCGCTAGCCGCTCGCGCAGGAGTGCCGATTACAATAATAAACCTGGGCGCTACGCAATACGATTATTTGGCAGAGCGCATAATACGCGAAGATATTGCGAAAGCTCTGCCAAAATTAGTAGACGAAACTATTGCAAAGTGAATATTACAAAGTGACTATTTCAAAATAATTATTGCAAGCTAACAGCGATTCCCTCCCAAGGCGCAAGCGTGCCATTTTTAAGTGATTTAAGAGCATGATCCGCGCTGTAGGTAGAAATCATCACATCATCATACGATACGCCATTAGAGGCGATATTACGCAACAATTCGGCACTTTGAGCAGGTATTGCCACAGACGAATCCGTCATATTTACCATTACGAGCAGCTTCTTTATCGAGACAGAGGAAGAATCGCCAGCAACCGCGCTTGAAGAACGCACACCATTCTCAAGACCTGCCTCATCTGCCTTAGCATTCTCACAAGTCTGCTCAACCTTCCTAATAAACGCGTAAACACACTCATCATCCGCATCAATCAAATTCCAAGAACCAGCCGAAACAACAGGCTGCAAATGACGCAACTCAATCAAACGCTTGTAGAACGAATAAACAGAATCCGAATCTTCCATTTGCTCAGCAGCGTTAATATCTACATAATTAGGATTCACGCTAATCCACGGCTGTGCATTATTTTGCGACGGAACATTAAAAGGCATGAATCCAGCATATTTAGACGCATTCCATTGCATAGGCGTTCGAGAATTATCGCGACCGCGCTTTGCGAGCGCATCCATCATCGACTCAGCCGACTGAATATGCGCTTCTTCTACGCGCTGCTTAAACATATTTAACGCTTCCAAATCGCGATACTGCTCGAGACTCGTAAAGTGCGCGTTTGTCATGCCAATTTCTTCACCCTGATACACGTACGGAGTGCCGCGGTGCATGTGCAAGAGCATTGCAATAGACTTAGCGGAAAGCACGCGCATCTCATCGCTAGCCTCACTACCCCAGCGAGAAAGCGCACGCGGCTGATCGTGATTATTAAAGAACAGGCTCGCCCAACCAGCCTCGCTAACTGCCTGCTGCTGATCTGCCATTGCGCGCTTTAATGCCGTCAACTTAAGAGGAATAGGATTCCACTTAGTGCCATTTGCGCAATCAACATTAACTTGATCGAACAAGAAGAGCATGTCTAGCTCACCATTAGCAGGATTTGTAATATAAGTGTTTCGATGCGCGGAAATTCCAGGAGCCTCGCCAACGGTTAAGAAACCTTCGCGACCCTTGAAAACCGCTTCGCGCATCTCGCGCAAAAACTCGTCTAAACGAGGGCCGTCGGAGCAGAAGAAATACGGAGAAGAGTAGCCGTCATCGCCTGCTGGCGCATCTTCAATCTGCGAACCGTATTCTCCAGGTAAACGCCCTTCGCTATCTACGCGCTTAGAAATTTGCGTAATCACATCCATGCGGAAGCCGTCAATTCCGCGATCCATCCACCAATTCATCATCTTGTACACGGCAGCGCGAACCGCAGGATTTTCCCAATTCAAATCTGGCTGCTTTGGCGAATACTGGTGGAAGTAATATTCGCCGCGCTTTGGATCGTAAGTCCACGCGGAACCGCCGAAATACGAACCCCACTTATTTGGCTCAGCACCCGGAGCCCCAGGAACGCAACCTTTGCGCGCTGGCCTCCACCAATACCAGTCTGCGTAATCGCTAGAAGCATCTCTTGAAGCCTGGAACCAAGCATGCTCGTCGGAAGTGTGATTTACTACCAAATCCATCACAACTTTAAGACCGCGTTTATGCGCTTGTGCCAAAAGCTCATCCATATCTTCTAGAGTGCCAAAAAGCGGATCAATATCTTGATAATCGGAAATATCGTAGCCGTTATCGTCTTGCGGAGACTTGTAAACAGGGCTAAGCCAGAGCACGTCAACGCCTAAATCAGCCAAATAATCAAGACGCGAAGTAATGCCCTTCAAATCGCCTATTCCGTCGCCGTTAGTATCTTGGAAGCTTCGCGGATAAATCTGATACACAACTGCATTTGCCCACCAAGGGTTTGGTGTAGCCCCATTTGTGCGCACGGATTCTGGCAAGTTCGCTTTGTCAAAAGTAGTCATTTAATCCCCATTAATTTACGTTAATAAGTATTTTTATTACAGTTTTATTTATTACAAATAATTTTATTTATTTAATAGTATTTATGATTTTAGACTCTAAATTTTATCAGCATATTAGATGTTACGCGCGGATAATAAAAAGCGGCCCGTAGTAAAAACCACGAGCCGTGTCTCCTTCTCATTCATTGTACGAATTGTAGAATGCTCTCCAAATCACTGCTGATTATGCAATTTAAATGCAAGCTCCGCCAAATGAACTCCGTGCGTTAAGAACTCGTGCGTGCGGCACACGTAATCATTTTCTCGACCAAGCTTCGCAATATAGCCATTGATATAATCAACCTCTGTTTTTCGTCCACGACTCATATCTTGATACATAGAAGGATAGTGCAAAGGATTTGCCACTCGGCTCACGTAATCAATAGCCTCCAACTCCTGCTGACGCGTATTAACCATACGAATTCCTGCACGATCGCACACGTCGTATGCCTCGTCAATAAGTTGGCGAGCCATATCCATAGCTCCTGGGTAAGAAATAAACTGACCCATTTGAATCTGATACATTGTGCACAAAGTGTTAACTACGGAATTAAAAACTACCTTCGCCATGCAAGTACCCTTGAAATCTTCCGTAATAGTAGGATTCAAGCCAGCAGCTTTAAAATCATCTCGCATAGCAAGCTCAACATCGCTCACCTGCTCATTCAACGCGCACATATTCATTGTGCCAACGCCGACTTTACCAATAAAATCAACGTCGCCCGGGCCATTCAGCACGGTTGCAATCATTGCAGTACCACCGTAAATACGATCATCCGAGAAATACTGCTGAAGCTTTTCGAAATGACCCCAACCATTCATTGCAGCGAACACAACCTGATGATCATTAAACAAATGCTTGCAACGCTCCAACATTTGAGCAAGTTGCATCTGCTTCATAAACACAATCCACACATCTGGATCGCCGTCATAATCCTCAGGGGTATACATATTGATTGGCACAAGATGACGATTTTCATGATCTCGGCTCACCATTACGCCGCCTTGCTCGCGAACTTTATTCACATTTTCATCCCAGGCATCAATGAAATCAACATGAATGCCAGCCGTTTCCTGCAACAAAACGCCATAGCGATACCCCATAGCTCCAGAACCGATCATTGCATATTTCATGCCACTCATAGTGACACCTCCTTTTAGGTAAAAATGTGCTTAGGCGAAATTCATACATACATGGAAATTCGTCGAAGCGACTGTAAATATAGTAAAAAGCAGTAAGGCTGATTGTAGTGACTAAAATCAGCCAACTGCTTTTTGGTTTTTATAGCATATTACACAGTTTTTTGAGAATGTCAAAATTTTGTATTATTTAAAATGCAATTACCAACTAATAATGCTCACAAATATGCGTATATCGCAATCACCTACAACTCAGTCACTTAAACATTAAAAAATTGACGAATTTGTTCAACTGTGCCATAAGAAGCTTGAGCGCCAAAACCAGTAGCTGCATACGCAGAAACATAAGACGCTAACGCGGCAGCTTCGTCTAAACGCATATCTACAGACAAACAAGCTAATATTGTGCCCATAAAAGCATCACCGCAGCCAGTTGTATCAACAGCTTTAACTCTCTGAGGGGAAATCATGCATACGCAATCCTCTTTTGAATAATCCAACACTACAGAGCCTTTAGAGCCAAGAGTAACTACAGCTTCATCAAAGCCAAAATCATGCATAGCGTGAGCTACATGATTCCAATCAAAAGAATACCAATCGCCATCATCTGGCTCTTCAATATTCAAAAGTTGCGCCATCTCATGCTCATTAACAAGCAAAATATCCGCAGAATCAATCAAATCTTTAGGCAACTTGTTTAAAAATGGCGAATCGTTAAGAAGCACTTTTACACCATTTTCATGCGCTAGTTGTGCGCACATAGTTACAGTTTCTAAAGGACTTTCTAAACAAAGACCAAGAACTTTTGCGCTAGTGAGAGCGGATTTTACTAACGGCGATTGAATATACTCACAATCTACTAAAGAATTAGATCCTGGAGCATACACAATAGTATTTTCCCCACTATGCGCATCTACAGTAATCACAGTTGCGCCACTCTTTTTATTTTCTACGCGACGAACACAAGTTGTATCAACTCCGGAAGATTGCAAAGAATTTAGGAGAAAATCAGCATTGGAATCATTGCCAACTGCACCAAACATTTTAACGTGTGCACCGAGTTTTGCAGCCGATACAGCTTGATTACCAGATTTTCCACCTGGCAACACGCGAATCTCGTTTCCATTAATGGTTTCTCCTGGGTTAGGAAGACGATCTGCCACAATAGTGTAATCCGCATTCATAGAGCCGACTATTGCAATAGCGTTTGAATCCGCTTTATGTGATTCTTGTATATTCTCTTGCGTAACTTTTAAATCGTTTAAGCGGAGCGACGCAATATTTTCTAATCCACTTAACGAATCAAGCTTACTATAACAATGCATTTTTCTCCTAAATCAGCAACTAATCTTTAATATTAAAAATTTATAAAAGAACACCACAATTTAGAAATTTAGAAAGGAACGCCACAGCGCAATAAAATGTTGGAATATGGCGTAGTTTCGCCTGTACGAATCACAAATTTTGCTTGTGAAACTAAAGCTTTAAAACCTTCATCGCCATCGTGTGGAACGTATGTTAGCGGCACGCCTAAGGATTCTTTTACCCACTCTTCTGGCTTTTTATTGCATGCTTCTTTAGCCATTATGCCTGATTCAAGTACCAAATCAGCTTTGATTGCATTCAGCACATCGCTAAATCGTGGAATTCCAAACACTAAAGCTAAATCTATTACTTCTACGCCTTGTGGAACTGGTAATCCGCAATCAGAAATAACAAATTGATCCTTATGCCTAAGCTTTGCCAGAGCAGCCGCTAATTGCGAGTTCAAGATGCCATGAGTTAACATTTTTCTCCTTATGATATTAAATTTTTACCTTGCATTAGTGACTATCAACAGTGATAATCGCATAATAGCAAATGCTCATCAAGCTTAAATGCTTGCTGTAATGATTGTTATAAGACTAAATATCTACTTATTTATATTTACTTATTTTAAATATTTACTTTTTATATATTTACAAATAATGCATCCAAAATAATGTGATATTAAAAACAACAAATAGTGCGGCGTTGAAAACGATGACAACATACACGTTGCATATGCAATAAAATCGTATTAATTGTTACGCTTAGCATACAAGTCAACGATTTCAACGCCATATAAATGTTGTACTACTTTTTGTACACTTTTCACACTATTTGGTTTACTACTTTTTTGTACTACTTGATTTACTATTACTCGAAATCAGCTACATTCTTTGCTGTAACTGTTTTCACAGTAATTGGCTCAGTCTTTGGAACAGTTTGCTTCTTAATAGCTTTTACAGCTGCAGCAACGGCAGAACGCCCAAGCTCCTTTGGTTGCTGAGCAATAGTGCCAGCCATTGTTCCAGCCTTAATAGCCTTCATGCCATCAGCAGTACCATCGAAGCCAACTACTTTAACATCTTTACCAGCTTTAGCACCTAATGATTGGATTGCACCTAATGCCATCTCGTCATTCTCGGCGTAAATGCCAGCTGCGTTCGGATGAGATTGCAACAAGTTGGTTGCAACGTTCAACGCCTCGGCACGATCAAAGTTAGCAGTCTGCTCCGCAACAACCTTAATATTTGGATACTTCTTAATGCGATCTTTAAAACCTTTGCCACGATCTCGCGTAGAAGCAGCACCTGGGATGCCTTGCAAAATTAGAACTTCGCCCTTTTCTCCCATGCTCTTAGCGAGCGCATCGGCAGCTTGAGCACCTCCTGCCACGTTATCGGAGGCAATGTGAGAAGTAACTTTTTCGCCAGTTACGGAACGATCCACAGAAATCACAGGCATACCAGAGCTAAGAAGTGGCGCAACGGCTGGGCCAGCAGCATCGGAATCCACAGGATTTATAATTACTGCTTTAGCACCTTGAGATTGCGCGTTTTGAGCTTGATCTTGCTGCTTAGAAGAATCGTTCTGAGCATCTGAAACCTGTAAATCAACTCCCAGCTTCTTGGCTTCCGCTTGCGCACCATCACGCAAATCCACAAAGAATGGATTATTTAGCGTAGACACTAACAGCGCAACCTTGTCGTTAGAGCTTGCATTTCCACACGCACTCATGCTGAAAACAAGAGCCGATGCTGCTGCAACAGCACAAGCGAGCTTCATACCACGGCGCATAACTAGATAATTCATCATATCTCCTTTGACTATTGCCTTATTAATCGCAAATCACAATATTTAAAACATTATTTGCATAAATAAGGCTGATGTTTTTGCCATTTATTTACCATATTGTTAAATTGTTTTCAGTTATAATTTAAATTATTTTTATTAGATTTTTGTTAGATTTCTTATTATATTTTTGCTGCATTTAGGCATTGATGCTTGCCACCATTAAGTCAATACCTTTATAAACACCCCCCTTCTAAGCAAGGAGATCAAGTTTCTACGGATTATTAATATGTCTATTAATTGCTTAGTATGCCTTATTTCAGTGAGTATCTTCCTTGCGTCGCAAAGTATCGAGGCTTACAGCAAACGCAATCACCAAGCCAATAACAACTTGCTGCCAGAAGGAAGAAACGTTCAAAATGTTCAAGCCATTACGAATAACAGCCAAAAGTATTGCGCCTACGAATGTGCCTGAAATCTTACCTTTGCCTCCAGAAAGCGATGCGCCACCAATAACCACAGACGCTATAGCATCCATCTCGTAACCGGTAGCTGCTTGAGGCTGAGCAGAATGCAAACGCCCTGCAATCACTAAACCAGCTACAGCAGCAAAAACGCCAGAAAGAATAAACACCATAATTTGAGTTTTATGAATGTTTATGCCAGAAAGACGAGATGCTTCCATATTTCCGCCAACAGCATACATTGAACGACCTGTAGTAGTGAAGTTCAAGATTATTGCGGAAATAACGCCCATAATAATCATCATCACTATTGGCATAGGGATTCCGCATATTGTTGCTCCGAAGAAATTCACCATGCCCGAAGTGGAAATAGGACGACCATCCGAAACAACCAGCGTAAGTCCACGAGCCACAGACATCATTGCCAACGTGGCAATAAACGACGGCAGCTTAAGAAAAGCATTAGCAACGCCAGAAATTAAGCCAAAAACTGCACCTGTAGCTACACCAATAATAATAGTCAATATTGGAGGTAAGCCCATAGAAGCGCCAGTGTAAGCAACAAGCATGCTAGAAATCGCAGCAACTGCACCAACCGACAAATCAATTCCAGCGGAAACGATTACGAAAGTTTGACCAAATGCCAAAATTGCTACCGTAGCAGCTTGAATGCCAACGTTGAGAATATTTACACTTGTTAAAAATGCAGGCGTAGCGCAAGAAAGCGCTGCACACAAAATAATCAAACCAATAAGTGCACCATTACGAGATGCAAACTTTTTTAACGTTGGCAAAAATCCTTTGTCGTCTGCACCATACCCTAAACGGTGAGATTTTTCGCTCTTTGTAGCACTCATAACAAATACTCCTTTAACGAGTTTCCAACAGTTCACAGCACCTATTTGCGCTTTTCAAACTGCAGAACGCAATTTTTACGTTTTACAAGTAATCTTTCAATTTTTAATTTTTCAATATGACTTCACGCCATGTTGTTTATTGTTGTTTATCGTTATTTATTGCTATTTATTCCTATTTATCTGATTCACTAAGATGCGTTACAGCAAGTTCCATAACCTTTTCCTGCGTAGCCTCGCTAGCAGCAAGTTCTCCACTGATCTTGCCGTTTGACATTACGAGAATACGATCAGACATTCCTAGAACTTCAGGTAAATCTGATGAAGCCATAAGTACTGCTCCACCGTTTTCAACGATATTGTTAATAAGCTCATAGATTTCAACGCGAGCGCCAACATCAACGCCACGAGTAGGCTCATCCAAAAGCAGCACTTTTACGTTTGCCATAGACCACTTGCCAAATACGATTTTCTGCTGATTTCCACCAGAAAGCGAACCAGCAAGCTGATCAATATTTGCCATGCGAATACGCAATTTCTCTGCAGTTTCTTCTTCATGCGCACGCTGACCTTTTAAATCTGCAAAACCAGCATGAGATGTAGGAATTAACGTAGAGATTCCAAGATTATCTGCAACAGATGCCTCCAAAATAAGACCTTGCACGCGACGATCTTCTGGCACTAATCCAAGACCTGCAGCAATGCTGCCAGCAATATTTGCTTTAGGAATCGCTTTTCCGTCTACTGAAACAGATCCCGAATCGTAAGCATCCGCTCCAAATATTGCACGAAGAACCTCAGTCCTACCAGCACCAACCAAGCCTGCAAGTCCAACGACTTCTCCAGCATGAACGCTAAAAGACACATCCTCAATAGCACCTTTTCGCGTTAATCCTTCTACTTTTAGCAGTTCCTTGCCTTGATGCCTATTCCCATGCGGGAACTGATTAGTTATATCGCGTCCAACCATTAACCTTACAAGTTCTTTTTCTGGAACATCTGCACTAACAGTGTCAACGTATTTTCCATCTCGAAGTACGGTTACTACATCTCCAACTCGCGCAATCTCGTCCAAATGGTGAGAAATAAATACCATTCCAACATTTTTAGATTTCAGATCTGCAATAATGCTGAATAATTGTTCACACTCACGCTTTGTAAGTGCTGCCGTTGGTTCGTCAAGAATAAGAATAGATGCATGTTGCATAAGCGCTTTAGCAATTTCTACCATTTGCTGACGAGCCACTCCAAGCTCTCCCATTGGCTTATCTACATCTTCTTCTAAGCCAATAACTTGCAATGCCTCTTTTGCTTTAGATCGCATAGTTGCGCGATCAACAAAACCAGCTTTGGTCGGTAGCATGCCAAGAAACAGATTTTCCATAATGGAAAGTTCAGGCACTAAATTTAACTCTTGGTGTATTACAGCAATACCTAATTTGCGCGCAGCATCTACATTAGGAATACGCACCGTTTTACCGTTAATCTCAATATGACCTTTATCTGGCTGATAAATGCCACTCATCATTTTAATAACAGTTGACTTGCCAGCACCATTTTCACCAAGTAGAACATGAACTTCACCTGGCTTTACTTTTACTGACACATTGTCAACTACAGTAGAATTACCGAATATTTTCGATACTCCTACTAATGACAGCTCCGTCATGTTTAGCCTCTTCCTTCGCTATAGCATCAATGCGCTCGCGAAATTACCATTGATTACGTCAAGTTATTGTTTGTTTAGTTACGTTTATATTGACTTGCGAATTGCGAATAAAACATTAAGTACAATGTGCAAAGTACAGAGTACGAACAATGTTCACTCAAACAATTAATACACGTACAACAAAGTTACAGTGCAATAATCAGTTGAAATACTGATAGATAAACCATTAAAGAATGACGATATTTTGCAGCTTTTTACGAATCTATGCTCGCCCTAGCGATTCGCGAGGGATATACACAGTTTCTACACGCTGCGATTTAACGTCACCATTATTCTCAAGCATATCTAAAAACAGTGCAGCACTTATGTGGCCAATACGTTGAACTTGCTGTGAAATCACAGAAATACGTGGAGTTGCTAGGCGAAACACTTCTACATCATCGAAAGAAATCAATGATATATCTTTGCCTATTACTAATCCTTCTTGAGCCATCACTTGCATTACTCGCAACGCATCTGGCGAATAGCCAATAATAAGAGCTTTCACTCCAACATTAATCATGCGATGCATTACGCTTGCACACGACGACTGGTCAAATCCTGTTGATTCTACGAATACATGCTCTTCGCCAAGTATCTCTGAAGCCACGGTTCTAAATGCTTGCTCACGTTCTTGCAACGAGGGCGAAGCAATAATTGGGCCAGAAATATAGCCAACTGAGTGAAAACCATGTTGCCGAACATCTAACAGCGCATCATGAATGCCCTTTTTTGGGTCTGAATCAACTACTGGCACGTGTTCTAAGCCGCTAGCTTGCGGTTCTACGTGGCGATCCATAAACAGCATAGGGAGTCGCTGCTCAATCAGCTTTCCCATAGCTTCAGTAACTTCGCCTTGAGGAACTATAATCGCTCCATCAATACGTTGCGAAAGAATACTTGTAATAAATGAATCTTGACGTGATGCACTTTCAGATGATGTTCCTATAAATGCACAATAGCCTGCCTCAAACAATGAGTCTTGAACAGTGTAAGCGAGTTCGGCAAAATATGCGTTACGAATATCTGGCACAAGCAGTCCTACTGTTTTTGTGCGTAACGATCGCATTGCTTGCGCGCGCGAATCTGGAATATAACCTAATTGAGCAACCGCACGCTCAACTTTTGCCTTGGTGTTTGCCGATATACGACCTGTGTTGTTTAATGCGCGAGACACAGTTGACACTGATATTCCAGCATGTTGTGCAACATCGCGAATCGTAATATACGCCATAACACCTCCCATTGGTAACACTATACAAAACTATACAAGTACAGCATTTAAGATTATTTACATTGCAATTTATATGCTCTGATTTTCTCTTGTATTCTATATTCTAAATTACGTCTTTCCATATACTCCTCTCTTTTGAGAGAATCACACTATGCATCTATGCATACGATGTTTTTACTAACCTCAATCTCACTAAGTAGCTTCATCAGCGCTGACCAAAGTCACCTATGAGATAACGTTTCCACATTCTTCCTGCTCCCATAGCAAGCCTTATGCGGTAACGTTACCGCAACTATAGCATTTAAAAAACGCAATTGCAAGATAAAAACACTAAGAAATTTATATTATTAAAATAATTATTAGTAAAATAAAATGGTTTAAAAAAAAAATAAGAGTAGATGAGATTAAATAAGAAACAATAAAAGAAGACGAAACTAGGTTATGTTAAACAATGCTAAGCAGAACTAGAAAAGACTTGAGTAAATCAAATCTACCTGCAATTCTTAAAAAAATTGCCTAAAATCTGAACACACTGCGATTCACAAACAGAACCAAAAACTTGCGGATGCGAGCCAACATGAGGATCTCGCAGAATATCCCAAACAGATCCACATGCGCCAAGTTTTGAATCCCATGCGCCAAAAACAACATGCTTTATATGTGTTTGTAAAATCGCCCCAGCGCACATAGGGCAAGGCTCCAAAGTAACAACAAGCGCACAATCGCTAAGATTCCAAGACTTTTTACCCTCTGCCGCCTGCCTAATCGCAAGAATTTCTGCATGAGAAAGAGGATCCGCGTCTCGCTCGCGAAGATTAGAGCCGCGCCCAATAATCACCCCAGAGCCGTCTACAACAACAGCGCCAACTGGAACTTCTCCACAATCGGAAGCAACTTGCGCAAGTCGCAATGCCTCTTGCATTAGCGGAACATATTCGCGCGCGCACAAAGTCACATTAGCCCCGAAGAAATATTGTGCAAAGCAAACCAAGAGCGAATATCGCCAAGTTCTTCCATGTGAACTGCATGGTCAAGCCCTCGGTAACGCTTCTCTTCCAACCACGTATGTTCCTCAAGCCAGGCTGCAGCCGCTGAAAACTCGTAAGGAGCAATAACAGCATCATCCAAACCATAACCAAAGAAAACAGGCGTATTAAGATCCGCAAGAACATCATCATTAAGAGAAATATCCTTGGCAATATTAGGAGCTACAAAGCCAGAAAGCGCAACGGCTGCACGATAACGTTCAGGGTTAAGCCTGAGAATATGAACAGCAAGAGCCGCACCCTGCGAAAAACCAAATGGCACAACAGCGCGATCTTCAGGAACGTTCGCAGCAACCCACTCGTCAATTGCAGCAGCTGCAGCATACATATCTCGATCTAAGTCATCTCCCTGAGGAACAGCATCATGGAACCAGCTGTAAGCGCCTTGATCTAATCGAAGCGGAGCGCGCAAAGAAATCGCATCATTATAAGGGGCAACAACGCGCAGCAAATCAAGCAAATCATCCTCATTGGAACCCCACCCGTGCAGAAGCAAAAGAAGAGGTCTTGTAGCGTAAGCCGACGCTTCTCCGCGAGAATACTTAGCAGCGCTTACATGCAAATCTTCGCCGAAACGTCCTGGAACAACGCTAGATTCGCGACCAGCATGGAGACCATTTGAAGCGCTTGCAGCACTGTCTTCGCTGCCAAAATCGCCATTATTGTCGTTATTGTCAAACTCGCCGTTGTCGAACTCATCTGAGATCACACCGTTATGATTAGTCATATCTACAGCATACGGCACAGCTTTGGCATTTATAACCCTTGTAATCCGAACACTGCGCTAAACGCCTAAACGCTACATAAAAATTTAACCCCGACCGTTTAAGTCGGGGTTTAAATTAAAGGAAAAAATATGAATAAGCTTTCGTGAATTACTTTTTAAGTTTTTCACTAATATTATGAAAACACATAATCCTTAGTGCTGCTAGTACGTTAGCTGATAAGTTCCTGAAAGTTTACTACTTTTCCCCTGATTTTTCTTAAAAATCAAGACTAATCAAATCTTAATCAAGACTAATCTTCCAAATTTGCGCGATAGAAGTTCTCATAAGACCTAGACGGTGTTGGACCACGCTGACCTTGATAGTGAGATCCGTTAACAGAAGATCCGTAAGGATTTTCGCAAGGAGAACTCAGCTTGAAGAAGCACATTTGACCAATCTTCATACCTGGCCACAATTTAACCGGCAAAGTACTAACATTTGAAAGCTCCAAGGTGATATGACCTTCAAAACCTGGATCAATAAAGCCAGCCGTAGAATGAGTTAAAATTCCAAGACGACCAAGAGAGCTTTTACCTTCTAAGCGCGCCGCAATCGTAGAATCCAACTTCACATACTCCCAAGTGGAACCAAGA
Source organism: Gardnerella sp. DNF01204 (assembly GCF_049244145.1). NCBI lineage: Bacteria > Bacillati > Actinomycetota > Actinomycetes > Bifidobacteriales > Bifidobacteriaceae > Gardnerella > Gardnerella sp. DNF01204. The sequence continues at coordinate 81,767 of NZ_CP058379.1, read as the reverse complement.
GCAAACTCGCCAGGATGCAAAATCCAAGGTTCATCAGGGGCAACCGCAAACTGCTCAGTCAACTCCCCCTGATTTTCTGCAGGATCCACGTAGGTGTAAGCGTGATTATTAAACAATCGGAAGAATCGGTCGAGCCGCACATCAATCGACGCAGGCTGTACCATTTCTGGGGTCCATGGGGTCAAATCAATATGACCCTCGTCATGAGCTTTGAGGATGTCGCGATCAGACAACAGCATAACGTCAAATCTCCTTGCGATAAAACTTCATAAAACAAACACTTAAATACACTAATATGCCAAGTGTAGCGCGTGCCGCGGTCGAAAATATTAGGCAGAAATCGCAACAGCAGCTGCAGACTTCTTGTGAGCCATAAAGCGCAAAACGCACTTTCTTAGCTCCGAAGCAATAAGCACAACCATTGAAAGTCCAAGGCATTCAACCCACTCCATAAAGTCGAGTGGAACTGTGCCAAACGGACCATTAAGGAATGGTATATAAATTACAGCAAGCTGCAACACTACGGAAACTGCGATTGCACCCCAAAGCCAGCGATTTGCAAACAAGCCAACAAACACGCTTTGCAAATGCGAGCGAGAAGCCAAAGCATTAAGCATTTGAGCAAACATAAGAATAGTGAAGCCCATTGTGCGCGCGTGAGTCATTTGAGCTGCATGAGTTAAAACAGTTGTGGAGCGGTCTGTAAACAATCCGCCAGCCAAATGCATGTCCATACCAATCAGCGTTATAGCTGCCATGATCACACCAATAAACACAATATCTCCCCACATTGGCTTATCGATAACGCTATCTGTAAGCCTTCGCGGACGCCTATTCATAACATCGTCAGTTTGCGGATCAACGCCCATTGCGAGCGCAGGAGCAGCGTCCGTAAGCAAATTAATCCAAAGCAATTGAGTTGCAAGAAGAGGCAAAGTCACGCCAACAGAGTTTGGCTGCGTAATTCCCAAAGCACCAGCAAACACTACACCACCAAACACGGTGAACACTTCGCCAACATTGGAACTAAGCAAATATCTCAAGAATTTACGAATATTGTCGAAAATTCCGCGACCTTCGCGCACTGCTGCAACGATTGTAGAGAAGTTATCGTCAGCCAAAATCATCTTGGCAGATTCTTTAGTGACTTCCGTACCCGTAATGCCCATTGCAACGCCAATATCTGCCGACTTTACAGCAGGAGCATCGTTTACACCGTCGCCAGTCATAGCAACAATATTGCCCTGCCTTTGAAGCGAGGAAACAATCGCAAGCTTGTGTTCTGGAGCAACGCGCGCGTACACGCTCACTTTGCTAATCGCATCGTCGAAAGCAATATTGTCGTCGTCTCTAGAAAGTAACTCGTCAAGCTCATCGCCTGTAAGCGCATGCTCATCTTTTCCAATAATGCCAAGGTCGCGAGCGATTCGAGCAGCAGTAAGCGGATGATCGCCAGTAATCATAACAGTTCGAATTCCAGCACGATGCGCTTGAGCAACGCTATCTCGAACTTCGATTCTAGGAGGATCAATAATCGCGACCATGCCGTTCCAAATCAAATCAGACTCCAAAACATCACTTTGTTCAGCAACGTCTGCGATTTGGCCGGCAGCGTTAGAAACCATGCCGTCAACTTTAGCTAAACTATCTACGCCAAGTGGCCTATACGCCATTGCAAGAGTGCGATACGCTTCTCCAGATAGCTTTTCCACGTTTGCAAGAATTTCTTCGCGATCTCCGTCTGTAAGAGGACGAACAGCGCCAGCAACTGCGATTCGCGTGCAATAAGAAAGCAAAACATCTGGAGCACCTTTTGCACAAACAATAAGATTCCCAGAATCCGACCCGTCTTTAACAACAACAGACATGCGTTTGCGCTCAGAAGTAAACGGCACTTCCGCAACGCGACTAAGATGCGCGTAACGCTTGTCCGCCTTGGTTTTGCGCGCCGCAACAATAAGAGAAACCTCAGTAGGGTCGCCAACTGGCTGCCATGCGTCAGACGATTCATTATGGTGCAAATCGCCATCGTTTGCTAAATACCCAGATCCGAGCGCGCCAATCACCTCTGTTGCTAGAGCTGGAGGAACCGCCAAATCCGCATCTAAAGAATCAAGCAAAACCATTCGTCCTTCTGGTTTATACCCACTACCCGTAAGCTGTACTTGGCCACTAGGCGTTATAACACGCTCAACAGTCATCTCGTTTCGAGTTAAAGTACCCGTTTTGTCGGAGCAAATAACAGATGCGGAGCCAAGCGTTTCTACAGACGAAAGCTTTTTAACAACAGCATGATGCTTTACCATGCGCTGCACGCCAAGCGCAAGAACAACCGTTAAAATAGCAGCCAAGCCTTCTGGAACAGCAGCAACAGCAAGAGAAACGGAAAGAAGCAAAGAATCTATAACATCTTCAATAGTGCGGAATCCTTCAAGCGCCCACATAGACGCAAGCACAACGGCTGCAATAATACACACTGCGATTCCAAGAACCTTAGATACGCGAACCATCTCCTTCTCGAGAGGAGTGGCTTCTTCTTGCGCGCTAGAAAGCATGTCTGCGATTTTTCCAACCTGAGTTTTCATGCCAGTAGAAGTGACTATTGCGCGACCAGTGCCTTGCGTTACGGCAGTGCCATTAAACACCATGTTTGTGCGGTCTGCCAAAGATTTTGGCGAAGCTAGAGTTTCTGGACGCTTGCTAACAGCAACAGATTCTCCTGTAAGGCTTGCTTCCGCAACGCGCAAAGAAGCGGCTGCAATAAGCCTTGCGTCTGCAGAAACAGCATCGCCTTCGCCGAGAACCAAAATATCTCCAGGCACAACATCCGCCGTATCTATGCGCATAACTCGCCCATCTCTAAGAACAGACGTTTGCGGAGCGCTCATTTTTGCCAGCGCTTCAACTGCTTCTTGCGCGCGCGACTCTTGAATATAGCCCAAAACTGCGTTTGCTATAAGAATCACGATTATAACTATTGAGTCAAACGGCAGAACTTCGCCGCCACTTTCGCCACCATGTTGTGCGCGCTCAACAAACCATGCGATTGCGGAAATAATAGTAGCCGCTATAAGCAAGTAAACAAGCGGATCTTTAAATTGTTCGAGGAACCTCTTCCACGCTGGTGTTTTAGGAGCGCTAGCTAAAACGTTCGGGCCAAATTGCGCGAGCCTTTTAGCCGCCTCATCACTACTTAAACCCGTAGAAACGTTTACATTAAGCGAATTTGCAACATTTTGCACGTCTTGCAATGACGGATCTTTGGATTGATCGCTTTGATCAACCATATTTTCCCCCTTGGGAGCGCCGCGGAGTAGTCAATAATCAAAATTTTTACGCAAAATTGACTCAAAATCTTGATTATTGCGCGGTTGTGGATTATTGCAATAACAATAATTAAGTACCGTTCTATTATGCCACATAAAGCGCCAAATACTAATGCCTCGCTAATGCAGCACCAAAGCATCGTCAATGCCTCGGGGGCATGTGAAAATAAGAATATGGCTATGAAAAAAGGACCGACCAAGGGATCGGGTGGAAAACATCGTAATGCATTGCGCGGCAAGGGACCTACTCCTAAAGCAGAGGACCGCGTGTATCATAAGGCTTATTTCGCTAAAAAGGCTGCGATTAAGCGCACGTTTGCAGATCCGCGTTTGGCAGCTAGACGCAGAGTAGATAAGTTGGGCACAGATAGCGACGAGTTGGTAATTGGGCGAAATGCAGCTCTTGAAGCTTTGCGCGTAGGCGTTCCTAGCACGCAACTTTATGTTGCAAATCGCATTGAGCATGACGATCGCACGCGCGAAATCGTTAAGCTTGCTGGCATGCAAGGATTGCGACTTTTGGAAGCGGATCGCTTGGAAATGGATCGCATTGCTCACAGCACCAATCATCAAGGCATTATATTAAAAGTGCAGCCTTATCAATATTATTCGCTGCAAGAGCTTGTTGACCGCGCAGAAAAGAAGTCTCGCGCTATGGAGGCGGCGGATTCTGCAGCCGCTCGCATTAACGCACGCCCATTGTTTATAGCACTAGATGGAGTTACCGATCCACAAAATCTTGGTGCTGTTATTCGATCCGCAGCCGCTTTTGGCGCAAATGGCGTAATCTTGCCTGAGCGCAGAAGCGCATCTGTTACAGCTGCCGCTTGGAAGGTTTCTGCAGGCGCAGCAGCACATTTGCCTGTTGCTAGAGTTGTGAATTTAAACAAGGCGATTCAAGGTTTGCGCGAGCGCGGATGGTATGCGATTGGTCTTGACGGTGGCGGCGACAAGCTTGTTGGCGAGACTGGTTTTGAAACCGATCCGCTTGTCGTAGTTCTTGGAAGCGAGGGCAAGGGCATGAGTCGCCTAACGCGTGAAGCTTGCGATGCTATTGCTGGAATCCCAATTTCTAGCGCTGTCGAATCGCTTAACGCATCCGTTGCAGCTGGAATCAGCTTGTATGCTGTTGCTAACGCTCGCAGGCTTTCCGCCTTGAGTCAAAATTAGTAATTAGCATTGCGAATTAAGAGTTAACACTCATGCGGATTTTTAAGCCACGCAATTTACAAGATTCACATAACGCGCGCACATTGGCTTTATTATTAGCTTTTGTTTTATACATTGCGATTATTGCAATCGTAATGTGTTTCCACGAACCTTGGTTTGACGAAGCTCAAAGCTGGCTGATTGCGCGCGACTCGTCGCTTGCAGACATTATTAGCGTTAGACCCCATTACGAGGGTCACCCTCCTTTTTGGAATCTTTTGCTTGCGATTGCAGCTAAAAATAGCGTTCCATACGAGTTTGGAATTAAGGGTATTCAACTGGTTTGCGCAAGCCTACTGGGTGCGTGGCTTATTTTTAAGTCGCCTTTTAAAAGCGCAAGCAGCCTTGCAACTTTTCTTATTCCGTTTACTTATTTTGCTTGCTTCCAGTACGGTGTTACATCGCGACCATACGCTTTGCTTTGCTTAAGCTTGCTAGTAGCGGCACATTATTGGAATAGTGCGGATTCTAAGACTTCTAGCGCTTGCAAACTTGCGATTAGTCTTATGTTTATGTGCTTGCTTAGCGTGTATGGGATTGCATTTGCTGCAGGCTTTACAATTGCTTGGATTTGGCGAGTTTTTAGCAAGAATATTAGCAAAACTCTTAATTTTAGCTCCATTCTTCACGCGATTAAAGCAACAATCGCATCAAATTGGGCGCGACTTATATCTTGGGGATTAATCGCCATTTTTGGCGCTGCAAACCTTGCTCTTGCATGGCCAGCAAAAAACGCATTCGCCACTCGCGCAACGATTGATGGCAATTCAACAATTGCAAAATGCTTCGCTTTTATATTCGTAATGCCTTCCGAAAGCATGTTTACAAGCTTTTATGGCGATATTTCAATGCGAAGAATGCCTTTTGACTTTTTGCCAATCACAATATGCACGATTTTTAGTCTTGCGATTTGGGCATTTGCAATTAGAATCGCCAAGCGCAGAAAACTTCTTACAGTTCTTGTAATCCCTTATCTTGTCCTTACAATCGTAGCCGTTCGCTATTTTACGCTTCACCACGCAGGTCTAATCTTTGTGTTTCTGCTAAGCATACTTTGGATTAGTCACATCAAAGAGCCGCTTAGTACAAAAGATATTCCTGCGATTTTTATTAAAGTCGCCATTTTTACAAAATCTGCACTAGCTAAAATAAAGCCGACTAATCTTTATCAAAATAAAACAAAAATTACCGAAAACAAAGCTTTTAAAATCAACCTACTAATATCAATAATCCTTGCACCAAGCCTAATTTGGAACGCGTTTGCTTGCGTAAACGACATTCTGTTTGACTATTCGCCTTCTAGAGCTGTAGCACAATACATATCTAGTAATCACTTGCAAAATAAGCGTTTTGTAGCATCTTGGCTCCATAACGACGAGCAGGTTGACGAAAGTGGAAAAGTTATTTCTCACGAAGAAAACGACACTCACCAATATTCGTGGCTTTTAATAGGCGCAAACCCTTATTTTTCTAAAAATCTTATAGATTGCGCTTACAAAAACAAGACTTTTATAACGAATGAAAGCCCTACTGCAAGCCAGCAAGCACAAGAGTTGACGGATTGTGCTGCAAAGGGCGAGCCAGAATTTTTTGTTAGCGAATCCAGCCAGCCGTGGTACTACTTCTTGGCTTTAAACTACAACATTTCGCATTACAATGCGCACGCTGTTTCCAACGTTAAAACGTCTTGGAAGGCTCTTGTTTGGGAAAGCACGTCTACTATTTACGAGCGCAAAGCGCATATAAAATAGGCAAAAACAATTGTTTCGCAATCGCTAAAGCAGCTCAATCTTTGGATGCTCTGCTCTAAACTCGTTTGTGTGCGAATCGCTAGCATACCCAAGCGCAAATCCAGTTAAAAGATCCATGTTTTCTGGAACGTCAAACTCCGCGTCTAGCGGATCTCGCCAGGTCGCCAAAACTCCAAGCGGACAAGAGTCAACGCCTAAATCTTTAGCAGCAAGAAACAGCGTTTGTAGCATAAGACCTGCATCCATTGCAGCAAATGGCATAAAATCGCGTCTAGCTAAAACAAAGCCAATAACGGGTGCTCCAAAAGCTTCGAAATTTCTGCGCGTATGGGCGTTCCTGGCTGCAAAATCGTGCCTTTCGATTCCTAAATGCGAATATAACGCTAGACCGAGTTTAGCGCTTCGCTGTTTTAAATCGTCGGGGTACGGCTTTGCAACAGGAACGTCGCCATTAGGCGCTGACTCTTGAGCAAACTGAGCGCGCTCAGATTCGCTCAAACTCTTATCTTTGGCTTTAAGCATTGCATTGCACTTATCTAAATAAGCTTTCACAATGTTGTCTTTTTTGCCACCTTGCGCAATCGCAAGCGCGTAAGCTCTTGTGTTGCTCCAGCTTGGCGCAAGAGAAGCAGTGTGCAATATTGACTCTAAAACGTTTTGCTCAATCGGCTTGTTTAAAAAGTCGCGTGCAGAAAACCGCTCCGATGCAAGTTGGCAAAAATCTTTGTAAGTCATACTATCAGTTTACCAGAAACCGAATGGGTCAAAAATGCCACCATCGTCAGAATCGTCGTCTCCGCCTCGAGGGAGCTGATCCAAAGGATCGTCATCTCCATCTGAAGAATCGCCTCCATTGTTGTTCTGGCTCTTCTTATCGGAAGAATCAGGTTTTTTACTTCCGCGCTTCCTCAAGGATCGAGGGTCTTGACGAGTTGCACCATTAACAGCAGCTTCTTCCTGGTTAAACTTGACTGTTAGATTGACAGTTCCGTTACCACGAACAACCGTTATTGTTGCCTTATCTCCCAAAGCGGTAGCGCGCACAAATCCCAAAAGCGAATAATTGCTTGTCACAGGCTTTCCATTAAACGCCACGATTGTATCTCCAGCACGCATTCCGCCTTTTGCTGCAGGAGCGCCAGGAGTTACAGACGCCACTTGAGCGCCGCCGCGCGTAATGTTATTTTGCGTTACGTTCACGCTTTTAACCATAATTCCAAGAGCAACGTGCTTTACAGAACCATTCTTAATAATCTCGTTTACTACGCGCTTAACAAGATTAGACGGAATAGCAAATCCAATTCCAATAGACCCTGCTGTGCCACCTCTAGCAGAAGTTGCGGCAATAGAAGAATTAATACCGATTACTTTTCCAGCAGCATCAAAAGTTGGTCCGCCAGAATTACCAGGATTGATTGCAGCGTCAATTTGCACAGCATTTGTTACGATTTCCGAACGACTCTGATCATCCATAACGGAAACTGGGCGATTAAGCGCGGAAACAATGCCTGTTGTAGCAGTATCGTCGTAACCAAGAGGATTTCCAATTGCCATCACAGGTTCTCCAACAGCAAGAGCATCAGAATCAGCAAACTCAACTGGCTTTACGTTACTTGGTAAACCGTCTACTTTAAGCACAGCCAAATCGGTAGTTTTATCGGTTCCAACAAGCTTTGCCTTGTAAATCTGGCCATTAGATAGCGTTACTTGCAACTGTTGCATTCCAGCAATAACGTGATTGTTTGTAACAACATGACCTTGCTTGTCGATTATTGCCCCAGAGCCTTTGCTCATATTCTTGTCATTGCGCGCCTGAATAGACACAACGCCGCCAGAAACGTTTTTAGCAACCGAACGCCAATCTGGAGATTGACCACCTTTTACTACTGCTGTTCCTTTTGAAGATGATTGTGTGCCTACATCTGCAAGCGTTCCCGAACCTGGAATAGAAATTAGTCCTTGAGTAATAGCGAATGACATTACAACAACGCATACCACTGCAGAAATAATTGACGATACAATCGCCACTGTTATATTTGAGTTTTCTCTGGACTCTTTTCTAGCGCCACGCTTTTTGTACACTACATGTGGACCCTGATTTGGATTCTGATTTGAACCCTGATTTACGACCTGTACTTCGCCATGAACTGCATCATCCTGATTATCGCCAGCATCGCCAGCAGCAGCATCATCGCCAGCAGCATCATCACTCAAATCATAAGGATTCCCAAATCTAGAATTTTTAATATTGCCGCTATAGGGATCACCATAAGGCAAGAATGGATTATCCAAATTGTCATCCGAACGCGCATAATCTCCGTTAACTGTGTTTCTTGACGATTCTTCACCATCATTAGCAGTAGAGTCGCCAGCAACCGAAGAGTTTGCAGAATTATTTTCATCACTTCCGTCGCCAGTATTAACAGGACCATATGCACCATATTCCGGAGCAGGACGATAAATCTGAGGTTCACCCTGACCAGTCTGCTTAGTCTCCTCCGTCTGTGACTGTCCTTGTGAAGACTGCTCAGATTGCACTTCACTAGAATCATAGGCCTTAGAATCATAAATATCGTCAGCCATTAATCCTCCTTAAATCTTTTAACACAACATACTCTAATCTGATTACACGCATTCATACAAGTTAATATGAGATTTTTACGCGCTTTAATCTTTCTACACGCAAATAAAGCGTAAGTTAAAATCTAAGATTTAATTTTCTTACAATATGAGTTAAACGTTTTGCTCTTAAAATTACCTGAATATTTAGCCATATAATGCCGTATAAATACCATATAGTTACCGTATGAATACCGTAAAATTAGCTAGCGGTTTTTATAGAAAATACATAAACACGTAAAATTTAACGAACGGTTGCTGGCGACTTTTCCGCGTACAATGCCACAACTTATGCGCGTATCGTCATGCCTTCTAATAGAGTAAAAGGTATGACTAATCTTATTGAACACCCACGCGGAGCAGAGCCTGGTAAGCCTGGAGATCGCAATGAATTCTCGTTTACAACAAAAACGCGTTTGGAAAATACGGCGGACGGCAAGGGACGTGACGGCGCAAGATACGGGCGAACTGGCGTAATTCGCACACCTCATGGAGATATTCACACGCCTGCTTTTGTGCCTGTTGCAACTCAAGCCGCAATGAAGGCCGTGCTGCCAGAGTCAATAAAAGACTTGGGCGGCCAATGCATGCTTTCTAACGCATTCCACTTATATGAGCGCCCTGGTGAAGACATTTTAGACGAAGCTGGCGGTCTTGCAAAGTTTATGAACTGGGATGGCCCAACTTTTACGGATTCTGGTGGATTCCAAGTGCTTTCGCTTGGCGCTGGTTTTAAGAAAACTCTTGCAATGGACGTTACAGGCATGAAGTCCGACGATGTTATTGCAGAAGGTAAAGAGCGCATGGCATTCGTTGACGAGGATGGCGTAACGTTTAAGTCCCCTCTAAACGGCTCAATTCACCGATTTAGCGCAGAAATCTCAATGGGTATTCAACACAAGCTTGGCGCAGATATTATGTTTGCTTTCGATGAGCTTACAACTCTTATGAACACTCGCCGCTACCAGGAGGAATCCGTTGAGCGCACTTTCCGCTGGGCTAAGCGTTGTGTTGCCGAACACAAGCGATTAACCGAGGCACGATTAGGAAAGCCATATCAGGCGCTGTATGGAGTAGTTCAGGGAGCGAATTACGAGGATTTGCGTAGGCACGCGGCAGAGCAGATTGCTTCGCTCGACTTTGACGGCGTCGGAATTGGCGGCGCAATTGAAAAGCGCATTATTGGAGACACTTGCGCTTGGATCTGCGATGCTATGCCAGAAAATCGCCCTCGCCACGTGCTTGGAATCGCTGCTGTAGACGACATTTTTGCTTGCGTAGAAAACGGCGGCGATACGTTTGATTGCGTGGCGCCTGCGCGATGCGGCAGAAACGGCGCGATTTTTACTCGCCACGGACGATACAACGTGAAGCGCGCGGAATTTAAGCACGATCAGGGTCCGCTTGAAGCTGGATGCGATTGCTACACTTGCACGCATTATTCGCGCATGTATGTTAGTCATTTGCTGCGCGCTAAAGAGATGAACGGATACACGCTTGCTACGATTCACAACGAGCGATTCTTTGTTAAGCTTCTAGACGACATTCGCGCGTCGATTGACGGCGGATATTTTGAAGAGTTCAGAGATGAATCGTTAGCCCATTATTATGAGAATGGGTCGCGCGGATAATTTCTCTGGAGTTGCACGGTTTCCTACTTAACGTTGCGAGAGGGCTGGGTGTTTCTGCGTTCGCGCGGTCTAAGCGCGCTCACGCCTTCGCTTGCGTTGAAAGCACACTGTGCTTTCAACTTTGAGCAAGCTCAGCGCTCCGAATTGCCTTCTCGCGCTACGCTCTAAGCTCGAAGGCAGGTCGTCGCGCAACACACTAGGTGTATATTTGCTAAACGGCTGCAAATATGGTAGCTTTGTGGTCTGTATGCGAACGTGGCGGAATGGTAGACGCGCTGTCTTCAGGTGGCAGTGAGTGTATACTCGTGCGGGTTCAAGTCCCGCCGTTCGCACTCTTTAAGAACGTTGATTTTTCAACGTTCTTTTTTATTTTGTGACATCATCTTACAACAGTTGCGCGTTTGCTTAAAAATATGTGATAGACTAAATAAGTAGATGTCGTAAGACGTCAGACGTGTTAAAACATAGTGGTTTTAATTTTTCTGGTCATGGAGGACTAAAAATGGAACGCCGTTCAACGAAGACGACGAGCCTTATTGAAGATATCGCGTATATCGAGGGTTCGAAGCAGACGCGATTCAGCCATGCCACAATAAAAATTACGCCATCTAGCGAAAACAAAAAATATAGCGAAAACGCATCATGCCTCAATCGCAAAGATAAAAACGAGGAAATAAATCAAAACGAAGGAATAATAGGGTTTAAATTTGTAGCAAATTCGGATTGTGATTTATTAGATATTAAGCCCGCGCAAAAGTCGGAAGCTTCTGCACAACAAGAGCACACAACTCCAATAATAAAAATAAGTATTAAAGAAGACGCTCCCCTGCTTAGTGCACAAAATCTTTTAGAAGATAGCGCCGACGCAAACGGTGCGAAAGAAATTGCGCTACACATGGAAGATGCCGTAAATATAGGCAACGGGCGCGAACACGATTTTGCAATAACGTACGGAAGTTTTGGGAGCCGATTCTATTTAGACGGATACCAATGTTTTGCAAGCGCAACAAATCTTGGGCCGCAAAGAGTGAGCACAAAAGAGGCTGAAGCAAGCCCATCGTTGGAAAAATCTTCGCGAATCTACGATTTTTATTACTCAAGTCACTTGCCGAATCCAGAAGAAATTGCGAATTCGTCCACTCAAGCACAGCCAGACATATGTTTTGCAGGACCTACGATTTGCGCAAGAGACATAAAACGCGTATCTTGCAAGTCGAGCGGAACTTTGCACATTCAATTTAGATTGCGAGGCCCTGGCCAACATGGAGTTCTTTTTGCTGCTGGAACTGTTGGAACAAAAACTAATCTAGAATCTAGCGAAAAAATAAGCGTGTATGCAGGACCAGAAGGCATAAAAATCACGCTAATCGACGACGAAACGTGTGTAAAGAGCGTAATCGAAGCAGCCGCAAGCGTTGACGACGGCGAATGGCACGACTTGATTATTCGCGCAAATCGCGGAGCAACCGACATTTACGTAGACGGATACAGCCAGTCGCACAACATAGGACAATTCTGGTTTGCAAACATAACAGGATTAAACGCAGTGAGTATAGGCGAAGACTTGCGCGGAGTGCGATTAATGGGAGAAGCCAGAACAGGCGGAATCTACTTTAGCGCACTAACCGAAGGCCAAATCCAAAGAATATCAAGAGTAAAGCCACTTGTAACAACTGCATTATTCGATACGGGATATGCACAATCTCGCAGTTACAGAATACCGTCTCTTGTAAAAACGCGCACGGGAACGCTAATCGCAGGAGCAGACCAGCGAACAAGCGTTTCAAACGACGCTCCAAACCACATAAACTTTGTGATTCGCAGATCCACAGATGGCGGAAAAACGTGGGGTCCTTTGCAAACGGTAATCAACATGCCTGGCAAAAACCTTGGAAAACTGGGCGCGAGCGCAATCGACTCCTGCCCCATTTTAGATCCAGCGGGAAAAAGCGAAAGAATTAACTTATTAATAGACCTTAATCCTAGCGGAATTGGATTAACAAATTGCAAAACCGCTGTAGGCGTTGACGCGTGCGGAAGAATCAAGCTGGAAGATCTCTTTGGTATACACTACTCTGCAGCAATGGATGGAAGCGCAGCCGTAAAATTGCCATGCGATTCTAGCGAAAAAGAATGCGCAACAAAGTGGCTAGTTTTCCCAGACGGAAGCATAAAAAATTGCGATTCGCACAATGACTTACGCAATAACTCGCACAGTAATCAAACTTGCGACAGTTCCACGTGGAACATATGGAAATCGCAAGAAATTGCAAGCGAAAGTCAGCCATTATTTGCCGAAAAGACGTGTTATATAGCGCAAATCTACTCGGACGACGACGGCAAAACATGGAGTGCGCCACGCTTAATCGATCACATGGTTAAGGAGCCATGGATGAGCTTCGCTGGAGTATGCCCAGGGAACGGAATAGTTATTAGGCACAGCGAGAAACATTACGGCAGAATACTCGTGCCATTCTATTGCAGCGGCCAAAGCAAATCGCACTACTCTTCGGGAGCACTTATTTCGGACGACGACGGCAAAACATGGAGCCGAGGCAAAATGATTAACGAAGGGCGATCGATCAACGGAAAAATCGTAGATCCTGCAACAATGCAAGACGACGATGCCACAAGCTCCGAAACCGTGTTTGCTGAGCGCAAAAATGGCGATATTCTGGCTTTCTTCCGCAATCAAAATCGCTCGGGATGTGTAGGCAAAGCCATTAGTCATGATTGCGGAGAAACTTGGAGCGAGCTAATTTTTGACACAAGTTTGCCAGAGATATTCAGCCAGCCGAGCGCAACCTGTTTTAACAGCAAAAATGCAGACAACGCAGACTGCATAGCATTTGCAAACGCAAGCCAAATGATGCCTTATCGCGGTCGCGGAGTTGTGAGATTTAGCTACGACGGCGGAAAAACATGGGCAAAAAACGTGTGCATAAACCCATTCCACCACGTTTATCAATGCCTTAGCTCTAGCAATAAACGAACTTTGCAACTACTGTGGGAAAGAGAGACTACTGGAATTTATATAACAGCAATAGATTCCAATCTTTGGAAGCAGGATAATTTACAAATAGATTTTAAAAGCAATGCAAAAAGTTTAAACAATACAGACTTAGATTGTATAAAAAATAAAATAAACACAAGTGAAAAAATGAAAGATTTAGAAGAAGGAAGCCTTACGCGAACTGAAAGGAGCCAACATGGAAGAGACATTTAGCAGCCATGAAGACGACGAGATGACAACACTAGATCGTTTATCTTTCTTACAGGCAAGCTCAAACTCAAACTCCGCTCCAATCACAGCCAGAAAACGCTGCGATGAAACAATGGATGCAATCAGGTCGCTTATCTTAAGAGAACGCTTGCAGCCAAAAGATATGCTGCCAACAGAACCAATGCTTTGCAACTTGATTGGTGCATCAAGGTCATCTGTGCGCGAGGCGATTCGCAAGCTGGAAGCGCTTAATATTGTGGAAGTTAAGCAAGGGAAAGGCATGTTTGTTGGCTCATTATCGCTTGACCCAATGGTGGAAACACTCGCTTTTCGCTCCTTAATCTCAATAAATAAGAATTTTGAAGATTTAAGCGATGTTGTAGAAATGCGAAAATTCCTAGACCTTGGATGCGCGGATAAGGTGGTTGAGTCACTTAAAGGAACACAGCAGCCAGAATTGGAGGCGCTTTCGGAAATAATGACCAAAGAAGCACATGCTGGAAAAACGTTCTTGGAACAAGACATTGCTTTCCACACTGGTATTTTGCGCGCGGTAAACAATACGATTGCAGAGCAATTCGTGCGATGCTTGTGGCTTGTGCATATGGCGGTTTTGCCACAATTGGGGTTGGAAGTTTCAGACGAGCTTGAAAAAACCGCTAGAGCGCACGAGCTTATGCTAAAAACGGCTATTGCGGGAGACGCAGATGGATATAGACAGGCGGTAAACGACCATTACGAGCCAATTCAGTCTATTTTGCTTAATAGACTGCATAAGCACTAAATCGCATAATTTTCTTACGAATCGACTTGCATGAGCGCTGTGACTTAGCTTGGTGTTGCGCGATTTTCCTATTTAGCGTTGCGCGAGGGCTGGGTGTTTCTTGTCTCACAACGCTCTGCCTATTACGTGTAGTCTAGAGTTGCGGTTGTTCCGATTTGGCTTTGATTTCGTTTTTTGGGTTGAAGTTTATTTGTAGTGGTTGATAATTTGGATTATTTGGTATCGGCTGCCGCTCTTATACTGTTCGACCAAGAATCACCCAGCCCTCTTACATTCTTGAACAATTGCGTATTGCTTAATCGCTGAGATTCTCGATTTTTCTTGCTACTTCAGCGAATCACCATCAAAGATGCTGAGGTTCGCTTCATTCGCTGCGAAAAATCTCGAATCTCTACCTAGCTTGGTGTGCATAAGATGAAAGAACCGCTCTAGTTTAGGGAGCGGTTCTTTCATCTTCAATGGTGATGCCTGAGTACTACAGCATCACGATTAATCGCAACGATACGATTTACGTTACGAAATTTTATGACCGTCGCACCAAACGTGCTCAACTGCCAAAGTTCCTGGATTAAGCAAAAGCAAATCGGCTGCGTACCCCTTTTCAACTAAGCCCAAAGGAGCGCTAGTTATAGCATTCGGCTTATCTACTCCAAGTGCGTGGGCAGGAATAAGAGTTGCAGCCGCAATAGCTGCCGGCAAACCAATGCCAAGTTCCTTAACAGCGCGCTCAACTGCCACTTCCAAGATCAGGGTAGATCCCGCAATAGCACCATTAGAAACAAGCCTTGCATGGCCGCCCGTAACCGTAACGTCTAGAGCGCCAAGCTTATAAGCGCCATCCGCACAACCTGTTGCCGCCATAGCATCTGTTACAAACGCAATGCGATTAGGAGCAGCATCAAAAGCCATTCTCAAAACTGGATTTTCAACGTGGAAACCATCGTTAATAAGCTCAATAGTTACGCGTGAATCCTCCAAGGCTGCAGGGATTGGACCTGGCTTACGGTGATGAATGCCGTTCATGGCGTTAAACATGTGAGTCATAAGCGTAGAGCCAGCATTAAAAGCCGCGCGCGCGGTTTTATAATCTGCATCACAATGCCCCACTGCTGGGATCACGCCAGCTTCTACAAAACGCTTAATCGCTTCCATGCCGTGTTCTCGCTCTGGAGCCAAAGTAATTTGGCGCAAAGTTCCATCTGCCGCCTCAAGCAACGCATCAACGCGCTCTGGAGTAGGGTCCACTAGGCAATTAGGGTCGTGCGCGCCTTTTCTAGACAACGCCAAGAACGGACCCTCTAAATGCGACCCAAGCACATCTGGGCGCGTTTGCATAACACGCTTAACAGTACGCAAATTCTCTTGCATTACGTCAAGAGGGTTTGTAATCAAGCTAAGAACTTGCCTAGTTGTTCCATGAAGCATGTGATACGCGCGCGCTATAGCAATACCTTCGGCACCATCGTCAAACGAATGCTCCCAGGCTCCATGAGCGTGCAGATCAATATACCCTGGCGTAGCAAAACAGCCACACCCATCCACAACACTTAAATCAGATGCGCTTAAGCCGCGAGTGCTAATAGCTAAAGCAAGGTCTTCGTCTAAAATGCCAGTCTCTAGAATTACGCCGTCACTAACCAAAATCCACGAATTGGGTACAATTCCTCGAGCGTCTACAACGTTCACGTTGCGCACTACAAAATTGCGCTCTTCGTTTGATTTTAGTGAATCATCAATCTTCTTTACGGCATCTAAATACACATCTTTTGACATTTCATTCACCTATGCTTGTGCTTATTTGATATCTTATTATCTTAAATTTATTATCTTAAATTTCAGACTTGTGTATCAGATCCCCTGCCAAGATGGCTTATTTGCATACACCCAACGATAGTAGTCAGCAAGCTTAAGTTTGCTTGCAGCAGACTCATCTATAATCACTGTTGCATGAGGATGCATTTGAAGCGCAGAAGCCGGGCATAGCGAGCTTACTCCACCTTCTACTGTTGCAGCTACCGCATCTGCCTTATTTTCACCAAACGCAAGAAGCACGAGATGACGAGCGCGCAAAATCGTTCCAATTCCTTGTGTTATGCAGTGAGTTGGAACTTGGTTAATATCTCCGTCGAAGAATCTGCGGTTGTCTACGCGAGTCTGCTCGGTTAGTGTTTTAACGCGAGTACCAGATGCAAGAGAAGATCCTGGCTCGTTGAATCCAACGTGACCGTCGGAGCCGATTCCCAAGATTTGCACGTCAATCCCACCAGCGGCAGCAATAGCAGCATCGTAGTCTGCTCCAGCGTGCGCAATCTTATCACCTTCGCTTAATGGCGCTCCATTAAGAACATCTCCTGGAACATGAACTAAATCTGGGTTTAGGCCTATTAGATCTGTTACAGTTCTGCGGATTGTGCTGTGGTAAGATTGTTCGTGCTCTAATGGCAATCCAATGTATTCGTCAAGCGCAAATCCACGTACGCGGCTCACGTCAACATTCTTGTCTTTTACAAGCTTTGCAAGATGCTCGTAGGCTTTTAATGGGCTTGATCCTGTTGCCAACCCTAGTACTGCATCTGGCTTGCGACTAATCAAATCTACAACAGATTCGGCGTATAGCTCGCCTGCCTCATCCTGATCTTTTACAATAATAACTTCAGCCATCTTTAGCTTCTCCTTTAAAGCTTTTGTGATTTTTGATTCTGCAAATACTCCAAGCAAATATTAGCATTGCGGCATACGTTTAAGCGTACGCCGCAATACCATTTATTTACTATGCACCATGAATAAACGATTTTGTTTAAATTATTTGCTTAAATTATCTGATAAAAATACTCACTTAGTAGAATCGCTTACTTCTTCTGGGGTCTTTGCCAAAGTCAAGCCAACTTCCTTAAGAACACGAGCCACGGCTTCAACATTTTCTCCCTTAAGTGGGCAAACTGGATCTGGCATCTGATTTGTGTCAAACACGCCAAGCAACGCCATTGCGGTCTTAAATGCTCCAACTCCTGCGCCGAAGCCTGCCACTCCGCTAGGAACAGTAACGATTCGCATCAAAGCAGCAAGCCAATCCTGCTCCTTCTTAACTGTTGCCCAATCGCCAGCCTGAGCAGCCTTCCACATGCGCACGTAGCCAGTTGCCTCAACGTTTGCAAGTCCTGGAACAGAACCGTCCGCGCCAGCCATGTATGCGCCGTCAACAACAACCTCTTGGCCCGTAAGCAAAGTCAATGGGTGGCCAGCCTTATTGTTGTCGTCTACAAGGAACCTGAACGACACGTCATCGTTGGAAGAATCCTTAACGCCTGCAAGTACGCCATCTTTACCAAGCTTTACAAGCAAAGCGCCTGGTAGCTTTGTGTGTACGCAAACTGGAATATCGTAAGCGAACAGTGGCAAATCTGGAACAGCTTCGTGAATAAGACGGAAGTGGCGCTCAACTTCTGCCATGCCGCCGAGTGCGTAGAATGGCGCTGTTGCAACGATTGCAGCCGCTCCAAGCTCCTTAGCTTCCTTTGCATGCTCAATAACACGGTTTGTTTCCGTATCGATGCACCCAACCAACACTGGCACGCGACCATCAACAATGCGCATTACGGTTTCAATGATTTCACGACGGCGCTTATCTGTGCTAAACGCAACTTCGCCAGAAGATCCAAGCGTAAACAGGCCGTCTACGCCTGCTTCAATCATTCGGTTAAGCGAACGCTCAAAGCTAACAACGTCTACTTCGCCGTCTGCCGTTAATGGCGTAACTACTGGTGGAATAACGCCGTGGAATTTTTCTGCCATGATTAAACTTCTTTCGTATTTTTTATTATTTATGACTTATTGATTTATGATTTATGACTTTAGATTTTGCAATTAATGGGCGGCCTGCATGGATTTACTGCAAGGTCTTAACAGACCGCCCTCGCATTCAAGCTAGCGACTAACGACTAGCGCTTGCTCGCACTGCTTGCACTACTTGCACTCTTCTTCCGTTGGGTGCAACAGCGAAGGCGCCGCGCCCATCAAAATCTTTGTGTACTCATCTTGCGGATTGTTAATCACCTGGTGAGTTTCGCCGCGCTCAACAATCGTTCCGTGATTCATAACAACAACCTCGTCGGATATGTATCGAATTGTTTGAATATCGTGGCTAATAAACACCATGGAAAGATTCAGCTTCTTCTTTAAGTCGGAAAGAAGATTCAAAATCTGAGCACGCACAGAAACATCCAAAGCGGAAGTTGGCTCATCTGCGATTATTGCATCTGGATTAAGCGAAAGAGCACGAGCGATTGCCACGCGCTGACGCTGGCCGCCAGAAAGCTGACCTGGCAAAGCGCCAAGAACAGAGTGAGGCAAACCAACCATTCGGATTAGCTCCTTGGCTCTAGCATCGCGCTCAGCTTTGCTTCCAATCTTGTGCACAACAAGCGGGTCAATCAACTGGTCAATCACACTCATGCGCGCATTCAAAGCCATTGCTGGATCCTGGAACACAACGGAAACCACGCGTCCAATATCCATGCGCTCTTTTGCAGTTCTATGCGTAACGTCTTGACCTTTGAACAAAACCTTGCCGCTTGTTACTTGCTGAAGACCGCACATAATGTTTGCAGTAGTAGACTTTCCGCAACCAGATTCGCCAACAATACCAATCGTCTTGCCTGGCATAAGCTTAAGATTCACCTTGTTTACGGCTGTAATCTTGTTCTTGTGGAATAAGCCAGATCCTGCTCGAGTAGTGAACACCACTTCGGCGTCGCGCAACTCGATGATTGGAACATCGCCATTTTCGCTTTGAGTTTTGTTTGCGTCATTAACATTCATGTTCATCGCACATCTCCTTGATCGGAGTTGGTCAAAATTGCGGAAGGTGCATCCGTTTCAGGATCGGGAGGCGCAGCATAGAAGTGCCATGTTCCTGGAATACGCTTCATTACTGGGCGCACATCAAGTCCTTGATCTGGATGAGAAGAACGCGGTGCGAATCGATCTCCCTTAGGGAAGTCGGATGGGCTTGGAACAGTTCCTGGAACCTGATGCAATCTTGGAGCGCCAGCCTCAATGGAGGTTACGGAGCCGAGCAAGCCGCGCGTGTACTCGTGATGCGGATCAGTGAGAATTTCCTTGGTGGAGCCTTGCTCAACAACCTGGCCTGCGTACATTACGGTAATCGAGTGTGCAACCTTTGCAACAAGAGCCAAATCGTGGCTTACAAACACCATTGCGAATCCAAGCTTTTCGCGCAATTCGTTAAGAAGGTCAATCACTTGCTTTTGAACAGTAACATCCAAAGCGGTTGTTGGCTCATCTGCGATTATCAACTTTGGATCTCGCGTAAGTGCCATTGCAATCAACACGCGTTGACGCTGACCACCAGAAAGCTCGTGTGGGTAGGATTCAAGCGTGCGCTTTGGATCCAAGCCTACAAGCTCCAATAACTCTTCGGCGCTACGAGTTCCACCTCTAGAAGTTAGCTGCTTCATCTGCGCTTTAATCAGCATTGATGGGTTTAAGGAAGACAACGCGTCTTGGTATACCATTGCGATTTCGTGTCCGCGCAAAGCATTGTGCTCCTTTGGGCTAAGCTTTACAAGATCCTTGCCATTAAAGAGGATTTGTCCGCTAATCTTAGCTTTTGGATCGAGCAAGCCCATAATCGCAAGCGAAGTGATTGACTTACCGCAACCAGATTCGCCAACCAAGCCCATTGTTTCGCCTGGACGAACAGAGAAGCTCAAGTGGTCTACAACATTTACGCTGCCGTAGCGTGGGAACTGAATGCACAAGTCTTTAACTTCAATAACTGGAGGCTCCGTAGACGTTGGCTGCAAGCGATCCGTGCGCTTTAACTCAGCCTCGCGAAGCTTTGCCAAAGACTCAACCAAAGCGTCGTGCTGCTCCTTGTAAGCTGCCACTGGGTCGGTGAGAATCCTATCTTCCTTGCGAGCCGCATCCGCATCTGCAGCGCTCTTAGCTACTGGAGCAGTTGGAGCAGCAACCATTGCGTCCGTAATGCCTTCAGAAAGAATGTTTAGGCACAAAACGGTAATCATGATTGCTAAGCCTGGGAACAATGCCTGCCACCAGTATCCGAAGATAACGCCTGCTTTAGCGGAAGACAAAATGTTGCCCCATGTTGGCGTTGGTTCTGGAATACCAGCGTTGATGAAGCTAAGAGAAGCTTCGAACACGATTGCGTCTGCAACAGAAAGCGTTGTGAACACCATAACTGGAGCTGCAATATTACGCGTTACGTGCTTGAGTAAAATCCAAGGTGCGCGAGCGCCAGAAACGATTACTGCACGAACGTAGTCTTTTCCATATTCACTTATTATGTTTGCGCGCACAATTCTTGCGATTTGTGGAACGTAAAGCACGCCGATGGAAATGATGATACCAATCATGGATTGTCCAAGAATTGCAAGGCATACAGCCGCTAATGCGATTCCTGGGATTGACATTACTATATCAATCAGTCGCATTATAAGCTCAGATATCCAAGTGCGGCTTACAGCTGCGATTGCGCCGATTATTGCGCCCATCACTAATGCAAAGAGCACAGACGACAAGCCGATTACCAACGAGTAGCGAGCGCCGTACATAACGCGCGAGAACACGTCTCTACCAAGGTTATCGGTACCAAACCAGTGCGCTCCTGTTGGAGGCTGATAGTTTTGCGTAATCTTTACTGGGTCGCATGGAGCTAGGAATCGCGCGAATACTGCGCAGAATGCCAGTATTGCAATCACAATAAGCGATATTTTAGAACCTAAGCTCATGCTTTTAAATCTGTTAAATTTGATACCTGGCTTAGATGCGGCATCTACTACCTGATTCTTTCCGAATAGCATGTCACACCGTCCTAATTCTTGGGTTGATTAACACGTAAAGCAAATCAACAATAATGTTTATGAAGATGAATGCAATTGCAACAACCAAAACAACACCTTGAACAAGCATTGGTTGGTTGCCATTAATGCCGTCGAACATTGCAGTGCCCATTCCTGGGAGTGCAAAAATAACTTCGATAACGATTGCACCACCCATAAGGTAACCGATCTTCATACCAAGAGTCGTGATTGGTGTAATCAGAGCGTTGCGGAACACGTTTCTAGCAACCACCACACTCTTTGGAATACCTGCGCCGATTGCGGTTCGCACATAATCCTTATCCAATTCTTCTACCATCGAGGTTCGTATGATTCGCGTAAGTTGACCTGCTACTGGGAGACCTAATGCAAAGCAAGGCATTGCCATTCTAGCGATGTAAGCTTCTGGATCTTCAAAGAACGGCACAAAATCGCCAGATCCTGGGAGCCATGCAAGCTTGATTTGCAAGACGTAAATCAAAAGAACGCCGAGCCAGAAGGATGGAGTTGCGATTGCAATAATCGAAAGCACGCGGACTGTTTGGTCAACCCAAGTGTCGCGGTAAAGAGCTGCAAAAACGCCGAAGATTACTGCAAAGATTATTGCTATCAACAAACCAATGAAGGTTAGCTGCAAGGTGATTGGGAAGGCATCTGCCACTCTCTGAGCTACAGAATCCTTGTTTACGCCGTAAACACCCATGTTTCCTTGGAATAGTCCAACTATGTAAGATCCAAACTGCTCCCACCACGGACGATCGTAACCCATTTCATGGCGGAATGCGGCAAGTGCTGCTGGCGATGAGTTTTCACCTAATGCTGCAACTGCTGGATCATATTTTGAAAATGACATAAGGAAGAATACGAGGAACGTAACACCGAATGCCATGAATGGCAGTGCGATTAATCGCCTACCTAAAAGTCTAAGAAAATTACTCATAAGACATCCACACATCCATTGAAGAAATTTGTTATTAAGGCATAACAAAACCGGCCCATCTGCACAAAGGCGAGAAAGGTAAACAGCCGGGCCGGTTTTGCGGTTAGAGGTTAGGGAAAATGAAGTTTGTTATTTTTTAGCTTGCACCTACTTTGTTAGCTTTGCTTTTACAAGGTTGATGCCAGTGGAGCCGATTGCGTTCCACTCAGCCAATGCGCCCTTCTTTACAGCAGTCGTAGTCTTACGATGGAAGAGTGGGTACAGAGGAACTTCGTCGCTAATTAAATCGAAGCACTGGTTCCAATACTTCTGGCGATCTGCTGGCTTGGACGCTTCAAGAGCTGCATCCATAAGCTTGTGGAGCTTTGCGTATCCTTCGGAGTTCTTCCAGAACGTGCGCTGACGAGTCCAAGCATTGTCGCCGTACCACCAGCTCATAAGCAAATCTGGATCGTTGCCGAACACGGATGGATCGCCTGGGGCCAAAACCATGGAGTAGTTTGCATCGTCACGGTCGGTAATCTGTGGGTAGAGAGCAGAAGACTTCATGGACTTGATTTCTACATCCATACCAATCTCCGCAAGATCGTTCTTGATTTGTGGAGCAAGCTGAGTAATCCAAGTGTGATCTGTAGTGTAAAGAGTGAACTTTAGTGGACCACTTACGCCAGCTTCCTTAAGCAAGCTCTTTGCCTTAGCAATGTTCTTGGTGTAAACGTTCTTTGCCTTGTGGTAGTTTGCATAGTTCTTTGGCAAGAAGCTTGTTGCTGGCTCGCCTTGGCCGCTCATTTGGTTAGAGATGAGCTTGTTTACATCAATCGCGTAGAGAGCTGCTTGGCGAACTCGCTTATCATCAAATGGCTTTTGCTTTGTGTTGAACATAACGAATGGAAGCGTGAAGCCCTGTGCGGTCTTAAGCTCGGAACCAGACGCCTTCAAAGTGTTGAATGCTTGTGCTGGAACCATTTCCATTACGTCTGTCTTTCCACCTTGCATTGCTGTTACGCGAGCAGTATCGTCAACGGTTACGTTCCAAACCATCTTCTTGGTCTGTGCCTTGTACTTGCCGTTATAAAGATCGTTGCGCTCAAACTTTACTTGGTTATCTGTAATGGACACATACTTCCATGGACCAGAGCCGATTGGCATGTTCTTAAGATCTGCGTCAGACTTTGCTGTTGGAACAATCTGGATTAAAGCAAGACGCTGCTTGAACAGTGGGAATGCTTTCTTTAGCTTGAAGATTACATGACGATTGTCTTTTGCTTCAACTGAATCAATAAAGTCGAGCATAGATATATAGAGGCTGCCTTTTGCAGTTGTGCGCTTGAAGGAAGATACTACGTCTCCTGCTGTTACTTCAGTTCCATCAGAGAACTTTGCAGCATCGCGAATTGTTACCTCATATTCGGTGTCGGAAATCTTCTTTGGCTCACCTTTTGCAAGAGCATTGAAGACTTTAAAATTGCTGTAATCAAGAGCATAGAGCGGCTCTGTCACATGCCAGTTTGCTGCCATTGGCAATGCGCCCGAAGTAGTGGATGGCGCAAAGTCACGGCTTGCGTATGCGACTTGAGCTGTGATTGTATCTTTAACAGCAGTCTTTGCTTTTGCTGCCTTGTGGGATTTTGCTCCACCACAGCCAGAAAGCATCATTAATGCGGCTACACCTGCAGCGATTACCGCGGTTAGCTTTGAGTTAATTCGTGCCATATTTTCTCCTCACCATTGAGTTGTTTTCTTCGCATTTCATCCTCGAATGCGAAAACGTTTTAAATTATAGCGCGTGCGTTATTTTCGCGTTACTTTAAACATAAGAGGTCTGATGTCTGATGTCAAGTTATAAGTGTGTCGAATTTGTGAAAATTTTGATTTAATTTTTGAAGTCATTAAATTAGCACAAAATCGCACAAAATCAACACACATATAATCAATACTTTTATTTATTTGTTTACTTTATCCAGTACGGTTACTGGCGACCAATCCGCCTACAATGCACCGCCTACAACTTTGCCGCAAACCAGCGCGTAATCGACGTTGGATGTGTAATTGCAGTTCCAACCACCGCAGCCCAAGCTCCCATTTGCATAACCTTATGCAACTGATCAGGAGTGTGGATACGACCTTCGCAAATAATCGGATAGTTTGGGAAAGCTTGCAAAATCTGACCTAAAAGCTCAAAATCAGGACCATCAGTCTTTGGCCTTCCGGGAGAAGTGCCAGCCAAAGTGGTAGATATAATATCTGTTCCACAATCCGCCGCGCGCTTAGCGTCATCAAAGTTTCCGCAATCAGCCATAACCACTATGCCTTCGTCATGCAAAGCGCGAACAGTTTGCTCGTAAGTCAAACCATCTGGACGCGGTCTATCCGTAGCATCAATCGCAATAATATCTGCCCCAGCAGCAGCACAGCAGCGTGCATGGCGCAAAGTTGGCGTAATATAAACTCCTTCATGACCGTCTTTCCAGATTCCGATTACAGGCACATCTACCTGCCCTTTAATCGCTGAAATATCCGACAATCCTTGGCATCTAATGCCAACAGCACCACCTTCTACGGCAGCCATTGCCATTTGTGCCATTGTTTCTGGGTGTCTTAGCGGCTCTCCAGGATAAGCTTGGCAGCTAACGACTAAGCCACCTTTAATTTTTTCAATTACAGGATTCATATAGATTCCTCCTTTTTAAAATGATTAAAAATGGTTCAAACTTAAATGAACAGCCCAAGCAGCACCAATCAAAGGAGCAGATCCTCCGAGTTGACCCTTTAAAATTGGCGTGTTCTTAATCAGTGTCAAAGCAGAATCTTCAAATCCGCTTCGCATAGCATTCCACCAAATATCGCCAGCTTCTACAACAGACCCAGAAAGCACAATCACATCTGGATCTATAAGATTCGCCATTCCAGCTACGCACTCTCCCAAGGCCTTGCCGCTTCTAGCAAGCGTTTCTTTGGCGTGCGCATCCTGCCCAGAATTTGCTCGCACACAAACCTCATAGCCGTTTTGCGCAAGCTCGGCGCCTTGTGGAAGATTGCTATTGTAAAGAGTGGCAAGCCCCGTTCCAGAAGCCACTGGCTCAATGTGGCCCGCATGTGCTCCGCACGAGCAGTCAAAACCTACTCCCAAGTCACTAACAACGTGACCCGCATGCCCAGCAACTCCGTGCGCTCCTGTAAACAGCTTACCGTTTATAATAATCGCCCCACCAATTCCAGTGCCTATGCCAACAGAAAATACAATCGACTTTCCGCGACCCGCGCCGTAAATTGCTTCGCCTAAACCATGTCCACCAACATCGCCAATCATATAAACTGGCAAGTCAGTTACGCTCTTAAATGCGTCATAAATTCGCTGCCCTCGCCAACCTGGCAGAATGTCTGTAGCAGCTACAATTTCGCCAGTTTTACTATTTGGCACTCCCGCAGCCGCTATTCCAATTCCGCTAATAGTTTTGCCATTTTTCTGCGCTTCTTCTATGATTTGCGACGCTTTTTCCACTAGGCGATTCTTTATATTTTCTCCACCTTTTGCAGCTTCTGTTGGCATTGAACCATGCTCTTGCACTGTTGGAGAAACGTAATCTGCACTTTCTTGGCGAATATTATGAATATTAGAATCTGGAAAAGTCACCAATCCGTAGGCGATTTTTGTTCCACCTATGTCAAAAGCAAGATATGTAGAGCGAGAATCTTTTGTTTCATTCATAAGTAATTTCCGTTTTCTTTCTTGCGTTTAAGACTTTACCTATTCACTCACCCTGCGCAGCGCTCACAGCGTCATGAATACGCGATAGGTATCCCAAGCGCTCTTCAACGCTCGCGTCTTGCGGAACGCACACTTTTGCACCCAAATAGTCGATTGCATAATCGTCTTTTAGTGCCTCGCGAGTAGTTTCTTGAATTTCTTTAGACGTCATTAATGACGTTGGCTCATCTGGGTTCATTGGCAAATGACCATCAATCCACTCATATCCGTATTGCGTTGCTTCTGGTCCAGCTCCCGAAAACATTAATCCCTGCAATACTCCTGCTTGCCTTGCTTCGCGCACATGTTCTATAGCAGCTTGAGCATTTCGCTCTTCTACAACGCTTCTTCCCCAGTTTATTGTGATTCCAACCCCAGCATCTTTAGCAATTTGAATCTCTTCTTCTAGAGGTAGGAATCCTTTTTCCGGATTCTGTCCTTCGATATATCGATCGCAGTGTTCTATAACCAGTTTTGCTCCACACCAATCTAGTTGTGCTAGTTCTTCCAACGACTTTTTCATTGCGTCTGCTTGTGCTATTCGAGTTGGCGCTGTGTGTATTTCCACGTGCGATATATCACAACTATCTCGTTTATCTGCAACATCAGCTATGGCTTCGCGAATATCCTTAAAGAATGCGAGCGCACGATGTCTGCCCTCTTCGCTTGGGCTTGCTAGTCCAAATTCTGGATCTGGGTCAAAGTTTATGTGCCTCATTGTCCCAGGTATTGCGGTTATAGTGTTTGCATGCCAATGCGCTGGCATTGCCGACGCTAGCCACGTGCGATTTTGTGAATCTGCCAAATCTCCTGGGTACGGAATCTCTGTTCCAGCAATCCAGCTTTGTTTACCCAGCAAATCGTAGTATTTTTCTTGATCTTCGCGAGTTTTTGGTAACGATGCGTATGCGCCTACAACAAATTTAGCTTTCAGCATGATATCCTCCTTGAAATCGTAGCTGATTTATCTTTTGACTTATCTTTCGACTTGTATCTCGACTCGTCTTTTGATTCGTCTTTTGATTTGTAGATTACACCAATATCACTACAATTCGTCAGACGTCTGATAAATCTTTGTACTTGCGACTAAATTGTTTTCAAACTAAAGCAGATTAATGTCATAAAGTCATAATGTCATTAACACAACAATTTTCACTTATTTTATGCTAATTAATGATGTATTTAATTGATTAATGCTGTAGCATGGTCATATAAGCTACACCAATACAAGCGTAGATTTGTGCACATCAAGCGCGGATTTGAGCATATAAGAACACTTAGCAGCATCTAGGATTTTCTTAATCGAACTCATATCGTCAAAGTTGATTGCAGAGAGTTATTGAAGAAAATTAAGCATTACTGTAATTGTAATTAAGCGAAGGTGCAGTTTACATAACTTGCTATTTGTAGCTTTTAAGCGTAAAACGCGCTAACAAGATAGTAAAAAACAAAGGATTAATTCCCAAAACGAGTTAATTCGGGTTAATTCCCAAAATAAATGACAAAAGTAGGAGGAATCATGAAGAAAAGCTTCAAACTAATAGGCTTATCTGCAAGCCTGTGTCTTATGCTAAGCATGTTAAGCATCACTACACCAGCGATGGCATATACTCAAAACGAGCAGCTTACAGAAAGACACACTCCTCTTACAGAGAAAACAGCTAAACAGATTTCAAATGGAGATATAAAGCTGGAGCTTCCCGGAGCTTTAGACATGGCTTTGTATCACAAAAAGCCTTTAGACCCAAATGCTGATTTAGATGGCGACGGCTTAACTAATAGACAAGAAATTTACACTTATACTAAAAACGGTAAAACTTATTATGGGTACAATTCTCACCCTATGATAAATGACACCGATGGCGATGGTATTCCAGATAATCAAGACAGCAATCCTCGCAGATGGGATATAAGCCCACGAGATATGACGCTATTTTCTGAACTTTCTTATCGCGATGATAGTTATATAAACAAGGTTCTTGATTACACTAAACCACTTCATGACATTTATAAGAACCGCAATGAATATCGTCTTATGCACAATGAGATAGCCCCGTTCTGGAAAGTTAAAGAAACCTACCACAATAGGTGTGGTTTTGACGCTGTCTTGTTTGAAAATGTAAGTCCTTATCCGTTCTTAGAGCAAGGAACTGTTCAAGTTCTTGCAATTCGTGGAACTTCTCAATTCAATGATTATGACGATGATCTTGCAATAGCTGTAGGTCGCAATCCAGATCAGGCTTACGATGTTGAACAACTTATTGAGCGTTATGGCAGAGAACACACTGTAAATAATCTATATATTACTGGTCATTCTCTTGGAGGCTATTTGGCTCAACGAGCTTTGATTCGTGCAGACGGTAAAGGATATTCTTGGCTTAAGAAAATCTACACTTTCAATGCTCCTCAAATTTGGGGAAATATCTTCAACCGTTGGCTTCGCACTGCAGCAAACGCAGGGAATCGTCTGACTCGCGAAGGTTATGCTGTTCATTACAAAGTAGACAACGACAGAGTTATTCGTTCTGTCGGCAATTTTGCAGGAGCTATAAGTGTTGGCAATTCTGCAGAAGGGCATGGCTCTCGAAGCTACTTTGAACCACGAATGAACAATTTCCCAGGGTTTACCGTAGGAACTAGAGGAGATATATCTGGTACTGGGCGTTGGATGGAAGAGCTTAATAATTTCTACAATGTTCGCACGTTCTAATTTATTGCTAATTGTTAATTAGTGATTTGTAATTAGCAATAGGCAACTGGTGCGTGTAATTTACTAACAATAAACTAAGCGCTGACTTACAAAATGTGTATTAACGCATAAATAAGTCAGCGCTTTTTATATTGATTAATCCAACTATTCTGGGTTATTTCACAAAGATTTTATCTGGCACAAGAACATCCTAGTGGAGAAAGAAAATCATCCCACACCGAGAAGACTCAGGCGAGCTGAACTATTGTCTAGTATTCCAGCATCCAGATTAGACTAAAGCATTCTCTTGGCTATAGGATAAAAGTGTGCAAAAAATCATGTCTCACGCATTGCAATACAAGCGTTTTGCAGCAATCAAATCTAGGCTAGTCTTTACTTGCACAATCACTCTAAAACAAAAATATCCAAATACTTAGCGCATTGAGCAACAAAACACAGAAAAGAAAAAGGCTTGTTAGAAACCTAACAAGCCTTTAAAACTAAAGAACAGAATCCCGTCCCTAGCGGAAAACCATCTCTAGCAACAAGCATTAAGCACTCGCAAGCAGAATAAAGAACCTACACGGTAAGAAAAGGAAATTTCGGCAAACCGAGCAAACTCTAAACCCCGCGTGCAAGCTGCAGCACAAAACACGCGCCGCCGCCTAACGCAAGCCTATTTTTTACACGCGCACCAGCGAACACCAGTGCGCGCGCAATGCTTAGTGACGAGCCTTGCGAACAACAGCACCCATACCAGCAAGCATAGAAGCAGCCAAAGCAGTCAAAGCAACACCAACACCAGTAGTAGGCAACTTCTTACCGCCATCCTTCTTCTTCTCAACCACAGTGGTCTTAGCACCAGCAGCAGCAGCAGCATTAGCGCCAGCCTGGCCAGCAGCCTGACCTGGCTTAGCACCTGGCTTGCCTGGCTGAACTGTTGCATCCTTAGAAGCCTCAACTGGCTTTGTGCCCTGAGGATTCTTTGGATCAGCTTCAGATGGAGCAGGCTTAGCGTCATTCAATTCCTTCTGAGCTTTCTCAAGCTTCTCCTGAGCTTCGCTCAATTCCTTCTGAGCTTTCTCTACAGCAGCCTTCTTCTTTGCACCATCAGTATCATCAGCATAGGCAGCTGTCTGAGCATCATTTGCTGCCTTTGTCTTCTCTGCAACAGTAGCCTCAGCTTCTGCAACAGCAGCCTCGAGCTTCAAGATCTCAGCTTTAGTATAAGTCTTAGCAGCCTTCTTCTGAGTAGTACCCCAAGAACCGTCATCATTCAATCCAACATTAAAATCAAATGCCATTGCTGGGGTTGCCATTGCAAAGCCAGCGAGCAAAGTTGCGCCAGCAGCGAAAGCGGCGATAGCCTTCTTATTCATCATTTTAATTTCCTTTCTTCTTCTCCTCTGCGTTAGGGGCGCAGAGAAAAATTTGCTCCACAATCCACAACATATGGATAGTGGTTTAAACACCAGCCAAAACTAGGAGCAGCTAGCGTTTGCTTATTAACATACCCCCCCCCCCGTTTAAAAAAGTCAAGAGGCAACCACACAAAACAAACAGAAAAAAATAATGTCACACACAAACTAATCCACAATTAAGCAACACTCATCGTAAAATTTGTGGATAAACAACACTTAAACCGTAAAAATACGCATTTCAAGGTTTTTGAAGAATTTTCCCAGGTTTTTTTAAGGAAAGGCTTTTCGCGCGTGTCGCACAACAAACGCACTACAAGGTTGCGCAAAATCGAGAATCTCGGTGATGAAAATCACGCTTTGAAGGAGCCAACGCGGATTATTCCCCAAGACTTATGCAATATCACTCAAACGCATCGCATTCCCACAGAGCGCTTAACGGTATTGCCCACAAATTATCCTCCCACTGCATAATTTTTTGACCCATGTAAACAACATATCCGCGCTTAAATTCAGGTTTTTGCGAAAGAGCTACAAGTCCCTTAAAATCGTTACGATTCACCATGCTAGAGCTTTTTACTTCCACTCCAACCAGATTTCCACGGAAGCTTAGCACAAGGTCAACCTCTTTAGGGCTGCTACCAGGTTCACGCCAGTAGAAGCAATCTGGATGCGTTTTAGACCATTGCACAGCAGGCATAATCTGATTTACAACAAAACTTTCTAGCAGATTCCCATACATAACGGGATCTTCCAAAGGATTATGACCCTTACTAATCATTGTTTGAATGCTTAAAGACGTATCGACTGGGTGTATTTTGGCTCTAGTAAAAGTCTGGCGATTGGGCGCAGTTTTTATATTCGGTAGATAATTTATTAAGAATCTACGCAAGAATACACTAACGTAACGCTCAATGGTTCGCCTATCTAAAGCAAGATCTTGACCTATTGAACTCGTATTAAGAATCCCGCCAGGCATACATAACAACTTATTAAGTATGCTAACAGCCATGCTTCTGTCTAATCGTTCTCCTGGAAGAATGGTATCTCCCAACACTGCAAGAATATCGTTTGAAACAAGCTTTTCTCGCTCCCAAGCCTCGTAAGAATCATACGATTGCTGATATTCTGGGAATCCTCCTGCAGCCATAATTTTATATACTTCTTCTCTGCTTATTTCTTTTTCATATTTAAGATTTGGATTACTTTCTATAAGACTATCTACAATATTTCTACTATTTTGAGTAATTTCACACTGCGTAAGAGGACTCATTGTAAAGTGCTGAGCGCGTCTAGCAAGAGGATCTTGACCATCTAGTCCATTGCGATTTATAAGTGCACTACCTGTTAAAACATATTGCAAACTGTTTTCCGTTGAATTATCGACTATTTCTTTTATTGCAAGAGGCAAATTTGGCAGTCTTTGCGCTTCGTCAATAACAACTGGAGTACTAAGATTTTTTAACCAACCATATAAATCTGTTGAAGCAAGCGCAAACGTATTTTCATCCGCAAGGCTCACGTATGAGAATCCTTTAGACACAAGCTGACGCTTTGACATCATAGTTTTTCCCACAGCTCTTGCGCCTTCAAGAATCACGACTTTTCGTTTTGATTGAAGAATAGAATCAGCAATTGGTCTAGGAAAATAAGCGCTCATAAATATAAGTATACACAAAAACGTATTTTTTGTACATTCAATGTACAATTTTTTATACATCCAATGTACAAAAAATACAATTTATACATCTTTTGTCTAAATATCACACACAGAATTCAGACTGAAATCAAGGGTCCAAAACGCCAAAAGTGTGTAAAAAAAAATAAACTCATAGCCCTTGTTGCAGTGAGGCTTATAGCGTATCAAATGTGCTTATTCTTTACTTGCAAAATCATTCTAAACAAAGATATCCCAATATTTAACACAGCTTCACGTTACTGGTTTTATCAATCACTATTGTTCCGATAAATTAAATATGTTATTCCGATACAGTTTATATTATTCCGATAAAACGTTAAAATATAATAAAATGCAACAATGATTAAGGGTATTTTATGTATATAACAGTAAACCAAGCTGCTGAAAAATGGGGCATATCAGATAGAAGAGTAAGAATTCTATGCTCCGAAGGAAAAATTCCAGGAGCATATCGGGAAGGAAGATCCTGGAAAATACCACATGACGCATCAAAGCCAACCGACGGAAGATATAAAATTAGTGAATCTCTAATTCCAATCATAAAAACTAAATTAGAAACCCTTAAAACAAGAAGACCCTTAACTGAGGGAGAATTAGAAAGACTTAATGAAGAATTTCTAATAGAATATACATATAACTCAAATGCAATTGAGGGAAATACTTTAACACTGCGCGAAACAGACATGGTTCTTAGAGGGCTTACTGTTGATCAAAAATCATTAAAAGAGCACCTAGAAGTTATTGGACACAAAGAAGCCTTTGATTACGTAAAGCAGCTTGTTAGCGAAAATAAGCAGATAAATGAAAAAGTTATAAAAGACATACATTATTTAGTTTTAGCCAATAAGAGAAAAGATAGAGGCGTTTATAGAAAAGTTCCCGTTCGAATTATGGGATCTACACATGAGCCACCACAACCATATTTAATCGCTTCAAAAATGGAAGAATTATTGAAAAAATACAAAAACAGCGATGAAGATATTGTTACTAAACTTGCTCGTTTTCATATAGAATTCGAAAGCATTCATCCTTTTATTGATGGAAATGGAAGAACAGGAAGACTGCTGGTCAATTTGGAGTTGATGAAAGCAGGGTACCCACCAATAGATATAAAATTTACTGATCGCTTGAAATATTATGAAGCTTTTGATGAGTATCACGCAAAGCATAACGTGTCTGCCATGGCAAACTTGTTTGCAAGATATTTAAATCAAAGACTTGATTTGTATTTGTCTATTTTAGAGTAATGGTCATTTTTAATTAAAGCTACGCGCAATTGTCTTTACTGTTATTCTCTCAGATAGTTGACTGAATTATTGACAGTACTGTGGTCGAATCTCCGACTTGGTCACAGATTCTGTTTGACCTATAACTCAAATGCATTGCGTTGTAAGCGCGCGATTATAAAATTTGTATACACAAAAAACATATTTTTTGTACATTCAATGTACAATTTTTTATACATCCAATGTACAAAAAATACGATTTATGCATCTTTTGTCTAATATCACACACACTTCAGACTGAAATCAACAAATCACAATCAAACCAAACACAACATATAACAAACATAGCCTTCTGAATTTTAATTAAACTCAGGAGGCTATTATTATTTGATAAACTGTTTAATCTAGTTATTTTACATAGCTATTTTTTTACTCTTAAAAATAGCTATAGCAGCAATACTTACAACAAGAACAGCAAGAACAATCAATGGCGCCGTGAAATAATTTGTGTAGAACTCACGCACATCAATGTCTACAGAATTGATAGTCGCAGCATAAGATATATACGACAATACGCCTAATACAACATCAATAATTGCATACGCATATGCGTTTTTATACAATTCTTTAACTGACTTGCTGCTTTTAACCCAAAGCATTACAGACAAAACCAAACCTATTAACATTGATGCAACAGCAACAAATGCAAACAACATATCTAACATAAAACCCTCCTATTTTCTCAATTACATGTTATTGGATTAAAATGCTCTCTTGATGGTTCTAAATTATATGGAACTTTTAGCTTTCCATATCCTACATGACACTTAAACTGTCCGAGCATTGATTCATCTGCCCAAGGATACTTCCTCCACTCTTTGTCATTGCCAAATCTACTCTTTACCGTTTCCCAAGCCTTAGGACCAGTGGCATGAGCGGCGTGAGGAACAGTAACCCAATCTGTTGGCATTAAAGACAAAGAAACTAGCCCAGATCTGTTAATCCACTTGCCACTAGAAAACCACCTATTACTCCAAGTTGATGACTTACTTTCAGACATAAAACTATATGATGGATTGTAATTCGCCCTCAAATAAGCTATAACATCTTCTCTACTATGACCATAAATATTCTGTTTTGGATCATTCACCCAACTATCAATTTGTGAAGACGTCATTCCAGTTTCATTAAACAAACTTGCATCATTTTTATTTATACTATTTCCACTAGCAACGGGTAT
The DNA here is from genome assembly GCF_049244145.1 of Gardnerella sp. DNF01204. Classification (NCBI taxonomy): domain Bacteria; kingdom Bacillati; phylum Actinomycetota; class Actinomycetes; order Bifidobacteriales; family Bifidobacteriaceae; genus Gardnerella; species Gardnerella sp. DNF01204. The sequence continues at coordinate 47,401 of NZ_CP058379.1, read as the reverse complement.
AGCAAACAACATAGAAATAGCTAATATCGATGAGCTGATTATAAAACTACATTTTTTCATAAAACCTCCTAACATCATGTATATGCTGCCATAGCATGTACAATATAATTTTAATTTAACTAAGATTTTCGTGTCAATACTAAAATATGTTGAGTAAAGTAGACAATTGTTAATGCTTTAGCATATCTATCATAATAATCAATCATTAATTGGAAAATCGTCATAATAAACATATACGACTTCAAAAAGCCATAGAATACCTGAACACATAGGCTCCAAATTCTAAACATTTTCATTAGATTTTATTCTTTGATAGCGCCTCCAACATTTTCTTTCTTTTTTGCAATGCAGATAAAATAATAAAAAATACAAGAGAAAAAACAAATAGAACTAGAAATATTAAAGTTAATATCCATGGGTTTTGTAATCCAAATCCCACCATAATAAACCCTGAACTTGTTTCATGCGCATCAAAAAACACACTACCAAAAAGGCCCAGATGACGACCCATCTCACTACCTTTTGTAAACATAAGTATACAATTCAGTACATAAATCCAAAGATGTACCAGGTTGAAAATTATCTGTGGGTTTACCAGAAGCAAAATCAATAATGCGTGCCGAATACCAGTACCCCGAAAGTCGGTAGTAGTTACGTGTCGAAAGCACGTGAGTCGCCTGTGCAACATTTTTAATCTCCATGCCACGTGAGCATAAAAGAGCTACCTGATCAGTATAACTTTTATAAGGCTTAATCGGTTTACTGGTCACAACTCCTCCCGACGAAAAGGACCAGCCCTGGACTCCCACCGAAGTGGGTAGCGGAACTGGTCTTGTTGTTTACTACGATAACACGCATACCAGTCAAGTGCTTATAAAACCTGTCGACATGTGAGAAAATACTCAGCAGACACAATACCTACGAATGTGGTTGGGAATCAATTCTCAAGAAATCCAGCCCTCCTACTAACACGACTAGAGGTCTGAACTGTTGTTATGAGCATGATGCCTCAGCGCATACGCCCTCATATTCCACTTATACATCACGGTGGAGCGGACAACGGGAATCGAACCCGCCTCTGAAGCTTGGGAAGCTTCCATTCTACCGATGAACTATGTCCGCATGTTCGGCTGCTGGCGATTAATACCTTCAAATGACTCGATTAATCAATCTAGACAACAAACCATATAAGGATATCATGCTCCGCTTACGGCTACAACTACACTAGGAAATCTTCTCCCATATCGGATGTTGAATACAGATTCAGACTTATCAAATTCATCTGGTCTTGCAGCAGCTTCATTTTCATAAGACATTTCCGCATACCCAGAATACTCAGCATTATCCTCTTGCGACTTAGCCATTAGTCTCAAGAAGTTAACTCGCTCTTTAACAGCTGACTGATGAGAAAACATCTTCAATAATTTTGATTTATCATCTTCAAATGGATTTACAATCATCAGCGAAGACATTGCCTGCAATCCATCGGCTCTACTCATCTCATGTATTTTTGCACCGTAAGAAATTTTATTCAGAGCAGAAGCCAAAGCTGCAGGATCTCCCGTAAGCATTCCAGCGCTTTTATCTGCGTCAAATTCGCGTCTTCTAGAAACCACCAGCTTAATCATCAATGCTCCAACTGGCACAAAAATCACATTTAAAACTTGACCAACAATCTTTAACACTGGGCAACGGCTTTTAGAAGATTCTGATCTAACAGCAAACTCACTATCAGCAGTATGCTTCTTTTTGGAATACGTAAGAACATAGCCAACATAAGTCATAATTGTCGCAATAGCTGAAGCAATAGTGGAATTCAAAATATCATGATTATAAATATGAATCAGCTCATGACTTACAACTCCACGCAACTCACGCTCATTCAGAATGTTTAAGAGTCCACGCGTACAACAAATAACAGCATGTCTTTCACTGCGACCAATTGCAAAAACATTAGGACTATCCATTGGAGCAACGTAAAGATGCGGCATCGGTCTTTCGATTCTCGCAGAAATCTCGCGAACAATACCATACAAGACTGGCTCTTCATCTTCACTGACTTCTATAGCATTCACCATGCGAATTGCGAGCTTGCTAGAAAGCCAATACGTACACACACTGAGAATTATTCCTAAAACTACAAACCAAATCAGCATAGGCAAGCGCAATCCACAGGCAGCCCAAATTAAGGCAAGAATCAACCAGATTACTGAGAACAGTGCTGCTGTTTTCAGATAATTGCGGCATCGCATTCCTATATTGCTGAACATGTTTACGATTCTAATAATCGGAACTGTAATTTTGCTGAATGAAAACTGTATATTTATAATTAATATGTTTAAGATTAATGCTAATTAGTGTATTTAAGATTTATAATCTGTTAACAAGTGGTCACTAAACGTTTTGCAAATGTGCATAACGTAAGTGACCACTAAAAATTAACAAACTATTGTTGATGATTCGCTATATCTATAAGCATTTGCTTAGATACAACTTTTTTGCGAGCGCGATTTTCTGCCATACCAGATTCAACTTCAAAATCGTCAACTCTTTTCCACCCATCAAAATCAACTACATCCACGCCTCTGGAAGCGAGAAGATTTTCGATAGATTTAGGCTCTCTATCTTCAGCAAATCTTCCTCTTAGAGAATTGGATTTAGAATTATCACCATCGAAATTATCACCATCGCCTGCAGCTAAATCTTCCAACATATTTGCCACTATTTGCAAAGCGTCTGACTTTGTGGAACCAATTAATCCAACAGGTCCTCGCTTAGCCCAGCCAGTTGCATACAAGCGTGGACGCACAACATCACCATCTGGATCAGTTACTATGCGACCATCTTTATTCGCAAGAAGAGTTTTGTTCTCATCGTAAGCAACGCCAGAAACCTTAGCAGGCTTATATCCAATCGCATGGTAAACCGCTTGAACAGGGTATTCTTCAAACTCTCCAGTACGAGTCATTTTTCCGTCCGCGCTTGTAACTGTACGCTCTACTCGAATAGCGCGCACTCGCCCATCTTCTCCCAGAATTTCAACTGGATCAGAATTGAAGTGAATAATATAGCGTCGACTTGCAGGATTGCCTTCAAAATCAACGTTTCCACCATCTTCCATATCTTCGCTCAAATCGCGTATAGCAAAAAGCTCTTCTACCATTTGACGAGTCAATTTGTCTTTTCCAGCAACATCAATCGTTTCGTCATCCAAGTCAAAATCGTTTTCATTTACAACTATTTGCACGCCAGAAAGCTTTTCCATCTCGCGCAATTCTTGCACAGAGAATTTAGCTTGAGCAACGCCTCGTCGAATAAACAAGTGCAATGTTTTAGCCTGGTTTTTAAGCAAACCATTGTAAACGTCGTCGGAAATGTCCGTGTGCTCGCGGAGATAATCCGCATCTCGCAAAAGCTCGCGCGCAACATCCATAGCAACGTTTCCGCCACCAATAACAGCCACTTCGCTTGCATCAAGCGGCCACGTGCGCTCACTGGTAGGATACCCGTCGTACCATTCCACAAATTTTGCAGCACCATACACGCCGCACAATGAGGAGCCTGGAATATTAAGCGGCTTATCTTCTACAGCGCCCGTAGCAAACAGAATTGCATCGTAGCGAGGCAACAAATCGTCTAATGTAATATCTTTGCCAAATTCAACATTCGCATACAAGTGAATATTTGGATTATCAAGCGTTTTAGCCAAAGCATCTGCAATGAATTTTATGCTCGGATGGTCTGGCGCAACTCCATATCGAACCAGCCCGAATGGAACTGGTAGTTTTTCAAATAAATCGATTCTAGCGCTCGTACCTAATCCCATTTCGTCACCCAATTTTTTAAGCTGACGAAGAAAAATATCTGACGAGTATATTCCAGCAGGCCCCGCGCCAATAACTGCGATTCGCAATTCGCTCGCATCCGCATTATAATTCGTTTCCATAAAATTTCCCCATATTGAGTATTTCAAGCATTCTTAAGCATTTTTGAACTCTTTTGTAAACTGTTTTATAAGTCGCTTCCTTAAATGCTCCACTACTTAGACTAGCGCCTTGACTCATTCAAGAAAAGACCAAAGTGAATATTGTCACTTATATACATTTTGCTTATGCGTGCTTGTAACTTGTGACTTATGCACATATGCACATTTACTCTTACGCGCGCTTTCCTTTCAACGCTGTAAGCGCCCATAAAATTGACACAACATCAATCATCTCTTGCATCATAGCTCCAAGAACCGCAGGAATCAGCCCAAAAGCCGCCGCAATCATGCTTATAACAGCTAATCCAATTCCCAACATAACAGCTTGAACCATAACACGCTTCGTGTGTTTTGCAACACTTACAGCGTTTGCTACAGCATAAATGTTGTTGTTCATAATCACAACTTGCGCGCACTCCGAAGCCGCTGTATCGGTGCCATCAGTCAAAGCCACACCAATGTTTGCTGCAGCCAAAACAGGAGCATCGTTTACGCCATCTCCAACCATCATCGTTATGCTACATTTTTGTGTTTTTCCGACAGAAAAGTCGAAAGCATCCGTGCTCAGTAAGCTTGTGCTACCTTCCGAATACTTATTATCTGCATTAACACTATCCGTATTCTTATAGTGCTGTTTTACGCACTCAAGCTTGTCTTCTGGAAGCAAATTCGCTTTAACATGCTCGATTCCAACGCTTTTTGCTATTGTTTGAGCCGCTTGCAGACCATCTCCAGTAAGCATGCTTATTGAACGAACACCAAGCTCCTTTAGTTTTTGAATCGTAGATTTTGCATTTTCTCGAGGCACGTCTTTTAGAACAATTCGCCCAACAAGTTTGCCATCAAAAGAAACGTATGTTGCCATTTCGTCGGCAGAAAGCTCTTCAAAATTGCTTTCTATTTTTGATATATTTTCTACATTTGCACGTTTGGCTTTATCTTCGGTTGCTGGCGACTCATCCTCGGGATTGCCAGCTGACGCCTGCAAAACGTATTTTTTGCGACCTACTCTAACGTTTACGCCATCCACACTTGCGCATATACCTTGACCAGCAGTTTCTTTAACACCGCTTATAACTGGGTATTCACGCACGCTTGGAAGTTGCGGAACGGCAGATGGATGCGTGTTTTGCCAAAGATCCGATCCAGCTTTTGCAATTCCTCCTGCAAGAATGTGCTGTGAGTATGTTTCCAGGACACCAGCAAACATTAGTATCCTATTTTGCAACCCACTATTTTCTTGATTTTCCTGATTTTCGCTATCTTGATGATTCGCTAAATCCACTCTAACAACTTGAGGCTGTTTAACAGTAAGCGTTCCCGTTTTGTCAAAGAACACATCTGTTACTCGGCTTAGCTGCTCTAAAACATCTTGGCTTTTTACCACAATACCAAGTTTTGCAAGTCTTCCTGTTCCTGCCATAAACGCCACTGGAACAGCTATCAAGAGCGGGCAAGGAGTAGCTAGCACCAAAACTTGCGCAAATCTTAAAGCCTGACCAGATGCAGCCCAAGCAACGCCTGCAATAACAAATGAAAGCACAGTAAAAGGCACAGAAAGCATATCCGCAAATCGCACTACTGCAGCTTTAGAAGATCTTGCAGATTCAACCAACTTCATGATTTTTTGATATTGCGAATTTTGCGATAACTTAGTTACGCGCATAATCAACACAACACCGCCATTTACGCATCCAGACAACACTTGCGCGCCAGCAAACACTTCACGCGGAAGCGACTCGCCATTTATTGCGCTTGTGTCTAGAACAGCGGAACCGCTTAAAAGCTCACCGTCTACAGGAACTGTTTCTCCTGGAAGAACAACTATTACATTGCCGATTTTTAGATCTTCAACTGGAACTGTTTTGTATCTTTGTAATTGGCTAGAAGACTTTACATCTTGCAATATTGGGCATTCTTTAGAGTTATTGTTACATTTTTTACACGATTCGCAACTAGTAAAATCTTTATGTTCTTGCAATGCCTCTAGCGAAGATTCATTGCTTACTTTTCTAAAATGACTATGATCGAGCAAAGCACATTGCTCACAAGATTCACCACACACTATTCCAGGAAGTGTCATTAAATGCGCGGTTTGCGGAGATGCGTTTACTAAAAGAGATAGATTTTTTTGCGCTGCATCTTGCGCAAAGTCTTCGATTGCTTCGCCTGTAAACACCATTACAACAATCAAATAACTTGCCCAAAATTCGCCTATACAAAGCGTTGCAAGCAATGCAACAAACGCAAGCAAGTCAATTCCAAGTGTGCCATGCATTAAATCATCAATCATACTTAAAAGCGACTTAACACATGTGTATAAAACTAAACATGTTATTATACTTTGCCCGATTGTAAGGCTTATTTGCACATTAAAATCAACGTTTATTAACGAAAGTAAGAAAGTAAACGTCTTGCTTATAGCTTTGCAAAAATCGAGTATAAAAGTCAGATTTCTAGAATAAAACGCCGCAATAAACGGGAACAAAACTAAAACTATTACTAATTGAGGAGCACGACGGCAATACGATAAAAGTTTACGCATACACTTTCCTTACGCTGATCAGGCTAACCGCTTAAGACGCTGCTAACACACGATTTCACGCCTTGTTAACCCATTGAGCATCCACTTAAGCATGCGCAATACACGGCGTAAAGATATCTATATTCATTTATTGGTATTCAGTTTAGCAAAACACCTTGATGAGAAACATTCTCATATAACAAAATGCGCGCAAGAACAAGAAACACGCGAAAGAAGACGATAATACGAATATATGAAAAAAGGTTTCTAGCGATCGGCTAGAAACCCTATTTGTGGAGCTAAGGAGACTCGAACTCCTGACCCTCTGCTTGCAAAGCAGATGCGCTACCAGCTGCGCCATAGCCCCATTGGAGAAAAAGAACAAAATGCTCAATTTCGTGGGCCCGGGAGGACTTGAACCTCCGACCTCATCCTTATCAGGGATGCGCTCTAACCACCTGAGCTACGGGCCCAACTTGTATGTCGAAAACATACAAGTAGTTAGATTAGCACATGAAACAAAAATGTCAAATAGCAAATCTAAGCGTGTCGCAAAATTATTCTACAAAATTATTCTAAATGACTGCGCATAAACCACTGGAACTTTTCAAGCTGCTGAACATGATCTTGAATAATATTAGAGCTAACAATATCAAGATCATCAAGCTGAGAAATTGCCTTACGATCATCTGCAATCATATCGTTGTAATACTCAATTAATGCTTGCAAATACTCTTTGGTGGACTTTCTACCACTAAGAGCAAAACGCTTCCAAGTGCGCGAAGCTACAACATCGTCTGCGCGACCAAGTGGGGATCCACCAAGCGTTGCAATTCGCTCAGCTGTTTCATCGGCTTGAGCTAAAACTTCTGCAACCTGAGGATCAAGCATTTCATGAACCGCAATAAAGTCTGGACCCGTAACATTCCAATGTGCATGCTTTAAGACTAAAGCAGCTTCCTGCTCATGGCTTAAGCGATTCTGCAAAATATCGATTGCTTTCTCACTAGCCGATTCGTCAAGACCTGGCACAATATGAGTTAAAGCCATATTAGTATCCTCCATTTTTTGTTTATTTTTGTTTAATTTTATTCAAATCTTTAATTTACTTCGGTTTTTCTGACTTCAATCGTAGCTATTCTACGCCCATCAACCTCCGTAACTGTCATATCGTAGCCATCCGCATCGTGCAAAATAGCTCCAACCTTGCCCATTGAGCCAGTGTGAGCAAGGAAATAGCCTGCAACAGTTTCATAAGGTCCATCCTCTAGCTCAATTCCAGTCACATCTGCGAAATCTTCTATAGTCATTCCACCGTCAACTGTAGCAACCCCGTTTACAAACACAGTAGCTTTACTATCACGCTTCAAATCTGACTCGTCTGGCAAATCGTATTCATCTCTAATATCTCCAACCAATTCCTCGGTCATGTCTTCAAGAGTTACGATGCCATCCGTTCCGCCATACTCGTCAATAACAACAGCAAGATGTATTCCGCGTTTTCTAAGCATCTCCAAGCTTGGAAGCAATTTAGACGTTCCAGGAAGACTTATTCCTTCTCGAGTTACATCTGCAACTGTTTTAGCATTAGGATCTCTAACATCTAACAAATCGCGTACATGCACAAATCCAATAACATCGTCAAAATCTTTGCCTGTTACAGGATATCTAGAATATGGCAATTCTCTAATTTTTGCAGCAGCTTCTTCAAGACTTAAAGATCCGTCCAAAAACTCAACGTCTGCACGAGGACGCATAACTTCGGCAACAATCGTTTCAGAAGCATCAAAAACATCGTCTAAAATTGTTCGCTCATCTTGGCTAAGCTTTTTATTCGAGTTAACTAAAACACGTAGCTCTTCGTCGGAAACTTCACTTTCCTTTTCGTTTGGATCGAATCCAAGAAGTCTCACAAAACCGTTGGTGTTCTTAGCAATCAACCATATTAAAGGCTTGCATATTTTGGAGAATATATCTACTGCTGGAACAACTGCTCGAGCGATTTGCTCAGAGCGCTGCATTGCTATTCTCTTTGGCACAAGTTCAGAAATTACTATTGAAAAATACGATATTATAAGCGTTAAAACAATAGTCGTTAATGGTCCAGCAACATGATCTGGAACTCCCCAAGACTTTACAATTGGCACAATATGAGGCGCGATTGCAGATTCACCAAAAGACGCCGAAAGAAATCCCGAAAGCGTAACTCCGATTTGAAGAGTGGAAAGAAAAGTGTTTGGATCTCGAGCTATTTTTGCAACTCTTTTCCCACGAGCATCCTGCGTTTCCATGCGGTCTAATTGCGACGATCGCAAATTAACAAGCGCAAGTTCGGTTGCTGCAAATATGGAACCAAACAAAAGGAACACAACAATGAGTGCAATGTTAAAACCCAACGACATACTTGCTATCTTAGTTGAATTTAACATATATAAAAAGCTTTGTGCTTAATATCGGAATAATATACACAATCAGGTTCTATAAAAATAACCGGATGGAGCTTTACTTATCTCTTTAATGGATTCAACTTTAAGAACCACACCTTTGTGTGAATATCCACTAACACCAATATTCCCAAGTGAGATATTAGCTTTTACAATCACCCATTGGTGATTTTTAAATCGTAAGTTTTTAGAAAAATCTGCAACAAACCCAAACGGAGACATATCTAGAATGCAGCAAGACATAAATTGTCTAGATATGCGAACCTGATTTTTAGAAAGCGTGTTTTCTCGACTTATAAAACCTTTTACCACAATTTCATATCCCTGGTATTTCTCTAAATTATGGTCAATTTCGTCATACCAATTTCCAAAATCATCGTCTGAAATAATAATTTTTTTATTAGCTACGTCTAGTCCTCTTAAAGTTTTTTTATTATTTTTACGATTAGACGCGATTGCTATTGCGCGCCCAGAGGCGTACTCGTCAAAACCTGCAGACTTTGTAAAACCTTGATCTAATGCTGATTTTGACATTTGAAGTGGAATTAAAATCACGAGCATTGGAATTATTAGGGAAACAAGAATGCGTTTAGAATCTTTTGCAAAAACTGGAATAATACCAAAAAGCGAGCAAATTCCCAAAACAAAAAGCAAAATCGCAGCAAAAATAAGGTATACGAATGCGCGCGGAGTGGTAAGGATTGTGTAGCATCCGCTTAATGCGCTCCACATTAGTGTGGCTGAAAAGCAAATCAAACACAACGATTGCGCAATATGAGCAAAAGTAATTTTATGCTTAGTTTGCTTGCAATCTGCATTATTACAATCAACATTGCATACAACATTTACACTACTCATAGCATCACACCCCATGCAAGGTGAACAAGAAGCGCTGCGAGTAAGCAAATAACAACAATAGTTGCTGTTAGACGTATCACAAATTTCCCTTTAAAATCTTCAATAAGCATAAGAGTGTTTTTTATGTCTAGCATTGGCCCAAAAAGCAGAAAAACAATTACTGAACTCATTGGAAGAGAAGCAGCCAAAGAGCGCGCAATTACTGCGTCGGAGCTTGAACATAAGGAGCTTGCGTATGCTATTAGCATCATTGCTGGAATCGCCACAAAAACTGTTGTTGTGTTTATTTTTGATGCAGGATCTGCGCCAAGCCAAACGCGAATAATCGAAGCTACAGTTGTTCCAAACAATATTATTGGCATTAATCGCATAAAATCCGCATAGACGTGATGAGCATAAATTTTTAAATGATCTTTAAAACTTATTAAAGGCCCATCATTATTGTCAAAATCACATGAATCACATGTTGATCCACATGATTTTATGAAAAATTTTTCCCTTAAAACTTGTGATTTTACAGGAAAAATCACAAAACTAATTCCCACTAAAAGAGCCACACCAACACCCAAAGCCAATCGAGTCACAGCAACTGCTGGAACGTCCGCAAATGCGTACCAAGTAGCCCAAATAGAAACAGGATTTACCACTGGCACAGCGCATAGAAATGTCACAGCACAAGGCAATGGCAGCTTTCGCGCAACAAGACGAGAAAACGTTGGAACAACAACACAATCACATACTGGCACACAGACTCCAGCAAGAATTGCAGCCAAAAAGCCGTTTGCAATAGACTTTGGAGCGTGTTTTTCAATAAAATCTGCCGTAATCCACGTTTCTACAGCAGCAGAAACAAGCACGCCAATTAGCGTAAAAGGAACAGCTTGTAAAAGCAGCCCAGCAACACCCATAATAATAGTGTTTACAGGCATCCAAGGGTTGCGCGCTTGCAACGCTGGAAACATTGCAATAATCAAAGAAATAAAAGGAATCCCTATAATCAAATATAGATAGTTTGCAGAATTTGCTTGTTCTGCTTTACTTGCTTTTTCTACTTGGCTCGTTGTTTTTGCTTCGGTTTCTGTTTTTAGCATGACAACACTTCCACCAAGCCGTCACTCATTCGATACCTTGCTCCAACAAGCATCAAAGCGTCTTTGAAAACAGCTTCGCGAATTATTTGTGATTTTTCACAAATTTCAGCCAAAATATTAGACACGTGAATACGTTCAATATCATCTGTATCTAAATTTTCCTCAACACCTGCGAGCGCAGCAGACCCTAAAGAACGCAGCAATATTGACTCACTCGACTCAATTATTTCGCTTGTTTTATCTTCGCCGTATTCAGAAACCAGCTTTTGCACGTTCGGCAAAACAGCCTTTACGGCGCCGCAATGCTCATGCCCAAGCACAACCAACACTTTTACTCCCAAATCACTTACAGCGTATTCTAGCGAAGCTATTACGGCATCATCCAACACTTCTCCAGCTGTGCGAACAGAAAAAATATCGCCCAAACCGGCGTCGAATATAAATTCTGGAGCAACTCGCGAATCTGCGCACGAAAGCACAACAGCTCCAGGATGCTGACCGTCAATAAGTTTCATGCGCGATTCTGAATTTACGCCTGCATGCGCTGAATTGCCGTCTGCAAATTTGCGATTCCCTGCAAGCATTGCGCTTAATACCGATGTAGCTAAAACTGAATCTTCATTAGCAAAATCTTCGCTGACTTCTTCTTGCATTATTATCTCCTACACTGGCATTGGCAATATTTTCAGTTGTTTAAAGTTTAAAATTTTTGACTTAGAATATATTGTATCTTTCGTAGTAAATAAGAATTTTGTTTAAGAATATAATCCTATTATCAAAAAAGCTCCCGTATTGCAATTCGCAAATACGAGAGCCTTCTTGATTCAGTAATTTATTAAAATCATCCAGTGTTTTGCAAGCCTGCAGCAACACCGGAAACAGTGCAGAGAATCAGGTAGATGAACTCTGCTTGCTGGCTTTCGCTCAATTCTTCCTTATCCACCTTATTGCGAAGCTTATGCAAAGCAAGTGATTGAATTACAGAAAGCGCGTCCACGTAAGGCGAGCGCACGCGAATCGCCTGGCCAAGCACATGGCGATGTTGCAACGGCCATTTATCTCCAACAATTTGCAAAACCCACTTGCGAGTAAGTTGCATTTCCGAAAGCACTTTATCGCTTAAATCTTCGCGATCTCCAAGGCTTAGATACATGCGAGCAATTCGCTCGTCTGTTTTAGCCAAAGACATCTCAATGTTGTCAATAAAAGTACTAAACAGCGGCCATTCTTCGTAAGCTCTGCGCAGAGTTTCCAAGTCGCCAAACTTTTCGCAAGCTGTACCCAAGCCGTACCACGCTGCCAAGTTGATTCGAGCTTGCGCCCAAGAGAAAACCCACGGGATTGTGCGCAAATCGTCCAAAGACTTTGCACCAAGACCGCGCTTTGCAGGGCGAGATCCGATTGGGAGCAAACCAATCTCACTAAGCGGAGTAACGGTTGAGAACCAAGGCGTAAAGTCATCTGTTTGAAGCAAATCAATAAAACGATTATGCGCTGCAACATCAAGCTTTTGAGCCATATCCGCATACTTATGAGTCATTTCCGTGTTGGTTTTCTCAACGCTTGGAGCAGATTGAAGCAAAGTTGCTGCAGCTACTGATTCCAAGTGACGAATGGCAAGAATTGGGTTTCCGTAGCGAGCAAAAATAACCTCACCTTGTTCAGTAAGCTTAAATCGGCAATTTACTGAACCAACTGGTTGAGCAAGAACAGCACGGTTTGCAGGACCACCGCCTCGTCCAACAGCTCCTCCTCTGCCGTGGAATAGTGTCAAATCAATGTCATGATCTTTAGCCCACTGTGCAATACGTTCTTGAGCAGAATGTAATGCAAGTGTTGCAGAAGTAGGACCTGCGTCTTTGGAAGAATCGGAGTAGCCGAGCATAACTTCCATCTTGCGACCAGTAGCCTTCAGTCTAGCCTGAACTTCTGGAATCTTAATGATTTCCTCAAGAACATTAACCGAATTCTGCAAATCTTCTAGCTGCTCAAAAAGTGGTATCACGTCAATTGTTGGAGCATCCTGTGGATGCGCAAACGCAAGGCGATTAAGCTCAAATACATCGCGAACATGCTGAGCAGACTTTGCAAACGAAATAATGTAGCGGCGAGCTGCACGCATACCGTTGCGCTTTTGAATTGCTCCAAGCGCGCGGAATGTGTCTAGAACTTCGCGAGTCATTGGCTGAAGCGGTCCACGCTCCCCGTGCAAACCATGTTCGCGAATATCTTCCAATGCGCGCGAATGCACGAGCGAATGCTGACGGAACTCCATCTCCACCATGTGGAATCCAAAGGTTTGCGCCTGCCAGATCAAATCCTGCAATGGTCCATATGCTGCTCGAGCATCTCCAGCCTCAGCAAGCGAACGTTGCACTATCCGCAAATCTTCAATGAACTCTTCGCAAGAATGATACATCAAGTCTGTATTGCGGCTAATCGTGTGGTGTAATCGATCTGCCATCACAAGCATAACGGCTCTATGCGGCTCGCTGTTAGATACGTCGGACGCGTTTTCAGTGAGCTGCTCGCTCATTTCCCTCTGGCGGTTCCAAAGTTCCAGCAGCTCAACGCTTGGAGGCGTTGTGCGTGTTTCCATAGTCAGGCATTTGCCAACTTCGCGCGTGCGTTCTTCCAGCGCTTTCAAAACGTGGTTGCTAAACTTGCTCGCAACCTGCCTACTTACCTTTGCTGTAACGTTTGGATTTCCGTCTCTATCGGATCCAATCCAGCTTCCTGGATGGAAGAATGCTGGGCATCGCGGTGGCACTAATCCAGCTTTTTTGCCCAAAAGCCAATCGTCAAATCTGCGATAAACCAACGGAATTGTGTTGAATAATGTTGCGTCGAATATATCGAGTATTGTGTCTGCTTCTTCAACTGGTGTTGGTTTTTTAAGAGCAATAGGCGAGGTGCGGAGCAATGCGTCTATCTCGTTGTATAGACGCCTGTAGTTTTCGCGCTTATCTGATCCTCCTAGCCTATTGTGTTTGCTTAGAAGCTTTGATATTCTGCGGATTTTACCAGCTACAGCTTTTCGTCTTGCTTCGGTTGGATGCGCTGTGAAAACTGGATGGAATTCAAGCTTATTTAGCAGTTCCTTAGCTTGCGCAGGGCTCATTTCCGTGAGCAACTTGTGGTATGCGCATGTTAGCTCGTTAACTGGGTCTACGGGATTAGATTCTTCTACTTCGCATTCGCGTTGGTGCAGCACGGAGACCCTGTAGTTTTCTTCACAAAGGTTTGCTAAGTGGAAGTATGTAGCAAACGCACGCGCAAGAAGCTGCATATCTGGCAAATCCATGCCGTTGATTTTTTCTACAGCTTTGTTTAGCCCGTCGTCTTCTGTTCCTTGTGCATCAACCATTTGTGCGAAGTGTGCTGTGCTTGCGTTTACTGCGTTTAATCGCACTTCGTCGAATACTGTTAAAAGTTTTTCATCAAATTCGCCTAATACATCGCGCAGAATATGTAAGCATAAATCCATGTCTTGCTTAAGCGATGCTGGCAGTTCGCGCTCTTCAGGTCCTTTTCGTCCTAGTCCAGACGTAACTATTGTTGCGTCTGCTGGAGTCACCTGTTGATTTTGAGTTGTCATCAGACCTCCTTGTGCTAGTCATAAGGTTGCTTGGTCGTTTGACTTCCGCGGCTCCTCCGCGGTTATTTAGGTCAAAAGTTGCAAGCCCACAGCCTTTGTTCCCAGCGAGATTCCAAAATAATTGTGAACCGACCTTAGGACTGATTTTTTCTATAAATAGGCTACGCGCTGCGTATACTAAAAATTGTGAGCATAGAAGAGAATAACGCTGATAGTAATTCAAACAGTAATATAGGCAATACTCCACAAATACTTTCTACTGGTCATATAGTAGGAAAGCCTTCTGGGCGCTTTCAAACGCACGCGATTCCGCTAGATATGGAAGATGTTGAGCGCGATTGGGATAAACCAGTTACGGAAGCTGGGATTGCAGCAAAATCCAGCATTATTATTCGAGTTGGCGCTTTAGGTTTAGGCGCAGGAACTGGAAGCTACCGCGTTCGCGAGCTTATGCACCGCGTTGGCGAACCTATGGGTGTAAATGTTCGTGCAGACGTTAATTTAACCGATATTGAGGCTACTTGCACAGATAAGCATGAGCGCATTACCGAAGTTGTTGATCTGCCTACTACTGGCGTAAATACGGAGAGAATTTGGCTTCTCGAACATTTTGCAGATTGGTTTAATGTTAAACTTGGAAACGATTCCTTATACCATTCAAAGGCAGCTGTTTCTAAGGAGTTGGTGGACACTCTTCAAGCTAGCAGCAATGAGAATGCGATTGTTCAAACAGCTAAGCAGTCGGAGGAGCACGCTGCAAAAGTCGAAGAAAAAATGGCAATTCAAGAGGCGATTCGCAAAGAAAAACCTCGTGGAATTTTTGCGCTTCAACCAGAAAGAACGTATGCTGAGCATTTTTCTCACGTTCAAAATGTCAAAAATGTTCAAAATTCTCAAAATAATTTGAATTTAGATCTTAAAAACAATTCCGCCGCTTTATCTAATCAAAATCCCGCTTGCGATTCTTCCGCGCCGCTTACTGTTCGTCAAGTTCACGACCGTCTCGATTTAATTAAAAATCGCAAGCCTCTTTATAAACCGTGGTTCGCTGGTCTTGCATCTGCAGTAGCATGCGCATCCTTCGCATTTTTGCTCGGCGGCGGCGCTTACGATATGCTTGGTGCTTTTATTGGAGCTGGCATTGGTCATTATGTTAGAAGACGCATGTTTATGCATCATCTAAACCAATTTGTTGTAACGTTTATTGCTGTTGCTGTTGGCGCTTTGAGTTGCATTGCTTCTCTTCGACTTGTTGGATGTTTTGATCCTGCTGCCTTACACCACAATACAGCTTATATCGGTTCTGTTTTGTTTGTAATTCCAGGTTTTCCTCTTATTACAGGCGGCTTAGATATTGCTAAGATTGATTTTCCTTCTGGCATTCAGCGACTTTGCTACACAATGGCGATTATTCTAATGGGTACTCTTGCTGGCTGGATGGTTGCAAGCCTTGTTCAACTTAATCCCCAAGGCTTTACTCCACTGGGCTTAAATCCTTGGCTTAATGCTGTTCTTAGAATGATTACAGCGTTTGCAGGCGTGTGGGGATTCTCCGTTCTGTTTAATTCTCCTCAAAGAATGTGTTTCGTTGCTGGAATAATCGGCGCGATTACCGATACTTTGCGCTTAACTATGGCTGATTTTGGTATTGCTGCAGAAATCGCAGCATTTACTGGCGCTTTGCTTGCTGGTCTTTTGGCTTCCGCTTGGCGATCTGTAGTTCATAGGGGTTGGGCGCCTCAATATTTGGGCTATCCGCGTATTGGTCTTACTGTTCCATCTATTGTGATTATGGTTCCTGGACTTTATATGTATCGTGCAATGTTTTATCTTGGACAGTTTAATACTCTTCCTGCTTTAGATTGGACTTTCCGCGCTTTTATGGTGATTATTTGCTTGCCATTAGGACTTGCTGTTGCGCGAGTTATAACAGATAAAAGCTGGCGATACGACATTTAGTTATATCGAAAATAAAAAGATAAAACGAATAGTATAAACCTAAACAAAAACGCCCAGCGACCACTGGGCGTTTTATTTATATGCAATCAAGCAAGAATTAATCAGATTTAATTATTGCTAATCAACATTGTTAATCAATACTTCATGTTCATTGCTTCGCGTACTTGATCAAGTGTTTCTTGCGCAATCGCAGCAGCTCTTGCATTTCCATCGTGCAAAATATCTCTCACAGCGTCCATATCTTTTGCCAATTCCGCACGACGCTCGCGGTGTGGAGCAAGGAAGTTGTTTACAGATTCAATAACGTACGCTTTTAGTGCTCCTGCACCTGCGTCACCAATTTCTTGCGCAATATCTTTTGGATCTCTGCCAGTAACCAATCCAGCAGTAGTCAAAAGAGCAGAAACCTGTGGGCGAGCCACTGGGTCGAATGTAATTGTGCGCTCAGAATCAGTTGGGCTTTTCTTAATCAGCTTCGCTGTGTCTTCTGCGGTTGCGCCTAGCATAATCGAGTTTCCGTAAGACTTACTCATTTTGCGTCCGTCTAATCCTGGGATTTCTGGCGTATCCGAAAGAATCGCAGCTGGCTCTGGGAAAACAGGATTCTTCTTTGCGTATCTCTCATTAAACCTACGAGCAATCGTGCGCGTAATTTCAATGTGTGGCAAATTATCTTTTCCAATTGGCACAACATTTGCTTTGCAGAACAAAATATCGCAAGCTTGATGCACTGGGTATGTAAGCAAAAGTCCTGTTAAAGCATGACCAGAAGCCTCCATTTCGGCTTTAACAGTAGGATTTCTATGCAATTCGGCTTCTGTAACTAAAGACAAAAATGGCAGCATAAGCTGATTTTCTGCAGGAACAGCGGAGTGTGTAAAAATCATTGTTTTCTTAGGATCAATTCCAGCAGCCATATAATCAAGAACAAGATTTAGTACATTATCTTCTACGTGTTCAACAGTGTCTCTATCTGTAATCACCTGATAGTCTGCAATAATCACGTTTGTGTTTACGCCAAGATTTTGCATTGCGACACGCTCACGTATCGAACCGAAGTAGTGTCCTAAATGAAGTCTTCCTGTTGGTCTATCTCCTGTGAGCATAGTAAAGGAGCTAGGATTTGCTTTTAGCTTCTCAAGCGTTGCGTCTGAACGTTTTTGAGCTGCTACAAAGCTTGCATTTATTTCATTTCCAGCAGCCGTAACTTGTGCTTCTTCTGACATTTCTAACTCCTTACGCACGCGATTTTTCTTGCGATTTTTAAGCCTAAAAATATGGCTTTTATCGTAAAAGTCCACTCAGACAATATACTCGGTTGCGGCACAGTGGTACGCTCTTGTGTGATGAATTGATTGTTTCGGTAAATTAGAGGGGGTCAGATGGGCCGCGGACGACAGAAGGCAAAGCAACAGAAAATTGCCCGTAAGCTCAAATACCTGACGACCGATACGGATTATGACGAGCTTGCTAAGGAGCTTAATACTCACGAGCCTGGTCAGGGATCCTTCGATCCGTTTGAATCTGATAATTATGATGAATCTAAAGATTATCTTGATAAGGAAGAAGATTCGTCTGATTTTGCTGATGATAGCGATTCTAAAGACGCTAATGAAGAGCAAGACTCGTGCGATTCTGTTCCTTGCAACGATGACGATTTAGACGATTACGCTAAGTGGGCTGCTGAAGCAGCTGCGTCTGCAGCCAATAAAGATAAATCGTCCGGCAATTCTGGCACGGTCCACCACCATATTCCTATGCCTATGCCGAATTTTATGCATAAGAAGTAATTTAAAAAATAATAAACAAGTAATTGTTTAATTAAATTGTTGAATTAAATTATTCTCATGCAAGAGATTTTGTGAGTTCGGGCAGCAGATTGCTTAGGTTATCTCGCTCTCCAATTGCACTTATGTTGCCAATTTGCTGCTCGTAATTCCATTTTGTTATTCCACAGGAAAGCCGCAACCAAACATCTGGGTCTAGTTCTATAACATCAGGCGGCGTTAAATTATGCGGATCTGATTGTGGACCTTCTAGGATTTTTATAGCTCCCCAGGGCGCTACTCTTACCTCTACAGCAAATCCAGGCGCTATTGATTCCAAAACATAAAGAGAATACCTAACAGCCATTGCTTCATCATCTCTACTAACTTCAAGAATTTTGCTGTTAATACATGTGAAATTTTCCTTATCTTGCAAAGATTTCACATACGCCTTCGCCTTATTTTCCCATAATTTAAATGATTCTTTAGCGCGATTTATATCTTTTTCTCTTATAACTGTCATATTTGAATTATCTCATGAATTACATGACTATTGTTTGTGATTTTGGTAGCGTTTTATCAAAGTCTGATAAAAGTTTAATAAAAGTCATATTGTGAATAATTCTTAATAAGTGTTTGGGGTTGTGATATCATCAACAATGAAAACGTGTGCATTGCCGCGTACCGTCTTGTTAAGTGCAATTTGGCGCGGCTACAACCAACATAATCAAGGGTTGCTATTCGCACATTTTAGGTAAATATATTATTCACGGCACAAGGAGTCAAATATGACTAAACACGTCGCGCCGAAAGCCAAGACAACTGCGGCGACATTTGCCAAAGAACTTCAAGAACATCTGAAGTACACTCAAGGTGTCACGCCAGAACAGGCCACTACGGCTGATGTGTATGTTGCCGCTGCTACCGCGGTCCGTCGCCACTTGATGGACTCTTGGATGCAGACCCAGCATGACATGATTAACGGCAACACCAAGGCTGTGGGCTATTTGAGCGCAGAGTTCTTGATGGGCAAGCAGCTTGAGAACGCTTTGCTTAACGCTGGTCTTACTGACCAGTTCAACAAGGCTGTAACTAAGCTTGGTTTCGATCCAAAAGCTGTTATCGATGCTGAGTATGAGCCAGGTTTAGGTAACGGCGGTTTGGGTCGTCTCGCAGCCTGCTTCATCGATTCGCTCGCCTCTATCGGCGTGCCAGCATTTGGCTACGGCATCCAGTATCGTTACGGAATTTTTAAGCAGCGCTTCGACGAAGATGGTAAGCAGGTAGAAACCCCTGATTACTGGCTTAGCAACGAAGAGCCATGGGGTCACATCGATTACGGTCGAGATCAGCGCGTTAACTTCGGCGGCGAAGTTGTTGAAGAAAACGGTAAGCGCGTTTGGAAACCAGCTTGGTCTGTTCGCGCAGTTCCAGTTGATTACATGGTTCCAGGATACAACTCTGGTCGCGTAAACACTCTTCGCTTGTGGACTGCAAAGTCTTACGACGAATTTGATTTGCTCACCTTCAACAAGTCTGAGTACTTGGATGCTGTTAAGCCACAGGTTGCAGCAGAAAACATTTCTAAGATTCTTTACCCAGAAGATTCCACTCCAGAAGGCAAGGCTTTGCGTCTTGAGCAGCAGTACTTCTTCGTAGCTGCTTCTATTCATGATGCTATCCGCGTATTCTATCCAGGTCAGGATAAGCCGGATCTCACCACCTTCCCAAGCAAGATCAACTTCCAGTTGAACGATACTCACCCAGTTATCGGTATTCCAGAGCTTATGCGCGTTCTTATGGACGAGTACGGCTACGATTGGAACACCGCTTGGGGCATTACCACCAAGACCTTCAACTACACTTGCCACACGCTTCTTCCAGAAGCTTTGGAAGTTTGGCCAGCAAAGCTTATTGGCGAACTTTTGCCACGCCACCTTGAGATTATTCAGGGTATCAGCGAGCAGTTCCGCAATGAGCTTCGCGGTAAAGGCGTTGCTGAGGATCAGGTTGAGCGCATGCGTATCGCTACCGACGCTGACGAAAATGGCGAAGGTGCTGTAGTTCGCATGGCTTACTTGGCTACCTACGGTGGTTCTTATGTTAACGGTGTTGCTGAGCTTCACTCTGAGTTGTTGAAGGATGTCACTTTGAAGGACTTCTCCAGCGTTTACCCAGATAAGTTCAAGAACGTTACTAACGGCGTAACTCCTCGTCGCTTTGTGCGCTTGAGCAACCCACGCATGTCTGCCCTTATTACTGAGGGCTTGGGCACCGACGCATGGCAGGGTGATTTGGAGCTTCTTGAAGGTTTGAAGCCATTGGCTGACGATCCAGCATTCGTTAAGAAGTTTGCTGAAGTTAAGAAGCAGAACAAGCTTGCCTTTGTTGATTTTGCAAAGCACAAGTATGGCTTTGAAATCAACCCAGATACTATGTTTAACACCATTGTTAAGCGTTTGCACGAGTACAAGCGCCAGTCCATGAAGATCCTCCAGGTTATCTCCACATACGCTGGAATCAAGAATGGCACAATCGACGTAGACAAGATGCTTCCACGCACCGTGTTCTTCGGCGCTAAGTCCGCTCCAGGCTATGCTATGGCAAAGCTTACGATTCAGCTCATCAACAATGTTGCTCGCGTTGTGAACAACGATCCAGCATGCAAGGGCAAGCTCGCAGTGTTCTTCCCAGAGAACTACAACATTGAACTTGCTATGAACTTGATTCCTGCCACCGATTTGGATGAGCAGATTTCTCAGGCCGGTAAGGAAGCTTCCGGTACTGGTAACATGAAGTTCGCTTTGAACGGTGCTTTGACTGTTGGTACTCTCGACGGTGCAAACGTTGAGATTCGTGAACGCGTTGGCGCTGAGAACTTCTTCCTCTTTGGTATGACTGTTGACGAGGTTGAGAAGCTCTATGCTGAAGGCTACGATCACGGCGACTCCCGCAAGTACTACGAGTCTGATCCTCGATTGAAGACTGCTGTAGACATGGTTGCTGACGGCACATTCTCCAATGGTGACAAGAGCGCGTATGAGCCACTCGTTAATGATTGGCTTACTCACGATTACTTCATGGCAATGGCTGACTTTAGCTCTTACATGGATATTCAAGCTCAAATTGAGGAAACTTACCGCGATCCTATGAAGTGGGCTCGCATGGCAGTTTTGAACGTAGCCAACTCTGGTTACTTCTCTTCTGATCGCTCTATCGAAGATTACCTCGATCGCATTTGGCACACTGGCGCTCTTCCAACTGCTGAATAATTATGTAAAAGCATTTTAAAAATTGCTTTAATAAAAAAGTCTGTGACTAGCGTTTGTTGGTCACAGCCTTTTTTATTTATAAAAATAATTAAAAATAAATATCAAAATAAAAAAAAATAAGGTGTGAAACTATGCACTATAAGTGCAGAACTTCACACCTTATATAGCTAAAAATCTGAGTATAAGAATTTTAATTCTATCTAAGCCTCAACTGGCTTAGCTACTTCAGATTCTTCCTTATCTGTTTTTTCAGCACCTAAATCGATTGGTGAAGAGCTGTTCTCCCATGGCTGCTCCCATGGATCATAATCAGGATTATGCTGCTTGTATACATACAATGCTGCAATACCTGCGAGCAGTGCTCCAAAGAGCAGTGCAAAGAACTTCCAACCGCCAGAGGACCTGTTCTCCATGATGGCTCCTTTCGTCAAGCTGACCTGCTCGTCCAAGTCAACAATTTATATCGAGTTTCACTCGCGTACTCACTATCATAGTGATTTTTTTCAATACTCGCATCTTTTTTATCATATAGATTGGTTACAAATATTTAAACTTTGTGTATGCGATTAGATAATGTTATTTTATGAACAATTTTGATGTAAAAAATATTATTAGGCGTTTTAAGATTAATTGCAAAAGCGCTACATATTCACTCATTTATATTTGTGTTTTTGTTTGGCTTGTTGAAATTATTCTTCATACTTTTTCGCCAAACTTGTATCAAGTACTTATTGAGAATACAGCATTTTCTCCATTTTTGATTAAAAAATCTATTTGGACTTGGTTTACATCTATGTTTGTTCATTCTCCTGGATTTAGCCACATATTTTTCAACATGCTCTGCTTATATTCTCTCGGAATAGAATTAGAGAAATTCTTTGGCAGGTGGAAGTTCTTCTTCCTATATGTCATTTCAGGACTAGGAGGATGCGTTGCAACCCTACTTTACTGCAGAATGACGGGAAACTGGTTCTTGTCGGCTTATGGTGCATCAGGTGCAATTATGGGGCTTATAGGGGCACTTCTTGTAGCTCAATGGAGACTCGGTGAAAATACTCGAGGAACTTTGATATGGATTGCTTTAACTCTAGCTATGCCTATTATTATTCCAAATATTGCTTGGCAGGCTCATGTTGGTGGTCTTATCACTGGAACAATTTTGGCTACTTTGCTTGGAGTTAATAATCCGATTCTTAAAAAAGCATCTTTTAATGAGCGTTTTGCTATATATTCTTTACTGATTCTTATTGTGCTCCTATCTATTTGCATGTTATGTATATGCTAATCAACTTTAAATTACACGTATGTAGTTCTCCACAATTGTGGACACAAAAGTGGATAACTTGGGTATAACATGGGAATATCTGCTCATGTTATCCACAATGTTGTACACAAACGTTGATAACTCAGTCTTTTAAAACCTGTTAACAAGTGCATAAAAGTTATCCACATTTTTTATAAATTGTGATTTTCTCCAATCTTAATAAGAAATAAAATTATGCAATCTAAATTCAATCATCCAAAACATCTAAATCCACAAAGCCAAGAAACACTTGATTTTATTAAGGAAAATCAAGATGCTAACCCTGAAGATGCTGCTTTAAAAGCATCTAATAATCCCAAAATCAATGTTTTATTTGCCGTTAATCAAATAAGCGGAAAACAGATTGCAAAAACAAAACTGCCTAATTGGTATATGAATAAACAAGTAATATATCCAGCTCACATTTCGATGGAACAATGTTCATCGCAAGCAACCGCACAATATAAGGCGCAGATAGTTCATAATCTTATAAAAGATAATAACTTAAACAAGTCTAACACTACACTAATTGATTTAACTGGCGGATTTGGCGTAGATTGCGCAATAATGAGCAAAGAATTCAGTGAATCTATTTGCGCAGAAAAACAAGAAGAATTATCTGCTATTAGCCAGCACAATATGATTGTAATGGGATTAAAAAATGTTCATTGCGTAAATTGCACAAGCTCTGAAGTATTAAATAACGTAAATTCAGCTACCATTATTTACATTGATCCCGCAAGACGCGACCAAAAAGGATCCAGAACATACGCTATAGAAGATTGCACTCCGAATGTTATAAACCTAAAGTCACAGATGCTAGATGCTTCAAAATTTGTGATTATAAAACTATCCCCAATGCTTGATTGGAGAAAAGCTATATGTGATTTTAACGGAAACGTTAGTCAGGTACACATAATTTCTCACAACAATGAATGCAAAGAATTACTTTTAGTATTGGACGCAAATTTACATAACATTATTGAGATTCATTGCGTTAACAATGAAAATATTACTGTTTTTTGCGCAAAATATGATTCGTCTTTACACAAGGTTGAAGAATCTTACGAGATTTCAAATAATGTCACAAATGTTATGGAAAATTGGAGAAATTTAGCTAAATATGTTTATGAGCCAAACGCATCTATTATGAAAGCAGGATGTTTCAATCTCTTAATACAAAAATATGGTGTTTATCAAATCGCAAGCAACAGCCACATTTTTATTTCAGAAAATTGTAACTCTGATTTTCCTGGAAAAATTTGGAAAATAGAAGGAGTCTGCAGCATGAATAAAAAAGAAATCAAGCAAATTATTTCAGACTTAGAGTACGCGAATATAGCCACGTACAATTTTCCAATTAGTGTTAATGATTTGAAGAAAAAACTTAAATTAAAAGATGGTGGTACAACTAGAATTCTGGCTACTACGGATAGTAAAAACCAGCACGTAATTATTAGAGCAAGTCAAGTAACAGATAAACAGATAATATACAATAAATAAATTAATGGCTGCGCACTCATGCACGCAGCCATTAATCAAGATTTAAAAAGTTCTATTAACTTTTTATCTCCAGCACATTGTCATTAAGAATCCAGCCATAACCAAGCATGCTGCAATCAAAAGATTAAATGCTCCAATTCCAGGAATTGGTAGAGAAGGATTCAGGTAGTAAACAACCGCCCAGAACAAACCAACAATCATAAGCGTGCAGAAAAGCGGAACAAACCAACCAGCATTAGCCTTTGTTCCTTTAATTGACTCTTCAACTCTACGAGTATTTTCTTCTTGACGCTTCATCATTCGCTGTATCTGCGGAGACAAAGAATCTTTGTCCGCAGTCGCATTCAGCACAGCTTCAACCTGCTCCATAGGCACGCCATACAAATCTTCTTTAGAAGATTCTTTTGCTTCGCCAGCATCGGCAGATGAAGCAGCATTCAATGTGTTTAATTCTTCGTCAGCCATAACAGTAACTCTCCAATCAATCGGCTACACGCTATAATAATAGTTACACTCGAACGCAATAAGAAGACTGGATGCTATGGCTAGACAAACAGGTAAACACAGCGCTAAAAAATCGCTGTTGGGAAGCATTGCTGTGGCATTAGCTATCTCTTTTACAGGATATTTATTTATTACTAACTTGCGTATTAATCGTACAGCGTTTGTTACATCAGACACCGGTCAGATGGTAGAAAGAAATTCTCAAAGAGCAAAAAGCTTAAGAGAAGATGTTAAAGAGCTAGATTCACAGGTAAATCTTCTAAACAAAACTTTAACGAATAATACAAATGATGCAGATTCTTCCGACGATACTGGTGCTAGCACAATACTCCCAGCAATACAGGGACCTGGAATTAGTGTTACACTAAACGATTCACCACTGTGGAAAACAGCCGTAAACGGGTCTGGAAGCTCCGCAAACATAAATGACTACGTAATACACCAACAAGACATAGAAGCGGTGGTAAATGCCCTTTGGAGAGGCGGAGCAGAGGCAATAACAATCCAAGACCAACGCATACTATTCAATTCTGCTGTTGTTTGTATCGGAAATGTGCTTATGCTACAAGGTCATCAGTACTCGCCACCGTATAGAATATCTGCTATTGGCTCAATCGAAGACATGGTAGATGCGCTGGATGACTCTCCAGCAATTCGAACATATAAAGACTATGTCAGCGGTTTTGGGTTGGGATGGAAAGTGGAAAAAAAGAGTAATCTAAAATTCGCAGAATCTTCTGCACTTTTACAGCCGCTACGATATGCTTCGGTTCCAAAAGATGCCGATTTTATTAGTAGTAATATTTCGCCACAACACCATTCCAACAGGCAATAAAGGAGTAACATGAAGCGTTCTAACAATATGCACGAACGTAGCGAAACTAAACACGGCAAAACCAGTATTATCTGGCAAGCAGTTGGTGTTGTAGGAGAACTTCTTATTTCTTTCGCTGTTATTTGTGCACTGTATATTGTCTGGCAGATGTGGTGGACGGGTGCACAAGCTGAACATATACAAGTTGAAACACGTCAATCTGTTTCTTGGACAAACCCTGCTGCTGGTCCTAAAACAAAAATTGCTCTTCCTCAAGTAGACAATCCTCCTAAATTACAGGGCGTTAAACATGGAGATCTTCTAGCACGAATCTATATTCCACGCTTCGGTGATCAATGGGAGCGTAATGTTATTGAAGGTGTAGATATGGAGATACTTAATCGTCGAGGATTAGGTCATTATCCTAAAACTGAGTTGCCTGGAGAAATCGGAAACATTACAATTATTGGTCACCGCAATGGTTATGGTCAGCCTCTTGCGGATGTTGATAGGTTCCAAAAGGGAGATTCTATTATTCTTCGAACTAAAGATTATTGGTTCGTTTACAAATACATTACTCACAAGATTGTTAGACCAGAACAGGTTGAGGTTCTTGACCCAGATCCAATAAACCATAGTAAAGAGCCAAAGAAACGCATGATCACCATTATTACATGCGAACCTAAGTTCTCTACACCTAAGTTCCGCTTTGTTAGCTTTGGAGAGCTTGACTATTGGGCTAAAGTTTCTGACGGTATTCCAAAAGAGCTTTCTACTTTAGATGAAAACGGAAAAGTTAAGTTTGTTAATAACGAGCAACAATCTTTGATCTCTCATCTCGATTCGCTTGTTCCGCTTATGATTGGCGCGCTGATAGTTTATTTGATTATCTTTGCTGCTGGAGCTATTGCATGGCAGTGGCCATTAAGACGCGAGATTAAAGCAGGTCTAAAGCCAAAGCCTGAATTCAGCATCTTTGGCGGACTCATGAGGCTACAGCCTGGAATTCTTCCAGTGAGATTAATTCTCTCCTTAATTATCTACCTAATATGCATTATGATACTTATGCAATGGGTATACCCGTTTGTTTCGGCAAATATACCATTCTTAAGAGAAATGTCTGCATACACAGCAACGCCTTACTAAGGGGTAAGTAGATAATAAGTAAGTAGATAATATTAATAAATAATAAAAATCAGGGTTAGGATGATTTCTTAACCCTGATTTTTTCGTATAAGATTAGATAATCTACTTTTGGTTTATGTACAAGAACTAACTAAAACACGTGGACATTAAGCATGCACTTAATTAACATATGCATTTAATTAATATAAAAAGCCAGTAAGCTTATTAAACTTACTGGCTTTATGCTTTGCTTTTTACAAACCTGTATCTGTTGTTGTAGTAGATGTAGATGGGGCTTCAGTAGAAGGTTTATTAAAATCTAATCCCGTACCTGGCTTTGTAAGGTCCGATGGAGGAGTAGCAGATTTCACAGTCAAAGTGATTGTTGAACCTTTGTCAATCTTTGCTCCTTCTTTTTCAGACATTCCAGTAACTATGTCATCATCTTTAGCTGATGCATCAGATGCAACAACCTTAAAGCCTTTTGCTTCCAATACTTGTTTAGCCTGCTTGAAAGTTACAGTGCCAACAGCCAAACGAGGAACTTCAACTTTAGGCTTTCCTTTAGAAACATATACTGTTACAGAGCTATGAGGCTTTACTGCAGCACCAGAAGATGGGTTCATCTTGGTCACAGTTCCTTCAGATGCAGTATCAGATTCTTCCTCAACAACATTTACAGTAAAACCAAGATTTTGCAATTCGCTTGTTACAACATCCTTAGATTGTCCAACTAAACCATCAGGAATCTTTGTAAGACCAGAAGAAATGTATAAGGTAACCATAGACCCCTTGTCTGCAAACGAATCTGCAGAAGGATCTGTACGAGTAACATGATTCTTCTTAACTTCCGTGCTATCTTCTACACGAACATTAGATATCTTAAATCCAGCACGTTCAAGAGCTTTACGTGCTACATCTTGCGATTTACCAGTAACATCTGGAATCTTAGTAGACTGTGGACCTACAGAGAACCATACGCTTACTCTAGATCCTGAAGAAACTTTAGCTCCACCTTTAGGAAGCTGTTTTGTAAAAGTTCCTTCTGGTTGAGAAGATTTATCATCTTCCAAAATATCTGGGATAAGACCAAGAGCTCGCAACTTTTCGCGAGCGGCATCCTGCGTTGTTGTTTCTGTAAATGTAGGAACTACAACTTCTCCAGCAAGTTTACTGCGATTCAAAACAAATAAAATTCCAGCAACAATAATTGCGCAAACTACAGCAGATATAACGGAAGTAATAACAATTCTCTTGCTTCTTTTTGCTCTATTAGCTGCAAGCTGCGCTGCTCTAGTGTTATAACCAGTATTTTGAGTATAAGGCTCAAATTGACCTGTAATAGCACCAAAGCTTTGAGTTGATGCGGTATCAGCATTGTTCATTGCTTGTGTTGCAGCATTCTGCTCAGCCTGCTTTCTAGCACGCATATTAGCCAAATCCGTCAGAGGATTAAATGCTGCAGCAACAGGAACACCACCATTCATAAAAGCCAATATGTCATTTTTAAATTCTGCGGCAGTTGCATACCTATTCTGGCGGTCCTTCGCCATTGCTTTGGCACAAATCTTATCCCACATAACAGGAAGACCAGGAACAAGCGTACTTAATGGCGTTGCAACCTCAGACACATGCTGATACGCAATTGCAACAGCTGAATCACCTGTAAAAGGAGGTCTACCAGTTAGCATCTCATATAAAACACAGCCAGCAGAATATAAGTCAGATCTCATATCTACTTGTTCTCCACGAGCTTGTTCAGGAGACAAGTATTGAGCAGTTCCAACCACGCCCTGTGATTGTGTCATTGTTGTTGCAGAATCGTCCAATGCCCTAGCGATTCCAAAATCCATAACTTTAACAATGCCCTGCTCGGAAATCATAATATTTCCAGGCTTAATATCCCTATGAATTACACCCATTCTGTGCGAATACTCAAGAGCATTAAGAACTCCGAGCATAACTTGTTCAGAATCTCTTTGACTCAAAGCACCATTCATTTTAAGAATATCGCGTAAAGTTTTACCCTTAACATATTCCATAACAAGATATGGCAGATGCTCTTCTACACCATTGTCATCTTCTACAGATTCTTCTCCAGAATCATAAATATTAACTATGTTAGGATTGTTCATCTGAGCAATTGAATGTGCTTCTCTGCGGAATCTAGATAAGAAAATCTCATCATTTGCCAGATCAGAACGCATAATTTTAACCGCAACAGTACGACCAAGACGTTTATCTTCTGCGATTCTCACCTCGGCCATTCCGCCACGACCAATTAATTCACCTAATTGATACCGTCCATTCGCTAATGAGGTAGGCATTGTGTTACTCATTGCTGCTCCTTGCGGTTGTTATTGTTTAAAATGTTAATAATATTCACTTGAGTTTTTGGAACACTTCTCACGCTACGAGCAGGACGCTGAACAGCGGAAGAAGGTACTGAGTTTTTATTATTAAATGCTGTTTGTTGATCTAAAAGTCTTCTTTCTATTTTCGAAAGAACTTTTGACACTACTAGAGCATCTTTAGGTCTGTCTTTTGGATTTTTAGAAAGCATTGACATTACAAACTGTCTTAATTGGATATCAACACTATCTGGAAGAGGTGGAACAGGATCGTTAACATGAGCTGCTGCAATATCTACAGGCGTAGCTCCAGTAAATGGTCTGTGTCCACAAAGTCCTTCGTAAGCAACAACTCCGAGAGAATATATGTCAGATTGAGCAGTAGCTTGTTCTCCTTGAGCTTGTTCTGGAGAAATATATTGAGCCGTTCCTACTACCATTCCATCCTGAGTTATTTGTTCTTGATCACTAGAATAAGAAACACCAAAATCTGTTATTTTTACACTTCCAGTATCAGAAACCATAATGTTTGCTGGTTTAACGTCTCTGTGTATAACACCATGAGAATGAGCTACAAAAAGACCTCTAGCTGTTTGAATAAGAATAGGAAGCAAACGAGTTGGTTCCACAGTTTTTTCTTTATGATACAAATCTGCTAAAGATTTACTAGGCACATACTCCATAATCAGGAAGCCAATACCATCATGCTCATAATAATCAAATAATGCCGCAATATTAGGATGCGCTAAATTGGCTGAATTATGTGCTTCTGCGCGAAGTCTACGCAACTTAGCTTCAACATTGTTAGTGTCTGTTCTAAGAGCTTTAATTGCTACAATTCTGCCAAGCTGTATGTCAAAACCTTTCCATACTTCGCCCATACCGCCTTGTGCAAGACGTCTATCTAACCTATATCGATGATGAACTAACTGTCCTTCAACAAGTTTCATTGCTTAAGAGCCTCCTTCATCACCTGCTTCATAATAGGTCCTGCAGTATAAGTTCCATATGTGTTCGCATTATGAACTACTACTGCTATAGCTATTTTAGGGTCTTCTGCTGGGGCAAATCCAATTACCCACCCATTTGCAGACTGATTTTTTACACCAATCTGCGCTGTTCCAGTTTTTGCTGCAACATGAATATTTGGTAGAGAAAGATTTGAATTTTCTTTAACTACTACACTTTGCATCATACTATTAAGTTTTGCAGCTGTCTGTGCACTAATAGCTTGGCTCATAACAGTAGGATTTGTTTGCGATATAACAGACAAATCACTAGATCTTACGCAATCAACCAAAGTTGGTTTCATAAGAGTTCCGTTATTAGCTATAGCCGACGCAATCATAGCATTTTGAAGCGTAGTAATCTTTGCATCTCCTTGACCTATAGATTCTAGAGCTAATTTATCTTGAGATGGTTTAGTAGAAAGTAATGATGTTACTACTCTCATAGGGAAACCAGTTGAATCTGATCCATCTAAAGTAAATGAGCTAAAGAATCCAAATTTCTTAGCTTGCTTTATTATTGCGTCAGACCCTAACGATATTCCTAACTGTGCAAAAGCAGTATTTGAAGAATAAGCTAAAGCATCTTCAAATGATATTTGTCCGTTAACTCCATTTGCAGGAACAACAACATTTGTTAAATGCGTTCGAGTTCCAGGAAGAGTGTAGCTTGATCCAGCTGGAATCTGAGTATTTAAATCATATTTTCCAGATTCTAACGCTGCAGCAGCAATAAGTGTTTTTAAAGTAGATCCCGGTGCATACAGTTCAGAAATGGAACGATTAAGCATCGGATTATAAATATTAGATATAAGATCCTTGTAAGACCTATTTACAGAAGAAACATTGTGAGAAGCAAGAAGAGAAGGATTGTAACTTGGAGTGCTAACCATTGCTAGTATTCGTCCAGTTTTTGGCTCTATAGCAACTAAAGCGCCTTCTTTATTTTTTAGTAGATTATATGCAAGAGTCTGAAGCTTAGTGTTAATAGATGTTTCTATTGAAGCACCCCTATTTTCTGCTCCAGTAAACAATGACTTAAACTTTTGAAGGAATAAAGCATCTGACTGTCCACTTAAAAGCTCATTCCTTGACGCTTCTATTCCTCTATCAGCTCTTTGACTTATTGAATAATATCCTGTAATCGGAGCATAAACTTCACCATTGAAATATGAGCGCTGATAAACAAAAGCATCTTTAGATGGATCAGATTTTGCTAATACTGTTCCATCAGACGCAAGTATTGCTCCTCTAGGAGACCCAAATTCATGGTATAGTGCTCGTCTATTTCTAGGGTCTGAATTTAACTCGTTTGATTTTATAGAAGTTATGTAAGTACTAGAAACACAAAGTATTACGAATAATATTATTACTGCAGTAAAAAGCTCTTTTAAACATTTATTCATAACTTTCACCTCCATCTTCTTTAAGATCAGAGGCTTTATTTTCTCTCTCCCTAAGTTCTCGTTCTCTTAAGGCAGCTAAAGCTTCGTATTGGAAAGTATCAGACATAACAGCAGTTTCAGGCTTATTTGCAGCATTAGAGATAACAATCAAAATAGCAGCAAGCAAATAATTTGCCACTAATGAGGATCCTCCAGCAGCCATATATGGCATTGTTAAACCAGTTAAAGGAATTACAAGAGTAATACCTCCAACAACAGTAAAAACTTGGAAAGCCATTGTAAAAACTAAACCAGATGCAAGGAGTTTTCCAAAACCATCCTTGATTTTCATTGCCGTTATCATACCCGAAGCAATAATAATCAAGTAAAGCATTAATACTATGAACAAACCCGTCAATCCTAATTCTTCACCAACTGAAGCGTAAATAAAATCAGAATTAGCAAGAGGTGTCAAAGATGGGTGACCTTGCCCTAATCCGGTTCCTGTAACACCACCAGCTGCCAATCCAAATAATCCTGTAACAATCTGAGCAGAACCACCTGGGAATCTATTGTAAATAACTGGGTCATACGGGTTAAGCCAAGCATCTACTCTATATTGCACATGAGCAAATAATTTAACAGCTACAAAGCATCCAATCATGAATGCTATAAATCCAATTGCAAGCCAACCTTTTCTGCCTGTAGCAACATACAACATAGAAACAAACATTGCAAAGAACATTAAAGATGTTCCTAAATCATGTTGTACAACAAGAACGCACATTGATGCAGCCCAAACAAGTGCAATAGGACCCATGTCTTTAAATCGCGGAAGATGCACGCCTAAAATCTTTTTTCCGCCAACAGCAAGCCTGTCTCTATGGTCAAACAAATATGCTGCAAAGAAGAATGCTAAGAATAACTTTGCAAATTCTCCAGGTTGAAGAGTGTGGTTACCAAAACCAATCCATATTCTTGCTCCGCCAATTTCCTTACCAACTATAGGAAGCATTGGAGATAGTAACAATATAAGACCTATTATCATGCTTACATACGAGAAGCGTCTAAGTATTCTGTAATCTTCAAAAACAAGCACAAAAATTATTGACAAAACAAGAGCAACACAAACCCATATAAGCTGTTTCATAGCAATATCTGTATTGTGCTGTTTATCTATCCTAGCAATCATTACTGTGCCGATAGTTGTAAGCAGAAGCATACATGGCAATATAACTTGACTACAATAAGGTTTTTTTACTATTAAAACTCCCCATAGAACTAAGTATAAGGCTGTTGTAAAAGTAAGCATTCCAATATAATCTGCTGGAATATATCCGTTAATCCTCAAAAACATCTGCAAAAATGCTAATGAAGATATAATTATGGAAAACAGAAGTAGAGAAATTTGTTTAATTCTAATACTCAACATATTCATGAGGTTTTACCCCCTGAATCAGAGTCTGAATTTACAACTCCACTATTATTGCCATCTTTATCGTCTAAACTAGATTTAGCGCTTTTTTGTTTATTACTGTGTTTTTCAATTTCTCTAGCACGCATTTCACGTCTTATTAATTTTGCGTGTCCTCTAGCTTCTTTAAGACTGCTAAAACTTATTCCTTCATCGAGTTGATCTTGCCAAGATTTATCTAGTTTTTTTACTCTAATATCTGTTTCTTCGATCTGATGAGAAAGTTCTAAACCAAAAATATTTGTAGGAACACCTTGGTAAATAACTACTCTATCGTTACCTTTACCAATGTAATACTGCTTTTGAGTCCACGAATATACAAGATATGCCCCAGAAGCAACAATAGAGCATATTACAAGTATTGCGAAAGCAACTCCTATTCTCATCCATCTTTTTCTAATCTTATTTGCTTTATGTGCTTCAGCTTGTTCTCTTTTTACAGCTCTAGCAACATCTGGATCTCTAGGATCAGTTGAGATTCTTCCATTCTTCTTTTTTACAATAGGAATCTCATTTGTATCTGTAGACCTAAGTTCTTCTTCATTTCTTAAGTGAGAAGGCTGAACTAAACGAGTTGTTTCAACTTTTTCAACATCTTTTTCACTCGACTTTTCACCATCTTGTATAAGAGCAGCGGCTCTTTGAGCAGGTGAATTTTTACCTTCTCGCAACACTGGTGTGGAAGATACTGCCTTATTAACAATATCTGCTATCGATTCCAAATCCTTACTTGCAGCACCGCCAATCAATGGTGTTTGGTGAGGTAAATCAAAAGCATCTGCGTCTAGTGCCAAAGTCGCATCTGCAATAACAGCTGTGGCATTATCAGTACTTCCAGCTTTAAGAGCCATTGAAACAAGTTTTTGAGCACATTCTTCTTGATTAGATACACTGCTCATAACTTCTTGAATAGTGGAATCTTCTAATACTCCACATACTCCATCTGAACAAAGCAACCAGCGATCTGAAGGATGAGCTAATCGAATTGCCATATCTGGGCGTGGATCAATATCAAAATCACCCAATACTCGCATAACAACATTGCGTTGCGGATGATTTCTTGCTTCTTCTGGAGTAATATGACCAGTATCAATTAAATGTTGAACATAACTATGGTCACAAGTCATTCTTATAAGATGATTATCTCGCAACAAGTAGGCTCTAGAATCACCTAAATGTGCAAGAACCCAGTATCCGTTTACTAAAGAAACAGCTGTTACTGTCGTTCCCATGCCAGCAAGACGTCTTTCACGCTTAGCTTTTCCAACAATCGCGTCGTGAGCTGCCATAATTGACGTTTCCATCATAGAAGAAACAGCTTTTACATCATTTGGTCTTGAATCCTGCTCAATATGAGCTAAAGATCTTATTGCAATAGTGGACGCCGTATCTCCACCAGCATGGCCACCCATACCGTCACAAATAGATGCTAAACGCTCTCCTGCGAACGCTGAGTCTTGATTATTACTACGAACTGTACCAACATCACTAACAGCCGTGGAATACATAAACAACGCTTTATCAATAAATGAAGCTTTATTAAAATTATTTTCTTTATCTCGATTAGTGTTTTTATTATTTAAAGAATTATATACAGTATCGGAATTTCTACTATCAATGTCTGAATCTAATTGTGTCATATAATCACCTCAATTCAAACATTGTTGCGCCAATTCGCACAGAAGTGCGTGGTTGCAAAACGACTGGTTCATTAACTCTATTATGACCAATCATAGTTCCATTAGTACTGCCCAAATCTTCGAGTACCCAAGATTTTACAGATTGATTAAAGTAAACACGAGCATGATGAGACGATACAAATTCGTCATTTAAAACTACAGTATTGTTTGCTGATCTTCCAAGAGTTACACCAGATGGTTCAAGAGGGAAGGATGATCCAGCCAAAGGACCATCAATAATAACAAGTAAAGTAGGATTTTCTGAAAGTTTATTAGATTCTTCATTCCTAGAAACTATATTATTTTGATTATTTTCACTACTTGAATTATTTGGCTTACGACGATACTTAGTCTTAAAAGAACGAGACTTTTTAGGACTAAAAATCTCAATATCTCTACGAAGAGAACGAACAGCAAACCACACGAATACCCACAAAAGTACTAAGAAACTGTACTTAAGTATAGCAAAAGTTAACTCGGTTAATATCATGCGCGTACTCGTATCTCTTTATGTATTCGTCTATTACTCCTGATCCTGTGATGAAGCCCAATAGAAAATACGAGTACGTCCGATAGTTATAGTATTTCCATCTAAAAGTGTTGCTGCTGGAGTCTGATGTCCTTCAACATAAGTTCCATTAGTAGAACCAAGATCTCTAGCAATAACACCATCAGGCGTAATATCTATTCCAAGATGACGACGAGAAATACCAGGATCGTCAATAACAATATCGCAGCCAGATCCTCTGCCTAATATCGTGCGATCTTTTGTTAACAAATATCTATTTCCATTAATTTCAAGCATTGGATGATTTTCTGACTGTTCTTGAGTTGTTACAGGAACAGCATTTCCTGGAACAGAGTCAGAAATCAAATTGAAATTACCTTTAGCAAGATCTGTGTCTTCTTCAAAAATAACTGCAACAGGTCCAACAAATGCATAATGCTGACTTTTTGCATATTGTGTAAGATTATCTGCAAGCTCGTTAGCTAACGCTTCACTACCAAGCTGATCAAAATCTGGCGTACTCAGTTTAAAGTGATATTCATTCGGAGCAACTGTACGATCGCGATCAATTGGCATAGATTGATTATCAATCTCTCGCTCTAATGCACTGGAAAGATCAACAGGCTGCAAGTCTTTAGAGCCGAATTTTGCGAAGACCCCGTTCATTGCACCTTCAACGCTCTTCTCAAGTCGGTCAAGCATGCTCATTGTAAACCCTTTCTATCTTTTCCTCATATTACTCGTCACCTCGTACGGTGTTCAACTTATTACATTCGTATATTAATACTTGTTTAATCAATATTCTTTTATATTACAAAATCATCCATCAAATCATCCATTTAAATAAATAAA
Source organism: Gardnerella sp. DNF01204 (assembly GCF_049244145.1). Taxonomy (NCBI): domain Bacteria; kingdom Bacillati; phylum Actinomycetota; class Actinomycetes; order Bifidobacteriales; family Bifidobacteriaceae; genus Gardnerella; species Gardnerella sp. DNF01204. The sequence continues at coordinate 11,399 of NZ_CP058379.1, read as the reverse complement.
CACGCATACTCATAATACATATTTATCATATATATTTCTAAGTGTAATCTTTAACTATGAATCAAAAAAATCAGTTTTATGACTTTTGGCAAAAAATAGTAGATAATAAAAAGTCTTCTATTGTTTTACTTCTTGCCATTTTAATCCCTTGCATTGGTAAAGGGGTGCTTGTTATGAGTGAGGAAAGATCTTTAGAAACAGGCATCGTTGCATTTTTCCATAATTATTCCCCATCTTTCATAATGTCTATTTCAAAGATTCTTGCAATAATTTTTTCTACAAAATGTTGCATAGTCATACTTCTTGTTTTATCTATTATTTCTTACTTTATTAAAAGAAATTGGCGTATAACTCTTACACAACTTGTTATTTCTCTTTTGCCTATGGTTTATATTTTTGCAATTAAATTCATAGTTCATAGACCTAGGCCTTTTATTGGAGTAAAGGTTAAACTTCCACCAGATCCAAGTTTTCCAAGTGGTCATACTGCAGCAGCTGTTGCGATTTGCGCTATGATTCTTATGATTCTTTATGTATCTAATAAATCATTGTTAAAACTTGGCTTGATAATAAGCATTGTTGTTGTTGTAATAGTGGCTCTTTCTAGGCTTGTTGTTGCAGCTCACTTCCCTACTGACGTTATAACTTCTGCAATAATGTATCCAATATTAGTTATGTATAATCTTGATTTCTTTAAAAACAGTAGTTTTATTAATAGAAAAATATTAAAAAGATAAAGGTAAATAAACAATGTTTAATGGTTTTAAAAAATTTATTGCTCGTGGCAGCGTTATCGACATGGCAGTCGGTGTTGTTATGGGCGGTGCTGTTACAGCAGTTGTTAATTCAATAGTTAAAAATATTATTAATCCTCTTATAGCAATAATTTGTGGAAAACCAGATTTAGATGGTGTTCTAACAATAACAATAAATGGTGCAACTATTTCGTTTGGTGCTGTTATTGGATCTGTATTAAATTTCCTTATTATTGCTGTAGCTGTTTACTTTTTCATTGTTTTGCCTATTAACAAATTGAGAGAAATGGGTGTTAATTTCTTAAATATTGAAAAAGAAAAAACAGATGAAGAAAAACGCAAGGAACGTGAAGAAAAAATGATTAAAGTATTGGAAGATATTAGAGATTCTGTTTCTAAGTAAAAATGCTTTGATTTTAATTTAAAAATTCCCCCGCTAGTCTAAATAAGATTAACGGGGGAATTTTTGATTATTTTATTTTAAATCACTTATTTTAATCATCGCCAAGAGTTAGATGGATTCCACCAACTAATGAACCAACAACGTTATATAGCAAAGCACCAATTGCAGAAAGTAGTGTTAAAATAACTATTTCCACAACAGAAAGAATTGTTACAGCACTTAAAATTGTTGGAAGAGAGAATACATCAGCAAGATTAAAACCGTTGCTATTCAAACCTGTTGACGAAACAATCTGAGTTACTTGATCAAAGACACCAACCATGTTTAGAAATAGCCAAACTAATCCTGCTGCAATTACTTGAATTATTCCTCCAGCTACGCTAAGAAGAAAAGTAACTTTTGCAACAGACCACGCATCTACCCTAACTAAGGAAAGACTCATTCTTCTAGCACGCGGCTGACTAGTTTTTCTCTTGGCATAACCATTAGATTCAAAACTAGCTGTTCCACCAATTGTTCTTGGAGAATTAGTGTTAGATTCGCCATTAACTTTGCTATTGGATGTTTCAAAATCCTCACTCATCTAAGTTCCTTCTGCTAGTATTTTCTTCTACTTCTTCATTCTTATTGTCACTTTCATCATCTCTTTCCTCATTACGAGCTATAGAGATGATTTCGTCACCCTTATCTGGCTTAGCTAAAGTCACGCCTTGAGTTGTTCTACCAGTACGCTTAACCTCGTTAACATCAGAGCGAATTACCTTACCAGACTTCATAATTGCCATTACTTGATCTGTTTCTTCAACAATCAAGGCACCAACCAAAGAACCGCGACCTTCTGCAAGTTGAACAGCTTTAACACCGTATCCGTTTCTTCCTTGCAAACGATACTCTTCAATAGCAGTTCGCTTAGCAAATCCTTCGTTTGTAACAACGAGAAGATCTTTACTTGTTTCTACAGATACAACATCCATATCAAGTAATTCATCGCCTTCTCTAAAGCGCATGCCTTGAACGCCTGCAGTTTGGCGACCCATTGGTCGAAGTTGCTCATCATCTGCTCTAAACTTCAAGCTCATTCCAAGCTTAGAAACAAGAATAATGTCATCTTCTGAATTGCACAAAGCTGCACCAATAAGCTCATCAGCAGGTTCGCCTGTTTCTTCATTAGTCATTAGTCGAACAGCAATCAAACCACCTTGACGTGGAGAATCATATTCTTGTAAAGCAGTTTTCTTAACTTTTCCAGAACGAGTTGCCAAAACCAAATACTTCGCTACATCATAATTTGGAATTGATAACACTGCTTGAATTGTTTCTCCAGGAGTAAATTGAAGCAAATTAGCAACATGCTGTCCTTTAGAATCTCTTGATCCTTCTGGAAGCTCATATGCTTTAATGCGATAAACGCGTCCGCGATTAGTAAAGAACAACAACCAATTGTGTGTAGAAGTTAAGAAGAAGTGATCTACAACATCATCTTCACGTAATTTAGCGCCTTTAATTCCTTTACCACCGCGATGCTGAGCACGATACTCGTCTGCCTTAGTACGCTTAATATAACCTGCGCGAGTAACTGTTACAACAACGTTTTCTTCGGCAATAAGATCTTCAACATTCATTTCACCTGAGAATGGAAGAATTCTAGTTCTGCGCTCATCGCCATATTTAGCAACAATTTCATCAAGCTCATCGCCAACAATTTTGCGCTGACGTTCTGGGCTTGCAAGAATATCATTGTAATCTTCAATCTTGCGCATTAATTCTTCATGTTCGTCGAGAATCTTCTGACGTTCCAAAGCTGCAAGTCTACGAAGCTGCATTGCAAGAATAGCATCTGCTTGAACATCATCAACATCAAGCAAATTCATCAAACCAGTGCGAGCAGTATCAACATCTTTAGATGAACGAATTAAAGCAACAACTTCATCAATCATATCCAAAGCTTTTAAGTAGCCTTGCAAAATATGATCTCGCTCTTCAGCCTCTCTCTTTAAGTAGCGTGTACGCCTATCAATTACTTCAAGCTGATGACTTACCCAATGACGAATAAACGCATCCAAACTCAAAGTGCGCGGCACACCATCAACAAGCGCAAGCATGTTAGCGCCGAAAGTTTGCTGCAATTGCGAATGCTTATACAAGTTGTTCAAAACAACTTTTGGAACAGCATCTCTTTTAAGAACAAGTACTAAACGCTGACCAGTACGGCCAGACGTTTCATCGCGCATATCTGCAATGCCTTGAATCTTTCCATCTCGCACAGCTTCCCTAATAGAGGCAGCTAAACGATCAGGATTAACTTGGTATGGAAGCTCAGTAACAACCAAGCACATACGTCCCTTAATTTCTTCGGTATTAACAACAGCGCGCATTGTAATTAAGCCGCGACCAGTGCGGTACGCTTGCTCAATTCCCTTGTGACCTAAGATTGTTGCTCCAGTAGGAAAATCAGGGCCTTTAATTCGCTGAATTAAAGCTTCAAGAAGCTCAGAATTACTAGCATCTGGGTGGTCCAAAGCCCAATGTACACCATCGGCAACCTCACGCATATTATGAGGTGGAATATTTGTTGCCATACCAACAGCAATACCAGCAGAACCATTAACTAAAAGATTCGGGAAACGAGCTGGCAAAACTGTTGGCTCTTGAGTTTTACCATCGTAGTTTGGCAAGAAATCAACAGTATCTTTGTCAATATCTCGAACCATTTCCATAGCAAGAGGCGCCATACGGCATTCCGTATAACGCATTGCTGCTGCAGGATCATCACCTGGGGAACCAAAGTTTCCTTGACCATCAACAAGCATGTATCTCATTGACCAAGATTGAGCCATACGAACCAAAGTGTCATAGATAGCAGAATCACCATGAGGATGATACTTACCCATAACGTCGCCAACAACGCGAGAGCACTTGTTATACCCTCTATCTGGCCTATAGCCGCCATCATACATAGCGTAAATAACACGACGATGCACTGGTTTTAAGCCATCTCGAACATCTGGTAAAGCGCGCTCAACAATAACAGAAAGTGCATAAGCAAGATATGATTCGCGCATTTCCTGCTGCAAATCCATGTGTTTTACGCGAGCACCTTTCATTAAGCCGTAATCAGTATTATCTGATTCTTGCGGACTTTGTGGTTCCATAGACCCATCAGGCAACTGATCTCTATATTCACCATCATTAGCGGCGTTTATTTCGTCTACCACTGCTATTCCTTCTTATTTATATTTTAAAGTTTATTTTGCTTTATTTTTACGTTGATTTATTAACTATTTTTAAGCATCAATAAATCTTGCATCATGAGCATTACGTTGAATAAAGAGCCTACGAGGTTCTACTTCGTCTCCCATAAGCATTGAGAATGTCTCATCAGCTCGAGCAGCATCTTCAATATGAATTTGCTTTAAGATTCTGTGTTCAGGGTCCATCGTTGTTTCCCACAGCTCCTGATAGCTCATCTCACCCAAGCCCTTGTATCGCTGAATACCTTCGCCTTTAGGAAGTTGTCTGCCTGCAGCTTTACCTTCTGCAAGAACTCGATCACGCTCAGCATCGGTATAAACAAAGTCATGTGCTCCCTTGCTCCACTTCAAACGGTAAAGAGGCGGCATAGCAACATAAACGTATCCTGCTGTAATCATTGGACGCATATAGCGGAAGAACAGTGTTAAATTCAATGTAGCAATATGAGCGCCGTCAACATCAGCATCAGCCATAATAATGACTTTGTGATATCGAACCTTACTTAAATCGAAGTCTTCACCATAACCGCCTCCAACAGCAGTTATTAAGGATTCAATAGTTTCCGACTTCATCATTCGATCAATTGAAGCGCGCTCAGTATTCAAAATCTTACCGCGCAAAGGCAAAATCGCTTGAGTAATAGGATCTCGTCCTTGAATTGCGGAGCCACCTGCGGAATCACCCTCAACTATAAACAGCTCGCATTCTTCTGGATTATTAGACTGGCAATCCTTCAATTTATCTGGCATTCCAGCAGTTTCAAAGATTGACTTTCTACGCGTATTTTCGCGAGCTTTCTTAGCTGCAATACGTGCACGAGAAGCTTCAATTGCTTTTTGAATAATGTTCTTTGCTTCACTTGGATGAGCGTCGAACCAATCTCCAAGCTTTTCAGTCATTACTCGCTGAACAAAGGTTTTAGCTTCAGAATTGCCAAGCTTGGTTTTAGTCTGACCTTCAAACTGTGGAGTTGTAAGCTTTACTGAAACAACTGCTGTTAATCCTTCTCGAACATCGTCACCAGAAAGATTAGTATCTTTTTCTTTTAAGATATTCTTTTCTCGAGCATAACGATTTACAAGAGATGTAAGTGCAGCTCGGAATCCTTCTTCGTGAGTACCACCTTCAGTAGTTGAAATAGTGTTAGCAAAAGTGTGAACTGCTTCCGAATATGCAACAGTCCATTGCATAGCAATTTCGGCAGAAATACCAATTTCAAGATCTTCCGCCTCAAAATCAATAACATCTGGCTCTACAGGAACAGCTTTTCGAGATTTAACCAAATAGTCAACGTAATCTTTGATTCCGTGATCATACTTGTAGCTAACGCTTTGATGCTTTTCTTCACTAGTTGATTCATTTTCTCCTGTGACTTCGTCCCCTGCTTCATCAGGCTTGCGCAAATCAGTTAAAGAGATCTTCAATCCTTTGTTTAAGAAAGCCATCTGCTGGAATCTAGATCGCAAAGTTTCAAAATCGTATGTAGTTGTTTCAAAAATAGCACCATCTGGCCAGAATGTTACGGATGTACCAGTAGATTCACCTTCTTCCATTGGCTTTCCTTTTTCCAATGGTGCTGTTGGATGCTGATCTACATACGTTTGAGTCCAATGGAACCCTTGACGACGAACTTCAATTTCTACGCGTGTAGAAAGTGCGTTAACAACGGATATACCAACGCCATGCAAACCACCAGAAACGGCGTATCCGCCGCCGCCAAACTTTCCACCAGCATGAAGCTTAGTCATAACCGTTTCAACACCAGAAACGCCTTCTCCTGGTACTTCGTCAACTGGAATGCCTCTACCATCATCTACAACTTTTATTGCATTGTCTGGCAATATTGTCACTTCAATGTGAGAAGCATAACCAGCCAAAGCCTCATCAACCGAATTATCTACAATCTCGTATACAAGGTGGTGTAAGCCTCTTGGACCAGTTGAACCAATGTACATACCTGGTCTGATTCGGACTGCTTCTAATCCTTCGAGAACGCGAAGATCGCTAGCATCATAATGTTCAGGAGAAAGTGAATCATCAAGCTGAGCGTCATCGAGTTTATGTTCTTCAACAGAATTTTCCATTGAATTATCTTCAGTGTTTAACACTTTAGATCCCTTCCCGTATTACCTCATGCCAAGAGGCATTTACGAGGTCGATACACGCTAGAAAGCACAAAAAAGGGGTTTCTAGCGATTTAACTATATTACATAACATTCTACACATGCATAATGACCGCTCTTTATTAAGAGCCGTTATTAGTGATTCTTAATATTAAACCTACTATTTATTGATTTTTTGCCTGTTTTTTGCAAAGATGGACCAACTATTTTGACTTCTTTAATATTAATATTTTTTGAATATTCAAATATTTTTTTCTCAAGCATAGGTTTGCAGTAGCTAAGTTGTGTATACCAAACGTTTGATTTTGTTCTAACTATTAAAATACCGTCTTTTATTTGATCTATATAACAATTTAAAGATGCACTTTTACCAACTATTTTCCACCAATCTTCTCGCATTCTTGCTATAGCAAGCGGCTCATTCCAATGTTTTTTATTAGCAAAATTACCTAGCAACGAATAAAGATTTTGTGGATCCCTACCAGGTTTTCCAAAACTTTCCCAAGCTTTATAAGCGTTTTGCTCGTTTATTGTTTTCTTTTCTCCCCTTTTTTCTATAGGAGAAAAAACAATCTCAGGAAGCTTTCTAGTGTCTAATTTTAATAATTTATTTACGGGAATTTTCATTATTTTCCCCTTAACTATTAGAATTATTCTCGATATTATTTTTTCGATTATTAATAATATCTTTTAGTAGATCTTTATGATTAGAGTCAAGATTATTATTAAAGAAATTTTCATCTTGATTATTATTTTTTTCTACTATTTTAGATATATCAATAAATGATTCTTCTGAAAGATTATCATCTTTTGGTATATCACTTAAGGATGCAACTGTAATAAAAACTTGTTCTTGTTCTTTTGCAAACTCTAAAATTTGTTTTCTTCTAGATTCATCTAATTGTGAAAAAACATCATCCAAAATAACTATTGGTTTTTGATTATTTTTTTCTTCTAAAGTCTTAAATAAAGCCATTTTTAAAGCTAATGCTAGAGTCCATGCTTCACCATTAGAAGCAAATTCTTTTGCAGGATGATTATTTATTAATATTGTAAAATCATCTCTATGAGGACCTATTAGGTTGTATCCTCTAGCAACTTCCCCAGCATAAATTCGTTGAAAATGCTCGCTTATAGCTTTTTGCGGAAAATAATCTTCTTTTGATTCAACTTCTAACTCTTCAAAAGACGGATTATATTGTATCGAAGCAAAATTAGAAGATCGGGAAAGTTTATCTACTATTTTAGGAAAAATTTCATTTAACAAATTTATTATTTTTTTTCGATTTTTTGTAAGAATTATTCCTGATTCAATGAATTTACCCGTCCATATTTCCAAATCAGATATAGGATTATATCCATTTGTTGAACTAGCTAAATTATTATTAGATAGACTTTTAAGAAGATATGCACGTTGTTTTGCAATATGATTATATTCTTGTAAAACTTGTAAATAATTTGGTATTAATAGTGCTCCAGCTTGATCTATAAAAGTCCTACGAATATTAGGATCTGAAAAAATCAAATTTTGATCTCTTGGAGTGAAAGAAATGGATTTAACTAATCCAATTATGTCCTTCATATACAATGATTTTCCACTATTAATTCTTGCTCTGTTAGCTCCTTTTGAATTAATCGTAAGCTCATATGTAGTTTCATCTAAATCATTATTATCAAAATTTTTAGTATTAAGTCGTATGGTAGCACAACTGTTATTGCACTCTATCAGTGGCATCAAAGATGATATTCTATGACTTGTTCCAGTAGATATAACTTCTATAGCTTCAACAATATTAGTTTTACCTAAACCATTTGAGCCAAATAGAACATTAATTTTTGGAGAAAAGTCTAATACACAACTACTCCAAGAACGAAAATGATCTAGTACAAGTCTTGAAACATACATTTATTTATCTTTAAGGATGCATTGGAACAACAAGATATCTGTAATTCATAGACTCATCGCCATCAGCTTCCTGCTGACCATTAAATTCAACAGGCTTAACTGCAGATGTGATTTTTGCATGAACAAATGGCTCGCTTATAGCGCTTAAACCTTCAATTAAATAATTAGGATTAAAAGCAACTATAATATCTTGACCGTCCATGTCTATATCGATAAGTTCTTTTGCTTGAGATTCTGAATCATTTCCAGCACTTAAAGTTAATTCATCCCCAGAGAAAGACATGTAAATAGGAGCATCTTTTTCTGCAACAAGTGCAACTCGCTTAATAGCATTAATAAGCATTGTTCGATTAATAATTGCATGAATAGGATATTCATCAACAAAAAGTCGATCTACAGAAGGAAATTCTCCATCAATTAGTTGAGAAGTACTTACTCTACCAGAATTTTCAAAACCAAGAATAGATGGTTCTTTATCATTTAGGTTTACAATAACATTTTGATGTTCATCTATTGATCGAGAAATATCTCTAAGAATGCTTCCTTTGATTAGGGTAGAAGTATTTATGTCAGAATGTTCTGGTGTCCACTTAAAAGTTGATCTTGCAAGGCGATATCTGTCTGTAGCAGTGAAAGTAACAGAATCATCTTCAAAATGAGCATGAATTCCAGTCAAAACAGGTCTATCTTCTTCTCTTGAAACAGCCACAGAAGCTTGTACTACTGCCTGAACAAAAGTAGGAGCATCTACCTGACCAAGTTTTTCAGGAATTTGTGGTAAATCAGGATATTCTCCTTCAGGCATTAGTTGGAGTGTGAAAGTTGATTTTCCAGAAGAAATAGTAAGAGTAGTTTCATTAGAGGATAAATAGGTTTTTTCTGATGGTAAAGATTTAGTTATATCTGCCATCAATTTGCCTAATACGAGTACACTACCCTGCTCATCTATTCCAGCTTCAACATGATGTCTGCTAGAGAGCTGATAGTTAAAAGCAGAAAGTTGAAGAATTCCATCTTTTGCTTCTAGTTTTAGTCCTGCAAGAATAGGATTAGCTGGTCTAGAATCTATGACTCTAGTTGTCCAAGCTACTGCATCAGCAAAAGAAGCGGAATTAACTTCAACTTTCATTTTTCCTCATTTCTGTTTAAATCTGTGTTTTATTCTATATCATGCTGCCAATTAAAAATCATATTTTATGAAAGTTAGTTGAGTAAGTAATTAAGTATGAATATTAGATAAAAATAAAATAGTAAAAGTAATAAAGGTTGTTAACATGTGGATAAAGTTAAAGAACTGCTGATTTAGAGCCTTTATCCACAATTTAAAAATGTTGACAACACAAAGAGAAGTATGTGCATAAATGCTAAAGTTATCCACATAATTTTCTAGTTTTTATCTTATTAACATTTTTAGCGTAGTTAAAAACATTTTATTCACTTTTTAAACGGCGTTTTCCACCAGTTATTCGCACCTTTTGCCCACATTTGTTACTAACTATGTGGATAACTTTATTTACTTTAATAAACAAATTATGAATAAACTTGTGCAAAACTCTATTTTTTGGAAGGATTTTGTTTCAAACGAACAGTCAATTCCATAACATAGTTATAAATTTCTTGCTTTTCCTGCATTTCGCCACTAATTCTGGTATAAGCATGCATAACAGTGGTATGATCTCTTCCACCAAAAACTTCTCCAATATCAACCAAGCTCATGCTAGTCATTTCTCTAGCTAAATACATTGCAATTTGACGAGCTAAAGCAACATTTTTAGTTCTTGATCTTCCAACCATCTCATCAAAAGTCATATGGAAATATTGAGCAACCTGACCGATAATATCTGTTGGTCTAACTTCAATATCGGATGCAAAAAAGTCCTGTAAAGCTTGCTCAGCTAAAGCCTTACTAACTGGTTGGTTACTAAGAGAAGCAACCGCCGTAACACGAGTTAAAGCGCCTTCAAGTTCGCGAATATTTTCAGTAAAACGTTCCGCAATAAGATCCAAAACATCACTAGGAACATTGGACCCATTCATAGAAGCCATCATTCGTAAAATAGCAATACGAGTTTCTAAATCAGGCGGTTTAATATCTACTGTTAAACCAGATTCAAATCTAGAAATAAGTCTAGATTCAAATCCTCTAAGATTTTTAGGAGCAACATCAGAAGCTATTACGATTCTTTTATTAGCCTGATATAAAGCGTTAAAAGTATGGAAAAATTGTTCAAGAGTTGCTTCTTTACCACCTAAAAATTGAATATCATCGATTAGTAGAACGTCAACTTCGCGGTATCTTCTATTAAAGTTAGCAATCTGACCTTGATTTTGACTTGTATTTTGTAAAGCCTCAATAAATTCATTAGTAAACTCTTCGCTTGTAATATATCGAACTTTAAGGGAAGAATCTTTAACAAGCGCATAATTTCCAATTGCGTTAAGCAAATGTGTTTTGCCAAGACCAGATCCACCGTAAATACACAAAGGATTAAAATCGCGTCCTGAGCCTTCTGCAACTGCCAATGCTACTGTGCGAGCAAAACGATTGGAATCGCCAGGAACAAACGTGTCAAAAGTGGCATAAGTATTCAAATGAGTTGTTGGATCTCTATTAACTGATGCAGGTATATTTGTCTGCTTTTGATTAATAGATTGCACATTGAGATTTGTATTTTGCATGGTTTTCAAACCAGTTGCGTAATCAAAATCTTTCTGTACAGGAATTGAATCATAAGAATCGTCCAAAAAAGATTCAACTTTTTTAGGATCAGAAGAATCATTAGAATCTGACGAATCAGAATTATTATTTGTAGTATTATCTAGCGATTGAGAAGTTTTTGAAGTATTACTTACATTTTGTAAAGTATTGTTATTCTCTTTCTCACTATTTTGGATAATTTTAAATGCTGGAAACATGTCTTTTCCAGTACAAATTTTCAAAGAAGTTAGCAGAGCAGAAC